>NZ_JACVWG010000001.1:0-1380937 GCF_020658465.1 Clostridioides sp. ES-S-0049-02
TCAAGATGAGATTTCCCACCGCAAGGGTAAGACCCCAGAAAGACTATCTGGTTGATAGGTCGAAGGTGTAAGTGCAGCAATGTATTTAGCTTATCGATACTAATAGGTCGAGGACTTGACCAATATTTATTTGATGTTCATTAATTAAAATATATATGCAGTTTTTAGAGTGTTAATTTAACTCATAATAGAATAAGTGTGCTGGTGTGGCTCAACGGTAGAGCAGCTGACTTGTAATCAGCAGGTTGTAGGTTCGATTCCTATCACCAGCTCCAGTAAAGACTATGTTTTTAACATAGTCTTTTTTATTATATAATATATTTATTATTTTATATAGTTTATAGAAATAGACAGGAAATTGATAAATTTAAGTAAAAAATAGCTATTAAGTAAGAAATAGCTATACAGATTAAAATAATTATTTTAATCTGTATGTGAATACCTTAACGCAAAAATTTGATTATTTGTGTAAGAATTGTTAAAAAGACATGTATATTTAATTTGAAACTAACTTGCCATGGATTACCATTCTAGCATCATCAAATTCATAAGTGCATGTAGAAAGTGTAACTATCTTATCTTTACTACTTACTTTCATATTTGATTTATGTAATGATTTGGAAGTAATAGCATCTATGTATTTTTGATAGTCTGATTCGCTATTAAAGCTTGTTTTTAGATAATCATAATCAGATTCTACAATATAGGCAGAAAATACTTCATATAATAATTCTTTTCCATCCATAGTGATTTTTATTTGATTGTTTTCTTTAAAGAAATCATCATCTTTAAACTTATTTAGATTATTAAACATTGTTTTGTTTTTCATATTATGTCCATATACTATAACATTTTGGTCATCCAGAGATTTATTTCTATAATCCATGAATAATGTACCTGAGATAGATTTTTTACCATAAAAGTCTTTGTCAAGATAATAAGAATTATCTTTAGATTGTACAACTGGATAATTTATATTTGTATTATCAACAGAAAGCCAAAACTTAAAATCTTTGTTTATTTTTAATAAGTCTTCTTTTTTATTTTCTTTTTTCTGAAGTTGAGCAGATACTTTAGTATCATGGCTGTACTTGCTAAGCTTTAAGCATATATTAAATCCACTATAGATTATTACTAATATTAATATAATATTAATTATTACTCTATATAATTTTTTCAAAATTTCACCTCAAATCATAAATAATAGTTTATATACCTATATTACACTATTTTTGAAGAAATTTAAATTTTTAGTATAATATTACTTTGACATACTTAAGTATTTATGATAATATAGCTAAGTAAAATGAATATTAAGTAAGCCAGATAATCGCATGTAATTTTACATGAGGAAAGTCGGAGCTCCATAGAGCAGGGTGCTAGGTAACACCTAGTGGGAGCAATCCTAAGGATAGTGCAACAGAAATAAACCGCCACTTAAGTGGTAAGGATGGAAAGGCGAGGTAAGAGCTCACCAGCAGCTAGGCGACTAGTTGGCTATGTAAACCCCACCTGGAGCAAGACCAAGATAGGAATAAAGAGTGCTGCTCGTACTCTCCGGTAGGTAGGTCGCTTGAGCTTATTGGTGACAATAAGCCTAGAAAGATGATTATCTAATACAGAACTCCGCTTATAGACTTGCTTAATTTTTTCGATAGGTGAAACATCAGTTTAAACTGATGTTTTTTTATTTGCAAATTTGTCTAATTTACTTTCAAAATTTTGTGGAATATTGTAATATAAGTTAGTACAGATATTAAAAATGGTATAATATAAGATGGATATAAAAAGAAAAAGTAAAATGATGTAAATAATATGATATGATATAAGATGTAGTAAATTTAGTAACTAATTATTAAAATATCATAATCAAATTAGTAATTTTACATAATGTAAATATCACAATAAAATAATTGATTTAAGGAGTGAAGGTTTTGAGTGAAAATAATATAATAAGAAATACTGTTTTAAATGTCACAGCAAGTTTTTTAAAACAAGAGTCTAAGATAAATGAAAAATTAGAAGGTGTTTTAGAAAAGAAATTTGAAAAAGTAGAATTCAATGAAGCAAAATATGCTGAGCTTTTAAAATTTAATATATTGTTTTATAAAACATTAGCAAGAAATACAGAACCGCTTATCGGGAAATGGATAGTAGATAAATACATACCTGAAATAGATGAATTAGAGAAAGAATTAGAATTAACTACAGCTAAATGTAGAAAGTATGTAAATAAGGCAATGAAGGATGGTTTAGACTGTCTAAAAGCCAACGATTTAAGTAGTTTTTTAGCTTATGATAAAATGGACCTATTAGAGAGACGAAGACGTTTAGAAAAGGATTATAAGGTTCTAAATCTATATAAAGACCTTCTTAATATAACACTTAGAAAGATAAGTTTAGAAAAGAAAGATTGTGCAAGTTTATTTCTTAAGAATCAAGCTGATGCTAAAAGAGAACTAAAAAGAGAAATAATATTCTGTGTAAATAAGATATTAGCTAGTAGCAAAGAGGTAGTACCTAAAAATATAGAAGAGAATTCTGAACAAAGCAGTGAAGATATAAAAGCAACAGAAATTGAAGATTTACAATTAGGTAAAGATAATTCAGAAAATGATGTTTTATTAAATTCAGTTAAAAAGTCAGAATTAGGAAAAGAACCGCAGATAAATGATGTAGAAGCAAAGTTTATGGATAAACTAAATAGTTTAAATGATGAAAGTATATCTCAAACTGTATATAATGAATATAAAAAATTATGTGGGTTAGAAGAACTTCCTTATGTTGAAGGCTATGGCTTTGGTGGAGAAGTTATTAAAGACTTTGTTTGTGCAACAGTTGCATTAGAATTTTTGAAGAGAAGAAATAGAGACCTTATAGAAGGTGCGATGAGATTAACTATAATTGGAGAATTTGGTGCTGAAAATTTTAAGGAATTCATAGATTATGTAATTAAAAATAAAACAGAAATTAGTGAAAATGTTTGGGAAGAAGCACACATTGTTCTAAAAGATAAATCTTCTGAATTAGAAAATCACGATATTGTATCAAAGAGAACTAGAAAAAATAAAGACATTGATATTGAAGAATATATTTATATGATAAAAAATGCAGATAAAGATGTTTGTTTTAGAAGTAGCATTTCTATAGAGGAAGATACTAAAGAAGAAGTAATTAATAAGAATGAAAATGTAGAGAATGCTATAGAAAATAAAGAAGATATTGAAAAAGATCATGATATAAATAAAGAAGAAATAATTGAACCAGAAAATAAGAAGAGTAGAAAAAAAGATAAATTATTTGGATTTATGAAAAAGGAAAGCAAAAAAGAGGATGTGCTAGAAGAAACTGAAAAGGAAGAGATTGGATTAGATAATACTTCTGATACAGTTCCAGGTGAAGCTGATGAATCTATTAAGGAAAATATAGAAAACTTAGAAGAAATAAACCAAAGTTTAGAAGAAGAACGCAACATAAAAATAGAAAAACCAATAAATAATGATGAGTTAGATAAAAAACTATCAGAAAGTAATGAGCCTAAATCTGAAAAAGAAAGTAAGGGATTAGGTGATGAAATGCCAAAAGAAGCAGAAGAAAAAAAGGTAGAAAGTGAAAAATCAGTAGTAATACCTATTAACAAGAAAGAAAAAAATAGCAAAAAGTCTAAACATTCTTCTAAGTCTAATTCTAAGGAAAAGAAAACAGAAATAAAAAATTATGAATCAAATGAAGAAGATTCTATAGATGATGAAGAGGTTGGTTCTAAAAAAAGCAGATTAAAAGAAACTATTATAGCTATAGTTATAGTGGCAATTGTTGGTGTAGGATACTTTATAACAGTAGGCAATAACAAGAAAAATGATAAAGACACGACACCTCCAAAAGCACCAACTCAGCAACAAGCCAACAATAAACAAACAGAAGAAGAAAAGAAAGCAAAAGCTGAAAAAGAAAAGAAAGAAGCAGAAGAAAAGGCAAAAGCAGAGGAAAAAGAAAAAGCTGAAAAGAAAGCAAAAGAGATGGAAGCATATAAAGACGGTAAAGGTGTATATTATACTGTCTATGCAGGTTCACTTAAAGTTGAAGCAACAGCAAAAGAAACAGCAAAAGAATATGAAGCTAAAGGTATTTCTTCAACAATAGTTCAAGAGAATGGATATTATAAAGTGAAGATAGGTGATTATTCTGAGTATGGAGAAGCACAAGAAAAATGTAATGAATTAGCTAAGAAATCTATTGATACATATATAGCGATGTATGATAAGTACTATGATTACAAATTAGAAGATTTGAAAGAATCAGCTCCTTCATTAAGTGCTGAAGAACTTAGACAAAAATATGAAGATTTAAGAAGTGAGTTAAAAAATAAATCTGGATATCGTGAATATGTTAAACATTTAGATAAACTTTATGAAGAAATAGTTGAAGGTGCTTAGGATATTTATTAAATAAGGACGAATTATGTCTCAAAATAAAAAGTATTAAAAGATATTATTTATTTTGAGACATTTTATTCACCTTTAGAAAATAATTATAATTTTGTTTAGGCGGTGAAGGTATGTTGAAATTAGGAGAAAAAATTATATATGAGCTTTCAGATGGATTTGAGCTTAGTGGTATCAGTAGATATTCAAAAGAATCTAAGAAACTTCATATAACAAATTTAGGTAATATTATAATCAGCAAAGCAGATGAAGTTAATGATGAATCAGGGGTAAAATATATATATAGTTTTTCAGATAATAAAAAAAAGTTAGAAGCAGTTTTAGAAGGTTCTCAAATAATCATTTATGGAGATAACTTGCCTTTTTATATAAAAAGTGAGAATTCAAGTAAGAATGTTACAGCAAGTTTAACTATGAAAATAACTTTAGATGAATATGATTTAATCTGTAAGAACCAAAGAGAATTTATATTTTATTTAAAAGACAACATGACTATCTTGAGTTTAGATGATAATAAATTTTATATGGGTGGAATTAATAAAGATAATGAAAAGTTTATATTTATCAGTGGAAAAAATAGATTTGAAATAAACTTTGATGATATAGAAAGATATATTTTAGAAGATAAGAGAGTTTCTCTAAAGGGTTATTTTCATATGGAAAGAGAAGGTCTTATAGTAAGGTCTATTTCTATATTTAATAATAATGTAGAAAATATAGTTCCAGCCGATTTAAGTGAGAGAGTTAAAGATAATAAGAAAATAGGAAATCTTCCTAAAGATTGTGAGATAGTATTCTGTAAAATATCAGGAAATATAGATGGATTTGATTATAAAAATACTAATATGCTTTTAGTAAAATATCAGGATCAACTTATTTTTATAAATAAGAAGTCTAAAAAAACTATTGTTAAGTCAACAAAAGATAATTGTTCAAAGTTAATTTTAGGAGAAGACATTATATTATATGATAATAAAAATGTATTTAACTTGCACATAAATGATAAAAATAAAGAAGCTATGCAAATAGAGGATTTAAAAGATATAGAAAATGAAATAGTAGGATATACATTAAAACATGCCCCATTTTTTATCCAAGAAGATTTTAATAGTTTAACAATAATGAAGTCTTTCCAAAAAGAAATTATATCTATAAAAAATAGTGATGTTAAAGATATTGTAATTAATAGAGATATTGAAAGTAAAAATTCTGATTTTGTAGAAACAGAAATAAAATTTAATAATCAAAAAATAATTTTAAATTTAAGTAGAAGTATGGTTCAAAAACTTATGCAAGATGTCTTTATATATGCAAAAAAACCACTACTTAAAGACGTTTCTGTTGAGATTTTATATAAAAATTGGTCTAAAGCTATGAATGATATGATAATATTTAATTTCTTTGGAAATATTTATTACATGAAATCTGAATTTGATAAAGTATTAGAAAGAGAACTGAATGATGAAATAAGAATAGAAGTCATAAATGCACTTTATAATCAGATACAAGAACAGAGAAATAATTTAGACTTGATATCAGCTTATACTCCAAGAATATTAGAAAATCAAGATATAGAGTTATTTGAAAAGTATAATGCAAAACTTGATGTACAAGTATTTAGACAGATTAAAAATTTATTCTTTGATTTATCATACAATATAAGTAGTTATTTAGATGGAGTTGAAAAAAGTTTAGATAATATTATATTTGTAATATCAGGTGAAGATAAGAAGCGATACAATTATAGGATGTTAAAGGAAAGTGAAAGTGCAAACTTGGATGTATTTTTAAAACAAGCTATATCAAGATTAAATCATTTAGTAGAAAATATGTATCCTTACTATGTGGATGAAACTAGTAGAGAGATGTTTAAGTTATTTGAAGTTTTATGGAAAAATTATAAAAATATTAATGATGATAGTATAAAAGAAGTATTATTCGAGAGAATAACAAATACATATGTATTTAGACAATTGACATTAAATAATAATACAAATGAAAGAAGAAAAGACATAATTGAAAAAATATATAATTCTGTTGATTATGGAGCCAATAAGCTAGATGAAAATATGTTTTTCACAGGAGGAATGAAGTATGTCAAGTAAATACAATGTATGGAATTTTAATTATGAGTTTTTAGGTCTGAATTCAAGTGATGAAAAAAATAATGAAGTTTATTATGAGATTGATTTAGATGAAGTCTTGAATGAAAACTATATAAGTGAAGATATAGATGGAGATTTAGATACTGATGGAAATAGCATCTTAGGAGAATTAATATCAGAAATGGATATAGATGAAGATGTAAGTGTTGACATGACATATCAAGAATTAGAAGTGGATTTAGAAGATTTAGATTCATATTTGGATGATGATATAGATAGTGATATAAAGGGTATTTTGGATGAAATTTAGTACCTATGTGAGTTTTAGGTAGAATATAGACAATATAATATATTAACTTATAAAAACTAAAGGTAGATGAAATTTCATCTACCTTTATGTTCTTGTAATGTTAAGAATTGGGATAATATAGAGTTTGAAGAAAAAGTATAAATATGGTATATTAATTTGGTACAAGAGAAAATTTACGAAGAAGGGTGAAAAAATGCAGATGACAGTAAAAAAAGCGATAATACCAGCAGCAGGGCTAGGAACTAGATTTTTACCAGCAACAAAATCACAGCCCAAAGAAATGCTTCCTATAGTAGATAAACCAACTTTACAGTATATAATAGAAGAAGCTATAGACTCAGG
This sequence comes from Clostridioides sp. ES-S-0049-02, assembly GCF_020658465.1. Lineage (NCBI taxonomy): Bacteria > Bacillati > Bacillota > Clostridia > Peptostreptococcales > Peptostreptococcaceae > Clostridioides > Clostridioides sp. ES-S-0049-02. The sequence goes on from NZ_JACVWG010000001.1 coordinate 7,203, forward strand.
AATTGAAGAAATTCTTATAATAACAGGTAGAAATAAAAAATCTATAGAAGACCATTTCGATAAATCAGTTGAATTAGAGTTAGAATTAGAACAAAAAGGTAAGACAGAAATGCTAGAAATGGTAAGAGATATATCAAATATGGTAAATATTCACTATATAAGACAAAAGGAGCCAAAAGGTCTTGGACATGCAATTTACTGTGCAAAAAGTTTTATAGGAGATGAACCTTTTGCTGTATTATTAGGTGATGATATAGTAGACTCAGATGTGCCTTGTCTAAAGCAATTAATAGATACTTATAATGAATATAAAACAACTGTACTAGGTGTTCAAAAGATAGCTAAAGAAGATACAAACAAATATGGAATATTGGATATAAAACATATAGAAGATAGGGTTTATAAAGTTAAAGATATGGTTGAAAAGCCTGCAATTGAAGAAGCACCATCAGACATAGCCATACTTGGAAGATATATAATAACTCCTGCAATATTTGATATATTAGAGAAACAAACACCTGGAAAGGGTGGAGAAATACAGTTAACAGATGCACTTCAAACTCTTGGAAAACAAGAAGCTATCTATGCTTATAATTTTGAAGGAAGAAGGTATGATGTGGGAGATAAGATTGGTTTTTTAGAGGCGACAATAGATTTTGCTCTAAAAAGAGAAAATCTAAAAGATGATTTAATGGCTTATATGAGAAAAAAAGTAAGCGAAAAATAAATTTAGAAAAGAGGTAATTACTATGGCGGTTTTAGTAGCTGGAGGAGCAGGATATATAGGAAGCCATACAGCAATAGAACTTTTAGAATCAGGTTATGAAGTTGTTATAGTTGACAATTTAAGTAATAGTAACTCAATAGTAGTTGATAGAATTAGAGAATTATCTGGAAAACAAGTAAAATTTTATAATATTGATATAACTAATAAAAATGAAATGCACACTGTATTTAAAGAAAATAATATTGAATCTATTATACATTTTGCAGCTTTAAAAGCAGTTGGAGAATCAGTAGAAAAGCCAATTGAATATTATAGCAATAATCTAATAAGTACATTAAATTTATTTGAATTAATGAGAGAATATGGTGTTAAGAAATTTGTATTTAGTTCATCAGCTACTGTATATGGAGATCCACATACTTGTCCGATATTAGAAGATTTCCCGCTTTCTGTAACTAATCCATATGGAAGAACTAAGCTTATGATAGAGCAGATGTTAGTGGATATATCAAAAGCAGATGAGTCATTAGATATAGCACTTTTAAGATATTTTAATCCAGTAGGTGCTCATAAGAGTGGAAGAATTGGTGAAGAACCAAATGGAATTCCAAGTAACTTAATGCCTTATATAACAAAAATAGCAGTGGGTAAATTAAAAGAACTAAGTGTATATGGAAATGATTACCCAACTCATGATGGGACTGGAGTTAGAGATTATATACATGTATTAGATTTAGCTGCTGGTCATGTAAAGGCATTACAAAAATTAGAAGAAAATCCAGGACTTGTTGTTTACAATTTAGGAACTGGTAAAGGATATAGTGTTCTTGATTTAGTTAAAGCATTTTCTAAAGCCAGTGGAAAAGAGATACCATACAAAATTGTTGGAAGAAGAGCTGGAGATGTAGCAATGTGTTATGCAGATTCATCAAAAGCAGAGAAAGAACTTGGATGGAAAGCTAAATATAAACTTGAAGAAATGTGCCAAGATTCTTGGAGATGGCAAAGTATGAATCCAAATGGATACGAAGCATAAAATGTATATTAAAGGGGTAAATGTAACAAATTTGTAAATACAAGATATTGGTAATTTTATGTTATAATTAGAGGCGTGTAGTTATGTTTCTAAAAGAGGGGGAAGTTGTAGTGAAAAAAAGTCTAAAAAAGTATTTAGTACTAGCAATGACTTTAGTTTTAGTATTTGCATGTGGTGTACCAGAATCAAGTGCAGCCAGTAAACATGTAATTATAGTAAACTCAAGAAAAAACACTCTGGGATATTTTGTAAATAGCAAGCTTGTAAAAGAATTTAAAGTTGCAACAGGGAAAAAAGGTTCAGAGACACCAACAGGGAAAACAAAGGTAGTTAACAAGATAAAAAATAGACCATATTATAAAGGAAATATACCTGGAGGAAGCCCAAAAAATCCATTAGGAGATAGATGGATGGGATTAGCACTAAAAGGAACTTATGGAGATACATATGGGATACATGGAAATAATAATGAAAGTTCTATAGGAAAACACATTTCTGGTGGATGTATAAGAATGCACAATAAAGAGGTTAGATGGTTATTTGACCAAGTTCCAGTAGGTTCAGATGTAATTATAGATTATAGTAATGACAGTTATACTAAAATAGCAGCAAAATATAAGATAAATTTAAACCAAACAGGATGGAAAACAGAAAATGGTAAGAAGTATTATGTAAAATCTGATGGAACATACCAAAAAAATAGTTGGTTAAAAGTAAATGGAAAAATGTATTATTTTGATGCTTCAGGAGTAATGCAAACAGGATGGAAGACAATTAATAACAAAAAATATTACTTAGGAACTGATGGAGTAAGAGTATCTGGATGGAAGGTAATTGATGGAAAAACTTATTACTTTAATTCAGATGGAGTAATGCAAACAGGATGGCAAGAAAAAGATGGCAAGAAATACTATCTAGGAAATGATGGCTTATCAGTAGTAGGATGGCAAGAAATAGATGGTAATAAGTATTACTTTGATAAAACAGGAGTAATGCAAACAGGATGGCAGCAATTAGAAGGTAAATCTTACTATTTAGACAAAGAAGGTAAAATGCTAACAGGAACTCAAAAAATAGATGGAAAAGATTATACTTTCAATAAAGATGGAACAATAAACCCTACATGGAACACAGTTGTAGGAGCAAATAGATTTGATACAGCTAAAAAAATAAGTGAAGTTGGAAATTGGGGTGCTGACAGTTCAGATACTGTTGTATTAGTAAATGGAAATGCAATAGCAGATGGAATAACAGCAACGCCTTTGGCAAGTAGTTACAATGCAACAATATTACTTACTAATACAGATAAATTACCAAATGAAACTGTTGCAGAAATGAATTCATTAGCACCTAAAACAGTAATTTTAATAGGTGGAGAAAATGCAATAAGTTCTAAATTAGAGCAAGAAATAAAGAGTACTTTTAATGCAGAGACAAAGAGAATATCAGGTCAAGATAGATATCAAACTGCTGTAAGAATAGCTAATGAACTTGGAAACAGAGAAGAAATAAAGACAGCTTATATGGTTTCTGGAAATGGAGAGGCAGATGCTCTATCTGTAGCTTCTAAAGCTGGAGAAGAAAAACAACCTATAATACTAGTTAAGAAAGATGGGATTACAGAAGAATCTTATATTTGGCTAACAGAAAGAAAATTAGAAAATGCATATTTTATAGGTGGACCAAATGCAATTAATGATTCAACAATAGCTAAGACGAATGAAATAACTACTGAAGATGTTTCAGGAAATAGAATATATGGAAATGACAGATTAGATACTAATGCTAAAGTTATAGAAAAATTCTATGGTGATACTGATTTACAATCTGTGTTAGTTAGCAAATCAGATGCTTTAGTAGATGCTTTATCAGCTGGACCATTAGCTGCAAAATTACACTCACCAATAGTTTTAATGGATAATTCAGGATTATCAGCAGAACAAAATAGAGTATTTGCAAATAAAAAAGTTGAAACTCCTTATCAAATTGGAGGAGGAGTATCTTATATAGGTATGGATAAATTAATAGATATTCTTAGAAAATAATAAAACTATATAAATAATGTATAAAATGAAATTGAGATGTAAAATTCAACAGCCTAAAGCTTTGATTGTTTATATCTCAATTTTTTTATTACAAAATTAAGTTTAAGTTATCTAAAAATCTTGGAATATTTTCAAAACTCATATAAAATAAATATAGGTGATATCATCATATGTTAAGAGGGTGAGTGAAATTATAAAGAAGAAGTATATAATGTTTATTGATGAAAGTGGGAGAGCTGATATAAATCATGAGGACCCATTTACATTAACAGGAGTAATTTTTGAATATAAATATGCAGTGAGTCAAGGTGATTATGTCTGTTGTTTAAGGAAAGAGATGGATGCCTTTAAAGATTATTGCTTTGGAACTAGTAATATAGGAATACACTTGACTGATATATCCAGAAAGTCAAGAGCATTTGAAAGGTTTGATGATTCACAAATTAAGTTATTTTATGATGAATTACCTTTATTTCTATCTAAACTAGAGTGCACCATAATATCAGTAACAGTAGATAAGGCTAGATTAAAAAAATACTATGCACCTTCAAAGGAACCTTATGTTGTAGCTTTTATACATGTGCTTCAAAATTTCTATTCATTTGTAAATAATGAAAATGTAGAGTCTGCAAGAATCGTTATTGAATCAAGAGATGATGTTTCAAATTTAAAAGTACAAAAGGCATTTTTTGATGTTTTTAATAATGGAACAATATATTTAGATATAGATGAAGAGTTAAGAGACAAGGTAAAAGGTTTTATAATTGCCAAAAAGGAAGATGTAGATTACAAAGAAGGTTTAGAAATAGCTGATATTCTATGTAATCCTCTTAGTAGAGCTAGAAGAGGATTAATAGAAGCAAATCCAAAATGTGTGCAATATGGAGAAAAAAATAAAATATTTAAATCTGTAAGAAGTAAAATATACACTCCAACTAGTTTAAATGACATAAGAAATTGGGGTTTTAAAGAAGTTCCAATTGTAGAGCCTGTCGGACCATGGCTTGAAAAAATGAGATAGATAGATTGACAAATTTTTAGAAAATTGATATAATATAAATAACCTAGTTATTCAGGAATTGAAATACAGTTGCTGTTATATAACGCTTATTACTGAGACTCGGATGCCGACTGTCAGTTAAGAATCTATACTTTTAGAAGTATAGATTTTTTTATTTTGGAAGAAACCCTAAAAAAGAGACTATTTAAAAATAACCTCTTTTATTAATACTTATAATTGAGCATTTTTAATGACAAAGTTTTTGAAATTTTTAATTGCAGGAGGCAAATATCTATCCTTTATAACTGCTAAGTAAAAATTTCTTTCCCAACTTGGGTAAACAATTTGAATTACTTTTACTTTTGTAAACTTAAGCATAGGCATATTTGGTACTACAGCTATACCGAAATTTTTTGCAACTAATCCAGCAACTACCTGGTCTTCTTCTACCTCATGAACTATGTTAGGTTGTTGATTTATTTTTTTAAACATGTCATCAATTATATATCTAAGTCCACTTCTTTGATTAAATACTATTTGAGGATAAGGTATTGTCTCTTTTAAATCTATAGTATCTTTTGTAGCCAGTGGGTGGCTATATGGTACAATTAATACTAAATCTTGTTTGGATACAGGTATAAATTCAATTCCCTTCTCTTTTTCAAGTTTTGAGCAAAAAGCAATATCGTATTTTCTTTCCTTAAGACCTTGGATAATATCAGTAGTTACACCTGTATGAAATTTAAAGTCAATTGATTTATCAGGATTAGATTTTAAGAATCTATGAACCATATCAGGTATAAAGTCTGTACCAAGTGTTCTAAGGAAAGCTAAGTCAATTTGACCTTCACCAGTACCCGTTATCTTTAGTGACTTTACACTTGAGTCTAAGATTTCTAATGATTTTTCCACGTCTCTTAAAAATATTTTACCATATTTAGTTAAAACTATATTTCTACCTTCCTTTTCAAATAGAGACACTCCAAGTTCACTTTCTAACAAAGAAATAGCATGACTCAAACTTGGTTGTGTTATAGATAAATTTTCTGCTGCTTTTGTATAGTGCTCTAAATGTGCCAATGTAACAAAATAGCGTAAGTGATATAAGTTCAATTTTTGTTCATCCTTTCATGAGTATCGTATTTTTTATTTGTATGTATTTAAAGAAGTTGACCTTAAAGAAGTTTTTCACATTTTTATTATATATGATTACAGCGTAATAATAAAAGCTTTTAAAGAAATTTATCGTTTTTTGTCTTAAATTTTAGATAGATAGAGTTAAGGTATATATTAATAAATTATATTATCAATAAAATCTATAAACAAAATCTATGAATTGATAGGAAATTATCAATTTGTTATTAATAAAGTCTCATGATACAATGAATTTATAAAATCTAGATAAAGATAAATCAAAAAAATATTTTTATTTTTAAAGTAAAATAATGCTACTAGTAGAATAAATAAAAAAATAAAATCAAAAAAAAGATTAATTATAAAGAAATTAAAGGGGGCATATTTAAATTATGAATAATCAAAAAAATATTAACATTCCAATTACTATTAGTTCTTATACATTAGGCACAGAAGTTTCATTCCGTGATAGAGTGCGTATTGCAAAAGAAGCTGGATTTGATGGCATTGGATTACGTGCTGAAAATTATGTGGATGCAAAAAACGCTGGAGTTACAGACGAAGAAATGCTTTCAATTCTTGATGAATATAATATGAAAGTTACAGAAGTAGAATATATAACTCAATGGGGGACTAAAGAGGATAGAACAGAAGCTCAACAAGAAAAAGAACAAAATGTTTATCATATGGCTCGTTTATTTAATGTTAAACATATAAACTGTGGTCTATTAGAAATGGTACCAGAAGAACAAATTATAACTGCATTAGGAGAATTATGTGATAGAGCAGGAGAACTTATTATAGGACTTGAGTTTATGCCATACAGCGGTGTGCCAGATTTAGCTACTGCTTGGCGTGTTGTAAAAGGATGTAACCGTGAAAATGCAATGCTTATATTAGATACATGGCACTGGGCTAGAGCAAAACAAACAGTAGATGACCTTGCACCTGTTCCAGCAGAAAAGATAGTATCAATTCAAGTTTGTGATGTTTTAGAGACACCTTATGAAAAACTTAGAGATGAATCACTACATGACCGTGTAGCTCCAGGTGAAGGATATGGAAATACAGAAGAATTTGTAAAAATAATCAAAGAACATAATATATCACCAGAAGTTATAGGTGTTGAAGTAATATCTGATTCTTTAGTAGCTAAAGGATTATCAACTACAGCTGAGACTGTATTTAAGGCAACTAAAAAAGTATTAGATAAAGCATGGCCAGAAGTATCTCCAAAATAAAAATAGACTTATTCGATATTAAAGTATATAAAGCATAAAAATATAAGAAAAAAATATAAAACTTGAAAGGAAGGAAAACCTTATGAAGATTAGTTCTATGTTTACACCTATAAAAATTGGTTCAATGACAGTTCCAAACCGTTTTGTAGTTCCTCCTATGGGAAATAATTTCGCAAACACAGATGGTACTTTAAGTGAAACTTCTAAGGCTTATTATCTTGAACGTGCCTTAGGTGGTTTTGGATTAATAACTATAGAATCTAGTGTTGTGGATAAGAAAGCTAAAGGAGGACCTCGTAAACCTTGTTTGTATGATGATAGCACAATAGATAGTTTTAAAAATGTAATAGATGCCTGTCATAATGCAGGTTCAAAAGTATCTATACAATTACAACATGCTGGTTCTGAGGGAAATGAAAAAATTGCAGGGTATCCTTTAAAAGCTGCTTCTGCAATACCTGCGTCAAATGGACGTAATACACCATTAGCAATAACAACTGAAGAAATATATGAACTTATAGAATCTTATGGAGATGCTGCGTTACGTGCAAAAAAAGCTGGTGTAGATGCTGTTGAAGTTCACTGTGCTCATGGATATTTAGTTAGTAGCTTTATATCACCAAGGACAAATAAACGTGTAGATGAATTTGGTGGATGTTTTGAAAATAGAATGAGATTACCTCGCCTTATAATTGAAAATATACGTAAAAAGGTAGGTAATTCTATAGCAATACTATGTCGTATAAATAGTACAGATGATATTTTAGGTGGAATTGATGTACATGATAGTTCAGTAATCGCAGCTTATTTAGAAGATTGTGGAGTAGATGGACTTCATGTTTCACGTAGTATACATATACATGATGAATATATGTGGGCTCCTACAGTTCTTCATGCTGGATTTAGTGCAGATTTAGTTACAGAAATAAAGAAATCTGTTAGTATACCAGTAATAACTGTTGGTCGCTATACAGAGCCACAATTTGCTGAATTAATGGTTCGTCAAGGTAGATGTGATTTAGTAGCATTTGGTAGACAAAGTTTAGCTGACCCAAGTATGCCTAACAAAGCTAAAAATGGGAAGTTAGATGAAATGATACCATGTATTGCGTGTCTACAAGGTTGTGTGCCAAATATGTTCCAAGGTAAGCCTATAGCTTGTCTTGCAAATCCGATATTAGGTCATGAATCTGAACTTAAACCAGCTGAAACTACAAAAGAAGTTCTTGTTGTTGGTGGTGGTGTTGGAGGTATGCTTGCAGCATGGGTATGTGCTGAGAGAGGGCATAAGGTAACTCTAGTTGAAAAATCTGAAATGCTTGGTGGTCAAATGCGTTTAGCTGCATATCCTCCAGGTAAAGGAGATATTACTAATTTAGTTCGTAGTTATATTTCAAAGTGCAATCAATATGGTGTAAAAATATACACTAATACAGAAGTTACAGTAGAGTTTATAAAAGAAAAATCACCTGATGCAGTTATTGTAGCTACTGGTGCAACTCCACTTGTACTTCCTATACCAGGAATTAATGAATCAGGATTAATACATGCAGTGGATCTTCTTGATGGAAAAGAATCTTGTGGAAAGAAAGTTCTTGTTGTTGGTGGTGGAATGGTTGGTTGTGAAGTGGCAGCCTTCCTTGGTGAACAAGAACATGATGTTACTGTTATTGAATTAAGAGAACAAGTTGGTGCAGATGTAATTTCTGAACATCGTAAATTCCTTATGGATGATTTTGAAAGTTACAATATACATACTGTTACTGGTGCTAAAGTTGCTAAATTCTATAACGATGGAGTTGACTATTCACTTGCAGATGGAACAGAAGATAATTTAAAAGGCTTCGATTCAGTAGTACTTGCTATGGGTTCTCGTAATTATGACCCATTAAGCGAAGAAGTAAAGAAATTTGTGAATGAAACTTATGTTATTGGGGATGCAGTAAAGGCTCGTAGAGCATTGGATGCAACAAAAGAAGCTTTTGAAGTAGCATTAAATATATAGTTGAAATTAAATAGATGTTTCTTTGCAAATAATTAAATAGATTATTTGCAAAGAAATTGATGATATTGGGAGGATATAAAATTATGGAAATTTCAGGAAGAACAGGGTTATTCGCATTAATAGGTACACCAGTGGGGCATTCTAAATCACCACTAATGTATAATTATAGTTTTGAAAAATTAGATTTAGATTATAGATACTTAGCTTTTGATATTACTGTGGACAAGGTAAAAGATGCACTTTCAGCTATAAAAACGTTCAACATAAAAGGAGCAAATGTAACAATGCCATGTAAAACTGCTGTTACAGAATATATGGATGAACTTTCTCCAGCTGCTCGTATAATTGGAGCATGTAATACAATTGTAAATGAAAATGGAAAGTTAATTGGACATATAACAGATGGTGTTGGTTATGTTCGTAATTTAAAAGAAAATGGAGTTGAAGTAAAGGGTAAAAAACTTACGATTATGGGTGCTGGTGGTGCGGCAACTGCTATACAAGTACAATGTGCATTAGATGGAGCAAGAGAAATATCTATTTTCAATGCTAAGGATGATTTTTATAAAAGAGCGGAACAAACAATTGAAAATATAAAGAAAGAAGTACCAGAATGTATTGTTAATTTATATGATTTAGCAGATACAGAAAAACTTTATGAAGAAGTATCATCAAGTGATATTTTGACAAATGCAACGCTTATTGGGATGAAACCTCATGATAATGAAACTAATATAAAAGATGTTAGTGTATTAAGAAAAGAGTTAGTTGTAACAGATGTTGTTTATAATCCAAATAAAACAAAAATGATTGAGGATGCTGAAGCTAATGGTTGTAAAGCTATTGGTGGATTAGGAATGTTATTATATCAAGGAGCTGAGGCTTTTAATCTATACACTGGATTGGAAATGCCTGTAGAAGAAATTAAAGAATTATACTTTAAATAGACGAAAAAATAATACTTTAATAATATAGAATATATATGTATCTCAATGTTTTGATATTACTTTACAAAATATTTTGATATTACTTTATAAGTTGTCATAGTGGGTTTTGTATCGGTGGTATAGTTAAATGTAAAAGTTTAGCTATTCTTTAAACCCATTATGGGAATACGTTTATTGTATATAAAAATGTTAAGAAATTAACAAGAATGGGAGAATAACTATGAATAATAAAAAATACTATCCTACTGCCATAGCGTTGTATTTTTCATATTTTTTACTTGGTATTGGAATTTCAATTTTAGGACAATATAAACCAGAATTTGCATCTATGTGGGGAGCTAAGACACTATCAGATGGAACTCTTGATGTGAGTATTGTTTTAGCAGTTATTGCTGCATTAGGGTTAGGTAGACTTATATCATATCCATTTGCAGGCCCTATTTCAGATAAATATGGAAGAAAGGTAAGTGGACTTATAGGTAATTTTCTACATGCAATTTTCTTTATTGGAATTGTATTTTCACCAAATTTTTACATAGCGTATATATTTGCAGTAATTGGAGGTGCAGCAAACTCATTTTTAGATACTTGTGTAACACCTTCTTGTATGGAGATATTTGCTAGTCTAGGAACAATAGCAAATATGTTTACTAAATTCACAATAGCTTTAGCGCAATTTTTACTTCCTTTTATAATTGGATTTGTTGCAGCAAATTCAATATCATTTAAAGTTATTTTTATAGTAACAGCTGTTCTTATTATTGTAGATGCAATTTTAATAGCTATATTGCCATTTCCTCCAGCTAACAATGTTATTGATAATAATGGAAAGACTGTTAAGTCAGAGAAAATGAAGTTTACACCAACAAGTATAGCTCTTGTTTGTATTGGATTTACATGTACATCTACATTTGTACTATGGCTAAATTGTAATCAAGAATTAGGTAAATTATATGGTATGGCTGACCCTACAAAAATTCAATCTTTTTATTCAATGGGAGTAATCTGTGCAGTATTAATAACTTCTGTGCTTATAAAAAAATATGTTAAGCCAATAAGAATACTTGTTATCTATCCTGTAATAGCTTCAATTATGTTATTAATTGTGTATTTTGTTCAGTCTCCAACTATTTGTATGGTAGGAGGATTTGTAATAGGTTATTCAGCAGCAGGTGGTGTGCTTCAATTGACTACATCGACAGCAAATGAAATGTTTCCAACTAATAAAGGAAAAATAACATCTATAGTTATGATTGCATCTAGTATAGCTAACTATGTTATTTTAAATATAGCTGGATTTATTACAAAATCTGGTGGAGTAAATGGGCCAAAATATGTTGTACTATTCAATGTAGCTATAACATTTGTTGGAATTTTACTTGCATTGTTTGTAAACATGAGATATGAAAAAGAAAAAGTACATGATTGTAATATGTAACATTAGTATAATATAATTGTAAGTATTTTTAATTTTAACATGTCTGAAAGAAGAGGTGTGACAATGGAAAATATAGAAAAAATAAGAGAAAAAATAGACTTATATGATGATGAGCTGATTGATTTACTTGAGAAAAGAATGGAATGTATAAAAGGTATTATTGATATTAAAAAGGAAAAAGGTCTTCCCATTTTACAGCCAGACTATGAAAATAAAAAAGAAGTAGCATTAATTGAGAAGCTAAAAGGTCATAAGTTTGAAGATGAAATTATAGATATTTTCAGATATGTAGTAAAAAATAGTAAGAAAATACAGGCTAAAAATTTATTCTCTTACAATATAATGCTTGTTGGATTTATGGGGGTCGGAAAAAGCACTGTATCATCATACTTGAGTCATTTATTAGAAATGGAGCAAGTAGAAACAGATGCATATATAGTTGAGCATCAAGGGATGAGTATTTCTGAAATATTTGAAAAACGAGGAGAAGAATATTTTAGAAATCTTGAAAGCCAAGCATTAATAAATTTACAACAAAGAGAAGGACTAGTTGTTTCCTGTGGGGGAGGAATCGTACTTAGAGATAAAAATGTAGAATATATGAAAAAAAGTGGAAGAGTTGTTTTATTAACAGCAAGTCCAGAAACTATTCTTCAACGTGTTAAACATAGTGATGAAAGACCAATACTTAATAATAATATGAATGTTGAATTTATATCTGATTTGATGAAAAGACGAGAAGAGAAATATATGGCATCAGCAGATATTATTGTAAATACAGATAATAAAACAATAAAAGAAATTTGTGAAGAGCTGGTCGTAAAGTTAACGGAACTTGATAAATAAATTCTAATTTAACAAAACCATTGTTAAGCGATGAAACTTTAATATTTGTACAATTAGTATTACTGGAAATTTTAATTTCTAGTAATATTTTTTTATGTGTAAAAATGTAAATTCATTAAAATAAGTAGTATAATCAATATAAATTATAATAATGTAAAGGAGGATAATTTAGTGGGTAGTATTTTTAAGCAACTACAAAAGATTAAGGATTATGATGGATATAAAGAATCATTTGAAATGAATTATTTATGTATATACGAAAAGATACCTTTAAGAGAACAAGTAGAACTTGCAAATAATTTGGTAGAGAATATTTTAAATATTTATAGAAGTGAATCTAATAAAATTGACCTGTTAGAAGAGTATAGTCATAAGTCTCTAATTTGTTATTTTGAAATTTTTATGAAAAAGATAAACACTCTAATAAAAGAGCGAATAATTGATGAAAAGTGGTTATATCAGCTAACAGAGGATTTAATATATACAAGTGAAAAAGATGAGTATGTAAAACTTGGGCTTGTTTTAAGTGAAAATTATTTAGATGTAGATAATATAAGAGAAATAGTGGATACATTTTCTAAATCTGGAGAATACATATTTTACTTAAGTAATACTATTAGAAAACTTGAGTTTTACAATACATATTTGTTTAATCTATCTAGAATATCTACAGGCTCAATAAAAGTATTTGCCATTGTCAATATGGAAAATCTAGATTCTGAAATAACCTCTTATTTAATTGAAGAAGGATATAAAGATAAAAAATATGAAGGATTACTAATGAACTATATTATTTCTACAGTAGATTTAAGCGAATATCTTGAAAGACGAGATTTAGATAAAGATAAGGTAAACAACTTAGCATATCTTATATGCAATTATTTGTTAAGTGTAGAATTTAAATATATAGGGAATAAAGTGGAATTAGTGAATCAATTTCTTCCAATTGTAGCAAGCTATGGGACTAACTTTGATAGTCTGTATTCTATTTTTTTAATAGCAGTAGGTGTTTTAGAGGATGACAAAGTAAGTTGTGATAAAGTTGAATTTAAGAAAGAAATGAATAATGTTTTACTTAGTGAAAAGTGGAAAAGTATATTCTTTAAAGCATTAAATGAAGCTGATGGAAAGACAGAAGATATGATAAAAATGTCAGAAATCTATGATGTACGTTTATCTTTTGATGATTTATTACCATATTTAAATAAAGATATTCGAGATTTTGAGGTATATTGGCATATATCTAAAAAGGGAAGTGCAAGCTGTAAGTTGAAGTTATTAGATTTTTTTGAAAAAACATTTAAAACAGAAGAGTTAATTGGAAAAATGGAAGATATAGAAAAAAATAAATTAACACAAGAATATTATGATGATATGTTATTTTTCATTGTCCTTAAAGGTAGTAAATCACTGTACCCTAAAGGAAAAAATTTATCTTTAAAAGGACTTTTTGGAAACATAAATGAAGTACGTAAGGAATCTATAAATATTTTGAAGAGGTATAGAGAGAGACTTTCTCTTAAAGAAATGCAAATAGTTAAAGAAGCTTATGAAAAAGAAAAAAATATCAAATTAAAAGATGAGTTAAGACGATTGTTATATGAAAGTAATAATTTAAAAAAAGAATTTGTAAATACTAAAAAGCTGAAGGTAAATGAGCATGGTAAAGACATTTATTTGATTTCAGTAGCTGTTGCTGGCTCAAGGTTTAGAAATAGAGAATATTTAGAAAATGAATTGGAGAAGAGTAAGATATACTATCTAAAAAGAGAGAAAGATAATTTATATGATGAAAATGCTATTAAAATAGTTGGAGAAACTGGGTATGTAATAGGTTATGTTCCAAGAAAAGATAATTATATTTTGAGTAATTTATTAGATGGAGGAAAACTTTTGTATTGTAGAGTAACTGAATACAATTTAGATGAAGATTATATTTACATAAACGTATATTTAAGTTATAAAGACGTGATTGAAACTGTTGAAAATTCACTTAAAATGGTATTAGATAGAAGTAAGGTAAAAGTTATAAACTAAATAATATTATGAATTATATGAAATTTAAACTGTAATCAATCTTCACTTGATGATGGGTTATATAAAATTTTGAAAGTACAATGGATAGAATCTATGTCACAATGTACAATCTTAGATGAGGGCGAATTTAGTGGTTATGTAGGCTTTGACGAGTGTAATGGAAATAGATTTTGGACAAAAGAGGAAATAGAATCCTTGACATTTATACCAGAAATATATAAAAGCAGTTATGTATAATTTGAATTAATGGACTTATGTGATAAACAAGAATACATATGAGCTTTTATTTATAAATCAAAACATATTGAGTATAGCTCCAAACACAGAGATAAATCAATTGTGTTATAAGGTATTTTAGAATAGAGATAAACCATGTGAAGTTTGTCCAATGAATGAACAAAAAAGTGCGTGCCTAATGTGTTGTAATGATATAACTAAGTATAAAAAAATGAATCTAAATCTGCACCTAACTGTTAGTTATATATTTATAATATAATAGCTATTTTTATTTTAATAAAATATAGCATAAAAAAACCAATTGTTTTGTAAGTAAACTATACAAGCTTACTTGAATCTGTATCTCTACAAAACAATTGGTTTTATGCTATTTTATAATTTTAAATTTAGAAGGAATTTTAACTTCTGATTTTTCTTTTATTTTAGAAGCTTGTTTTTTAACTTTTTCCAATAACTCAGATTCGTTTACAACTAATACCTTTCTTTCTTTCATAAGCCACTTTCCATCACAAATTGTAGAATCTATATTTTCGCTAGTCATAGAATACACGATGTTTCCAATTGGATTATGCATTGGTAAGCAATGAATTGTATCTGGATTAAGAATAATCATATCTGCTTTTTTGCCAACTTCAAGACTGCCAATTTCTTTTTCAAGTAAAGCACATTTTGCTCCATTTATAGTAGCCATTTCTAATATTTGTTCAGCTGGAATAACTGTTGGATTTAAAGTTCTTCCTTTATGTATTAATGAAGTTAAATACATATCTCTCATTAAATCCATTCTATTATTTGAAGGAGCCCCATCAGTACCAATTGAGACTGGAATTCCTTTTTCTAGCATTTCAGGAATTGATGCAAAACCTAGTACTACTTTCATAGCTGCACCAGGGTTATGAGAAACTTTTACATCATGTAATCTGAATAAATCAATTTCTTTATGCGTAAGCCAAACTGTATGAGCAGCTAAAAGGTTTGGACCCAAAACACCTAACTTATCAAGATATTCAACTGTTCCAACTCCAGTATTTTGTTTTACAAATGAAATTTCATCAGCTATTTCAGCTACATGCATATGTATACCTGTGTTGTATTTGTCAGCTAATTGTTTAGTTCTAACAAGTAAATCCTCAGTTGTATTAAAAATAGTTCTTAAAGCAAACCATATTTTAATTCTTTCATTAGATGTATTATTAAACTTATGGTATAAATCTAATTGAGTGTTGATTTCTTCATCAGTAGTTTTTTGCCATGCTTCAGGAAGACCATCTCCTGTATCCATAACTGATTTAGCTAGACATGCTCTAATTCCAGTTTTATCAACAGCTTCAACCATAGCATCGACATATTGACCACCAGACTCTAAAAATGTAGTGACACCAGATTTTATTAGTTCTACACAACATGCAGTAGATGAGATTAAAGAATCTTCGTAATTAAAGCTACTTTCATATGGCCAGATTCTTTCTCTAAGCCATGTTAAAAGAACAACATCATCAGAAAGACCACGACCTAATTGTTGAGATAAGTGAACGTGTGTATTGACTAATCCTGGCATTAATATTTTTCCATTAGCATCGTATATTTCAGCATCTTTATCTACAATATTATTATCAAATTTCCCAACTTTTTTTATAATATTGTCTTCAATAAGTATACTTCCATTCTCATATACTTCTCTATCTGTATTCATAGTGATTAGATATGCATTTTTTATAAGTAATTGTGACATAAATATCATCCCTTTTCTATGTATTTTTCTATCTATATATTATGATAATAAATTTTATATATAAAGCTAATAGCAAAATCAATTTAGATATAAAATTGATTTTGCTATTTTTAAATTAAAAATAAATAAGCTTTTAATATATCAAAATTAAAATACTAACTTAGTACTAAGTTTACAACTGCAAGTATCCCTATAACCCAAAGTGTTATACTAATCTTATCAGTTTCTTTAGCTACAACATGCATTATTATATATGAAATAAATCCAAAACACAAACCAATACTTATACTATAAGTTAGAGGCATCAATAAAACTGTAACAAAAGCAGGGACTGCTATTTTACTATCAGCAAAATCGATTTGTTTTATACTTTCAAACATAAATACACCAACCATGACAAGTGCAGGTGCTGCAGCATAAGTAGGAACTATACCAAGTAATGGTGTAAATATAAGTGTAGCTAAGAATAATGCCGCTGTTACTACAGAAGCAAGTCCAGTTCTTGCACCTGCTGCTATACCAGAAGCAGATTCTCCAAATGTTGTAACTGTACTAGTTCCTAAAAACGAACCTATTAAAGTAGAAGAAACATCTGCATATAACATTTTTCCAAGGTCCTTTATTTCTCCATTTTCATCTTCAAGACCCATCTGTTTGCAACAAGTGATAAGAAATGCTAACGAATCAAACATGTCTATAAACATGAAAGAGAATATAGGTCCAATTAATGAGAATTTTAACGCTCCTATAATATCTAATTTAAAAGCAATTGGTGCTATACTTGGTGGTGTTGAGATTATTGCTGTTGGTAATTCTACAAATCCACATATAATAGATATTACTGTTGCGACTACTATACTTATTAATATTCCACCTTTAATTTTTTTGTATTCTAATATTGCCATTAAGATAAGTGCAAAAAGAGCTATTAAAACTGTTGGTGTAAAATCTGCAAGTGAAACTATTGTATCTGGGTTTGCAATTATAACCCCCATGTTTTTTAAACCAACAAAAGCAAGGAAAAGACCTATACCTGCTGAAGATGCTACTGCTAATTCTCGAGGAATTGCATCAGCAATTGTCTTTCGTAAACCTGTTACTGCGAGTGTGAAGAATACACATCCAGATAAGAATACAACTCCAAGACCTGTTTGCCATGGAATTCCTGCTCCTATAACCAATGAATATGTGAAGAATGCATTTAGACCCATACCAGGTGCTAGTGCAAATGGTGCATTTCCTAAAATTGCAAATATCAGTGTACCAATGGCTGTAGCTAATATAGTAACTGTTATAAGTGCTGCTTTATCCATGCCAGCTTCAGATAATATTGCTGGATTTACGAAAACTATGTATGCCATTGTTAAGAATGTAGTAACCCCACCTATTACTTCTGTCTTAAGGTTAGAGCCACGTTCGCTGAATTTAAACATCTTGTCTAAAAAGCTTAATGATGAATTATTTCCATCTGGTTGTACATTATTAGTGTTTGGTACCATTTTTACCTCCAAAAAACTTTAAAATATAAACAAAAAAATATATATTCATATAGATAGAATAGAATATATATTAAAGTTAACATTCTATTCATAGAAAACTCATTTAAGGTGAGTTTGTAGAGACTATTAGACCATATTACTAATATTATATGAACATTTTCTATTTGTTTTTCTGTTGTATTATATCGTAATATTGTATTATTTACAATAAATTTAAAGAAATTATTCGTTTTTTTTGTCGATTTTATAAAAAACCGAGGTCATTTTTTATAAAGAATAATTATTTCTAAAGATAAATGTTACAGAAGTATAATAAATGTTATACTTCTGTAACACTTATGCTATTAATGGAAATTCATTATAAATAAGTTTGTGATATAATTATAAATGTACTGAATACAAGAATATTTCGTAAAAACTTTTTAATATATTGAAAGTACATATAATAGCTTAATATAATAATAAAAACGAGTTTAAAAATAATATAATTTATAGTGGAGGAGAAAATGACTAAGATTATTAAAGTACAAAAGCCTAAATTTACAGGGGAATTAGAAAATGTTGAAAATATTGAAGTTATATTAGATGATATATTCAATGATGAAAAAATATTTAATAAAACTATAGAAAATGAGGTTATAAGTGATTTAGATATTACAGGAGCAAGTTTTGAATCTTGTATATTTAGAAATGTATCCTTTGAAAATTGTAATTTAAAAAAGATTGACTTACTTGATGTAGTATTTGAAAACTGTAATTTATCCAATACATCTTTCTATGGAGGAAGTATATACAGAGTTGAATTTAAAGACAGCAAATTAATAGGAGTTAGATTGGATGATTGTATACTTAAAAACGTATTGTTTAAGGATGTTTTAGGTAGATATTCTAACTTCTCGTTTTCTAAGTTCAAGATAGTTTCTATTTTAGATTCAAATTTTGAAAGTTCTGTGTTTCAGGAAGTAAAAAGTGAAAATTTAGTATTCGAGTATACAAATTTAAAAAAATCGAATTTTAATGGAACTAAACTTTCTGGAGTAGATTTTACCACTAATAATATTGAAGGTATTGAAGTAGGAATAAATGATATTAGGGGAGCTTGTTTTGATGTGTCGCAAGCAATTGATTTAACAAAACTGATGGGAATTATCATAAAATGAAAATTATATGCAAATATTAAATTGGGAAAACGTTAACAATATGAGAATTTTTACCAGATTGACATTTTTATGAAAATAAAGTAAGATTATCTTAATATTCAAAATATTTTCAAAGGGGGTAGTTTGGTGTGAGTAAGCAGATGAGAGATATTTTTATAGTTGGTTTTGCTTTGTTCTCTATGTTCTTTGGCGCAGGAAATCTTATGTTCCCTCCATTTTTAGGAATGGAATCCGGTAAAGACTGGTTAATTCCTCTTGTTGGCTTTGTTGTTGCAGATGCTGGTATAGCAATGCTTGTTATCATAGCAACAGCAAGATGTAAAGGAAGCATGGATGATGTACTTAGAAGAGCAGGTAAAGGATTAGCAAGAGTAATGAGTGTAGCTGCTCTAGCATGTTTAGCACTTCTTGTTATACCAAGAACTTGTGCAACAACATATGAAATGGGTATTATACCTATATTTGGAGACCATGGAACAGTAGCTAAAGCAGTATTTTCAGTAATATTCTTTGGTTTGACTTTAGCATTTACGATTAGGTCTTCTAAAGTTATAGACATAATAGGTAAATATTTAACTCCAGCGTTATTATTAGTATTATTTGTTCTAATTGTAAAAGGGATAATATCTCCAACAGGACCTATGAGTCCAGAACATATGATAGATAAAAATCTATTTGGTGAAGGTATATCACAAGGTTATCAAACAATGGATGCTCTAGGTGCAGCGTCTATGGCTACTATAATGTTAATGTCTATAGTGGCTAAAGGATATACATCAGATAAAGACCAAATAGGTATGACTATTAAAGCTGGTTTTGTAGCCTGTGTATTCCTTGCATTAGTATATGGTGGTCTTACTTATCTAGGAGCAACAGCTTCAACTTTATATGATACTAGCATACCTCAAGCATCTTTATTGGTTGAGATAACTAGTATACTATTATATGGTCAAGTAGGAAAGATAATTTTAGGTGTAATTGTAGCACTTGCCTGTTTAACTACTTCTACAGGTCTAACAGCATCAATTTCAACTTATTTTGAAGGAATAAGTAAAGCAACTTATAAACAACTAGTTATCGGTATATGTGTGGCTAGTATGCTTATATCTAATTTAGGTGTTGATGCTATAATAGCTATATCAGTTCCAATTCTACAAACTATATATCCTGTTTTATTGGCAATAGTTATCATGGAATTAGCTGGTAAGCATATAAAAAATGATAATGCATTTAAGGGTGCAGCATATGTTACATTACTAGTTAGTGTATTATCAGCTGTAAATGGAATGACAGGAGCTGTTCCATTTATACAAAGTTTACCACTTGCAGGTTTGGGCTTTAACTGGGTAATACCAGCTATATTGGGTGGAATAGTTGGTAACTTCATAAAAAGCAAAAAACAAATAGCATAATAATTTATAGTTAATTTAATTTTATAATATATAATTTTTTTAGTACTATGGGTAGATTTAATCAAAATCTAATCTACCTATAGTACTTTTTAGATTGGATTATAATAGTTAGCATATAATTTTTTTATAATATAATTTTTCTTTGAAGTATGATAAAATTAGTAATAGTGATAAGAAAGTACAAATTTAGGAGGTTTTAACTAATGCTTAAAAAAATAACAGCACTTATGCTATCTATATGTTTAATTATTGGGCTTACAGGTTGTAGTTTAGTTACAGGCAAAAATGATAAAGAGAAAATCATTGATGATTTCAAAGTTGCAGTAGTAACTCAACCATTATCTGAAAATAAAGTACAATACAGTATAGTAGAAGATTTAGCAAAAGAGTATAAGGAAGCTAATGAAACTGATAAAGAAAAAGATGGTGAAGCTAGAGTTGAGCGAACTATAAAACATGTTGTGTTGCCAGAAAACTTTACTTCTAATATAGATAAGTCTATAAATGAAATAGTAAAATTGACTGATGATAAAGAAATTCAGGCGATTGTAGTATCAACGGACCAAGCAGGTCTTTTACCAGCATTACAAAAGGTAAAAGAAAAGCGTCCAGAAATAATAACTATCTCAGCTCCTATGGGAGAGGACAAAAACCAATTGAGTCAATATGTAGATGTAAATCTAGGGGTTGACACAGAGGAAAGAGGAAAGTTATTAGTTGAACGTTCAAAGGAACTGGGAGCAAAAGCTTTTATTCATTATGCATCTAAGGATGATTTGAAAGATGCCAATATAGCCAAAAGACTGGAAAAAATTAAAGAGACTTGTAGAAGTTTAGGAATGCAATTTGTACAAGTTGATACACCAAATGTAAATACAGAAGAAGATAAGGGCAAAATAAAGCAATTTTTAAATGAAGATATAGACAAACAGGTTAAGAAGTATGGAAAAGATATAAATGTATTTGGTGTAAATGAGTATATGGATGAAGTTATATTAACTAAAGCTTTAGAGTTAAAATATATAGTTGCAGAGCAAAGTAATCCATCACCAACAGATACATATCCTAGCGTTATGGGATTTAAAATAGCTAAAAAAGATGCTCAAAATTATGACAAGATAAATGATATGATAAGTGAAAAGGCTAAAGCTGCTGGCATGTCAAATAGACTTGGTGGATATCCTATGCCAATGGACGCTTTTATACCATCATTAGCGACTTATCTTGCGACTGAAATGGTACTTCAAGATTTAACACAGGAAGATGTATGTGACCCAGACTATTTAGAGGCGTTTGCAGAATTAAAATTTGGGATTGGTTCAGAGTTTATACCTTTAACAGATACACTTTATAATTATCAATCAGTAATATTAAATCAATTAATATATTAATATTAAAAGCTATGAAACTAATAATAAAAATTATTACTTCATAGCTTTTTTGCTGAAGGTATCTTTTATTATTTTATAATAAGTTATAGTAAAATAAAATTTATGATTATAAATATAAATTTTGAGGTAGTAAATTTGAATTAATATAAAACTAAAATATATTATTTTCTATAATTTTTATACCTTTTTCGGTGATAGAGCTACCTTTTCTTCCTTTACCAGGAGTTAAATATTCATTAGATGTCAAATATTCTAGCATACTTCTTACTTCATATTCTGTGACATTATGCTCCATAAATTTCATGAGTTTTGTTCTTCCCATTGGCTTTATATATAACGATTTTAGGATAGAAACACATATATTTTTATCATATTGATTTAAATCATGAAATATAGAGGTATTTCCTAACATATGATGATTATTTAATTTTGAAGATATATTTTGTGGCAAGTCATTTATCGTAAGTTGATTAGAACCCATATAAGCCATATATTCAATACAATTTCTCAATTCTCTGATATTGCCCATCCAAGTATAAGAATTTAAAGCTTTTAATAGATTTTTATCGAGTTTAATATTTTTATATGGAAGTTCTTTTAAAAACGATTCTAAAAGAAATGGTATATCTTCTAATCTATTTCTAAGAGGAGGCAAATCTAATGTGAACATACTTATCCTGTAAAACAAATCCATTCTAAATTTATTTTCTAAAATTAATTTTTCTAGGTTTTTGTTTGTAGCAGCTAGTATTCTTACATCAATTGGAATAATATTTGTACCACCAATTTTTCTAATTTCCTTTTCTTGTAAAACTCTTAAGAGTTTTACTTGTAAATCATGTGGCATATCTCCTATCTCATCTAAAAATATGGTTCCAGTATGAGCTAATTCAAATAATCCTTTCTTTCCACCCTTTTTTGCTCCAGTAAAAGAACCATCTTCATATCCAAACAGTTCACTTTCAAGCAACTCACTTGGAAGTGAAGCACAATTTATTGCTACAAAAGGTTTATTTTTTCTAGGAGAATGGTTGTGTATTGATTGAGTAAAAGCTTCTTTACCAGTACCTGTTTCACCAGTTATTAGAATAGGGTTATCTGTAAGAGCCATTTTTTTTGCTTTTTTGATACAGTCTTTTATAACAGTGCTATTTCCAATTATATTATTGAACTTATACTTGGCTATATAACCTCTTTTAACAGAGTCACTTCTTATTTTTTGTTCTAGTATTTCTATCTTGCTTACATCTTTTAATGTAATTAAGCAACCTTCTATATTTTTATAAAGATAAAATGGTTTTTTTGATAGTATAAATTTTTTGTCTATTTCATCTATGTATATAATCATATTATCTATGTTTAGATTTTGAGTGATTTTATCCAAAAAACTCTTTGGTAAATATTCCATTAAAGAAGGTGATTTTATGAGCTTTTCA
Source organism: Clostridioides sp. ES-S-0049-02 (assembly GCF_020658465.1). Lineage (NCBI taxonomy): Bacteria > Bacillati > Bacillota > Clostridia > Peptostreptococcales > Peptostreptococcaceae > Clostridioides > Clostridioides sp. ES-S-0049-02. The sequence continues at coordinate 30,526 of NZ_JACVWG010000001.1, forward strand.
TCTAATTCCAACATGCTTAGTAAAGATTTATTTACAAATGTAACCTTGTTGAATGTATTGAAAAATATTAACCCATCTCCAATTTCGTCAATAGTCATATAGAGTATAGTTTTTAATTTAGATATATTATCTAATGATGTATTTAAAAAATCATGACTAAGTATTTCCTTAGATAGCTTGTATAGTTTTTCTATAAACTTCTCGTTTTTTAGCTTTAATACTACTAGTAACGACATATATGTATCTAATGAAATTTTTCTCCAACCTAAGTCAACGATATTTTTTATGTATTTTGGTATAAATCTAGTCTGACCTGGTGTTATAGCTGTATCTAAATCATATATTTCTTCACAGTTTGGGTATGTTGGTACAAAATCGATATGATTTATTCCTATTTTATATAAATAAGTAGCCATTTCAAACGCTGAAGTTTTATTGGTAGTCATAAGTAATGATTTTGTACCTGGAGGTAGTTTCATCATTTTCTCATATCCAAGCTTTGAAAGTGCCTTTGTTCCATGGATAATTTCAATATCTTCCTTGAAATGCTTTATTAAAAAATTACTAGTTAAAGGTGATAGAGAAAGAACTACATCACCCTCTAAATTCTCTCTTATACCATCAAGTATGTTTTGAGTTTCTATACTTATTTCATCTCCAAAAAAGCTTATTAACTCTTCTTTGTAGTGGTCAGCATTTAATTTATCATATGTTATAAGGATTAATTTTTTTCTGTCCATTTTATTTCTCCTAACTAAGGTAATATTTAGTTTGCTTTTTTAAGAGCAGAACAAGTTATATTATACAACAAATAACATGATAAATTTATATATTTAGCTAAATAATAGGATTTTATAGGTTTTTATCCTATAAAATCCTATTTATAAAATTAGTTTGAAAAATTATATAGAAAAATATTTATAATATAAAGATTTTTCTACTGCATGACAATAAAAGATGTATAAATATAAGTTTAAAAAGTTAGCAATTGCAAGCAATTTATATGATGTAAAAAATTAACAATAAAAAAACAAATGAAAAAATATTATTATTAAAGTATTGGCATGGGTTTTGCTTAATGAAAAGGTGTACTAATAAAATTTATTTAAGCAGGAGGGAGAATTTATATGAGCAAGTTAGAATCAACAACAGAAAAAATAGAAGTTAAATGGTATGGGTATGTAGCATTAATATTAGGAGCATTATTCTTTTCAGGAATATTTAAAGATGCACCTGGAGCATTAAAAGTACTAGATTTTAATAATGTATTAGGAAACTTTGGTTCACTGGGGACAGTTAATGATGGTGTAGGTATATTAGCTGCAAACTTCAGAGGGGATGGAGGGACTGGTCCTCGTGATGGATGGCTATATGCATTAACTTTAATACCATCAGTTATGTTTGCACTTGGAATAGTCAGAGTTATAGACCACTTAGATGGTATGAAAGCAGCGCAAAAACTTCTTAGTCCACTATTAAAACCATTACTAGGATTACCTGGATTTGCAGGATTAACTTTAATAGCTAGTTTACAATCTACAGACGCTGCTGCATCTATGACTAAGGAACTTAAAGATGATGGGTATATAGATGAAAAGCAAAAAGCTGTTTTCTGTGCATTTCAGTTTTCTGGAGCATCTGCAATCACAAATTTCTTTGCTTCAGGAGCAGCATTGTTTCCATTTATAGGCGATGTTCCAATATTTATACCACTTGCCTTAATCTTAATTATGAAATTTGTTGGAGCAAACTTACTTAGATTATACTTAAATAAATTCGAAAAGGAGGAAGCTTAATATGAGTGATATAGCAAAAAAAGAGGTGAAAGTTAAAAAAGGAAATGTGATAGATGCATTTATTGGTGGAGCTAGAAACGGGTTTCAAATAAGCACAAATTCAATGGCTCCAAATGTTATATTTGGTTTTGCTATAATTTCTATATTCAATTTAACTGGTCTTTTGGATATAATAGGAACAATTTTCACACCTGTAATGAGCATATTTGGACTTCCAGGTGTTGCAGCAACTGCAATAATGACAATATTTATATCAATGGGAGGAGCTTCTGGGGTAATAGCTGGCTTGTTTACAGCAGGTCAAATAAATCAAGCACATGTTGCAATACTTTTACCAATGTTATTACTTTCAGGAGCTCAGATACAGTTTATGGGTAGGTTGTTAGGAACAGCCGAATTAAAAACTAAATACTATCCACATATGTTTATAATAGCAACTTTAAATGGATGTATTGCAATGATTATAATGAATTATTTTGTAGTATAGACAACATATGGAAAAGAGTAATATAAGGTAAAAATTAAAATTTATGGAGGTATTATATTATGGAAAATAATAAAAGTTATATTGACTATGTACATAAGGTGTATGATTATTTACATACAATTCCAGAAAAAGGATTTGAAGAATACAAGACATCTACATTTATTTTAGAAGAACTTAAAAAAATGGGATTTGAAAATATAGATGAAGGTGTTGCAGGAACTGGCATTATAGTAACAATAGACTCAAAAAAAGAAGGGCCCGTATTTGCGATAAGAGCAGATATAGATGCATTAGAATTTATAATAGATGGAGAAAAGAAAATGATACATGCTTGTGGTCATGATGGTCACACTTCCATGCTTCTAACAGCTGCAAGTTTAATAAAAGAGAGGGACTTAGTAAAAAAAGGAAAACTTAAAATAATTTTTCAACCAGGTGAAGAAAAACTTTATGGAGCATTACTGTTGGTAGAGTATGGAGAGAAGAAGAATTAAAAAAAGTCGTAGAAATATGCAAAAAATATGACTTGTGGATAATAGCAGATGAAATACACTCTGACTTAATTCGAAAAGGATTTAAACATATTCCTTTACAATCATTATGCCCAGAATATAAAGAGAAAATAGTCACATGTATAGCTCCAAGTAAGACATTCAATTTAGCTGGAATGCAATTATCCAATATAATAGTGAATAATAAAGAGTTAAAGAAGAAGTATCAAGATGAAGTTACAGCTGTTGGAGTTGGTACTTCACCAAATCCTTTTGCTATTGTAGCTACTATTGCAGCATATAATGAAAGTGAAGACTGGCTTGATGAATTAAATGAATATCTAGATAATAATATAAAATTTATTGATGAATACTTAAAAGAATACTTACCAAAAGTTAAACTTGTTTATCCAGAAGGGACATATCTAGCTTGGCTAGACTTTACTGCTTATGGATTAAATGAAGTAGAACTTGAAGATTTAATGTTTAAAAAAGCCAATGTATTATTTGATGAAGGTTATATATTTGGAAAAGAAGGTATTGGGTTTGAAAGAATAAATGTAGCATGCCCACAATCTCTATTAAAAGAATGTATGGATAGATTAAAAACTACATTTGAAAACTTATAAAACATGGGGAAAAATGTATAAAGTATATAAAAAATAAAAAATAATAAACTTGACAAAATTTAACTAATCACTTATCATACTATTATGAATAAATAGAAAACACAAAAGTTAACTTTTATTAAAGTAAAAATAAAACTTTAAAGACGTTGAAAGGAAGAGTAGGTATAGAATGTAATTAAAGCGAGTTGGTGATGGTGTGAGACCAATATGAAGTCTATAGTGAAGAACATCCTGGAGTTGCTAACTGAAATTTTAAAAGAGTAGGCTTAGTCGGAACCAAACCGTTATCATATTGGGATGTATCGAGTAATATCTGTACATTATGAGCTGGGTTTGAATCTATTTCAAACTAATCAGGGTGGTACCGCGGAAAAGCAACCTTTCGTCCCTTTTTATAGGGATGAGAGGTTTTTTTAATGGAAAAATATATAGAATATAGGGAGTGAATAGTATGAGTACAATAATACCAAAAGATTATAAAAGCAGTCTAAATGTAATTGATACACAAGTAGCCATAAAAAAATTAAAAGATTTCTTTGAAATGAGATTGAGTAATGAGTTAAATTTAATAAGAGTTTCTTCACCACTATTTGTATTGCCTGAAACAGGTGCAAATGATAATTTAAATGGAGAAAAAGCAGTAAGCTTTGATATACCATTTATGGATAAAAATGCAGAAATTGTTCAATCACTTGCAAAATGGAAGAGATTAGCTCTTAAAAAATATGGTTTTGCAGTTGGAAGTGGTTTATATACAGATATGAATGCAATAAGAAAAAATGAAGAATTGGACAATATACATTCTTTATATGTAGACCAATGGGACTGGGAATTAGTTATAGAAAAAAGTAGCAGAAATGAAAAAACTTTAGAAGACGTTGTAAAAAGATTATATGGAGTATTTAAAGATACTGAAATATTTGTGTGTAGTATGTATGAAGGTATAAAAGAAATTTTACCAGAAGAAATAACATTTATAACATCACAGGAATTAGAAGATATGTATCCAGAGTTATCGCCAAAAGATAGAGAAGATAAAATTGTAAAAGATAAAAAAGCTGTATTTATAACACAAATAGGAAAGACATTAGTATCAGGAGAAAAACATGATGGAAGAAGCCCTGATTATGATGATTGGGAATTAAATGGAGATATACTATTTTATAACCCTGTTCTAGATTCTGCATTAGAATTATCATCAATGGGAATTAGAGTTGATGAAGAATCACTAGATAGACAGTTAAAGCTTGCTGGATGTGAAGATAGAAAAGAATTTGATTATCATAAAATGCTTTTAAATGGTGAGCTTCCATATACAATTGGTGGAGGAATTGGTCAATCAAGAATCTGTATGTATTTCTTGCAAAAGGCACATATAGGGGAAGTACAAGTTGGAGTATGGCCACAAGATATGATTGAAAATTTTAGAAACTCAGGAATTGAATTGTTATAATTAAAAATAAATTAATATTATTGTGAAAATTATAAATAATTTAAAATACTTAAGTTATTATATAACTGTCCATATGTAATCAATACAATTTAAGTATAAACTAATTAATAAAATTTATATCTAAAATATTCATCAAATTAATTATATCGGTTATAATGTAGAGTAACCTATGATTATAAGAGGTGATAAATATGGAACTTTTAAAAAGATTTATTGATATAATTTTAGATACTTTAAAAAAAATTTTAGTAAGATTTAAAAATGCTAAGTTTGGATTACTTTTTATATTTGATTTACTTAAACTACCAGATTTTATGACAGATAAAAGAATAAATATAATTGATAAGGTCAAAGTAGTTTCTGTATTAGTTTTTACTGTATCCTACTTTGTATCTGGTATTGATATAATACCTGAAATGCTCGCTGGAGCATTTGGATTTATAGATGATGCTATAGTATTAATTTGGAGTATAGGTATTGTGAATGAAGAAATTAATAAGTACAGAATTATTGCAAAACAGGATAAACATTCAAATATAATTGAAAATGTAGAATTTTCTATAAAAGATGAAGAAGAATAACATTTTATAAGTGTTATGCTTAGATATTATACAATATTAAGTGCTGCTAGATAGTAGTAAAATACTGCTTTTTACTACTGTCTAGTAATAAATATTTGACTGACATCTAACTGACAAATAAAAAAATATATGATTAACTGACATCTTACTGACATAGAACTGACGATTATTTAAATAAGATTTTACTTAAATTATCAGAAGCTTCTTTGTCCATTTCTTCTAAAACATGAGAGTATTTATTCATAGTTATTTTTATATCTGTATGCCCCAATCTTTCTGATATAGTTTTTATATTAGTTCCCGATAATAGCATCAAAGTTGCATTTGTATGTCTAAGTTCATGCAATTTTATATATCTGAGATTATTAGAAAGTAACAATCTTTTAAAAGGCTTAAAAAACATTTGTTGAGTCCAAATTTTGTATTTTGAGTTTAGACATACTAGGTCTAATTCATTTTTCAATATTCCTTGCAATTTTAATTTGTTTTGTTTTAGCTTTTCTTCTTTTAATAAATTTATTAATTCATCAGGTGCTGATAATGCTCTTCTTGATTTAGCTGTTTTAGGCGATTTAAAAGTTACTTTACCATCAACATGTACCATTGTTTGTTTTACATGTATAATGCCTTTATTAAGTTCAACATCACACCATCTAACTCCTACAGCTTCTCCAAAGCGTAGACCAAGTCCTAGCATAAAATAGATAGGTATAGCTAGATTAGTATCAAGACACTTTTCTAACAGTATCTGAGCCTCCTCTTTGGTATAAAAATTAGTTGTAGATGCATTTTCTTTATTTGGAGTTATTACAAACTTAGAAACATCTTCTTGTATTTCTCTAAGTCGATAAGCTTCATGCAATAAAGCATTTAAAAAACTAATCGAATTTTTTGCGGAATTCAAAGAATATTTTTTATATATTTTATTGACATATGTTTGTAAAAGGTTTGGACTAATATCAATTAATTTTATATCTTCAAAAAAAGGTTGGATGTGATTTCTAATTATACTTTTTCTGTTTCTTAAAGTATATGGAGAAAAGTCATCCTTTTTTTCCTCTATGTATCTATAGCATCTGTCTACAAGCGTTACAGTGTTTGGAGCAACAAACTTATTATTGTTTATAGTAGATTTTATTTCAATTAAATGTTTTTCAGCATCCTTTTTCTTTTCATAACTTCCATAACTTTTTTGTTTCTTTTTCCCAGTTTCTTCTTCCACATACTCCACATATACATGAAATTTTTCTCCTCTTTTTCTTATAAAAGCTGATTTGATATTCATATGTACACTCCCTTTATAAGTTTTGAATAAAATTTATATAAAAGAGCAGTTAGACTGCTCTAATTATATCTAATGAATATTAAGATGATTTTTTAAAGCTTCTTGAAGTATCTGAGAAAAATTAACCTTATTTTTTTCAGCTTCTCTATTAAGCCATTGTGGGATAGTAAGAGTTTTTTTAACAGAGTAATTTTCTATAGCTTTTCTGTGAATAGGCATATATATCTCTATTAAAGTTGGTATTTGATTTTTCTCTAAAATTAAGTTATCTATAGTAGTTGCACTTGGAATTATGTCATTGTCTTCTTCCATGCCATACAGATGTAGCCCTAGAGCTTCTTTTGCCATTTTTAAGGCTTCTTCTGTTGTATCTGCACATGTAAGGCAACCTGGCAAATCAGGAAATTCTACAGAGATACCATCGCTATCATAGCTTAGTATAGCAGGATATAAATATATATCTTTTTTCATTTTATCAACTCCTTACAGTTATATTATAAAACGTGCTTATATACGTGTAAATAAGAAGAATAAACTAAAATAGAAATTTAAATGTAATATATAGGTAAAATATGTAAGAATTATATGTTATAATATTTTTAGCAAGGAAAATAAAATTGAAAAGCTAAGGGTGATTTTCTCATATAAACGCCAAATTCCAATATAGGAAGGAGGTGAATTTATGTGTTAATTAACTTTTTATTGAGTATAGTTGCTGGTATTGTATCAGCTTACATTTATGACAAAATAAAAAATCACCCAAACGCCAATAAGGGTGATTTAAAGAAATAACTTTTAAATTCTAATCAATTAGAGAAATTCACCTTTTACAAAGTAAATTTTATCTCCTTGCTATTATTATATCACAAATTGGTACAGATATTCAAAAATAATATTTTATTAAATTATAATTGTTTGAATATATTTAAGCTAATTTATTATTTAATTCTTGTATTTTTAACGTTTGTCTATATTCTTGTGCTTCTGCTAATTTCGTATATTCTACAGTCTTATCGAAATTTTTCTCAACTTCTGACCTTATTTCATCAAGAGTAACTTCGAAGAATTCTTTTCTATTATTTACCTTATTAACTCTTTTATTATCAAAAGCTTTATGTAAAGCTGACTCTAATTTAGGCGCATCTTCACTAAATATAGTCGCATGTATATCGTATTTGAAAGGAACTGATGCACTACTTAATTCATTTATTCTCTCAGTTGGGTCTAATCTTCTAGTTACTCCTATTTTATATATATTTTCTCCAAAACTACCAATATTGGAGATTATGTATACATGTCCTGCTCTTGTATTTTGTTCTCTATTTAATACATCATCTAAATTTTTTGATAGTAAAGCTAGTTTTTCTTCTATAGAATTGATTTTTTGTTCCCATTCTAATTTGTCGTTTTCATCTTCTGGTATAGTTGATTTTAGTCTAAGTAATTCATTCTTAAATTGTAATTCTTCTTTTTTTAGTTTTCTTTTTTGATTTTCTATTTCTTTTTGAACAAGAGCTTCTTCTTTCATTTGTTCTCTCAAAGCTCTTTGTTCTTCTTTTTCTTCTTCTTTCATTTGAAGGTATTCATAATATAAATAAAGCTCATCTATTTTCAAATTAAGATAGTTTTCTTTTATAGAAACTTTATTTGAAGTATTTAATTTATTTGTATCAGTAAATGCTTTTCGTATTCTTTTTTCTACAGCATCAATATTTTTAAAACTAACTTTTGACATAGCAATGTCACACTCACTATTGAAGAGCTTAAGAGCTGTTTTAATATTTTGATTAGTCATAGTTCTACCTTTTTGAACGCTTCCATCAACAGTCCAAGAATCAGAATATTTTACACCTGTTTTATTTCTTATTAATAGTTTTTGCATTTCTCTTATTTCTTTTAATTTTTCCATATACTCGTCAGAATTCTCAAAATCATATTTTGGATTATATAATCCGAATGATTGAAGTAGAACTTCATCTTCAGTCTGTATTAATTCCTCTGATAGCCTTTTTAGCGCTTCTTTTTTATTTTTTAAAGTTTCATTTATATCTCTAAGTTCTTCCCTCTCATCTTTTAATTCTTCTAAATGAGAGTTTAAAGTATTAATATTATCCTTAAGTATATTTTTATCCTTTATAAGATTATCAAGTCTTTCTTTTTCTATTTTTAATTCTTCAATAAGTTTAAATTTATCTTGGTTTTCTGAATCAAATTTATCGATTTCAGTTTTCTTTTTATCTAATAGATTGGATAATTCTTTTAAAGTTTTTTCATTTGATTCACATAAATCTTTAAAGTATTTTTCTTTCATTTTAATTTCATCATTTAATGAAATATATTTATTATTGATTTTTTCGACATCAGATAATAACATACTAATACTATCTTTATGTTTTTTCATTATCTTATTTCTTTTGAATAAGAATATTATTGCAACTATAAATGATATAGAGTATGTTGAAAATGTAGAAAGAATTAGTAGGGATATAGTCCATAAAGAGTAGTACCAAGGTATCCTGAAATTAAGATTTTTGATTTTTTCATCGTTGATGAGTAAATCACTTTTTAACTGTTCATTTTCATTGTTCATATTAAAACTCCTTTTTATTTTTTTGTTCTACTTTATGATAATAACAATTTAAGTATATAAAATTTTATGCATAATTTCCATATATTTGCAAAAAAACGTAAGAATAAAACAAAATGGTAATTATTTAAAAGAATTCAATTGGATTATAAGGATATGTTAACCGAAATTAAAAAATAATAGAGCATTCTTACACGTATGTTATCAGTATTTTGAGCATAAAGAAAAGCCATTTAAAATGAGTTTTAATCATTTTAAGTGGCTCTTTTTGCTATTTTAGATATTCTTTTGAACATTCAATCCAAGCATCAATACCATCAATTAAGTGAATTAATTCGCCATAAATATGTTCTGAACCAAATTCATTTTTCATGTACATTATCCATTTTTTTCTACCTTGCAATTTAACTTTACCAATGAAGTTGCCTGAAGCATCAAATGCGTTGAATACTCCATCTGACATTCTATCAAAGACAAAATTATTTTTTAATTCATTTTCATACATTTTAATTTTAAGTATATTAAAAAAGTAGATTTCATTTTCATTAATTTTGAAGTTGTAATTTTTATTATTAATTTCGAATGGTATTGATTTGTTATTTTTAACAATGTCTATATAATGTAAATTTTTATTACTACTACTATCAGTCTCACTATATATTATAGTAGAGTGATTGTATATTACATCATTTATACTATTTATGGCATTATTAATTTCTATATTATCAATTTTTTCTCCTACTAAACGCTTTACTAGTATAGAAGTTTTGGCATTATTTCCTAACATATCACAAAGTATATAGGATGATTTAATTATATTATCTAAGAGTATGTCTTTTAAGTTTATGTCTAATTCTTTTATGGTTTTGTAAGACCTAATTTGTGCAGGTGTAATTTTATGACTTTCCCAGTTTACATTAATTCCTCTTGGGATATTTTTAGAGGATTCATATTTACAAATTAAGTTATATGCGTCCTCATATTTATCAGTATAAATTAATTCTAAACACTGGTCTTCTAGGTCAATGTTTTTAGTAGCAGATTTATGTACATTTTTCAACAGCTCTTTTCCTTTATCTGTTAAAGCATAATATTTGTTGGAGCTACTAAAAAAAATAGATAAATCTTCACATGAGATTTCTTTTTCTATCCTTTCTATTAATTCAGCCTTTTTACCAGTTGATTTAATATTATTAGATTTTAATATTTCTTTCAATTCAGAAACTGTTAATTTAGTAAGGTCTTCAATGTAATTTGAAATCTTAAGATAATCCATATTGAAAAACTTAGAAATTAAATATGAATAGTTAATATTATATTCATATGTCCAATAAGCTGCTATATAAGGCTCACATATATTTTCTCCAATTATGTATTTTAAGAAAGATTTTTCTATTGATGTAAGTGGTTTAGTATCTGTTTCTAATATATTGCTTTGTGGGTTAAACTCACTAACACTATTAGTATGTATATCATATAAAGCATCCGATTTTTCTCTTGCTTGTTTTTCTAGTTCATATAAATCTGTTGTATCATTATAACCCACATTCAATACTTTATTAATTTCATTTGTTACTTCTACATTATGAGATGAAATAGAATTACATTCTTGTGAAGGTGTCATAGTGTTATTATAGGTTTGTTTTGATTTATTTGATTTTTCATTGCAATCAATATTATTTTTGTTTTTATTTTTTCTAAATAGATTTAAAATGCTCATAAAAAATTACTCCTTTCTGGATTTAATTAATTTCTAATATATTTTATCTTATGATAGTAATTTAAGTATATAAAATTTTCCATACAAAGAATATATATATTGGGAAAAATATAGAATTAAATATTTTTAAAAGAATACTATATTTACAAGTTATAAAAAGTAAAATAAGCATCGTGTTAATTATTATAAAAAATATTATAAAAATAGGTTTTCATAAAAAAATATAATAAAAAACTCGATTAATAATATATTCAATTGGAAAAAACTTACAACTGACTACAAAATTCGATTTTTTCATTACAATTCCGAGTTTTTTATTGCATTAACAAATCAAAAGTATTATTATGTAAGTAAGATAATTATCAAAGACAATTCTGAATAATCTAAAAATATTTCTAGAAATAAAAGGATATAATTACATAAGCTTTATTAAAAATTGTTGGGAGTTTTTAACTAAAAATAAGAACGTAAGTTCTTGCAAGAGGGGGATGGTATATGTGCAGTATTCAAAAAGATTAATATTAGAACTAGAGAATTTATTTAAAAACTTTAAAGAAGTTGAGGAAGAGGAATTTGAGAAGTATAAAAAGATGTTGAAAGAAGAGAAAGAAAAAAGAGAGGTATAGTTCCTCTCTTTCAAATATGTTATATTTATCAGCTTTAATTGCCATTATGTTTAATATTTTTTTCTGTTACAAATACTTTTGCGATTTTTAACATTTTATCTCTAGTCTCTTCATCTAAGCTAAGAACTATTTTTATTAGCTCTTTTATATCATCTGGACTATTTAAATTATCTATAAATTCATAGCTTTCATCAATATTTAGTTTTTCTGTATCTGATAAACCAAGAATATAATCAGTAGATACATCAAAGATTTTAGCAAAGATTATTAGCTCCTCATCTCTTATTGCTCTTTCCCCAGATTCTATTCTATTCATAACACTTGTATTTATATTTGCTTTTTCAGACAATTCTTTTTGTGACATATTCATATTTTCTCTAAGATATTTAATTCTTTGACTTACATTCATCTATAATCACCTCGAAAATTTTCTATTATGGAAATATAATAGCATATTTTTCTATAATAGAAATAAAAAATTTCTAAAATAAATATAAAAAAGTCTTGAATTTCTATTTTAGAAATGATATTATTGAAATATAGAAATTGCTAAAATAGAAATTGGGGTGAATGTATGAAGAAAATAAACCATGATTTTATAAAAAAAAGAAGAAATACATTAAATTTATCTTTACAAAATGTTGCAAAAGAATTAGGTTTTAAAAACGCATCAACTTATTTTAAATACGAGACAGGTCAATATTCAATTAGAGCTGATATGTTGCCTAAATTATCTAAGATACTTGATTGTGATATAGAAAATTTTTTTACAAATTAAATTTCTAAAATAGAAATTTAATGAAGGGAGTAGATAAATATGAATAACTTACAAGTAATAGAAAGAAACAACGAAAGAGTTCTAACTACACAGCAACTAGCAGATGTATATGAAACAGATGCAAGAAATATAAGTAACAATTTCAATAATAATAAAGAGAGATTTATTGAAGGTAAACATTATTTCTTATTGCAAGGTGATGACTTAAAAAATTTTAAAGGTATTCATACAGAATATGAAAACCTAAAGTTTACTTCTAAAATGTATCTTTGGACTGAAAGAGGGGCAAATAGACATTGCAAGATTCTTGACACAGACAAAGCTTGGGAGCAGTTTGATAATTTAGAAGAAACATATTTTAAGGTTAAGCAACACAAACCATCTTGTATAGAAGATGTATTAATAGAAAGTTTAAAAGAAATGAAAGATTTAAGATTACAAGTTAATCAAGCAAATAATATAGCATTAGAAGCAAAAACAGAAGTTAAAACAATAAAAGAAGTTGTTTCATTAAATGCTACAGACTGGAGAAAGGATACACAACAACTAATTGCAAGAATAGCAAAACAGCAAGGTGGTTTTGAACATATAAACATGCTTAGAAGAGAAAGTTACGAGTTACTAAACAATAGGTTTGGAGTTGACTTAAATCGAAGATTAATCAATAAAAGAAGAAAGATGGCAGAAGAAGGGGTATCTGAATCTAAAAGAGATAAGGTGAATAATTTAGATGTAATACAAGACGATAAAAAGCTTATAGAGGGTTATGTGACCATTGTAAAAGACATGGCTTTAAAATACGGAATATCAAGTGATTTAAGTAAGAATTAGTTTAAATTGAACTAGCACTTTGAAAATTAAATATAGAATAAAAATATCTCCCTTAAAAGTTTTTTAAAGAGAGATAAACACTTTATTTTGTAACTATTTGAATACATGATGGATGAATGCAATAGTTTTTATCTTTGTAATCTACAGAAACATAATTACTAGAGTACATCTCATCAAGGTTCCCATTAATATATTCTACTGCATTACAACCATTTATAGTGCCAATATCAGTTATATCAATCCAGTTATTAAATATCTTAACATAAACAAATTTCATGATAACACCAGCTTCCATTAGAATTTAAGTTAATTATAACATGGTGTATTGAGATAATGTGTTAAGAAATAGATACAGGATATTCAAAAAGGAGTGAACTATATGAGAGAAAAGATAGAAGAAATAGAGAAAAGAATAACCATGCTTGAAAACCAATTACAAGCACAGTTATTTAGCCAGTTAATAGCTCAATCAAATAGTGATTTTATAGATTGCATGTACCAATGTATGGTTTTGTATTTACATGAGATGAATAAAAAAGAAAAAAGAAAAATTAGTGAAATTACTAAAGAAAGAATTAGGAAATAAGGATAATATTTACAACTTAAAACCTATTCTTCTAGCAGGTTTTAAAGGGTCAGTTTTCCTTACTGAAGTTATCATAAAGTTTATTTGTGATGTGTGTTGAAGAATTTCAGAATAAACTCCATTTACTATACCATAGTAGTGAATTAGGCAAGGATTATGATAACCTATTTCTTCAACAATCATTAATACATCTTTTCCGAAATTAGTCAGTTTTAGAGCAATTTCATGTTCATCATCAAGTTCTTTTTCAAATTCTTCTATGGATTTAAGAATAATTTCATATTGAAATTCAGCATAGAAAAAATGCTCTGTATTAGAAGTATCAGAGACTGACTTTCTTATAGCTTCTTGCAATTCTTTAGATATTTTGTTTGGAAATTGCATAATACACCATCCTCTTAAAAATTTTAGAATATATTCCATATTTATATTATACCATGTAGAACTGAGGTGATTAAGTGTTAATAGGTGACAATATAAGTCAAATACTAAGAAAAAGAAATATAAAACCTTATAAATTAGCAAAAGAATTGGGGATAGATGTAAGTGGATTCTATAAGATTTTAAGAAATGAAAAGAAAAATCCAACCATAAACACTTTAATAAAAATAGCTGACTATTTAGACATTACATTAGATGAATTAGTTGGAAGATAGGAGTGATAAAAATGAAAAATAAAGAAAAAGCATTATTACTTAGAGCAGTTCTAATTTTAATTTTCTACTTTTTAGGAATTGAATTTAGCAAAGTTTTCTTTAAATAATAAATCTACATATACAGAAAGGGTGAGATAAAAATGAGCACAGCATTACAATTCATAGACACAAAAGATTTAGTGCAAGAATTAATGCAAAGAGATGATACAACAGACATCATAAAGATGTTTTTAGATAGAGAAGGAATTAAAAGAATGGATTTAGTTACAGTAAAGGAGTTCCGTGAGTACCTAAAAGTGTCTGATTCAACTGCAAGAAACATGATAAGAGAAGCAATGGCACAAAAACATTATACTGTAATTCCTTTGGGTAGTTCATATAGGATAGATTTGATTTCTTTTGAAGAATATGTAATGAAAAATGCAATGAAAGATAGAAATGTAATGAAAAAGAGAAAGGGGGTGATTTAAATGACTCTAAGATGGTTTCTAAGATTCTGTAAAAAACATAAAAAAGTACCTACACCAAAATTTTATATAGAGTGTATAAGTTATATGGAAGAATGCAAGCAAAGAGGTCTTGAACTTTAAGGGGGATTGAACATGGAAGTAACTAAAAGATTTTTAGAATATAAGATACAGGCTCTAAATGAGAGTATAGAATATAAAAAGTCAATTGGATATAAGTGTAGAGCAGATGAAAAAGAATTAGGAGCATATGAGGATATTTTGCTTATGCTAAATTCAGAAATTGAATCAATAGGAGGAGTGGAAAATGAAAAGTAGACAAGAATTAATCAAAGATATAGAAAAATACAGAAAAGCACAATACTTAATATATTTAGATATAGTACAAAGAGCATGGGCAAATAGAAGTCTTACAACAGATGAGCAAGACAGAATTAAGCATGAAGCATATGCAGAGTACAAAAGGATAGAAAGAGATACAGAAGAAGCAGAAGAACTGCTAATGAGAGAAGAATTTGAAACAGATAGACCATTAAGTGTTCAAATAATGTAGAAAAGAGCCACTGCAATGGCTCAATTCAAAGGTAAATCAAAAAAATTATAGCTATATTATAGCACAAGGGGGAAGAAATGAAAACTAGAAATGAGATAATTAAGGATTTAGAAAATAGATTATTTATATTAAAGTTTACTAGATTTGAAGGAATAGAAGCAGAGCAAGCTTTAGGAAGTATTGCAGGACTAGAATATTGTATAAAAAGGCATAAAGAAAATTGGACAATAGAGCAGTTTAAAAAAGATTTAGAAAAGCAAAAATCAGATGGTTTATATGGGGACTATATAGATGGATGGGAAGGTGTTTTAAAAAGAAATATAAAGGATATGGAGCGTGGTGGAATTGGAATCTAATAATATTTACATTAAATTGATGGATGTAAGAGTTAAGTTCAGTAAGTTAAATCTAAAGAAAAGTGGAGAGAATAAGTTCGTTAACTTCAAGTATTTTGAGTTAGCAGACTTCTTGCCACAAGCGACAGAGCTATTAGAAAAAGCCAAATTATGCCCTATAGTAGTTTTTACAAATGACTATGCAACATTAACACTAATTAATGGAGAAAACCCAACAGAACAGATTGTATTCACTTCTCCAATGAGAAATTTACAGTTGAAGGGTTCTAATGAGTTGCAAGCACTAGGAGGTATAGAAACCTATCAAACTAGATATTTGTATATTCAGTTACTCAACATAACTGAGAATGATAGTTTTGATGCAGTAAGTGGAAAAGAAACAGCTAAGAATAATTTAAATAATAATGTTCAACAAGATAAAAATACAAGTGAAAGAATAATAACTGATAAACAAATAACTAGATTGTATGCAATAGCTAATAGCGTTGGAGTTAATAAAGCATTATTAAAAGAACAGATTTTTAAACAATTAGGAAAAGACATAAAAGATTTAAATAAAAGTGAATATGATGCTGTTTGTACAGCTTATGAGAAACAAGCCTTTAAAGGTGCATAAATAGGAGGTGATAAGATGGCAAAGTATAGAATTTTACAAGCTAACTTTTGGGATGATGCTTTTGTACTAGATTTAACTCCTGAAGAAAAATATTTTTATAATTATTTGCTTACTAATGGTAGAGCAAGTCAATGTGGGTGTTATGAACTGCCTTACAAAATCATGGAAATGCAAACAGGATACAACAGAGAAACTGTAGAGAAGTTAATAAAAAGATTTATAGAGTATGGAAAAATAAAATATGATTCTGAAACTAAAGAAATATTAATCATAAACTGGAGTAAACATAATTTTTCTAAAAGTCCAAAAGTGCGTACTTGTATCTTAAAAGAGGTTGAAGCCATTAAAAATAAAGAGTTTAGGGAGTATATGTATAGAGTATGTATAGACTATGGATACCCTATCGATACAGTATCTATAGACTATGGGGAAAAAGAAAAACAAAAAGAAAAACAAAAAGAAAAAGAAAAACAACAACAAAAAGAAAAAGAAGAAAAATATTTGGTGGTTGTGGATAACATAAAAAGATATTTTGATTTAGAATCTAAAGACATTGAAAAAATTGTTGATGTATTCATACATACAAAGAGAGATATAAATTATCTAATAGAGAAGCTAGAGCTAGTTAAAAATACAGATAATGTAAAAAGTATCACAGGTTATCTTATAACAGCTTTAGAGAGGGATTTTGAGCTTATACCAAGTAAGCATAATAAGAATAAGTTTCATAACTTTAATCAGACTTTTGACAAATACACAGATAAAGAATTATGTGAGATGTCTAAGAGAGGTCAACTTGAAAAAAGTAAATTTGGATAAGTTAAATAATCTAGGGAGTAGTTATACAATATTACTTCCTAGAAGTTAAAAATATTGGAGGGATTAGAAATGATAAAATATTGTAAAGAAAAGTGGATAAAAAATAAAACAAGATTACGTGAAGCATTATTATCATCTGATTTAATTAATAATGATAGTTATTGTAGTTATGAAGATTTGGTTAAATTATCAGTAAAATATATTTTGAATGATAATATAGATGAGGATGATGAGTGGGATAGCGACAATATAAGTGAAATAAATGATGGACATTATCAAGGTACTTTATTATATTTAATACCTAAAAAAACATATCAACCTGATGAACGTGAATATCTTATGACATATGTTGGTTATGGAAGTTGTAGTGGATGTGATGTATTAGAATGTATTTTAGATAAATCAGAAGATAAAATAAAAGATTATATGCTTTTATGTAAAGATATAATATCTAATATTATAAAACCATACAATTTCGGATGGAGAGAAGATGATAAATATAATATTGTAAATAATTAGAATTAAATTTAAAGA
This sequence comes from Clostridioides sp. ES-S-0049-02, assembly GCF_020658465.1. Taxonomy (NCBI): domain Bacteria; kingdom Bacillati; phylum Bacillota; class Clostridia; order Peptostreptococcales; family Peptostreptococcaceae; genus Clostridioides; species Clostridioides sp. ES-S-0049-02. The sequence continues at coordinate 48,377 of NZ_JACVWG010000001.1, forward strand.
TGAAACTTGCAGGTCGAAAAAAGTTCAGATGCTGGAAGGGCTTTAAGACTTTTAATAGATAAAATGTATGAGTTAGATTCAAATAAGGGTGGAGGTATTAAAAATGATAATAATTAGAAGTCAAGATAGATTAGATTTAATGAGAGTTAATAGAATTGAAGTGAATAGAGAACAAGTATATGCAGTATTTGAAGATGGCGTTAAAAAAATAGGCGAATATGAAAGTAATGAAAGAGCCATGAAAATACTAGACAGAATTCAAAAGTTTGTTGCGGATGGAACTGAGTACGATTATATAACACTTAACAAAATAAGATACAACGCAAATAGAATATTTCAAATGCCAGTTGAATAAGGGGGAGAGGTTATGGCTAAGATTTGGGTGGATGCAGGAGAATATTTGAGTAAAGTAATAGATTTGGAAGACCTATTTGAGCTTAATCTAAGAAAAATAAGACAAGCAAATGAAAGTAAGAAAATAAAATTGAAAATTGATGAATCGAAATTCAAAAAAATAAGAAAAAAACCAACTAACGATACCAAAAGTAAACCTATAAAAGTTTTTAATATTGAAACTGGAGAAGTTAGGATATTCAAAAGTGCAAAGGATGCAAGTAAATACTTAAAGATTAGTGGAGATTATGCTAGTTGTTTAGCTAGAGAAAATAGAGTAACTAGAGAAGGTTGGAAAGCTGAATATATTCAAGAGGTGACAAATGGTGCTAGCAAATGTGGAGCAGGTAATTAAATTGGCTGAAAAGATAATAAAAAAGAGAAAGTGCTCAATCAATAAAGCGATTGATACAGCTATAAAAATATTAAGTAGATATGAGTATGAGGAGATGTTAGAAAAATGAATATCTTAGGTGGATTAATGTTATTAGGGATAGGCATTGTAGTAGGCAGGGTTTATGAGTATAGATTGAATCTAAAAGAGTGTGAAAATTATGATAATAAAAGAGGTGTATAAGAATGGATGATAGATTAGATATTTGTAAAAAAATGTTTCCTATCATTACTAAAAATACTAGATTACTTTGTCATTATTGTGATGGTAGAAATATTTGCAGTTATGATGAAGAAAAAGCTCGTAAATTATTGAGAGATAAAGAGGAGGTTAAGAATGACTAATTTTGAAATGATAAAAAGTTTGGATGAGGATGGAATGGCTGATTTTCTTGGGAGTACTGATTGTGTTTGTGAGTATTGTGCTTATGAAATTGAGACTTGTATCTATAGTTGTTTTGTTGAATGCAAAGAGTGGCTTGATATGGAGGTAGAAGAATAATGTGTGAAGAAGAATATGAACAATTAAAGTGCGAAAGAGAGGATATAATAAAAAAACTTGAGGAGTATAAACAATTAAAGCGTACAGAAGAAAATATAACGAAAAAAATTGAGAAATATGAAGAATTGAAACATAAAAAAGAGCATGCATATAAGCAAAGTCAATTTCTTTATGCAGGAACACATGGAGATGGAGTAATAAAAATAGTTTTTTCTAATTTTACAGAAGGATATACAAATTTTAGCATACATAGCATACATGAAGAAGCGACAGAAGAAGAGTTCGAATTAGCAAGAAGAGCATTGCATGAAGTTCTTTGCAAACTTACAAGTAAATACATGGAAGATATGCAAAATATCTAATTAAAACAGTTTAGAGAGTTGCAAAATTTATCTTAATATAAATTATTGTTTAAGTGTTTTGTAACTCTTAAAAGTGAAAATAGAGAGGGGAATAATATAATGGATTTAAATAAAATTATGAATGATGCACTAGCGGAATTAGAAGAAAGTGGATTTGTAGAGGAAACAGTTAAAAATCAATTAGAAGAAACAATAAAAAGAGTTGTGAATGAGGTTTTTGGAAATTGGGGTGATTTTAGTAAAAAGATTGAAAAACATCTAAGTGAAAATATAAATATAAATTTAGATAAATTAGATATACAAAAATATAATGTGCTTGTAGCAACTGCTATAAAAGAAAAGGTAGATACTACAATGAAAGAGCAAGGTATTGAACATTTAAAAAGAAATTTGGATAACATGCTTGTAGGTATTGAAAAAGAATACAAAATGAGTGAATTGTTAGAAGAATTGAAAGAAGATAAATACAATCTTGATGAATACTCAGGTGATGAAGATTGTATAACATTTATTCTTGAATCAAGTTCTAATTCAGAATGGGCAAGATGGATAGACTTTGATGAGTGTCCTAATATAAGCAGAAATAATTGTGAATATTCTATACTGTTAAGAAACAATGGAACGATTGCATCATTTAGATACCAAAACAGGGAAATATCATCAAAGGATATAATGAACGGATTTGGAAATTTTGGAGATTTGCTATTTAAGATATATGCACATAATTCAAAAATTATCTTAGATTGTGGGAATGATGTAGATGATTATGACTTAACAAATGGCGAGGATTATTAAGGTAAGGTGGGATAAATGTCAAAATATATATTGAGATGGCAAATGGGATTGTTGTTAGAAAACATTAAAATACATTACACATATGGTAGCAAAGAAATGTTAAGACAAAAAGCAGAAGTATTAGCTAAAGATGACAAGATATTATTCATAACAATAGATAAGATAGATGAAGTTATAAAAGATACTAGAAGTCAGAAAATGGCTGAATATTTTGAGAATGAAGGGGTGGAGTTGTGATAATATGTGCAATGGTTAAAACTAATAAAAAAGGTTCGTATACTCATGGTGAAATTAAAGTAGATGATGATGTTTTAAAAGGTATGAGTGATGAAGAAAAGACAGAATATATGAAAAAAATAGCTCAAGAATACATTTGTGAAAATCTCATAGATTGGTACTGGTTTGGAATTGGAGAAAATAATTAAAGGGGTGAAATTATGATAATACACAAATTTATAATACATGTTTTGGATAAGAATAGCGATACACCAATATTAAATGATTTTGAAGGTAGAGTTAGTCAAGATATTGAAGTTTTCTTTCAAAAGAAAATCAACAAAGTATTAAGAGATAATGACATCAGAAAAGCAGTATTTAATGACTATAGTAACAATCTAATTAAGAAATGTTGTGAACAGATAATATATGATGAAAACTTATTTTTAAGTAATTCTAAAGAAATAGCAGCTTATTTATTTGAGATTATGAAAGTGAATGCTACATTAGAATCTTGTGATTTAGCAATATGCTTATATACTGAAAAAGATGGAAAGAGAATTGCTATATTAAAACTTGATTATAACAAGTCGTATACTCATTCTATTGAGTTTGAAGATGATAAATTTAATATACAGATGTCTAAAAATGAAGTTAATATACAAGAGACTAAGACAGTCAAAATTGCTACTTTGATTGGTTTGAGTGGAATGAATGACGAATACCATTTAAGAGTCTTAGACAAGGATGCAGAGAAGGAAGAAACTAATTCTAAGTTTGTTACAGAGTTTTTAAATGCTACTAAAATTAAAGATGATAAGTATAAGACTAAAGTGTTTAAAGGCTTGGTAGATGCTTTTATAGCGAATTTATATAGTGATATGAAGCAGGGCGAAGATGTAAGAAGTATCTTGCTTTACATGCTAAGAGAAAAGCAAAAACTTGATATAAATGAGTTTGCTGACAAGGCAATAAAGGATGATTTAAAAGATAGGTTTAAGGACCATGTAGAAGAAAAGGGAATTGAAAATTTTAATATCGATAAAAAATGGGTTGAGAAAAATCTAAAAAATAGACATATAAAAACAGATACAGGGATTGAGATAAAAGGCAAAATGGATGATTTTGAGGATTTTATGAAATATGGCATTAGACATAATGGGAATGGAACTGTAGATATAATTATTAAAAATGTAAGTTTTTATAATGAAAAGTAGGTGAATAACTTTGAAATACATTGCTAGTTTTAGTGGAGGAAAAGATTCAGCTGCAATGCTACTTCTAATATTAGAAAACAAATTACCTCTTGATGAAATTGTATTTATAGATACAGGGCTAGAGTTTAAAGAAATTTATGACATAATAGATGATTTTGAGAAAAGAATAAAGTTTAAAATAACAAGAATTAAAGCAGAAAAAAACTTTGAAGAATACTTTTATACTGTTAATAAGCGAGGTAAGCGTAAAGGTCAAATATGGGGTTTCCCTTATCTTTTAGGGGCATGGTGTAATAGTAGACTAAAACTTGCTCCTGCTAATAAATATTTCAATTCGGTTGGAGAACATAAAAGGTATATCGGAATTGCGTATGACGAACCTAACCGATATAAAAGACTAGAAAAAAACTGTATAGCACCACTTTATAATGAGAAAATGACTGAAAAAGATTGCTTGAAATACCTGAAAGAAAAAGGGTTCTATTATGAGATTCATCACAGATTCAAACGAACAGGTTGTTACTTATGCCCTAAACAAAGTTTGGAGAGTCTTAGAACTTTAAGAAAATATTACCCTGATTTGTGGGGGGGTATGCTTAAGTTGGATAAAGATAGCCCAACAACTTTCAGAGCTGATGGAACAACAGTACATGACCTAGAAAGGCGATTTAGTAATGAAGATATAGAAAATGAAAGACAAATAAGTTTCTTTAATAAAGGAGTGATTTAGAAATGGATTTACCAGATAATGTTATCGAAATTGATATATTAAGAATTAATAGAAATAATGATAAGAAATGTAAGTGTAAGAATAGAGAATTTATAGTAGATACAGTCAATAAATCTGTTCATTGTTCAGAATGTGGATTTAGAGTAGAACCATATGATGCACTATATGAACTAGCAATGAACTTTGAAAGAGTGAATGGACAAGTAAACACATTATTAAAACAGAGAAAAGAAATAGCCAGTTATAAACCACACTTGATAGTATTTAAAAGACTTGAAAGTAGTTACAGGGGTAAAAAAATGTTACCAGTATGTCCGATTTGTGGAGAAGCATTTTATTTTGAAAATTTAACTTCATGGATTAATAAAGATTTCTATGAAAGAAGAAAAAATAAATAAAATAAATAGTCAAGGTAAGTTTGTGAATGAAGCTAAAAGTTTATAGACTTACTTTGACTTATAAAAGGAGTAATAATTATGAAAGAGTATGTTGTAGAAATACCAATAACAGGTAACTTAGGGATTCATATAAGTGCTGAAAATAAAGAAGAGGCTAGAAAGTTAGCTATTGATAAGTGTTCAATAGATTATATTAAAGAATGGTATACAGTTGATGAAGAAATACAAGTAAGAGAACTAAAATATAAACTTTGAGGGTGATTGTATGATACACGAATTGCAGATAGCTTCTAGTACTTTTAAAGATGTAATTAAGAATAAAAAACAAATTGAAGTAGAGTATACAGCAGATTTTAAAGCAGGAGATACAGTTAGATTACAAGCATTTAAAGATAAAAAATTTACAGGAATTGAAGTAAACAAAGAGGTTGAGTATTTTATTAAATTGGGAAATGGGTATGTGCAATTAGGAATAAAATAGAGGAGGAATTTATATGCAAAATAAAAAAGATGTGTGGCTATATAGTAAAGATAGAGGATATTTTGATAGTGATGAATACGAAAGCAAAGAAGCAGCAATTAAGGGTGCTGTAAAAGATGGGATTACTAAAATAGTTTATGTTGGCAAAAGAGAAGAAGCTTATATTCCTTGCGTAGATGCAGAAAACATACTAGATTATGTTCAAGATAGAATTGATGATGAGTTTGGAGAATTTGGAGAGAGCTGGTCAAGTTATATAAAAGATGAAGACGAAAAAACACTTGATGATAGATTAAATGAAGTATTTGAAAATTGGATAAATGAATTTGGATATAAGCCATATTGGTACATGGTTGTAGATGTAGAAGAAATAGAACTAAATGAGGTCGCAAATGAAGATTAATTTTACAATAGATGGAGAACCAATCGGAAAAGAAAGACCAAGAATGAATACTTATACTAAAAGGACCTATACACCTAATAAAACTAAACATTATGAGGAACTAATAAAATGGCTATATCAATCTAAAGTCAAACATTACTTTGAAGGTTATATAAAAATGACTTTAAGATGCTATTATTCTATAGCTAAAAGTAGTAGTAAAAAGGTTAAAGAGCAGAAAAGAAATAATGTGTTAAGACCTAGTAAAAAACCCGATATTGATAATGTTGTTAAGATTGTGGCTGATGCACTTAATGATATAGCTTATAAGGATGATACACAGATAGTTGAGGTAGTAGCTAGTAAGTATTATAGTGATAAGCCAAGGATTGAAGTTGTATTGGAAGATGTTATTTAACCAATGGAAAAATTCGTTTGTTAGATTAGGTCCTTAGTTTTTCATAAAAATGTGAAAAAGCTAAATAAAGAATATATCAAATGATAAAGGAGAGATAGACTATGAATGAAAACATAAATAAAGAAATAATAGTACTTGGAACTTTAGAAGTTGAGGGAATGAAATTTCATGATATTGAGGGTGGGTTTGGAAAAGGCAAGAAAGCAATGTTAGTAAAGGATATAGCTGAGATACATAATAGAGAACTTAAACATGTAAATGAACTAATTAATAGTAATATAAAGAGATTTAAAACAAATGTAGATATTATAGATTTAAAAGTGAGTCGTTCTGAACGACTAGGTGATTTAAAGGCTAATCCTTCAAAAGGATTAGGTTATGAAGATGTTGGATATAGTAAACAATCTTTTAATCAGTCAAGAAATATTTATTTGTTATCTGAAAGAGGTTATTCAAAACTACTTAAAATACTGGAAGACGATAAGGCTTGGGAGCAATATGAAAAAATAGTTGATGGATATTTCTCCATGAGAAAAGAATTAAATAATCCTCTTTTAAGTGCATCAAAGGAGTTGCAGGCTATATTTATGCTAGATAAGAAACAAGAAGTCTTAGAAACTAAAATAGAGAGTGTTAATGAGAAATTAGAGAACTTTATGGATGATGCTCCACTATTTAATGTTGAATGTGAGAGTATTGTTAAAGAAGTTAAGAGAATAGCAACAAAATCACTTGGAGGACATGGTAGTAGGGCTTATAAAAATAAATCTCTAAGAGGCAAAGTTTATAGTGATATATATCATCAAATTAAACGAGAATTTGGAGTAGAAAGTTACAAGGCTATAAAGCGTTGCCAGTTGGATAAGGTACTGGAAATAGTAGATAATTATAAGTTACCTACAGTTCTTGAAGAAGAAATAAGATTATTAAATAGTCAATTATCAATAGTAAGTTAAAGCAGGAGTAGACTTTTCCTCTTTAAAGGGGGAAATTTCAAATAGTTAATTAAAAAGAAAAAAGGAGTGCTTTCACACTCCACTTGTCAAAAATATAAAGCTTTTATCCAAGATTATTATAACATAAACAGGAGTGTGAAAGTATGGATAATAATATCAATAAAAAAGAACTATTTAAAAAAGTAGAAGGTAGATTACATCATTATAAATTTTTAAATGCAGAGATTAAAAATCTTGAATTGGATATAGAAAGTAGAGAAAATGAAATATTTGGGTGCAAAGCTATTGGTTATGGTGAGAAGGTAAGTCCGACATATGCTTTTAATTCAAATGTGGAAGATGAAGTTATTAAAAAAGAAAGAGATATTGCTAGATTAAAGAAATTAAAAAAAGATAAAGAAATAGAAAAGAAGAAGATAGAAAATGCACTTACATGTTTAGATATAAGAGAAGAACATTTTTTTAAACTGTTTTATGATAGCAGAATGAAAAATAGCATGGTTTATATATCTTTAGAAATGAACTCAGATAGGAAAACGTGTAGATGTGTAAGGGAAAGGTTAGTATATAAAGTTATGGATATGCTTTATCCAAGAATTAAGGAAAATGAGCTACCATTATTTAAAAATTAGAAAATTCCCCAGTTTCTCCCCAAAAGTTCCCACTTTATTCCCTACTTTCTCCCCATTTTGATTAAAAAAGCATGAGATAATAATATTGTGGGAATAAGGTTAAAAATAATATTTAGAGTTTTGTAAGAGAGTAAAAGTTAGTTTTATAGAGTTATTCAATATATATTACCTTGTTATTTTATATAGTTGATATAAATTACTTATATGGAATTAATACTTGATGAAAAAGTTGTAAAATACAAAAATAAGTGATACAATTGTATAAAATAAATAATAAAAAGGAATGATATATTTATATGGAAGAGAGAACTTTGATAGAACAATTAATACAAAAAGATGAAAGAATAAAAATATATAAAATTCTGCACATAGGAAAATCTGCGTTTCAAAGATTTATAGATGAATCAAGAGAATTTGCAAATTCAAAGTCTTTTGTGCCAATTAAGACTAGAGTTTTAAATTGTTTAATTAAAAGACAATTTGAATCAGATGTTTTAGCTGCAAATTTTCCGTTTGGTGTAGAATTTAAAAACATAAATAGAGGTAAAGAAACTGCATTATTTTTAAAAAAAGACAAAGTTAGAATGAATATGAGAAAAACAGATAGGAAAAGAATATTATGTAATGAGACAAAAATTTCAAAGTACATGTTAGCAGAATCAAGTGTAAATTCAAAATATGAAAAACAAATTAAGTTTCTGCTGGAAGATGAAAAGAATATACATATAGGCGAGGATAAACATACTTTTATAATACTAGGATATGGAATTAAAGATAATGAAGTGGTTCATTTAGATTTTATGATACCAGATGAAAATATGAAGTATGATACTAGTTATTACAATGGATTAGAAGAGTACAAAGAAGTGATAAATACTAGCGTTAATGACGAGAATATTGAAAAGTCTATTGTTGAACTTAAGGAGGAAATGAAAAAAATTGTTTTTTTAGATTAGAAAGGCGAGATATTAAAAATGAAAGTTATAAATTTTGATCCAATAAAAGAAAGAAAAATAGTTCCAAGTAAATTAAAACAAGCTAGAATTTCAAGGAATTTATCTTTAGCTCAACTTTCAAAATTAATTGGAGTGTCAAGTCAAACAATATCATTATATGAGAAAGGGAAAATTCAACCTAGTTCATCAGTTTTAATTAAAATTATAGATGAACTTGATTTTCCGATTAATTTCTTTTGCGAAAATGAAGAAATGGATCTAAGTGATGGAACAGTATACTTTAGAAGTAATAAAAATATACCTAAAAAATTAAAAGATGCATGTAAAGTAAGGATTGCATGGATAAATAGCGCATACAAGTTAATTAATTCATATTTTAATTTACCTAAAATTGATATACCTGATTTTGGAGATATATCATTTGATAGTATTGATGATCTTAAAATAGAGGATATAACAATTGAATTAAGAAAACATTGGAGATTAGGAGAAACTCCAATAGAAAATTTAATTGATTTGTTACAACAAAAAGGAATTGTCATAACTAAGTTAGAAATTGGAAATAAAAAAATAGATGCTTTTTCTAAATGGGAAGGTGAAATACCGTATGTTTTTTTAGGAAGTGATAAGGATTCTGCGGTTAGATCAAGATTTGATTTAGCTCATGAACTTGGACATTTGATTCTTCATAAAAATATAGATGAAGAAGATTTAGAAGAAAACATAAATTTGATTGAACATCAAGCTAATTGGTTTGCTGCATCTTTTTTATTACCATTAAGATCTTTGGATAAAGAAGTTTTATCATCTTCAATTGATAACTTTGTATTATTGAAGAAAAGATGGAAAGTTTCTATTTCGGCTATGATAAGAAGATGTAGAGATTGTAATATTCTAACTGAAAATCAAAGTAAGTATTTAAGTTCACAAATGATAAAAAATAGATATTATAAAAGAGAGCCACTAGATGATGTTATCGTGAGTGAAAAGCCATACTTATTTAAACAAGCCTTTGAAATTTTAGTTGAAAACGACATTTTTACAAAAGAATCTTTGTTAGAAGAAATAAAACTAAACAAACAAGAAGCAATATCTTTATATGGTCTAGATAAAGATTTCTTTAATAAAAAAACTGATTTTTTAAAACTAATAAAGTCTTAAAATTAAATATACCAAAATAATTACTAAGAACCCTAGAATAGGGTTCTTTTTTTGAAAAAGCGCAAAATCAATTTTGTTTTTATGATTATGAACAGACTAGGCAGGGCATGAGGATGCTGTTAGTTCAATTCTAACTATGTTCAATCTTTAGTTTTTCTATTTCAATTAATCTATGGATACACTAAAAATAGTATATGAATTGAGATTAAAATCTCATACAGTTTTGTATCTTAATTCAGAGGTCTAAAAATCGGGTGGGGCTTGGTAACCTCACTCACCATGCAGGTGCTGGTGTTTAATCTAGGTTCAATTCCTAGAACTTGCGACATAATAATATACATCCCCCACTAAAAAAGGCTTAGATTAACTTCTAGGTCTTTTTTAATACAAAAATTTAATGAATTTCAGATGTCGGTAACTCCGACATCTGAAAAGACTTAGATTAATTTCTAGGTTTTTTTATACAATTTTAATCCCTCATATTGAGGGGGCGAAAATAAGGGTGTTCAATTTGAGCACCCTTTATTAATAACTAATTTAGGAGGTAGTAGTATGTTGAAAATTTTACAAGAGAAAAATGTAAGGATGATATGGTCAAAAGATGGTAGTGAAGTTTGGTTTCACGCTGGAGATGTAGGAGAGGAATTAGGAGTAATTCAAATTAACTCTACTCTAAGAAACATAAATAGTAAATATAAAAAGAAGATTACTAATGAATTTTTAAAAGTGCATGATATGCACTATTCAAACTTTAAAGAGTTATATAGAACTGGTGAAATATTTATAAAACCTCATGCAGTGTACAACATAGCTTTTAGGAGTAATAAGCCAGAAGCAAAGTTATTTACAGAATGGGCTACAGAGGTTATAGACCAAATTAGAATACGTGGTTATTATATTGCTACAGAAAAAGACCAAGAATGGCTGGAGATAAGAACAGAAGGTAAAAAGATTAGAAAAGATTTTACAGATGAAATACAAGAGTTTGTTTATTATGCTACTGGTCAAGGAAGTAATAAACCTCAGATGTATTATAAACATTTTACTGAACTTGTAAGAAAAAAATTAGGTATACCAAAGGGTGTAAAAAGAGATGAGTTAAATCAAAGTGAACTGTTTGATATACAAGCACTTGAAAGAATTATATCTATGAAGTTACCTAAGTTAATAGATAAAGATATGAATTATAAAGAAGTATATAAAAAGATTAAGGAATTAATAGAAATGATTTAAATGACTATCTTGAGGGATGGTCTTTTTTAATTCCCAAAACGACAAACAAATGAGGTGGTGATGTGCAAGATGTCAAAGAAAATGTAAAACAAGATTACCTAAAAGGTATGAAACAAAAGGAAATATCAGCAAAGTATGACATTAGTTTAAACACCTTAAAGTCATGGATTAAGAGATACAATTGGGCTAGTGAGAAAAATAAGAGTGCACCTAAAAATAAAAGGGGTGCACCCATAGGTAATAAAAATGCCACTGGCCCACCTGGAAATAAAAACGCTGAAAAGTTTGGTTTCTTCTCAAAATACTTACCTGAAGAAACTCAAGACCTAATTAACGAGATAAAGAATAAAGATAAATTTGATATTCTTTGGGAACAGATAACAATTCAATATGCAGCAATAATAAGAGCACAAAAGATAATGTATGTTAAAGATAAAGAGGAAATGATTAAGGAAGTCAAAAAGTCTAAAGTTAAAACTAGTGATAGAAAAACAGAGAAGACATCTACTAATTCACAGGAAGAAGAGTATGAATGGGAATTTCAATTTGCATGGGATAGGCAAGCATCTTTTCTTAATGCACAGAGTAGGGCTATGAGTGAGTTAAGGAGTTTAATTAAGCAGTATGATGAAATGATTCATAAGGATTGGAATTTGGCTACAGAAGAGCAGAAAATTAGAGTTGAGAAGTTGAAATGTGAGGTTGATAACCTGAATAAAGATGATACAGATAAAGAGATAACTGTAAAAGTTATGAAAGCGAGTGGAGAAAATGGAAAGTAAATTTATATCAAATGACCACTTTTATGATTTTATATTCAATTGGGATTACAAATTTTATTTTCTTGTTGGAGGATATGGAAGTTCAAAGAGTTATCATGTAGCAACTAAATTAATTATTAAGCTTCTTGAAGAAAAAAGAAAAGCTTTAGTGGTAAGAGAAGTATATGACACAATGAGAGATAGTTGTTTTTCTCTATTAGAAGAAGTTGCAGAAAGTATGGGTTTAGGAGATATATTATCATTTAAAACAAGCCCTATGAGAGTTATATTTCCAAATGGGAGTAAGATAATTTTTAAAGGCATGGATAATCCAGCCAAATTAAAATCAATAAATGGTGTATCTATAATATGGTTGGAAGAATGTTCAGAAGTCAAATACACTGGTTTTAAAGAACTCTTAGGACGTTTGAGACATCCTAGTTTATCTAATCATATAATTTGTTCAACTAATCCAATTGGCGAAGATAACTGGACCTATAAACATTTCTTTAGAGATGAAGAAAAAGACAGGTTTGTATTAGATGATACTGTGTTATATAAAAATAGAATAGTAATAAAAAATAATACATATTATCATCATTCAGTTGCAGATGATAATTTTTTTCTGCCAAAAAGCTATATAGAGCAACTTGATGAAATGAAAGAATATGACTACGATTTATACAGAATAGCAAGAAAAGGAAGATTTGGTATAAATGGAACTAAGGTATTACCACAGTTTGAAGTTATGGAGCATCAAGAAGTTATAAATAAAATATCTAACATACCACAAAGGTATTATAAAGTTGGATTCGATTTTGGATTTGAAAAATCATACAATGCACTTTTAAGATTAGCTATAGACCATGAAAACAAATATTTGTATATTTATTGGGAGTACTATAAGAATCAAACTACAGATGATGTGACTGTTAAAGATATTAAAGAGTTTAAAGATACTCAAGAACTAATAAAAGCTGATGCTGCTGAACCTAAAACTATAAAATATTTTAGACAACAAGGTTTTAATATATTTGGTGCTAAGAAATATGCTGGAAGTAGACTACAAAATACTAAGAAGGTTAAGAGACTTAAAAAGATTTATTGTTCAAGTGAGTGTAAACATACAATAAAAGAGTTAAAGAACCTAACATACGCTACAGATAAAAATGGAAACTTAATATATGATGAATTTAATATAGACCCTCATACATTTAGTGCTATATGGTATGCACTTGATGGCTATGAAGTGTCAGATATTAAGGAGTTAAAATATAATAATGATATTTACAATAAAGGTTTAGGATTGAAGAAAAATAATATACCAAATCAGTATAACAAGAAGGGAGGGGCTGTATTTTAGTGAGTATAAAAAATATCTTGCTTAATTTGGATGAAAAAGAATTAAAAGATAGAAAACACGCAGAAAGAGATTTCTTGTTTTATTTAGGTGAATGTAGAAATAAAACAATGGGATTATTAGATGATGATTTTCTAGGTCAAAGTTGGATTACTTTTGATAATTTAGACTATACACCTTCTCAGATTATAGATAATAAGGTAAAACCACTTATAAATAAACAAGCTCGTTTTATGTTTGGAAAAGAACCAACTATAATACTTAAAGCATATGAAAAAGAACATAAAGAAGCATGTGAGGAATTAAGGCAATATATTGATTCAATATTAAATGCCAGCAAGTTTTGGAGCAACACACTAAAAGCTTTTAAGATAGCAACTATAACAAAAAGAGTTTTGTTAAGGTTAGAAGCTGAACCAAATCAACCTATAAGGCTATTTTATCATTCTATAGATGATTTTAAATATCAAGTTGATAGTAATGACATTACAAAATTAAAATCTGTTATATTTGTTAGATTTGATGCTTTAACTATAAAAGAAGTAACAGTGAACCAAATATGGTATAGATATACTTATTACATGAAAGAAAGTAGTGTTAATAACCAAGAAAGTTGTTTTTTAAGAGTAGAAAAATTTAAAGGTGATAATTTATCTAAGCCTATTGAAGTAAAAGAAAGTGATACCAAGCTTTCTAAAATACCATGTTGGATAATTGTTAATGAACAAAGTATTACAAATATCACAGGCATTAGTGATATTGAGGATTTAAAGCCATTACAAGATACTTATAATAAAAGATTATCAGATTTTAATGACTCTTTAAAATTTCTAATGTTTGGGCAAACTGTTGTAGTAGATGCGACAGAAGAAACAGTTAATGCTTGTAAGATTGCTCCAAATGCTTTAATGGCATTAAAAACACTTGAAGAAGGTTCAGAAAAAGGAAAACAGGCACAAGCATATAGAGTTGAGAGTAGTTTTTCAAATGCAGACCCAGTCGACTCCTTTTTTAAAAGACTTGAGGATAGTATGTACGAAAAACTTGCAATTCCTAGACCAGAGCAATTACAGAATATACCTAGTGCCAAAGCTTTGAAATATTTATATACGGAACTTATTGCAAGGTGTTCGGAAAAGTGGAATGATTGGGAACCTGCAATAAGAAGTATGTTAAGACTAATCGTTGAAGCATGTAGTAAATTTAATTGCTATGATGATTGGAATCATGATTGGGATGATTTAATGTTTTCTATTGTATTAAATAAAAATTATCCTATTCCAGAAGATGAAGAAGATTCGAAGAGATTAGCACTTGAAGAAGTGAACAATAATGTTAGAAGCCATAGAAATTATATAAAAGAATTTGGTGGTGATGAAGATTATGAGGAAGCATTTAATGAAGTATTGGAAGATAATGAAAAGATACAATCAGTAGAGCAAGACCAGTTCAGAAAAGATGCAGAAATAGAAATTGATGATATTGATGAAGAATTAAATAGTAAATCTAATAATAGTGATGAGTAATGAGGTGTTGTTATGAAGGACAATACTTATACAAAGAAAGTTCTTGAAGCTAGAAAAAAACTTTTATTATTAGATAAAAAAGTACAATTAGAGATATTAAATGTATATAAAGATGCCAGTAAAATCATTTTAAATGACATTGCTAAGAATAAAGAATTAAATCTAAGTACCAAATACCTAAAAAAGCTAAATAAATCAATCGAGAAGTACATTAACGAGTTAAATCAAAGATTAGTACCTATTACAGAAAAAAGTGTGATAGAAGCTTCTAATATAGCTAAAGAATTACAAATGTATTACTATCAATCAATAGTTCCAAATACAGCTATGAACCTTGCATGTGATGCTATGTGTATAAAGACAACTACTGGCGTGGTTGAAAAACTAGTTACAGGTAACTTTTATAAAGATAAAAGGTTATTAGATAGTAGAATTTGGGGCTATAGTAATAAAAATAGAAAAGACATTGATAGATTAATAAAAGTTAATGTTGCTAGAGGTGCTAATGCAAAGACCTTAGCAAAGAGTTTAGATAATTATGTTAATCCAGTTAGAAAAACAGAGGCTAAAACATTAGAAGTTGGAATGAATAAAAGTATATCTTATCAAGTTCAAAGACTTGCTAGAACCTCTATAACACATGCTTTTGTAGAAACGAGTGTTCAAAATGCAATAAATAATCCATTTTGCATTGGTCTACAATGGAACCTAAGCTCTCAACATTATATTAGACAAGTAAAGTGGAGGGGAGAGGATGAATGTGACGAGTATGCAGAGCAAAATAGATATGGATTAGGTGAGGGAGTTTTCCCACCCGAAAAGTATCCTATTCCACACCCTAATTGTTTATGTTATCCTACTCAAGTAGTAGTGCCAATAAATGAAGCTTCTAAAATGATGAACGATTGGGTAACTGGTGGAGACAATGATATTCTTGATAGTTGGTTTGATGGAATAACACATCAAAATAATAGTGCTCCAATCATTAAGAAACAAAGAAATAAAAAGAATTGATACAAAAATAAAGTAAGCACTTATTAATTAAATGTTAATGAGTGCTTTTATTATGTTTAATTATAAGGAGGGCATAAAGTATGGAATTAGAAGAAGAAAGAATAAAATCAGTAGTAAGAGAATCTAAAGAAATAAATTGTTTACAAGGAAAATTAAATAATGAAAAGAAAGAAAAAAATGTTTTAAGGAAAGAGTTAGAGTTATATAAATTGAAATCTCTTTGTAATCCAGTAGTAGATTTTTTAAGAGAAAATTATAATTCTCATTATACATTAATAATAAGTGAAAATATAATAAAACTTGTTTCAGATGAAATATCAATACCTAATATGTTTGATTTAAATCTTGTAACAAATGAAGTAGTAAAAAATTTACAAAAATCATTAAAGGAGGGAATTGAATGTTAGAGTATTTTAAAAAGTTACTTGGAGATGAAGAAGGACAAAAAGTTTATGAAAAATTATCTAAAGATAAAGAAAATAAGCTTCTTTTAGATAATATTAAAAACTCTAAGTATGTTGAAAAGACAGAGTTAGAAAATGCTAATAAAGAGATTAAAGAGTATAAAAAGCAAATAGGGGATAGAGATAAGCAATTAAATGACTTGCAAGGCAAAGTTAAAGACAACAAAGAGCTATCAGATGAAATTGAAAGTCTTAAAAATGCAAATAAAGAAATTAAAGAAAATGCAGAAAAAGAAATTGAGGTTTTAAAATTCAATACAGCTCTTGAAAGAGCTATTGAAAGTTATAATCCTAAAAATACAAAAGCTTTATCAGCATTAATAAATAAGGAAAATATCAACTTTGTAGATGGCAAAATCATTGGATTAGATGAACAAATAAAAGCTTATCAACAAAGTGATTCTTATTTATTTAATAATGAAAAAAATAAAGGAGATGATGAAAATGTAGGAACTGGAGGACTAGAAGGAGGAACAACATCATTACTTGATAATGACAGCGAAATAAGTAGTATAGGTGAGTTGCTAGCTAACTCTAAAGTAAAAAGCGAAAATATAGAAGCTCAAAAGAAATTTTTTGGAGAAGAATAGGAGGAAAATATATGAGTATAGAAAAATCTGAGATTTACATGGGGGAAAATAAAACCATATTAAAATTTGCAGGAAATTTATTTCAAAATGTAAATATTAAAGTGAAAAAAACTGATGTAGCTGTAGTAGATGGAAAAAGAATTTTAAAAGCAGGTACATTAATATCAAAAGATGGAAAATTAGTAGATGGTACAACTGTTACAAATGATAAAGCTTTTGGTCTAGTATATAGAAATATAGATTTTACTCATTCAAATGGTAATGAAAGTATTCCAGTACTAATATTTGGATTTGTTGATGAAAAGACCTTACCATCAGTTATACCAGAAGAAGCAAAACAAGCAATTAAAATGATTATGTTTTTATAAAATAAATATTAGGAGGAATTAAAATGGATTGGAAAGACTTTATAGACTCTAAGGAGATAGCTAAATATATAAAAAAGTTGCCACTAGAAATGTTAATAGGCGAATCTTTGTTTCCAAGAAAAAAGCAAATAGGTATGGACCTAAAATATATTAAGGGAGCGAAGAAAAAACCAGTAGTGTTAAAACAAAGTACCTTTGATGTTGCTGTAAAAATAAGAGCATTAAAAGCTCAAATAGAAGTTAAATCAAAGAGAATGCCATTTTTTAAAGAGAGTGTTCTTGTAAATGAAGAAGATAGACAACAGTTACTTTTAGCTTCTAAAGCTCAAAACAAAGAGCTATTATTAATGATAATTTCACAAATATATGATAATTATTTAGCCCTTGTAGATGGCGGCGATATGCAAATGGAAAGAATGAGAATGCAAGCTCTAGCTGATGGAGTAATAAATATAGTATCAGAAGATGGAGATTTAGTATTTGACTTTGAAGTTCCAAGTAATCATAAAGAAGTGTTAACTGGAAGTGCAACATGGGATAATCCAGATGCAGATATTATAGGAGATATTCAAAGATGGATGAGAATAATGAGAGATGAAGGGAAGCCGTTACCTAAGCGAATGGTAATGACAAGTAAAACCTTTGGGTATTTTGCTAAAAACAAAGCTATTAAATTGGATATAGACAAAGATGGTAGAGTTATCTTAACTGATGAAATGATTAAAAATTATCTTAAAAATAAAGTTGGTTTATCTGTTGCCATAGTAAGTGGAACATATAAATTAGAAGATGAAAGTGAGGAATCTTATTTCCCTGATAACAAAATAACTTTTATTCCAGACGGAGATTTAGGAAAAACTTATTATGGCACAACACCAGAAGAAGCTGACAAAGTATATGGTTCTAAATTAGATTGTTCTGTTGTTAGAACTGGTATTGCTATAACAACAATGAGATTAATTGACCCAGTAACAGTTCAAACTAAGGTATCACAATTAGGTATGCCAAGCTTTGAACGTGCTGATGAATGTTTCTTTGCTACAGTAGCATAATTAAGGGGTGATAATTATGGCTAAAAAGAAAGATAATTTGCAAGTAAAAGCTTTGGTTTACTTAAAATATGATAATGACTGTTATAAAATAGATGATGTGTTTGAGATTAGAAAAATTGACCAAGAACTCATGGAAGAAAAGGGCTATATAGAAGTAATAGGAGAAGCTGAGGAAAAGAATAATAATGAGATTCTCAACAAAGATGGTGAGTAGACATGGCTATTAACAATTTAGATAAATTAAAACTCAATTTACAAGAAGAAGAGTATCCATACTTTACAGATGAACAATTACAGTTACTTCTTGAATCTAATGATAATAATATCCTAAAAGCTTCATGGAGAGGTTGTTTACTCAAAGGTTCTACAGATGATTGTATTAAAATAGGTCCTATAGAAACTAAAAGTAGTAATAGTTCATACTGGTTGTCATTAGCAGATATATATAAAACTGATTATTTAGAAGAAAAATCAAAGAATGAAACAACTAACACAGGATATAAAACATCTATGACAAGAGTTGATGGACAATGAGAAAATTAAGAGCTGATAAGATAATAAAGACTATCAATAGAGGGATAGCTTTAAATCCTCAAACAATAACTATAGAACAAGAAATTAAAAAAATAGTGGATGGAGCTATTGAGATTACAGATGAAGTAAAAGAACTAACAGTAGTTATATATCCCGAGAAAACTAATGATACAGTAATAAATAGTGAAACTATTGGTACAGCATATAGAAATAAGAACTTTGGTATGGTTGCAGATAAAGAAGCTGATTTAAGATTGAATACTGAAAATGATATAACATTTAAATGTATTGAAGGTACTATGAAATTAAATTATGTAAATCCTATTGTAGTTGAAGAAAAGATTTGTGGATATGTATGTGGTCTTGAAAAGTTAGATTAGAGGTGGTTTAGTATGAGTGTGTTTACTAAGGCTATAAATGAAATTGATAGGAAAAAGGCTACAATGCCACTTTTGTGTATGAATATAGCTTTTATGCTAGAAGGAGAAGCCAAAAATAGTGCAAAATGGACTGACAGGACAGGAAATGCAAGACAAGGTATAACAGGAACTAGTCTAGGTGGAGGAAATCAATACATTGTCCGTCTAGGTCATGGTGTTGACTATGGAAATGTTTTAGAGGAAGGTTCAGCACCTCATGTTATAAAACCAAGAAGTGCAAAAGCTTTATTTTGGAATGGAGCTTCACATCCTGTAAAACAAGTACAACATCCTGGCACTAAAGGGACACATTCTTTAGAGTCTACAGTTAGCAAGAATATATCTAAAATAGGTAAATTAGTAGAAGGACATTGGAGTAAATAATATGAGAGCAGGAATAAGAAAAGCCTTAATTGATAACATACCAAGATTAAAAGATTGCTATGAACCAACTGTAGCAAACAAAAAGACTATAAAACCATATGCTGTAATTGTTCAAGGCGAAGATTCTGACAGCGAGGGCGAGGTTATAGGTTTTAGAAGAAACATAAATATTTGGTTATATGAGAAAAGAACCACATTTAATAAACTAGATGAACTTACAAAAGAAGTTATAGAAACTTTAGATTTTAAAACTATAACAGATGATACTACTAACGAGGTATTTACATGTATTTATGAGGGTGCAATTGGTCAAGATGTTATAGACGAAGAATGGGAAGCTATAATAAGGTGTCTGAGGTTTAGCATAATAGCTTTAGATGATAAAGAAGATATAACTAATGATAGATGGGTTGAAGCTCTATCTAAGTACACAAAAGATTTATTAGAAATCGAGAGTTACAAGGACAATTGGAAGAAAAATTTTATAGCACCATGTTGTTTGTGGCGAACTACAAATGTTGAAAACAAAAGGATTAACTATCATCTGATTGAGATTACTAAAACTATGAAATGTCACGTGGTAAGTAAAAATAAAGATGAAATAGTTAAGCTTCTTGAAGAATTAGAGACTAAGCTAATAATAGATAAGAGAGTAAGACTTAGAGAAGATAAAAACATGTATTTAACTATTGTTAGCGTAGTTGAGGATAGAGAATCAGACATGTTTACTACAGGACAATTAACAGTCATATTTAAAATGATAGGTAAGATAAAAAGAGAAGGACCTATTATGAATGAAATTTATAATAGTGGAAATTTAAGATAGGAGGTGCAAGGATTGGCTGAAACAAATAATAAAAAGATTAATGTAAGTAAGCAGGAAGAAAAATATTCAAAAGAAGATTTCTTAAAAAATAGTGAAGCACTTGGCTACAAGAAAGAAGTAGTTGCAGGTGCTTTATTTAATTGTAAGAAAGAAGAACTTACAAAAGTAGAGTTTGAGAAATTAATAAAAGATTTCTTAGAAAGAGAGGTGAAGTAAAAATGGCAACAGGAACATGGAATGAAAAAGAAAAAAAAGAAATACCTGGCTTTTATAATCGCTTTAAAACACAAGCAGAAAAGTCTACAAACACAGGTTTAAAGGGTAGATTAGCAATGCCAGTTAAAGCTAATTGGGGAGATGTAGGTAAGGTAATAACAATAAAAAATGATTTGAGACAACTTAAAACTTTACTTGGTGATGATATTAACTATTCAGCTTACAAGTTAGGAAAACTAGCTTTACTAGGGAATGTAAAAGAACTGTTACTATATAGGCTCGTAGATGGAAAACAAAAAAATGGTACATTAATACTTAAAGATACTACAGAGAATAGTGCAAAAGATGTAATTAAGCTAGAAACTAAGTATCCAACAGCTAGAAACTTTAATGTAACAATAAAATCTAATTTAGTTGATGCAGATAAAAAGGATTTTATTTTCTTTGAAGGAACTAAGCAATTATTTAGTTCAAGTGTCAAAGGTACTATAGATGAAATAGTGCTAGAAATAAACTCTAATTTAGATAATGAGTATGTAATTGCAACTAAAGTAGCTGATAGTGATACAACATTAGCAAACTTAGTGAATGTAGCACTTGAGGGTGGAAATGATGGTTGCACATCTATAACAAATGAGTCTTATTTAAAAGCATTGGAAGAATTTGAAAGATATAGCTTTGATGGCTTTACACTTGATGGTGTAGCTGAGGAAGCTTTGCAGGAAACTACAAAAGCTTGGGTAGCTAAAAATAAGGAGCTAGGAAAAGATATATTATTATTTCTAGGGGGAAAAACAGAGGATAATATAAAACAAATTAATGATAAATCAAAAAGTTTTAATGATGAAAATATAATTAACACTGGAAGCTCAGCTTATTATGAAAATGTAAAATATACACCTAGCGAAGTAGCTGTTTATATAGGAGCATTAGCAGTAAGCAAAGGCATAACAGGTAGTATATGTAATGCTAAGACTATATTTGAAGAAGTAGAACCAAGACTAAGCCAATCAGAAGTTAAAGAGTGTTTAAAGAGTGGTACTTTAGTTTTAGATTTTGATGATGGAGACGTAATAGTTGTTGATGATGTAAATACATTTAAAAAGTATGTAGATGATAAGAATGAAGCTATGGGATATATCTCTAATATTATGTTTATTAACACTATAAATAAAGATACTTCATTGAAAAGAAAAGAGTTTGTAGGTAAGATATTCAACGATTCAACAGGGCAGACAACTGTTATATGTGCATTAAAGAAATATTTTGAAGAATTAATGTCACAAGGTATTATATCAGAATTCAATGTTGATATAGATACAGAACTTCAAGCAACTGCCAAAGCAGATGAATTTTACTGGAAATGGGATGCGATTAAGGTTGATGTGATGAAAAAAATATATGGTACTGGTTATTTAGGATAAAGGAGGTTATAGATTATGTACAATGATGATTATATAGAAGAAGCCAGTTTTCTGAATGGTTCTGATGTAGTTATACTTATTGATGGTGTAGAAGAACTATACATGGAAGAAATAAAAGCTGATTTTGAGCAAGATGAGCAAAGTATCAAACTGTTAGGTTGTCAAAATGAAATATCAAGAGTTGGGACTACTAAGGGTTCATTCTCCTTAAATGGATATAAGACAGATTCAAGATTTGCAAAATTAGGATTTAGGTCTTTTGAAATAATATATAAATTATCTAATCCTGAGACATTAGGATATGAAAGTATTAGATTAAAGAACTGTAGATTGAAAAAATTACCTCTTATAAATTCTAAAGCTGGTGAGATTGTAAAAATAGAAGTAGAGGGAAGTTTTAGAGGATATGATTTGTTAAATGAACTTTAAAACAAAATAGTGTTGTACTTTAAAGCTATAAACAATTAACTTTGTTTGTAGCTTTTTAAAATTAAAAATATTGGAGGAATAGTATGTCAGAGATGTATAAAAGAGAGTTAGAAAATGAGGAAATAGAAAAAGAAGATTATGATTTAGATGAAGAAATAGAAGAAACGAATGAAGATAGGTTGAAGATGAAAGAGGATGAAATAATAGCAAAACTATTGGAGGATTCACCAGTACCCGAAAGAACTGTGTTTTTAGAAAGATTAGGAATACCAATCACATTGAAAGCATTAACAGAAAAAGAGATTAGTAAAATAAGAAAAGATTGCACTAAAATTGTAAAAGTCCAAGGGCGAAGAGAAGAAAAATTAAATGATGATGAGTTTAATCTAGCATTGATAGAAAAAGGGACTGTGAAACCTAACTTTTCTAATCAAAAATTACTTGATGCTATGAAAGTAACAAATGCTAGAGAATTTATAAAAAGAAAATTCCTAGCAGGAGAATTGAGTAAAATAAGTGACCAAATATTAGAATTATCCGGTTTTTATGATGAAATAAGTGACGATGATATAAAAAACTAATAAAAATGGGGGGACGACTGACTGTTTTAAATAACATCTTTGTTAAGCATCATGTTCCCCCAGATATTTATGTCAAGAAAAATTTAATGTCTCAACGCTTAATGAAAGTATTTACTCAAAATGAAATAGAGCAAGAAAATAAAGCTATGAAAAAATAAATATTTTTAGAAAGGTAGGTGAGGGAAATAGCTAAAAAGGAAATGTACCATATTGACGTTGTCATAAGTGCAAAAGGTGATGGAGAAACAAAATCCAAACTAAGTGCAATGGAAAAATACATGAAGCAAACTGAAAAAAGGATGCAAACACTTAATAGAATAAAGGTTAATCCTGCTATAAAAGCTACAGATAAAGCTTCAAGTGTTGTAAATAAAGTTAATAATAACATGAATAAAGCAAAAAAAACTGTTACAGCAAGGATAAAAGCTACAGATAATGCAAGTAATGTTGCTAATAGGGCTAGCAACAATGTTAATAAGGCTAGAAAGACAGTAACAGCAAGGATAAAAGCTACAGATAACGCGAGTTCTACTGTTAACAAAGTTAATAATAAGATAAAAGAAGTTGCTAAGCCTGTACCTCCTATAATAATCAGAGGTCAAGACGAATCTAGTTCTATAATAGATAAAGTGAAAGCTAAGATGCAGAACTTAAAAGCTGATACTATTATAAAAATAAAGTCTCAAGCTGATGAAGCTATAAATACTATTTCTCGAACTAAAAATAAATTACAGGAATTTGTGAGTAAGAGATATGAAGCAGCAGTCAAAATTCGAGATGAAGCTAGTTCAGCACTTGGAGGAATTACAGGAAAGATAAACTCTTTTGTGAGTGGAGCTATTAGTAAATTTGCTCAATTGGCTACTGCGGCAGGTGCTTTGATAGGTGGAATTGGTGTAGGTTCTGCTGTAAAAGGATTTGCAGACTTTGAGCAATCAATGAAAAATGCTCAGGCTGTTTCGAGTGCAACTTCATCTGAAATGGAAGAAATGACTGCAATGGCAAGGGAAATGGGTCGTACAACTAGCTTTACAGCTAAAGATTCAGCTGATGCAATGTATTATATGGGAATGGCTGGATGGAAAAGTAAAGAAATGATTGCTGGTTTACCAGGTATCTTGAATTTGGCAGCAACAGGTCAGACAGATTTAGCACTAACAGCAGATATTGTGACTGATGGTTTAACTGCTTTAGGGCTAACTGCAAAAGATACAGGAATGTTTGTTGATGTTATGGCAGCAACAGTTACAAACTCAAATACAGATATTGAGAGAATGGGTGAAACATTTAAATATATGGGTTCTGTTGGAGGAGCTTTAGGTGTCTCAATGAAGGATTTATCTCTTGCAACAGGTCTAATGGCTAGTGCAAGTGTCAAGGGAAGTATGGCAGGTACTGCTCTAAGGGGCGGATTAGTTAGATTAATAAAACCACCAGCCGAAGCCAAAAAAGCAATGAATAAATATGGAATAGAAATAAAGAAAACAAAAGATGGAAATTTAGATTTAGCTAGAACAATCGTTGGTCTTAGAGAAAAATTAGGTGGACTTGAAGGAGTACAAAAAGGAGCTGCTATACAATCTATCTTTGGAAGAACAGCAATGGCAGGTTGGGCAGCTGTTGTAAATGCTAGTGAAAGTGACTTTAATAAACTAACAACAGCTATAAATGAAAGTGAAGGAGAAGCTAAGAGGATAGCAGACATGAAACTTGATACATTGTCAGGTCAATTTACTATTTTAAAAAGTGCTATAGATGATGTAAGAATAAGCGTAGGGCAAAGACTAGGACCTATGACAAGAGGATTTGTAGAAAAACTTATAAAAGATATGCCGAAGATAGGTGATTCTATAGTTGGAGTGACAGAAAAATTTGTTAATAATTTTGATAAGATAAAGGCAGGATTCCAAGTTTTGTTACCTGGAATCGGAGCATTAATTGGTGCAATTACATTATTAAAAGTAGCATTTGCTTTTGGTAGTGCAATAAAGTCGCTAAGAATACTTAAGGCAGCTATAGGAGCTACAAGCATAAGTGCAATGTTATTACCAATTGCTATAGGAGCTATAGTTGTGTCTTTTGCAGGAATGTCTGTTGCTATCTCTAATAATAAAGTGGCAATAATGTCTTTGCAAGAGAGGTTTGGTGTCTTTGGTGATTTTGTAACAGGACTCATGGAAAGAGTTGGAGGAACAATAAAACTTATAGGAGGAAATCTTCTTATAATTATAGGTGCTATAGGTCAAGCTATAGGAATATTACTATCAAATAAAAGTTGGGGAGAGAAAGCTTCTTCATTAAAAAATCTCTTTGGCAAAACTATGTCAGAGATAAAAACAAATACAAAGGAAGCTTTGAGTGATATAGCAGGAGAAACTTCAAATGCAACAGCTATGTTGAAGACTGCTAGCCAAAAACAATTACAAGGAGTGACAAAAGCTTTTTCAACAGCTTTTGAACAATCTAAAAATATAACTGAGAGAAAGTCAGGAGAAATTGCAAAAGCATTAAGTAGTAGCTTAAATGGTATGGGTGAAGGTTCTCTTACTATGATGAGAGGTTTGGACGATAACATGGCTATAATTTTGTCGGGTGTAAGTGCTAATATGAGACCTGATGAAAAAGTTGACAAAATTACTAAAAACTTAGATGATGCCTTTAAGGCAGGAAAATTGAATGCAGAAGACTACAGAAATAGCATACAAGAAACAATGAATTTTATAAATAAATATGGAGCTGGTTCTTCTAACCGTATTAAACAAGGTATGAGCGACGCTTTCAATGCATTTAAAGAAGGAACTAATGTAGGTGGGTTGAAAGACGGAGTTACTGGAATGCTAAATTCGCTGAAATCAACAGGACCACAGGCTCTAGAAACATTGAAAAGTCTAGGTGGTAAAGCATCAGAGATTTTTAAGGGAGTGGATTTTAATTCTTCTATAGACACGCAAAAAACTAAAGTATTACAGAATCTAAATAGTCTAGGATTGGAAGGAACACAAGCTATAGACACATTAAGAACTATTTTCTCGCAAGCCTCTACTGTACTAGATACTACAAATCTAAAACAAGGTTTAAGCGACACATTTAATTCATTCAAAATTGGATTTAATCAAGAGGGAATAAATGGAGCAATAAGTAACATGCTTGGAACTGTAAACCAAATAGGACCACAAATGCAAGAAGCCCTAGTGAAAATGGATGGAAATATGGGGCAAGTATTTGCTAATGTAGACTTTAGCACTCCAATAGAAACACAAGCTAGTAAGGTTCTAGAAAATTTGAATAATCTAGGAATAGAAGGACCAAAGGCTCTAGAAACTGTAAGGAGTATCTTTACTCAAGCATCTTCACAAATACAAGGTTCAGCTTCTCAAACAGCACAGCAAGCAAACCAACAGGTTGTAGATGCTCTAACGCAAGGAAATCCAACTGTACAACAGGCAGGACAACAACTCGGAACAGATATAACAAATGGTGTTGTTAGTGGAGTTCAAGCAGGAGTGCCAGTAGTACAACAAAAAGGTAATGAATTAGGAGTAGCAACTCAACAAGGTGTTACAGATGCTTTAAATAATGCTACACCTCAAGTTAACAGTTCTAATCTTACAACTGGCATAGATACAGCATTTAACCAAGCTACTGCAACAGTCCAACAAGGAGCTACAAATATGTATAATGGGGCTAAGCAAAGCTTTAGCCAATTAGCTCAAGTTGGAAGAGAAGCAGGTTCGAGTTTATATAATGGTGCTACAACTTCTTTTAATATGTTAGCAACAAATGTTAGAGTAGCGTGTAGTAGTATGTACAATGGTGCTAGAATATCTTTTACAAGTTTAAGTAGTTCAGCTATAAGTGCTATTTCTGCTATGTGTAGTTCTGTAGTAAGTCAAGTTAGTGCTATGTCGAGTCAAGTTATTAGCTATTGGAATAGTGTAAGAGCAACAGTTTCAGCACCAATCTCTGCATCTTTTAATGTTAAGACTACTCAAACAACTGTCAAAAGAACAGTAAATGAAGGAGGCGGAATACTAAGTAATATATTTGGTCGATTTGCTGATGGTGGAGTCGCAACAAGAACTTCTATATGCGGAGAAGATGGAGCTGAAATGGTAATTCCTCTTTCTAACAATAGAAGAAATCGAGCGATAGGCTTGTATGAACAAACAGGTAAAATGTTAGGATTAGGCTCAACTCCATCACAAAAAATTGGAGGAAGTTATTCTAATATTGTAAATAATGTTAGACAATTTCCTTTTACAAATGATTTGGATACAGATAATAAAGAATATAGAGAAGCTCAACCACAGAATTTAATTTCAAATAATGGGAATACAATAAATTTAGGTGGAATATCTATCAATATTCAAGAGAGTAATAACAAGGAAGATATGATACAAGAAATATTATCTCAAGTAGAAAGTGAAATAAGAGAAGCGTTACAAGACATTGGATAATGTCGAATTGTTGTTAAAAAAAATCCTCCTTATAAATGATATAATATTGTTAAAATATGCAAATTTATGAGGGGGAAATTTTATGTGGCAGAAATTTAAAAAACTAAATATTGTTATGAGAATTATTATAGCTCTTATGGCTATATGTTTTTTTCCGATTACACTTGTGGTTTTTTCAATCGAATTTTTAGTGAAAGCTGTTGGAAATAAAAATAAGGGTAAAATTGTCTTGGGATGTTTTTTAGCTTTATTAACAATGAGTTGTGCTAGGTCAATTTATCTTACAAGAGGTTTAGATGATAAGGATTCTACACCAGTTAAACAAGTTTCATATACAGACAATAATAAGTCTAAAAATAAAATGAATGAAGAAAACGAAGAGAAAGCACAAGAGGAGGTCAAGAAAAAAGAAGAAGAAGATAAAAATAGCCAAGAAAATAATGCAGAAGATAATAATAATAAAAATGATGTAGGGACTAATATAAAAAACGAAATAAAGTCTATGGAAAAAGGTAGCGTATTGGATGTTCAATACACACAATTAGACGAAAACAATAAAATTGCAGTTATAAAAATGCAACTATTGGATAACTTTAGTCCTAAGGATATGTTAAAAAGTGGTTTTCTATCTGCAAAAAATATAATAAAAGCTACAGATGAAAAATATTCAAGTAGTATCACGCAATATCAGTTTTGGTTTGTAGCGAATTTAATTGATAGCTCGGGTAATAAAGACCAACAAAAAGTTTTGTCATTTGAGTATAGTAGAAGTACGCTACAGGGCATAAATTGGATTGCTACAACAACTGATGAATTTATGAACATGGCAGAAAATGTATGGTTACATCCAGCATTTAATAACTAATAATATAGACATTTTTAAGGAGTGCATATATGAAAAAACAAGAGGTATTATATATATTAGATGATAATATAAAAACTAGCTATATAAAAAAGTGTATAAAAGAAACTTTAGTTGAACCAACTCTTTTTAGCATTGATATAGAATGGTTGACATGCAAGACATATAACGAGGAATTGCATCAAGATTACTTAGTTATGCTCAATGAGAAAATATATAAATTGAAGAAGTTTGCTGATTTTGTAGAAGGCCTAGGAGAAGTAAGTATAAATAATCTATCTAGTGTATACGATTTGGGAGTGTATGATGACTATATAATTAGGTGCATAAGTGGTTGGGAATGGGAAACAAACAGTAAAGACGAAGAAATAGACAACATTTTCGTGCAACAACTTATTGATGAAGCTTTAGAAAAAGAATATGAATAAGAGAAAAGCATTTACTTATTAAGAGTAAGTGCTTTTTTATTGTAAAAAAGAGGTGATAACTTGGTAATAGACATATACCTAAAAAATGAAAAAGAAAAAATAGATTTTCATTTTCCAGTAAATCCACAAGATTCTTTATCTATAAAAAAAGAAAAAAGATTTGAAACTGTAGATATAGTAAATCTAGGTGAATTTGACATTAAAAAAGAAGGAGAGAAGATAAGAGAAATATCATTCAAGACATTCTTACCTAACTTATATGATGCTTCTTATTGCAGATATGGCGAGTTAAAAAATCCTACTGAAATAGTTGCAATGCTTGAAAAATGGGTAGACCAAGCCGAACCTCTAAGACTTATAATGACTGGTTTTGGTTACAATGGATTAGTTACAATATCTAGTTTTAGCAATACTCAAACAGCAGGAAGAGAAGAAGACAGAGACATTGAGATAACATTTAGAACTTACAGAGAACTAAAAATAGAGACATTAAAAAAAGAAACTAAAAGTAATACTAAAACAGATTTAAAAGATAATAGACCTAATACTCAATCATCAGCAAAAATATATACAGTTACATCTAAAGACACTTTATGGAGTATTGCAAAGAAATTTCTAGGTAAAGGTTCAAGGTGGCAAGAAATTTATAATATACCTGAAAATAAAAAAGTTATTGGTAAAAATCCAAATATTATTAAAAAAGGACAAAAGTTGGTGATACCTTCTAAATGAAAATAATACTAAATAATAAATATGACATTGCAAATTTTAATGAAGGAATAACTCTTTCAGAAGCTATAGATGGAGTTGCATATAAAATGGATGTATCCTTAATAGAAACTAAAACTTTGCAAGATATAGGGATTAAAAAAGGTGATAAAATAGTTCTAATTGACATTGCGTATGAGAGTAAAAAAGAAGAAACAATCTTCGATGGAGTCATATGGGAAACTAGAAGAAGTGAAAAAAGTAAGAAACTGACATTGTCTTGCAGAGAAAGAACAGTCTATATGGAAGAATCAGAAGAACAATATAGTTTTAAAGAAAATACAGCAACACAGAGAATCGAATATTACTGCAAACAATGGAATATACCTTACTACAATCTAGCTAATACAGGGAAGAAACTTGCTAAAGTAATACATAAGACTAATATACTAGATATGATTAAAAAAGATTTAAAGGAAACAGCTAGTAAGGGTGGAGATTTATTTAGAGTAAGAATGGATAATAAATTGAAATTATTTAAGCTTGGGACCAATGCAAATGTATATAAATTAGATAGTATATTAGAAGATGCAAACTTTATAAGTAGTTTTAATGATGCAGTAACTTCCGTAAAAGTGCTAGGTAAGAGTAAAGATGAAAATACAAAAGCACCTATCATTGGCACATATAAGAAGGACTCAGATAAGTATGGAACACTACAAAAGATTAAACAAGATGAAAAGATAACTAATGCAAAAGAAGCTAAGAAAGTAGCAGAAGCAATGTTTAATTCGGGCGAAGAAACAATAAGTGTAGATTGTGCAGTAGACATAAACAGAATAAGAGCAGGTGACAAGGTATCTCTAAAAGGAAGAGAATACTATGTTATAGATGTCACTCATACATTAGACTCTACACCAAAAATGAAGCTCAATATAGGAACTTTAGATTATATAAGGAGGAAATTTTATAACAATGACTGATGCTAGATTCAATGGAGTTGCTAGAATATTAAAAGAAAAAATGAATAAAAGTGTTAATGATGGAGTCTTTGGAATGGGTTGTTCACTTGCAGAAATAACAACAAATGGTCTTAAGGTGAATGGTTATAAAGATGAAATACAGGACTATTTAGTGTTAGAGAATTTAACATTAAAAGAAGATTATTTTACTCTTTCAGATGAAATGTTAGGTGCAGAATATAGACATAAACATAAAATAGAAACTCCAGAAGAATTAAAGCCACTAGATATAGGTGATAATGTATTAGTAGCTATTATGGGGGCTGAATTTGTAGTAATTGGGAGGGTTGTAAATGCCAAACCTATTTCCACAAAATGAAACTTTTGAAACTGTAGAATTAAAAAATAATAATGAAAATGAACTGGACCTAAAGGGTTCTTTTTTATTTGATTTTATAAAAGGTGAATTTGTCAAAAATGCAGATGGAACATTAAAAAGATGTAACAAGGTAGAGGCATATAAACAATGGTGTCAAAAAGCTATATTAACACCCAGATACAAACGGTCAGCTTATTCTAGTGTATATGGAAGTGAAATAAAAGATTTAATTGCTAGTAACTTATCCCAAAGTGCTAAAGAGCTTGAAATATCTAGGTTAATAAAAGAAACTATTTTAGTTCATCCATATACAAAAGAAGTGAGTAATTTTATATTCAATTGGCTTGAAAATAGTAGGCTTGTTAATTATGAATTTGATGTACTAACAATAGATGATGAAAATATAGTAATTGATGGCAATATAAAAAGGTAGGTGATTATATGGAAAGAGAACTACCTATACCAGTATTTTTAACAGAAGATGAGGAAGCAATACACGAAAGGATGTTAAGTAACTTTCAAGATGTTTCTATTTTGGAAGGCGATTTTGTTTATGATGCAACAAGACCTACAGCAGAAGAAGTTGCACAGTTAAAACAACTAGGGCTACAAAATAATTTAAAGATTGCATTTCCTCAAACTAGCTATGGAACTTATTTAGAGTGGCTTGGTGAATGTAAGGGAGTATTTAAAAATCAACCAACTAAATCGGTTGGCATTGTTACATTTACAGGTGTACAAGGAACTATCATTGCAAAAGGGACTGTAGTAACCACTATTGCAACTGATGAAAAACAAAGCATAGAGTTTGAGCTTCTTGAAACTAAAAGTATAGGAGAAAATGAAACAGTAGATATTAAAGCAGAATGTAGAGAAACTGGAACTATAGGAAATGTATCTCAAAATACTGTAACTGTTCTATTAGATTCGATTAATGGAATTAAATCTGTTAATAATAAAGAAGATTTCAAAGGTGGGACAGATATAGAAGACGAAGAACATTTTAGAGAAAGAGTTCTTGTAGCAGAGCAAGAAGACAAACTTAGTGGAGCTAATTCAGATTATATAAGATGGGCTAAAGAAGTAGATGGAGTTGGATATGCTTATGTAGTTCCCGAATGGAATGGAGCAGGGACAGTAAAAGTATTAATACTAGATAAAAATAGGAAAGCAGCAACACAAGAATTAATAGATAAGGTCCAAGAATATATATATCCATTAAATATATCAGAAGAAGAAAATAGAGACGGGAAAGCTCCTATTGGGGCTTTAGTAACAGTTGTAACACCCGAAATACTACTTATTAATGTAAAAGCTAGTTTTATATTTAGTAACAGTTTTAGTGAAGAAACAGTATTAAACAATCTAAAAACTAAGATAGACAAATATTTAGATAAGATTGATTTAGGTGGAACAGTCTCATACAATGCTATACAGGCTATAGTAGGTTCTATGATGTTGACAGACGAAGGCATACAGGACTTTTCTAATCTTACTATAAATGATGTAAAAGAAAATATAAAATTGCAGGACCAAGTGGTCGGAGTAGGGGAAATAGTTAACGAGGTGGTTGGATGATAGCTTCTAAAAAAGGTAGAGAAATGCTTCTTACATTGTCACCAATATATGAACAATCTATCATAATGCAAAGCTTATATGAAGCTATAGGAAGTGAATTTGATAATTTAGAGTTATTAAATAAAGAAATAGAATTACAATTATTTCCTCAGACTGCAACGTGGGGTTTAAGTTTTTGGGAAAATAGAGTAGGTTTATCTACTAACTTAGATGAACATATAGAAACTAGGAGAAGAAAAGTCATTGCTAAACTTCAAAGCAAATATATTATGACACCTAAAAGAATGTCTATGATACTTCAATCTTATACAGGTGCAAATATAAAAATAAATGAAAACATATCTCCATATACTTTTGGTGTTGAATTAACCAGTACTCAAGGTTTTCCTAGAGATTTAGAAGATTTATATAAGAGAGTAAATGTTATAAAACCTTCTCATCTATCTGTAAGTTATAAGTTAGTATCTTTATTAAAAAGTAAAACTTATTTTGCACAAACAACAATTATGAGTGAAGAAATAACAGTATATCCTTATTCAAGTAAAGAAGTAAAAGCTAATGTTAAAGCTAAGTTTGCATTAGCTCATAACATGAGTTCAGAAATATTAACAGTGTATCCAAAAGGAGGTGGTATAAATGGCTGATGAACAATTTTACACTATACTTACGAATATAGGTAAAGCTAAAATTGCTAATGCAGGAATGCTAGGTAAATCAGTAGTACTAGAGAAGATTCAAGCAGGTGATGGAGGAGGAAGCTATTACAATCCAACAGAAGACCAAACAGCATTAAAAAATAAAGTTTGGGAAGGTAATATAAATGCTTTTGACAAGGATGAAAATAATCCTAATTGGATTATTGCAACAGCATGTGTGCCTGGTTCAATAGGTGGATTTACAGTTAGAGAAATGGCTCTCATAGATAATGAAGGAGATATGATTGCAATTTGTAAAAGTCCTGAAACATACAAGCCAAAAGTTGGCAATGGAGCTATGAAAGATTTGTATTTGAAATTTATCATAGAGGTATCTAATGTAGAGAAAGTAACCTTAGTTGTTGACCCAACTGCGATATTTTTAACTAAAAAAGATGAAGAAAAGATATTAATAAATATCAATAAGTTAGATACTAAAATTGATACAACTAAAACAGAGTTAACGAGCAACATAGAAACTACTAAGACAGAGATTAACACTAAGATAGGTGATACAACACAACTTACTACAACAGATAAAACAAATATAGTTAGTGCATTAAATGAGGTAAAAACTAGTGTAGATAGTATAGAAACAACAGCAGAGAAAACAAGTTATAACAATGCAACAAGCAATCTTACTGCTACAAATGTTCAAAATGCGATTGATGAGGTTGTTGCAAAGATAGAAAGATTTAATGAGGTTAATATATCTATACAAAATGATATGTTACCTATTTAAGAAAGGAGAGTGATAAGGTGCAGACAGTATGGAATTTTAATTATACAGGTTCACCACAAAGTGTAATATTAAAACCTGGCAAATATAAAATGGAGTGTTATGGTGCTTCTGGCGGTATTAATAATTCTTCTTGGGATACTAATGCTAGAGGCGGATATTCTAAAGGCGAACTTACATTAAATAAACTAACTACATTGTATGTTTATGTTGGGGAAACTGGTTTTGCTTCTTCATCTACTAGTAATAACACTAAAAAAGGTTTTAATGGTGGAGGTAAAGGTTATTTAAATCAACAGGTTATGGGTACTTATTATTCTATGTACGGTGGTGGTGCCACTGATATAAGAACTGTTGGAGATGCTTGGGATAATTCTCAAAGCTTGCTTTCTCGTATAATTGTTGCTGGTGGAGGTGGTGGTGCATATTATCCTTATACTGGTGGTGCAGGAGGTGGATTAGAAGGAGGTAATGGATATAGCGCAAATTCTACACATCGCCCTGGTGGTACACAATACCAAGGTGGTATCGGTCGTGTAAGTACAGAAAATGGAAGTTTTGGAAAAGGTTGTTCCGTTATAACAGGAGATGGAAGCGGAGGTGGAGGTGGCTGGTTTGGTGGCTCTGCTATAATAGGAGTTGGTGGAGCAGGAGGTGGAAGTGGTTATGTGTTAACTAAAGATAGCTATAAACCATCTGGATATACGCCTACATCTAAATATTATCTTAGTGATGTTATTATGATTGTTGGTGGTAATACTACTAAAGCAGATGGTTATGCCAAGATAACATTATTACAGGCATTACCATTTTTAACTATATCCTCTTATAACTCCACACAAGCAACATTTAAAGCAGACCATACAGACCCTACATTATTAACTAAAATAGAGTGGTTTATTGATGATGCATTAAAAGAAACAATAACAACAGATTTAACATCAGAGAAAACAATTAACTATACATTAGAAGATAATGCACTGCACACACTTAAAATAGTTGTTACAGATAGTGCCAATGCTACAGCAGAAAAGGTATTGAGTATAAGTAAAGGAATTGCACCTCTTCCAAGTGGTTCTACAACTGAGGAGGTTACAAGCAAATGGATAGAAATTAAAGATACATTTAAAAGTGGTAAAACAAGTATTATAAATACTTTAGCATTAAAGAATATAGAAGCAAGTTTAAATAATACACTTGTGGAGTTATCAGAGAAAATAAAAACTTCTTTTGACAGTTCAGACGCTAGTGAGCAGGATTTAATAAATCAACTAACACAAGCAAATAACACTATAACTCAGTTAAATACTCAAATAAGTGGATTAAATTCTAAATATAAATTTGCCTATAGTACTGATATTACTAAAAGTTGGATGATTGATTGTGGGTTTAAACCAGATTTTGTCATTTATGAATGTTGGACTACACGAGGTCGACTTTTTGTTATATTAACTCCCTCAATATATGCTTGTTTTAACACTTCTAATAGTCGTTGGAGTATTATCTCCTCTGATTATGAAAACTCTTATGCTTATTCAAAAAATGATATTAATAGTTATTATGGTACTAAAATTAGGGACACTGGATTTAATTCTGCGGCTATGCCTGGAGATTCTTTAAATGATAAATATTATTTTTATTATGCTATTAAATGTTTGTAGGAGGTTTAATATATGAAAAATATAGGAAGAATAGTTTTTTATGATAATGATACAGGGGATATATTAATGTTTTATGGAGAAAAAACAGTAAGTAATAGTATAGATATCAATATTCCTAAAATAGATTCTATTGAGTTGCCATATGGAAGTATAGATTATACTAGAAATAGGCTAATAGGTATAAATGTAGAAACAAAAGAACCAATTTTGGAAGAAATAAAAGTAGAGTTAACAGAAGAAGAAAAGAGAATACAAGAGTTAGAAAATCAATTACTAATTGCAGAAAATGAAAAAGTAGGAGGA
The DNA here is from genome assembly GCF_020658465.1 of Clostridioides sp. ES-S-0049-02. Classification (NCBI taxonomy): domain Bacteria; kingdom Bacillati; phylum Bacillota; class Clostridia; order Peptostreptococcales; family Peptostreptococcaceae; genus Clostridioides; species Clostridioides sp. ES-S-0049-02. The sequence continues at coordinate 84,322 of NZ_JACVWG010000001.1, forward strand.
ATTTTATAATGAATGTAAATAGTGTTGTAGTAAGAATACTAGCAGAGAGAATATTAAACAAAGGATTGAACCCTTTAAAAAATCGAGAGTTTGAGTTAGATGATGTAACTAACACAGAGTACAGAAAGGCTGTAGAAGATTATATAATTAAAGAAAGTGGAGTAGTAGAAGGAACAGAACTTACAAAATAGATAATGTTCTTTTTTTTATTCCCCAAAATATATAAATTAATTTACATTTTGCCTACACTTCATCTACACTTTGCAGACGTTTATGGTTTTAAAATTAGGTACAATAAAACCATAAATTAAGAAAGAGGTGTATTAAATGGCAACAGTTTATGAATTTAATTATACGGGAAGTGAACAAAGTATTACATTAAAGCCTGGTAAATATAAATTAGAATGTTGGGGTGCATGTGGTGGTCGTGGTGGTAATCCTCCATCTGACGCTATATTCGGTCATGGTGGTTATTCATGTGGTGAATTGATATTAAAAAAAGGTACTAAGTTTTATGTTTATGTTGGTCAAGTTGGCTTAGGTAGTAATTCCACTGTTAACTCTTTTAATGGTGGTGGTCGTGGTAATTCTATTGGTGGAGGTGGAGCTACTGATATAAGACTTGTTGGAGGTGATTGGGATAATCCACAAGGGCTATTATCACGTATAATTGTAGCAGGAGGAGGTGGAGGCGTTTATTTTGGTGCTTCTTCTACTGCTATCAAAGCTGGTGTTGGTGGTGGCTTTGAAGGAGTTACTGGTAAAGGTGTTAATAATACTCATACCCCAGGTGGTACTCAATTTCAAGGTGGAATAAGTTCTATTGAAGATGGAAATGGTGTTTTTGGTATTGGTGGTACACCTGCTGGTACTAAATATATTGCTTACTGTGGTGGTGGTGGCGGTTGGTATGGTGGTGGTTGTAGCTATAGTGTTACATGTGGTGGCGGAGGAGGAAGTAGTTATGCTTTAACCAAAGATAGTTACAAACCAAAAGGGTATATACCAACTTATGAATATTTTTTAGAAAATGTTGAAAGTGTTGCAGGAGCAAATACTGATGGCACTCATGGTTATGCACAAATAACATTACTTCAAGCATTACCACTTTTAACAGTATCATCTTATAACTATACACAAGCAACATTCAAAGCAGAGCACACAGACCCTGCACTACTAACTAAGATAGAAATATTTATAGATGATATATTAAAAGAAACAATCACAACCGATTTAACAACAGAAAAAACAATAAACTATGAACTTACAGACAATGCACTACACACACTTAAAATAGTTGTTACAGACAGTGCTAATGCTACAGTAGAAAAAGTATTAAGTATAAGCAAGAATATAATGCCATTAGGTGATGATGCCAGTCTACAAGACATAGCAACAAAAGTTAGCGAAATGAAAGATGGTTTAATCAATGGAAAAACTTCTATTATAAATGTATTAGGGTTGAAAAATATTGAATCAAGTTTAAATAATACATTAGTAGAGTTATCTGAGAAGATTAAATCGTCTTTTGATAGTGGAGACGCTAGCTTACAGGACTTAACAAATAAGTTAACACAAGCCAATAACACTATAACACAATTACAAGGTAAAATTGGCAAGTTTAAAAGTGGTACTACTACTGTTGAGACGTCTTCTGGTAATTTAGCATATGTTAGTTATTATGATAATGATACTAGTTCAATTAAAGTTACTGGGATTAGATTAACTAATATTGGATTTAAACCAAATGTTGTTTTTATTAAGGGGGCAGGAGGGGGTTATTATGACTTTTATACTATTGCTTTTGATTCTAATTTAACTAGTAAACCTAACTTTTGCTATTGTGCTTCTCTTGACCGCAGAAATAGTTCTTATGATAAGCATTATTATGTCAAGATTAATCAAAGTAGTGAAACTAATGATAATGCTGTAGGTATGTATAATGACAGAGTATTCTTACCATTTTTGTTTACTGGAAGTAATCCTGGAGCTACTTTTGATTGGTTTGCTATTAAATATATATAGATAATCTAAAATACAATAAAATAAATATGTAGAATTAATAAATTTATCATACAAGATACAAGAAGTTTTAATAACATATAAGGCTTAGATAACCTCTAAGTCTTATTTTAATACAAATAAGGAGGTTTTCATGAATGAAGAACTTTTCAACGCAGATTTAAAAAGACATGAAACAAGAATAAATAAACATGGAGAAGAAATAGACGAATTAAAGATAGCGAATATAGAATCTAAAGCAGAATTAAAAGCATTGTGCGAGAATCTAAACTCACTTACAAGCATGTTAAAGTGGTTAATTGGGACAATGATTACAACTCTAGTAGGGTTCTTTATATTTGCAATACAGAGAGGAATATTTTAAATTAGGAGGAAAATAAATGGATAATTTAATAAGTTTCATACCAGAGCAGTTACTAATTTTAGTTGCTGCTCTTTATGTTATAGGAGCAGGATGTAAGAAATATAAACAATTAGATAACAAGTATATTCCAGTAGTGTTATTAGCACTTGGGATAGGTTTCTCAATATGGATGTTAGGACTAAATCCTAGTGCAGTCTTACAAGGAGTAATTTGTTGGGGTATATCAATAGGTATAAATCAAACTTACAAACAGTTAAAGGATGGTGAGAAATAATGAAAATAGGTATAAATTGTGGACATACAAAAACAGGACCAGGAAGTGGAGCTATAGGTAAAATAAATGAGTCAACAGAAACTAGAAATGTAGGATATAAAGTAATAGATAAATTAAAAAAATTAGGTAATAATGTAGTCGATTGTACTATAGATAAAGCATCTACCCAATCAGAATGTTTGTCTAAAATAACAGCACAAGCAAATAGACAGGATTTGGATTGGTTCATATCAATACACTTTAACGCAGGTGGTGGTAAAGGGTGCGAAGTGTATACTTATAAAGGTAAACAGTATCAAGATGCTATAGATGTTTGTAAAAAAATTTCTGATTTAGGATTTACAAATAGAGGAGTAAAAGATGGAAGTGGGTTATATGTAGTAAATAAAACTAAAGCTAAAAGTATGTTAATAGAAGTATGCTTCGTAGATAGTGAAGATGCGAATAAATATTTGGAATTAGGAGCTGATAAGTTAGCTACCGCAATAGTAGAAGCTATAACTAAACATATAAGTTCAGCAGAAGAAAATAATTACAATAGATATAAACATACAATAGTGTACAGTGGTGATGATAAAGTATCAGCAGACCTTTTAGGATTATATTACAAGAGATTAAAAGAAAGTTATTTAGTTACAGATATAAAAGACTATAAGCCACACCAAACGCAAAATCTGTATGTAATTGGTGGAGTAACCTGTAATAAGATGAAAGAAATGAGTAAGACCACAGGAGAAAAGTTTACTCAGATATATGCTGATGATGTGTGGTCAACAATGGATAAGGCTAGAGAATTTGTAAAAGAAAAATTATAAGTTTTAAAGTTTTATTTAAACAAGTATATAGATAAGAAAAATTTATATCAAAGTTTTTCTTATCTATTTTTTCTTATAAATATATTTATTAAATTTATAAAAACATATATTTCTAGAAAAAATATGTTTTTTGACTATTTATGCGTTTTTGATGACTAGTTAGACAGCAAGTGTTGAATATTTTGAATATTTAATTTATTATTTTAATAAATAATTATATATAAGTACACATATAATTATTTATTAAAATAAAATTAAGAGGTGATTTTATGAATTTAGATTTTCACTATTATGGTACATATCTTGCAGCTAAAATAGCTGGTTATAATGATTCTGATGCAAATACAATAGCTTATGCTGCTCAATATGTGGATGAATCAACTAAGAGTATGATTCTTGAAGATGTAAATTTTACACTACCTACAGTACAGACAACTTTAGAATTTGAAAAATATTATGCAGATTTTACTTCATGGGGCTATAAATGGAATCTTGATAGTTTGAATGAAATAAGAAAAGTATGGATACCATTTCATTTTTTACCTGGAAATTTGAACAACCAATATGAATATAATGGAGTTAAAGAAAGTACAGGACTTACAACAAACTGGAAATTTAAAGATGGAGATGAGAGAAGATTTAGATTAATGTGTTTACCAAATAGTGAAACTGTTTCTTCTATTATAAATGACCTTATCTATTTTCATAGTACCGAAGAATATAAATTACAATTTATTGGAATGAGAATGCATGTACTTGCAGATACATGGGCACACATGTATTTTATTGGAAGACCTGAATGGTATATTAATGATGTTAAAGAATTTATAGCAGAAGAAAGTAAATACATAGAAGAAACTAAATGGACTAAAGCAGAAGAATATCGTAATGGTAGCTGGCATGCTATTAATGTTTCTGGTACTCCTGAGGTTGGTGGATATGAAGGAATTGCATATCTTGGACATGGAAGAATGGGTCATATACCAGACTATGGATATCTTAATTACAGATATGTTCCAAATTGGAGTTGTACTGATGATAAAGTGAAGATACAAAAAAATAATCAAGATAATTTCTTTAAAGCATTTTGTCAAATGGTATATGCACTAAAGTGTATTAAGAATGGTACTGATTTTAGCCTAAATCAATATGAGAGTTTAACAGAAAATCAGAAAATAGAAGTTACAAAAGTAATAACAACTAGAAAAGATGACCAGTCAGATGCATGGAAAAAAGCAATAAAAGCTTTAGGATATAGTTCTTTAGATAACTTTGATAAAAACAAATGGAAAAATGAATTTGAAAAATCTTCTAATAAGAAAAAAACTAACTATTATTATTTTAATATAGTAGCCAAGAAACATGTGGATTATGTAAGTAATTTCTTAGAAGAAAAGGTGTTAAAGTTAGAAGAAATGTGTAGTGAATATTGTGAATTCAAGACTTTTGATGACAACCAATTTGCTAAAAATAGAAATAAATTAACAAAGATTATACTTAGAGGAGCTTTTATAGTTGATGCTATACAGTTTGTGTATGATGGAAAATATAAAACTCAACTACATGGAGAACCTTTTGGAGGTAGCATAGTATCTATGGATTTAGATGCAGATGATTACATAATTAAAATAAGTGGTTCTATAGGATGGTTTACTGGTTTACCTATACCAGCTAGAACAATAGGTAAAATAACTTTTTTAACTAAAAAAGGAAAAACTATAACAGCAGGAGAAGAAAGAGCATTTAAGAAATATGGAAACTTTACTCTAGAACCAGAATCTGGTAAACAAATATTTGCCCTTCAGGGTTCATACTCAGTATATAAATTTAGTTCAGAGTATAGCAAAAGATATTTAGATTGTCTAGGGATTGCTTGTATGAAATAATTACATGAAAGAATGTTTAAAAGCCAAATTAGAAATTTTTATTTAATCGATAGATTAAAAGGTAGCAACTAGCGTTAGTTGCTACCTTTTAAAGCGTAGGTATATAAGAAACTAAGTATAGCCATTTTCCAAATATCAATGATAGTATAAAGCCCGAAAGAAATATACCTAATATATACCATAAAAAAGTATTTAGATTCTTTTTCATAAATAACCACCAACTTATATTATATTTAATCTTCTTAATTAAAGTATATCAATAATAAGTATAAAGAGTATATAAAATATTACAAATATTAACAGGATACATAAAACTAGAAATATCATTTTTTATAACATAAAAACAAGAGAACTATATTTTTATTATTACAATTCTCTTGCTTTAAGTTGTTAATCCTTTATATATTCAAAAATTTCTTCTATGCTTACATTAAATACATTAGCAATATCAAATGCTAGTTTCAATGAAGGATTATATTTTCCGTTTTCTAGGTTGCCAATAGTTTCTCTTCTTACACCTACCAATGATGCAAGTTCTTCTTGATTCATATTGTACCTTGCTCTATATTCTTTAGTCTTTGAACGAATTATCATTATTCTAATCCTTTTCCTTCTTTATGTTGTAGATATGCGAAAATTCCTATAAAACTAATCATTGCTATAGAAAAGCTAATTCCTAGTCCATTTTCTATATTAGAAGTTTTATCTGAAATAATAGATATAACCATAGATGCTGATAATGATGTAAGTGTTAAGAAAAATGCTGGTGTTGCTGCTTTTCTTAAATTTTCTTTAAATAATTCATCTGGCATTATATTAAAGTATCTAAAGAAAACAAAAAACGCACAGAAGCTAATTGTATGTATTTCACCATTATATAATATACCAATTAGCCCTAGAAAACCTAAGAAACCTAAAAATCCAAGCTTATTTAGTTCTTTAAAATTTTTCATTAATAATTCCTCCCATACTATGTAATGTGATGTATTTTTAACTTCTTGTTAAGAATATATAACATTTTATGGTTGTCATGCAATATAAAAAATAAATTTAATATAAAAAAATATTTTATAAATATTACTTATCTATATTATTAATAAAATAAGTAGTTTTTTATTATTTAAAAAGAAATACATAAAACTATAGTAGAAGTTGTAACAATAAAACGAACAAAAATTATCATACTAAAACATAAGACATGTTATAATTGTGTTAGATATATACATTAACATACACCAAAGCACTCCTATAAAAAGAGTGCTTATTTTTTTTGAAATACATTAAGGTATAAAACTGTCAAGAACATTACTCAATACACCTTAAAATTGATTTAAATAGTTCTTTTTAACAACCTAAATTATGTGATATAATAAAAAAATAGAAGTGTACTACGAATACACTTCTATAGTTGCAATTAAGCATTCTCATGGACGGGAGTGCTTTTTTTATTTTTCCAAATAATTTTGTTTTTTTCATCTGTAATTATTAAATCAATCTCATTTTCTTCTAATATTTCTTTTGCAGTACAAATAAGATTATCTAAATCAAAACTTCTTGTAACTTCTAGTTGCTTATTATTTATAATTCTCTTTAGTATGGAAATTTTAAAAGCACACATATTATAATCCTTTCTTTTAGCAACAGTTTATTTTAAATTGTAGATAAAACTAAAAAGGGTTATTCTAGAAAACAAATTCCATTTAATTATACCTACTTATCAATATCATCACTTGATGTAGGCAAGATTCTACCACATTTTCTCCGTACTTTAGTATAAAATCATTTAACTGTGTATCTATAAAATCACAATAATCATATGAATCACCTATATAAGCTGTTAATATGTGTGTACACATATCCATTTTTCCCATATACATTGTTCACCTCCCTAAAAACAAAAAGAATATATCTTTTTGGCAACTGGCTGACATAACTTATAATTAATTTTATAAGTTTTAGTCCCTATAGCTTTACGTCACTAAATTTCTCTAGTTTTGCTGATTTAGTTTTATTCTACAATTACAATGATACATTAGAATTAATTATTATTCAACGTACCTGTCAGAAAATTAAAAATTTTAATAGTTATCTTAATAATATGAAAATTATTTCGCCTTAAAGAATAAAACAAATGGGTTGAATATATGGTAAATTTTACCTGTAGTTTTTGTATAAAAAAGCTCCTATTATTAATTTAAGCTAGATTGAATTTGAGGAAGTGACATAAAAATGGAGCAACAAGAGGTAATAGACAAACTATGTAGAGGGGAATTGATATTGATGGAATATATGTGGAGGAAAAAGTCTATTCTATCTAAAAAAGAAATAATATTAGCAATGCAGGAGAGGTATAAATGGAGGAAAAGCACTACAGAAATTTTACTTAAAAGATTAGTAAAGATGAAAGTATTAAATAAGAAAAGGACAGGTTTTAAATCAAATTATAAGGTACTAGTAACTAAAAAAGAATATTTAAGTGCTAGAAAAGAAGAAAGAAATACAATTAGAGATAATAACTTTTTTATAAGAATATTTACAACGATACATAAAATAAATAATGTTATAGAAGAAAAATTAAAAAGATTTATAAAAAATATGCAAAATATAGTAAAAAGATAATTTTATGTTTATATAGAAAGAAGGAAAATATTATGTTGAATAAAAAATTACCAGATGCAGAATTGAAACTCATGAAATTTATTTGGAATTCTGGTTATAAAACTGTAATATCGAAAGATGTTGCAGATGAGATAGAAAAAATGTATGGCTGGAAACATACAACTACAATTACACTTTTAACTAGACTAACTAAAAAAGGTTTTTTAATATCTCAGCGAATTGGAAAACATGTACACTATACAGTATTAGTTAAAGAAAAAGAATATCTAAAATTGGAAGGTAAAAGAATTTTTGGAGGTTTACATAATAATCCTATCTCAGAACTAATTTCAAAGCTACATGATAAAGAGGAAATAACAGAAGAAAAAATACTAGAAATAGGAGAATGGATAAAAACTTGGCAGGATGAAGATTAATAGATACAAAAAGGTAGCATCTATATAAATAGTTGCTACCTTTTTTATTGCTGTGGATAGTTGTGTTGATAAGTTGTGGAAAACTTATATAAAAATTGTGGATAAAATATTTTACTGACATCTAACTGACAAAAGTTAAAAAAATAAATAGTCTGAACATTAAAAAATATTGAAAAATAGCCATATATAAAAAAATAAAATAAATAAAAGTAACACTTTATAAGTGTTATTCTTTTTATTATTAACAAAAAATGGTTAAAATGTTGACGGAGAGATAAAACTCTATTATCATAAGAAGTGGGGGGATTCAATGATTGACAAAGTATTCAATGTACAAGAATACTTAATCTAAAAAAATTTATGGAGGGAAAAATTATGAGTAAGAAAAAGATAGGTTTAGTGCCTAAACTAATCATCGGTATCATAGTCGGTATTTTAATCGGAAGTTATGCACCAGAAATAATAGTTCAAATATTAGTAACAGTTAGTACTTTATTCTCAGCATTCTTAAAGTTTGTCATACCATTTATAATTATAGGATTTGTAACAGCAGGGATAGCTGATTTAGCAACAGGAGCAGGAAAGTTATTAGGAATAACTACAGGAATAGCATATGGTTCTACTTTAATTGCAGGAGTATTGTCATTTGCAGTATCTATGTTAATATTTCCAAATTTTATTGATGCAAGTGTAGCAAGTCAAATTGGAGACCCAGAAGCAGGAATGTTAGCACCAATATTTACAATTCCACTAGAGCCTATGGTAGATGTAACAGCAGCAATAGTGTTTGCATTTGTAATGGGACTTGGAATATCAGCTTTAAGAAATCATGGAAAAGGAGAAGTTCTATTTAATTTCTTCCAAGAATTCCAAGAAATAGTAACGAAAACGTTGTCAACAGTAATTATACCCTTATTACCATTATATATAGCAGGAACTTTTGCAAATATAACTATAGCAGGACAAGTATGGACAATATTAGGAGTATTCTGGAAAGTTTATTTAGTTGTAATACCATTACACTTTGTATACATGGCATGTCAATTCACAGCAGCAGGAGCATTCTCAGGAAAGAATCCAATCAAAATGTTAAAAAATCAAATACCTGGATATTTAACAGCTATAGGTACTCAATCTTCAGCAGCAACTATACCAGTTAACGTTGGTTGTGCAGAAAACAATGGTGTAAGTAAACAAATAAGAGAATTCGTTGTACCTCTTTGTGCAACAATACATCTATCAGGTAGTATGATATCTATAACTGGATTTACAACAGCAGTTTTAATGATGAATGGTATGCCTCATGGAATCAATGTATTATTCCCTTACATTGCAATGTTGGGGATAGCAATGGTTGCAGCACCAGGAGCACCAGGAGGAGCTATAATGAGTGCACTTCCTTTCTTACCAATGGTTGGAATACCATCAGATGGTGGTCTTGCGAGCTTAATGATAGCTTTATACTTAACTCAAGATAGTTTTGGTACAGCATGTAATGTATCAGGAGATAATGCAATAGCAGTAGTTGTCGATAAAATAAATGATGGAATGAGTAAAAAAGGAAATAAAGAAAAGCAAAGTGCTTAATTTCTTAATAAATAAAAATGAGTTATCTCAAAAAGAGATAGCTCATTTTTTTATAATTATAAGTCTTTCGTAATTATATATTTTTGTATTCTTTATGCTAATCTGTATCTAGTATTTTTCTATTTAAAAACTGTTTTAAGAGATGATATTAATAATTTATTTTCATCAGGCTTTAATATACATACTCTAAAAAAGTATTCATCTAAACCTTCAAATGAATAACAATCTCTTATTATTATCTTTTGAGGAATTAGTTTCTCACGAAGAGCTTTAGCAGTAAATTCCTTTGTTTTAATTTTACATAATATAAAATTACCTTGAGTATCATATACATCTAGGCTGTCTATGCTTTTAAGCTCCCCAAGTAAGTAATTTCTTTCAGTATTCATTAAGGAAATAGTACTAGAGATAAAGTTTGAATCTCTAAACATTATTTCTCCCATCTTAGAGGCTATTATGTTGATATTCCATAAATCTAAGTTGTTATTTATTTTATTCTTAACAGCATTATCAGATATAAGTCCATATCCAAGTCTTATGCCTGGTGTTGAAAAAAATTTTGATGTTCCTCTTATAACAAATAAATTAGAATAATCATCGACTAATTGAGTAGAAGAGTATATATTTGTATCAGTAAACTCTACATAAGTTTCATCAATCATTAAAAATTTATTTGTGTTTTTTAATATTTCTTTTATTTCTATTTTGTTAAATGCAAATCCAGTTGGATTGTTAGGATTGCAGATTACAACTAAATCATAGTCTTTAGAATTAATAGTCTTTATAAGATTTTCTAATTTTATATGAAAATTATCTTCTTCATTAGCAAAATATTTATCTATAGAACAATTAATTTTAGATAGTTCTTTTTCATACTCTGAATAAGCAGGAGAAAGTAAAAGAGCTTGTTTAGGGTTAATTGTATGTATAAAAGATGAAATTAATTCTGTAGCTCCACTACCAAGTACTATATTATCTATAGAACACTTACAGTAGTTAGATATAGAAGTTTTTAAGTCTATGTAATCAGGGTCAGGATACATAGATACTATATCTATATTGTTTACAATGTATTGTTTGGCTAAAACTGATGTACCAAAAGGGTTTATATTAGAACTAAAATCCATAAATTCTTCTTTTGAAAAGCCATACTTACTAGATAAACTATATAAATTAGCTCCATGATTTGTGCTCATAAAAGTACCTCCAAAAATAAAATTATATAATTAATAAAAATAACTGATTAATATATTTACATATAGATTATAATACAAAGGAATATTTATTCCAAATTTTTAAGAGAAAAAGCAAAAAAGTATGGATAAGCTGTTAATTTAGGTTTAAAAATGATGAAAAAGATTTTAATTGATATTTCAGTATGCTATAATATATAGGTTAATAGATGGAAAGCGGGAGGATTCAAGATGTACAAAGTTACAGGAAAAATGTTGACAGAAGAACAGATAAAAGTAAAAGTTTATGAATTAGGTAAAAAAATAGAAGAAGATTTTAAAGGTGAAGATTTACTAGTAGTAGGTATACTTAAAGGAGCTAGTGTATTTGTTTCAGATTTAATAAGATGTATAGATTTAGATGTAAATATAGATTTTATGAGTGTTACAAGTTATGGAAATTCAACAGAATCTTCTGGTACAGTTAAAATATTAAAAGATTTAGATGTAGATATTGAAGGAAAGAATGTGTTAATTGTAGAGGATATAATAGATTCTGGTTTAACATTAAGTAATCTAGTTGCAGCTTTAAAAACTAGAAATCCAAAATCTCTAAAATTATGCACTCTACTTGATAAGCCTCAAAGAAGAAAAGCTAATATACCTGTAGACTATGTTGGATTTGTTATAGAAGATAAATTCATTGTTGGTTATGGAATAGATTATGCTGAAAAATACAGAAATTTACCTTATATAGGTATAGTTGAGGATGTAGAATAGACTTAAATGTGAATTAAAAGCACTAATCTCTGTAGGAGTTAGTGCTTTTTAATTAAGTATATAAAATTTTAGTAAAGGAGACATCAGTATGGATATTCAATTGAGTATATTATTATTTTTCCAGAGTTTAAGAAATCCAATTTTAAATTTTATATTTCTTGTATTTACAGTAAGTACAGAAGCACCATTATTGATATTAATTACAGCAGTTATATATTGGTGTATAAATAAAAAATGTGGACAAAAAATGTTGTTCGCGATAGTTGGAAATTTTATTGTGAACCTAGGTATTAAAGAATTTGTAAAAGCTCCTAGACCAATAGGTATAAAAGGTCTTGAATCACTGAGAGTTTCTACCGCTGGAGGATACTCTTTTCCAAGTGCACATACTCAAACTGCAACTACATTTTGGGTTAGTATTATGACTATATTTAAAAGAAACTATATACGTTTGTTGGGTGCAGTGATGGTTTTAGGAGTAGGATTATCTCGACTATATTTGGCTGTTCATTGGCCTATAGATGTAATTGCTGGTTGGATACTTGGCATATTTTTTACCATTGTATTTGTAAAAGTATTTGACTATATCGATGATAATAAAAAATATATTTTTCTTGTAGCATTACTCATCCCATTTATATTAATAGCAATATTTCTAAAAAGCCCTGAATATTTTGAAAAATTTGGTATTCTAGTAGGATTTATATTTGGGTATATAGTTGAAGATAAGTTTGTTAAATTTACTACAGAAAATAATAATAAAAAGATTAATTTTAGTAATAAAAATAAAAAGAGCAAAAACATAGTATTTTCGAGAATATGCAGGTTTTTGATTGGAATAGTCACAATAGGAATTTTATATGTTGCTATTAAAGTGTTGATTTCAATATTAATAACGGCTTTAAATATAAGTGACTCTAGTATGAGTATAATTTTCATGAATTTTATTAAGTATACATTGGTTGTTTTTTATGGAATAGCAGGAGCTCCTGCATTATTTAAAATTTTGAAATTAAATTAATTTAATTTGTACTATTGTATAGAGACTAATTTAATTTTAAGAAAATTTAAGGGTAGAAAAGAGTGATTATTTGAAGAAAATAGTAGTAATAGGCGGTGGACCAGCAGGGATGATAGCAGCCTCAACTGCATCTGAAAGAGGGTTTGATGTAACTTTAATTGAAAAAAATCATAAGTTAGGCAAGAAGCTTGCAATAACAGGAAAAGGTAGATGCAATATAACTAATGATTGTGATATAGAAGAATTAATAGAAAATGTTCCTACAAATGGTAAATTCTTATATAGTGCTTTTTACACTTTTACAAATGATGATGTAATAAGTATGTTTAATAATCTTGGAGTAAAAACTAAAACAGAAAGAGGAAAAAGAGTTTTTCCAGAAAGCGATAAAGCGTTTGATGTTGTAAAAGCTCTTGAAAAACAAGTAAGAAGCAAAAAAGTAAATATATTATTAAACTCTAAGGTAGAAAAAATAATATCTAAAAATAATAAAATTGAAAAAGTAGTTCTAAACAATAAAAAAGAAATCAAGTGTGATTCTGTCATAATAGCAACGGGTGGATTAAGTTATCCACTTACTGGTTCTACTGGTGATGGATATAAATTTGCTATTTCGCAGGGTCATACTATTGTAGATACAAAACCATCTTTGATTGGTATGGAAGTTCAAGAAGGTTTTGTAAAAGATTTAGAAAAATTATCATTAAGAAATGTTGAGATAAGTGTGTTTAATAGTAAAAAAAAGAAAGTGTATAATGATTTTGGAGAACTTGAATTTACTAAATTTGGTTTAGATGGACCTATAATAAAGTCTGCAAGCTGTAGGATGAAAGATACAACTAAAGAAAATTATACTATACTGTTGGATTTAAAACCTGCATTAGATGAAGAAAAATTAGATAAAAGAGTTCAAAAAGATTTTCAAAAATATACAAATAAAAAATTTGAAAAAGCATTGGATGACTTGCTTCCTAAAAAACTTATACCTATAATAATAAATTTAAGTGAGATTTCTCCAGATACAGTTGTTCATCAAGTTTCTAGAGAACAAAGAAAAAATTTAGTTCATTTACTAAAAAATTTGAAATTTACAGTAAAAAGATATAGACCTATTGACGAAGCCATAATAACTTCTGGTGGAGTAAAAGTGAATGAGATAAACTCAAGTACAATGGAATCAAAATTGATAGAAGGTTTATTTTTTGCTGGTGAAGTAATAGATATAGATGCGTACACAGGAGGATTTAATTTGCAAATAGCTTTTTCGACTGGATATTTGGCAGGTTTTAATTGCTAAAAATTACCTGAATTAAAAATGTTTAAAATCACATAATATTATCAGCAACACAAAATAAATTAAACAGAAGGAAGGTAATCAACATGGCAAGTAACAATAACAACAACAAAACAGTAGTACCAGGAGCAAAAGAAGCTTTAAACCAAATGAAATTAGAAATAGCTAATGAACTTGGTATGAGTAATTATCAACAAGTTGATAAAGGAAACCTTACTGCAAGAGAAAATGGTTATGTAGGTGGATACATGACTAAAAAATTAGTTGAAATGGCTGAACAACAAATGGCTGGAAAAAACAACAGATAGTTAATAAATAATTATTTATAACTATTAGGCTATTGTTATAGCTAGAGCTATCTCAAATATAGAAAGTAATTTCTAAATTGAGATAGCTTTTTTTTATTAAGTTTTATATGTCGATATTTTTATGTAATAAATTTTAGAAATCTGGATAAAATAGTACAAATGAATATATTACATAAGGAGTGATGTAAAATGAGTAGTGTAAACTTTGAAGATTTAAAAAATAAATTTATTAATAGTGATTTAGATGAAAAAATAAGAATATATACGACAACAGAAGGATTATCAGTAGAACAGTTTAAAGAACTATTAAAATATTATCCAATACAACACTTATCTAAATTAGAAAAAGCTCTTGGATAATATCATATAGAAATAAAAATTAAAAAGGCAATTTGTTTAATATAAAAAAATAGATTTTATATTAAATAAATTGCCTTTTTATAATAAATTTATTTTATTATGCTTTTGATATATAATTATATATTCTTTCATTTCCAAGTTCAATAGACCCAGTATTGATAAGTGTAATAATACCTTCTATATCCTTAGGAGTCAGGTACTTGTATGGAATTGATAGATTATAACCAGTATCATGTAATAAATTTTTCAATTGAATTATTTGAGTAATATTAAAACTTTTTATAGACTTAGTAGATTTTTTTCTTGAATTAGACAAATTTTCATTTTGTATTTTTATTAAAGTTTCAATATAGTCTATATAAGATAACTTAAATTCATATTCACTTATTATTTTTTCATCAAGTATACTATTTATAAAATCTTGAGATAATATATTATCTGCAAATTTATCTGCTGTTAATTTTCCAGATATAATACCTTTTTGGTATTTTCTAAGAATTTTTTTTGTATAGCAGTATATTTTATTTCTTGTTTCTAAATCGAGTTGTTCTATTTGCACAAAAACACTTCCTTTTAATTGTAAGAATATTTATTTTGAAAAATTTATACTTATTCTATAAAGTTTTAATAATTTATTTACAATAAATACTAAATTATAAAATATTTGTTATTTTTTATTATTACCAAGTATAAAAAATATTATAATTGTAAAACTTACAAATATATGTAAAATATTTAGGAGTGATGAAAATGTTAGATGGGATAATAAAACTTTTTTATTCTGAAATTGTAAAAACAAAGATTAATAACTTAGATTCAAGTGGATATTCATTAAGGGATGAATGTAAAGAAATCAGAAATATAACTTTAAAGATAGACAGTGTGTTTTTTAAACTTTTAAAGTTAGTTTTTGGTTCAATACTGCTTATTGTAGCATTTAATCTAAATTGGATATTAGGTATAGGAGTATTTTTAGTTGGAGTGGTATACATTCTTTATAAGAGAAATATGGAAGAACAAGTGAAGGAACATATAAACAATGTAAAAAATAATATCGACATCTCTAAGATAACTTTTATGGATGAAAAGGGAAG
Organism: Clostridioides sp. ES-S-0049-02; assembly: GCF_020658465.1. Taxonomy (NCBI): domain Bacteria; kingdom Bacillati; phylum Bacillota; class Clostridia; order Peptostreptococcales; family Peptostreptococcaceae; genus Clostridioides; species Clostridioides sp. ES-S-0049-02. Next base: position 100,334 of record NZ_JACVWG010000001.1, read on the forward strand.
AACAGGTCTAAATGCATTGATTACATTACTTCTTATAGGAATATTGACAGGATTTAACTGGATATTAGTTCTTAGTTTTGTCGTTGTTTTTGTTTTTACTATAAAGAATGTATGTTAAAATACTAATAAATAGTTTAATATATAGGGGGAGAAATTGAGTATGACTAATGGCAATTATAAAATGAAGAATTTAGTGGAAATATCTGCTATGGTGACTGAATCTACAGATTTTTTTAATATAAAAGATAAAATAATAGAAAAAATGTTAGAGGTTGTTCACCCTACAAAGGCATGTGTAAATCTATTTTATAAAAATGATTCTAAATATGCCTATTTAGTATGTTCACAAACTTTAGAATATGTACCTCAAATTTTTCCAATCAATAGTCTTAAAGGTGCAAAAATTGATTTTGACACATATCCAGAATATATCCATGAAGCTGTAAATGAGAAAAAGATAATATATGTAAAAAATGTATTTGAAGATTCTAGAGCAGAAGGGGAACGAGATTTAGCAAAATCTGAAGGTTACATTGGTAGAATAGTTTTTCCTTTTATCATAAATAATGAAGTAGTTGGATTTATGACTTGCTTTTTGACAGAAGAAGATTTTCTAACAGAACAAGATATAGACTTTATATCTTCTGTTGCATCTCTCTTAAGTTTATCAATAGAAATAACTAATAAAAATAATAATGTACAAATTTTGGTTGATAAATTAAGAGGTTCAATAAGTGCTATAAATGAAGCTACTAAAAAATTATATCTCAATAAAAGTATAGATGGATTTTTAGAAAACTTAAGTAAACAGGCGTGTAATATCACTAATAGTAAAGAAGCTTTGATAATTATAACAGGTCATGATAATAAAGATAAGATATTTAGCTGTTATAATACAGAGCATAAGAAGAAAACAAATTTATATCCTATGTTAGACAAGTTTGTAAATAAAGAATCCTTAGGAGGATATTTAAATAATTTAAAACCATGTTCACAAAAAGGGATAAACTTGGAAAGTTATATATATTACAAACTCCAAGATAAAAATGAGACTATAGGATGCATTGTTTGTGCAAACAGCAAAAACTACACTAGTGATGATTTAAATATTCTTAGTATATTATCTAAACAGGTTTTGGTTGGTATGCAGTTATATGAGCACAATGAAAAAGAAGTAAAGCACAAGGTTCTTGAGAATGAGTTAAATGTATTAAATAAACAGCAACAACTTATTATGGACAAAGGTAAAATGGATTGTAATGATGAAAAAGAACTTTATTTTTATCATAAACCAGCAAGAGTAGTAGGTGGAGATTTTTACTATGCTACAAAGGTAGATTCTGAACACATAGTTTATATTGTTGCTGATGTAATGGGTCATGGAATGGTTTCGAATTATGTTGTTGCAATGATAAAAGGTGCTTTTAAAGTGTTATGTAATCAGTATAAGACACCACAAGAAATAATGACAAATTTAAATAGTATGTTATATGATGAATTTGACAAGATGGGAGTATTTACAACTTGTTTGATTGGACTTATAGATATTAAAGAAAATATGATTACAGTATCTAATGCAGGACACTATAGCCCTGTAGTTGTAAAAAAAGATGGAACAATAGAAACTAACTTAAATTGTAAAAAGGGAATACCTATTGGGGTAATGGAAGATGCAACATATGAAAACAATACTCTTTCAATGGAAGATTATGCAATGGTATGTATGTATACTGATGGAATTTTAGAAATAAAAAATAAATCAAAAGAAGAATATGGTATAGATAGATTAGAAAACTTTTTAAAAGAAAATTTTAGATTAAATCACCAGTTGATAGTAGAAAATTTAAAATTAGATTTAAGAAACTTTTCATCAAAAGATAATTATGATGATGATATTTTAATCGTTATGTTAAAGGATAGGTAGATTGATTATGGATTTAAATAATAAAATAGAACTTGAAAGTCCAGAAATTATAATAATAAATGGAAGTCCGAGAAATAATAGAAACTGTAGTTTTATAGCAAATGAAATAAAACTTAAATTAGAAGAGAGTGGACTTAGTAGTAAAATATTCAATATATATGATATGTATATTGAATATTGTACAGCATGTGGGTTTTGTAATAAGACAGGGTATTGCAAATTTAATGATGATATGAAACCTCTATATAAAATGTTTGATAAATCAAAAGGAACTATAGTAATAAGTCCTGTACATTTTGATTCAATATCAGCTAAAGTAAAAACTGTTGTTGATAGAACTCAAGCTATCTATGCGAGTAAGTATATATTAAATAAGCCTTCAATTGATAGGAATAAAAAGCGTATAGGTATGTACATTGCAGTAGGAGGTAGTAAACCTTATGATTCACAATTTAAAGGTGGGCAAATAGTTATGGACTTTTTCTTTAAGAGTATAAATACTAAACTTTTACACAATATATATTTAAACAATACAGATAATATACCCTACAGAGATAATCAAGAGTTTAAAGACACTCTGTCGAAGAGTCTAAAAGTTTATATTGATTCAATATAATTTGATTTTGTAAGTAATATTATGTATAATTGTATTGCAATAATTTAAAAATAATTAAAGGAGGGAATTTCAATGAAATTACCAATAGCATTATCTAATAAACATGTTCATTTGAGTCAAGCTGATATAGACGTATTATTTGGAGCAGGTCATGAATTAACTAAATTTAAACCATTATCTCAACCAGGACAATTTGCCTGTGAAGAAAAAGTTGATTTAGTCGGTCCAAAGGGGACTCTAAAAGGAGTTAGAGTTTTAGGACCAGCTAGACCTCAAACTCAAGTTGAGATTTCTTTAGCAGATGGATTCCCATTAGGAGTAAAAGCTCCAATAAAAGAATCTGGTGATATAGCTGGAACTCCTGGTGTTAAATTAGTAGGACCAGCTGGAGAAGTTGAAATGAAAGAAGGAGTTATAGTTGCTTCTAGACATATACATATGAGCAATGAAGATGCTGCTAAATTTGGTGTAACTGATAAACAAATAGTAAAAGTTAAAACATCTGGACCAAGAGCATTAGTATTTGAAAATGTATTAGTAAGAGCTAGTGATAGCTTTAATTTAGAAATGCATGTTGACATGGAAGAAGGAAATGCAGCAGGTGTTAAAAATGGAGATTTAGTAGAATTAATAGTTGATTAGTTTTATGTATGAAATTTATGCTAGTGAATATTTTATTTACTAGCATATTTTTTAATGTAATAAATTTCTATATTATAAATTTAATCTATCAGATTAATTTATAATATAAAGGGGTATTATGAAAATTATAATAAAAACTTACAAAAATATGATATAATATGGTAAAATTAGATATATAAAATTTATATATGATAAAGAAGGCTCTTTTACTCCTAATACCAATATATGCAAATAGATAAAAAAGTTTGAAAAATCTAACTTAATTTATTATATATTGTATACAAAATTATGAAAAAAACTTAACATATTTAATTTAAAAAAAAATCTACTTAAATATGTAATTAATTTACAATTTTCAAAGGAATTTTATCAAATCTGTAGTATTATATTAGAAGATAGAGTATTTGCGCGACTATGTGTGTTTATATTTTTGTTGTGTAAATTATATGTAAATATAAAAAAATAGACTTGTTATAAACAAGTACAATTGTAGCTATCAAGGAGGATACATATTATGGCTAAGTTTATGAAAACACTTGATGGGAATACAGCTGCAGCTCACGTTGCCTATGCATTTACAGATGTAGCAGCTATATACCCAATCACACCATCTTCAACTATGGCTGAAGTAGTTGATGAATGGGCGTCACAAGGAAGAAAAAATATATTTGGACAAAAAGTTAATGTTGTTGAAATGCAATCAGAAGCAGGAGCAGCAGGAGCATTCCACGGTTCTTTACAAGGTGGAGCTTTAACTTCTACTTTTACAGCATCTCAAGGTTTATTATTAATGATACCTAACATGTATAAAGTTGCAGGGGAGTTATTACCAGGAGTATTCCATGTAAGTGCTCGTGCTTTAGCATCTCAAGCTTTATCAATATTTGGGGATCATCAAGACGTTATGGCTGCTAGACAAACTGGATGTGTATTATTAGCTTCTGGTTCAGTTCAAGAAGTAGCTGATATAGCACCTGTTGCACATTTAGCTGCAATAGAAGGTAAATTACCATTTATACATTTCTTTGATGGATTCAGAACTTCACATGAAATCCAAAAAGTGGAATTATTAGAAAATGAAGATTATGCAAGTTTATTAAACTTTGAAGCAGTTCAAGCATTTAGAGATAATGCTTTATCTCCAAATCACCCAGTTACTCGTGGTACTGCTCAAAACCCAGATATATATTTCCAAACTAGAGAAGCTTCTAACAAATACTATCAAAATATAGTAGGTATAGTTGAAAAATACATGGAAAAAATGAGTGATTTAACAGGTAGAAAACATAGTTTATTTGATTACTATGGAGCAGAAGATGCTAAATCTATATTAATTGCTATGGGTTCTGTAACAGAAACAATAGAAGAAACTATAGATTACTTAAATGCTAAGGGAGAAAAATATGGTTTAGTTAAAGTTCATTTATATAGACCATTCTCAATGAAACATTTCTTAGATGCTGTGCCATCTACTGTTGAAAGAATATGTGTACTTGATAGAACTAAAGAGCCAGGTTCAACTGGTGAACCATTATACTTAGATGTACGTGATGTATTCTATGGAAAAGAAAATGCTCCTATGATAATAGGTGGAAGATACGGATTAGGTTCAAAAGACACTACTCCTTCAGATATAAAAACTGTTTTTGATAACTTAGTTTCAGAACAACCTAAGAATGGATTTACAGTAGGTATAGTTGATGATGTAACTAATACTTCTTTAGCTCCATCTGAATCAATTAAAATAGCTTCTAAAGGAACTATAAGATGTAAGTTCTGGGGATTAGGTTCTGACGGTACTGTTGGAGCTAACAAACAAGCTATAAAAATAATCGGTGACCACACTGAAAAATATGCTCAAGCTTACTTTGATTATGACTCTAAAAAATCTGGTGGTATAACTATGTCTCACTTAAGATTTGGTGATACTCCAATAAGAGCTACTTATTTAATAGATGAGGCTGACTATATTGCCTGTCATAAACAATCATATGTTTATCAATATGATTTATTAAAAGGTCTTAAAAAAGGTGGTACATTTGTACTTAACACTATATGGGACCAAGCAGGAATTGAAGAAAACTTACCAGCTCATATGAAACAATATATAGCTAAAAATGATATAAAATTCTATACAGTTAATGCTGTTAAACTAGGACAAGAAATAGGTCTTGGAAATAGAATAAACATGATAATGCAATCTGCATTCTTTAAATTAGCTGAAATAATACCAGAAGAAGATGCTGTTAAATACTTAAAAGATTCTATAGTTAAAGCTTATGGTAAAAAAGGTGAAAAGATAGTTAACATGAACTATGCTGCTGTTGATGCAGGAATAAATGCTTTAGTTAAAGTTGAAGTTCCAGCTTCTTGGGCAAATGCTGTTGATGCAGATAAAGAAGAAGTTAAAGAACCAGAATTTATAAGAAATATATTAAGACCAATGACTGCACAAGAAGGTAATAACTTACCAGTAAGTACATTCAATGGTATAGAAGATGGAACATTCCCTTGTGGTACTTCAGCTTATGAAAAACGTGGTATAGCTGTTGATGTTCCTGAGTGGGTAATGGATAACTGTATCCAATGTAACCAATGTTCTTTTATATGCCCTCATGCATGTATAAGACCAGTTTTAGTTACAGAAGAAGAATTAGCTAATGCTCCAAAAGGATTTGAAGCTAAAAAAGCATTAGGTAAAGGATTAGAAGGATTAAAATATAGAATCCAAGTTAGTCCACTAGATTGTACAGGATGTGGAAACTGTGCTGACATATGTCCAGCTAAAGAAAAAGCTTTAGTTATGAAACCAATAGATACTCAACTTGATACAGAGTTAGATAACTGGGCATTTGCAGTAAATCCTGAAGAGGTAGCTCCAAAAGTTGATGTTATGCCTGCAAACACTGTTAAAGGAAGTCAATTTAGACAACCATTAATGGAATTCTCAGGAGCATGTGCTGGATGTGGAGAAACTGCATACATCAAGTTAGTTACACAATTATATGGAGATAGAATGATGATATCTAATGCTACTGGATGTTCTTCTATATGGGGAGCTTCTGCACCTTCAACTCCTTATACTTGTAACCATGAAGGCAAAGGTCCATCTTGGGCAAACTCTTTATTTGAAGACAATGCTGAATACGGATTTGGTATGTACACAGCTGTTAAACAAATAAGAGGAAAAATAGTAGATGCTATGACAGAATTAGTTTCTATGGATATCTGTGAAGATGCTAAAGCAGTATTTACAGAATGGTTAGATTCTAGAAATGATGGAGAAGCATCTAAAGTAGCAAGTGCTAAAGTTGTTGAATTATTAGAAAAACCAGCTTGTGATTGCACAGATGAAAAAGCTAAAGAATTAGTAAAAGCTATAAGAGATAGAAAAGATTATCTAGTTAAGAGATCTCAATGGATACTAGGTGGAGACGGTTGGGCATATGACATCGGTTACGGTGGATTAGACCATGTTCTTGCATCTGGCGAAAATGTAAATGTACTTGTATTTGATACAGAAGTATATTCAAATACAGGAGGTCAAGCTTCTAAAGCTACTCCAGCTGCTGCTATGGCTAAATTTGCTGCAGCAGGTAAACAATCTAGAAAGAAAGACCTAGGTATGATGGCTATGACTTACGGAAACGTATATGTAGCTCAAGTTGCTATGGGTGCTGATAAAAACCAATTTATCAAAGCTGTTCTAGAAGCTGAAAAACATGATGGACCATCTTTAATAATAGCTTACGCTCCATGTATAAACCATGGATTAAAAGAAGGTATGGGAAGAACTGTAGCTAACGAAGCACAAGCTGTTGCTTGCGGATACTGGCATTTATACAGATTCAATCCAGAAGTAAAAGCTGAAGGTAAAAACCCATTCACTTTAGATTCTAAGGAACCAACTGCAAGCTTCAGAGATTTCATACTTGCACAAGTAAGATACTCTGCTATAGCTAAACAATTCCCAGAAGAAGCTGATGGATTATTTGCAAAAGCTGAAGCTGATGCTAAAGAAAGATACGAAGGATATAAAAAATTAGCTGAATAATAATTAAAATATTATAATGCTTATTTAAGATATGATTTGATAATAATTAGGGATACTATTAAAAAATAGTATCCCTTTTTTATTTATATCAAACTGTGAGAATTAAGATTTTGTTTCGGTATATTGTCTATGTTTTTTAGGAGTATTTTAGGAAGAAACATACCTGTTTTGTTGCGATAAATAATATAATTGTTTCCAAATTCATTTATCATGTCTTTTTCTTCTTTTTTTGTTAATCTATAATATACAATTACTAGTATAGGCCACATAATTTTTCAAAACTGATGTTATTATTTCAAAGTTATATAACATCAACAGTTGAATCTTCAATTGATGAATATCTTCATCAACAATTTAATGCTTCAATCCATGAAAAATCTCTTGCAGAAATACTTACTTCACTTTCTACTATTGTTGCAGAACTATTTCAACAAGGAGTGGAAGAAGGCATATTTAAATGTGAATATACTTTAGAAGTATCAGAGATAATTTTATCTATTTTTACTTTTTTACTTGACCCAGGTATTTTTTATTGGAATAAAGAGGAGAAAAAACGCAAATTAGAAGCATTAAGTTTGATTTTAGAAAGAAGTCTAATGGCACCAAAAGGAAGGTTTAATTTTTTTATAAGGGATTTTTAAATTATTTAATTATTAAATAATATTTATAATATAGGAATTTATATTTTATATTCAAATATAAGTATTCAGTTTTGTGATTTAGCTTTAAATCTATCATTTTAAAAGAATCTATATTTAGTATAAAAAATATATTAAAGATAAAACACTATATAATAGTATAGATACAAAAGAGTATCCCATTTATGATTTTTAAAAATCATCTTGAGATACTCTTTTTGTATATATAGAAAAAGAGTATTTTATCCTACAAAGATTTGTGTCCAGTAAATTGAACCACCACTTTTTTGTGCTACTCCAACACCTATTTTACTGTAATTTGGATTTAATATATTTTTTCTATGACCTTCAGAATTCATCCAAGCATTTACAACTTCTTTTGGTGTTTTTTGTCCCATTGCTATATTTTCACCAGCTGTTTTATAGCTTATCCCAAACTTTTTCAACATGTCAAATGGAGAACCATAAGTTGGAGAATTATGTGCAAAGTAGTTGTTGTCAATCATGTCTTGAGATTTTTTTGTAGCGACATTTGATACATCAGCATCAAGAGTAAGTGGATTTAATCCAGCTTTAGATCTCTCTACATTTACTAAATCAACAACTTCTTTTTGGTAAGCTGAAAAATTTCCAGTTGTAGAGCCTGAATTGTTATTATCTTCAGGTTTATTAGATTCTGAGTTATTATTATCTTCAGGCTTATTAGTAGAGTCTGAATTGTTGTTGTCCTCAGGTTTATTAGATTCTGAGTTATTATTGTCTTCAGGCTTATTAGTAGAGTCTGAATTGTTGTTGTCCTCAGGTTTATTGTCCTCTGGTTTATTACTATCTTCAGGCTTATTAGTAGAACCTGAATTGTCATTATCTTCAGGCTTATTAGAGTCTGAGTTATTATTATCCTCAGGTTTATTAGTAGAACCTGAATTATTGTTGCCATTAGGCTTGTTAGTAATATTACAATTCTTGTCATTGTGATTCTTATCTTTACAAGAATTATCTTTGTCAGGTTTAAGTTCTGGTTTTACAGAACAATTTGGTTTTGCTGAAAACTTAAATTTAGCATTAGTATATACTAAATTTTTATTACTTATATTCATATTATTTTCAAGTGACGAAGCACTTGCAGTAACAGCACTGGAAGCTGTTGCTAAGGTTAACACTCCTAAAGCTAGTATAGTTTTTAATTTTGTTGGTATATTTTTTCTCATTATAAACACCTCTCAATCTAAAAATTCTAAAAATGTTACTAAATTGTAACCTTTAGTGTAGGGGGTACCCGTGCATTTATACTAACATAGAATCAAGTGTTTTTTTACTGTAAAGATATGTAAATAAAATATAACTGGAATAAATAGGTATATTTTATGATGTTTGATAATTTTCATCATTAATCTGCATAGTATGGCATAACTGCTTTAGAAGAAATAGTGTTTTTATAATAATTCTATGATGTAAAATTCTGGTTGTGGTAAATTTTTTTTATAGTTAGTGATATTTATTTAATATATACTTTGAAAATCAGTAAAAAAAGTATCTTTAATTAGATTCTTGAAAATAGAAAAGCCATCTATAATAAATAGATGACTTTTTATATAATAAATTGTAGTTTGATTTAGTTTAATACATTAGTAATCCTAATGTAATTACAATGATTTCTGCTATTAATGAACCAACTGCAACCACAATAAAAGTTTCTTTAAAACCAGTTTTATGTGTTAATTTAGATAAACTCAAGAATGTAAGAAACACACCACTTTGAGGTACTATTGTTAATATATTTGAAGCAATTGTAGCAACACGATGGATTAACTCTGGGTTCATACCAGTACTTAGATAATAATCTGCAAAGTTCGGCATTACTATTCCCAAAGCCCCAGAAGAGGAGCCTGTTATTGCGGACATTGTTGAAGTTAAAACAGTAAGACTTATAAGTGGACTACCTGGTATTGACATGATAAGTTTACTGAATATATCAAAGCCTGGTGCAGCCATTATTACAGCTCCAAATGCAACAGCAGAAGATGTTGCAAAAATAGGTCCTATAGAACCACTAGCACCAATACTCAATGTTTGTATTTTTGATGATAAAAATTTACGGAATAGAAAAGCAGATAAAACAATTGCAACTATTAAAGCTATGTAAATTACATTTTTTTTCATAAACTCTGAACCAAAAGTACTTCCAGATATTGCTATGACTACAAGTGACAATAGAGGAAAAATACTTGCAAAAAATCCTGGTAACTCTCTATCTAAAGATTCTTCTTCTACATCTGAAGTGTAAGTTGCATAAGTTTCTCCTTTCCTAAGACTCTTGTTTAAAGTATATTTCATGTATACCAGACCAAATACAGCACAACCTATACTTCCTGCAATACTTGGTATAGCTGCTGCAGTAAGAGATGTGTTTAAGTACTGAATAGGAATAACATTTTGAATAGCTGGTGTACCAGGAATCATAGTCATAGTAATTGTTGCAATTCCAAGCCAAAGAGGTATCTGAATAAGATTCCAAGAAATATCAAGTTTTTTAAATAGAGTTCTTGCAAGTGGAATAACTGCAAACATAACTACAAATAAACTTATTCCACCATATGTTAATATAAAACTTACTATAAATATAGCAACTAAAACTCTATAAGGGTGATTAGAACCAAATTTATTTAGAATAAAATCAGCTATAGATACAGTAGCTCCACTTTCCTCCATAAACTTGGCAAGTATAGAACCTAACAAGAATATTGCAAAGTAACTCATTATATAGTTTCCAAGTGCTCCCATATAATTATTTTTGTCAGCACCCAGCATTGATGTCACGACATCCATTTTATTTAAGAGAACAACTATCAAAGTTGCTATTGGAGCAGCTATAGTTATATGAATTTCTTTAACTGAAAAATATATAATAGCTATAATACCAATAATTATACCAATTGGTGCGATAATACTCATAAATATCCCTCCTTAGTAGAAGGACCTGAAGAATAAATTCCTCAAGTCCTAAATATGTAATAACTACTGTGCAGTATATCCTCCATCTAGTAGGCAAGCTTGTCCTGTAATTCCTTTAGCCTTATCACTAGCTAAGAACATCGCATAATCAGCAATTTCTTGAACATCTAGTAGACGTTTTTGAGGTACAAGTGGATATAGAACTTCTTCTAATACATTTTCTAGTGGTACATTACGAGTTTTTGATAGGTCATTAAATTGACCTCTAACAAGTGGAGTATCTACATATCCAGGGCATATAGCATTAACTGTTATACCTGAGTCAGCAGCTTCAAGTGCAGCAACTTTTGTTAGACCTATAAGTCCATGTTTAGCTGAATTGTAAGCAGCTTTACCAGCAAATCCAATTACACCATTGATTGAAGCCATGTTTATTATACGACCAAATCCTTGTTTTTTCATTATAGGGAATACTTTTTTAGTAGCTATAAAAGGTGCTGTTAACATTATTTTTATCATAAATTCAAATTTATCAGTTGGGAAATCTTCTATCATAGCAACATGTTGAAGACCAGCATTATTTATTAGTATGTCTAATCTTCCATATTTTTCTATAGTTTTATCTATTGCATGGTTAATTTCTTCTTCTTTAGTTACATCACACTTTACATTTGCACAATCATAACCTTCTTTTTGTAATTCTGATGTAACTTTATCTAGTGCTTCTTGATTTATATCAGAGAATACTACCTTAGAACCATTCTTCAAGAATGATTCAGCTATTTGTTTACCTATTCCACTTGCAGCTCCTGTTACGAATACAACTTTGTCTTTAACCATTTTTATTTCCTCCAATTTAATTTTATTTTTATATTAATTTTTTGTATTAATATTTTACATCTTTTAAATTTATTTTCTGATGTAATTTTGATTAATTTTAAATAATCGATGCCTCTTTATTTAATGAATCTGACAATATTAAAGGTGCTTCAGTAGCAGAAAGAACTTCGTCTAATGTGAAGATAGGATTTATTTCTATAAGAAGGAGTCCATCTGTAGTTACTTCTATAACTCCCATCTCAGTTACAATTAAATCTACAGCATTGGTTGCAGTAAGTGGGAGAGTACAGTTATTTAATATTTTTGCTGAACCTTTTGAAGTGTGTTCCATTGCTACAATGACTTTTTTTGCTCCAGTTACTAAATCCATAGCTCCACCCATCCCAGGAACCATTTTACCTGGAATCATATAATTTGCTATGTTACCATATTTGTCAACTTGGAGTGCTCCAAGAACAGTTATATCTACATGACCTCCTCTAATTATTCCAAAAGAAGTGGCACTATCGAAAAAACAACCTCCAGGAAGGATAGTAACTGGCTGACCACCAGCATTTACAATAGTTTCATCACTTGAATTTCCACTTTCAGCTGGTCCTAGACCTAGAAATCCATTTTCAGATTGTAAAATAACGTTTACCTCATCTGGAATATAATTGGCTACTTTGGTTGGTAAGCCTATACCAAGGTTTACAACAGCTCCATCCTTTAATTCCTTAGAGACTCTGTTTGCAATATATTCTTGTATTTCTAATTTATCCATTATAAATTACCTCCTTCAACGATGTAATTCACAAAAATACCTGGTGTAGTAACTTCATTTGGGTCGATATCACCTATTTCAACAATTTCGCCTGCCTCGACTATTGTAATATTAGCAGCTGAAGCCATTAAATTATTAAAGTTATTCATAGAACCTTTGTAAACTAAGTTACCTGCTTTATCTACCTTTGAAGCAAATAAAAGAGCAACATCAGCATGAATTGGTTTTTCAAGAAGATATTCTTTACTATCGACAACAATCTTTTGCTTTCCTTCTTCTATAAGAGTACCAATGCCAGTTGGTGTTAGTATTCCACCTAAGCCATAACCAGCTGCACGAATTTGTTCAGCAAGAGTTCCTTGAGGAACTAATTCGACACATGTTTCATTATCATTCATCTGTCTTCCTGTTTCTTTGTTTAATCCTATGTGAGAGGCAATTATCTTTTTGAACTGCTTATTAACAACCATCTTTCCAACACCCTTGTCAATAAAACCAGTATCATTACAAACTAATGTTAAATCTTTTATACCTTTATCACATAAATAATCAATTAAATTTTCTGGGGAACCATTGGCCATGAATCCACCAACCATTACTGTATCTCCATCTTTGATGTGAGATAGAGCCTCATCAATGCTAACTATTTTATTCATATTTCCTCCTATCGTGAAACTATCATCGCTATTCCTTGACCACCACCAATACAAAGTGTTGCAAGGCCAGTTTCTACTTTACGTTTTTGCATTTCATAAATAAGGGTTACAAGTACTCTAGCTCCACTTGCTCCTATTGGATGTCCTAGTGCTATTGCACCACCATTTACATTTAGTTTAGACGAATCTATTTGAAGTTCATTTTTAACTGCAAGTGCTTGTGCTGCAAATGCTTCATTCGCCTCTATCAAGTCTATATCGTTAATATTAAGACCCACTTTTTCTAGTGCTTTTTTAGTTGCAGGAATTGGACCAGTTCCCATTATTTCAGGTTCTACACCAGATGATGCATATGATTTTATTGTAGCAAGCGGCTTAAGCCCAAGTTCATCTGCTTTTTGTTGACTCATTAGTATCATCATTGCTGCACCATCATTAATTCCTGATGCATTTCCAGCTGTTACAGTACCATCTTTTTTAAAGGCAGGTTTAAGCTTGGATAGTATTTCAGATGTCATGCTTAATTTAGGATATTCGTCTGTATCAATAGTTTTAATTTCTCTATGATTTATCGCAGCTTCTACTGGAACAATTTCGTCTTTAAAACGATTGTTTTTTATAGCTTCTTCAGCTTTATTTTGGCTTTCTAGTGCTATTTTATCTTGCATTTCCCTTGTAATTCCAAATTTATCAGCAACATTTTCGGCAGTAATTCCCATATGATATTGATTGAAAGCATCTATAAGACCATCTGTTAGCATACTATCTACCATAGTAACATTGCCCATTTTACTACCAAAACGAGCAGTAGGAATAATGTAAGGTGATTGACTCATATTTTCAGTACCACCTGCAATTACTACATCATTTTCACCAGCTATAATTGATTGAGCTGCTAGTTGAATGCTTTTAAGTCCTGAGCCACATAATTTATTTACTGTGTAACTTGGTACAGAACTTGGTATACCTGAGTTTATGGCAATTTGCCTAGCAACATTTTGTCCAAGACCTGCTTGTAGAACATTTCCAATTATCACTTCATCTATCTCAGATAAATCAAGTTTTATACGTGATATAGCTTCCTTAACAGCTACAACTCCAAGTTGAACAGCAGAAGTATTTTTAAATACGCCACCAAAGTTTCCTATAGGTGTTCTTACTGATGATACAATTACTACATCTTTCATATTTAATAGTTCCTCCTTGAATGATTATTTGAAATTTTCTGAATAAAAAACTTTGAAGAACACTATAATAAATTACTTATAATACAAACTTGTTTTTAAGTAGTTTAATTATTTTTATTCCTAATGCCTTAGGTTTTCCTCTTTCTAACTATAGATTACGGCTAAAAATGTGTTTTGTCTAAGTCTAATTTTTTATACAACATATAAGGAAAATTTATAGGATAAAAATTTAGAATATATATATAGGAATATTTTGTTAAAATATTAATGAAATTATTTCGCTTTTCTTATAAAATGTTCTTATAAGAAAAAATATTAATATCAACTATACTTGTAAGAAAGGTGGTTTGAAATGGATATAAAACAGTTAAAATATTTTGTTGAAATAGTGAAATCTGGTTTTAATTTATCAATTGCATCAAAAACTCTTCACATATCTCAGCCAGCCTTAAGTCAAATTATAAAAACCTTTGAAGAAAATGAAAATGTGTATTTATTTGAGAGATATAAAGGCAGGTTAAATGGCTTAACTCCAGCAGGAGAAAGATTTTATGTAAATGCAGAAAATATTATAAATGAATATAAAAATATGATGGAGGATTTGCGAGAAGATTCTGTTCAGTTTAAAGGGAAAGTTAGAATAGGAATACCACCACTTATACTTGGAATAGCTTTTTCTGATGTAGTTGCACAATTAGTTGCAAACAATCCAGACATAGAATTTGATATAGTAGAGAAGGGGGCATACGATTTAAGTAGAATGCTTATTTTGCAGGAATTAGATTATGCAGTTCTTTTACATCCACATAAAATTGATAGGGGTGTAGTAACAGAACATGTACTTCAAGAAGACGAACTTACAGCATTTTTAAATATAAATCATCATCTCGCAAAGAAAAATAAAATAGATTGGAATGATTTAAATGAAGAACTGCTTGCAATATTTAATCCTACATTTATGATACATCATAAATTAATGCAAAAATTTACTGATGAAAAAGTTAAACTTAAGAGGTATATTATGTCTGGTTCTTGGGATTTCTTGTTGTTGTCAACTACAAATTCTGACTTTATAACTATTTTACCATCACCAGTACACGATTTTTTTGAAAATAGTCAAATTATAGAAAAACCATTTAATGACCCTATCACATGGAAGGTTGTGTTATGTAGACCTAAAAAAGAGCGCTATAGTCATGTAGATGAACATGTATTTAAATTTATTATAGATTTCTTTAGTAAAAAGAATCTATGATTTGTTATTTTAATAACAAATCATAGATAAAATAATTAAGTTCAATTACAATAAACTATTAGTTTTTCAACTACATATTAATTAAGGGAAAATAAATTTTATATAATATATAAATAATTTAGAAGGTTATTAAAGTTACTTAATATATAACTTCATTAAATTCTATAATATATAAAATTTTTATTTTGAAATATATAAAAAGCAGTGAGTGTATTTATACACTCACTGTAAAATATTTTGTATTTTTATTTTAAAGTATTGATATTATCAAGTGTTATTAGAGAACTTTTTACTTATTATAGTTAAACTCATAACTGTTAAGAAGATAAGTAAGCCAGGAAATACAGCTAAATATAACTTATCAAAAATATGTCTTTGAGCATCTTGAAACATGTTACCCCATGATGCAAGAGGTAACTGTATACCAAGTCCTAAAAAACTAAGTGCAGATTCAGTTAAGATAGCATTTGCAATATTTAATGAACCAGCAACTGTGATAGTTTCTTTATAGAAGCCTTAGGAGCTAGATAAGTATTTAATACAATTAAAACTAAAAAACTTGGAATACTCATAAGCATGTCCACTAATCTCATCAATAACTGGTCTAGTTTCCCACCAATATAGCCACTAATAACACCTATAGTAGTACCAAATACTATAGAAATAAGCATTGATAAGATACCAACACTAAGTGAAATTCGTCCTCCATAAAGTGTTCTAGCAAAGTAATCTCTTCCTAGTTCATCTGTACCAAAAATATGTTTTAACCTAGGTTCTTGAAGTTTAGTAGTAGTATCATAGAGAGATATTCCATCTCCAACAAACCCACCATCTGGATGTAAGTTCCATACAAGATGTCCTTATTGTAAGGAAATATGTAAAATATAAGTACCAGCTTTAAAGGAAATCTCAAAAAATCATATGGTTGCATGTCACTTAGTATAGAGGTTTTCAAAACTAAATTTGGCGTATATAATAAGAATAATAGATTAAAGTAAATATTTTATAATTACATGTAAAGTGTAATACTATCAATATTAAGATAGTTAATATATAAGTCTAATCTATAAATTATATATTGAAAAGAGAGGTAGCTATGTCAATTTTAGTAACTTTATTAGGTTTGTTGGTCTGTACAATAATTTCAACTATACTTAGTAAAAAATGGAGCAATATTCCTCTTGCAATTTATCAAATTGTATTAGGTGTTTTATTGTCTATTTTACCATTTAAATTTTCCTTTTCGTTTAGTCCAGATATATTCGTAATATGTGTCATAGCTCCACTATTATTTAGTGAAGGTCAAAATGTATCAAGAAGAGAATTATTAGAACTTAGAAGACCAATTTTACTTCTTGCATTTGGACTGGTTTTAACAACAGTATTTGCAGGTGGGATTTTTATACATTTTCTTATTCCTGAAATGCCACTATCAGTTTCATTCGCTTTGGCAGCAGTAATATCTCCAACTGATTTAGTAGCAGTAAAATCAATTACACAAGGTTTAGATTTTCCTAAAAATATGATGAATATACTTGAAGGAGAATCGCTATTAAATGATGCTGCAGGAGTAGTGGCATTTAAAGTTGCAGTACTTGCTACCGTTACAGGCTTTTTTTCAATAAAAGAAGCAAGTATTCAATTTTTGATTACTGCATTTGGAGGAATAATAGTAGGAAGTATTTTAGGATATATAATTATAAAAATAAGACTTAATTTGCACAAGTGGAATTTAGAAGAAATACAAATGGTAATAGTCATACAGATAATGACTCCACTTTTTGTGTATTTTGTGTCAGAAGAGCTAGGGGTATCTGGAATTTTAGCAGTTGTAATGGCAGGTATAGCCCATGGAATCGAAAAAGAACATTTACAAAATACAACAACTAAATTGAGAATAATATCAGATAATACATGGTATGTTTTGGAGTATGTACTGAATGGGTTTGTCTTTACATTACTTGGTTTTTTGTTGCCAGGTATATATCAAGGAATTATCACTAACAACGAAGATATAGCATTAAATTTAACTTTTATTGCTATTTTAATTGTAGTTATATTATTTATTATAAGATTTATATGGGTGTATTTATGGCACAGTTCTTTTATAAAAATCAAGAAAAATCCTTTAAATAATTTCTTTACAGGTTTTTTAGGATTTAAGAATGAAGAATTTGAAAAAGATGATACTTCTAGATGGAAATATTCATTAATAGTTGCTACTTGTGGTGTTCATGGTACATTTACACTTGCAACTGCTCTATCTATACCATTTTACCTAGACAATAAAGATATGTTTCCAATGAGAGATATTGTTTTGTTTATATCATCAGAAGTCATACTTATAAGTTTATTACTCGCAACAGTTTTATTGCCAGTACTATTAAAAAAGAATGTACAAAAGTCAGAAGACTTATTGTCTGATAGAGAGGCATATAAATTAATTTTAAAAGAAGCTATTTTAAAACTTAGCAATGAAAAAGCGCAAGAGGTACAGCCAGTAATACATGATTTAAATGAGCAGCTAGTAGATTTAGAAAAGGGTATATTAAATATTCCAGATAACAAAATTATAAATATGATGATTGCAGAGGCAGATAATCAAGGCTTAATAGCTGTTCATAAATTATTGAATGATGGAAAAATTTCTGGTAGAGCATTTGAGTTATATAGATTTTATATTACAAAATCGAGAAAATCTGTCCAAAAATCAATATTTAAGATTGTAAAATTAAAAATAAGTATGTGGATTATAGATAGAAAGGTAAAAACAGAAGTAAAAGAAAAGATTACAAAAATAATATCTGAAAATAAGGAACTAATTAAAGAGTTTCACCATGCATATGCACTTTCTACAAAGACAGCTATATCATTTATAAATAAAAATATTAATGAAGATAATAGGCATGAATCATTAATAGTAATTAGATTTTATAATCGTTATCTAAATTGGCTAACTAGAAAAATTCATAATGATGAGAAATTTGAAGCAAAAGTAGTATACTATAGATTAATGGCAATACAAAGTGAAAGAGATAGTATTCAACAACTAGTTGAAAACAAACAAATATCAAGAGACGTAGCTAAAGAACTATTGGAAAATATTCTCTATGATGAAATGATGATGATAGAATGAAAAAAATAAACTGTATAGGATTTAAATTTTATTGGTACTAAAAAATAGGAAACAGTTTTCAATAATTGCTTGACATAGATATCCATTTATAATAGAATAAAGCTATAAATTGAATACAATATTTATGAGCGTTAACAAATTGGATTGTTACTGGGAAGCAGGCAATACCTAAGTTAGGATATACAGGTGAATTGTATCTTAATTTAGGTGTTTTTTTATGAATAAGGGAAATTGTATTTTGGGAGAGATATTGATTATGATTATTCAACAAATTTACAATAATAATGTTGTGTTAGTTTTAGATGAAAACCAAAAAAAAGAATTAATACTAACAGGATGTGGAATAGGATTTCAAAAAAAGAAAGGTCAAGAAGTAGATAAAAGTAAAATTGAAAGAACCTTTGTAACACAAGATGAAAGTTTTATAGATAAAATTGGAAAATTAGCAAGCCAGGTTGATGAGAAGTTTTTTGAAGTGAGTACAGAGGTAATTGCTCATGCAGAAGGCATTTTAAATACTGAACTTTATGAGTACATATATGTAGCACTTACTGACCATATTGCATTTGCAATTAAAAGATATCATGAAAATATAAATATAAAAAATGATTTACTACATGAAATAAAAAGAATTCACAAAAAAGAATACGAGATTGGAAAATGGGCTGTAGATTATATAAATAAAGAATTTAATGTAGAGTTTCCTTTAGATGAGGCAGGATTTATAGCTATGCACATAGTAAATTCAAATTATAAAGGCAGTTCAAAGGAATCCCTGTTAATTACTAAAATTGTAAAAGACATACTAAATATTATAAGATATTATTATAGAGTTGAGTTTAAAGAAGATGATATAAATTATGATAGACTTCTTACACACTTAAAATTTTTTGCAAATAGATTAGTAAAAAGAGAGGAACTCAATGATACTAATAATGATATTGTAGATATAATCAAGATAAAGTATGAAAAAGACTATAATTGTGCATATAAAATAAAGACACATGTAGAGAAAAACTATGAGTACTATGTAAGTCAAGATGAATTATTATATTTAACACTACATATTAAAAGAGTCATATCTGTGTTGAATTCATGATAAACATACTAAATAAATATAAATTCAATATCGGTGTTTAAGATATTATGTAAAATTTAATAGCAATATAATAATTTTAAAACATTAAGATTGTTACTGATAATGCAGGCAAGACTTAGGTTTATAAGAAAATTATAACAGTTTATTTTTAATTCTAAAATTAGGTTGATATAGGTTTATTTATATTAACATGAGGTTTATTTTTAGGATTAAAGTTACTAGTGTAATTTTTTATAAACTTAAGTCTTTTTTATTTAAAAAATATAAAATAATAAGGAGAGAGAAGTAAATGAAAAAAATATTTGGTGTTTTACAAAAAGTAGGAAAATCTTTAATGTTACCAGTTGCATTACTTCCAGCAGCAGGTATATTGCTTGGTGTAAGTAATGCTTTAGCAGGAGATGCGTTACTTGCTCATTTTCCAGCACTAGCAAATCCTACATTCCAACTCATAATAAGTATAATGGAAAGTTCAGGGCAAATCATATTCAATAACTTGCCACTTATATTTGCAGTTGGTGTAGCCGTGGGTCTAACCGAAGGCGAAGGTGTAGCAGCATTGGCAGCTATAGTAGGTTTTTTAATCCTTAATACGTCTATGGGTGTTATGGCAGGTGTCACGGAAGATATGATAGATAACTCTATGTATGCAAGTATTGTTGGAATACCAACAATTCAAACAGGTGTATTTGGTGGTATTATAATAGGCATAGTGGCTGCTTATCTTTATAAAAAATTTTATAAAATTGAACTACCTCAATATTTAGGTTTTTTTGCAGGTAAAAGATTTGTGCCTATTGTTACATCATTAACAGCAATAGTAATAGGAATTATATTATCATTTATTTGGCCACCAATACAAGAAGGATTACTTAGTTTTTCAAAAAATGTTATAGAAGCAAATCAAACATTAGCAGCATTTATGGAAGGGTCTTTAGAAAGGTTATTAATACCATTTGGTTTACATCATGTTTTCCATAATCCATTCTGGTATCAATTTGGAGAATATGTAAACAAAGCAGGTGAACTTGTAATGGGTGACCAAAAGATATTCTTTGCTCAACTTAAAGATGGAGTAAATTTCACAGCAGGTACTTTTATGACAGGTGCGTTTCCGTTTATGATGTTTGGTCTTCCAGCAGCAGCACTTGCTATGGTACATGAAGCAAAGCCAGAAAAGAGAAAATTTGTAGCAGGAATAATGGCATCAGCAGCACTTACATCTTTTTTAACAGGAATAACTGAACCAATAGAGTTTGCATTTTTATTTGTTGCACCAGCATTATTTGTAGTACATTGTTTATTTTCAGGTTTATCATATGCAGTAATGCAACTATTAGGAGTTAAAATCGGATTCACATTTTCAGGCGGATTAATAGATTTCTTACTATTTGGTGTACTTCCTAATAGAACTCCATGGTATCTAGCTATTTTAGTAGGTATTGGATTTGCAGTATTATATTATAGTGTGTTTAGATTTATGATAAGAAAGTTTAACCTAAAGACGCCAGGAAGAGAAGATGAATCAGAGTCTAATGTGGAGATTAGTGAGATTTCAAAAGATGAGTTAGCATCAGAAATACTAATAGCTTTAGGAAATAAAGAGAATTTAAAAAGTTTAGATGCTTGTATAACAAGACTTAGATTAGTTGTAAATGATATAGATAAAGTGGATAAAGAAAAGTTGAAATCACTTGGAGCAGCAGGTGTAATGGTTATTGGAAACAATGTCCAAGCTATATTTGGTCCAAAATCAGATGCAATAAAATCTAATATAAAAGATATAATAGAGGGAAAAGTAAAGATTGAAAATACTGATATTAAAAATATAGATAAAAAGAAAATGGAAAAAAATAATAACACAGAAAACACTAATATAGGTAATACTTTGGTGGAAGAAGAAATTTATTCATTGACAAATGGAGAAATCTTAGGTATAGAAGAAGTTCCAGACTCTGTATTTTCAAGTAAATTAATGGGCGATGGTTTTGCAATTAAATCTGATGATGGATTAATTTATTCACCAGTAGATGGAACTATTGGAGTTGTATTTCCAACTAAACATGCAATAATAATCAAATCTAAAAAAACTGGAGTAGAAATACTTATACATTTAGGTATAGAGACTGTAAACTTAGAAGGAAATGGGTTTGATGTATTTGTAAATGTAGGAGATGAAGTTAAATCGGGTGATAAACTGGTTAATATGGACTTAGAATATATTGAAAAAAATGGTTTATCAACAATAAGCCCAGTAGTATTTACTAATTTAGAACAAAATCAAAAACTAAACATTAAAAAGGGAAAAGTCACAGCAAAAGAAAGTAATCGTGTAAGTATATTAAAAGAGAGTATTGAAAAAATAGGATAGACACATCAGTATATATACTTAAAACTTGTATGAGTTTTAGTAATTATATAAGCATAATTTTAATTTATATATTTTAGTTTAATTAATAAAAATATATGATTTATATTTCAAACAATTAGAGGTACTAGTATATCTATTTTACTAATACCTCTAATTTTTCTTGAAATAAAATCTATAATAATTATTTATTCATCTAACAAATTACTATCTAAAGGGCTTTTATTGTTTAGATAGTTTTTAGGAGATACACCATAATACTTTTTAAATGCCCTTACAAAGCTAGAATAATCATTAAATCCACATTTACTACAAACTTCACTCATAAGATGTCCATTGGTTATTAATGATTTAGCTAAAATCAGTCTTTTTTGAATTATATAATTGTGTATGGATGTTCCAGTATGAGATTTAAATCTTCTCATGAGATAATATTTGCTTATAAAAAATTCAGATGCAATGCAGTCTATAGAAAGTTTATTCTCTATATTTAAGTTTATATAGTTTAATATTTTTTTTATAGTTTCATCGTAAAATACATCTTCTACAGATTCTATGTTCTCGTTTTTTAAGAAAATTCTATTTAAAAATATCATAAGCTGTATGAACAAGGTATTTCTCAGTATTTCATTTCCAAATTCATTACTAGATTCAGAAATATTTATTTGCTCAATAAAAAGTTTGAGTGATTCAATGTCATGTATCTTTAAACGCAATAGATTACATTTATTTTCTGTGGCTGTCTTAAAACATTTTTCTAAATCACTAGTATTATCACTGTTTTTTTTCATAAATTCTGGGCTAATCCATATTGCAATTCTTTCATAAAATACATTTGAATCTATAACTGGTTTGTGAATTTCATTACTACTAATAAAAAGTATGTCCCAAGGTTTTAGTTTATATGGAATTCCTTCAACAAAATAAGTTACATTTCCATCTATAAATATAATTATCTTATTAAAATCGTGATTATGGTATTCAAATTCTATGTCTTTTTTATCTCGGATACTAAATATTTTAAAATTATCATTTAAGTATCCAATTTTATTGTCTGTAATTTTCATAAAAGACCTCTCTTAGATTATATTATAGAGAATTATAGAGCATTTTTTACAATATTTCAAGCATTTTTAACCATTCACATAGTAAAAAATTCTTAATATAATATTACATGAAGTGTAATTTTAGCAAAAAGAGTTTAAAGGGAGGAAAGCATTTATGAAATTAAATGATATTATACAGGGGTTGGATATAATCAGTGTCAAAGGTGAATTAAATATAGATATTAATAGTGTACAATATGATTCAAGAAAGGTTACAGAAGGTACATTATTTGTATGTATAAAAGGATTTGTGTCAGATGGTCATAAATATGTAAAAGATGCTATAAACAAAGGAGCAAAAGCTTTTATTGTTGAAGAAGATGTAGACATAAAAGGGTATACGTTTATAAAAGTAAAAAATACAAGAGAAGATATGGCAAAGATAGCTGACAATTTTTATAATCATCCATCACAAAAATTTAATGTTATAGGAGTTACAGGTACTAACGGAAAAACTAGTATAACTACTATACTAAATGAAATATTAACTTTGAATAAAAATAAAGTTGGTCTTATTGGTACTATAAAAATATTTGATGGTGAAAAAGACATTATTTCTAATTCAACAACTCCAGAAAGTATAGATTTACAATATCATTTTAATAATATGTTAAATAATGGATGTGATTACTGTGCTATGGAAGTTTCATCACACTCATTAGCACTAAATAGAGTTGATGAAACAGACTTTAAACTAGGAATATTCACAAACTTAACACCAGACCATTTAGATTTTCACAAAGATTTAGAAGACTATAGAAAAGCTAAAGAAAAATTGTTTTTTAAGACTACTATGGCAAACATAATAAATATAGATGATGATGGTGGTAAAAAGATATACGAAAATATAAAAGATATAGATGTTCCTTGTTACACATATGGAGTTGAAACTAATGCTGATTTTATGGCTAGAGATATAAAATCAGATTCAGATGGTGTATCTTATAGATTAATAACTCCTTCTTATGAAGAAGTTATATTTATACCAGTTCCAGGAATGTTTACAGTATATAATACTTTAGCTGTTATAGCTGCTTGTTATGTACTTGGCATACCTAAACCAGTATATAAAGAAGGTCTTAGACTTTCTAATGGAGTATCAGGAAGATTTGAAACTGTACCAAACGATAAAGGTATAAGTGTAATTGTTGATTATGCTCATACTCCTGACGCACTTGAGAATGTATTAAAGACAACACAACAATTTGCAGAAGGAAAAATAATTTCTGTATTTGGATGTGGTGGAGATAGAGATACTGAAAAGAGACCTTTAATGGGTGCTATTGGACAAAAATATTCTGATATATGTATTGTAACTTCTGATAATCCAAGAACTGAAGAACCAGAAGCAATAATAAAGGATATACTTGAAGGAATAGATAAGGAAAAGAAAAATTATCATGTTGTTGCTGATAGAAAGCAAGCTATAGAAGAAGCTATAAGTATGGCAAAGAAAGATGATGTTGTAATTATAACAGGTAAAGGGCATGAAAATTACCAAATAATAGGTAAGGTTAAGCATCATTTTGATGATAAAGAGATTGCCAATGAATGTTTAAGTAAAATGTAAGGTGAAAATTTAATAAAATATATATTTTAAGAATATAATATCAAAATTATTTTGATATTATATTCTTTTTATGTAGTGTACATTAATACAAATTATGTTAGTAACCTTTAATATAGATAATATAATTTATTAAAATTGTATTATCTATATTAATTAATTTTTTATTGTAATAAAGTTGATAATTTTGTATAATTACAGTAAATATGGAAAAATAAGTATTGTCGCAAAATTGTTAGAATAATTGATATAAAATAATAATTGTATACATATAGATTCCAGAAAGGCAGGAAGCGTGATGTTGGGTGATGCAAAAAATAATAGGCAGGGTTTGTCCATAATTGCTATCATAAGTATCTTAGTAGTTACAATTTCCTGTTTGATTTATGGTTCAAAGTTGAATAATACACTAGGTGAGGAAACGAATCAATATCTTTCAGAAATAGCAAATCAAAGTGTCAATGTGTTAAAAAAACAAATTAATGGCGATATAAAATTGTTACAATCAATTTCAATATGTATTGAAGGAGAAAAATCTTTTGAATTGGACAATATTATTTCAATACTTAAAAGAGAATCTGTAAATAGTTCATTTAAAAGAATGGGTGTTATTCTACCAGATGGTATGGCATATACTACAGATGGTTATGTAGAAGATTTTTCTAAGAGAGATTATTTTTCCAAGTCAATGCAAGGAGAAGTAGTCATAACAGGTAAGTTAAAAGATGTAATAAAAGATCATAAAGACATTAATGTGTACTCTGTACCAATTTATAAGGGGAACAAGATTATTGGTGTTATATTTGCTACACATAGTACAAAGTTATATGAAAAGATACTCTCTGTACCAACTTTTAATGGAAAAGGATATTCTTATATAGCTAATAGTAATGGTGATATTGTTTTAAATCCAAGTAGCAAAAACGCAAACTCTAATATGGAAAATTTATTTTCATATATAAATAAAAGTAATGCCTTATCAAAATCTACTCTTAATGATATGAAGTTAAATATAAAAAATTCTAAATCAGGTTCATTAAGTTATAATATGTCTGGAAAAGGATATTATTTAAGTTATGCTCCAATAGGAATTAATGATTGGTATCTTTTTTCTGAAGTTCCTAGAACTGCTGTATCTGAAAAATCATATGCTATTATAAAACTTACACTATCAGCATGTATAGTTTTAATT
This sequence comes from Clostridioides sp. ES-S-0049-02, assembly GCF_020658465.1. Taxonomy (NCBI): domain Bacteria; kingdom Bacillati; phylum Bacillota; class Clostridia; order Peptostreptococcales; family Peptostreptococcaceae; genus Clostridioides; species Clostridioides sp. ES-S-0049-02. The sequence continues at coordinate 126,329 of NZ_JACVWG010000001.1, forward strand.
GTGATATTTACATCATTAATAATTTATATCTTGATTATGCAAAAAAAGAGTAAGGAAAGGTTAGAAGAATTTGCGTTTAAAGACAGTATTACAGGAATTGGAAATTCAAATAAATTTAATCTGGAAGGTGGTAAATTTTTATCCACTCATGAGAAAAAAAATCTAGTTTTAATTTATTTTGATATAGATAAATTTAAGTTAGTAAATGATAGATTTGGATATGAAGAGGGAGATAGAGTATTAAGAAAAATTGCAGAGATGATTGAAAATATGTTTAAAGAAGAGTCTGTATTTTCAAGAATTTCAAATGATAATTTTGCTATAATATTTGAAAAAAAGAAGGATAAAGAATCAGTTATAGAAATATGTGAAATTATGCGTAAAAAATTATCTATGATAAAAACTAGCTTAGATGTAGAACTTAATCTGATACCATCTATAGGAGTGTATTTTATTGAAGATGGAGAAACAAATATATCTACTTGTCTTGATAAGGCTATGATTGCAAAGACTACAGTAAAAAGAAAATACTTAAAAGTGTATGAAATTTATGCTGAGAATTTAAAGGAAACTCTTATAGAAGAACGTGATATTGAGCAAGAGATGCACGATGCTTTAAAAAATGAACAATTTAAGGTATATTTGCAACCTAAAATTGAATTATCAACAGGTAAAATAGTAGGTTCTGAAGCTCTTGTACGTTGGCAACATCCAAAAAAGGGATTAATAAGTCCAGGCGTGTTTATTCCTATTTTTGAAAAGAATGGTTTTATAACAGAATTAGATATGTTTGTATTTATTCAAGTTTGTAAAAATTTTAAACGTTGGGAAAATGAAGGCTTACCTAGATTTCCTATATCAGTAAATTTATCAAGAGTACATCTTGAAAATCCAGACTTTATAGAAAAGTTTGAAAACATTGCAAAAGAATATGATATTGAACCAAATTTAATTGAAATTGAACTAACAGAGAGTGCAATATTTGATAATACAAAAATGTTATTTAAAATAATGCAGAATTTAAAATCTGTAGGATTTAAAATATCTATGGATGACTTTGGCTCAGGGTATTCTTCTTTAAATATGCTTAAAGATATGCCAATTGATGTATTGAAATTAGATAGACAGTTTTTTATAACAGTAGAAGATACAAAAAAGAGTCAAATTGTGGTTTCAAGCATTGTTCAGATGGCAAAGCAACTTGATATAAAAGTTGTTTCAGAGGGAGTTGAAACCTTAGAGCAAGCAGAGTTTTTAAGATTTATAGGATGTGATATGGCTCAAGGATTTTTATTTGCAAAACCAATGCCAATAGAAGAATACGAAAAGTTGATATTAAATAGGAATGATATTGAAGGTATGAGTACAAATTAAAAAACTTAGTACAAAATGAAATAAAGATTTGTAAGAAGAGTGAACTTTGTATAGTCAAAGTTCACTTTATTTATGTAAAAATACTTTGGTATAAAAATATGAATTAGGTTTAGAGTATTACTTTACATTATATGGAGCATATAATATTTTCTAAAAGAGATATAATTTTTCCATGACTAGAAGTTTTTAATTTGAGTGTAGCAGTTTGTGAATATAAGAATATCAGCAATTATGTAAGTACTTAAGGGAGGAAAATTTTTGAGTAATATAACAATTAGGGAAATGGTAAATGATGAAAGAAAGCTTGTTTTGGTGGAAAGCGTATTTGGGATTACAGTAAAGTACTGTCATTGTTGACAATCATAATTTCTGTGGGAATACTATATAGTTTTTAAAAACCACAAACCTTTAATTAAAAAAGAGAGCTTCTATTATGATTTTCAAAAATCATTTAGAAAAACTCTCTTTTTTATAAAATCTAAATAGCTATTATAATATAATAGAAGTTTCTATTATTCTAATTTTTTTATTGTAATACAATAGTTAAGATTGTAGATAAATAAGCATTTTAAACATTAAATCTAAATAATATTACGTCTCCATCTTTAACTATGTATTCTTTACCTTCTAATTTAACTAATCCTTTTTCTTTTGCAGCTGCCATAGTACCATGTTCAACTAAATCATTAAAAGCAATTGTTTCAGCCCTGATAAATCCTCTTTCTATGTCAGAATGTATCTTTCCTCCTGCTTGAGGTGCTTTACTTCCAATCTTTATAGTCCATGCTCTGACTTCTTTTGGACCAGCTGTTAAGAATGAAATTAGACCAAGTAAGGCATAAGATGATTTTATAAGTTTATCAAGCCCTGATTGTTCAAGCCCTAATGTTTCTAAAAATTCTTTCTTTTCTTCAGCAGAATCAAGTTCAGAAATTTCTGCTTCTATTTGTGCACATACAACAACAACTTCAGCATCTTCTGTTTCTGCAAATACTTTAACTTGTTGAACATACTTATTACTTTCTCCATCATCTGCCAAATCATCTTCTGATACATTTGCAGCGTATATTACAGGTTTAGATGTAAGTAAATCTAATGAATTTACAAAGCTTTGTTCATCTTCTGTAAATTGCATAGTTCTTACACACTTACTATTTTCTAAAGTAGCCATGATTGAATTTAACAAATCAAGCTCAGAAACTAAAGTTTTATCAGCTTTAGCGGCTTTTTGAGTTTTATGAATTCTTCTTTCAAGAATCTCTATATCAGAGAAAATTAATTCTAAATTTATAGTTTCTATATCGCGAAGTGGTTCAACAGAACCATCTACATGTATAACATTTTCATCTTCAAAACATCTGACAACATGTACGATTGCATCAACTTCTCTTATATGTGATAAAAATTTATTTCCTAAGCCTTCTCCTTTAGAAGCACCTCTAACTAAACCAGCTATGTCACAAAATTCTATAGCAGTAGGAACTATTTTTTCAGAGTTGTACAATTCTTTTAGTTTATCTAATCTTTCATCTGGAACAGATACAACTCCAACGTTTGGGTCTATTGTACAAAAAGGGTAATTTGCAGATTCTGCGCCTGCTTGAGTTATTGCGTTAAATAGTGTGCTTTTACCTACATTTGGTAAACCAACTATACCTAATTTCATATTAATCGTCCTCTCTCTTATTCTTTTTATATTCTTTATATAACTTTAAACAATCAATCTATGGGATTGTAAAATTGTTTTAATTATAGACATACATATTGATTATACATCATATATATGAAGCTTGTAAACTAGACTTTAAAGCAGACTGCTCTAAATAACTTTATATTTAAATTTAAATAAAAATATTACTTTTAGAAAATAATAAAAAGGATATAATTAAATAGAAGGTTTTTATATATAAGTATATACAATCAAAAAATGAATAAATTTCAATTTTAAAATTGATGTTTAAATAAAAAATAGGAGGTACATATGGTTAATACTAAGAAAATAATAAATTTAGGTAATAATATTAATTTGACTTTGATAAAAACAGAAAAGTTTAAATCAAATCTTATAAGTTTGTATGTTCAGAGATTGTTGGATAAAAAAGAAACTACAAAAAATGCTTTGATACCATCAATAATAGCAAGTGGAAGTGAAAAATATCCTAGTGCCAGAGCAATATCCAATAAACTAGATGATTTATACGGTTCGTCTATGGGAGCTGATGCTGTAAAGCGTGGAGAGCGTCAAGTACTAAGTTTTAAAATAATTAATATAAGTGAAAAGTATTTAGATGAAAATATATTTGAAGAAGTAGTAGAATTTTTTAATGAAGTAATAAATAATACACTTGTTGTAGATGGTGGATTTAAAGAAGACTATTTAAATATTGAAAAAGAAAATTTAAGAGATAAGATACAATCAATAATAAATGATAAAAAAGAATATGCACAAGATAAATGTATAGAAGCTATGTGTGGAAATGAAAGATACAGTATAAGTGAGTTTGGTTACGAAGATGAAATAGATAACATAACTTCAAAAGAGCTATATGAGCATTATAGAAATATACTTAAAACATCTCCAATAGACATAGTTGTAGAAGGTAATTTTGATGAAGATAAGGTTGTAGATATAATAAGTAATAATTTAAAATTCGAAAGAGAAGATATTATAGATATACCAAAAGAAGATTTCATAAAACATGTAGATGAAGTAAAAGTAGTAGACGAAAAAATGGAAATAACTCAAGGTAAATTAGTTATGGGGTATAGAGCAAATGTAGATTATGTAGATAATGATAAATATTATGCCCTTGTGGTCGGAAGTAATGTATTAGGTGGTGGTCCACACTCTAAACTATTTGTGAATGTAAGAGAAAAGGAAAGCTTATGCTATTATATTTTCTCTTCAATAGAGAAGTATAAAAGTATTATGCTTATATCATCTGGAATAGAAACTAAAGATTATGATAAAGCTGTAAAATTAATAAAAGAACAATTAGAAAGTTTAAAAGCAGGAGATATATCTGATGAAGAGTTAGAAAATAGTAAGCTTGCTTTAGTTAACTCTATGAAATCTATAACAGATAATATAGGTGGAATGTCTGATTTTGCTTTTTCTCAGTCTATGGCAAAGACAAATTCTGAAGTAGAAGACATAATATCTAGCATAGAGAAAGTTACTAAAAAAGATATAGTTGAGGCTGTAAAAGATATAGAACTTGATACTGTATACTTTTTAAGAAATTAATGGAGGAGATGTCTATGGAAAAAATAGTTAATGATATATTAAGAGAAGAAGTTTATTATGAAAAATTACAAAATGGCTTAGATGTATATTTTATGCCAAAGAGAGGCTTTACAAAAAAATATGCTATTTTAGCTACTAATTATGGTTCAAATGACTTAGAATTTATTCCAATAGGAGAAGATAAAAAGATTAGAGTAAATGAAGGAATTGCACATTTTTTAGAACATAAGATGTTTGAACAACCTGATGGAGGAGATGCTTTTGAAAAATTTTCTAAATTAGGTGTAAGTGCAAATGCATTTACTAACTTTACAATGACAGCATACTTATTTTCAGCTACGGAAAATTTTTATGAAAGTTTAGAGCACTTAATTGATTATGTTCAAACACCTTATTTTACAGATGAAAATGTTGAAAAGGAAAAAGGTATAATAGCACAAGAGATAAAAATGTACAATGATGATCCAGACTGGAATGTGTATTTTAATTGTCTAAAGGCTATGTATGTAAATTATCCTGCTAGAATTGATATAGCTGGTACAGTAGATAGTATATATAAGATAACTAAGGAAGAACTATATAAGTGTTACAATACTTTCTATAATCCAGGAAATATGGCTTTATTCGTTGTAGGTGATTTGGATGTAGAAAAGGTAATAGATGTAACTAAAAAAGCAAACAATTATGATGTGGATAAACTTTCTAAGAATATAGAAAGATTTTATCCTGAAGAACCAGCAAATGTAAAGGAAAAAGAAGTTATAGAAAAGTTTCCTATATCTATACCTATGTTTAACATAGGTTTTAAAGATAATAATGTAGGTGTAAAAGGAAAAGAACTTTTACGTAAAGAAATTGTAACTGATATACTTATAGGTATGTTATTTAAAAAGGGCAGTAAACTTTATGAAGATTTGTATATGCAAGGTCTAATAAATGAAAATTTTGGAGCTGGATTTTCATCTCAAGTAGACTATGCTTTTAGCGTAATTGCAGGAGATTCTAAGGAACCTAAAAAAGTAAAAGAGATAATTCTTGAATATATAGAAAGAGCTAAAAAAGAAGGATTATCTAAAGAGGAGTTTGAAAGAACTAAAAAGAAAAAAATTGGTTCATTTATTAAATGTTTTGATTCTATAAACTTTATAGGAAATAGTTTTATATCTTATATCTTTAAAGATATAAATATATTGGATTATTTAGATATTATTAAGGATGTTGCTTTTGAGGAAGTTGAAGAGAGATTAAAAGAACACTTTAAAGAAGAGTATTGCGTTATTTCTATTGTAGAACCTAAGTAGAACGTTTGAATATTACAAATAAGTAGCTAAAGGCCAAATAGTTAATTTTGATACTTGTTTTATTTAGGTAGTAAGTGATTTTGTTGAATATACTTATACAAATTAAGTTAGTAAAAATTAAATATTATTAATAAAAATTTGTAGAGAGATTGGTGTATAATATACACCAATTTCTTTGCTTGTAAATAATTTATGCATAATTTTGTTGAGACAGCATGTATAATATATTTTAAGTATTTGTAGAATCAACATCAATATGTTTTGTAGAATTAACATTAATATGTTATCATAATTTAGTATAATTACAATTAATTGTAAACATGGTGTATTGCTTTGGAAATATTTTAATTAAGATAAAGAGGTGGAGTTATGGATAGAGTCGCATTTACACTGTTTGGGATAGACATAATGTGGTATGGAATACTTATGGCTAGTGGCATGATTTTGGGAACTTTAATAGCAATAAAAGAGTCGAAAAGAGTTGGGCTTAAAGAAGATGATGTATTAAATATAGCTATCATAGCAATTCCTGTTGGATTAATATGTGCAAGAATATATTATGTTATATTTAATTGGAGTTATTATGCTCAAAATCTATTTCAAATACTTAATTTTAGAGGTGGCGGACTTGCTATACATGGAGGGTTAATAGGTGGAATCTTAGCTGGCTATATATACACTAAGTTTAAAAATATTAATTTCTTAAAAATGGCTGATACTGTCATACTTGGAATGCCTTTAGCACAAGCTATAGGAAGATGGGGGAACTTTATTAACGGAGAAGCTCATGGAGGTACAACTAATTTACCATGGGGAATAATGGTTGATGGAGTAAAGGTTCATCCAACTTTTCTATATGAGTCTATATGGGATTTTGGAATATTTATAGTTTTATTATTGTTTAGAAAAAATAAAAAATACGAAGGACAAGTTATAGTGACTTATATAACCCTTTATTCAATAGGAAGATTTTTTATAGAAGGACTAAGAACAGATAGTTTAATGTTAGGACCACTTAGAATGGCTCAAGTGATAAGTTTAGTTGGTGTTATTGGTGGTATAATAGCACATATTTATTTATCAAAGAGAAATAAAAGCAACAGTATTGAAGAATAATTTAAATAGTAAGTTTGAAGGAGGTAGTTATGGAATTTCATCATGTATCAGTTCTTTTAAATGAATGTATAGAAAATTTAAAGATAAAACCAGATGGAGTATATGTTGACTGTACTATGGGTGGTGCAGGACATTCCAAAGAAATAGTAAAAAAATTATCAGATAAAGGATTATTTATAGGGTTTGACCAAGATAAAAATGCTATAAATACAGCAAGAGAAAGATTAAGTGAATATGAAAGCAGAGTAAAATTTGTTCATAGCAATTTTGAAAATATAAAAGAAGAATTGGAAAAAATCGGAGTTTATAAGATAGATGGTGTATTAGCAGATTTAGGAGTTTCCTCTCATCAACTTGATGAAGCTGAGAGAGGATTTTCTTATATGCAAGATGCACCACTTGATATGAGGATGGATGTTAGGTGTGAATTTTCAGCATATGATGTTGTAAACACTTATGCAGAAGATGAGCTAGCTAAGATAATTAAAGATTATGGTGAAGATAACTGGGCTAAACGTATAGCTAAATTTATAGTTGAGGAAAGAGTGAACAAACCAATAGAAACTACAGGTGAATTGGTTGATATAATTAAAAAAGCTATTCCTAAAAAAGCTAGAATAGATGGGCCTCATCCAGCTAAAAGGACTTTTCAAGCTATACGAATAGAAGTAAATAATGAACTTGGAGTAATTACAAAAATGATAAATGATGCTTCTTCTATAATGAATGAAGATGGTAGAATTTGTATAATAACATTTCATTCGTTAGAAGATAGAATAGTAAAGAATGCATTTAAATATCTCGCATCAGATTGTATATGCCCACAGCATTTACCAATATGTCAATGTGATAAAGAATCTGAAGTAAAAATAATAACTAGAAAACCAATATTACCTAGTGCTGAAGAAATAGAAGTAAATCCACGTTCAAGAAGTGCTAAATTGAGAGTAGCGGAAAAAATATAATTTATATAGTTTGAGAGTAAGGACTAGCGATGTAATAAAATAATAAACTTCTTAATTATAGTTAAAACCTATTATAGTTTTTATTAGAATAGAAAACAACTATGATATAATCGACAATATAGAAAAATATTTTCTGTTATAATATAACTAAAGTAGATATTAGGAGTGGAGAAAAATAGAGAATAAGCATAAAAAATTATTAATAAAAATTTGTATTATATTGGGGGTATTTGGTATTTACTTTTTTATACCTCCTGTTAAAAAAATGGTAAATCAGATGATATTTTATCTGAGTATGTTAAATCTAGATGCAATTAAGGAGTACATATTATCATTTGGAGTTTGGGCACCGATAATATCATTTGCACTTATGATATTACAATCAATAGCTGCACCTCTTCCTGCATTTTTAATTACTTTTGCAAATGCAGCCTTATTTGGATGGGTAAATGGTGCTATACTGTCATGGATTAGTGCAATGGCAGGTGCTGCAATTTGTTTTGTAATTGGAAGATTTTTAGGTAGAGATGTAGTTGTAAAACTTACAAGCAAATTTGCACTAGAAAGTATAGATGGTTTTTTTGATAAGTATGGAAAACATACGATTTTAATTGCAAGATTGCTTCCTTTTATATCTTTTGACCTTGTGAGCTATGCAGCAGGTCTAACATCCATGAGTTTTATATCTTTCTTTATAGCTACTGGAGTAGGACAATTACCAGCAACCATTGTATATTCTTATGTTGGTGGTATGTTGACTGGTGGAGCTAAAGTCATGATGACAGGACTTTTAATATTATTTGCTTTAAGTGTATTGATTTATATGTTAAAGAAAATATATAGTGATAAAAATAAATAAAAATTAGTGTAAAATCTATAGGTTCGAATTCAAGAATTAGTGAATCTATAGATTTTTTGTTGTGTATAGAAAAAATTACAAATAGATTGTGTAACAGTGTATTAATTTAGCGATGAAATTTTAAAGGAAGAGATATGATTAATAACAAATATAGTATAGAGGAAAATCTAAAAATCTATATTATCGGGGTGATAATTTGAAAAAAAATTATAAAATACATAATCTAAATGAATATAAAAATAAAAAAAAGAATAATTATAAAAAGAGAATTAATAAAAAAATAGGGGCTAAATGTATTTTATTGATTACAACTTTCGTAGTAATAATATTGAATCTATGTGGTTATTCAAAAATTTCAGAAATGAAATATGATATTCATTATTTACAAAAAGATTTAAGAAAAAAAGAGATAGTACTAGAGGAACTAAAGGCAAAAGAAACTGAAAAAACATCAATAAAAGAAATTGAGTTAAAAGCAAAGGAATTGCTCAATATGGACTATCCAAAAGATGGACAAATAAAGTATATAAATGTGGATAACTAGGGGGAATAGGTTTGAGAAAAGTAAAAAGGATAAGCAAAAAAAGACTGGTACTTGTTCTTGTTTTAGCATGTGCACTGTTTTTTTGCCTTGTTATTAGGACTGGATACCTACAACTTATGAAAGGTAATTGGTTAAGTACAAAAGCATTAGAACAACAAACAAGAGATATACCTATAGAGCCTAAAAGAGGAACTATATATGATAGAAACATGAAAGAATTGGCAGTAAGTGTAACTAAATATACAGTTTGGTGCAAACCTGTAGAAGTTGAAGATAAAAAAGAAGCGGCTGAAAAAGTGGCTGAAATTTTGGACGAAGATTATAAAGATATTTATGCTTTAATAAGCAAAAAAAATATGGCTCTTGTAAAGGTCAAAAGATGGATAGATGATGATAAGGCAAGTAAAATAAGAGATGCTAAATTAGGTGGAATATGGGTAGCAGAAGACAATCAAAGATATTATCCTTATGGAAATTTTGCACCATATGTAATAGGTCATACTTCTTCAGATGCAACAGGGATATCTGGTATAGAAATGCAATATGATAAAAAATTAAAAGGAAAAGCTGGAAAATTAATAGTAAGTACTGATGCTTCAGGTAGAGAAATTCCACAAGGTATGGAAAAATATTATGAACCTGTTCAGGGGAATGGTCTTGTATTGTCTATAGATGAAGTAATCCAACATTATACTGAAAAAGCAGTACAAAAGGCTTATGAAATAAATAATGCAAAGAAAGTCACTGCAATAGCAATGAATCCTAAAACTGGCGATATACTTGCTCTAGCATCAAAACCAGATTATGACCCTAACGACTCAAGAACGCCAATATATCCATATTATCAAGAAGAACTTGAAAAATATAGCGATAAAGACAAAATAAAGGGTTATTATCAAATGTGGAGAAATCCAGCAGTAAGTGATACATATGAACCAGGTTCTACATTTAAACTTATTACATCTTCCAGTGCTCTTGAAGAAGGAGTAATAAAAGATGGTGAGAAATTCACATGTACAGGTAGTGTAACTGTAGGAGGAAGAAAGATTAAATGTTGGAGACACTATAGACCTCATGGAACACAAGAGTTTAAACAAGCAGTACAAAATTCTTGTAACCCTGTGTTTGTTGAATTAGGAAGTAGATTAGGTGTTGGTAAAATGTATGATTATATAGAATCTTTTGGTCTTATGAATAAGACAGGTATAGATTTACCAGGAGAAGCTAAAGGAATATTGTATAATGAAAAAAATGTAGGTCCAGTTGAGTTAGCTACAATATCATTTGGTCAATCAATATCAGTAACTCCAATACAACTTATAACAGCTATATCATCAATAGCAAATGGTGGAGATTTAATGCAACCAAGAGTAGTAAAATCTTATACTGATAACAAAGGTAATATAACTGAGACAGTAAAACCAAAAAAAGTAAGAAATGTTATATCTAAAGAAACATCTAAAAAAATGTTAGAGATTGCAGAGTCAGTTGTAACTGATGGTGGAGGGAAAATTGCATATATACCAGGATATAGACTAGGTGGGAAAACAGGTACAGCTCAAAAGGTTATAGATGGTAAATATGCTCAAGGAAAATATATATGTTCATTCGTGGGAATAGCACCTTGTGATGACCCACAAATTGTAGTTCTTGCTATTGTTGATGAGCCAACAGGAGTAAGTGCATTTGGTAGTACTACAGCAGGACCTATAGTAAAAGAAATAATGAATGATTCTCTAAAATATTTAGGGGTCAAACCAGTATATAAAGAAGAAGAAAAAGCTGAATATGAAAAGAAACAAGTCAAAGTACCAGATGTAAGAAATTTAAAAATTGGGGATGCAGTGAAAGCATTAGAAGATGCGAAGTTAAAACCAAATTTAGATACAGATATAGAAATTCCAAAGGATACAAAAGTAAAGGATGTTTTTCCAAAACCTGGAATAAAAGTTAATGAAGATTCAAGTATAACACTATATTTTGAAAACTAAAAAGTAACAGATAATTAACATATATCCATAAACATCTTCAAAAAAACAGAAATATAGTATATAATTATAAAGTTAAGAGTTATCGTAGGCAATGTATATGTAACGGTATACATTGCCTTTTGTTGCTAAGATAATATAGCTAATGTTTTATAAGGAGGAGTTTGAGAATGGAGTGCTTAACAATAAAGGAGTTAGTACTTGCAACTAATGGAAAGTTAATATATGGAGATTATAATGACTGTGTAAGTGATATAGTTATAGATAGCAGGGAAGCAAATGCACAAAATGCATTTGTAGCCATAGTTGGAGAAAATTTAGATGGGCATACCTTTATAAAGTCTGCATATGATAGTGGATGCAAAACTTTTATAAAAAATGAAAGTAATGGAATAAAATTAGAAAGTTCGGATATAAATTTAATAGAGGTAAAAGATACAACTTTGGCTCTAGGAAATATTTCCAGATATTATAAAGAAAAATTTGACATTCCATTTATAGGTGTTACAGGTAGTGTAGGAAAAACAACTACTAGAGATATGATATATGCAGCTATTTCTGCAAAATTAAACATCTTGAAAAATGAAAAGAACCTAAATAATCATTTTGGGGTTCCTTTGACTTTGTTTAATTTAAATAAAGAACATGAGTGTGCTGTAATAGAAATGGGAATGTCTGGATTTAATGAAATAAAGTATTTGGTGGACATAGTAAATCCTAAAATTGCAGTTATATCAAATATAGGATTGTCACACATAGAAAACCTAGGTTCACAGGAAGGGATTTTAAAGGCAAAGCTGGAGATTGCTTCAAATTTTGATGATACAAATACTTTGATTGTAAATGGCGATGATAAATTTTTATCTACATTAAAAGAAAAAGAGCATGTATATAAGTTAAAAACATTTGGATTTAAGAAAGATAATGACATTTATTGTGAAGATTATACTATGGAAGAAGATAGTTTGACATTTACGTGTGTCATAAATGGAAAAAAAGAGGAAATATTTATACCAACAATAGGAGAGCATAATATATATAATGCTATGTCGGCGATATTAGTTGGCATGAGTTTAAATATTTCTTTGGATTGTATAAAAACAGGTTTAAAAAACTTCAAAGGGACAAAAATGAGATTAGATATAATAAAAAATGAAAGATTAACAATAATTAATGACTCATATAATGCCAGTCCAGATTCTATGGAAGCAGCCTTGAAAATACTTGGTAGATATAAAGGTAGAAAAGTAGCAATACTTGGAGATATGCTTGAGATGGGTGAAATTTCAGAGTATGGTCATAGATTAGTTGGAAAATCATCTATGAATAATACTGATATCATAATAACTATAGGTGAAAACTCAGTGTTTATTGGAGACGAAGCAAAACGATTAGGATTCGATTCATCCAATATATATCACTTTAAAAATAGAGACGATGTATTTAATCGATTAGATGAATTAATAAAAACAGGAGACACTATTTTAGTGAAAGGCTCAAGAGGCATGAAATTAGAAAAAATAGTTGAATATCTAAATAAATAAGCTTAAACTAATGAGTTGATTGACAAGGGAGAGGAGTTTTATGATGTTAGGAATAACAGAGCTTACGTACACCGCATTGATTGCGTTTTTGATAGTAATTATAATAGGACCAATATTTATACCAATGCTTAGGAAATTTAAATTTGGTCAGACAGTTAGAGATGATGGACCTCAAACACATCTAGCTAAGAATGGAACACCTACTATGGGTGGAATTATAATGATTGTTGCAATTCTAATAACTGGACTTACAAGAGTAAAAGTTAGTCATGACATGGCAGTAGGTCTTATATGTATTGCTGGTTTTGGTTTTATTGGTTTTTTAGATGACTTTATAAAAATAAAGCTAAAAAGGTCACTTGGACTAAAAGCATATCAAAAAATAATCCTTCAAGTTGCATTATCTTTTTATGTTGCTTTTTATCAGTATACATCGTCATCAAGTGCTTCGCAACTTATGATACCATTTACAGATTTTGTAATAAATGTTGGAATACTATATATACCAATAATGATGTTTATAATAGTAGCAATAGTAAATGCTGTAAATTTAACTGATGGTCTAGATGGTCTAGCATCAGGAGTGACTTTAGTTGTTTCTGTATTTTTTATGTTGTTTGCAAGTTCAGTTGCAGGCAATACAGAAGTTGCAGTTTTAGCAGCAGCAACTGTTGGAGCATGTCTAGGCTTTTTAGGATTTAATTCATATCCAGCTAGAGTGTTTATGGGAGATACAGGTTCAATGGCATTAGGTGGTGCGGTTGTAGCATTTTCAGTTTTAACTAATTCAGTGCTTATAATACCTATAATTGGAGGCATTTATTTTGCAGAAGCTCTATCAGTTTTAATTCAAGTTGGATATTTTAAAGTAACTAGAAAGAGATTCTTTAAGATGGCTCCAATACACCATCATTTTGAACAATGTGGTTGGCCAGAAACAAGAGTTGTATTTGTTTTTTGGATTATTACAGTTGTTTTAGCTTGGATAAGTATAATAGCAGTATTTTAGGCCTAGGGGGAATAAAAAATGGACTTAAATGGAAAAAAAGTTTTATTAGTAGGGCTTGCAAAAACTGGTATATCTACAATTAAACATTTAGATAAATTAGGAGCAAGTATAATTGTAAATGATATTAAAGATGAAAATAAATTAAAAAACATACTTGATGAATTAAAATCTATAAATGACATAGAATACATATTAGGATGCCATCCAGAGGCTGTAGACGATGTAGATATGGTTGTAGTATCTCCAGGAGTACCATTAGACTTGCCATTTATTTTGAAGCTAAAAAATTCAGGCAAGTATATAATTGGTGAGGTAGAATTAGCTTTTAAATTGTCAAATAATCCAACTTTTATAGGGATTACAGGTACAAATGGTAAGACAACTACAACTAGCTTAGTAGGAGAAATTTTTTCAAGTGCCAAAAAAGATACATATGTAGTTGGTAATATAGGGAATCCTGTAATAGATACTATAGAAACTTCAAATGAAGAATCTATACTTGTAACTGAACTGAGTAGTTTCCAACTTGAAAGTGTGGATGAATTTAGACCTAAAGTAAGTGCAATATTAAATATTACAGAAGATCATTTAAATAGACATCATACTATGGAAAAGTACATAGAAGCTAAATCAAAAATATTTATGAATCAAAATGATGAAGATTTTTGTATATTAAATTATGATGATGAAATAGTGAGAGACCTAGCTGATAAATGTAATGCCAAAGTAATTTACTTTTCAAGAACTCATAGAGTAAATGGAGGAGTATATTTAGAAAATAATGACATAATAATAGATATAGAGGATAAGATTAAGTTTCTAAATAAAGATGATGTAAGTTTGCCTGGAGGCCATAATTTAGAAAATTGTATGGCAGCAATAGCAATAGCATATGTTTGTAAAGTAGATTTAGAAGTAATAAAAGATGTATTGATGACATTTAAAGGAGTTGAACACAGACAAGAGTTTGTAAGAAACTTAGATAATGTAATATATGTAAATGACTCAAAGGGAACTAATCCAGATTCTACTATAAAAGCTGTACAGTCTTATAATAGACCAATAGTGCTTATAGCAGGAGGAATGGATAAGGGAAGCAACTTTGATGAACTTCTTGAAATTGCAAAATCATATGTTAAATCATTAATCTTATTAGGAGAAACTGCACCAAAGATAGAAAATTGTGCTAAAAATAAAGGATTTAATGACATACATATAGTAAAAGATATGGAGGAAGCAGTTAAGACTTCTCATGAGATTTCAAAAAATGGAGATATAGTGCTTCTTTCACCAGCTTGTGCAAGTTGGGATATGTATGAAAGTTTTGAAGTAAGAGGAAAAGACTTCAAAGATAATGTAAACAATTTAAAATAATCTCTTACCTCTAAACTTACTTAGATGGAAGAATGGAGGTAGATTAGTTGGATGCCTAAAGAAAATTTGAAAAAACAAATTGACATAAGGATGAAGACTGAATTTGATGGAGTAGTATTTTATACTACTATGCTTTTAGTATTTGTAGGAATAGTTATGGTGTTTAGTGCAAGTTTTATACAATCTTCATTTAAACACAATGATGCATACTATTTTCTAAAGAAAAATGTAATATATGCTATACTAGGATTTATAGTTATGATTATTACATCTAGAATAGACTATAATTTTTGGAAGAAAAATGCTACAGCAATTGGAGCTATAGCAGTAGTATTATTATTGTTGGTTTTAACTCCTTTGGGAATAGAAGCAAACGGAGCAAAAAGATGGTTAGGGATAGGTGCTTTAACATTTCAGCCTGCAGAAATTGCAAAGTTTGCTACAATAATATTAACTGCAAAATTGATTGAGAAAAATTATGATAAAATAAAATCTTTGACAAAAGGTGTTGTACCACTTCTCGTAGTTCCAGGAATATTTTTTGCGTTGATAATACTTCAACCAAATTTGTCAACAGCAGGTACTGTAATTCTAGTTACATTTGTAATGATATTTGTTGCTGGAATGGATATGAAAATTGTATTTGCTATGATAGGAAGTGGGGCTGCTTTATTTGCTGCATTAGTAATTGCTGAACCGTATAGACTTAGTCGTGTTACATCTTTTTTAGACCCATTTCAAGACCCACTTGGTAAGGGGTATCAGGTAATACAAGGTTTATATGCATTAGGTTCAGGAGGACTGTTTGGTTTAGGCTTAGGAAAGAGTAAGCAAAAGTATTTTTATATACCAGAGCCACAAAATGACTTTATATTTGCTATAATAGGAGAAGAGTTAGGATTAATTGGTTGTATAATAGTTATAATGCTATTTGTAGCCTTAGTCTACAGATGTGTAAGAATAGCTTTGAAGACTTCTAATGTATTTGCTTGTATGGTTGTCATAGGTATAGGGGCACAAATTGGAATACAAGCAGCTTTAAATATAGCAGTTGCAACATCATCAATGCCAGCTACAGGTGTAGCACTACCATTTATAAGTTATGGAGGTACCTCACTCACCATCTTTATGGGGGCTGTAGGTATAGTGTTGAACATCTCAAAGCATGTCAAAATTAATTAACAGGAGATGATGATTTGATGAAAGTTTTATTATCAGGCGGTGGAACTGGAGGACACGTATATCCAGCTATAGCTATTGCTAACAAAATAAGAGATGAACATCCAGACGCCGAGATAATGTTTGTTGGGACGGAAAAAGGAATAGAATCAGAAATAGTTCCTAAGTATGGATTTGAATTGAAAACTGTAACAGTACAAGGATTTAAGAGAAAAATAGACTTCGATAATGTAAAAAGAGTTTTTAAGCTTTTTAAAGGATTGGAACAATCAAGAAAAATTGTTAAAAAATTTAAGCCAGATGTAGTCATAGGAACTGGTGGATATGTCAGTGGACCTGTTTTATTTAATGCGTCTATGGGAAAAATACCAGCTATAATACATGAGCAAAATTCTTTTCCTGGGGTAACTAATAAGATTTTATCTAAAACAGTTACAAAGGTACTTACAAGTTTTGAAGATTCACATAAAAGATTCCCTGAGGCAGCAGAAGAAAAATTAGTTTTTACAGGAAATCCAGTTAGAAAAGAAATTTTGTTATCAAGAAAAAATATCGCAAGAAAAAATTTAGGAATAAGTGAAGAGAAAAAAATGGTACTTTGCTACGGTGGTAGTGGAGGTTCAAGAAAAATAAATGATGCAATGAGACTTGTCATTAAAAATATGGTAAATGAAGATATAGCTTTTATATTTGCAACAGGAAAAAGCTATTATGAAGAATTTATGGAAAGTATCAGTAATATAAATCTTAAACCATACCAAAAAGTAGTACCTTATTTAGAAGATATGGCAAATGCACTTGCAGCAAGTGATTTAGTTATAGGTAGTGCAGGAGCAATTTCATTAGCTGAAATAACAGCTCTTGGCAAACCTTCTATAATAATACCTAAAGCATATACTGCTGAAAATCATCAAGAGTACAATGCTAAGAGTATAGAGAAGCAAGGGGCAGGGGTTGCAATCTTGGAAAAAAACTTAACTCCAGAAAGCCTGAATACAGCCGTATTTAAACTTTTAGGAGATAGAGAACTTCTAGTTGATATGGCAAATGCAAGTAAAACTATAGGTAGACCTGAGGCTATAGACCTTATATATGATGAGATAATAAAGGTATATAACTCAACACAAAAATCAACAGCTAAGAAACCAAAAAAAGAAAAAGCTATTGAGGAAGTAAAGAAAGAAGCAGCTCCAAGTATAGAAGGTCAGGCTAAAGTAATAGGAATAAAGAAACGATAAATAAATATTTACCCCTAATTTATAATATATTAGATTTTCTAAATTATTCTAAATTAGGGGTTTATTTATGTGTATATAAGTTTTAAGTTATAAAATACATATAGTATTTTATATTTATTTTGATGAAATATCAATTTAATCCTCTTTTTTAATGTTTTATTAGATTGTTTTGTAAGAAAATGAGAAAATTTGACTTTAAATATTATATTTTTTTTGTAGGGAATATAAACTCGAAAGGTGTATTTATTAACCAAAGGGGTTGATTGTATTTGAAGAGGAGAAAGAAGCTAAATACGAATAATGTTATGATAGTTTTAGTTTTTATACTTATGCTATCTTTTGGGATATGTATTATTGTAGGGAGTGATTTATTTGATGTAAATAGGATAGATGTGATTGGAAATAAAAGAGTCACCAAGTCAAATATAATGAAATCGTTAAATGTAAGTTCACATGAAAATATATTTGCATACAATTTTAAAGACATGAAAAGTAAGCTTATGAAAAATCCGTATATAGAAGATGTAGAAATAAAAAGGAAACTTCCAAATAAGATAATTATAAGCTTAAAAGAAAAAGAAATTTTTGCGGTATTAAAGGATGAAGATAACTATTGTTATATAGATAAAAAAGGGAACTTATTAGAGGAATTAAAAGGCACTAATGAAAGTAAAAATGATTTGATAGTGGAAGTAGATTATAGTATTAATGATACAAAATCAATAAAATTTAAAAATTATAAAACTAAAGAGAGTGTATTTAAGACTTTAAATTATTTAAAAGAAGAAGGTATTTATAGAAAAATAAATTATGTAAACTTTAAAAAAGAAGGGAATGTAGATATGCTTACGAGAAGCAATATAAAAATCTTACTTTCTAATGATGATAACTTAGATTATAATATATCTAGGGTAAATAAAATTTTGATTGACCTGCAAAATAAAAATACCAATGGTGGGACTATAAATCTAAATTATGGAAAGCTAGCTGTATATAGTCCAGAAGGATAGACAATTGTAAGGAAGTGATATTTTGAAAAAAAGGTTTATAAATAAGAGTATAATTATAGGAAGTATTGTATTGGGAGTTCTCGTTAGTTTACAACTAAAAATTATTAATATAGAAAATAGAGGAATGACGACTTTTAAGAGAGGCGAGCAACTTACAGAAGAACTTAAATCTCTAAAAAAAGAAAAAGAAAATCTTCAATCAGAAATTAATAGTGTAAAAAAAGATATAGAGACATATAGAGGTAAAAGTGAAAAAGGAGAGCAAGATATACTTAAATCAGAAATAGAAAAATATGAAACTTTAGCTGGATATACAGATGTAGAAGGAAAAGGTATTGAAGTTGAAATAAATTCTACAAAAACTTTAGGAAGCTTTGATAAAAATGATAGTATACTATATAATTATGATTTATTACTGTCAATGATAAATAAATTAAATTCAGCACAAGCAAGTGCCATATCTATAAATAATCAAAGAGTAGTTTCAAATACATATATGTATTTGAAAGAAGATAAACTTTATATGAATGACACTGTTATAAAGGAGCCAATTACAATAAAGGCAATTGGTGATTCTGATACATTAGCTTCTGCGCTCAATATAAAGTATGGTATTGTCTGGGAAATAGAAACGTATTATAATGCAAAGGTAAAAGTAATTAAAGAAGATAATGTAAAAATAAATGGACATGGTGATACAGATAAAGTAGAGAGGAAATAATAATATGAAAAAGAAAATGATTATATTAGGAGCATTCATATTAGGCATTTTCATATCAACTTATATAAAATCACTGAACCCAAATAAAGTGTATATAACATTGAGCCAGACTAAAAATATTGAAAGTGAGATAGAAAATACAAATAAGGAAATAAAAAATCTAAAAGAAGCTCTTAAAAGTAACAAAAAGACTTTAGATGAATATAAGCAAGCAGAAAATAATGGAAATGAATCTATTCAAACATTGATGAAAAAAGAACTTGAAGAAGTTAAAGAGTTAAGTGGTTATTCAGCTGTCACAGGTCCAGGAATAACTATTACTATGAAGGATAGTGAAAGAGAATTAAAAGATGGACAAAATCCAAACGACCTGATTATACATGATATTGACATTCTAAGAGTTTTAAATGATTTGAAAAAAGCAGGTGCAAAAGCAATATCTATAAATGGAGAAAGAGTATTGTCAACAAGTAAGATAAAATGTTCAGGAGCAACTATTACAGTGAATGATACTACATATGGACAACCATTTATAATAAAAGCTATAGGAGATATAGATTTATTGAGTGCAGCTATAAATTCTCCAGAATCATATGCTAAATCTCTAAAGGATATATATGGGATTAATATAAAAATAGAGGAAAATAATGGAAATAGAGTGAATTTATTTGCAAAATAAAACGAAAAATACAAAAAAATAAAGAAAAAATAAAAAAAATTAATAAAAAGGATTGTAATATAGTTGTGTTTCAAAGTAAAATAAAGAGGTGAGGATTTATGATATGGATTTTAGGAGGATTGGCATTTGGTGTGGTAGTAGGTTACTACATTCCATTTACATATTCTATGGATTATTCGATATATATGTCAGTAGCTATTCTTGCAATAATGGATTCTATATTTGGAGCTATAAAATCCAGTTTTGAAGATAACTATGATAATGTAATTTTTGTTACTGGTTTCATAGGTAATGCTATCTTGGCTATATTATTGACTTATATAGGAGAAAAGTTGGGAATTTCACTTTACTACGTGGCAGTATTAGTTTTTGGGATGAGACTATTTAATAATTTATCTATAATTAGACGTTATATCATTGCCAATATTATGAATAAAAAACATAAAAATTAAAGAACTTTTGAGATATACATAAAATATTTTATACTTAAAGAGTAATATTTGACAATATAAGTAAGAAAATTAAAAAGGAAAATTTACGTTTTTGTGGAATATGTTACTTAAAGGTTAACAAAATAAAAGAAGAAAATGATATAATTAATACATACGATAACTTTGAATCATGAGATAAGGGGGTTTATGATGCTAAACTTTGACGTAGAATTAGAAGAATGTGCACAAATTAAAGTAATAGGTGTAGGTGGCGGTGGAAACAATGCTGTCAATAGAATGGTAGAAGCTCAACTTAAAGGCGTTGAATTTATATCAGTAAATACAGATAAACAAGCTTTATATACATCAAAGGCTGAATATAAAGTTCAAATAGGAGAAAAATTAACTAGAGGACTTGGTGCAGGAGCTAATCCAGAAGTAGGAAAAAGAGCTGCAGAAGAAAGTAAAGATGAAATAGTAAAACTACTTCAAGGAGCTGATATGGTATTTGTTACAGCTGGAATGGGTGGTGGTACTGGTACAGGAGCTGCCCCAGTAGTTGCAGGCCTAGCTAAAGAAATGGGTATCCTTACAGTAGGTGTAGTTACAAAACCTTTTGCATTTGAAGGTAAGATAAGAATGAAAAATGCTGAAGGTGGAATAGCTGAGCTTAAGTCAAAGGTAGATACTCTTATAACAATACCAAATGATAGACTTTTACAAATAGTACAAAAGAATACTTCAATGCTGGATGCTTTTGCAGTTGCAGACGATGTGTTAAAACAAGGTATACAATCAATTTCTGACCTTATAGCAGTTGAAGGATTAATAAACTTAGACTTTGCAGATGTTACTACTATAATGAAAGATAAAGGTCTTGCTCATATGGGTATAGGTAGTGCTAGTGGAGAAACTAGAGCTATAGATGCTGCTAGACAAGCTATCCAATCACCACTTTTAGAAACATCAATACAAGGAGCAAAAGGAGTACTTCTTAATGTTACAGGTGGTCCTAACTTAGGATTATTTGAAGTTAATGAAGCATCTACTTTAGTTATGGAATCTTGTGACCCAGAAGCAAA
Source organism: Clostridioides sp. ES-S-0049-02 (assembly GCF_020658465.1). Lineage (NCBI taxonomy): Bacteria > Bacillati > Bacillota > Clostridia > Peptostreptococcales > Peptostreptococcaceae > Clostridioides > Clostridioides sp. ES-S-0049-02. The sequence continues at coordinate 147,990 of NZ_JACVWG010000001.1, forward strand.
TGTTATATTTGGTGCTTCTATAAAAGAAGATTTAGGCGATGAAATAATGATTACAGTAATCGCAACAGGATTTGAAGGTTTACAAGGTGGGATTTTAGATTTGGATACTAAGCCTAAATCAAGTATAAGGTCTTCTCTGAATACAACTGTAAAACAAGTTGTAAAAGAAATAGAAGAAGAAGAAATTGTGGTTGAAGAAAAGATAGAAGCTCCTAAAAAGGCAAGTATAATAGAAGAAGATGATGATGAGAGCATGGAAATACCTACATTTTTAAGAAGAAGAAGATAATATGTAAACTTATAAAGAAGTCAATAGACTTCTTTTTATTTTTTGTACTTTAATCTCCTATTTTTTTTAACATATTTTAATATCAAAAAAAATAGGAGATTAAAGTTTTTTCTACTGAGTATAGAAAAAAATGATAGTTATATAAATGGTTATAGTTTTTTATAATTAGACAATGACATTTTTATTTGGTAATATTAAACCTGAATTGAATTGTAAAAATTTGAGGAAAAAGAGAAATTAAAGTCTGAAAGGGGATTAAGTATGATTAAGCTAAAAAAAATTCTTTCTTTAGCCATGGTTGCTATTTTGTCAACATCACTTCTTGCTGGATGTACAAAAAAAGAAGAATCTAAAGGCAAAGATGGCAAAGAAAAATTAGTTGTATGGTCTGCACCGTTAACAGATCATGATGCAGATGCATGGAAACCAATACTTGAGAAATTTGAAAAGGAAAATAACTGTGAAATTGAATTCCAAATAGTACCATGGGATAATTATGCAGAAAAATATGCTACTGCAATCAGTGCAGGTGAGGGGCCAGATATAGGGTATATGTATGCAGAAATGTTTCCTCAATTTATAGAAATGGGAGCAGTTGAAGATTTAACTCCTTATTTAGAAAAATCAGGAACTTCAGATAATTATTTATACTTAGATAATGCAAAAATGATGGGTGGAATTTACGGTTTACCTATAGAAGCTGCTAATCCAGGTGTATTATACTATAATAAAGATATACTAGAAAAATTGGGAGAAAAACCTCCTAAAACGTGGGAAGATTTTAAAAGAATATGTGAAAAAGCAACAAAAGATACTGATGGAGATGGAAAAATAGACCAATGGGGTCTTGCACAAGGTTGGGGTTCTAAAGTGTTTGGTAGTTTGAACTGGAACTGGTATCCATATCTATGGCAAGCTGGTGGAGATATATATAATGATGATTTAAAATCAGTTAAATTTAACAATAAAGAAGGATTAAAAGCTGCAAACTTTATAAATGATATGAAAAAATATATACCAGATAATGCTTTATCAAAAGACAGTAATGAGATGGTTGAAAGTGTATTTGGACCAGGAAAAGCTGCATTTACTATAATGCTGTCTTCTGCTGCTACAAGTACTTTTGATAAATCATTCCCAGACTTAAACTGGGGATATGTAACTTCATTAGAAGATAAAACAGTTGGTAGTTTTGCCTCAGTAGATGATTTAACTTTAATGTCAGCGTGTAAAAACAAAGAACTTGGATTTAAACTTCTTGAATATATGTTAAGCAAAGACTCAATGGAAGCTTTCCATAAAGAGATACCAAGAGCACCAGTTGCTAAAGGTGAAAAATATCAAGGAGATCCAAGATTTGAAGAAATGGTAACAAAAGATAAAAATATGTACAGACCATTAACAGTTGGACCTCATGGAGTAGAAATATATGAACACTTATGGAAACAACTTCAAATGATGATAGCTGGAGACAAAACTCCAGAACAAGCACTAAATGAATCTGCAAAATATGCAAATGAATTGTTAGCACAATAATTTAATTTTATATTTGATTTATAGACTATGCAATTTAATTTTATACAAGTAAACGATTTACTTGCTATATTATTAAGTCGCATAGTCTTTTTTTATGGAAATATTCCAAAGGTAGAGTTGAATAACTTCTACCTAGATATATTGAATTCTACAAAAAAGTCTATTTCTTTGATGCTAAAAAAATATCTTTTGACGACATAAAGTATAAGACATATATCATTGTTATTTTTAAATAGAATTTGTTTTGGATTCGACTGTCAAAAGTGACATAAAATTTTGTACATACTATCTTATAATATGTTTAAAGGTTTTAAGGGGGGATACATGGTGTATATTGAGTACTATGTTATAGAAAACCTAGTAATAAATTATATTATTATAAGTTGTACTTCTATTCTTACTAAAAAATATAATCCTAGAAAAAATAAGTTGCTGGGGGCTAGTTTAGGAGGAGCCTACTCTGTTGCTTATTTATACCCATCAATGGATATACTATTTACAGTGCCATTTAAAATAATAATCATGAGTATTATAACTTTAATTTCATTTAGGACTAAGAGCAAGAAAGATTATGCTCATGTAGCATTAGTTTTTTATTTAGTAAATATTTTTATTTCTGGAAGTACTTATTTTGTAATTTATTTTACAGGAATAAGCCATTTAAAAATATCTTTTTTAATTGCATGTACTTATGTAAGTTGTGAACTATTAAAGTACATTTACAAAGACTTGAAGATGCTTAAATACATCAAAGAGCTTACGAAGACCATAAATATAAACTTATTAGAAAAAAGCTTTTGCTGTAAGGCATTAGTTGATAGTGGAAATTTATTAAAAGACCCAATAAGTCAAAGTGATGTAATAATAGTCAAATCAAGTGTATTAGAAGGATTGATTCCAGAAAATCTATTAAATATTAACTATGAAGATATAGATATGAAAAAAGCTCAGGAAATTATATGTAGTTTAGATGACAGAACTTCAGGGAGAGTTAGAATAATACCTTATAAACATGCTGGAAGTAATAAGACAAGCATAATAATTGGTCTAAAAGCTGATTATGTAGAGGTAGATGAGCAAAAGATAGGAAATATAATACTTGGTATTTCAAATTTTAATGATAGAGAATATGGGGCAATAATGAATCCAAATATATTGCCTGGATTATAGCTAAAAATTTAAGGGGGACAAAGGATGTTACGATTAAAAGAAAGAATCATAAGCTTTATTACGATGTTAGGTATTAAATTAAAAATAATAAAGCCAAAAGGAATATACTATATGGGTGGAGCCAATATTCTTCCTCCACCACTAAAACCAGCAGAAGAAATGGAACTTTTGCAAAAGCTAGAAACTGATGAAACCGTAAAATCAATTTTAATAGAAAGAAATTTGAGATTAGTAGTCTACATATCAAGAAAATTTGAAAATACAGGGATAGATGTAGAGGATTTAATTTCTATAGGGACTATAGGTTTGATAAAGGCAGTCAATACTTTTAAATTAAATAAAAATATAAAATTAGCAACCTATGCTTCGAGATGTATAGAAAATGAAATACTAATGTATCTAAGAAAAAATAATAAAAAGAAAACGGAGGTATCATTTGATGAGCCTTTAAATATAGACTTAGATGGAAATGAACTTCTATTATCAGATGTTTTAGGTACAGAAAATGATGAAATATATAAAATAATCGAAGAAGAAATAGATAGAGATTTATTGGTTATGGCACTTGACAGATTAAGTGACAGAGAAAAGCAAATTATGGAATTAAGGTTTGGACTTATAGATAAAGGTATTGAAAAAACACAAAAGGAAGTTGCTGGAATGCTTGGAATATCTCAATCCTACATATCTAGACTTGAAAAGAAAATAATTTCAAGATTACAAAAAGAAATGAAAAAATTTGTATAATGCTAAATTAATTCTTCTTAAAAAGTATAAAAAAATTGGAAATGTAAATAATTTCAATAGATGAATACTTTTTGAGAGAGGACTGAAATGTATGCAAGTTAATAAGGTTGAAATATGTGGTGTTAATACATCTGAACTTCCAGTTCTTAAAAATAAGCAAATGAAGGAACTTTTATTACAAATAAAAAGTGGTGATGAAGAAGCCAGACAACAATTTGTAAGAGGAAATTTAAGGTTAGTCTTGAGTGTAATAAAAAAATTTAACAACAGAGGAGAAAATATAGACGATTTATTTCAAATAGGTTGTATTGGTCTTATAAAAGCTATAGATAATTTTGATTTAAGTCAAAATGTCAGATTTTCAACTTATGCTGTTCCTATGATTATAGGAGAAATTAGAAGATACTTAAGAGACAATAATCCAATCAGAGTTAGTAGATCATTAAAAGATATAGCATATAAGGCACTACAAGTTAGAGAAAGATTAATTAGAACAAATTCAAAAGAACCAACAGTATCAGAAATAGCAAAGGAATTAGAATTAGAAGTAGAGTCAGTTGTAATGGCACTTGATGCTATACAAGATCCAATATCTTTATTTGACCCAGTATATCAAGATAATGGAGATGCCATATTTGTAATGGATCAGGTTCAAGACAAAAAAGATACTGATGAAAACTGGTTGCAAGAAATATCACTTAAGGAAGCTATTAAAAAATTAAATAGTAGAGAAAAGTTGGTATTAGATTTAAGATTTTACAAAGGAAGAACTCAGATAGAAGTTGCTGATGAAATCGGTATATCTCAAGCACAAGTATCAAGAATTGAAAAAAATGCTTTAAAAAATATGAGAAAGTATGTATAAGTAATCCATGGAATGTAAACATAATTTTAAATTTAAATGACCTATATAGGTCATTTTTTTTTATCCAAATACATATTTATTTTTAAAGGAAGGGTGAGTATAATATGATTAGAGTTTCTGATATAATGGAAAAAGAAATTATAAATGTAAAAAATGGAAAAAGGATGGGTTTCATAATCGACATAGATATGGATATTCATGAGGGAAAAGTAGTCTCATTTACCATTTTTGGAGATGGAAGTAGAAGTTTTTTTTCAAGAGGAGGGGATGAAGAAGTTATATTTTGGAATGATATACTTAAAATAGGTTGTGATACAATAATAGTAAATATAGGTTCAGAATTAAGCTTAGATGAATTTGATATATAGCTAAACAAAGGAGGAATACAGATGCAATGTCCTTATTGCAATTATAAAGAATCAAAGGTAATAGATTCTAGACATACAGATTTAAAATCTATTAGAAGAAGACGTGAATGTGAATTATGTAAAAAGAGATTTACTACTTATGAAAAAATAGAAACTACTCCTTTAATGGTTATTAAAAAAGATAATAGTAGAGAGTATTTTGATAGAGAAAAAATAAAATATGGACTATTAAAGGCATGTGAAAAAAGACCTGTATCTGTTGAAGATATTGAGAATATAGTTGTACATATTGAAAATGAAATAAATAAATGCTTTATAGAAGAAATCGAAACCAAAAAAATTGGTGAAATGGTAATGGATAAATTGAAAGATTTAGATGAAGTTGCCTATGTAAGATTTGCTTCTGTGTATAGACAATTTAAAGATATAAATACTTTTGTAAATGAACTTAAAAGTATACTAATAGAAAAAGGAGACAAATGATGAAAGATTATATAAATCTAAAAAGTGTAGAAGATATTAAAGAGTATGTTAACTTAAGTAGCAATTGTAAAGAAATTGATGAAAAATTAAATTCTATAAATCTAGTTATAACTTGTAAAAATATAGATGCAAAAAGTAAAGAAGACATGTTAAGGGTTTGCAAGGAATGCGATTTAATGTTTGAAAATTTAACTAGTAATTCTCAAATACATTCAGACATAGTTAACATAGTTAGTAGAGAGAATATAGGACAAAGAATAGAAGGAGATGCACTTATAACAAACTTAGAGAAAGTACCACTTTTATTGTTTACAGCAGATTGCGTACCTATATCAATTATAGATGCTAAAAATAAAGCCATAGGACTGGCACATGCTGGCTGGAAAGGTACTTTTAGTAATATAGGTCACAAAACAATAAAATTGATGTCTGAGACTTATAAAACAGCTCCTGAAGATTTGATATGTATAATTGGACCATCAATTGGACCTTGTTGTTATGAAGTTTCTGAGGAGTTAGTAGAAAAATTTAACACAATTCTTACAAATAATGATGAAAAGTTCTATATAATAAAAGAGGGAAGTTACTATTTAGATTTATGGAAAATTAATGAGTATATGCTGAGATGTAGTGGAGTCAAAAAAGAAAATATAATAAATTTAAATCTATGCACTAGTTGTAGAGCAGATGAATTCCACTCTTATAGAAAACATAATAAGGCATCAGAGCGAATAGGAACGGTACTACAGATAAAATAGAGAGGAGCTTTTTAATGAATACTAAAGTGCTTGTTATAGACGATGAAATGCATATAGTTGAGCTATTAAAATTCAATTTGGAGGTGTCAAACTACGAAGTTAGTTATTCATATGATGGATTTGATGGATTTATAAAAGCTAAGGAAGTTAAACCAGATTTAATACTTTTAGATTGGATGCTACCAAATATAAGTGGAATAGAAGTATTGAGAAAAATAAGAAGTGATAAAGACTTGAAAAATATTCCTGTTATAATGCTTACTGCTAAAAATATGGAAAATGACAAGGTTGAAGGGCTTGAAGTAGGTGCTGATGATTATATAACCAAGCCATTTAGTATAAAAGAATTGTTAGCTAGGGTTAGCTCTGTTTTAAGAAGATATAACTTAACTAGTACAGGCGAAGAAAATAATATACTTACCACAGGTAATTTAAAACTAGATTTATCAAAACATGAAGTTACTAAAGGTTCTGAAAAGATAGAGTTAACACTTAAAGAGTTTGAACTGTTAAAATTATTAATTCAGAATAAAGGTAAAGTACTTTCAAGAAACTATCTTTTAGATAAAATATGGGGCTATGAATACTATGGAGAAACTAGAACAGTAGATGTCCATATAAGATATTTAAGAAAAAAAATAGAAGATGAAGATAAATCAGAAAAATATATAGAAACTATAAGAGGTGTAGGATACAAAATAGATTAGAAAAAGTTATATTTTAGGAGTGTTATCTTGTGGAAGAATTAAATAGCATATATTTTTTTATTGTGATGTTGTCTATAGCCATTGTAATATTGTCTGTAAGATATACAGTAACACTGAGAAAATATTTAAAAGAGTTTATATACGTTTCAAAAAAAGTAAGTAACAAGGAATTTCATGCTAGGTTGAATATATCAGCTAAAGGCGAATTAGGCGAATTAGCCAGAAATTTTAATCATATGATAAAAAATATGGATGATACATTGGAAGAAGTACAATATAAACATTTACAATTAAGGTCTATATTAAAGAGTATATCTCATGGAATTTTAGCTATAGATGTAAATGGAAACATATTATTGATAAATGATGAAGCTAAAGAAATGATAAAGAGTGAACCAAACAAACTAGTTGAAGGACATAATATCAATGCTGTAATAAAAGAAGAAGAAATATTAAAGCAGATACTTCAATTTATAGGTTCTAAAGAAAATGAAACTGCAAAGATTACTACTAAAGATGATATAGTATACAAAATAAAAGTGGATCCAGTTTATCTTCAAAATACCAATAATGTAATAATTGGCTCAATAGTAAACATAGAAGATATTACTAAAAAAGTGAAGCTTGAAAATATGAGAAGTGATTTTGTTGCTAATGTAAGTCATGAACTTAAAACACCACTTACATCTATAAGTGGATTTGTTGAAACGTTAAAATCCAATGAAAATATAGATGCAAACACTAGAAATAGGTTTTTGGAAATAATAGAAAGTGAATCAGACAGATTAAAAAGATTGATTGACGACATATTATTATTATCATTTGTAGAAAATAAAGACACTCTTCTAATGGAAGATGTTGTAATATACGATGTATTTAGAGAAGTATATGAAATAACTCAACGTTCAGCTAGTGAAAAAAACATAGAAGTTTTATATAAATGTGATGATAAATCAATAAACATACTTTCTAATAGAGATTATATCAAACAAGTATTTTTAAATTTAGTTGATAATGCTATAAAATATACTCAAGATAATGGTATTGTACAAGTGGTAGTTTTAAAAGATGAAGAAAAAATAATAATCAAAGTTATAGATAATGGTGTTGGAATACCAAAAGAAGATGTAGAACGTATCTTTGAACGCTTCTATAGAGTGGATAAAGCAAGAAGTAGAGATGTAGGAGGAACGGGTTTAGGATTGGCTATAACGAAGCATATAGTCAAATCATTAAATGGATGTATAAAAGTAAAAAGTGAACTTGGTATTGGTAGCGAATTTATTGTTACAATACTACAAAAAAATTTCCTTAAATAGAAGGAAATTTTTTTTGTTTTTTGCACAAACTATATAAGAGAAGGAGCTGAGAAAATGGAAGAAAGCTTATTAGGTGCCAATTTATTTAGACACTCTTTTATAGTAGCAGTAATTATAGGAATATTATGTAGAGGATTAGTTTTAAGAGTTACAGACAAGCAATACCCATCGAGACCACAAGATTATTTAGAGCAAATAATAATATCAGGGCTTTCAGCTTCATTGGGTGCAATAGCATTACCTGCACTTATAGATAAGGAGTTTGCAGCATTAACATTTTTTGCAGTAGCGATACAACAATTTCAAGGTCTTGCAGAGCAGGAAAGAATAACATTAAAAAATATCGACAATGAAGAATTAGTACCAAAGGGAGATGCTTATGTAGAAGAAATAGCATCTACGTATGAATCTAGAAGTTATATCAGTCTTTTTTCTGCATTAGTATCTTCTATAGTTTATATTACTGTTTCAAAAAGATATGACCTTAGCTTTATTTATTGTACAATACTAGCTGTTATAGCAGGAGCTTTGGTTGGTTTAATTTTTAGAAGATTTCTAAGACGAAATAGTATAGCAGATATAGCAGATATAGTTCCTGCTGAAGTAAGTTTTGAAGGGCCTATTTTAAAAGTAAATGGTGTAATAATAACCAATATAGGTTTAGAGAATACAAGAGAAAAATATAAAAATGAATGTTTAGCTATAGAAATTATACCAAGAGATTTGGGTGCATTTGGGATAGTAAATGATATAGGACAAAGACAAGCTATAATACATAATCTATTTATTCATATGGGTATAGATAAAGATGTAGATGAGGTTGATATTGTAGCTATATCTAAAACTAACTTAGAAAAAAGCACTGTGGTTATACCATATATACCAATAATCAAGGATATAGATGTAATGATAGATGTAGTAAAAAGTACTCCTATCATAGAGACATCAAAAGGAAAACAGAGTGATTTTTCTAGAAAGACTTTGTAGATTTATAAGTGAACATTTTATATTAGATATTTTAGGAGTGATTTAATGGATAGAGTATTTTTTGTTGCAGTTATTATTGGTATAACATCAAGAGTTATAATGTTGAATTTAGACCAGAAACAGTACCCTACACAACCAAATGTTTTACTATCTCAGCTCATATTAGCCTTTGTTGCTTCGGCATTAGGAGCATTACTAGTTCCAGCTCTTATAAATCGTTCTTATACATCGATAACATTTTTATCTTTGGCAGCAGAACAGTTTAGACAAGTAAGAGCAAATAGAAGGAATACATTACAAAACTTAGAAGAAGTTCAACTTGTAAAAAGAGGAGCTGCATTTATAGAAGAGATAGCTAGAACTTATGAAGTAAGAAATTATATGTGCATAGTTACATCTTTTTTAACAATAGGATTATATTATGTAATTATTGAAGAAACTAAAATAAGTGAAGGTATGAGTTTGATAATAAGTTCAATTTGTGGTTTATTATTAGCTTTCATACTTAAAAAACTTCTTACTAGAAAAAGTATTGGAGATATAGCTGATGTAATGCCTGCTGATATTAGCTTCGTAAATGAATCTATATTGAAGGTGGGAGATTTAAAAGGAATAACAAATATAGGTCTAAAAAGTGATAGAGAAGTATATATTAATAGAGGTGTAGGAATACAAATAATTCCTAAAAATAGAGATTATGCTAATGCAGGAATATTATTTGATTCGGGTCAAAGACAAGCTATAGTATACAATATATATTCAAGATTAGGTTTATATGGAGATTATGAAGAACCTGCATTTGTACCATTACCTAGACGAAATAAAGATGATGAAAGTATAATGATTGCTTATTTACCAATAGATAGGAATGTTGAAAAGGTAATGGAAGCTGTAAAATCATGTCCAATACTTTCAAGTTCTAAAGGTAAAAACTTATCACTGAAAAACTATAAAATAGGAAAGAAAGGAAGTGCATAAAATGGGAATGGATATAGGTCTAAATGAATATACCCTAGCAATAGTTACACTAGATAAAAATATGAGAAATGGTGGAGGTTGTCCAATATTTTATGCAAATGATGAAAAAGACTTGCAAAATAAGGCGATGCTCATGTCAAAGTGTGTAGGTGGAATGGTTCACGATATGACTAATGGAACATTAATAATAGTAAAGCATTAAAACGATAAGATACTTTTAAGAGCAAATAATGTTCAAATTTATAAAATATTTAAATTTGAATATTATTTGTTTTAATCTTTTTATAGCTATTTACTTATATTGACTATTAGAATTAAAATGTGTTATTATGACATGAAATGTTTAAAAATGCTATTGTAAAATATAATAAAGTAATAAACTGTATATGAAAATATATTATAATAAATATTGATGAATATAAAAGAGTGGTGAAAAAAATGGAAGTAAATGTAAAAAAAATAAATAATATTATAAGTAAAGTTTACAAAGATAGTATTGCAGAAGAAATAGGTATAGAAGTAGGAGATTTACTTATATCTGTAAATGAACAGCCAATACATGATATAATAGAGTATAGATTCTTACTAAGTGATGAGTATTTAGAGGTAGAGATACAAAAAAAAGATGGCGAAGTCTACATATATGAGATAGAAAAAGACTATGATGAAGATTTGGGTGTTGAATTTACAAATCCAATAATTGACCAAGCTAAAAGTTGTAGAAATAAATGTATGTTTTGTTTTATAGACCAATTGCCAGAAGGAATGAGAGAAACACTTTATTTTAAAGATGATGACTCAAGATTGTCTTTTTTACAAGGAAATTTTGTTACACTTACAAATATGAGCGAAGAAGATATAAATAATATAATTAAATACAGAATAAGTCCTATAAATATATCTGTGCACACAACTAATCCAGAATTAAGACAAAAAATGATAAGTAATAAATTTGCAGGAAAATTATATGGTATAATGAAGAGATTGGCAGATGCTCATATAGAGATGAACTGTCAAATTGTTTTATGTCCAGGTATAAATGATGGAAAGGAATTGGATAGAACAATAAAAGAATTAGCTCAACTTTATCCATATGTAAATAGTGTTGCTATAGTTCCAGTTGGAATTACAAAGCATAGAGAAAATTTAGTAGAATTAAATATATTTGATAATAAGGGTGCAAGTAAAACTATAGAGCAAATACATGAAATACAACAGATATATCTTGAGAAAATAGGAACTCGATTTGCATTTTTATCAGATGAATTTTATATATTATCTAGTAGAGAATTGCCTGGATATGAAGAGTATGAAGGATTTTTACAGTTTGAAGATGGTGTAGGTATGATACGTAAGTTAAAAACAGATATTGAAGAGTATCTAAACACATTGTCTGAGAATATTCTCAAAAGAGATAAAAAGGTATCAATAGCTACTGGACATTCTGCATATGAATTTATACAAAGTATGGCAGATGCTATGATGGACAAGTTTAAAAATCTTCAAATAGATGTTTATGAAATAAAAAACAAGTTTTTTGGAGAAACAATAACAGTATCAGGCCTTTTAACAGCTAAAGATTTAAAAGAGCAACTTGAGCATAAGGAATTGGGAGAAGCTCTTTATATAACAAGAAGTATGTTAAAAGCAGATGAAGAAATTTTCTTAGATAATATTGAACTAAATCAGTTAGAAGAACTTATGAAAATAAAAATTATCCCATGTTTAAATGAAGGAAAAGATTTTGTGGATAAAATTTTAAAATAGAAAACAAAAGATGGAAGGAGAAACAACATGAGTATAAGTAGGCCAGTTGTAGCTGTAGTTGGGAGACCAAATGTTGGTAAGTCTACAATATTTAATAAATTTGCAGGAAAAAGGATATCAATAGTTGAAGATACACCAGGAGTTACAAGAGATAGAATATTTGCAGAAGTAGAATGGTTAGATAAATATTTTACATTAGTAGATACAGGAGGTATTGAGCCTGATAGCGAAGATATAATATTATCTCAAATGAGAAATCAAGCTATGCTTGCAATGGATATGTCACATGTAATACTTTTTATAGTTGATGGCAAGGCTGGAATAACAGCTGCTGATAAAGAAATTGCTCAGATACTTAGAAAAACAAAAAAACCAGTAATTTTAGTGGTTAATAAAATTGATAGTCAAAGTCAGTTTGACAATATATACGATTTTTATGAATTAGGTTTTGGAACTCCTTTTGGAGTGTCAGGAGCCAATAGTATGGGATTTGGAGACTTATTAGATGAGATAGTTCAAAATTTTCCAGCAGGATTAGATACAGAGTATGAAGAAGATATAATAAGAGTAGCTATAACAGGTAAGCCAAATGCAGGAAAGAGTTCTATACTTAATAAGATATTAGGAGAAGAAAGAGTAATTGTAAGTCCAATTGCAGGAACTACTAGGGATGCAATAGATACTTATTTTGAAAAAAATGGACAGAAGTTTCTTCTTATAGATACAGCAGGGCTTAGAAGAAAGAGCAAAATATATGAGACAATAGAAAAATACAGCGTAATAAGAGCTATGAGTGCTGTAGATAGAGCAGATGTTGTGTTAATAGTTATAGACGCTTTGGAAGGCGTTACAGAACAGGATACAAAAGTTGCAGGTATAGCACATGATGAAGGCAAGGGATGTATATTTGTAGTCAATAAATGGGACTTAATAGAAAAAGATAATAAGACAATGAGTAATTACACAAAAGATATAAAAGAAAAATTCCCATTTATGATGTATGCTCCAATAGTATTTGTTTCTGCAAAGACTAATCAAAGAATGAATAAAATATTAGACACAGTTGAATATGTATCAAATGAGCATTCTAAGAGAATATCAACTTCAGCATTAAATGAAGTAATTGGAGAAGCTGTAATGTTAAATCAGCCACCATCTGATAAAGGTAGAAGATTAAAAATTTACTATGGAACTCAAACAGACATTAGACCTCCTAAAATTACTTTATTTATAAATGACAAGAACTTAACTCACTTCTCATATCAAAGATACCTTGAAAATAAGATAAGAGAAAACTTTGGATTTGAAGGAACTTCTATAAAGTTTGAGTATAGACAAAAAAATAAAAAGTAAATATCTAAAATATAACTAAAGGGGGTAAGTTCAGTGGAAATATTTAGTTATATAATTATTGCTGTAATTGCATACTTATTAGGCAATATATCAACTTCGTATATAGTTGCAAAGCGAATTGCTGGGGTTGATATAAGGACTCAAGGTTCGGGTAATGCAGGCTCGACAAATGTACTTAGAACACTTGGGAAAAGAGCAGGAGCAATGACTTTTTTAGGTGATGTTTTTAAAGGTGTAATTGCTGTTTTGATATCGGAAATTGCAGCAAAGTTGGTTGGTATAGATACTCTTTTAGCTGGATATCTAGCAGTTATATGTGTTGTAGCAGGTCATAATTGGCCAGCAGTTTTAGGATTTAGAGGGGGTAAAGGTGTTGCAACTTCACTAGGTGCAATGCTTGCTGTAAATCCAGCAATAACATTAATGTGTTTGGCAGTGTTTATATTGGTGGTAATTATAACAAAATATGTCTCATTAGGTTCTGTTGTTGGTATAGGTTGTTCACCAATATTTATGATTATAGCAAAAAATAAAGCAGGGTTAGTTGTAGCTTTGTTTTTAACCATATCAGTAATATATAATCACAGAGCAAATATAAAGCGATTATTAAATGGGACAGAAAGAAAAATTGGTCAAAAGAAAGAATAGTAAATATATTATACTCAGGTGGTGTTAAACATGGAGAAAGTATGTGTATTAGGTACTGGAAGTTGGGGAAGTGCATTAGCTTTAGGCCTTGCAAATAAAGGTAATGATGTTAGCATGTGGACTCGAAAAGAAGAACAAGCTAAAAAAATAAACAGGACTAAAGAAAATACAGACTATTTACCAGGAGTATTATTTCCACATAATATAACTATAAGTACTGATATAGAAAAAACTATAGAAAATTGCAAAGTAATAGTTTTAGCAGTTCCATCTCAAGCAGTAAGAAGTACTTGTGAAAAAATAAAACCCTTTGTAAAAGCTGGACAGATTATCGTTAATGTAGCAAAAGGTCTTGAAAAAGGCACTGGACTTAGATTGTCTCAGGTATGTGAAGAAGAATTGCCACAAAATCCATATGTAATACTATCTGGTCCATCTCATGCTGAAGAAGTAGCAAGAAATATACCTACTACAGTAGTAGTAGCCTCTAAAGAATTAAAAATAGCACAGAGTATACAGGATTTATTTATGAGCCCTAAACTTAGAGTTTATACAAATCCAGATATAGTTGGAGTTGAACTTGGAGGAGCATTAAAAAATATTATAGCTTTCGGTGCTGGTATATGTGATGGTTTAGGGTATGGTGACAATGCAAAAGCAGCTCTTATGACAAGAGGAATTAGTGAAATGAGTAGACTTGGTACTGCTATGGGAGCTAACATGTCTACATTTGCAGGCCTTTCAGGCATTGGAGATTTAATAGTTACTTGTACAAGCATGCATAGTAGAAATAGAAGAGCGGGTATACTTATAGGACAAGGTATGAGCTTAGAAGATACATTAAAAGAAGTAAAGATGGTTGTAGAAGGAATAACGGCTACTGAAGTAGCACATGATGTTGCTGAAAAGCTGAATATAGATATGCCAATAACTAATGCTATATATTCTGTGATAACTAAAGGTGCAAATCCTAAAGAAGTTGGAATAGAGCTAATGATGAGAAGCAAAAAGCACGAAATGGAAGAAGTAGTTTTAGGTGATGATATATAAACTTATTGCATAATAAAATAAAAAAATAATAGACGTGTTTTAGCCCTCTTTATATAAAGAGGGCTATTTTAATATTACTTAGCATGTTTTATTATGTATTCAATAGAAGAAATCATTTTCATAGTTAATTCATCATCATTAGAATTTTTTC
Organism: Clostridioides sp. ES-S-0049-02; assembly: GCF_020658465.1. NCBI lineage: Bacteria > Bacillati > Bacillota > Clostridia > Peptostreptococcales > Peptostreptococcaceae > Clostridioides > Clostridioides sp. ES-S-0049-02. The sequence goes on from NZ_JACVWG010000001.1 coordinate 163,166, forward strand.
CTGTGTTCTTTTTTGAGAATAATAGATTTTGATAAAAAGAAATAATTATATCATTGATTATGTCTAAATCTTTAGCTGGTATATATCCAGTATCTACAAGATTGTTCAACAGTATTTTATTTCTTTCTTTTATACTTTTTCCTGTAATCATTAAAGATATATCACTGTCATGAATACCTAAATCTTCTGGAAACATATCATAATATTGTTTTGTTATATAACTAAGCTCACCACTGGACAAGTTAAAAAATACCTGATAAAAAGCTTGGGCATTTTCAAAAGAATGTTTACAAAATAATTTCCACATAATTATATATTTCTTATATTCATCATTTACATTCTCTATACACCTCGAAATATTCAAGTTATAATCTTTAAAATATTTTATAGATGCAAATGATATTAGATGGTCTAAATTTTTAAAGTAGTTGTATAGGGTTGAACTGTTATAGCCAGCCATATCTGCAACCTTACGAAGTGTAATATTTTCTATTCCTTCATTTTCCATAATGTTTTGAGCAGCTTCTATGAAATACATCAATATCCTTTTCTTTTGTAACTCTTTATTTGTCATTTTATTCACCTACAAATAATCAATATAGTTTATATAATCGTGATTTTATCATTAAATTTACCATAAATCAAGAATAATATCCCAAAATATAATGTATACTTGTTATATTTTAGATAATTTAAAATCATAATAATATAAAAAATATTTTAAAATTAAATCATGATTGACAAAATAATCATGATTATGATAAAATAATCACAAATAAATTTAATTTACATACGAATACAACAATTAATAAAAATGTTAATAATTTTAAAATAATATGTTTATCTTTGTTGTGTTGAATAAATTATCTAAATATTGAGAAAGAGGTGCCCTATGTCAAATAATATGAGACTAGAAAGATTAAGAAAGTATATGAATGAAAAAAACATCGAAATTGCCCTAATATTTGAACCAGACAACCAATTTTATATTAGTGGATTTAAAGCAATAACTTACTCTAGACCAATTGTAACAGTAGTAACTCAAGATAAAATAGAATTAATAGTACCTGGATTAGAGGAGCTACATGCTAAAGAAGTTGCAAAAGTTGATAATGTATATGTATATTATGAAATACCAGAGATGAAAGAACATGGAATATCACATAAACATTACTTAGATATAATTTTAAATAGATATCCTAAAGGAATAACTGTTGGGATAGAAAAAGATATAGTATCTGCAAGCTTTTCAGAATATATAACTGAGAAATCATTTGCTATTAAAGATGTTGGAAGTAAAATATTTGAAATGAGATATGTAAAAGATGCAAGAGAGATAGAATTTTTAAAGATAGCTGGTTACTTATCTGATATAGGAATAAAAGGTTCTTTGGAAAATGTTAGAGTTGGGATGAGTGAATTGGAATTTGACGTTGCAGGGGATAATGCTTTACTAAAATATGTATCTGAAAATTATCCTGATACATATATCGGATTTGCAAACTGGACTTGTTCAGGCATCGATAGAACAGCACAACCACATTTAGACTCCAATACTAGGATACTTCAAAGAGGAGATATAGTAATACATAGTAGACAGGTTTGGTATGAAAACTATAGAGCAGAAAATGAAAGAACTTTTATTATAGGTAAGCCAACAGAAAGACAAAAGGAAGTATTTAAAATTGCAGTAGAAGCTCAACAAGCTGGATTAGATACAATAAAAGCTGGTATACCAGCAAGAATGGTGGATGAAGCAGCAAGAGCTGTTGTTGCAAAGCATGGTCTAGAGTTATATTCAAATCACAGAATTGGTCATGGTTTAGGTTTATCAGAACATGAGGAACCATATTTAAGATTTGACAATGAATTAATATTAGAAGAAGGAATGGTATTTTCTATGGAACCAGGAATATATATACCTGGAATTGGAGGATTTAGACATTCAGATACAGCAATAGTAGGTAAAAATAGTGCTACAATTATAACTAATTATCCAAGAAGTGTTGAAGAGCTTATACTTGATATTTAAATTAGTACATATGTATGAATTTAAGTAAATTTGAAATTGGAGGAATTACAGTGAAAAAGAAGATTGGATTTTGGGATTTAGTATTTATGAATATATCAGCATTATTTGGGATTAGATGGATAGCTAAATCTACTGCCTCTAGTTTTGGGTTGGGTCTTGGTTCGATACCAGTTTGGTTATTGTTTGCTTTTATATTCTTTGTTCCAGCATCACTTATATGTGCAGAGTTGGCTGCAACATATCCAAAAGATGGTGGACTTGGAGAATGGGTTAAACAGGCTTATGGAGAGAAGTGGGGATTTATGGTGTCATGGTTAAATTGGACATCAAAGATATTTTGGTATTCCTCATTCTTGACATTCTTAGCTATAAATATTGCTTATATGCTTGGAAATCCAGCTCTATCAAACAATAAGATGTTTATTTTAGTGCTTTCACTCATAATATTCTGGATGTTATCCTTAGTAAGTACTCGTGGAATGGCATTTGGAAAATTCTTTACAAATACAGGAGCATTAGGTTCTACAATTCCTGCTATATTACTTATAGTGATGGCATTTATGTCTGTAGTTATTCTCAAAAAAGCTCCATCAGCATCTGTATATACAATCCAAAATATAATACCAAAGATAGATGCTAATTCACTAGTTTCTATATCTGCTATAATATTTGCACTATCAGGAGCTGAAACAACTGCTAATTTCATAACCGAAATGGATAATGCTAAGAAAAACTTCCCTAAAGCTATATTGACAGTAGCTGTTTTAATAGGAGGAATCTATATCCTAGGTTCAGTAGCAATAACAATGATACTTCCTCCAGATGAAATTGCAGCATCGACAGGAATACTAGATGCGCTAGCTAAAGTTGCACAAGATTTAGGAATAGGAAGCTGGTTTATAAGAGTAGTAGCATTTGGGATAACTTTATCAGTACTTGGAGCACTAATACTTTATATAGCAGGTCCAGTAAAGATGCTTTTTGGAAATGTAAAAGAAGGTGTATTTCCTAAGCAATTAACTGTTACAAATAAACACAATATACCATCAAATGCTGTAGTAATTCAAGCTATAATAGTGAGTCTACTTCTTATAGGAACAAATTTACTGCCATCAGTAGATAATATATATAATGTCCTTGTAACTATGACAGCATTAACAGCCTTGTTTCCATATGTATTACTTTTTACGTCATATATAAGACTTAGAAAGACAAGACCAAACGAAGAAAGACCATACTCAATTGCAAAAAGTGATTCAGTTTGTATCAATATAGCCAGAATGGTACTTGTAGTGACTGTAGTAGGGATACTTTTCTCAACAGCACCAGTTATGGAGACTTTAAAGGATAATATAGTCTATGAGATTGAAATGATAGGTGGAGGTCTTTTTGTTATAATAACAGGTTTAATGATATGGAAGAACTATGAAAAGAAGGTATCTAATAATTCTGGAGATTCCTATAAATAAAAATATAATTATTTTAGTGAACTAAAAGCGTATCTCTTTAGTTCACTAAAAATTATGGATAAATTAACTTAACATATCAATAAATCTATAATATATTGAAATGTTAAAAAATCAATAATTAGTTGTCATAAAAATTTATGAGTATTTACATAAGGAGGAAATATGTCAGTTGAAGTGAATAAACCAAGCATTTGGAAAAATTTCAAAGTCTTGATAATACTCTTTGTAGCAGGAGCCTTTATATATGCTTTACCATATTTAAAGAATTATTACTATGACACTTTTGCACAAGCATTTAATCTTACAAATACACAAATGGGGAGTTTAGGAAGCATTTATGGTCTACTTGCAATGGTATCATACCTTTTTGGTGGTTTCTTAGCAGACCGTATTTCAGCCAGAAAACTACTTTCAGGTTCTTTAATTATTACAGGGGTATCTGGTCTTGTATTAACGCTTTATCCTCCATATATTGTTGTATTTTTAATCCATGCTTTATGGGGAATAACAACAATACTTACTTTTTGGCCAGCTCTTGTAAAAGCTGTCAGGATGTTAGCATCTGAAAATGAACAAGGAAAAGCTTTTGGATTTATGGAAAGTGGTCGTGGAATTACCAATGCAATTCATTTATCTATAGTCTTAATATTATTTGGATATATTTCATCAAAAGTAAGTGATAAATCTGGTCTTACAGCTATTATAGTACTGTATTCAGCTATAAATGTAATAGTTGGATTATTAGTATTTTTTAAGTTAAAAGATAATGAAAAAGAGGTATCAGCCAAATTTGATAAAGAAGCTTTTTTTACAGTAATAAAAATGCCTCATACATGGATAATAACAATAATAATGTTTTGCTCATATTCAGCTAATATGTCATTTTATTATTTTACGCCGTATTCAACTGAAGCATTTGGAGCTACTGTAGTATTTGCATCTGCAATATCAATATTAGCTCAGTACTGTAGACCAGTAGCATCAGCTGCTTCTGGATTGCTTGGAGATAAAGTTGGTTCATCAAAGATTATATCTTATGGATTTATACTTATGATTGCAGGACTTTTAGGTGTAATCTTTACACCAACGAAATCTTCTATGATTTATGTACTATTGATTGGATGTGTTGCAATATATGTATCTATGTATGCAATTCAAGGTTTACATTATTCATTACTTGAAGAAGGTAATTATTCACTATCAATATCAGGAACTGCTATAGGTATAGTTGCTACATTAGGATATCTTCCAGAAGTACTTTGTCCTCTAGCAGCAGGAAAGATATTAGATGCATTTCCAGGTGTAACTGGATATAAGTACTACTTCATTGTTCTTACTATAGTAGCCATAATTGGATTGGTGTTTACATTTATATGGATGAATATGACTAAAGAAAGACGTAAAGAGCTTATTGAAATGAATAGTAAGTCAAATGAAAATACTACTAAAGTTAGTTAATATAATACATTACTATTTAGGCTAGCATTATAATTTAATTTACATTGAAATTTGCAAATTTCTATATGTAAACTAAATTAATATTGCTGGTCTTTATTTTTCTATTTTAAGAATATTAACCTCGAAATCTAAATATAATTTAATAAGATTAGATGTATAGGAGGAATAATATGAATAATAACATATACGAAGATATATCCAAAAGGACTCAGGGGGATATATATATTGGAGTAGTGGGGCCTGTAAGAACAGGAAAATCAACTTTTATAAGAAAGTTTATGGAAAAGTTGGTTATCCCAAATATAGACAATGAGTTCAAAAAAGATAGAACAAGAGATGAGATACCTCAAAGTGGTTCAGGCAAAACTATAATGACAGTAGAGCCAAAATTTGTACCAGCAGATGGTGTAGAAATTAAAATAAAAGACACAGTATCTTTAAAAGTGAGAATGGTAGATTGTGTTGGATACATAGTTGAAGGAGCTTTAGGTCATGAGGAAGGTGGAAAGCAAAGATTAGTATCCACTCCTTGGTCACAAGAAGCTATGACATTTGAGAAAGCAGCAGAGATAGGGACTAAAAAAGTTATAAAAGACCATTCTACAATAGGAATAGTTGTCTTGACAGATGGCTCAGTTACTGGTATTGATAGAAAAAGCTATGTAGAGCCAGAAGAGAGAGTTATACAAGAATTAAAAAATCTTAAAAAACCATTTGCTGTAGTTTTAAATACGTTAAGTCCTAGAAGTGAAGAAACAAGTCTGCTTAGAAATGAATTAGAGGAAAAATATGAAGTTCCAGTCCTTCCAATGAATATAGTTGAAATGGAAGATGAGGATATAGAAGAAGTTATGGAAACTGTACTATATGATTTCCCACTTACAGAAATAAGAATAAACTTACCTAAATGGGTGGAAGGTCTTGAGAGAAATCACTGGATAAAAAGTAGTATAATAACAACATTAAAACAGAGCATTATAGATATAGGTAAAATAAGAGATATAGAAGGAATTATGCAAGGTTTCTCTGAGTTAGATTTTTTAGATGATACAGGTGTTGACCATGTAGAGTTAGGGGAAGGTGTCATAAACATTGACTTACAAACAAAGCAAGATTTATTCTATAATGTCCTTGAAGAAAAAAGTGGATTTAAAATTGAAGGGGATTATCAATTACTTAGCCTGATAACTAGACTATCTAAAGTTAAAAATGAGTATGATAAGATAGAAAGCGCTTTAATAGATGCTAAGATAAAAGGATATGGAGTAGTAGCCCCTTCTTTAGAAGAACTTAGCTTGGAAGAACCAGAAATAATGAAACAAGGAAAACAGTATGGTATTAAGTTAAAAGCTAATGCACCATCACTTCACATTATAAAAGCAGATATATCTACAGAAGTTTCTCCTATAGTTGGAAATCAAAATCAAGGTGAGGAGATGATAAAATATCTTATGGAGGTATTTGAAGAGCAACCAGCAGATTTATGGGAATCAAATATGTTTGGGAAGTCACTTCATGATTTAGTAAAAGAACAGCTTCAAAGTAAATTGTATACTATGCCAGAGGAAATAAGAGTCAAGATGCAAAAGACTCTACAAAAAATTGTAAATGAAGGAAGTTCTAATATCATAACTATTTTGTTATAAAAATATAGCTACTTGTTAAAGTAAAATATTTGTTTACTTTAACAAGTAGCTTTTTATTTATAAAAATCAATAAAAATTTTTATATAAATTGACAATAATTGATAATTGTGGAAAAATTATAATGAGTAAAGTATATTTTTAGACAAGGCTGTTTTAAGCTAAAAAAATTCTAGAGGTGTAGTATGAGAAAGTATGAGATATTTATTTTTGTAAATATAATATTTTTATGTTTTATAAGTTTTCCACATAAAGTCTTTGGACAAGAGGATAATTGCCTTGAAGATTTTAAAATATGGTATCAAGAAAATAAAAACAATACTGGAGAGATGGTCTACACTCTTTCTTGTGATATGGTGATAGATGAAGAATATAGGTTTTTCACTCCAGATGAAGCTAAACTCACAATAGATACTAATAAATATAAAATTTTAATAAAAGACCAAGGGAATTTTATAATTCAAGAAAATGAATTGAATATAGTAGGAGAGGGTGGAGAAGATGGAGTAATACATGTAGAAAAAGGAGGAAGATTAAATATAGGTATAGATAATATAATTGCTACCAACGGAACTGCTTTATATATTGAAGAAGGAGGTTATTTAAGATTTAGTTCATACTATGAAAGTATTGGAAATATAAGGGCAAATGGAAATAATGCTATAGGAATTTATTCTGAAAATGACATTAGAGTGCCATATAAGGATATAGAGGTAAGAGGGAAAAATGCTGTAGGAGTATATTGTAAAGGTGATATTGAGTTGGAAAGTACATCAGTAAGAGCTTATGATAATGACAACAAAACTAGATTATTAAGAAGTTCAGATAAAACTGTTAAATCAATTGTATCAAAAAGTAAAAATATTTATATAATTGATAGTTATAATGAGTTTATACCAGCCATATCTGAAGATTCTGGATATAATATTGTAAAATGTTGTCATAGGGGAATTAATGTATTTAGTGAAGAAATAAAAGTAAGTAAAGATGATAAAATAGAAAATATAAAATTTCCCAAAGATATGGTATTAGAAACATCTAGTAGTAATCAAATAGATATAGATGTAGAATGGGATTTTACTGATTATTATAAAAAGCTAAAAAAAGAAGAAAATTTTAGTATAACAGGAAAGTTTAAAACAGAAACATTAAATAAAGAAAAAATTATAATAAATGATGATGTTGTTCCTATTTTGAATATATCTGTTATAGAGAAAAAACCAATAGATAATTTGGAATTGGAATTTCAAAATACAAGAAATGGATATGTAGCTGCTTTGTATTATGACATGCCATATAGTGCAAGTAAAGTTTTTGTTGAATATTCAAGTGACGGAATAAATTGGATATCTGAAGAACAGGAGGATATTAGAGACCAAGCTATACTTTTCTTTGAAGATTTTAAGCTGCGTTGTTTTAGAGTAAGAGTGGAAGGAGGATTAAAAGAAGGGTATTCAAATATAGTTTTTAAACCAGGATTTATAACGGGAGGTGGCGATAGCCAAGAGACACCAGATGATGAACGGGAAAATGATGATATTGATGGAGACCGTGGTGGTGGCGGTAGAGATGAACCAGATAGAGAAGATTCTGAGATTATTGGAGATACAAATGACAATAATGAGAATGAAGCTATTGATAAGCAAAGACCTGAAGATTCTAATAAAGATACAGAATCTAATGATGAAGAAAAAGACAATAAACTTCAGCAAGATGAAAAAAATGATAAGTCAGATGAAAAAGATATTAAGACAGAGAATGAAACAAACAAAAACATTAATAATCAAGACAAAAACTTTAAGAGTAATGATTTAATCATGAAAAATAAAATTGAAAGTAGTTTAAAGGAAATATTAACAGAAAGTCATAATGAAAATTATAAATCTCCTCAAAATACATTTAATGACGATAATGCCTTAAATCGAGAAGATACTTCTGAAGTAGGTAAGTTTAATGATAAATTAGACTCTCCTTCTCAATCACAGAATAAAACTCAAAATTTTAATAGTGGAATCATCATTGGAATTGGAATTGTAGTTTTAAGCATGCTATGTTCAATAATAGCAGTAAATCCTGGTATCATAAAGTATATAAATAAATTTATAAAATTTAAATAGTAAAATAAGTAAAATTGTTTAAAATAACTCAATTTTATTTGATAAGAGAATTAGTAGGAGAAAAATATGAGCAAAACAAACAAAGCTTTTATTCTTATAAATTTGTTAATTATGATTTTTGCACTTTTCCCAAATAAGAGTTTTTCCCAAGAAAATAATTGTCTGAATGATTTTAAAAGTTGGATTTTGAAAAATGAATATAATAATAAAAAAATAGTTTACACTCTTTCTTGTGATATGGTAATAGATGGTTATTTTGAACTTAGTATTCCATATGGAACTAAGATTACAATAGATACCAATAAGTATAAAATACTCATAAAAGATAAAGGGAACTTTTTTATCAATGGGAATGAATTAAATATAATTGGAGAAGGTGAAACAGACGGTGTAATTCATGTAGAACGAGGAGGAAAGCTAAGGATAGGGATAGATAATATAACTGCTTTAAATGGAACTGCTTTGTATGCAGAAGAAGAAGCTGATTTAATTATAGATACATATTATGGTGAGGTTGGAAACATAAAAGCAAGTGGAGAAAACGCTATAGGAATTTATTCGGAAAATAATGTTAGAGTAGACTGTAAAACGATTGAAGTTGATGGAGAAAATGCTATAGGAATTTATTCTAAGGGAGAAGTCGAAATAGAGGATACTTCAGTAATTGTCAATGATGATAATAAACAGCAAAGTTTAGGGTTAAGAAGTAACAATAAAAAAGGACAGTCAATTGTATCAGAGATCAAGAATGTCTATATTATAGGAGAGCAAAATACAATAATGCCAGATATACCTCAAGATGATGATTATAATATTATAAGGTGTAATTGCAGAGGTATTGGAGTCTTTGAAGAGGAAATCATGATAACAAAAGAAGATAAAATAGAAGATTTAAAATTTCCTCAAACTGTAACTTTAAAAACTTCTAGTGGAAAGTTTAAAAGGTTAGATGTGGACTGGTATTTATCAAATTACTATACTGATTTAAATAAAAATGCAGAGTTCGTGATAAAAGGAAAATTTAAAGAAGAATATCTAAATGAAAATAATATAGTGCTAAATCATAATGTTGCGCCTATTTTATATGTTCATGTTACAAATAAAGGACCTATAAACGATTTAGAAGTATCTTTTATAAACTCAAAAAAGGGTTATTCAGCTATTTTAGATTACAGTATGCCATATAATGCCAAGAAGGTATTTGTAGAATATTCTGATGATGGTATAAATTGGGTAAGCAAAGAATTAAATTATATTAGTAACCAAACTATACTTGATTTTGAAGATTTTAAATTGAGATGTTTTAGAGTAAATGTAGAAGGTGGATTAAGGGACGGATATTCAAATATATTTTTAAAACCAGGATTTGTGATGGGTGGAGGCAATGGTCAGATGACACCAGAAGATGACCGAGACGTTATTATAGATGGAGGTGATCGTGGAGGTGGTGGTAGAGATGACCCAGATAGAGATGGCAGTAGTGAAAATGAGGGTAATAACAATAAAAATAAAGAAGAAGATAATAATGAAAATAAAGAAAATACTGACAATGGTAGTAATGAAAATAATGATTCTAATGGAGGAAAACCAAATGATTCAGAAGATAACATAGGACCAAGTGCTGGTGGTGTCGATAATAAAAATCATCAAAATAATAAAGAAAATACTGATATAAATGCTGATAAAGAAAATGATTATGAGTATAAAAATAAATTTAATAGTAAAAATTTAATGATAGAAGATGATAGCAATTATAATTTAAAACAGAAATCAGTATTTAGCAATAATAATCAATATTTCTCTTATGGAGAGGCTTTTGTAAACGGAAATAAAGAAATAAACAATGAAAAATCAGGAGTAAATAATTATGATGAAATAGCAAATGACAATGAGAATCTTAAATCTATATTTAAAAAATATAATTTAAATAGAGAGATTTTCTTTTTACTTTGTATATTAACTCCAACTATGATTGTTTCTATATTAGCTGTAAATCCAAGTGTAAGAAAAAATGTAATAGAATTCATACAAATAAAAAAATAATTTTTAAAAAGGTATTATTTAGTAAATTATAAAGCTACTAAGTAATGCCTTTCATTATTATGAAAACTATATATAACTATTAATAAAATGATATATAATATACAGTTTGGTTAAATAGTATAAAAATAATAGAATATTGAAAAAAAATTGACAAATGAATATATAGGTATTAAAATATATTAAATATATACATAAAAAGTGATTTACCAACAAATAAATGAAATATATGTTAGCAACTAGTTCAATTTGTAAAAATGTAAGATTTATAAAAAAATAAGGGAGGATATTATTATGAGAGCAATTTTAACAGTGATTGGAAAGGATAAACCAGGTATAGTAGCAGGAATTAGTGATGAGCTATACAAGCAAAATATTAATATAGTAGATATTTCACAAAAAATACTTCAAGAATATTTTACAATGATTATGGTAGTTGATTTAGAAAAAGCATTAAATTCTTTTGAGCAAACGGTTGAAGATTTAATTGAAAGAGGAAAGAAATTATCAGTAGATGTAAAAATTCAAAGAGAAGAAATCTTTAATTCAATGCATAATCTGTAGTAAATAGTAAGGGGAGGTGATAACAGTGAATGTAGGAAATATACTTGAAACAATCAAGATGATAGATGAAGAACAGTTAGATATAAGAACTATAACTATGGGGATTTCATTACTAGATTGTATAGACCCTGATGGAGATAAAGCGAGAGAAAAAATATATAATAAAATTATGAATTCTGCTAAAGACTTAGTAAAAGTTGGTAAGGATATAGAACGTGAATTTGGTATTCCAATTGTAAATAAAAGAGTATCAGTAACTCCAATATCCATTATTGCAGGTGCAACAGATGAAGAAGATTATGTGAAATTCGCACAGACATTAGATAAAGCAGCAGAGGATTTAGGAATAGACTTTATTGGTGGATTCTCAGCATTGGTTCAAAAGGGATATACAAAAGGTGATAAGATATTAATTAAATCAATTCCAAGAGCTTTGGCAAGTACTAATAAGGTATGTGCTTCAGTAAATGTAGGTTCTACACGATGTGGTATAAATATGGATGCAGTAAAAGAAATGGGAGAAATTATAAAAGAAACTGCAGAAATGACAAAAGATGCAAAAGGATTTGGTTGTGCAAAACTAGTAGTATTTTGTAATGCAGTAGAAGATAATCCATTTATGGCAGGAGCATTCCATGGTGTTGGTGAAGCAGATAGAATTATCAATGTTGGTGTAAGTGGTCCTGGTGTTGTTAAGAGAGCTTTAGAAAAGGTAAAAGGAGAGCCATTTGATGTTGTTGCAGAAACTGTTAAAAAGACAGCATTTAAAATTACAAGAGTTGGACAACTTGTAGCGAAAGAAGCTTCTAGTAGACTAGATGTTCCATTTGGAATAATAGACCTATCATTAGCCCCTACACCTGCAATTGGAGATTCAGTAGCAAATATATTAGAAGAGATGGGACTTGAAGTTGTTGGTACTCATGGTACTACAGCAGCACTAGCTCTTTTAAATGATGCAGTTAAAAAGGGTGGAGTTATGGCATGTTCACATGTTGGAGGACTCAGTGGAGCGTTTATACCAGTATCTGAAGATGCAGGTATGATTGATGCTGTTATTAAGGGTGCTTTAAGTATAGATAAACTTGAAGCTATGACTGCAATTTGTTCTGTAGGTCTTGATATGATAGCTGTGCCAGGAGATACTACAGCAGGTACACTTGGAGCTATGATAGCTGATGAAGCAGCAATAGGTATGATTAATAATAAGACTACAGCAGTTAGAATTATACCAGCACCAGGATGTGATGTAGGTGATATGGTCGAGTTTGGAGGTCTTTTAGGACGAGCACCAGTAATGCCTATAAATAAAAATTCATCTGAACTGTTTACTCAAAGAGGAGGAAGAATTCCAGCTCCTATACATTCATTTAAAAACTAAGTACATTACATATAATAATATTCAAATAAAGATTTATATGACAGAATTAAAGTTGTCTATGTGAGTCTATATATTGAAAGATTATAATTAAAATAATAAATTTTAAAATTTTTGTTGAGATTGTGATAACAACAAAGCGATACATAGACTTTTTAAAAGGTCATGTATCGCTTTTATTTTTTAATATTATCTAATTATTAAATAGAACTTTTTATGTACCTTAAAAGTTATGATATCTAATAGTAATAAATTATACTAACATTTATTTTTAATACATCAACTAAATAAAAAACTAAATAAAAAGTAAATTAAAAAAATAAAAAACTATCTAAATATTTAACACACATAATAATCATAAATAAATATAAAAATAAAACGCTTGCAATTAATAAAATTGCCTACAATATAAAACTTTATCATTTAAAATATTAACTTAAAATATTAATTTATAAATCTTATTATTTTTAAGCAATTTCTTTTTCTACATCAGTACCACGTATTTCACCAGCAGTAAGAACTTTAAAAGTACTGAATATTTTCGAGCCTAAAAATCCTGCAGCTACATTAAATAAGGCACATAAGCCAGCTGTTATGAGTACTTGATTAACTGGATTATAGGCAAACATTATAGCAAATCCAGCTACAGGTGTAGCTGTACCTGGAGTCATATTTACAAGACCCATCAAAGCTACAATGATACCAGAAAAAGCACCTCCAAAGAAATTAGTACAATATATAGGTATTGGATTTGCCGAAATTATGTCTGATTGAGTCAATGGTTCAATAGCAACAGATATAATATCTTTTTTAGATCCTAACTTCAATCTTGCAAATAATGTTGAGTTCATAAAAGCTGAACCAAAAGCACCTAATGCTCCTATTGCCATAGGAAGACCAGTAAGACCAATTATAGACGTAAGCGCCATTGAACTAAGTGGAGATGTACCAACTACTGTTATTAAGCCTCCTAATATAATTCCCATTACTATAGGACTAATATTAGTAGCCTCTATTAAAACTTGTCCGATTTGTAGTAGTGTACTATTAACTAATGGGTCTACATTTGATGCTATAAGACGAGATAGTGGTGCACATAGAAGGATTACAACTACTAAATCCACTCCAGGTGGTACCTTTTTCTCTATAAACTTAATTAAGAAAGAAACAAAGTATCCAGCAACGAATCCAGATAATATAGAAAAATCTAAACATGATAATCCTATTAAAACAGCATAAACTGGAGATACACCAAGAGCTAATGGCACAAGTATAGCAGCAGCAACTCCACCAAGGCTACCATTAGCGGCTCCAACACTTCTAAAAAATTCCATACCTAAAACGTCGCCAAGTAAAGAAAGATTGAATGCCTCGACTAAGAAAGTAGCACAAGCAGCACTTGCAAGAGCTCCCATAGCTTTCATACCATATGGAGCTTTGTAACTAAAAATTGTGAAACAACATAGAACCAATAAAAGTAAACCTGTTCCTAATAAAATTTCTGACATAAGAAAATCCTCCTTGTATTTTTTTTAGGACATAAACTTTTGCTTATGATAACGTTATCCTAATGTGTAAATAATTAACTAATTAATGACAACAGAACAAAAGTAATTTTAAATTTTAATTGGTTTTATATTGTATCTAAAAATAAAAATAACTATAAAGGTATATAAAGCAAGTTTAAAATCTAAGTTAAACTTATACTTTACAATATAATTATATATAAATAATACAATCTTGTATAGGAAGATTGATAAAAAATAAATTTAATATGAAAAAAAACAATTATTATCATATAAAAAAGGAATAAACCTTTTTTAGAAGAAGTATTTATAATGAAAGAAATTATATAGGGGGAGAGTCTTTGAAAAAGGTTAAATATACCAGATTAGTGATACTTGGTATTCTTATATATTTAGTATTTAATATTTTAGTAATGATTATTAGTAAGAATGTAGATACATTAGTATTAAAATCTGACGTAGTCGATGCAAAAATTAGTACGGAAGGTACTCTAGAAAAAGACTTTAATGACCAGAGTAGTTATTTATCAATATATGTTGATAAAGAAGATTATAAAAGATTTGAAAAAAATCAAGATGTCGTAATTGAATATGACAAACAAAAAATAGATGCAAAAGTTTACAAAATATATAAAAATAATAATAAAATAATGGTAAAATTAAAAATAAGTAACCAAATTATTGGAAATCAGGATACAAGTGTCGAAGAATTTGATATAATATATAATCAGATGGAATGTTTAAAAATACCTAAAACTTCTATAAAAACAAAAGACAATAAACGTGGTGTATATGTAATTGATGAACAATCACAAAGTGTAAAATTTGTCATACTAGAAGGGATAACTTATGAAAATGAATCTTCTGTATTTGTGGATTATTATAAAAATGACATAAATGGAGTTAAAAGTGTTAATCTATATGACAAAATAATTTTAAGACCTAACAAAATAAACACAAATATAAGGATAAAGTAGGTGATAATAATGGGTTCTGTTAAAGAGAATTTATCTGAAATAAGAAGTAAAATTGATGAAGCTGCAAAAAAAGTAAATAGAGATAGTAAAGAAATCACTCTTTTAGCAGTTACTAAAACTGTTGATGTAGATTTAGTTAATGAAGCAATGGAAGAAGGAATTACTTCTGTTGGTGAAAATAAACCTCAAGAATTAGCTAGAAAGTATGATATTATAGGTGACAAACTAAATTGGCACTTAATAGGAACTTTGCAAACAAATAAAGTTAAGTACATAATAGATAAAGTTTGTATGATACATTCTTTAGATAGAGTCGCATTATGCGAGGAAATTCAAAAACGGGCTGAGCAAATAAATAGAGAAATAGATTGCTTAGTACAAGTGAATATATCTAAAGAAGAATCTAAACATGGACTTGACAAAGGAGAAGTTATAGATTTTGTCAAAGAAGTGTCAGAAAAATATAAAAATATAAAAATAAAAGGTCTAATGACAATGGCACCTTTTGTAGCAGATGAAGATGAAATAAGAGGTGTATTCAAAGGTCTTAAAGATTTATCAACACAAATAAAAGAATTAAACATATCTAATGTAGGTATGGATGTTTTATCAATGGGAATGAGTCACGATTATGAAATTGCTATAGAGGAAGGGGCTACCATTGTTAGAGTTGGAACATCAATCTTTGGAGAAAGAAATTACAATAAAAAATAATTACTCAAATCTGAATAAATTCTAAGGAGGAAGTTAATAATGTCAAATGGAATAATATCTAAATTTAAGAACTGGATAGTTGATGAAGATGAAGATTATGTTGAAGATGAATATGAAGGTGGTATGGAAGATATAGTTCAAGAGGAAGAAATAAATGGAGGATTTAGTGCTGCAAAAGCAAATAAAATTGTAAATTTACATACAACTTCTCAAATGAAAGTTGTAATAGTTGAACCTAAAGTTTATGATGAAGCTGCAACTATAGCAGACCATCTAAAACAAAGAAGGGCAGTTATAGTGAATTTGGAAGGATTGACTAATTCTGAAGTTCGTAAATCTATATTTAATTTTATGAATGGAGCGGTTTATGTTTTAGATGGAAGTATACAAAAGGTTTCTAAGTCAATATTTATACTAGCTCCTAATAATGTAGATATAGATGCAAATATGAAAAAAGAATTAGAAAGCAAAGCATTCTTCCCTTGGCAAAATAAATAGTAAAAAGGCGGTTAATGTATGGGAACAATAAGAATTGCACTATATTATCTTTTAGACATAATAGCATGGATGATAGTTATAAAAAGCTTGATGACTTGGTTTCCAAATGGAAGACAAAGCAAAATTTTTGAGATTTTAGAAAATCTTACAGAGCCAATAGAAGGTCCAATCAGGTCTATAATGTACAAATACACAAATGGGCCGATAGATTTTTCTCCTTTAATTGCAATAGTATTATTGATGTTCCTAAGACAATTAGTATTGGTTATATTCTAAGGTGATAACATGGACAAATTGAAATTGACAAATCACATAAAGGATGTAGACTTGAAAAATAAAATGTTTAAAGTAATAGACAAGGCTAATAGTTGTATAAAAAACTATGATGTTAAGTCTACTGAGTTTCTTAATCCATATGAAGTGAGAAATGCTGTAGATATATTAAATTCTACTAATGAAATAAAATACAGTGTGGATGGAGGTTATGAACAAGCTGAAAGAAGCACTGTATTTATTTATCCATTTTACATGGAATATGAGGATATAGAAGATACTCTTAGATTTTTACAAATAGAAGGAAATTTTAAATTTAAAAGTATATCTCATAAAGATTATTTAGGAGCAATTTTGAATCTAGGTATAAAAAGAGACAAAATTGGAGATATAATTATACATGATAGTTTTTGTCAAGTAGTTGTAAGTAGTGATATTTGTGATTTTATAATCATAAATTTAGAGAAAGTTTCAAGAAATAGTGTAATTGTAAAGGAAATTTCCAGAGAAAATATTGTTAATAGTTCTTCAAAATATAAAGAAGTATCATTTACAGTATCTTCAGATAGGTTAGATTGTATCATAAGTAGTCTTTACAATATATCTAGGCAAGATAGTGCAAAATACATAAATGGAGAAAAAGTCCATGTCAATTATGAAAAGATAACTTCAACTTCTAAAATAATTAAAAATGATGATTTAATTTCTATTAGAGGTAAAGGAAGAGCTAAAGTAACACAAATAGGAGATATTACTAAAAAAGGAAGAATAAAAGTTCAAGCAAAATTAATTGTATAAGGACTAATTAAAATTATAGCTGGGAGGAAATGTAATGCTAACTCCAATTGAGATAGAAAATAAAGAGTTTAAAAAAGGTTTAAGAGGTTATAGAGATGAAGAAGTGGATGAGTTTTTAGATATTATCAAAGAAGATTATGAATCTCTATGTAGAGAGAATACAGCTCTTAAAGAAAAATTAGGATTATATCAAGATCAAGTAAATAAATATGAAAATATTGAAGAAACACTAAAAGCTACTTTAATAACTGCTCAAAGTGCAGCAGAAGACACTTGTAGTGCAGCAAATAAAAAGGCTAAGATAATCGTTGAAGAAGCAGATTTAAAGGCTAGACAAATTATAGAACAAGCTAATAATCGTGTTATAGAGATAAGAAAAGAGTACGATGCTTTAGTTAAAGAATTTAAGATATTTAGAAATAAATTCAAATCATTGTTAGAAGATGAAATAAGAAGTGTCGATGAGATTTTTTATGATGTAGATGAAAAATGTGTAAATGCATTTGAAGGTACATCAGTGTATAATTATAGTAATGATGAAGCTGCTACAACTTTAGAATAAACAATAATTTTACTGGATTTTAGGTAGAATTATTGTTTAAGTTTGAGAATACTATAACAAAAACAAAAAATAGGATAAATATGTAAGAAAAATATAAATTATTATATTTTTCAAAAATATATTGACTATTCAAATTATTTGTTATAGAATTTCATATAAACACAGATAAATTTTTAAAAGCGTTGATAGAGACAATTATCTTTAGATAATTTTACAGAGAATTGGGTATGCTGAGAACCAAGGAATTTATAAAGATGAGAATCACTCTTGAGCTGCAGGCTGAACGATTAAACTTTATTAAGCTGTGCCGGTTAGTGCCGTTATACTATTAGAGTGTTATATGTGACTATTGTTAAGTTCACATATAGAATTAGGGTGGTAACGCGATTGATAACTCGTCCCTTTGTTTAAAGGGGACGAGTTTTTTATTATTCAAATTTACGTAAAAGAATAAAAACTTTGGAATTATAATAACTGTAGGAAAGGGTGATTTACATGGCAAAATTTAAGCCATTGGTGGACAGTTCTGTGAAACAAGCAGAAGCACAAGTTTTTGACTATTGGAAAGACATAGATATACTTGAAAAAACTCTAGAAAAAGGTAAAGACGACCCAAGTTTTGTATTTTATGAAGGACCTCCAACAGCTAATGGAAATCCTGGAGTACATCACGTTTTATCTAGAACACTTAAAGATTCTGTTTGTAGATATAAAACAATGTCTGGTTATCAAGTAAAGAGAAAAGCTGGTTGGGATACACACGGATTGCCAGTTGAAATACAAGTAGAAAAAGAATTAGGTCTTACTAGCAAGCAACAAATAGAAGAATATGGAATAGCTGAATTTAACCAAAAATGTAGAGAGTCAGTTTTCTCATTTGAAAAACAATGGAGAATAATGACTGAGAGAATGGCTTATGAAGTTGACTTAGATAATCCATATATAACTTTAGATAATAACTATATAGAATCTGTATGGTGGATATTGAATAAGTTCAATAAAGAAGGATATATATATGAAGGGCATAAAATACTTCCTTATTGCCCAAGATGTGGAACTGGTCTTGCTAGTCATGAGGTTGCACAAGGATATAAAGAAGTAAAGACAAATACAGTTGTAGCTAAATTTAAGAAAAAAGATGCTGATGAATATTTCTTAGCATGGACAACTACTCCATGGACTTTACCATCAAATGTTTCATTAACAGTGAATGCTGATGTTGATTACTTAAAAGTTAAAAAAGGTGATGAGGTATATTATGTATCTAAACCTTTAGCTAATAAAGTACTAGGTGAAGACTATGAAGTTTTAGAAGAAATGAAAGGTAAAGATTTAGAAGGCTTAGAATATGAACAATTAATGCCTTTTGTAGAAGTTGATAAAAAAGCATTTTTCATTACAGTAGGAGATTATGTAACTACTGAAGATGGTACTGGAATAGTTCATACAGCACCAGCATTTGGTGAAGATGACTACAATACAGGTAAAAGATACGATTTACCAGTTGTACAGCCAGTAGATGAAACTGGTAAATTTACAACTACTCCTTGGGAAGGTAGATTTGTAATGGAAGATGGGCTAGATGTTGAAATAATAAAATGGCTAGCTTCTGAAAATAAACTATATAGTAAAGAAAAAGTAGTTCATAATTATCCACATTGTTGGAGATGCCAAACTCCACTTGTGTACTATGCAAAACCAAGCTGGTATATAGAAATGACTAAGCTTAAGGATAAATTAATAGAAAATAATAATGGTGTAAAATGGTTCCCAGGCTTTGTAGGTGAAAAGAGATTTGGAAACTGGTTAGAAAATCTAAATGACTGGGCAATATCAAGAACTAGATATTGGGGAACTCCACTTCCTATATGGAGATGTGAATGCGGTCATACAGATTCAGTTGGTTCAAGAGCAGAATTAGCTGAAAAAGCTATAGAAGATGTAAACCCAGAAACTGTAGAACTTCATAGACCATATGTAGATGATATACACTTGAAGTGTGAAAAATGTGGAAAACCAATGACAAGAGTAACAGAAGTTATAGACTGCTGGTTTGATAGTGGAGCTATGCCATTTGCACAACACCACTATCCATTTGAAAACAAAGAAAACTTTGATGAGCTATTCCCAGCTGATTATATATCAGAAGGTATAGACCAAACTAGAGGTTGGTTCTACTCATTACTTGCAGTATCAACATTTGTATTAGGAAAAGCACCGTATAAGAGTGTCTTAGTTCCAGACCTTGTACTTGATAAAGATGGAAAGAAAATGAGTAAATCAAGAGGAAATACAGTAAATCCTATGCAGTTGTTTGATCAATATGGAGCAGATGCGCTAAGATGGTATTTACTATATGTTTCTCCACCATGGACTCCAACTAAATTTGATATGGATGGATTAAAAGAAATCCAAAGTAAATTTATAGGTACTATGAAAAATGTATATAACTTCTTTACTTTATATGCAAATACAGATGATATAAATCCAACTGAATTCTTTGTAGAATACAAAGATAGACCAGAACTTGACAGATGGATACTATCTAAATTCAATAATTTAATGAAAGATGTAGAAGAAAATTTAGAGATATTTGAATTAAATAAAACTTTAAGAATGATACAAGATTTCATAAATGATGATTTATCTAACTGGTATATAAGACGTTCAAGAAGAAGATTCTGGGCAACTGAATTAACAGAAGATAAAAAAGCTGTATACAATACAACTTATGAATTATTACATGGACTTTGCAGAGCTATAGCACCATTTGCTCCATATATGTCAGAAGAAATGTATAGAAACCTAACTGGAGAAGTATCTGTTCATTTAGCTGAATATCCTAAGTTTAATGAGAGTTTAGTTGATACTAAATTAGAAGAAAAAATGGATTTAGCTAAGAATCTAGTTACTTTAGGTAGAGCTTCAAGAGAAGTTGAGAGAATAAAAGTTCGTCAACCATTACAAAAAGTATTAGTAGATGGTAAATTTGAAGACACAATAAGTGATGTAGTTGATTTAATAAAAGAAGAGCTTAATGTTAAAGAGGTAGTATTTGCTAAAGATTTAGATGAATATATGAACTTTAGCCTAAAACCAAACTTTAAAGAAGCTGGACCAATATTAGGCGCTAAGATGAACTTATTTGTAGGAGCATTAAACAAGTTAAATGCACATGAAACTGCTAATAAACTTGAAAATGGTGAAACTTTAACAGTTGATTTAAATGGAGAAGCATTTGAATTTAATAAAGACTTAGTATTAATAGGTATAACTGCTAAAGAAGGATTTAATGTATCTGTTGAAAATAATCTTTTTGTTATACTAGATACTAAATTAACTGATGAGTTAGTTGATGAAGGATATGCTAGAGAATTTATATCTAAAGTACAACAATTGAGAAAATCTAATAACTTTGAAGTACTAGACAACATAGT
The DNA here is from genome assembly GCF_020658465.1 of Clostridioides sp. ES-S-0049-02. Classification (NCBI taxonomy): domain Bacteria; kingdom Bacillati; phylum Bacillota; class Clostridia; order Peptostreptococcales; family Peptostreptococcaceae; genus Clostridioides; species Clostridioides sp. ES-S-0049-02. Next base: position 184,652 of record NZ_JACVWG010000001.1, read on the forward strand.
AATAGATTACTGTGGTGATGATGAGATTGCTAAAGCTGTTGAGCATTTTGATGAATACATCAAGTCTGAGACTTTAGCTTTAGAAATAAATAGAGTGGATGATAAATCTTTAGAAGAACAAAACTTAAATGACCATATGACAGGTATAAAAGTTACAAGAAAATAAAAAATAACAAGCTGTTAATTAAGAGCCCTATAGAAAATGATTTGTAAATTTCTATAGGGCTTTTTTTAAAAAGATAGCTTATTTCTTTATTTAATTAATTGTTTTTGTACTTCAATAATTAAATGTTTTAATATTCCAAAATTTACAACAAATAAATTTATATAAATCATATAAATTATTTATAGCATATGATAAAATGTTAATGAATAAACGTTTAAGTGAGGATGAATAATATTTTAGAGTGAACTACTTCTGGTAAATTTATTTTTAAATTTATTGTGTATTATGCAGGGTGGTTTATTTATTATGCAAAGGGGTGCGTTTTGATGTATGGTGAAAGCAAAAAACTAAGTATTGATAATAACATATTTTTGCAATATGGTCTTATTATATTGGGAATGATTTTATCAACCTTAGGAATAAATTTATATCTAGCACCAGCCAAGTTGTTAAGTGGAGGAGTAGCTGGAATTTGTGTTATATTATATAAGTTATTTGGTATAAATCAGGGATTATCTAGTTTTTTGATGAATATACCAATATTTATTATAGCTAAGAAGTATTTTGATAATAAATTTTTGTTAATAAGTTTTGTAAATATGTTACTATTTTCTGTTGCACTTGGTTTAACACAAGATATTGCTAAATATTTTCCAATAAATGATACTATGCTACAATCTATTTATGGTGGTGTTTTAACTGGTATAGGTATGGGATTGACCTTTAAAGCAAGAGCTACTGCTGGAGGGCTTGATATAATAGCAGCTATAATGAAAAGAAAGTACGATATACCAATGAAAAATACATTTTTATTTATTAATTTCTTTGTAGTATGTGCAGGTGCATTTTTATTTGGAGCAAAATTGGTAATGTACACTCTAATTACTATGTATATAATTTCTTTTACAATGGATATAGCAAAAGATTGCTTTGATAGAAAAAAATCTATACTTTTAATATCAAATAGATATGAAGAAATATCAAAAGTAATAATGAATAAGATGGGTAGAGGAGTAACTTTTTTAGAAGCAGAAGGAGCATATACGCAGAATAAGAAAAAAATGATTTACTGTATCATATCTGCAAATGAAGTAGGTAAATTTAAGGATTTAATTTATGATATGGATAGTGAAGCTTTTATTTCTGTAAACAATGTAGAAGAAGTAAAAGGTGGAGGTTTTAAGGATAAATTTTTATAAGATATAAGTGTTAAAAAATACCATATATCTTGTTATTGTACCTAGTTAGATGTATACTGTAACTAATGGGGCACATGAAGTGCTCAATAATATACTAGGAGGTATAATAATATGTTAAGAGAGAGATTTGTAGTAAGAAATCATCATAATCCACATGCTAATGGATGCTGTGGAACTGGAGGAGAAGGATGCTGTGGAGGAGATAACCATCAACATTCACACGAGCATTCTCACAGTCATGGACATGAACATGAGCATGTAAATGGTGTAGGTCATGACCATAATCATGATGATGGATTTTCAGGAACTCATGAGCATGGGCATGAACATACACATATACATGGGCATGAACATTTAGATGGGCATACACATCAACATAAATAGAAGTATTTTAAATTAATAAAATGATTTTTATTTTGTGATTCCATGAAGGTTTAAATAAAAATTATTCATAGCAAATAAAAAAGTGAGCTGTTAAATTAAAAAACTTTAATAGTTCACTTTTATTAATTATTAAAATATCAAGTTTAAATCCAATGGTTAACTAAAAAAGAAGCGATATTTTCATAAGGCATTTTTTCTGTTTTTAACAAGCTTTGGACAACTAAACCATCAACTATAGACATAAGTAAAAAAGAAAAGGATTCAGCATCCTGTTCATTCTCATCACCACTATATTTTTCAAGAGATTCAATAATTTCAGATTTAAGGGTAGTTCGCCATTCAATATATTTCAATCTCATTCTTTCTTTTAAATCATCATTTGAAGTAATAGCTTCACAAATAAGATACATATGTACTCTACCACGACTTTCTATAGTAGATATTTTTTCTAGTATTAAGTTGACCATTTCTATTTGAGAATTTTTGGATTTGACATTTTTTACACAGTTTAATATAGCACTAGTTATAACTTCTAAATGAGTATCAGCAATGTCATATATAATATCATTTTTAGATGAGTAGTGATAATATAGTGTACCCTTACTTATATTCACATCTTTTGCAATATCAGCAAGACTGGTATTTTGAACTCCATTTTTGGCTATTAAATTAGTAGCAGATAATAAAATAGCTTGTTTCATATTATTTGTTTTCATAAAACCTACCTTTCTATGTATATTTATAACAAATTAATAACATTATAAGCTTATAGAAAATTATTGTCAATAAAGCAAGAATCTATATCTATTGACTTTTTTTCATCCAAAATATAAAATAATAATTAAATCGGTCGTACGACCGACTGAATAAACAAAAACAATATCTTATAGTGAGGTTAATATGGATAAAATAAAATTGATAGTAGACAGTGCATGTGACTTACCTAATCATATAATAGAGAAATACAATATTGAAGTTATTGGTTTAAATGTATCTTTTGGAGAAGAGAACTATATATCTGGGAAGGAAATAGATAATGAAACTTTCTACAGAAAAATGGATGAAAGTAAATTATTGCCAAAAACATCATGTCCTTCACCAGATAAGTTTTTAGAAGCATATCAATGCGAAGAGGAAAGTATATTAGTAATTAGCATAAGTTCAGGATTATCTGGAACTTATAATAGTGCACTTTTGGCAAAAGACATGTTCGAAAAAGAAGGAAATAATAAAAAAATTGAAATTATAGATTCACTTAGTGGGTCAATTGGCATAGGACAATTAGTATTAAAAGCGGCAATATTAATAAAAGAAGGAAAAGAACTTGAAGAAATTGTTTCAATAATAGATAGATATAAAGACAATCCACCATTTTATGGAACTCTAGAGACATTAGAAAATGCTATAAAAGGAGGTAGAATAAATCCAATAGCAGGAAAAATTATAAATACATTAAATTTTAAGGCTATAATACAAGTTGCAGATGGGATTGTAACTCCAATAGATAAGGCAAGGGGTGAAGGGAATAGCTTGAAAAAACTGATTCAGTTAGTAGAATCAAAAATTATAGATAAAGAAGAGAAGGTTTTATTTATAGGACATGCTAACTGCCCTGAAAAAGCTCAAAAAGTAAGAGAAGCTATGGAAAAAGATGTTAAATATAAAGACGTTGTAATCTGTGAAGTTGGTTCAGTAATGGGAACATATACTTCAAAAGGTGCAATTTTGATAACTGCAATATAAACAATAAACTAAAAAGCTAAAGCTGTATAAAAATGAATAAAATCATTTTTATACAGCTTATTTTGATGTTATTAAGTTAATCTTATAATTAACCAACCACACATATTTCTTTGTCATATTTGTTTAGTATTTCGCAACCATCTTCAGTAACTAGTACTAAATCTTCTATTCTAACTCCAAACTCTCCTGGTAAATATATACCTGGTTCTATAGAGAATATCATTCCTGGTTGTACAGTATCTGTATTTATAGAAGATACATCTCCCTTATCATGAACTTCAAGTCCTATAGAGTGACCAGTTCTATGAGTGAAGTATTGTCCATATCCTTTTTCAGTTATGTAATCACGAGCAGCTGCATCTATATCACAGAATCTAACTCCTGGCTTTACAATAGCTTCAGCTCTCTTATTGGCTTCAAGAACTATTTCAAATATTTCTCTACCTTTTTCAGGTATTTCTTTATAGAATACAGTTCTTGTCATATCAGCACAATAATTATCTTTTATGCAACCTATATCTAATATTATTGCATCACCAGGTTTTACAAGAGCATTTCCTGGTTCTCCATGTGGATTAGCTCCATTAGGACCAAATCCTATTATAGGGTCAAATGAAAATCCATCAGCACCTAAGTCTTCATATATTTTAGATAATTTACCAACAAGTTGTTTTTCTGTAAGTTCACCAGAAACAGTAGCTTTAAGTTGTTCCATACCTTTGTCATTTAATCTTGAAGCTATTCTCATTAATTCTTTTTCTTCTTCATCTTTACACATTCTTAAAGTATCTATTATATAAGATGAGTTTACAAATTTACTTCCTCCACCTGATTCTATTAAGCTTAATAAGAATCTAGCTGGCCAGTTTTTGTCAACACCCATAGTAGCGTTTTTGTCTACATGTTCAGTTACTATTTCTATTGGATTTTGAGTATCATTAAACCAAACCATTTCAACACCTAAATCTTCTGCAACTGGGAATAATTCATTTATAAATAATTTATTATTACCATTTAAATTTAAGTATAAAGCTAACAGTCTTTCACCTGGGTGGATTAGTAATCCTGTTAAATAAAATATTGAAGTAGGATCACTTACCAACATTTGAGAAATATCATCTTTTTTCATTTGTTCAAGTACAGCATTTAATCTTTGAGTCTTCATAATAATTTCCTCCTAATCAAAATTCGATACAAATCAATTTTAGCACTATTAAACAAAAATTAGTATACTTTTCTTCTAGAAATATAAAAAAATTTTAACATATATTTTTTATATTAAATTTAATTCCCTATTTTACATTAAAAGAAAAGTAAAATAAGTTTATATTGTGAAAATTTTATAAAAATAATAACTTGAATAAGTAAAAATATATATTTGAGATAGTTATATAATTATGAAAATTAATAAAAAAATTTTTATATTAAAATAATATTGAAACAATTTTAATAATTTAGTATCATTAAAGAGAAAGTGATAGAACTTTCAAAATTTATCACTTTTAGTAAATTTTGATTTCAAAATATCTAAATTTGAGGTATAAATATTTTTATTTAAAGTATTTTATAGGTTAAATTGAAGTATTTTATAGGTTAAAGTTATTTTAACTGTTATGAAATCAATTTTTAATTAATAAAGAGAGGGGAAATTATAATAGGATGGAAAAGAAAAAAATAGGCCTATGGAGTTTGGTATTTATGAATGTATCAGCTTTATATGGTATAAGATGGATAGCTAAGTCGACAGCGTCAAGCTTCGGTTTAGGATTAGGTGCAATACCTATGTGGTTATTATTCTCATTTATATATTTCGTACCAGGAGCTTTAATTTGTGCTGAATTAGCTTCTACATATCAAAAAGGTGATGGAGGTTTATATGATTGGGTTAAGGAAGCCTTTGGAGAAAAATATGGCTTTTTAGTTTCTTGGTTAAACTGGACAGCTAAAATATTTTGGTATTCTTCATTCCTAACTTTTTTAGCAGTAAATGTTTCTTATACAATAGGAAATCCAGCACTTGCAGATAATAAGATATTTGTACTTATATTATCTTTAGTAATATTCTGGATATTATCTATTATAGCAACTAAAGGAATAAGCTTTACAAAAATATTTACTAATACAGGTGCATTAGGTTCAACAATACCAAGTGCTATACTTATAATATTTTCATTTTTAGCAGTATTAGTATTGAAAAAACATGATATGGCTTCAACATATACAATAGCTTCAATGACTCCAAAACTTAATATGGATGCATTTGTTGCTATATCAGCTATAATGTTTGGTTTAGCAGGAGCAGAAACTGCAGCTAACTTTATAACAGAGATAGATAAGCCTGAAAAGAACTTCCCTAAAGCTATATTAATATCAGCTGGAATAGTTGCTTCATTATATGTATTAGGTTCTATTGCAATAACAATGATAATACCACCAGACCAAATTACTGCTTCTAAAGGTGTGTTAGATGCGCTTGCAGCTGTTTGTGAATCTTTAGGAATAGGTTCTTGGTTAGTTCAATTGATAGCTTTTGGTATAGCTTTTTCAATATTAGGAGCAATAGTTCTTTATATAGCATCACCAATAAAAATGTTATTTGGTAGTGTTAAAAAAGGAGTATTTCCAGATAGTTTGGTAGAAGTAAATAAACACAAGATACCTTCGAAAGCAGTTATACTTCAAGCAATAATAGTTACTATAATATTATTAGTGACTACATTAATGCCTTCTGTTGATGCTATATACAATGTTCTTGTAACTATGACAGCATTAACTGCATTATTCCCATATGTATTGTTATATGCTTCTTATATTAAGCTAAGAAAAGAGAGACCAGATGAAATTAGACCATATACTATGGCAAAATCAACAGGTACTTGTATAGGTTTAGCGAAAATGGTTTTAACTGTAACTGTAGTTGGTATATTATTATCAGCAGCACCAGTTATGCCTACATTTGCTGAAAATATCATATATGAAATAGAAATGATTGGTGGAGGTCTTCTAGTTATCTTATCTGGTCTATGGTTATGGAATAGATATGAAAAGAGAACAGCTAAATAAAAATGTATTTTAAATATATATTTTGGATATTATTATATATATAGTTGACAATTTATATCATAAGGAATATTATAAAATAAAGAAATTAATAAATTAAATCCTGGGATAAGAAAGAGTAAATAAATAGACTTTTACACAGAGAATTAAGGGTGCTGAGAACTTAATAAAAAGTATTTATTGAATGGGTCTTTGAGGAGTAATGTGAAATGCAGTTTAAGACTGTAGATTATCTGATATCGTGTGTGCACGTTATAGCACATATTAAGATATATATATTCAGCTTTGAGTATATATAAATTTAGGTGGTACCACGGAAAATATATCCGTCCTATTGATTTAGGACGGATTTTTTAATATATAAAATTTAGGAGGAAAGATGAACGTAATAGGAATTATAGGTGCAATGGATGAAGAAGTAAGTATATTAGTGAATTTAATGGATATTAAAGAAATTGTAAAAAAAGCTAGCTTAGAATTTCATAAAGGAACTTTAGAAGGAAAAAATGTTGTTTTAGTAAAATGTGGTATAGGAAAAGTTAACTCTGCTCTTTGTGCACAAATATTAATAAGTGAATTTGAAGTTGATGCTATTGTCAATACAGGTGTTGCGGGGGCTTTAAATGAAAATCTTAATGTCAATGATATAGTAATTTCAACTGATGCGATACAATACGATATAGATACTACTGCATTTGGAGACCCTAAAGGTGTTATACCAAGAATGGAAACATCTGTATTTAAAGCAGATGAAAGACTCGTAGAAGCTGCTTATAAATCTTCTGTAGAAGAAACAAAAACTCATAAAGTATTAAAAGGAAGAGTAGTAACAGGAGATATATTTATAAACTCTAAAGAATTAAAAGAAGAATTAGTAAATGATTTTGGCGGGTATTGTGGAGAGATGGAAGGTGGAGCTATAGCTCATGTATGTTACTTAAATAATGTTCCATTTGTCATAATAAGAGCAATGTCTGATAAAGCAGATGGAAGTGCTGGCGTTGCATATGAAGTATTTGTACATGAGGCAGCCAACAATTCTAAAGATATCGTATTAAGCATGTTAAAATCAATATAAATATATAAGGAGGTACAAATCATATGAGTGAAAAAAAGGTTATATTTAGTGGTGCACAACCATCAGGTAAGATGACTCTAGGAAACTATTTAGGAGCTATAAAAAACTGGACTGAACTTCAAGAAAATTATAATTGTTATTATAGTATTGTTGATTTACATGCAATAACAGTACCTCAAGACCCTAAAGTTTTGAGAGCTAATACTATAGAATTACTTGCTCAATATCTAGCCTGTGGATTAGATCCAGAAAAAAATACTATATTTATACAATCACATGTTAAAGAGCATGTTGAACTTATGTGGATATTAAATACAATGACTTATATGGGTGAATTAAGTAGAATGACTCAATTTAAAGATAAATCACAAAAGAGTGAAGCAAATCTAAATGCAGGATTATTTACGTATCCAGTTCTTATGGCTGCTGATATACTATTATATCAAGCTGATTTGGTTCCAGTTGGAGATGACCAAAAACAACATTTAGAGCTATCTCGTGATTTAGCAAATAGATTTAATAATAGATTTTCACCTACATTTGTAGTCCCAGAAGGATACTATCCAAAAGGTGGAGCAAGAGTAATGAGTTTACAAGAACCAACTAAGAAAATGAGTAAATCTGATTCAAATGACAACGCATTTATATTATTGGCAGATGATTCAGATACTATAAAGAGAAAGATTAAGAGAAGTGTTACTGATTCTTTAGGTGTTGTAAAGTATACTGATGAACAACCTGGTATTAAAAACTTACTTGATATATATTCTAATTTAAGTAAAAAGAGTGTAGAAGAAATTGTAAACATGTATGAAGGTAAAGGTTATGGAGTATTTAAAGAAGATGTAGCTGAAGTAGTATCAGAAGCTTTAAGACCAATAAGAGAAAAATACGTTGACCTTCTTAATAATAAAGATTATTTAGAAAAAATCTATACTATGGGAGCTGAAAAGGCTGAAAAGCAAGCTAGAAAAACTCTTAGAAAAGTTTATAAAAAGGTTGGGTTTATAGAGAGAAGATATTAATTATATTATATATCTTCTTTAGTAAATAAATATTTAAAGTTATTAAAAAAGTATATGATAGGAAATAGAGAGGATATTATTAAGATAATATCCTCTTTAGTTTTGTAATAAAAAAAGATGAGCTTTTGCTCATCTCAAAGGGGTTAGATTATTCTTACTTTGGGGAAAGTAGAATAAAGGTAAAAGTTAACTGACGTTAACTTTGTTCTTTTTTGCATATCACTACTGAGCATAAAAAAATCAGAAAACCAGAGCCTTCTGAACTAACCTTGAACATACATCCATTATACTTTATACTCAATATGTAATTTATGAATTAATTTTAACTCTTATAAAGAAAATTGTCAATAATATATCAAAAAAACGTTTTAAAAAAATTTATATATATAATTAAATGAGTTTGATTTTATGTTTAACTGATATGATACAATAATTAAGGCAATTATTTTTTATGTATTTAATAAGCCATAAAAATAATACCAATAACATATGTAAAAATTATTTTAAATAGGAAAAATAAGAGGAAAAAACATGAAAACATCAATTTTAATAGCATTAATAGAAAAAACAAGCCTTATTGTAGTATTATTTCTTCTAATAACAAAGCTAAAAACATTTAAACAAATATTTCAAAAAGAAGAATATAGCTTAAATGATTTGATTTGTATATCTTTAGTTTTTACTTTTCTATCTATATTTGGTACTTACAATGGCATAAACTATATGGGGTCAATAGTAAATACTCGAATAATATCTATAGTATCAGGAGGCGTTTTATTTGGACCAATTGTAGGTATTACAGCAGGTTTGCTATCAGGTATACATAGGTATTTTATGGATATTGGAGGTATAACATCCATGCCATGCCTTTTATCAAGTATACTAGCAGGTGTGTTATCAGGATTTTTGTATAAGAAGATACCAAAGAAGCATAGAGTGATATATGGAATACTAGTAGGTATGATTTCTGAAAGTTTTACTATATTACTTATATATTTAATATCACAGCCTCATTCTCTGGCAATTCAAATAATTAATGGAATATACTTGCCTCTAATTGTCGGACAAATTGGTATAGGATTTGTTATATCTATAGTTGAGGGAATTGAAAAAGATAAAAAGGATATAGAAGCAAGAAATAAAGCAGAAATAAAAGCACTTCAAAGGCAAATTAATCCGCATTTTTTATTTAATTCTCTAAATACAATAGCATCCTTTATAAGATTTAATCCAGATAAAGCTAGAGAACTCATAATAAATTTATCAACTTACTTGAGATACAATCTTGAATATAGTGATAACTTGATAGACATAAATAAAGAGATTGAGCAAGTTAAATCTTTTGTAGAAATAGAAAAGGCTAGATTTGGAGATTTATTAACTATAATTTATGATATAGATGATGTAAATATAAAAATTCCAAGTTTAATTATACAACCAATAGTAGAGAATGCAATTATACATGGAGTTTTGGAAAGTGGAAGAGCTGGTGTGGTAAAAATATCTATAAAAAAATTACAACATTCATTAGAAAATACTATTAGAATATCGATTGAGGATAATGGTATAGGTATAAGTGAAGAAGTTATAAATAATGTATATCAAGATAATATGCCAGAAAATAAGATTGGACTTTATAATGTTCATTTAAGACTTAAGCTAATGTATGGAAGTGGTCTTAATATGAGAAGAACTGATAAAGGAACTTTAATTATGTTTTACGTAAAGGAGTAAGAATATGAAAGCAATAATAGTTGAGGATGAGTTTCCAGCAAGAAAAGAATTGAGATATTTTATTGAAAATAAAAGCGAGATTGAGGTAGTAAGTGAATTTACTAATGGCATAGAAGTACTAGATTTTATTCAAGAAAATAAAATAGATGTAATTTTTTTGGACATAAATATACCTCATCTTGATGGAATGTTACTTGCAAAAACATTAAATCAATTTAAAGCAAGACCTAAAATAGTATTTATAACAGCATATGAAAATTATGCAGTAGATGCTTTTTCATTAGGTGTATTTGACTATGTACTTAAGCCTTATTCTGAGGATAGGATTACATCAATGTTGGATAAGTTAGAGAAAAGTGAAACAAATAGTAGTGAAATATCTAGTGATAATAATTATATATCTAGTGATAAAAAATGTATAATAAATCAAAATATAGAGGAAATAACACATAAAATTAGCCTTTGGAAAGGTGATAAATTGGTTGTAATAGATATTGATGATATATATTACTGTGAGGCTAATGAAAGACAGACATTTATATATACTGAAAAGGAAACATTTATACTAAAAGAGGGTATATCAGAAGTAGAAAACATAATAAATGATAAAACTTTTTTTAGAACACACAGGTCTTACATAGTAAATTTAACTAAAGTAAAAGAAATTATCCCATGGTTTAATAACACATACATATTGAAGTTAAAAGATAGTGATTATGAAGTAACTGTAAGTAGAAGTAGAATAAAAGAATTTAGGCTATTAATGCACATATAAAGTCATTTCATGTATTTAAATATGCACTTAATGTGATTAACATTTATATTAGTACAAAAAAGTATTACTATTTGAACTGGAAATAGTTTTCTTAAACTTATAAAAATTTATAAAGCAATTATAAAAAAACTAAGGGGATGAATTTATGGTAAGTTTTTTAGGTTCAATGGTGGTACTTATAGTAGGTTATTTTATTTATGGTACTTTTGTAGAAAAGGTTTTTGGAATTAATGATAAAAATCAAACTCCAGCTATAGCTTGTAGAGATGGTGTAGATTATGTTCCAATGAAATGGAAAAGAATTTTCTTAATTCAATTCTTAAATATCGCAGGTTTAGGTCCTATATTTGGTGCTATACAAGGTGCATTATTTGGGCCATCAGCATTTTTATGGATAGTATTTGGGACAATTTTTGCAGGTGGTGTACATGACTTTGCTTCTGGATATTTATCTATGAAGAATAAAGGTACATCTGCATCAGAGTTAGTAGGTCTTTACTTAGGCAATAGTGCAAAAATAGCAATGAGAATATTTAGCGTTATTCTTTTGGTATTGGTTGGAGTTGTTTTTATAACAGGTCCAGCAGGATTACTAAAAACATTAACAGGAGTAAATACACAAATATGGGTTGGAGTAATAATTCTTTATTATATAATGGCTACTGTTTTGCCAATAGATAAGTTAATTGGAAAAATATATCCTTTATTTGGAGCAGCTTTATTAATTATGGCAGTAGGTGTAGCAGGAGGATTAATAATAAAGGGATATAACATACCAAATATAAATTTACAAAATATGAATCCAAATGGAACACCCCTATTCCCATATTTATTTATAACAATAGCATGTGGGGCAATATCAGGTTTTCATGCAACACAATCACCACTTATGGCAAGATGTGTTGAAAGAGAAAGTGAAGCAAGACCAGTATTTTATGGTTCAATGGTTGCAGAAGGAATAATAGCTTTAGTTTGGGCAGCAGCAGCTATGTCATACTTCCATGGTATACCTCAACTTAATGTAATATTTAATGATGGTGGAGCAGCTACTGTTGTTAATACAGTATCTGTTGGATTGATGGGGCCTATTGGAGGAGCTTTGGCTATACTTGGTGTTGTAGCATGTCCTATAACTTCAGGTGATACAGCATTTAGAAGTGCTAGATTAACAATAGCTGATGCAATGAACTACAATCAAGATGCAGTTAAAAATAGATTTTTAATAGCTTTACCACTATTTGCAGTAGGTGTTGCTCTTACATTTATAGATTTTAATATAATTTGGAGATACTTCTCTTGGGCAAATCAAACACTTGCTATGATAATGTTATGGACTGGTTCTGCATATTTGGTTAAAGCAAATAAAAACCACTACATAACTACATTGCCAGCGCTTTTTATGACTGTAGTAACATTTAGTTATATAATGCAGGCAAAAGAAGGTTTTAGACTACCAGTAAATATATCTAATGGAATAGGTGTTGCTGTTGCAATAATTCTTGGTATTTTATTCTTTAAAAAAGCTAAAGATATAAAAGAACAAAATACTCATAAATTAGCAAGTTAATATAATTATTATAAAAAATAAAAATATAACATTTAAATGTGTTTTAAAAATTTGTAGGTGAATTTAAAATTTGCCTACAATTTTTTTTGAAAAAATCAAATCTTACTTTTTATTGTATTTTTAATTTAGTTTTCCACATACTATTTTTATGATATAAATATTAAAATTAGAGGTGTTAAAAATGGATACTAAAAAATACAAAGATAAATTATTGAAAGAAAGAGCAAATTTGACTAATTTAGTGGGAGATATGAAAGACAATACTTTATTTGGAGATACAAATAAACATACCAGTGAAAAGTATTCATCAGGAGAGTTATCTAGTTATGATAATCATATAGGAGATATGGGAACAGATTTATATATGCAAAATATGCAAAATAGTTTAATAAATCATGAAGAAGGTAGATTGTATCAAATAGATATGGCATTATCTAAAATAGAAAATGGGACATACGGACTTTGTGATTTATGTCATAATAAAATAGATTTAGAAAGATTGGATATACTACCTGATACAAATTTATGCAATGAGTGTGCAAAAAAAGAAGAGGATTTATTAGGACACGCAAGTGAAACTCCTGAAGTGGAGGATTCTAATTTTTATTCAACAGACCTAACAAATTTAACTGATTTAAACAAAAACGGAACATTAAGAGATTAAAAAATTGACATCATATATTGTTAGAACGAATTAAGAAAAGAGGTAATGACATGAAAAAAGTAATGTGGGGTATATGTATATGTGTATTATCAATAGTAGGCGTATATACATATAGTCATAATACACATAATCAAAATAGCGTAAAAGAAGCTTATAGTCTAAATGACAATATAAAGAACGATTATGAAGATGTAATAATCAAGCAAGGAAATGAGGACGAAAAAATTTTAGCATTGACTTTTGATGATGGGCCAGATGAAGACTTTACACCACAAGTACTTGATATACTAAAGAAAAATAATGTAAAAGCAACTTTTTTTGTGGTTGGAGAAAAAGTTGCATATAACAAGGAATTACTAAAAAGACAGTATGAGGAAGGGCATGAGATAGGTAATCATACATTTACACATATAAATGTTGAAAAAAATAGTTATAATAAAGTAGAAAAAGAAATAACAGATACACAAAATGCTGTAAAGAGTGTAATTGGAGTAGAGCCCAAAATATTTAGACCTCCATATAGAGCTATGAGCAAAAGTGTATGTGATATTATAGTTTCTAAAGGTATGAATATAATTCTTTGGTCAAACTTGGACCCTAGAGATTGGTCAAATCCTGGCGTTGATAGTATTATTAATACTATTCTTACAAAAGTACAAAATGGAAATATAATACTTCTACATGATTATAATAATAAAAGAAACAATAAATCACAGACTATACAGGCTTTGGAAGTAGTAATTCCCAAGTTAAAAGAAAAAGGGTATAAATTTGTAACAGTATCTGAACTTATACAACATTTAGATAAAAATCAACAAGTACAAAAATAAAAGATATTTGTTTAAAGACTAATGATGCTTGTAAATCTAAAATACAAGCATCATTAATCTTTAAGCTATAAAATACACAAAAAGTATTGAATAATAGAGTATTTTGAAATTTTTTATACATAATAATGTAATTTTAAATTTGTAGCAATTTATAATATAGAAGGGTTAATATTATTTTTGATTAGTTTTACTAAAAAATTCAATTTTAACAGAGTTGCTCTTTATAGTATTTTTTTTGTATAATGGTAATAGTGAATTTCAATCAAAATTGATTTTTAAATAATTTATAGGGGGAAAAATCATTGTTATATGTGTTAATAATAATTCTGCTTATAGGATTAGACCAATTGTCTAAACTATGGGTGTTAAATAATTTGGTGAATGTGTCTACAATACCAATAATAAAGAATGTATTTCATCTAACTTATGTTGAAAATAGAGGTGCAGCATTTGGACTATTACAAAATAATCAATGGATATTTATAATAGTTGCACTAATTGCAACAGTATTTGGGTTATATTATCTCAATACAAGAAAAGTACATACATCTGGAAAGTTGGGAATCATATTAATAATATCTGGTGCATTAGGAAATCTAATTGATAGAGTTAGATTAGGGTTTGTAGTAGATTATTTTGACTTTAGGATTATATGGGAGTATGTATTTAATGTAGCTGATGTATTTGTAGTTGTAGGAACTGTATTTTTATGTATATATGTTTTATTTTTTGAAAGTAAAAGTAGGTGATTTGATGGAGAATGTAAGAGAGTTTTTAGTGCTTGAAGAGGAAGAAGAGGTTAGACTTGATGTTTATCTAGCAGAACAATTAGGAGATATGTCAAGAAGCTACATACAAAAAATTATAAAAGATGGTAAAGTAAAAGTTAATAATAAAGTAGAAAAAGCAAAATATTTAGTTAAAGAAGAAGATAAGATTATTATAGAAATACCAGAACCTAAAGTTCTAGAGGTTGTAGCTCAAAATATACCAATAGATATTGTATTTGAAGATGATGATATTTTAATAATTAACAAGTCTCAGGATATGGTTGTTCACCCTGCTCCTGGAAATTATGAAAATACATTGGTAAATGGAATTTTGTATCATTGTAAAGATAAGTTATCATCAATAAATGGTGTTATTAGACCTGGTATAGTTCATAGAATAGACAAAGATACTTCTGGTCTTCTTATGGTAGCTAAAAATAATTATGCACATAATTTTTTAGCAGAACAATTAAAAGAGCATTCTATAACTAGGGAGTATGAATTTATATGTTATGGTGTAGTTAAAGAAGATAAAATAACTGTAGACAAACCAATAGGAAGAAATCCTAAGGATAGATTAAAAATGGCTGTAGTAAAAGATGGAAGAAATGCAGTAACTCATTTTGAAGTGGTAGAAAGATTTGATAAATTTACTCATATGAGAGCTAGACTTGAAACTGGTAGAACTCATCAAATAAGAGTTCATGCCTCATCTATAAATCATCCGCTTTTAGGTGATAGTGTATATGGACCTAAAGAAAATAAGTTTAAACTAAAGGGACAAACTTTACATGCTAAGAAATTGGGATTTATACATCCTACCACTAAGGAATATATTGAATTTGATTCAGAATTACCAGAATACTTTAAGGAAGTTCTTAGAAAAATTAAATAAAAGTTTGTATGATATTATAAATCATCTAATTAGATTTATACAAGTGATAAAATTAGTGAAGTTTAGCTAAAATATTTTATATTAAAGTATTTTGATTAAAAAAGCTTGAAAAATTTGAAATATAAATATATAATTTGAGTTAATGGAGTATAAAAATTATCTTTAAACGATACAGAGATATCGTAAGACAATTGCTGAATTAGACTATATATTTTTTTATATAAAAGCTTCTTGTCTTGTGATGAGAAGTTTTTTGTTGTTTAAATTGAAAATTTTAATAAAGTGGTTCTATAAAAATTTAAGAGAGAGGAGTAGATTTGTCAAAATAAAAGAGAATATATTTTTTTGACAATAGTTATGATATGGTAGAAAAAGCTCAATTAATGGATGAAAAGGCTATAGCAAGAGCAATTACTAGGATAAGTCATGAGATAATTGAAAGAAATAAAGGTGTAGAAAACCTAGTCTTAGTTGGAATAAAGACTAGAGGTGTACCAATCGCAAATAGAATATCTAAAAAAATAGAACAAATAGAAGGAACAAAAGTAGATACTGGTGATATTGATATAACACTTTATAGAGATGACTTAGAAAAAATTAATGTTGAACCAGTAGTCAAAGGAACATATCTAGATTTTAATGTAGATGATAAAACAGTAGTTTTAGTTGATGATGTGTTATATACAGGAAGAACTGTAAGAGCAGCACTTGATGCTATTGTTGATATAGGAAGACCTAAATCAATACAATTAGCAGTATTAGTGGACAGAGGACATAGAGAATTGCCTATAAGAGCAGATTATGTAGGAAAAAATGTCCCTACTTCAAGACATGAAATTATATCTGTTAGTTTATTAGAAATTGATGGAGAAGATTCAGTTACAATCAAAGAATAGTGGTTTTTTAATATTATATAAAAGCTCAGCATTGTATAGTCATGGAGGAGGATAAAGCTTACATATATTGCACAAAATAAATAATACAAGTTTATTAATGTGTATATTAATGTAGTCTCTATTCTCCTTTATTTTGGTTTTCAATGTCGTAAAATGTAAAAAAATGATAGTTTGTACAGTAAGTATATAGAGATTAAAAAATAGAATCTAGGGAATTATAATTAATTAAAAGATATTAATTGAACAAAGGATTTATTCATATATAATAATTTTTGGAGGTTTTTATGAAAAAAACGATAATGTCTTTACAACATTTATTGGCCATGTTTGGAGCGACAGTATTAGTTCCCATTTTAACAGGCTTTAATCCATCAGTTGCAATTTTTTGCGCTGGTGTTGGTACATTGATATTTCATTTTTGTACAGAAGGAAAAGTACCTGCATTTTTAGGTTCAAGTTTTGCTTTTATTCCTGTTATACTAGCAGCTAAAGAAGCTTATGGAGGAGATTTGGCATATGCTCAGGGTGGTATAATAGTAGCAGGATTAATTTATATTATAATGTCAATTATAGTAAAATTAGTTGGGGTGGATAAAATTAAGTTATATTTTCCAGCACAAGTTACAGGAGCTATGATAGCAGTTATAGGTTTGAATTTATTACCAACAGCTTTTAATATGGCTTCAGCTAATTTTATAATAGCTTTTTTGACTTTAGCAATAGCAATTTTGACTAATAAGTTTGGTAGAGGATTTATAAAACAATTAGGTATATTAATAGCTGTTTTTTCTGGATATATAATATGTTTGGTACTAGGATTAGTAGACATAACTACAATTACAGAAGCAAGTTTACTTGCTATACCTGACTTTACAATTCCTAAATTTAGCTTAGGAGCAATTGTGATTATATCTCCAGTTGTTTTAGCTGTATTTATGGAGCATATAGGAGATATGACTACTAATGGTGCTGTTGTAGGAAAAAACTTTATAGAGAATCCAGGATTAAACAGAACATTACTTGGTGATGGATTTGCAACTATAGTAGCAGGATGCTTAGGTGGACCAGCTAACACTACTTATGGGGAAAACACAGCAGTACTGGCGATAACTAAAAACTATGACCCTTCAATACTTAGACGTACAGCAGTATTTGCTATATTGCTTGCATGTGTAGGAAAGTTTGGAGGATTTCTTCAAAGTATACCAGGTTCAGTTATGGGTGGAATCAGTATAATGTTATTTTCAATGATAACTTATGTTGGATTAAAAACTATAAAAGATAGTTCTTGTGTAGAAAGTAAAGTAAATATATTGATAATAGCAGTTATATTATTGATAGGTCTTGGAACAACTTACTTAT
Source organism: Clostridioides sp. ES-S-0049-02 (assembly GCF_020658465.1). Classification (NCBI taxonomy): domain Bacteria; kingdom Bacillati; phylum Bacillota; class Clostridia; order Peptostreptococcales; family Peptostreptococcaceae; genus Clostridioides; species Clostridioides sp. ES-S-0049-02. The sequence continues at coordinate 202,800 of NZ_JACVWG010000001.1, forward strand.
CTAATAAAGGGATTTCTATAGGAATTCCTATAACAAGTACTGTAAAGATAACTGGTCTTAGTTTGGCTGCGATTGTAGGTATTGTACTAAATAGAATATTGAATAATCAAGATTTTAAAGTTGAAAAATAATAATTAATTAAGTATATATTATTTTAAATTATCAATTTTTTATAGACATTGGCAATCAATGTTGATATAATGATTAAAAATAAATAAAAGAAAGGGTAAGGTAACTGGGAAGATGAGAATATAATCTATTTTTTATAATTTAAAGTATTGTAAATTTTGAAAAGCCTATATTGGTGGCTTTATTTATAATGCTTAAATTAAGGAGAGTAGATTATAGTCTATACGTTTAGTTATTGTGCCTATTTATGTAAATCTCTCCTTATATTTAAGTATACCAGGGAGGGATTTTTTTATGATGTTAATAAAAGTAGAAAATTTAAAAAAATATTATGCTGATAAATTAATTTTGGATATAGATAAACTTGAAATATTAGAGAATGAGAGAATAGGTTTAGTGGGTTCAAATGGTCAGGGAAAAACAACTTTATTAAAAGCAATATTGGGTGAAATAGAAATTGATGAAGGTTGTGTTTATCTTACAGATAGCTATTCATATATAAGTCAGAGTGAAAATAATATTGAAAAATGTAATGATAGTAAAGAAAAAAGTCTATTAAATGCGCCAGATAAATTTGAAGATTATTTATCTGGAGGAGAAAAAGTTAAGCTAAAGATAGCAGATGCACTGAATAATAAGAAAAATATAATAATAGCAGATGAACCAACTTCAAATTTAGATAAAAAGAGTATAGATATTTTGGAAAATATGTTTAAGAGACATAAAGGAGCATTATTATTAATATCTCATGACAGACGTTTTTTAGATGAATTATGTACAACTATATTGGAATTGGAAGGTGGCAAATTAAAAGTTTATAAAGGTAATTACACTGATTATTTAGAACAAAAGGATGCGGATACAAAAAGATCTGACTTTGAATATCATGAATATATAAATGAAAAAAAAAGATTGGAGAAAGCTCTTTTAGGCAAAAAAGCTTTAAGTGATGGTATAAGGAAGACTCCAAAACGAATGGGGAATTCAGAAGCTAGACTCCATAAAATGGGTGGTCAAACAAATAAGAAAAAAATAGATTCAAGTGTAAAAGCATTAAAAAGTAGAATTGAGAAATTGGAAGTAAAGGATAAGCCTAAAGTTTGTACAAATATGAATATTAAAATACAGGATGGTATGGAAATAATCAGCAAAAACTTAGTGGAATTAAAGGATTTAAGTTTAAATGTGGGAAAAAAGCTTTTACTAGATAATATTTCTTTCAAGGTAAAAAGAGGTAAGAAAATAGCTTTATTAGGCGATAATGGATGTGGAAAAAGTACTCTGATAAAAGAAATACTTAGTAATAAAAATGATTGTATAAGGATAAATAACAAAGTAAAGATAGGTTATTTTGACCAAAATCAAGATTTGTTAGATGAGGAAAAGAGTATTTTGTACAATATCAAAGCAAATAGTTCATTTGCTGAGTCTTTTATAAGAATAAATTTAAATTTATTTGGATTTAAAGGTGATACTGTTTATAAAAAAGTTAAAGTTCTTAGTGGGGGTGAAAAAGTAAAGATAGCTTTATGCAAAATAATACTAGAAGATAATAATTTTTTAGTTCTTGATGAGCCAACTAATTACTTGGATATAAAATCTATGGAAGCATTGGAAAAAGCATTGATAAATACTGATAAAACTATGCTTATAGTATCTCATGATAGAGTATTTATATCTCATATTTGTGACTATTTTTTAGAAATAAAAGATAAGAATATAAAGGAGTTTGATTGTAACTATAGTGATTATATCATTAGTAGAAATAAAAAAACTTCTAGTAGAGAAAGTAAAGTTAAACAAGAAAATCTTTTAGTATTAGAAAATAGACTTACAAACATTATATCTATGCTGTCAATAGAAAAAGATAATGCAAAAAAAGAGTGTTATGAATTAGAATATAATGAGCTATTAGAAAAAATTAGACGTATAAAAAATAATGTTCAAAATTAAACTAATCGTTGTTTTTTTATAAAAATAGAAATTAATCAATTTAAATATAAGTATTGATTATTAAAAAACTAAAAATAAACAAATTTAAAAGTGGCATTCTTGTACAATAAGAATGCCACTACTTTTAGTTAATATGATAAATATATTATTATTTACCAGTCAGAAATTTTTATATCTATGAGATATATTTTATTCGGATTTAATTTTAAGCTTAGCTACCATTTCTTCTTCAGGAGTAACATAAATAGTACTATTAGTTTCATAGATAACCATGCCAGGTTTAGAACCACTAGGTTTCTTTACATTTTTTTTCTTTGTGTAGTCCACAGGTACTTGAGAAGAAATCTTTGATTTGCTAAAGAATGCAGCTAACATAGCTCCTTCAAATATAGTATTATCAGTAATTTCTTTACCAGCACATTTTATTATTACATGAGAACCTGGAATATTTTTTGTATGCATCCATAAGTCATCATTATCAGCAAGTCTTAATGTAAGATAATCATTTTGTTTGTTATTTTTTCCAACCAAGATTTTAAATCCATCAGAAGAAATAAATTCATGAGGTTTTGTAGAAGGAATAGTGTCTTTTTTACTACTTTTCTTTTGGGCTTTGATATATCCAACTTTACCAAGTTCTTCTTTTATATCTTGTAATTCAGCCAAATTTTCACAGTTTTCAATACTCAAAATTATGTTTTCTAAGTAATCTATTTCTTCTTTGTTTAATGAAATTTGGTGAGATATTTCAACTTTGGCATGTTTCATTTTAGTATACTTTTTAAAATATTTTTGAGCGTTTTCAGATGGAGTCAAATTTTTATTTAATTCTATTGTTACATTTTTACACTCTTCATCATAGAAGTTGGCAACATCAACACTTTCCATCCCTTTTTCTACCATATATATATAAGATGTAATTAGTTCACCCTTTACTTTATAAATATCTGCATTTTCAGACTCTAATAATTCTTCTTCTTGTTTTCTAAGTTTGTTATAAAGTCTATCCAGTTTAACAGATATGCTTTTCTTTAAGTCAGATGAACGTTGATTGATTCTATCTTTAATATCTTTAGTTCTGTAGAAATCCTCTAGTATATTAGAGATGCTTTCTTTATTGATATATGATAAATCATTAAACAATGTAAGATTGACACAACTGAAATCAACGACTTTATCTAATTTTTTATCTATAACAATACAAGGTGAAAACTTATTAGAATTTATATCATTAAATAAACTACAAAATTCTTTGTATAAAGAATCAAACTGTTGACTAGATATATCTTTGCTAATAGCGTTTTGATTTACATCTGCTCTATAACAAATTTCTTTGGCGATAGTAGGGCTTATACCTAAAAATTTAGAATATATAGACTTAAAAATAGGTCCATCAAATTCATTTAGATTGTTAATAAACGAATCTTTAGATATATTATCAAGAGGGTTAAGTTTATCTTGCTTTGGTGGCAATGAGTAACTATGTCCAGGTAAAACCTGACGAACTCTACTTATACTAAAAGGCACTCTTTTTATAGAATCTATAATTTTATCATCTTCATTATGAGTTACTATTATATTACTATGTCTTCCCATAATTTCAATTATAATATTTTTGATTGTCTTTTCTTTTAATTCATCTAAAGATTCAACACTGATTTTTATTATTCTTTCAAAACCAATTTGAGAAATTTCTATAATATTTCCACCTTGTATATATTTTCGAAGCAACATACAAAACATAGGCGCCTTTAGCGGATTTTCTTTTTTATAATTGCTTGTTAAATAAACCCTAGGATTTGAAGCACTTGCACTTAAAACCAATCTAAAATTTTCTTTGTTGTTTCTTATATTAAAAATTACTTCATCATCTTCAGGTTGATGAATCTTATCTATTTTTCCACCTGTAAGCTTTGATGATAATTCATCTACTATTGAATGTATAACTAATCCATCTAATGCCATGTATAGCACCCCTTTCTTTGACCAAAATAAGTCAGTAAATTAATTATACACATAATATATGCTCTATGACTAGGGGGAATTTAAACAACATGGATTAATGTGTAAATTTTATAATTATTTATACTTACAGGATATACTCACAAGAGAATAGGAAGTATATTTTTAAATTAATAATTTAAATTTGCTTAAATATAAAACAAATGTAGTATAATTAGTGTGTAAAGAATAACTTATAAAAGTATATAAACTTTACAAAGCTAAATAAATATTAAAGCTGTATAGTATATGAATATGAAAGAAGGTTGAAAAAATGAAATTTATTGATTTAAGAAGTGATACTGTTACTATGCCTACTGATGAAATGAGAGAAGTCATGGCAAAGGCTCCTGTTGGAGATTCAATCTTTAGAGATGACCCTACTGTAAATAAACTTGAAGAATTAGCAGCAGCTAAAGTTGGAAAAGAAGATGCTATTTTCCTTCCAAGTGGAACTTTTGGAAATCAGTTAGCTTTGTTTACTCACTGCCTAAGAGGTCAAGAAATCATTATTGGTAAAGGGTATCATATTGTGACTCATGAAGTTGGAGCACCTGCTGTAATAGCTGGAGTTCAACTTAGAACTATAGATGAAGATGAAAGTGGAGCTCTTAATCCTGAGCTTGTTGAGAAGGCAATTAGGAGAGATGATATACATGAACCACAAACAGGTCTTATATGTGTAGAAAATGCATATTCAGGTGGAACTGTTGTAAGCCTTGACAATTTAAAAGAAATTAAAAAAATAGCTGAAAAACACAATTTACCAGTGCATTTAGATGGAGCGAGATTATTCAATGCAGCATTAACTTTAGGTGTAGAAGCTAAAGAAATTGTACAATGTTGTGACAGTGTTATGTTCTGTGTATCAAAAGGTTTAGCTGCACCAATGGGTTCTATTCTTGCTGGAAGTAAAGAATTTATAGCAAAAGCTAGAAGAAAGCAAAAAGTTATGGGTGGAGGCATGAGACAAGTTGGTATAGTTGCAGCAGCTGGTATAATTGCCATTGAAAAAATGACACTGAGATTAAATGAGGACCATGATAATGCAAAATATTTAGCTTGTGAGTTGGATAAAATTGAAGGAATTGAAGTAAATAACACTAGTCCAGACCTGAGTATGGTATTCTTTAAAATGAGTGAAGATGTAATAAAAGAAGATGTTTTAATAAAAGAGTTTTTTGAAAGAAATATAAAAATCAATAAAATGGAAAATGGGGAGTATAGATTTGTAACTCATGTAGATATTACTAGAGAAGATTTAGATTATGTTTTAAAAACACTTAAAGAATTAATAGGTGTATGCTAATTAGGTATGTTCAAAAAACTAAATAGAAGATGCTAAATATTTTATTTAAAAAATTCATATACAGTTTAAATAAACTATACATAAAATTCATATAGAAATATTATTATATAAACATAGAAAGAACTAGCTTAAAAACATAATATAATTACCCTAATTGTAATGGCAACTCTCCCTCACATCCTCAAATTATAGTTGTCATTACAAAACTTTTCCCATAAATTATAAGTTTATGGGAATTTTTTTATGTTATAATAGTTTAAGTGTTAATTTACAAAGGAGCGATACTTATGAAATTTTGGAAACTACATGGAATAGGCAATGATTTTATTGCAATAGATGGAAGATTTGACCAAATAGATTCATCAAATTATACTGTTTTAGCAAAAAAAGTATGCCATAGAAGATTTTCTGTAGGTGCGGATGGGTTACTAGTTGTAAAAAATTCAGAAATTGCAGATGTAGAAATGGTGTATTATAATTCTGATGGTTCAAGAGCAGCTATGTGTGGAAATGGACTTAGATGTTTTTGTAAGTTTGTTTATGATAATGGCATAGTTAAAAAAGAAAACTTTACAGTAGATACACTAGATGGTGTAAAAAATATAAAAATAAACACTATAAATGGAGAAATAAATACTATAAAAGTTAATATGGGAAAAGGAAGTTTTTTAGCTAAAGATGTTCCTGTGTTAACTGATGAAGAACGTTTTGTACAAGAAAATATAAAAGTTTTAGATAAAGAGTTTAAGATTACATCTATGTTGATGGGGGTTCCTCACACTGTGGTTATAGTGGATGAATTAAATGTAGATGAAGTTTGTAAATATGGAAAAGAGATTGAAAATAATAAAATATTTCCGAAAAAAACGAATGTAAATTTTGTAAAAGTAGAAGATAAGTATAATATACATGTCTATACTTGGGAAAGAGGTTGTGGATATACTTTAGGATGTGGAACAGGTATGACTGCATCAGCAATAGTATGTAATTTACTTGATATGGTAGAAAATAGTGTAAATGTGACTTCTCAAGGTGGAACAGTACGAATAGATATAGGAGAGTTTTCTTATATGACAGGTCCAGCAGTAAAAATATGTGAAGGTGTTTTGGAGGTTTAGGTAATGGCTATAAGTATGACTGGTTTTGGAAGAGGAGAATACAAAGACGACAACTATTATTTTTTAGTAGAATGTAAAACAATAAATCATAAATATTCAGATATAAATATACGTCTTCCAAGAAAAATTTCATTTTTAGAGGATAAAGTTAGAAATTTAGTAAAAAACTATGTAAAAAGAGGAAGAGTTGATTTATACATAAAATTTGACTTATTAGGCAAAGAAGATGTAAACTTAAATTTTGATGAAGGATTAGCATCTCAATATATAGATATCTTAAAGGAAATAAAAGACAAATTTGATATTATAGATGATATTAGTGTTATGAATGTTGCAAGATTTCCTGATATTATAAAAATAGAAGAAAAAGATGAAGATGAAGATTTACTATGGTCGATGTTAAATCAAGCTGTAGAAGATGCAATGATAAAACTAAGAGAAATGAGAAGTGAAGAAGGTAAAAAACTAGCTGAAGATATTACCATGAGATGTGACTTATTAAAAAATCATATAGAAGAAATTGAAAAATATTCAAGTAGTGTTGTAGAAGACTATAGAGAAAAACTAAATTCAAGAATAAGTGAAATGCTAGAAGACCCAAGTATAATAGATGAAAATAGGTTAGCACAAGAAGTTGCAATATATGCAGATAAAAGTAGCATAACAGAAGAGATAGTTAGGTTTAAAAGTCATATTGGTCAGCTTAAAAAAACTATATTTAAAGACGATTCTATAGGTAGAAAAATTGATTTCTTAATACAGGAGATGAACAGAGAAACTAATACAATAGGTTCAAAATCATCTGATATAAATATAACTAATTTAGTAGTAGAAGTGAAAAGTGAGTTAGAAAAAATAAGAGAACAAATACAAAACATAGAGTAAGAATACAATATTAGAAGGGGAATATTTAAATGTTTACAAAAAAAGGATTATTGCTAGTTGTATCAGGTCCATCAGGTGCAGGAAAAGGTACTATTTGCAAAGAATTACTTAGAGAGAATGATACAATAAAACTTTCTGTATCAGCTACTACAAGAAAACCAAGAGCAGGAGAAGTTGATGGAGTAAATTATTTCTTCATAAGTAAAGAAAAGTTTGAAGATATGATAGGAAAAGGTGAGTTTTTGGAGTATGCTCAAATTTATGATAATTTTTATGGAACTCCAAAAGCAGCAATAATGGAATGTTTAGAAAAAGGACAGGATGTGCTACTAGAAATTGAAATGCAAGGAGCAAAACAAATAAAAGAGGTTTGTCCAGAAGGAGTATTTATATTTGTATTACCTCCATCACTTGAAGAGTTAAAAAATAGAATTGTTGGAAGAGGTACAGAGACAGAAGAAGAAATAGAAAAGAGATTTAGTTGTGCATATGAAGAAATAAAAATGATTAAGGATTATGATTATTTTATATTTAATGAAGATGTGAAAACATCTGCTAAAGAAATAGAAGGTATAATATCATCTGAAAAGAATAAAGTTAGCAGATATAAAAATATTATAATAGAGAAATTTAAGGAGGAATTATAATTATGTTAAAACCATCTATCAATGAGGTACTAGAAAAAATAGACAACAGATATTACTTAGTAGGGACTGTTTCAAAGAGAGCAAGAAAGTTAATTGATGGAGACGAACCATATGTTCCAAACAAAGCTAAGGAAAAACCTGTATGTGTAGCTACTAAGGAAGTTGCAAGTGGAAAAATAACATATAGATTATTGACAGAAGAAGAAATAGAGATAGAAGAAGCTAGACACTACGCTGAGCAACATCAACAAATTTCAGAAGAGGAGTAAGGTCATGCTAAAAAATAAGACTGTTGTAATTGGCATAAGCGGCGGAATAGCTGCATACAAGGCTTGTGATGTTGTAAGTAAATTAAAAAAATTAAATGCAAATATCCATGTTATAATGACAAAATCAGCAACAGAATTTGTTAGACCACTTACACTTCAATCACTAAGTCAAAATTATGTAGTAGAAGATATGTTTGAAGAACCAAAATCTTGGGAAGTTGAACATATATCATTAGCAAAAAAGGCAGATTTGTTTCTAATAGTACCAGCAAGTGCAAATGTTATAGGAAAAATTGCAAATGGTATAGCTGATGATATGCTAACAACTACTGTTATGGCAACAAAAGCACAAGTTTTAATAGCACCAGCTATGAATACTAATATGTATGAAAATCCAATTGTCCAAAAAAATATAAAAACTTTAGAGGAATTTGGATATAAATTTATAGAACCAGAAAGTGGAAGACTTGCATGTGGAGATATTGGAGCAGGAAAACTAGCTAAATCAGATTTAATAGTAGAGGCAGTTTTAGCCAATCTTACGAAAGAGCAAGATTTGAAAGGTCAAAGTATAATAGTTACAGCTGGACCAACTGTAGAAAGTATAGACCCAGTAAGATATTTAACTAATAGGTCTTCTGGTAAAATGGGATATTCTATAGCTAAAGAGGCTATATCTAGAGGTGCTGATGTAACATTAATATCAGGTCCTACAAATCTCTCTATTCCACAAAACCTTAAAAAATTTGTACAAATAGAATCAGCACAAGATTTGTATGAGGCAGTAGTATCAAATTTAAAAGAAAATAAAATAGTAATTCAAAGTGCAGCAGTTGCAGATTATAAGCCAAAAACTTATTCTGACAAAAAAATTAAAAAGAATAATGATGATTTATCAATAGAATTAAGTAGGAATTATGACATTGCTTATGAAATAGGAAAAATAAAGGAAGATAGGATATTAGTTGGATTTGCTGCTGAAACTAATGACTTAATAGAACATGCCAAAGGAAAAATTGAAAAGAAAAATTTAGATTTTATTGTGGCAAATGATTTAACTAAAGAGGGAGCTGGTTTTAGAACTGATACTAATATTGTAAAAATAATAGATACAGAAGGAAATATTACTGAGTACCCTAAAATGAAAAAGGAAGAAGTAGCTAATGTTATATTAAATAAGATTAAAGTGTTACTTGAGAAATAAGAACTTTTTTAAATATGATATTTGTGTATTTTATCACAGCTAAAGTGGCTGAAAGCTGCAATTTACTTTTAGCGAGTAAAAACTCGCAAATGTCAGTTAAATTGTGGTTTTCAGCATTTATTTTGCTGTAAAGTATAAAATATGATTAATAGTTAATTATTAAGATATATCTAATATTAGTAATAACTTGAAACTTTTTAGATATGCTGAGATTTTTTTGATATATTATGAAATGTGTTAAAATATGAGCAGTAGATTAATTTTAAGTAGGAGTTTTACAATGAAAAAATATGCAAAGGTAATAGTTAGAAGCAATACTATATACACAGACAATTTATTTACATATCAAATTCCTGTATTTTTAGAGGAAGTTATAAGTGTTGGGCATAGAATATTAGTGCCATTTGGAAGAGGTAATAAACCAACAGAAGCCTTTGTATTTCAACTTACAAATAATTTAGATGAAAAAATAAAGACTAAAGAAATCATAGATATATTAGATGAAAATCCAATATTTAGAGAAGAAGATTTAGAGTTGGTTTACTGGATGAAAAATAGATATTTGTGTACTTATATAGAGTGTATAAATTTGATATATCCAAAAGGATATAAACTAAATAATTACAAAGTAGTTTTACTAGGTGAAAAGCTAAATGGATTAAGTGAGACTGAATTATATGAAAAGATATCAAAGCTGAGTGATAAAAATAGAGAGATAGTAGAAAAAGTAGTTGGTAGTAAAGGAAAAATTAAGGTTGATAAGTTAAAATATATAGCGAATCTAAATAATTATCTATATACAATGAATAAAAATGGAATTATAAAATTATGTTGGGAATACAAAAATCATAAAAATGAGAAGAAAGTATGCTATGTATCTTTGAGTTTAGAAAATGATAAAATTGATGATTATATAGAACAAAATAAAATAAGCATAGGAAGCAAGCAAAAAGAGATATTAAATTTTCTTAAAAATAATGAAAATGTAGAGATAAATGATTTATTGGATTTATTAAATGCTTCAAAGCAGAGTATAAACTCTTTGAGTAAGAAAGAGTTAATAACTTTAGAATTTAAAGATTATTATAGAGAGCCAAAAAGTATTTACAAATCTATATCAAAAAGTATAAAATTAAACAATGAGCAACAACAAGCGGTTGATGAGATAAATTCAAGTATGTTTATAGATGATAAAAAGCCATATTTAATTCATGGTATAACTGGAAGTGGAAAGACTGAAGTTTATATGGAAATAATAGAATTTGCATTAAGCCAAGGTTTAGATAGTATATTTTTGGTTCCTGAGATAGCATTAACTCCCCAAACGATAGATAGATTAAAGAGTAGGTTTGGCGATTTAGTTGGAGTGTTTCACAGTAAACTATCTGAAGGAGAAAAACACGACGTTTATAAAGCTGTTAAAGCTGGCAAGATAAGAGTTTTAATTGGTGCTAGGTCAGCACTATTTGCTCCTTTTAATTCTTTAGGATTGATAATAATTGATGAATTTCATGAGTCATCATATAAGTCTGAAAAAAATCCTAAGTTTAATGCTATAGAAGTAGCTAGATTTATGACATTAAAAAATAATCTAACTCTTATTTTAGGTTCAGCGACACCTTCAATTGAAGAGTATTATAGAGCAAAAACTGGTGAATATAAACTTATAAATATAAAAAATAGAGCAAACAATAAACCACTTCCAAATATTGAAGTTGTAGATATGAAAGATGAATTAGATATAGGTAATAGAAGTATATTTAGTTTAAAACTTCAAAGAGAAATAAGTTGTGCGATTGAAGAAAATAGTCAGGTAATACTATTTTTAAATAGAAGAGGTTATGCAAATTTTGTATCATGTAGAAAGTGTGGCTATGTGTTTCAATGTGAAAATTGCGATATATCTTTGACATATCATAAAAAAAGTAATATTGGAAGATGCCATTATTGTGGATATGAAAGAGAAATTCCAAAAGAATGCCCAGAATGTGGAAGTAATTATGTTAAGCCATTTGGAGTAGGAACTCAAAAAATTGAGGAAGAGTTAAAATGTATTTTTCCAAATATAAAAACTTTGAGAATGGATAAAGATACAACATCAAAAAAGGGTTCATTAGAGGAAATACTAAATAAGTTCAAAGATAAAGAAGCAGATGTATTGATAGGAACTCAGATGTTAAGTAAAGGATTGGATTTTGATAATGTAACTTTAGTAGGTATTTTGTCAGCAGACATGATACTAAATTTTCCTGATTTTAAAAGTTTTGAAACAACCTTTCAGTTGATAACTCAAGTTTCTGGAAGGGCAGGAAGAGCAGACAAAGAAGGTAAAGTAGTACTTCAAACATATGATACTGAGCATTATGCTATTAAGCATGCCATAGAGTATAATTATGAAGGTTTTTATGAAGATGAGATAAAGATAAGAAAGGCATTTGGATATTCTCCTTTTAATAACATGTTAAGCGTAGTTGTTAGTGGTGAAGATGAAAGATTAGTTATAAAAAATATAAAAAATATGCATGCATCTTTGATTTATTTATTAGAAAAAAGGGGTATAAACGACTTAGGGTTTATATTAGGACCCAATCCATGCTCAATATCAAAAATAAATCAAAATTATAGATGGCAAATACTCTTTAAAGATGAAAATATTGAAATTAATCTCTTAAAGGGTATAATAAAATATATATGTATAACAAAACGAGATTTGATATTTAATAAGAATATTAATGTATCTATAGATATTAATCCAAATAGTGTATTATAAATTTAGGAGGAAGTGTAATGGCTTTAAGACAAATAGTTCAAATAGGAGAACCAGTACTAAGAAAGAAATCAAAAAAAGTTGAAAAAATTGATGCAAAAATAATACAATTGTTAGACGATATGGCAGAAACTATGTATGATGCAGATGGTGTTGGACTAGCTGCACCTCAAGTTGGAATTTTAAAAAGAGTTGTAGTAATTGATATTGGAGAAGAACTTATAGAACTTATAAACCCAGAAATAATAGAAACATCTGGAGAACAAATAGATGATGAAGGTTGTTTAAGTGTTGTTGGAGAATCTGGAGAGGTTAAAAGACCAAACTATGTAAAAGTTAGAGCTTTAAATAGAAATGGAGAAACAATAGAGCTAGAAGGGGAAGAACTTTTAGCTAGAGCGTTTTGTCATGAAATAGACCATCTAGAGGGAATATTGTTTGTTGATAAAATAGAAAAATAGTAGGGGTTGATTTGATGAAAATAGTATTTATGGGAACTCCTGATATAGCAGTTCCTTGTTTACAAAAAATAATAGATGAAAAGTATGAAATACTAGGAGTTGTAACTCAGCCAGATAAACCAAAAGGAAGAGGTAAAAAACTTGGCATGAGTCCAGTAAAAGAACTTGCAATTGAAAATAATATACCTGTATATCAACCAATTAAAGCTAGAGACAAAGATTTTATAGATACAATGAAATCTTTAAAGCCAGATGTAATGGTAGTTGTAGCTTTTGGGCAAATACTTCCAAAAGAAATATTAGAAATTCCTAAGTTTGGATGTATAAATGTCCATGTTTCTTTACTTCCAAAATATAGAGGTGCGGCGCCTATAAATTGGGTAATAATCAATGGCGAAGAAAAAACTGGTGTTACAACTATGTATATGGATGAAGGGTTAGACACTGGAGATATGATATTAAAGACAGAAGTAAATCTTGATGAAAATATAACAGCAGGAGAACTTCATGATAAAATGATGAATATAGGAGCAGAAACTTTAAAAGAAACATTAAAGTTGATAGAAGCAGGAACTGCTCCAAGAGAAGTACAAAATCATGAGGAATTTTCTTATGCACCAATAATGAATAAATCACTAGGTAATATAGACTTTTCAAAAAATGCTAAGGAAATACACAATCTAGTTAGAGGTGTAAATCCATGGCCAAGTGCTTATACTACTTATAATGGTGTAACGATGAAAATCTGGAAAACTAAAGTATTAGAGGAAGAAAGTAACAAAGAAGCAGGTACAATAATTGAGGTAAATAAAGATGGCATAAAAGTAAGTACTAAAGATAAGGTACTTTTAATTGAAGAAATTCAGATGCCAAATAAAAAGAGAATGCTAGTTGGAGAATATATAAAAGGAAATACTATAGAAATTGGTGTAGTATTGAGTTAGGTGAAAAGTATGACAGATATAAAAAAGTATTTAACAAGTGTTGGTATCTTAGTCTTAATATTAGGGATTTTAATGGGGGTTGCAAACTTTTTTATAATTAGTTTGACTCAAATATTTTCCTTAGGAATAAATGCTGTAGTAATATCACTAATACTTATAATACTATGCTCAACAATAGTTACGTATAGAGTAATTAAAGGAAAAAATGTTAACTCAAATATAATGAAAATAAATTTTAAAATTGTTAGTGTATTATTTCCCATTATATCTTTTATTGCATCATCATTTGGTATGTCAAAAAGTGAAATTAGAAGAATATATATAAAATTAAATAATGAATATATATACAGTAATAAATATAATTTTAATCCAGAGGATATAATAATTTTAATACCTCATTGTATTCAAGAGAATAGTTGCAAACTAAAAGTTACTAATGATATAGATAATTGTAAAAAATGTGGAAAATGCAATATAGGAGAATTAGCTGAGCTAAATAAAAGTGTTAAAGTAAAAGTATTTGTAGCTACAGGAGGGACTCTAGCTAGAAAAATTATAATTGACAATAAACCTAAAGCTGTTATAGCTGTTGCATGTGAGAGAGATTTAACATCTGGAATACAAGATATAAAAAAAATTCCTGTTTTAGGAGTATTTAATAAAAGACCTAATGGACCTTGTATAAATACTAATGTAGACATAGTAGATATTGAAAAAGCTATAAGCTTTTTAACAGGAAAAGAGATATTAGCTTGTAATTAAACTGTTTTTAAGTTATGTGAATATTAAAGAGGATGTATAATAAAAATATATTTTAGGAGAGTGTTATTTATGTACCCTGTATATGGCGGCTTTTGGGGATTTGACCCAACGATGATTATATTAATTCCAGCTATATTATTCACTGCATATGCTCAATTTAAAGTGAGCTCAACAACAAATAAGTATTTAAGAGTAAATACACGTAGAGGATATACTGGAGAACAGACAGCAAGAAGAGTACTTGATTCAAATGGTTTGTATGATGTAAGGATAGAAATGGTTAGAGGTCATTTAAGTGACCACTATGACCCAAGAAGAAAAACTGTAAGATTATCAGAAGATGTATATTATGGAACATCAATAACTTCTGTTGCAGTAGCTGCACATGAATGTGGTCATGCAATGCAACATGCTAAAGGTTATGCACCTCTTCAAATAAGAAGTAGTTTGGTGCCAGTAGTAAACTTTGCTTCAAGTATTTCTTGGTTTTTAATATTTCTAGGATTTATTATGGCTGGGCCATTTCTAAAAATTGGGATACTATTGTTTTCAGCTTCAGTACTATTCCAAATAATAACATTGCCTGTAGAATTTAATGCTTCTAGTAGAGCAATTGTTCAACTTGGAAATCTAGGTATTATAGATGAGGGTGAGGTAAGACAAAGTAGAAAAGTGCTTTCAGCAGCAGCTTTAACATATGTTGCAGCAGCACTAGTTTCAATACTTCAATTACTTAGATTGTTACTAATAGCTCAAAGAAGAGATGACTAAAAATAAAGTGGGTTGTTTAGAAACAACCCTTTTTTATGTTTAATAAAAGGGAGAAATTTATATGGATGCAAGAGAAATTGGATTTAAAGTATTATGTGATATAGAGAAAAATAATAACTATTCAAATATTGCAATAAATAAGCATTTTAAAAACTTAGAAATAAGTGATATGGATAGAGGACTTGCAACAGAGTTAATCTATGGAGTAGTAGAAAATAAATATTACTTAGATTATATAATTAATAAACTTTCAAAAATAAAAGTAAAAAAAATGTCAACTTATGTTAAAATCTTTTTAAGAATGGGAACATATCAAATTTTATTTTTAAATAGTATATCAGATTATGCAGCAGTTAATGAAACTGTTAAGTTATCTAAAAAATATGATAAAAAATCTTCTGGTTTTATAAATGCTATTCTTAGAAATGAAATAAGAAATAAAGATACTATAATGGACATAACTGAGGAAGATAGTGTAAAATACTTATCTATAAAGTATTCTTATAACTCTTGGATTATAAAAAATTGGATAGAAAATTTTGGACAAGAATTTACTGAAGATTTATTAGAAGCAAACAATGAAAAACCTAGTATTTATATAAGAACAAATACACTTAAAATTAGCAGAGAAGAGCTTATTGAAAAATTAAATGAAAAGGGTATTATGTGTTTGAAAGTCCCTATGGTGGAAGAAGCTATAAAAGTCGAAAAATTAAAAAATATAGAAAATAATGAGTTATTTAAGGCTGGTTTATTTACAATTCAAGATATAAGTTCTATGATAGTAGGGAAAGTAATTAATCCAAAGGAAGATTCATTGATTTTGGATGTATGTAGTGCTCCTGGTGGAAAATCTACTCACTTAGCCACTTTAATGAATAATACAGGTCAAGTAATAGCTAGAGATATTTTTGAGCATAAACTAAAGCTTATAAAAGCTACTGTAAATAGACTTGGTCTAAAAAATGTATGTGTAGAAGGATTTGATGCTTCTGAAATTGATGAAAATAGCATAAATAAATTTGATTATGTTTTAGCAGATGTTCCTTGTTCTGGTCTTGGTATAATAAGACGTAAACCAGAAATTAAATATAAGCAAGAAGAAGAGTTGGAAGATATTACTTCTATACAAAAGAAAATATTAGAAAATGCATCAAAGTATGTTAAAATTGGAGGAACTTTAGTCTATAGTACATGTACAGTTCAAGATATGGAAAACATAAATATAATTACTTCTTTTATTGAAGAATATAATAATTTTGAATTGACTCCAATTGACACAGTAAACGTAGATTTAGACAATCAAGATAAAGGATATTTAAAAATATATCCTAATATTCATGGTATAGATGGGTTTTTTATAGCAAAATTAAAGAGAATAAGGTAGTGAATAGAATGGAAGAGAAAAAAATAGTATTAAAAAACTTTACTGAAGATGAACTCAAGGAATTTATGAAAACTATAGATGAAAAACCTTTTAGAGGGAGCCAAATATTTTCTTGGATATACAAAGGTGCAAAAACTTTTGATGACATGAATAATATACCAAAAAGTTTGAGAAATAAATTAGAAGAAGTTTCATGTATAGGTCATATAGATATAGAATTAAAGTTAGAATCTAAGGTAGATGGCACAAAAAAATATTTGTTTTTATTAGATGATGGAAATATAATAGAAACTGTGATGATGGATTATGACAGTAGGGTCACTGTTTGTGTTTCTAATCAAGTAGGTTGTAGAATGGGATGTAACTTCTGTGCATCTACAATGGATGGATTGATTAGAAACTTAGAACCATGGGAGATTTTAGACCAAGTTATTAAAATTCAAGAAGATACTGGAAAAAGAGTATCAAATCTTGTCTTAATGGGAAGTGGTGAGCCACTTGACAATTTTGAAAATACAAAACAATTTTTAAAAATAATTAATGAAAAAAATGGTCTTAATATAGGGTATAGACATATAACTCTTTCAACTTGTGGGATAGTGCCTAAAATGTACGAGTTGGCTGATTTGAAAATAGCTATAAATTTGGCTTTATCACTTCATTCACCATATGATGAAGAAAGAAGAAAGATTATGCCTGTAGCAAATGCATATTCTATTAAAGAAATACTAGATGCCTGTAGATATTATATAAAAAAGACAAATAGAAGGGTTACATTTGAATACTCTCTTATAAAGGGTGTAAATGACTCAGAAAATGAAGCAAAGGCATTAGCAAAGCTTTTAAAAGGTATGCTATGCCATGTAAATTTAATACCAATAAATAAGGTTGAAGAAAGAGAATATGAAAAGCCAGACAAGGCATTTATTTATAAGTTTAGAGATAGTTTAGAGAAAAATAATATACCTGCTACAGTTAGAATGTCTATGGGTTCTGATATTAGTGGAGCTTGTGGCCAATTGAGAAGAAAATACAAGTAATATGTAAGGAGGAAGTCGTATGGTTTATAGTTGTGCCTCCCATATAGGAAAAGTAAGAAAAAACAATGAAGACTATTGTGAGGGAGAAGTTATAGATACAGAACATGGTCCAATAGGAATATTTGCCATAGCTGATGGAATGGGTGGACATAAAAAGGGGGAAGTCGCCAGTAAGTTAGCAGTAGAAAATATAATTGATTTTCTAAAAGAAAACTTATTACAGCATGATAATGTAAAAATAGACTATATAGATGATATACTAAAACAGGCTTATAATAATGTAAACTCAATTGTGCACAAGAAATCTATGGAAGATATAGCATTTGAAGGAATGGGAACTACATTAGTTACAGCTATAGTGTATAATAATGTCTTATATGTGGCAAATGTTGGAGATAGCAGATGTTATTTGTTAACAGATGAAAAATTTGATAAAATAACTATAGACCATTCTGTGGTTGAAGAACTTATGATGGCTCATGTTATTACAGAAGAAGAAGCGAGAAGACATCCACAGAGAAATAGAATAACTAGAGCAATTGGAACAGATGATATGGTTGTTGTAGATATTTTTAAGAAGGAAATCAAAAAAAGTGATATAATACTTCTTGCAACAGATGGATTAACTGGGTTTATTTATGACGAAGATATAAGAAGTTTAATATTAGATTATGAATATGAGAGAATTAGTGATATAAGTGATGAATTGATAAGCATGGCCAATGATGTTTCTGGTAAAGATAATGTTTCGGTGATAGTAATAAAAGTATAATTAGGACGGTGATATTGTGGGAGATACAATTTTAGGAAATCGATATGAAATCATCAGGAAGATTGGTGATGGAGGAATGGCCTTTGTATATGAGGCTAAAGACAGATTATTAAACAGGACTGTTGCACTTAAAGTACTCAGACCTGAATTTGTAGATGACGATGAATTTTTAACAAAATTTAAAAGAGAAGCAGAAGCAGTAGCAAGCCTTTCACATCCAAATATAGTAAATGTATATGATGTTGGGGAAGATGGAAAAGTTCACTACATTGTAATGGAATTTGTAGATGGAAAAAATTTGAAGGAAATTATACAGGATGAAGGGATATTAGACGAATATACCGCACTGGATATAACAAAACAAATAGCTATGGCACTTAGTGCTGCACATAAAAAGGGGATTATACATAGAGATATAAAACCTCATAATATTCTCATATCCAATGAAGGAAGAGTAGTAAAAGTAGCTGATTTTGGTATAGCCAAAGCTGTCTCAAATTCAACTATGACTAATATTGGTAGTATAATAGGCTCAGTACACTATTTTTCACCAGAGCAAGCTAAAGGAAAGTTTGTAACTAATAATGCAGATTTGTATTCTTTAGGTATAGTTTTATATGAAATGCTGATAGGAAAAGTACCATTTAGAGGAGATAGCCCAATTTCTATAGCACTTCAACATATCAATGATGATATAGATTTTACATCAGAAGAGAAAGTTAGGATTCCTCAAAGTGTAAGAACTACAATAAAAAAGCTTACAGAAAAATCTAGTGCAGATAGATACCAAACTGCTGAAGAGTTAATAGAAGATATAGATTATATAGAAAAAAATATTGACTTAGATTTTATAAAGGAATACGATGATTTTGCAACGAAGAAAATTGATGAAAAAGAGATTAATAAAGCTGTAAATCCAGTACTTGCAAAGCCAGTTCCGGAAAAAGTAGTTAAACCTATAGAAGTTGCTGATTTAGATGAAGATGAAGATTATTATGATGATTTTTATGAAGAAGAAGATGAAGACGATGAAGATGAGGAAGAGATAATGAGAGCTAAAAAGAATCAAAAACCTAAGAATACTCAAAGTAAGAGGGCTAAGAAAAAGAAGAAAAAACAAGAAAGTCCTAAAGCTAGAAAAAGACTAAAAGTAGTCGCGGCAGTTTTGATAGTAATCTTATGTGCACAAGTATTCTTAGCATATAAATTTTTATTTGCTGGAGGATTTGGTAGTAAAGATTTAACTGTTCCTAATCTTGTGAATATGACATTAGAGGAAGCACAGAGTGCAGTTGAAAAAGAAGGATTGTCCTTAAGTGTAAAAAGTGAAGAGTATAGCAGTGAGGTAGATAAAAATTGTATAATATCGCAGACACCTGAAGGTGGAAGTACAAATATTAAAAAAGGTGACACCATAAATGTCGTTGTAAGTAAAGGTGCAAACGAAGCTTCAGTTCCCAATGTAGTAGGTATTACTTTAACTAATGCAAAAAAAATTATAGAGGAAAATAAATTGAAAGTTGGAACTGTCAAGTATGAGTATAGTTCAGTATATAAAGAAGGTACAGTTTTAAGTCAGAGCCCTAGTTCTGGTTCATCAAGTGTTCAAGAAGGTGATGAAATAGACCTATATGTTAGCAAAGGCTCAGAGAAATCAAATACGCCAACACCAACAACACCAAATAAGACTCCAACAACACCAGATGAGAATGATACAACAACACCTGGTTCAAACTCAGGAAATAGTGGAGGAAGCTCAGGAGGTTCAAACTCAGGAAATAGTGGAGGAAGTTCAGGAGGTTCAAACTCAGGAACTAACGGAGGAAATTCAGGAAATAGTGGAGGAAACTCTGGAAATAGTGGAGATAATTCAGGAAATAGTGGAGGAAACTCTGGAAATAATGGAGATAATTCAGGAGACTCAAACTCAGGAAATAGTGGAGATAACTCAGGAGGTTCAAACTCAGGAAATAGTGGAGAAACTCCAGCAGGAACTGGTGGAAATATTGGTAAATCAGAATAAATAGTAGCTAAAAATAAAAAGCTGTCCTTTTATAGAAATTATTTTCTTTAAAGGGGCAGTTTGTTTTGTATAAAATATTAGATTAATTATAAGGGAGATAAATATTTATGAATAAAAACAATAAAACAGTTTTGGTAACAGGAGGCTCTAGAGGAATTGGAAGAGCAATATCTAAAATATTTGCAAAAAATGGGTATAATGTATTAATAAACTTTAATAAATCAGAAAATGAGGCTAAAGAATTATACACTGTATTAAACGAAAAGGGTTTTTCTGTAAAATTATTTAAAGCTAATATTTCAAATAGAGAAGAAGTCGAAAATATGATAGATTATTGTATAAAGGAGTTTGGAGGATTAGATGTACTTATAAATAATGCTGGTATAAGCCAAGATAAGTTATTTACAGATATAACTGATGAAGATTGGGATAATATGATGAATATTAACTTGAAAGGAAGTTTTTATTGTTCACAAATTGCTTTAAAATACATGATATCAGAAAAAAAAGGAAACATAATTAATATATCTTCAATTTGGGGTATATCAGGTGCTTCTTGTGAAGTACATTATTCTGTATCAAAAGCAGGTATAATAGGAATGACAAAGGCATTAGCTAAAGAAGTTGCTCCATCAAATATTCGAGTAAATAGCATAGCACCAGGAGTTATTAATACAGATATGTTATCTGAATATAATGAAGATGAGATAGATGTTCTTGTAGAAGAAACTCCTTTAATGAGATTAGGAACACCAGAAGATATAGCAAATTGTGCTATTTTTTTAGCATCTGATAAATCAAGTTTTATTACTGGTCAGGTAATTAGCCCAAACGGAGGATTTGTTATTTAAAAAAAATGTGGTATTATATAAAAATAGGAAAGAATAACACTATATACTACTCATAAACAGTATAGGTTTATATAATTTTATAAAGGGAGGTATTTGATGCTAGAAGGAAAAATTATAAAAGGGATTAGTGGATTTTATTATGTAGATACAGAAAAAGGTCTTTATGAATGTAAGGCTAGAGGTATATTTAGAAAGCAAAAAGTAACACCTTTAGTTGGTGACAGAGTTAAAATAAGTGTTGTTGATGAAGATGAAAAAAAGGGAATTGTGGAAGAAATAGATAGTAGAGACACAGAACTTATAAGACCACCTATAGCAAATGTAGATAAGGCACTAATAGTATTTGCAATAAAAAATCCTAAACCAAACTTATCTCTTTTAGATAGATTTATAGTTTTGGCAGAAAAAGAAAATTTAGAAACTGTAATAATCCTTACAAAAGCAGATTTAGATGATGATAACATATTAGAGCATGTTAAAAAGATATACGAGCTTAGTGGATATAAGGTTATTCCTGTAAGTAATGTCACTAAGTTAAATATAGATAAAGTAAAAGATGAATTAAAAGAAAATGTAGTAGTATTTGCAGGACCGTCTGGAGTTGGAAAATCGAGTTTATTAAATGAAATAGATGAAAATTTTCAACTGCAAACAGGTGTAGTAAGTGATAAAATAAAAAGAGGAAAACATACCACTCGTCATGCTGAACTTTTAAAGTTGGAGTTTGGTGGAATGGTTGCAGATACACCAGGTTTTAGTTCACTTGCACTTGAAGACATAGAAGAAGTTGAACTTAAAGATTATTTTATAGAATTTGATAAATTTAATGATTGTAAGTTTGGTTCAAAATGTATTCATGAAAATGAACCTAATTGTGCTATAAAAGAAGCTGTTGCAAATGGAGAAATATCTAAAGAAAGATATGATAGTTATATACAGCTACTAAATGAAATAAGACAAAATAACAGTAGGAGGTATTAGAAACATGATTAAATTAGCACCATCAATATTATCAGCAGATTTTGCAAAATTATTAGAGGATGTAAGAAAAGTGGAAAGTGCAGGATGTGAATATCTTCATATCGATGTAATGGATGGACATTTTGTACCAAATATCACACTAGGACCACTTGTAGTTAAAAGTTTAAAAAAAGAGAATATAAATATGGTATTTGATGCTCATCTAATGATAGAGAATCCAGACCAATATATTGAAGAGTTCGTAAAAGCAGGATGTGATATAATAACTGTTCATCAGGAAGCTTGTACACATCTACATAGAACTATACAAAATATAAAATCACATGGAATAAAGGCAGGTGTAGTGCTTAATCCAGCAACACCAATAGATACTATTAAACATGTACTATCTGATTTAGATATGGTGCTTTTAATGTCTGTTAATCCTGGATTTGGAGGACAATCATTCATACCTTGTGTGTTAGATAAAATTAAAGAATTAAAAACACTTATAGATAGTAAAGGATTAAATATTGATATAGAAGTTGATGGTGGTATAAGTCCTAAAAATGTGGCTGAAGTTGTGCAAGCAGGAGCTAACGTAATAGTAGCAGGCTCTGCAATATTTGGAAGTGATGACATTCAAGAAACAGTTAATTTATTTAGAAAGAATGCTTCTCTTGAAGAATTAGTTTAGACTTAGGTATGAAAATCTGTATTGTTTTAAATGGTGAAATTGAAGATTATAAAATTACAAGAGATATTATACTTAAAGAATGTTATGACTGCATAATATGTGCAGATGGAGGAGCAAATCACACCTACAAAATGGATATAATACCAGATTATATTTTGGGAGATTTAGATTCAGTAGAAGAAGACAAGATAAATTTCTATAGAAATCAAGGTGTTAAATTTGAAAAATTTCCATCTAAAAAGGATGAAACTGATACAGAACTATGTCTTTTTTTAGCTAAAACTCTTAAAGCTAACCATATTGATTTTTTTTGTGCTTTAGGTGGGAGAATTGACCATACCCTTGCAAATATAAAGCTATTATATTATTTAAAAGAAGATGGCATATATTCTAGGATACTCTCAGATAAAGAAGAGATGTATATAGTTGAAAATGAAGAATTTACCTTGTTTGGAAACAAAGGAGATACTATTTCTGTAATAGCTGTAAAAGGAGATGCTAAAAGAGTAACACTTACTGGCTTGGAATATCCTTTGGATGATTATTATATGAAGTATTCAGTACCTATTGGAATATCCAATGTTATGTTAGGGAATTCTTGTAAAATTAAAGTAGAGCAGGGATGTGTACTTGTAATTAGAAATTTATAAAAATGGACTTTAATAATTGATTTTATATTACAGAGCAGATACAATCAAGTAAAATATATTTATAATTGTATCTGCTTTTTAATATATAATTATAAATAAATAATAATTTTTGACGCAAGGGGGATTTTTTGTGATAGACAGTATTATTTTTGATTTAGATGGAACTCTATGGGATTCAACTGAAGGAGTATGTAAGGTATGGCAAGAGGTCTTAGATAAACGTGAGGATATAGGTTTAAATGTTACAGTAGAATTATTTAGAAGTGTTATGGGTCTTTCATTTGATGAAATAGCAAAGCGTTTCTTTCCAGATTTAGATGAAGAAGAAAGAATGAATATATTAGATGAATGTTCTGCAAGAGAATGTGATTACTTATCTGAATATGGAGGCAAATTATTTGAAGACATAGAAAATACTCTTGAAGAATTATCTAAAAAATATAAATTATTTATAGTAAGTAATTGTCAAAAAGGATATATAGAATCTTTTTTAAAAGCACATAAGCTAGAAAATTACTTTATAGATTTTGAGTGTCCTGGAAATACTGGATTGCATAAAGGTGAAAATAATAAACTCATAATTGATAGAAATAAACTAACTAATCCAATCTATATTGGAGATACTCAAGGGGATGCAAATAGTGCTAAATTTGCTGGGATTCCTTTTGTATATGCAAAATATGGTTTTGGAAATGTGGATGAGTATGATTATTCTATAGAGTCATTTAAAGATTTGTTAGAACATGATATATTAAAATAAGGGAAGTTTAAAGTTTGTTTTTAAATTAAAAAAATAATCTACAGGGGGACTTAAAAATGGAATTACAAGATACTATTTACAAAAGACAAAGTGTAAGAAAATTTAAAGAACAAGATGTTTTAGATGAAGATATTTTGAAAATGGTAAAAGCAGCAGGGGCAGCTCCATCAGGTAAAAACATTCAAAACTGGCATTTTGTAGTTATAAAGCGTCGTGATTTAATGGAAAAGATAGCAGATGTGATAACTAAAAAACAACAAGAAATACTTGTAGAGATGGACAAAGTATCAGTAGAAAAAGCTAATAGATTTAGAAAATTTGTGCCAAACTTTACTTTATTTTATTTAAAAGCTCCAGTTTTGGTATTAGTTTTTACAAAGGTATACAACCCATCAGGCTATTATGAGTTAGAACTTATAAATGCACCTAAAGAGACTATAGATAAGTTATTTATAAGAAATCCAGGCATGCAAAGTTTAGGAGCAGCAATTGAAAACTTTACATTATCAGCAATTGAACTTGGATATGGTTCTTGTTGGTTGACAAGTCAAAACTATGCAGCAGATGAGATAGAATCTGTTTTAGAGGCAGAAACAGGGTTTGAAAAAGGCGAATACTTTTTAGGTGCAATGTTAGCACTTGGAGTACCAGAAGACAACTTAAGAAGTCCATCTAAAAAACCAGTGGAAGACATATGTACATTTATAAAATAAAAACAAGAATTTTTATAAAAAGTAAATAAACTAAAAATAAATATGCAAAAACTAAAAAGTAGATTTTATTGATATTAAATTTATGTTTCAGGTTGTTGATTTAATTAATACAATAATACCTACTTTTTTTGTGTATATTAAAACAAGTAAATTTAAATCTTTAGAAAATCTTTAGAAAAGTATATATAATATCTTAAGTTTTTAGCTTTAATATTAGATATATAAATAAAGTAAAACAGTATTGAAGTTAAATTAAAGGGAGGGTTCTAAAATGGACATCAAAGATAAATAATTAGAATAGACCACTATAAATTTATAAAAAAATGGAAAAACTTCTATCATATTGTATAATCATATATGTAAAGGTAGTTTATAAATTAATTGATATAAAGGAGATTAAAATGAATTCATATAATATTTTGGTGGTAGAAGATGAAAAGGAAATAGCAGATGCTATAGAAATATACCTTTTAAATCAAGGGTATAATGTTTTTAAAGGTTACAATGGATTGGAAGGTCTTAAAATTATAGAAAGCCAAGAAATACACTTAGCTATAGTTGATATAATGATGCCTCAAATGGATGGAATAACGCTTACAATGAAACTTAGAGAAAATCATAATTTTCCAGTGATAATGTTATCTGCAAAATCAGAAGAAGTTGATAAAATAATGGGGCTTAACATCGGAGCGGATGATTATGTAACAAAACCTTTTAAGCCATTAGAGTTATTGGCTAGAGTTAATTCGCAACTTAGAAGATATACTAAGTATCTAAATATGATAAAAAATAAAGAAGAAAGTTCAGAAAATAATGAAGGTATATTTGTAATAGGTGGATTAGAATTAAATGAAAATACAAAAGAAGTCAGTATTGATGGAAATTATATAAAAACAACTCCTATAGAATTTAAGATATTAAGTTTACTTATGAGAAATGCAGGAAGGGTTTTTTCTGCAGACGAAATATATGAAAGAGTTTGGAATGAAAATGCTGTAAACACAGATACAGTTATGGTACATGTTAGAAATATAAGGGAGAAGATAGAAATTGACCCAAAAAATCCAAAATATTTAAAGGTGGTGTGGGGTGTTGGATATAAAATCGAAAAAATTTAAGGAAAAATATATAATCAGTGTGATAGTCTTTATACTTATGTTATCAGCATCATTAGGTATGATTAGCCAATATTCGACTATACAGTCAGCTGCTAAAGGTGGAGCTAAAAATCCATTTGAGCAAGAAGGATTTGTAGATAGCATATATAAAGGAAGTTATGTTTTAGACCACAATATGAAAGAAGAACAAGAAGGTAAGATGATACAACCTTCGAAGCTTTTTTTAAGTGAAGAAACTATAAATTATATAAAAAATACTAGTAAAGAGAAAAGCGCATATGAAGGTTCAGAAACCTATTACACTGATGAGAGTATTAATGCAGATTTTAATGAAAAATTTGATGAATGGGAATCTTTTATTAATAATTCAAGTAAAAACTTAAAATACTATTTAGTTGATAAAGAAAATAACTTTGAGCTTTTTAACGAGAATAAAGAGTTAAAAGCACTGGATACAACAAAAAATGACACTTCAAAAGAGGAATCTGATAAAAAGCAGCCTCAAGAGACAACTATGAATGATGAGGAAAGACAAGAAAAGATTAAAAATATAAAAGCAAATTATAGGTTTTACCTTGTGATGAATTTTGATAAAGATGGAAAAGTAAATATTGTAGACTCTTATGGAGTAGACCAAAAGATTATCAGCCAAATGTTATTATCTAAATCTAGAGAAGATTTGATGGAGACAGATTTAGATGGAAATTCAATCTCATATAAATTATCTCTAATAAAAAATAAAACATTGGTATATGCGGTACCTAAAGTAATAAGCCAAGATAATTCATATAGCTCATATAATAATTATGGGATGATTTATAGTAGTGATGATATAAGTAGATATATAAATAATGTAGAGAATAATTCTTATTATGAAATTTCTGCAATGATTATAAAAATCATAATATCTATAGTTGTAATTGTAGCTGTAGTATTTCCATATAGAAAATCTAAAGAGTTATTAGGGTTTGAGATAATCACAAGAATACCGTTAGAGTTACTTTTTATTGCTATTGTTATTATACAGAGTATTGTAGCTTTATATCCTACTGATATAATAAGTAACACATTGAATGGAAATTATGTCGAGTATCTAATAAAAAATGATATAAGTGGTAAAATGGCAAATATATTAGTAAGCTCAATGAATTTAATTTATTGGTTTGTAATCTTCTCAATAATATTTGTATTTATAGCACTTTTAAAACATATTCTAAACGTTGGAATAAAAGAGTACTTTGTAAAAAATACTTTGACAGGGATGTTTTTAAAATGGTTTAAAAAATCAAGTAAAGTAGTTATTAATCAAGTTAGAATGACAAATTTAAAAGAAAAGCCAAATAAAACTATAGCTATAATTTTAGCAGTAAACTTATTAATTATAGTTATAATGTGTAGTATGTGGTTCTTTGGAATAATACTTGCATTAATTTACTCAATAGTTTTATTTAAGGTATTGTCAGATTACTCTAAGAAAACAATACGTGAATACAATCAACTTTTAGATGTTACAAAGAAAATTTCAGATGGAAATTTAGAAGCAAATATGGAAGATGATTTAGGGTTCTTTAATCCTATTAAAGATGAGCTTGGAAATATTCAATCTGGATTTAAAAAAGCTGTAGATGAAGAAGTTAAAAGTCAAAAAATGAAAACAGAGCTTATATCAAATGTGTCACATGACTTAAAAACACCTTTGACATCTATAATCACTTATATAGATTTACTAAAGGATGAAAATATAACAGATGAAAATCGTAAAATGTATATTGATACATTGGATAGAAAGTCACAAAGACTACAACACTTAATAGAAGATTTATTTGAAGTGAGCAAAGTAAATAGTGGAGATGTACACTTAAACATAGTAAATGTAGATATTATATCTCTAATGAAACAGACATTACTAGAATTAGATGATAAGATAGCAGAGTCATCACTGAAAATAAAAAATAATTTTTCTAGCGAAAAAATAATATTACCATTAGATAGTCAACGTACATTTAGAGTATTTGAGAATCTTATAATAAATATAAGTAAATATGCAATGCCAAATTCAAGAGTATATATTGATATTTTAGAAACAGATAGACAAGTAAATATCATGCTTAGAAACATGTCAGCAACTGAAATTGATTTTAGTGTAGATGATATTATGGAGAGATTTGTAAGAGGAGATAAGTCACGTAATACAGAAGGCTCTGGACTTGGTCTAGCAATAGCAAAAAGTTTTGTAGAGCTACAAGGTGGTAAAATGAAGATAGATATAGATGGAGATTTATTTAAAGTTACAATTACTTTTAATAAAAATTAAGTTAGATTTTTATCACAGATTATAACTATATAATTTGAAAAATAAAATTTTTTAAGAGTGCTATTTTAAAGTAGCACTCTTTTTATTACTTTACATTGATTGTTATCTTGTATAGAATACTATGGAATCTCTTAGAAACTTTGCTAGTCCAGGCTGTTCTTTATCATAATATGATGTAAAACGTTCATCATCTACATACATCTGTGCTAAAGCAGCATGAGCTTCCTTAGAATAGGTATTCCAAGTGTAACTCAACCATTTATGATGCAATCTCGCAACTTCTTGAGAAAGTTCATTAGATGCATCACCAGTTTTAAAAGCTTTTTTGAGTTTACTAATTATCTCAGTACTTAAATCTTGCCAATTTTCATAATCTTTTTTAGACATATTTTTAAACTTTCTATTTGATTGATTGATTACATCTTCACCATATTTTTCCCTAATTTCAGTTCCATAATTTTTTTCATTTTCATCAATCATCTTTTCTTTAAAACCTTCAAATTTTTCTAAATCTGTCATAATATATTTTCCCTCCTTCAATGCTATAGTTTTAGTTACATTTTCTATCAGTAAGTCAATTTGTTTTCTTTTAGCTAGTAATTTGCTATGATGTTGTTTTAATGCACTTAGACTGTCAAAAGTTGGTGAATTTATAATGTTTTTTATATTTTCTAAGCTAATGCCTAACTCTCTATAAAAAAGTATTTGTTGTAGCTTATTAACTTCATTTTGACCATATATACGATAACCTGAGGAATTTATTTTAAGTGGCTTAAGAAGCTCGATTTCATCATAGTATCTAAGGGTTCTAGTACTTATACCAGCTATTTTACTTAATTTCTGAACTGTATATTCCATAAGTAATACCTCCTATAAATTAAATATACACTTTTACGCAACGTCAATGTCAATATATTAAAATATAAAAATTCATATCTTTTAATAAAAATATAAAAAAATATCTTTATTGGATATTTTAATCATAAGTGTCAATAATCACTAGTGAAAATTAAAAAATAAAATTTATAGATTATTTTTATCAAAAGATAGAGAATCTATAACCTGGGAGGAATTGTATGAATTTAAAAAGAAGCAAAGAAAAACGTGAAGAATATAGAAGGCTGTATTCAGATAAAGAAAGTTTTTTAAGTTTGATTCAAAATTTTACAAGCGTCTCAATAGCAAAGGAATTAACTCTTAAAAGTATAGAGTTAGAAACATCTTTTATATGTGAATATAAAGGAAAGGAAGTAGATATAATTTATAAAGTTTTTTCTAAAAATCGTAAAATTTCACACTATATAGTGTTGGAGTTTCAAACAGAAATGGATACTGAGATTGTACCAAGATTAAAATCATACAGAGAGCAAATTTGGAAAAGCTTTATAATGAAAAAGAGTCTTGAAGAAATAGAAAGCAAAGATTTTAAACTCCCAAAAGTTATACCAGTAGTTCTATATAGTGGACCTGAAAGGTTAAGTAAAAAAAGAGGTATTTTAGATATTATAGAATCTGCATCAGAAGATAGTAATAATTCCAGTATAAAAAATTAAAATTACATAATGTATTTATAGGTCTAAAATAGGAACTTATCGCATAAACTTAAATATGAAAATATTTGTAGATACAAGTTCTATGTGGAGGTGTTCCATGAGAAATAACAAGTCTAAGGTATTGCTAGGAATACTGTGTCTAGCAACAGGAATGGCAGTAATTTTATCTATGTTGCTTCCTGGCTGGATTTGGTCAGCACTTACCGCATTAATACTTATTGGATGTGGAGCATTATTATTTTTTTGTTAAAATAATTTTAACTATAAAGTGTGGGGTGAGTATTGATGAAAGTAGTAACAATAAAGTTACCAAAATGGATTTCAAACATAGTTTTAAAATTTATGAGAAAGAGTAAAAATGATTAAATTTAAAAAGCCTACTTTCGGAAGTAGGCTTTTAAACGTGGCTATTAAGCTCTTTCAATCTTACCAGAACGTAAACATCTAGTACAAACTTTTACTCTCTTAGGAGCTCCATCTATAATCGCTCTTACGCTTCTTAAATTAGCTGACCATGTTCTTTTATTATGTTTATTTGAGTGTGATACTTGGTTTCCAGAAACCTTACCTTTACCACATACGCTACATACTTTTGCCATCTACGCACACCTCCTTAAAATGATAACTATTTAAAGACTAAAAACATATTTATATTATCATAAATAACAAAAATTTGCAATAGAAATATATATTTGCCTTACATATATTGAAGAATTTCTCATTATCATATAAAATTATATATATAATTTTATATAAAGTAAATATATTTGAAAAATAATTATTATTTTTCTTTAAATATATAGACAGTACAAGAAATTTTATCCAAAAACTTTTCTAGGTTTAAATTATACCATATTTATAGTATGATATGATTATAATTTTATATAATAAATAAGTAAAAATAGTAAAAAATAAATTAAGAAACATTTTTAATAAAAAAAACTTAAGGGGGTCAACCATGAGTGCAAAGGTAATGAATCAATATGGAAGTATAGAAATAGATAATCAAGTAATAGCTCAAGTCACATATAGAGCTGCAATGGAAAGTTATGGTCTAGTAGGTTTAGCATCTAAATCTAAAGGAATAGTAGAATTATTAAAAGGTGAAAATGCTACTAAAGGTGTTAGAGTAGAAGAAGTAGAAGAAGATGCCATAGCAATAGAACTTTATGTTATAATACAATATGGTACAAATATATCTACAGTTGCAAATAACATAATAGATAGAGTTAAATATGTAGTTGAAAAGATGACTGGCGTAAGAGTCACTAAAATTGATATTAATGTACAAGGAATAAGAGTGAAGTAATTTTATAGGAGGAAAGAAATGATTCAGTATATAGATGGTAAAAGGTTAAGAGAGATGTTCATTTCAGGTGCAAACAATCTCCAAAACAATAAAGATTTAGTTGACAAATTAAATGTATTCCCTGTACCAGATGGAGATACAGGGACTAATATGTCCTTAACTATATCTTATGCCTTAAAAGAGTTAGCGAAAGTAGACAATGATAATATATCAGACATCGGAAAAGCATTATCTAAAGGTTCTTTAATGGGTGCAAGAGGAAACTCAGGAGTTATACTTTCACAAATAATTAGAGGTATAGCTAAGTCTATAGAGGGAAAAAGTAAATTATCAACAGATGATTTAGCAAAAGCTTTTAAAAATGGTTCTGATACAGCTTATAAAGCTGTAATAAAACCAATTGAAGGAACTATACTTACTGTAGTTAGAGAGAGCGGAGAGTTTGCAGTAAAAGCTGCTAAAAAAGAAAAAGATGTAGTAAAGTTTTTAAGTATGCTTGTAAAGGAATCAAATGCTTCACTAGAAAGAACTCCAGACCTTCTAAAAAATCTGAAGGATGCTGGTGTAGTTGATTCTGGAGGAAAAGGGCTTGTACTTATATATGAAGGTATGTTAGCTTCCATAAAAGGTAACAATATAGAAATAAAAAATACTAGCCTAGACACTAATATTGCAACAAATATAGACTTCCCAAAGAATAGTACTAGCACAGATGATATAAAATACTGTTATTGTACAGAATTTATACTAGAAAGTTCTAAAGTAGAAGATACGAAAATAAGAGATATAATGATGGCTTATGGCGATAGTTTAGCAGTAGTTGGAGATGATGGGGTCATAAAGGTACATGTACACACTAATGACCCAGGAAACGTGCTTCAAGAAGCTCTAAAGTATGGTCAATTATTAACTATAAAAATAGAAAATATGAAGTTACAACATGAAAATACAATATTGGAAGTAGAAGAAAAAAAAGAAAATGAGAGTGAGCCTTTAGAGGAAGAAAGAGAATTTGGATTCATAGCTACTTCTATGGGTGAAGGATTAGCAAATATATTTAAAGACTTTGGTGTTGACCATATAATAGAAGGTGGTCAAACTATGAATCCAAGTACTGAAGATTTTATGAATGCCATAAAGGATATAAATGCTAAAAATATATTTATTTTCCCAAATAACAGCAATATAATAATGGCTGCTAACCAAGCTAAAGAATTGAGTGATAAAAATATAATAGTTATACCTACAAAAAACACACCTCAAGGATTTGCTGCATTAGTAACATTTAATGGAGAATTAAGTGAAGATGAAAATGAAGAAGCTATGATGAATGCTTTAAATTCAGTTAAATCAGGTCAAGTAACTTTTGCTGTTAGGGATACAGTAATGAATGAAATTGATGTTAAAGAAGGTAATATAATTGGAATTGCAGAAGGTAAATTATTATCAGCAGGGGATTATGTAGATGAAGTAACATCAAATCTTATTGAAAAATTGGTTGATGAGGATACTGCTATAATAACTTTATTCTTTGGTGAAGATGTTACAGAATCTCAGGCAAATGAACTTCGTACTTCTTTAGAAGAAAAATTTGAAGATGTAGATGTGGAATTATATTATGGAGGACAACCTCTTTATTATTACTTAATTTCAGTTGAATAATGATTATAAGAACCTGTATGACCATGTAGCTTTTATAAAGTTGGTTGTACAGGATTTTTGTGTAGTAGGTGATATATTTGTTGGATTTATATAAAGATGTTCAATATGTTAAAGGGATAGGACCTAAAAAGGCATGTAAGCTAAATAAGCTGGGTATATTCACATTAAAAGATTTATTGTATTATTTTCCAAGGCAATTTGAAGATAGAAACAATCTTAAGAAAATAGCGCAGTTGGAGAATGATGAAAAAGCTACAATAAAAGCAGTAATATCAAATATAAATACATTTAGTCCAAAAGAAGGAATGACTTTAACAAAGATTGATGTAAAAGATGAAACTGGTTCGGCTAAACTAGTGTTTTTTAATAAAACTTATATAAAAAATACATTTAGACCTGGAGATTCAATATTGGTTTTTGGAAAAGTTAAGAAAAGATTTAATAACTTAGAACTTACATCGTGTGAATTAGAGTACCTTACTAATTCACCTAAAAATACATGTAGATTTATGCCAGTGTATCAACTTACATATGGTGTTACAAATAAAGAGATTATGAGCATAATTAAGACTGTACTTGAAGATAAGGAATTAATTATACAAGAATATATGCCACAAAGAATTATAGAAAAATATAGATTATGTAATATAGATTTTGCAGTTAGAAATATTCATTCACCAAGCAATAAGGAATCGTTAAAAATAGCTTTATATAGAATTGTATTTGAAGAATTACTTATATTACAGTTGGGACTGTTTGTATTTAAAAGTGGAAGAAATAAAGAAAACGGAATAAAAT
This sequence comes from Clostridioides sp. ES-S-0049-02, assembly GCF_020658465.1. Lineage (NCBI taxonomy): Bacteria > Bacillati > Bacillota > Clostridia > Peptostreptococcales > Peptostreptococcaceae > Clostridioides > Clostridioides sp. ES-S-0049-02. Next base: position 236,627 of record NZ_JACVWG010000001.1, read on the forward strand.
TTACAACAAGTGAAAGTTTAAAGAATATAATAAGTTCTTTACCATTTAAATTGACTAAAGCTCAGAATAGAGCATTAGATGAAATTATAAATGATATGAATTCTGATAAAATAATGAATAGATTAGTTCAAGGTGATGTAGGTAGTGGTAAAACAGTAGTTGCTCTCTTAGCACTTGCAAATTGTGTCTTAAATGGTTATCAAGGAGCTTTGATGGCACCTACAGAGATATTAGCAGGACAGCATTATATTTCACTTACTGAAACCTTAAAAGATTTTGGTATAAATGTAGGTCTATTAATAGGTAGTCTTACAAAAAAACAAAAAGATATGGTATTAGAACAAATTAAAAACAATGAAATTGATATATTGATAGGAACACATGCATTAATTGAAGATAAAGTTGAATTTAATAATATTGGTCTAGTTATAACAGATGAGCAGCATAGATTTGGAGTTATGCAAAGAAGTAGACTTTCATTAAAAGGAATAAATCCAGATATACTGGTAATGACAGCAACACCAATACCAAGAACATTAGCACTTATACTTTATGGAGATTTAGATATTTCTATTATAGATGAACTCCCACCAGGTAGACAGCCAATAGAAACACTTGCTATTGAAAAGAGCAAGAGAGATAGAGCTTACAATAACCTAGTAAGAAGAGAAGTTGAATCGGGAAGGCAAGTATATATTGTATGTCCACTAGTTGAAGAAAGTGAATCAATAGAAGCTAAGTCAGCTGTTGAATTAGTAGAGGAATTAAGAGCTGAATACTTCTCAGATTTAAGACTTGGACTTCTTCATGGGAAAATGAAATCAAGTGAAAAAGATGAAGTAATGAGTAACTTTAAGAATAAAGAAATAGATATTTTGGTTTCAACAACAGTTATAGAAGTTGGTGTCAATGTGCCAAATGCAACTCTAATGATAATAGAGAATGCTGAAAGGTTTGGACTTGCACAATTACATCAGCTTAGAGGTAGAGTTGGGAGAGGAAGCCATAAGTCATATTGTGTGCTAATTTACGACTCTAAAACAGATGTATGCAGGCAGAGAATGTCTATAATGGAAGAAACAAATGATGGGTTTAGAATTTCAGAAAAGGATTTAGAAATAAGAGGACCTGGAGAGTTTTTTGGGACCAGACAACATGGACTTCCAGAATTAAAAGTAGCAAATTTGTTTAAGCATATAAAAATATTAAAATTAGCACAGCAGGAAGCTCGATATATATTAGGTGAAGATAATAATCTACAATTGAAAGAGAATATTCCACTTAAAAAGGAAATTATAGATAAATTTAAAGATACATTGGAAGAAATTTCATTAAATTGATTTTAATTTATGTTAAAATATTATTGATGTAAGAATGTGCTGAAGGGAGATTGTCATATTGAGAGTAATTTCAGGAAAAGCAAGAGGATTAAAATTAAATACTCCAAAAAATGAAGATGTAAGGCCAACAACGGATAGAGTAAAAGAGTCTTTATTTAATATAATAAATTCATATATAATGGAAAGTGAAGTTCTAGATTTATTTGCTGGAACTGGTTCTTTAGGGATAGAGTGTTTGTCAAGAGGTGCCAAAGAATGTACTTTTGTAGATATTAGTAAAGAAAGTATAGAAATTGTTAAATCTAATATAAAAAAAGCAAGGGTTGAAAATGAGAGTTTTATTTTAAACCTTGATTTTAAAACTGCTATAGATAAGCTTAAGTTACAAAATAGTAAATTTGACATAATTTTTATGGACCCTCCGTATTATAAAAATATGTTTATAGAAGCTATTGAAAAAATTGATAATTCCAATTTATTGAATGAAGATGGAATAATAGTTGTAGAACATGATACTAATGATTTATTTCCAGATAAAATATGTAAGTTAGAAAAAACTAAAGATAAAAAATATGGAAATACTACATTAACTTTTTATAAGATGGAGGCATAAAATGGAAAATAAACCTAGAAAAGCTATATTTGCAGGAAGCTTTGACCCAATCACTAATGGACATTTAGATATTATTTGCAGGGCTTCGAAGTTATTTGACGAATTACAAATAGGAGTCCTAAATAATCCTAATAAAAAAGGTCTATTTAGCTTTGATGAAAGAGTAGAACTTATAAAAAAAAGTACAAGCCATCTAGAGAATATAAAAGTTGTAACTTTTGATGGGCTATTAATAAGTTACTGTCAAGAAAATGGAATTGGAGCATTAGTTAGAGGTGTAAGAAGTGGTGCAGATGTTGATTATGAGCTTCAAATGGCTCATATGAATAGAGAGCTTAATCCAGATATAGAGACTATAATTTTACCAAGTTGTACAAAATATTCATTTATAAGTTCATCTTTAATAAAAGAGGTTTTGCTCTTTGATGCTGATATAAAAAATTTGGTTCCAAAAATTGTTTTGGAAGAATTAAAGAAAAAAACTACTGGGGGTAATTGATATATGAAGATAGATTTAGAAATGATTGAACTATTTGATCAGTTAGAGGAGATATTTAGAAGTGCTTCTACAATTCCGTTTTCTCATAAATGCACTGTAGATAAGGATGAAGTTTTAGCAATAGTTAATGATATAAGAACTTTAATACCAGAGGAAGTAACACAGGCAGTCTGGATAAATAAAGAAAGAAATAAAATAATAAGCCAAGCTAAACAAGATGCTACAAACATAGTTGAACAAGCACAAAAAGAAGCTGAAAGAATACAGCAAGAATATCAAGAAAATATAGAAGAATTAAAGAAAAATTCTGAAGATGTAGTAAAAGCCTATGTAGAGTCAAGTGAACCTGTTGTTCAAGCAGACCAAAGAGCTAAGGATATAGTTGATAGGGCTGAAAGAATAGCCAATGAGATAAGAATTGGTTCAATTGAATATGCAGAAGATGTGCTTTCTAGTGTTGAGTATAATTTAAAAGAAATATTAGAAGAAATAAAAAGAGATAAAGCTGAACTTAGACCTAAAAAATAAACTTTTTTAAGTAGATGAAAACAGACCATATAATTATATGGTCTATTTTTTGTGTTGTAATTTAATAAAAGAGACTTTAAAATTAAAAATTTTACTAAAAGATTCTAGTTTATTTTAACTATATTTATTGCTATAAAAAATAAAATTAAAAATGGCACTATAGAAAAAAACTATAATAAAAAAAAATATATAGAAAAAACTGATTAGACAAGAAATACATGCTTTGATAATATTTTAAATGGAGTAAAATTATGTAGAATTACAATGAAAAAAGAAAAACCAAACAAGATGGAGGGAATTAAGGTGAGTATGTTGAAAAAATTGTGTTCACTAGCTATGGTGGCAATTATGACTACAACACTTATAACAGGGTGTTCAAGTGGTAGTGGAAAAGATGCAAAAAAGGATGGGGAAAAAGAAAAGCTAGTTCTTTGGATGCCACCAGTAGAAGATAATATGAAGGAAGTTTGGGACCCTATTTTAGATAAATTTGAGGAAAAAAATAACTGTGAAGTAGATTTACAGATAATTCCTTGGGAAAATTATTCAGAAAAATTTGCAACAGCCATAAGTGCTGATGAAGGCCCTGATGTTGGATATATGTATGCAGAAATGTATCCTCAGTTTATACAAAGTGGAGCAGTAGAAGATTTAACTGACTATGCAACTAAAGAGGATAAAGAACAATCTATTTACATAAAAACATCTGAAATGATGGGTGGAATGTATGGAATGCCATTCCAAGCAGCAAATCCAGGTGTATTATACTACAACAAAGATATTCTAGATAAAATAGGAGAAAAACCTCCTAAAACATGGGAAGATTTTAAAAGAATCTGCCAAAAAGCAACAAAGGATACTGATGGCGATGGAAAAATAGACCAATGGGGATTAGCTCAAGGATGGGGAGCTAAAACTTTTGGTAACATGAACTGGAACTGGTATCCATATTTATGGCAAGCTGGTGGAGATATATTTAATGATGATTTAAAATCAGTTAAATTTAATGATAAGAGTGGTTTAGAAGCAGCTAATTTCTTAAAAGAATTACAAGCATATGTACCTGAAGATTCTTTATCTAAAGATAGCAATGAAATGATAGAAAGTGTATTTGGACCAGGGAAAGCAGCCTTTACTATAATGTTGTCTTCTGCTGCAACAAGTGTATTTGATAAGTCATTCCCAGATTTAAATTGGGGATTTGTAACTGGTTTAGAAGACAAGAAAGCTGCAACTTTTGGAGCAGTAGACCATTTATCTTTAATGTCATCAGCAAAAGATAAAAAACTTGCATATAAATTAATACAACATATGTTAAGTGTTGAATCAATGACAGAATTCCATAAAGCGATACCAAGAGCACCAATAACAAAAGGGGAACCATATCAAGGTGATGAAAGATTTAAAGCAATGGTTGAAAATGATAAGGATGTATATAGACCATTGGTAGTAGGACCACATGGTGTTGAAATATATGAATATTTATGGAAAGAACTTCAAACTATGATTTCAGGAGATAAAACTCCAAAACAAGCGTTAGATGATGCTGCAAAATATTCAAATGATTTATTAGCACAATAAAAGTTTAAGGCTGTAAGATGTTATAAAATACTTTACAGATTAAAATTAGCATTGTATTTATAAGTACAATGCTAATATTTATATTGGAGAGGATAAAAATGAGTAACTTAGTTAGAGAGTTTGAAGAAAATTCAACAAGAAAAAAATTAAAATTAAATATTAAACCATATATATACATATTACCATTGGGCATAATTTTAGTGGCATTTTATGTATTACCAATAATAATGTCAATATACTTTAGTTTTACAAAGTACAATATTATTAGTCCAGCAACATTTATAGGCTTAGAAAATTATAAAAAATTATTTACAGATGAGACATTAAAAGTATCTATTATAAATACGATTAAATTTGCTATTATAGTAGTACCTTGCCAGACTATTTTATCGTTGATTTTGGCAGTTTGGATTACAGGAAAAGGAAATAGTAAAATAGCTTCATTTGCTAAAGGAGCTATATTTATACCTGTATTATCGTCTATGGTTTTGATTGGTATGGTATGGAGAGCTTTATTAAATGGAGAAGGTTCAATTATATATCAATTGTTAGGTGCTTTTGGAATAGAATCATCTAAACTTTTGGGAGATAGTAAAACAGCACTTCCTACGCTTATGTTTATATCTATGTGGAAAAATATAGGATATTTTATGGTAATTTATATTTCAGCTATAATGAATTTACCAAAACATTGTTATGAGGTAGCAAAGGTTGATGGAGCTACAAAACTTCAAGAATTTATGAAAATAACAGTTCCACTACTAAAGCCAACTACAATAATGGTTGTGTTTTTAGGAACAATATGGTCGTTACAAGTATTTGACTTGGTTTATACTGTGACAGGTGGAGGTCCAGGGATATCTACTATGAGTATAGTTATGCATGCATTTAACTTAAACTTTAAAAACTTCAATTCTGGATATGCAATGACTGTAGCAAATGTATTATTTTTGTTGATAGCAGTAGTTTCAATTTTACAAAATAAACTTGTAAAACGAGACAGTTCAGATTTTTAGAAAGGTAGGTATAATATGAAAACAACAAAGAGATTATTGAGTGATGGGTTGCTATTATTTATAGCATGTGCAAGCTTAGTACCATTTATATACATGTTGATAATATCATTAAAGGTAACATATAATTCATACAATTTGGATATATCTTTTTCAACAGTAACACTTCAAAACTATATAGATATATTTACTAAAAAAGGATTTACGCAATATTTTTTAAACACAGCCATAGTATCTTTTTCAGGAGTACTGTTAAACTTAGTATTTAGTACATTAGCAGGGTATTCTTTTGCGAAGATGGATTTTAAAGGTAGTGATAAGTTATTTTTATTTATGATAATGACTTTAATTATACCATCTCAGGTTACAATGATACCACTTTATATAATAATGAAACATTTAGGATGGATAAATAGTTATTTGGCTCTTATTATGCCAATACCAACTGCATTTGGTGTATTTATAATGAGACAAGCTATTTTAGGAGTACCAAAAGAACTCTTAGAATCAGCAAAAATAGATGGTTGTTCAGACCTTAGAATTTTAGTACAAATAGTGTTACCTCTAATCAAACCAGCATTAATTACACTAGCTATATTTACTTTCATGGGAGCATGGAATGAGTTTATGTGGCCTCTTATAGCAACAACTAAAGATGCAATGAGGACATTAACAGTAGGGTTATCCACTCTTAAGACATTTCAGATAACAAATTATGGACAAATGATGGCAGGAGCAACAATAACATTTTTACCTCCATTTATTTTCTATTTAATTTTACAAAGTAAATTTGTTGAGGGTGTATCTTTATCTGGTATAAAAGGTTAAATAGTCTAATTTAAAAATACAAAATAAAACTATAGATGCGGAGGAAATTAAACCATGGAAATTTCATATGTATTGAAAGATTGCACATTTAAACACAATAAATACTCAGTTATAGAAGCTGAAACTTGGGAACATAAGGATTTAAATATTGTAGTAGCTAAAGGTGAAAAATTTGCATTTCAAATTATGCTGAAAGCTACAGAAGAATTTAATTGCACAATTGATGGTAGTAGTGCTATATCATGGAAAGGCTTGGGAAATAGAGTGAGATTAGGTCTAAATGTGCCTGATGGATTAGAAAATAATTTTAGTATAAATATATTAGGGTACGTTCAAGATGATACAAAAGCATTTGTAAATGATGCTATTTTGAGAGATAAAGATGTACTAGTGGAACAATATTTGCCTCAAACGTTTTGGATTGAAGGGCAAGTACCTGAGGATTTTTTAGGAAATAAGTTTAATATAAGTATTGATATATTCAAAAGTTTTGGTTATGAAGATGAAGAAAAAGTTTTTACAGTTGATGTGCCTATAGAAGTAAAAAATGTTGTGTTAAAGCCTTTGGACGAAAGTAAATTCTTTTTAGATTTATGGCAACATCCAAGTTGTCTAGCTAGAATGTATAAAGTTGAATTGTGGTCTGATATACATTTTGAGATAATAGATAATTATCTCAAAGAACTAGCATCTTTAGGAGAAAAAGTTGCAACAGTTATAGTTTCAGATTATCCATGGGCAGGTCAAAGTTGTTATAAAGTCTATAAAAATCCATCAAACTTATATGAATACAACATGGTAGGTGTCTCAAAAGATTTAGATGGAAATATCAAGTGTAATTTTGAAAGCATGGACAAGTATATAAGTATAGCTAGTAAGTACAAAATGGCTCAGGAGATAGATTTATTTGGTCTGTTAGGTAATTGGTGTGCTGGAGAGTTTGGAAACCCTATAGAGGGCTATAAAGACCCTATAAGAGTAAGATACTTTGATGAAAAAGACAAAGTGTTTAAATTCATAAATAATACAGATGATTTAAAAGAGTATATAGGATTAGTATTAAATCATTTAATAGAATGTGGTCTATGGGATAGCATCAGAATTATAGCCGATGAACCAAATAATCCAGAGGTTGTAAAAGAGTGTATCAAATTTATAAACTCTACTGTAAGTACTCATCAAGTTAAATATAAATCAGCAACTCATGACCAAAACTTTTTAGATAGAGCTAAAGATGAAGTTGATGACATGTCAATAAATTTAAAACTTACTATTCAAAATTATAAAGATATAGAAAATCTAAAGAAAAAAATGCATGATAAAGGTGGAATATTGACTTGGTTTGTTTGCTGTTTCCCAGAAAAACCAAATAGTTTTATAAGTTCTCCTTTTGTAGAAAATAGAATAATAGGGTGGTACACTTATTATTTTGGTCTTGATGGATTTTTAAGATGGGATTATAATTTATGGACAGAAGACCCTTGGAAAGACGCAAGTTACAAATTCCCTATTTGGAAAGCTGGAGATATGTTCTTTGTTTATCCTGGAAAAGATTTAAAGCCTGTTAGAAGTGTTAGAATGGAAAACTTAAGATTTGGCATACAAGATTTTGAGTTATTTACTATGTTAGAAAAAGAAAAGGGAAGAGAATATATAGAAGTTGAGCTTATGCAAACTCTATTAAATAAAAAAGAAAATGCTGAAATTAAAGGTTTCGGAAATATAGAGCTTGGATATTCACTAGATAATTTTGGATATGATAAGGTCAAAAAACAAGTTTTAGATTTGTTAGATAAGTTATAAAAAATATAAGGCATTATATCGAGAAATAATCAAAGTTATTTTAAGATATACTGCCTTATATTTTTTTAAAAGTATATTTAGAATAAAATTTATAAAGAAGCATAATTAGAGATAACATGATATAATTTAATTTGTTATAATAGGGTACTAATGATATTAAAGCTTCTATAGATAGACTAAAACTAGTAAAGTAATATTATACAAAAAATAAGTTAGGGGGAGAGGAACATAAAAAGAATAGGTATTAGTATAGCAGCCTTTTTGAGTATAGCTTTTATTGGATTTTATTTTATAATAAGAGGAGATAATGATAAAGTTACAATGCAACGAGGAATAAACATAGGTAATGCGTTAGAATCACCAAAAATTTTTCCTTGGGATGTTAAAATGTCAGATAAGTATTTTGATGATATAAAAATGGCAGGTTTTGATACAGTCCGTATACCAGTAAGATTTTCTGATTACACCTCAGATTCTAATGATTATAAAATTGATGAAGAATTCTTCAAAAAGATTGATGGGCATATAAAGTATGCTTTGGATAAAGAGTTAGTAGTTGTGTTAGATTTACATCACTTTGAAGACATTATGAAAGAACCACAAATTAATAAAGAGAAGTTTTTAAAAATATGGCAACAAATAGCTAATAGATATCAAAAATATGATAAAAAATTGGTTTTTGAATTATTAAATGAGCCTAAAGAAAGCCTATCTCCACAGTTACTAAATGAATACTTTAAAGAAGCTATAAATATAATTAGAAAAACTAATCCTAAAAGGACAATTATAGTGGGTCCATACAATTACTACCAAATTGATTATTTAAAGGATTTAAATATTCCTAAAAATTCTAATATAGTAGTTTCATTTCACTATTATGAACCAAATGATTTTGCATTCCAAGGAAATATCTATCATAAAGGGTTTGAGAACTTAAGCAATATTACTTGGGAAGGAACAAATGAACAACTTGAGTATCTAAAGAAAAGATTTGATACAGTAGAGAAATGGGCTAATAAAAATAATGTAAAAGTTTTATTGGGAGAGTTTGGAATAACAAAAGAGGCACCAGAAGCTTCAAGAGTAGCTTGGATAAAAGCAGTAAGAGAAGAGGCTGAAAAACGAAATTTTTCATGGGCTTACTGGGAACTTGCCTCTGGATTTGGAATATATAATCAAGTTGAAGGTACTTGGGATGAAGATATATTGAATGCACTAGTAGGAAAGAGGTGATTTGATGAAGAAAAATTCAAAAAAGGTACTTATAACCTTAACTATTATTACTAATATTATATATATATTGTGGAGAATTTTTTATACAATACCTAAAGAAGAAGGGATGTTTGCATTAATTTGTGCGATAATACTACTTTCAGTGGAGTTAATAGGGATGATGGAAATGTTTGTACATTACTATGGAATGTCTAATATTGAGTATCCTGAAAAGCCAATTATAAGTGAAGAACTTTATCCACCTGTGGATGTATTTATTGCAACATATAATGAGTCTGTTGACTTGGTAAGAAAAACAATAAATGGATGTCTTCATATGCAATATCCTGATAAGAAAAAGGTACATATATATATATGTGATGATGGTAATCGTGAAGAAATGCGTCTTCTGTCAGAAAAAATGGGTGTCAATTATATAACTCGAACAGAAAGAGAAGGAGCTAAAGCTGGAAACCTAAATAATGCAATGCAGCATACAAACTCTCCTTTGATTGCTACATTTGATGCAGATATGATACCAATGCATGATTTTTTAATTGATACAGTACCATACTTTTTAAAAAATGAACAGGCTAAAAAAGATGGAGAAAAAGAACAATACGAAAAGATTGGTTTTGTGCAAACACCACAAAGTTTCTATAATCCAGATTTATTTCAATTTAATTTACACTCTGAAGGTAGAATTCCAAATGAACAAGATTATTTTTATAGAGATATTCAATTAGCTAGAAATAAAACCAATTCTGTAATTTATGGTGGTAGTAATACAGTTATTTCAAGAGAAGCTTTAGATGAAGTTGGAGGATTTTATACTTTTTCTATCACAGAAGATTTTGCAACAGGGATTTTAATTCAAAGTAAAGGATATAGATGCTATGCTATTCCAGAAGTACATGCATCAGGATTATCTCCAATAGATTTAAAAAGCCTTATTAAACAACGTGAAAGATGGGCACGTGGATGCATACAGACAGGTAGACGATTGAATATTTTGTTTAGAAAAGGTTTAGGATTTTGGCAGAAAATAAGTTATATTTCTTCAATTACTTATTGGTATGCAAGTATAAAACGCTTTACTTATATAATGGCTCCCATTTTATTTTCAGTCTTTAATGTAATTGTTGTAAAATGCACATTACTTCAAGTATTGATATTTTGGTTACCTATGTATATTTTAAGTAGTTTATCCCTTAAAATATTTTCTCAAAATATAAGAAACACAAGATGGACTAATATATATGAAACTATAATGTTTCAGTCTTTAATGCCAGCAGTAATACTTGAAACATTTGCAATATCTAAGAATAAATTTTCAGTGACCAATAAGAGTAAAGCAGAAGAAAAAAGAATATATAAGGTTTTGCAAGGAGCACCATATTTTATATACATAGTGCTATCTATAATAGGAATCTTAAAGATGTTTATATCAATATTTAAAATGAATTCAATGACATACTCAGTCGTACTGTTTTGGTTAATTGGAAATCTTTTTAATCTTATTATGGCAATGCTGTTTATATCAGGAAGACAACAATTAAGAAAATCTGAGCGTTATGTTGCTGAAATTGATTTTAAACTAAAGCAAAATTCGTACATTCTTTCTTCAAAAACAATTGATATATCAGAAAATGGATTTGCGTTTTTATTGGAAAATCCAGAGTATATTTCTCCAGAAGAATTTGAGGTAGAGTTTAAAGAAAAATCAGGAAATGAAATATATATAGCTAGTATGAAGGCAAAGATAGTTAATGTTGTGGAAATAAACTCAAAGTGGAAGTATGCATGTTACATTACACACATTGAAGATAATCAATTTGATAATTGGATGTGTATTGTTCATGATAGGGTGCCGACTTTGCCAATGACAATATCTAATCAATTAGGTTTTTTTGATGACTTGCAAATTAATGTAAAAAAACGTATTGAAAAATCTAAAACTTTATCGAGAAGAAGTCCAAGAATTAATACAGATTTCCAAAGTGATATAGAAAATATAGGTAAGGTAAAACTGGTAAATTTTAATTATCAGTATGTATTACTAGGTTTTGAAAATAAAGATATTTATCCTCAAAAAATAGAAATAGAACTTAATGAAAATATTATACTTGAGTGTGATTTATGTGAAGGTAAAGCCGATATGAGGGGTGTTTTATACAAAGTAAATAATATTGATAGTATAATGCAAAATTTATTTTTAAGAGAGGAAATGATGGAGTGGATATTACAACATAAAACAATTATAATTTCAAAACCTAATGAAAAGAAAGACGAATGCACAGATGAGTTTGAGCCAATGAAATATATTTAGGAGAGATAAAATGAAAATTTTAAAAGTATTTTTGTGTTATTTAAAATATTTTATTTTAGTGTTTATTTTTTTTATAAACAGTACTTTTACAAGTTCAGGAATAAGTAATAAAAATTTAGATTTATCTTTTAAAAAGGTGGAAAGTAATTTAAGTGCTAACATTATACATGAAAATACAAGTATAAAAATAGAGACAGATAGTTCTAAAAATAATAAAGAACGTTATCTATATATTTATAAAAATATAAAAGATGACTGGAATGTATTCCATAATTTTTATATTGAGATTCAAAATAAGAATAAAAGTCCTCAGCGAATTAATTTAAACATACAAAGTAAGGATACGCTTGACTTTAAGTTAAAAGAAGGTAGCGAAATATTTATTGAAAATCAAAATATAATATATTCAGATAAAATAAAAGATGGATGCATAGATATACCAGGTGAGTTTGAGGGAAAAATTTATGTGAATTTTAGCAGTTTTATAAATGATAAAAATAATGTTATGTTAGATTCAGATGTTCTATCAGATATTAACGGGTGGGGAATCACATTTATTCCATCTAGTGAAGAACATAATGTTATTACTATAAGAAAAGTATCTTTACTTTTAGAGGAGCAACTTGAATCCTTGCATAATATTAAAATAATTGGTGATGAAGAAGTACAAATACCTGTATTGGGTCAAAGTATAAGTCAATATAAAGTGTCAGGACTGGAACAGAGTTCAAAAATTAAGTACTCATTTGTAGAAAAACAAAACAATGTAAATATATCTCAGGAAGGTAAATTAACATTAAATAATGAAGTACAACCTGGAGAAATTATTTTAAAAGTTAATGTTGATGACAAGTTTAAAGTTGGAAAGAAGATAGTATTGACTCAGTCTTGGAGTATTAATCAAAAAGATAAAGATGGTGTTCCGTATACCTTAGTATCACCTAAACAATCACCAACCGTACAAAATATGAAAACAGTAAATGCTATGAATAATAGTGTAAATTTTATTCGCATTTTATTTATATCCTTATTAGCAATATGCTTAGGGATATACTTATATTGGAAAAAACACTTAAAAACTGAGTAAAGAGAGGAGGTATAGCATGTTATTTTCAAGTTTGATTTTTTTATTTTATTTTTTACCAATAACTTTGGTATTATATTATTTATTTAGATTTAATCGGACAATCCAAAATATGATATTACTTATTGTTAGTTTATTTTTTTATGCCTGGGGAGAGCCGAAATTTGTTGTTATTATGATAGCTTCTATAATAATGAATTATATATTTGGTTTGATAGTAGACAGATATAGAAAAAGTAAAGTAAAAGTAAAGATTATTTTGATTTTGATGTGTATATATAATATAGGTGTTCTATTTATATTTAAATATCTAGCTTTTGCACTAAGAAATATTAGTTCGCTTATTAATACAGAACTTGCGATTCCAAGCATTGTTTTACCTATAGGTATTTCATTTTTTACCTTTCAAGGAATGTCTTATGTTATAGATGTTTATCGTGGACATGGAGAAGTTCAAAAGAATCCTTTTTATGTAGGATTATATATAGCTTTTTTCCCACAATTAATAGCAGGGCCTATAGTTAGATATGAAAGTGTTGCAGAACAAATTCATAACAGAAAAGAAACATGGAATAAATTTTCTATTGGAACATGTAGGTTTATAACTGGTTTAGGTAAAAAAATATTAATTTCTAATAATATGGCAATAGTAGCAGATTATATTTACACTATGAATAGTCAAGGTTCAATAGCTACATCGTTGGCTTGGCTTGGTTCAATAGCTTATACTTTACAAATATTTTTTGACTTTTCTGCGTATTCAGATATGGCCATAGGTTTAGGTCTTATGTTTGGTTTTAAATTTGAAGAAAACTTTAATTATCCATATATTTCAAAATCAATTTCCGAGTTTTGGAGAAGATGGCATATTTCTTTAGGAATGTGGTTTAAGAGTTATATATACTTTCCACTTGGTGGTTCTAGAGTTTTAAATAAAGACATTATGATTAGAAATATGTTTATAGTATGGTTATTTACTGGAATATGGCATGGTGCAGAATGGACATTTGTGATTTGGGGGATTTTGAATTTTGTTTTTTTAATTATAGAGAGATTTATAATGTTTGAAAAGATTGAAAATCATAATCTCATAAAACATATTTATACTTTACTAGTAGTAAACTTTGGATGGGTACTGTTTAGAGCTCCAAATTTAAATGAAGCATATAACTATTTTAAAGCTATGTTTGGTGCAAGTGGAGTTATGTGGAGTGACTATACATATATGTTCTTGAAAGAATATTTGATTTTCTTTATATTTGCATTTATTTTTAGTGTACCTATTGCAAAAAAAGTTAATAAATTTGTTGTTGAACAAGCTAAATACAGTACATTATTTAATTTATTTTATCCAATTTGTTCTATTTTATTGTTCTTTATTTCTGTGACATATTTAGTAACTGGAAGTTATAATCCATTTATTTACTTTAATTTTTAGCTGAGGAGGAAAAGTATGAATAGATTTTTTAAAGTAAGGCTAATAACTACAATTATATTCTTAGTTGTTTTATTCACCTTCTCTATCTCTAATATCTGTTATTCTGGAAAAGATATGATACAAGAAATAAAAAAATCAATTAATGATAAGAATAGTTTAAAGGATACTATATCGTCTATTGATAATACAGTAAATGACAAAGTGATATATAAAAATACTTTTATTGAAACTTATGGATATTTGCAAAAACTAATGGGTAAAAATGAATTTTCAAAGTTTAGTGTTGTGAAAGATACTTCTGGCAAAATGCATTACACATATTTTGCTAAATCTCCAAATCAAGTTGATTTATTGTCAGACAGAGTAAGTAAGTTCTCTAAGGAAATGGATAAACAAAATACTAAATTAGTTTATTTAATGACTCCAGATAAATATATAAAAGGAGTAACAAAGTTTCCTAAAGGCATACCTTATTCCTATAGTAGTGAGACAGCAGATAATTTTTTAAATGAACTAAAAAATGATAATGTTGACTATATAGATTTTAGAAAAAATATTTTAAAAAGTGGTATTTCAAAAGATGAGTTATTCTTTAAAACAGACCACCATTGGAAAGTAGAGACTTCTTTTTGGGCATTTGGAGAATTGATTGAACAGCTTAATAAAAAATATAACATGAAATTAGATGAAAATTATTATTATAGAGATAAAGAAAACTATAATTCGATTGTATATCCTAGGTCATTTCTTGGTTCTATGGGAAGGAAGACGGGAATTTTATATGGTGGAATAGATGATTTTACACTAATTTATCCTAAATTTAAGACGAATTATACATACTATACAGATTCTAAATCTCAAAATTTTGAATTAAAAGGAAGGTTTGAAGAGAGTTTGATATTATCATACCCTTTTAATGCTGACCTTAATTTAATGGATGGACAATCAGATAAATATTTTACATACTTATTGGGGAATCGTCCACTAGTTAAAATTAAAAATATAGAAAATCCAGAAGGATTAAAAGTGTTATTTGTTAAGGACTCATTAATTGTACCAACAGCAGCATTCTTTTCTTCTGTTTGTTCAAGTATGGATATGATAGACCCTAGATACTATGATGGAGATATATTAGAATATGCAAAGTCTCAAGATTATGACTTTGTTTTTATATCTGTATATCCTCAAAACCTTACAAAAGAATTTTTTCCATTTTGTAAATAAAATAAAAAATAAATGGCTAACTTTGTACTATGTTAGCCATTTATTTTTATAATATTTTTTAAGAAATGTTTTTCTTATTGAATACTTCTTTATCGACTTTTCCAAGTGACTTACCTACAGTAATTGAAGATACCATAGCACCATTGACATTTATCATTGTACGTCCCATATCTAGTATAGGGTCTATTGCAAGTATTCCACCAACTAGTGGGAAATAAGAGCCAAGACCTACTCCAGAAATAACAACTGAAACAGCTATTGTAGCAGTTCCTGGAAGACCTGCTATTCCAAGTGAACTAATTGTTATAACAATTAACAGCATAACATAAAAACTGATATCCATATTTACTCCAGCCATATTAGCAAGAGTAACAGCCATTAAAGCAGGATATATGCCAGCACAACCATTCATACCCATGTTTGCACCTAAACTTGCTGTAAAGCTTGATACACCCTCATCAACTCCGTGATTTTGTACTAAACTTTCTATTGTAACAGGTAATGTTCCCAAACTAGAACGTGAAGTAAATGCTAGAAGTAGAGCTTCAGTTGAATTTTTTATATAAGTAATAGGATTTAGACCATTTAAAGTTATAAAAATTAAATGTATAACAAATAATATTGCAACTGATATATAAAGAGCTAATATAAAATATAAAACAGAAATTATTGAACTAATACCTTGTGAAGTTATTGTATTAGCAAGTAGTGCAACTACAGCATAAGGCATAAATTTGATAACAGTCATAGATACACTAACAATTATTTTGTAAGATGCTTCTATAAAATCTATAAATGGATTTATAGTTTCAAAATGTTTTTTACTTAATCTCTTTACTGAGGTACCTATAAATGTAGCAAATATTATTGTAGCTACAATATTTCCATTTGCCATAGCCATTACAGGATTTGATGGTAATAATCCTCTTAAAGTATCTACAAGAGAGTTTATTTCCTTAAGCTCTTGATTTCCACCTAAACTGGATAAATCAGCTCCTACTCCTAATCTCATCGTGTTTGCAACAACAATTCCAACAATTGCTGCTATAGCCGTAGTAATAAGGAGCATTCCTAAAGATTTAAATGTCAAAGTTCCAAGGTTATTATCTTTCATGTTAATAATTACTTTTATAATTGATAAGAAAACTAAAGGTATTACTAACATTTTTAATAAGTCCATAAATCCAGAACCAAATAAACTATACCATTTGCTTACTTCTTGTAACCAAGTAATTTGAGTTGTATCAGTAGGAAAACCAGCAAAAGCTTGAATAATAATTCCCAATATAAGACCAATTATTGTAGCATATATTGTTCTCAATGAAAATTTGATTTTTTTCTTTTCAAATTGTCTAACAATAAAAAATATACCTATAAGTAATAATATGAAAAAAATCGTTTTAAAATCTGTAATCATAAGAAATTGTGATAAGAATGAGTTTTCCAATATTTTTTCTCCTTTGTCTAAAAATAAATTTTTCTAAGCTTAAATGATATCAATATATTAAAAAAATGTCAATATTATATCACAATTTACCGAGATAGAATAAAATAATTTAATTTATCAAAATATGATTAAATAGATGAAAAGGGGGTATAATATATGTTTAAAGACTTTGAATTAGATTAATGGATGTAAGAACAACTTTTATAAAATTTGATTTCAAATAAAAAGATGTTAAAAAAATAACTAAAGTTATCATGAAAATATATACATAGAATAGATATTAAATGAAAAGTTTAAACTAAGTAGAGAAATTAATTAGACGTCTAAGGAGAGATAAAATGAGAGTAATAATAATTGGTGGTGTTGCAGCTGGTATGAGTGCTGCAGCGAAATTAAAAAGAATTAAACCTGAATACGAGGTTGTAGTTTATGAAAAAACTGAAATAGTGTCTTTTGGAGCTTGTGGGTTGCCATATTTTGTAGGTGGTTTTTTTGATGATGCTAATGATTTATTGGCAAGAACACCTGAAAAACTTAGAGAATCGGGCATTGATTTAAATATATTTAGAGAGGTTGTTGCAGTTGATACTAAGTCTAAGAAAATAAAAATAAAAAATGTAAAAACAGATGAGATATACGAAGATTACTATGATAAATTGATGATAGCAACTGGGGCAAGAAGCATTCTGCCTCCTATAAAAAATATAGATTTAAAAAATGTTTCTACACTAAAAAGCCTATATGATGGAGAATATCTAAAAAAATTATTAAGTGGAAAAGAAATAAAAAAAGTAACAATAATAGGTGCTGGATTTATAGGATTAGAAGCAGTTGAAGCATGCAAAAAATTAGGTAAAGATGTACATGTAGTTCAATTGGAAGAGAGAATATTACCACAAGTATTTGATAAGGAAATTACAGATGTCTTAGAGGATGAAATAAGAAATCACGATGTAAAATTGCATTTGGATGAGATAGTTGTAGAATTGTCTGGAAAAGATAAAGTGGAAAAAGTAATAACAAATAAAGGCACAATAGATACAGATGTTGTGATAATTGCTACTGGTGTAAAACCTAACACGGAATTTTTACAAAATACAAATATAAAAACATTAAAAAATGGAGCTATAGTAGTTGATGAATATGGCAGGACTTCTGTTGAAGATATATATTCTGCTGGTGATTGTGCAACTATAAAGAATATAGTGAGTAATGAAAATGCATATATACCTTTAGCAACTGGAGCAAATAAATTAGGTAGGATAGTAGGAGAAAACTTAGCAGGTAAAGAAGTTTCTTATCAAGGTTCTCTATCCTCAAGTTGTATAAAGGTTATGGATATGGAGGTTGCCTCAACTGGAATTACAGAGAAACAAGCTAGTGATTTGGGATTAAACTTCAAATCCAAATTTATTTCTGATTATAATCAAACTCACTATTATCCTGGAAGAAATAAAATATATGTAAAACTTATTTACGATGCAGAGACAAAAGTTATTTTAGGTGGACAAGTAGCTGGTTTTAAAGATGCTGTTCAAAGAACTAATGTGTTGGCAGCTGCTATCTTTGGAAAAATGACCACAAGTCAACTTGGGATGTTAGATTTATGTTATGCTCCACCATTTGCAAGAACCTGGGATGTATTAAATGTAGCTGGAAATGTATCTAAATAATTTTATCTAAATAACTATTAATAATTAAGTAACTATTAATAAATTAAATAACAGTAATAAATATTAAAGGAATGAGTTTACCCTAAAATAATTTTATCTAAGGTAAGTTCATTCCTAAATTTTTATTAAGTATAATTTTTACTAAAGCTGTAAAATTAATTATTCATCAAAATTTAAGTGTAAGCTAAGTCTATCTTCACCAATAATCGTATTTTCAAAAACATTAGTAGCATTTTCTAAGTACATGTTAGGCATATCTAATGATGGGCTAAAGTGTGTCAATAAAAGTTGCTTAACATTTCCTAGTTTTGCAAGGTTTGCAGCTTCTCTAAAAGTCATATGCTTATTTTTGACAGCTTTTGAAATATCTAAATCATCACCATACATAGCTTCACATATAAATAAATCGCTATCTTTTATAAAGTTAGGTATTGAGTCTATAGGTCTTGTATCTGTTGTAAGACTTACTTTAACTCCTTTTCTTGGTTCTCCTAAAACCATGTCTGGAGTGTATTTTTTTGAATTTAAAACTACACTTTGACCATCCTGAAGATTTTTCCATATTGTTTTAGGAACTTTATTTTGAGTTGCTTTATTTATATCAAATTTAGGATTTCGTTTAAAATTAAAACTGTATCCTATACACTCTATAGAGTGTTCTAAATGGATTGTTGAAATCTCTATGTTTTTCAAATACTCATTATCTAAAGAAAAACTACCTTGAGGATTTTCTATAATTTTTAAAGTATAGGGTATGTATTCTACTAAATTTCTCATAGAACGAATACAATCAATTATTCCAATAGGACCAACTATAGTTAAATCACTTGTACGACCGCTATTTCCAATCGTTGATAGAAGCCCTAAAAGTCCAAATATATGGTCACCATGTAAATGTGTTATACAAATCAAGTCTATATCTTTAAAGCCACATTTTTTCAACTTCATAGATACTTGAGTGCCTTCACCACAATCAATTAGTATTTTTCTGCCTTTATAATTCATGAATACAGAAGACAAAAATCTATGTGGCATGGGTACATTTCCACCACATCCAAGTAAAGTTAAATCTATCATTTTTTCCCCTTTCTAAAATTAACACAAATCTGTTGTTTGTTTTTATTATGATATCCTATTATAATTATTTTAACATTAAATACAACAATAAATGTGCATTTGAGTCAAGAAATATTAGTAAATAGAAATTTTGTATAATAGTATACAAGAACTCTATAAGTGTAACTTTGCATTTATTTTTGAAAAATTTATAGGAGGTAAATCTAATGAAACTGTCAAAGAAAATTACTATTTTATCATTGATGATGTTGACTTTAGTTGGATGCAGTAATGGGGAAAGTAAAAAAACAGTTGAAGGTTCTAACCATATTCAAAATTCTAAAAAAGAAGAGCAATCTATCGTAGTACATAAAGATGAAAATATATTAAAAGATAGGTATGAGCCACCAAAAGGATTTAAAAGGGTTGATGTAGAAAAAGGTAGCTTCGAAAGTTTTTTGAGGAATACTAAGTTGAAAAATTATGGTGAGAAAGTTAAGTATTACGATGGTAGAACTAAGGAATCAAAAGGTATCTATGATAGTGTATTCGATGTCAATATTGGTGATAGAGATTTGCATCAATGTGCAGATGCAATTATGCTTATGAGAGCAGAATACCTGTATCAGAATAAGAGATATGATGAAATAAGCTTTGACTTTGTGGATGGTTTTAAGGCTAAGTATTCAAAATGGGCAGAAGGATATAGGATTTCAGTAAAAGATAGTGGTTCAAGTTGGTATAAAGCAAGTGAATATTCAACATCATATGATAGTTTTAGAAAATTTATGGATATAGTATTTGCTTATTCAGGCACTTTATCACTTGAAAAAGAATTAAAACCTGTGCAACTTGATGATATGAAAATAGGGGATGTTTTTATAGTTGGAGGCAGTCCAGGACATGCAAGTATAATTATGGATATGGCAGAAAATGAAAAAACCGGAGAAAAGGTCTTTATGATAGCTCAAAGTTATATGCCTGCTCAACAAACTCAGCTTCTTATTAATCGTAAACAACCAAATTTAAGTCCTTGGTATAACTTGAATTTTGAGGGGGATTTAACAGTTCCTCAATGGACTTTTAAAAGAGACCAGCTAAAAAGGTTCTAAAAAATACATATAAAATAAATGAAAATATAAGTGTGAAAAAATGTAACTAGATTAAAACTTGTTGGATATGGACAAAATTAAATTGATAGATAAATATTAAAATCGAAATGATTAACTTCATATATTCTAATATTTATCTAAAAAGCTTTATCTTAAAATAAGAGTCTTATTTTAAAGCTGAAACTAATTTTAGGAGGATAACTTATATTGAAAATTAGAAGATATTTAATTTTAGTAATTATAATTCTAATTACAACAGGCCAGAGTTTTATTTCTTATGGACTAGAGAGTTTTGAAGAAAGTTATAAAAGTGTAGAACAATTAAATAACTTTAAGCACAAAATAGAAAACTCATCTAAAGAAATAACCATTTTTCACACTAATGACATACATGGAAGATATGCTGAAGGTGATGAATATATACAAATAGGTAATCTAGCTACATTAAAAAAGGAAACTCCAAATTCAATTTTAGTAGATGCAGGAGATTGCTTACATGGGTTACCAATAG
Source organism: Clostridioides sp. ES-S-0049-02 (assembly GCF_020658465.1). Lineage (NCBI taxonomy): Bacteria > Bacillati > Bacillota > Clostridia > Peptostreptococcales > Peptostreptococcaceae > Clostridioides > Clostridioides sp. ES-S-0049-02. The sequence continues at coordinate 257,918 of NZ_JACVWG010000001.1, forward strand.
TAAATATGAATAAAGGTGAAGATGCAATTAAATTAATTAAAAGTGTTGGATATGACTATATTACTCCAGGAAATCATGACTTCAATTATGGAAAGGATAGATTATTAGAGCTATCTAAAATTGCTAATTCAGGAGATAAAACTTTAAAATTTTTAGCATCAAATATATTTGAAGATGATAAGAACATATTTGACAGTAATGATATAAAAGAAATAGATGGTATAAAAATAGGATTTTTTGGGCTTACAACCCAAGAAACAAAAAGTAAGACAGGCTCTAAAAATGTAGAAGGATTAGAGTTTAGAAATCCTATAGAAAGTGCAAAAGAGCAAGTAAATGAATTAAAAAGAAAAGGTGCTGATGTAATAGTTGCAATATCACATATTGGAACTAATAGTTTAAGTAAGCCAAATAGTATAGATATAGCAAATAAAGTTAATGGTATTGATTTAATTATTGATGGTCATAGCCATACTAAGTTTGAAAATGGTAAACAGGTTGGTGATACACTGATTGTAAGCACAGGGCAATATCTAGAACATATTGGTGAAGTAAAGTTAACATTGGATACTAATGATACAGAACATATAAAAATAGAAAATAAATCAGCAAGATTAATTGAAAAAGAAGAAGCATTAGAGTATAAGCTTGATTCTAACATAAGTGAAAAGATTGGTGAAATAAAGAAACAGCAGGAACAAGTTTTAGATAAAGTGATAGGAGTAACAAAAAATACTCTAGATGGCTCATATGAAAATGTAAGGACAAAAGAAACGAATCTAGGAAATTTAATAGGTGATATCTTATTAGATAAAACTAAAGCAGATATTTCGCTATTTAATGGGGGGAATATAAGAGATACAATTGAAAAAGGGGATATAACAATAGGAAGTATTGCAGATGTATTCCCTTTTAGCAATACTATAGTTACTAAAAAACTTACAGGAGAACAAATTAAAAGTGTTTTAGAACATGGAGTAAAACTGTATCCAGAAAAAAATTCAGCCTTTTTACAAGTGGGTGGAATCTCATACTATTTTGACCCAAAGCAGAAAGAAGGAGAAAAAATAACTGGTATTATGAAAGATGGAAAATCACTTGACATGAATAAAGAGTATACAGTTGCAACCAATGATTATATAGCACTAGGTGGAGATGAATTTCCTTGCTTATCAAAAGAACCAATCTTAGAAGATTTTGGAAGTTTAGAAAGCGCAGTAATTGAGTATATAGAGTATAAAAAAGAAATCTGCAAGAGTGTAGATGGAAGAATTAGCATTAAAACTAAGGAAGAATTGATAATTAAAAGTAATGAGAGTAACTTAGTATTAAATGGTGATGAAGATAATTTAAATGATAGTGAAGACAGTGCAAATAATGAGGATACTAAAAACTCAAATGAGAATAAACGTAAAAATTTAGATAAAATGAAAGCTAGAGAAAGTTCTAATATAAAAGCATCTAAAGCAGAAATTAAAGAAAAATCTCCTAAAACAGGCGATTTAGGTATCAAAGATAGTATGTTTATATTTGTAGCTTCGAGTGTTTTAATTTACTTATTCAATAATAATCAGATAAATTTAAAAAATAAAAAAGTAAAATAAAATTAGTAATAAAATCAATAATAAAATAGAATTAATAATTATTTATTGATAAATAGGTATTGATTATTATATAAAATACAAACCTAAGCAAAGGTAATTGGATGTTTAAATACTGGATTACCTTTGTTTTTTTATTTATGTATAGTAATATCGAATCAATAATTGTACCCTTGATTAAAAACAAATATATTATTAACTTATCATTGGTATGTTTATTTTATTATCTAAGTGTGTAAAATCTTCTTGATGATTAAAAAATATTTATAAATTGTCAAATAAAATGGCTTAGTTAGTATGATATAATTTAGCTAGTATACATAATAATGGAGGAGAAAAACATGAATAATATATTACTTTTAGAAGATGATAAATCTTTAAATAGAGGGATTAGCTTTAAATTAAAAAAAGAGGGATACAATGTTTTTAATACATTTAGTATAGAAGAGGCAAGAGGTATTTTTTTTAAAGAGGATATAAATTTAATTATTTCTGATATAGGTTTACCAGATGGAAGTGGGTTTGATTTTTGTGAGGAGATTAGAAAGAAAAGTGATGTTTATATAATAATGCTTACAGCACTTGATGAAGAAGTGGATATTGTTACAGGTTATGATTTAGGTGCAGATGATTATATTACAAAGCCATTTAGTTTGATGGTATTAATCTCAAAAGTAAATGCATTTATGAAAAGGGTAAACACAGTAAAAAATTACACTTTACTGGTTTGTGATGATTTGTTTTTTTATTATATAGAAAATAAACTGATTATAAAAAATGATGACAAGGAAGAAGAAATAATTTTAAGTAAAACAGAGACTAAACTATTAAGATATTTGATGGAAAATTCAATGCAAGCTTTGACCAAAGAACAACTATTAGAATCTTTATGGGATAGTAGTGGTAATTTTGTAGATGATAATACAGTTGCAGTAAATATAAGAAGACTTAGACAAAAAGTAGAAAAGAATCCTTCTGAACCTAAGTATATAAAAACAGTAAGAGGAGTTGGATATATATGGGGTGAAAGGAGTATAAAAAAATGTTAAAAGATATAAATACCAAAGAAAATTTTAGTATTAAAGAGGACTATATAATGAAAAAGGCTGTTATATATTCTATTTTATCCATGCTTGTGGTAACACTTGCATTTATATTTTTTGAATATAATAGACTATATGTTTTATATGAACATCAAATAAAAAATACTCAAAGTATGGCAGGTATGTTGATTGAAAAATATCCAGATGATGAGGTAGATATAGTAAAGTCTATTTATAATTTTGACTATAGTAATGCAGAGGTTGGAGAAAAAGCACTTGAAAAATTTGGATATGGGCTAGAAAACAAAATGTCAAATGATAAAAACTTTGGCATATATTTAAAATCTTTTTTTAAAGAATCAATTTTTGTTTTTTTAATAATGTTTATAGCCGTTACAGGAATAATATATTATTTTATAAGATACATAAACAAAAGATTAAGCAAGATTTATTTTATAGTGGAGCAAATGGCACAAGAAAATTATTTAAAAGAAGGTAGCAAGTTAGATAATTCTGGCTATTTGGTAGAATATAATGAGTATTTTAAAGAGGGTACATTTAGTAAGATTAACAATTGCCTGTATGAGTTAAATAGAAGTTTAAAGATAAAATTTATTAAATTAGAAAAAGAAAAGGAAAGTGTAAAATCATTAGTAACAGACATTTCTCATCAATTAAAAACTCCCTTAGCATCATTAAAATTATATAATACATTACTTATAGAAGAAGACTTAGACGAAGATGAAGCACATGAGTTTTTATTAACTAATAAAAATTCTATAAATAAATTGGAAAATTTAATAAATTCTTTAGTTAACATATCAAGACTAGAGATTAGTATGATAAGCATAAAAAAAGAAGATAATGACATAAAAAGTACTATTTTAAATGCTATAGAAAGTATAACTCCTAAAGCGAGAATTAAAAATATAACATTAAAAATAAATGAATTTAATAGTAGAATTATACCTCACGATAAAAAATGGACTGAGGAAAGTATTTTTAATGTATTAGACAATGCTGTTAAGTATACAGAAAGAAATGGAGAAGTAAATATATCCATAGAAGAGACTGTAAACTATTTTAAAATCATAATAGAGGATAATGGTAGAGGAATTGCAAAAAATGAATTTAATAACATATTTAAACGTTTTTATAGAGGAACAGATGAAGAAATTGAATCTATAGAAGGTAGTGGTGTAGGATTGTATTTAAGTAGAAAAATTTTGGAAGAACAAGGTGGTAATATCATGGTATCTTCTAATCTAGGAAAAGGAAGTAAGTTTTCTTTGTTTCTTACAACTATGTAATGTTTACTGAAAGGAGAATGTAATCCTCTACATATATTATATAAGTATAAACAGCTCCACAAAGTAGAAGTAGATGATTAAGGAGCAACATAACTTAGAGTGAGGGGATAATTTTATGAAAATACTATATACTGAAGGTTTATCAAAACATTATGGAGAAGGAGAAAGTTTAGTAAAAGCTTTAGATGATGTAAATTTAGAAATAAATGAAGGTGAATTTGTAGCTATAATAGGTAAATCTGGTTCTGGAAAAAGTACATTGTTACATATGATAGGTGGTCTCGATATACCTACATCTGGCAAGGTATACATTGATAATAAAAACATATTTACATTGAAAGAAGAAGAACTTGCCGTATTTAGAAGAAGAAAAATAGGCTTTATATTTCAAAGCTACAATCTAATTCCATCTCTTAATGTATGGGAAAATGTAGTATTACCAATCGGTCTAGATGGTAGAACTGTGGATGAACAATTTATAAAAGACCTTTTAAAATCTTTGGGGCTTGAAAATAAACACGATGTTTTACCAAATACATTATCAGGAGGTCAACAACAAAGAGTAGCAATAGCAAGAGCTTTGGCAACAAGACCAGCCATAATACTTGCTGATGAGCCAACTGGAAACTTGGATTCCAAAACATCAGATGAAGTTATGAGTATACTAAAGTCTATGTCTAAAAAATATAGTCAAACTTTGGTTATGATAACTCATGATGATAGTATAGCTCAAATGGCTGATAGAGTTATATTTATAGAGGATGGTAAGGTGTCAAAGGTTGGTGACAAAAATGATTAATACTACTAAAATAGCAAAAAGTAATGTAAAACAAAATAAATCAAAAAGTATATTAATAATAATAACTATAATACTTTCAACATTGATGCTTTCATCTATAGGTATTTATATTGTCGATACAAGAGAATATCAAAAGGAAAATACAATAAAGTATTCAGGCAATTATCAAGGAGTATTAGCAAATGTAAATGAAAAACAAGCTGAAATATTAAGTAATCATGCAGATATTGAACTAGCTGGAAAAATGAATGGAGTGGGTGTTGAGAAGCTAGAAGATGATACAACCATTTCATTATCATATATGAATGAAGAGGGTTTAAAATTAAATAATTTTGAATTTATAAAAGGAAAATTACCAACAAAAGAAAATGAAATAGTACTAGATAGTGGAGCTTTAAAAGCATTAGGTCATGGTCAAAAATTAGGTGAAAAAATAAAAGTACCTTATGATGATTATAAAAGCGACAAAAGAATAGAAAAAGAATTTATAATAACTGGAATCTTAGAAACTAGTGAAATATATGAAGCAGGAAAGAATTATTCTGCTATTATATCAGAAACATATATGAAAAATACTAGAGATATGTCACAAGAAGATTTCAATATATATGTTAAATTAAAAGATAAGAGTGATTTATCTATAGAACAGGCAAAAGAAAAATTAAATAAGATTGCAAATGATATAGGATTAGATACTAATAATATACTTGTAAATGAAAATTATATAAATGCTTTAAAACCAGATAGTGAAACAATGATAGGAGGAGTTCTTATAGGCTTAGTAATTGTATTGTCTAGTATATTGGTAATATACAATATATTCTACATCTCAATAGTTACTAAAGTACAAGAATTTGGAAAACTTAGAGCAATTGGTGCAACTAAAAAACAAGTAAAAGCAATAGTGTTTAAGGAAGGCTTTATATTAGCAGGAATAGCAATACCAGTAGGAACAATTTTAGGTTATGCACTTGCAAATATTATAATAAAATCATTTATGGATGTAGATGTAAAATCATCACAATTACCAGTGCTATTATTGGTTGTGGTAATAAGTTTTATATCTGTTGTTTTATCACTTTTGAAACCAATGAAAGTAGCTTCAAAGGTATCTATAGTTGATGCAGTAAGATATACTGGAAATGAAATAAGTGGTAAAAATGATAGAAAAGGACATAAAAATATAAATTTAAAGAACTTATCAAAAGCAAATTTAGAAAGAAATAAAAAGCGTACTTATATGACACTGATATCTCTTATGTTAAGTGGAACTATATTTATAACAGTATCTACTGCTTTAGAAAGTTTTAATGCTGAGAAGATGGCTAGAGAGCATTTTCCTTATGATATAGAAGTTAGATTTACTGGATATGAAATGGATAGCGACAAGAATCCTGAAAGTAATTTGAATATTCTACAAATGAATAATCCATTAGGTAAAGACTTTTTAAACCAAGTAAAGAGTATAGAAGGAGTCAAAAAAACTGAATTAGGAAATTCTGTAAAAATTGGGATGGAGGATTATAATGTTGAGTTTAAACATGACCTTTTACAGAGCATAAATGAAAATGATGTGAAGGATTTAAATAAAAACCTAATAGATGGAAAAATAAATTTTGAAGGGTTACAAACAGGAAACGAAATAGTTATTACTCACCTTGATACAGCAAAAGAAATGGGTGTAAAGGCTGGAGATAAAATAAAATTAACTCTATATGATGGAGATAAAGAGATAAAAAAAGAATTTAAAGTTCAAGCAATAGCTATGGGAACTCCAAGTTTTGGTATAGGAAAAGATTTTATAGATAGAGCTTTGAAATATGATACAACAAGTACTATTGGAATATATACTGAAGAAGGAAAATATCAAGAAGTTAAAGATGCTATAAAGAAAATTGATAAATCTAATGGATATTTAGAAGCGGATTTTTTAGATAGTAGAATAGAATCAAATAAGATGATGATTTCATTTATAAAAATAATGGGCTATACTTTAACTGGTATAATAGGTGTTATTGGATTTATGAATCTTGTAAATACAATGATAACTAGTATAGTTACTAGAAAAAAAGAACTTGGTATGCTTCAAGCAATTGGACTTACTAATAGACAATTAGTAAAAATGCTTAATTCAGAAGCTATATATTATACGTCTAGAATGATGATAGGAAGTATTGTCTTTGGAGGTATATTAGGATACATTGCAGTTGTATTTTTAAGAAAAACTGGATTATCTTATGCAACATATGCATTACCAATAGTACCAATTTTATTTATGGTTGTATTTATCCTTATAGCTCAATTTATAACAACTTATTTAATAGGAAGAAGCTTTAACAAAGAATCTCTTATTGATAGAGTAAGATATAGTGAATAAAAATATATAAAAAGCTATATTTAATTTTTAAACAGGATTATAGAAGATATAAAAATAGAGTTAAATAGGTTAATAATATACAAATACAGGGCAAGTGGCTTAAATGTTCATATGTCCTGTATTTTGTTGTTTTTACTGTTATAAAATTCTTATTAATATAACTTATCAATTTAAGTTGTAAGTGATAGTATGTTTAATGTTCAGAAGATTGTTATCAGAAAAAAATGTATTGGTACAATTCTAAAAAAATATAAAATTGTACCATGAAAAATGAAAATTTTGTATAATAATCGTATAGAAAATAAAAAGGAGCTGATATATATGAATAATAAAATTAATTATGCACCAGGACCAACAGAAACTAGAGAAAATGTAAGGTTAATAAGAGCAGAGAAAACAACTAACCCAGATATAGATGTTGATTTTGTTGAGTTTTATAAGAAGACATGTGAAAAGTTTGGAAATATAGTTGGTACAAAGAATGATATTTACATATTAAGTGGTGAAGGAATATTGGGACTTGAAGCAGCTTGTGCTTCACTGACAGAGAAGGGTGATAGAGTTCTTGTAATTGACAATGGTATATATGGAGAAGGATTTAAAGACTTTGTAAAAATGTATGGTGGAGAGTATGTGCTTTTTTCAAGTCAATATACAAAAAGTATAGATGTTGATGAGTTAAGAAAGTTTTTAGAAAAGGATAATAACTTTAAATATGCAACAGTGGTTCATTGTGATACTCCAACAGGTGTATTAAATGATGTAAGTGAGATATGTCCGCTATTGAAGGAATATGGAATCTTAACTGTAGTGGATTCTGTGGCAGGTATGGTGGGTGAAAGGTTAAATGTAGATGAATCTAAAATAGATGTAATATTAGGCGCTTCTCAAAAAGCTATTTCTGCACCTGCGGGTCTTACTATAGTCGGTATAAGTCAAGATGCAAAAAATTGTATAAAAAATAGAAAAACAGACATAGTAGGTTTTTATTGTAATTTAAGTATATGGGAAGGATATTACGAAAAAAAATATTTCCCTTATACAATGCCAATAAGTGACATAATGGGTCTTGATAGAGCCTTAGACAATATACTAGAAGAGGGTGTGGAAAAGGTATTAAGTAGACATGAGAAAATAGCTTCTAGTGTAAGACAAGCTGTTGAAGAATATGGTTTAGAATTGTTTTTAGAAGAAGGATATTCTAATACAGTGACAGCAATAAAAATACCTGAAAGTATAGGAGCATTAAAACTTACTGATTATATGCTTAAAAATTACAATACACTTGTTGCAACATCATTAAATCAATATATGGATGCTATTTTGAGAATAGGTCATATGGGGGAAAATGCTAGTCTTGATAAAATAGTTCACATATTAAATGTATTGGATAAAAGTTTAAAAGTATTAGAATTTAATACAAATGGAAGTTTAGTAGATTTATTTAATAAATATTATTTTTAGTCACAATATAAAAGGAGGATGTGGCATGGAAGCTACAGCTAAACAGAAATTTACAACAAAAGATTTGGTAGAAACGTCACTATTAATAGCGTTAGTATTTGTTGCAACCAAGTTTATAAATATAAGATTGCCAATATCTATAAATGGAGGTCTTGTACATTTAGGAACAGCAATGTTATTTATATCAGCAATAGTATTTGGAAGTAAAAAAGGTGCGTTATCAGGTGCTATTGGGATGGCTCTTTTTGATTTGATATCTGGGTGGACTCTATGGGCTCCATTTACATTTATAGTTAGAGGTATTATGGGGTATTTACTTGGAAAGATTGTATGGGCAAATGGCAAGAATGGAGAAAATTTTTTGATTAATGTAATAGGAGTAGTAGTTTCATCAATTTGGATGTTGTTTGGATATTATGTAACAGAGGTTATACTTTATGGTAATTTTATAACTCCACTTACTTCAATACCAGGCAATTTAATGCAGGTGTTAATAGGTCTTATAATAGCACTTCCTATTTCTAAAGCATTAAAAAAATGTATAAGATAGATATGGAATAGATTAAGTTTTTGATAGGATAAATTATATTGTATAATATAAAGATAAAGTATATAATGATAAAAAATTTAGGATAGAGGTTAATTACAATGTTATCAGTTACAAGGTATGCAGTTAGAAATGTTCGTTTAAAACCCTGGGTAAAGTTTATTTGGTATCTTGAAACAAAATCAAATATATTGCTAAATAATAAGTTATTACCTACAGATAGTATAGATATTATCATTAATCTTTCTGATGTTATGGAATATAAGATTGAAAATCAAAATTATAATGCAAGTAATATACATTTTAATGGAATAAGAGATAAGCATGGATTTGTTATTCAACGTGGAAATATACGTGTGATGGGTATTTCTTTTTATCCATTTGGGCTCTATCCATTTTTAAAGATACCAATTTCAGAGTTTAAGGGTCAACTTGTTGACTTAAAACAAGTATCAGAAGGTTTTGTTGGGAAATTGGAAAGTACATTAAATCAAATATTATCAATAGAAGATATAGTTTTACATTTAGAAAAAATACTAGTATCTATATTAGATGAAAATTTGGTTATAAATAAGATGATAAATCTCCTAGATTTATTTATATACAATAATCAATATAGCACTATAAAATTGTTTTGTGATGAGATGAACATAAATATTAAAACTTTAGAAAGAGCTTGTTTAAAATATACTGGGTATACTCCTAAAATACTAAGGAAAATATATAGATTTAAAATGGTAAGTAATCAGCTTATTTATAGCTCTAAAAATAATAACTTTCTTGACTTAATTTATGAAAATGAATATTATGACCAAGCTCATTTTATTAAAGAATTTAAACAGTTTTCAGGAGTATCGCCAATTAAATTTATTAAAGAGAATAAAACTATTAAAGAAAACACAACGTACAACTATTTATAATTATATTGTCGATTTTTTACAATACCTTTAATTTACTTCTTGTTATGATGTAAGAAAGATAAATAGGAGGGTTTGTGTATGAAAATTATTACAGAAATAGTAGAATTTAATGTGGAAGAGCATTTATCAAAAGATGCATTTGTAGAGATTGTAAATGATTTAGAAATAAATTTTCACTCTGTTCAATCGGGCTTTATTGATACTGAGCTTTTATATGATGAAAAAAATCAAAAATGGATTATGATACAACACTGGGATTCTATAGAGAATCTTAAAAGTGCTTCTAGTAAAATGTTTAAAAATACATCTACTGAAAAATTTAGAAATGCTCTAAAGGCACAGACTGTTAAGATGAATATAATTCCACAAATTAAAAGTTGGAAGTTATAATGTCAGATATAAAAAATAATTAATTAGCAAGAAAATAAATCAGCCAAATAACATTTTGTATTAAAATCAAAATTGTTATTTGGCTTTTAGTAGTTATTTATATCTAGATAATATTATTTAAAAGTACTATTGCTGTGAGAGATGCAATAGGTATTTTAGAAGATGGAGGAGTAGAATTAAAATAGATATCGTAGTCTATTAAGTTTTCTAGTCTTGTTTTTCCTCCAAACTCTATCATATCAGTACTTAATACTGTCTTGTATTTTTTGTCTTGGAATTTTGATATGTCTACTGATTGCATCAGATTAGGATGGAAATTAAATATAAATAAATATTTACCCTTACTGTATACTAAAAGTTTTTTATCATTATCTATATGTATAAGTTCATAACTATTCTGTGCAAAAATATCACTGTATTTTGTAAGTTCAAGCATAGATTTATCAAAGTTCAATAGTTGTTTATATTTTAAGTTATCATTTTCTGAAAGACTCCATTGTCTTCTAGCATATTTATAACTCCAATTGTTTCCTTCACGTGGAAAGTCAATCCACTCAGGGTGTCCAAATTCATTTCCCATAAAATTTAGGTATCCTTCACCAGCTAGAGAAAATGTTGCTAATTTAATTAATTTGTTTAGAGACATGGCTCTATCAATAATATGATTATTTGAGTTTATTTCCATATTCCAATACATTTCTTTATCTGCTAACCAAAATATAATTGTCTTATCACCAACTAATGCTTGGTCATGAGATTCACAATATCCAATGTTTTTTTCACCAGGACGTCTAGTAGTAAGCTCGTACCACATTTTGCCTAAATCCCAATTTTCATCAGAAGATTTTGAGATAGTTTTTATCCAAAAATCAGGTACTCCCATTGCTAATCTATAGTCAAAGCCAATTCCACCATCTCTTATAGGTATACACATTCCAGGCATTCCACTCATATCTTCTGCAATGCTTATTGAATTAGGTTTGATTTCTTTTATTAATTCATTTGCAAATTGAAGATATGTTATAGCTTCCATATCCGTGTTTGCACTGAAATACTTTTTATAACTATCAAATGAAACTCCAAGACCGTGGTTATGATATAGCATTGAGGTTACGCCATCAAATCTAAAACCATCAAAATGATACTCATTTAGCCAAAATTTTATATTTGAAAGTAAAAAATGAATTACCTCAGGCTTACCATAGTTAAAGAGTTTTGTTCCCCAAGCAGGGTGATTACCTTTTGAACCTGAATGAAAAAATTGATGTTCACTTCCATCAAATTCATTTATTCCCTCTAAAGTATTTTTTACAGCATGAGAGTGAACTAAGTCTAATAAAACAGCAATTCCCATTGAATGAGCTGTATTTATAAGGTTTTTTAAGTCTTCAGGAGTACCAAATCTAGATGAAATTGCATAAAAGTTTGAAACTTGGTATCCAAAAGAAGCATAATATGGATGTTCCATGATAGCCATAAGTTGAATAGTATTGTATCCAGCTTTCTTTATCCTAGGAAGTATATTTTCAGTAAATTCATTATAAGTTCCAATAGATTCTTTTTCAGTAGCCATACCTATATGACATTCGTAGATTAAAGGGAAAGTTATGTTTTTTAAATCAAATTCATTATCAGTCCAATTAAATGGAGTTTTTGGTTGCCATATCTGCCCATTAAAGCTACCAGAATCCTTTTGGATTACCCTCTTTATGTATAATGGTATGCGGTCAAATGTTTCCCCATTTGTAGTGACTTGTACCTTTACCTCAGATTTATGAGGTAAGCTGTTTTTATCAGGTATAAAAATTTCCCAATTACCAGAATCTATTTTTTTTAGAGGATGGGATTTTCTATTCCAATTATTAAAGTCACCAATTAATGATAAACTATCTGCATTTGGAGCCCACTCTCTATAAAACCATCCATCATTTGTTTGATGGAATCCATAATAAAGATGACCATTTGCAAAAGAATTAAAATCTTCACAGCTAGTTAATATTTTTGCTTTTACATCTTCATAGTGTTTCATCCTTTTTTTTATGTCAGACTCAAATGGTTGTAGATAAACATCAACGTCTAAAATTTTAAATCTTTCTTGACTTTTCATTTGATTTTCCCTCCATAATAAGTATTATATTTTAATAAAATAATACTTATCTCATACTATCTTCTCTATATAATTGATATATATTATATAATCCTAATAAAAAGCTTAAACCACCAATAATTAGTTTCATAATTTACCTCCTTAGTATATTTAAAAATATACTTATATATCAGATTCATCAAAATTTAAAAGTTTATTTAAAACTCTTTTAATAATATCATAATCAAAGCCTTTATAGGAAAGATGTTGAGAAATTTTTTGATATATTTTCTTTTTATCTTCTTTTTTTACCCTTTCATATCTTTTTTTTGCTAGATACATGGCATTTTCAAATTCAGTATCTTTGTCTAATTCTGATACTGCTTCATCAATTGCACTTCTTTCAATACCTTTATTATATAAATTTTGTTTAATTCTGTTTTTGCCACATTTGTTTAAATTAACATTGGTATTAACTATTTTCTGAGCCAATATATTGTCATTTACCAGATTATAATTTTTAAGAAAATCTATAACTCTATCAATTGTATCCTCTTCAAAATCTGCTGATAGTTTTTCTTTCATTTTTTTTTCAGACTGGTCAGCACGAGACAAAATATTTAATGCTTTATTTTTAGCTTTTATATACATCTCATCATCTAAAATGGATTTTAATTCCTCTTCATTTACTTCATTTCCTTTTTTTAAATTAAATGTATAAACAAGTTCTTTAAATATAGCAATAAAAAATTTATCATCTACATAAATATTTACTCTATCATCATTTCTTTTTTGTTGTTCTATTTTTGTAATTATACTCATAATTGCTCCTTTTTTATATGTAATTATATTAACAAAAGTAACTAATAAAATTTAATAAAAAACTTATAATTATACGTTATATTTAATCTAAATTAAGACAAAATAATAAAAAGTTATTTTTATTAAAAAGTTAAGTGAAACTATGTTAAATAATTATTTTTTAAAGTGTTTTTTACCATATAAATATGATTATATACCAAAAAAAATAATTTATAAGCTTTAAGAAATAAAAAATAATGGTACAATAGTATTATAACATTAAAAGGAGACAAAATATGAGAAGTAAAAATCTAGTTCAGAAGGCAGAATTGAAAAATACTGAAAAACTAGAGAAATTTAATCGCCATAAAGGCAAAATCAAAATAGGTATATTAGGAGGTACTTTTGACCCTATACACTATGCTCATTTAGCAACAGCAGAGTTTATTAGAGATAAGTATGAGATTGACAAAATTATCTTTATACCATCAGGAAATCCACCACATAAACTAGGTATCACTACAAATAAGTATGATAGATACAATATGACACTTCTAGCAACTGAAAGCAATGAAGATTTTTTAGTTTCAAAAGTAGAAATCGAAAGAAATAAAAGGACTTATACAATCGATACATTAAAATATTTAAAGAAAAAATACAAAAATGCTGATATTTACTTTATAACAGGGGCAGATGCTATTTGTAGTGTTGAAGAGTGGAAAGATGTAAAGAAAAACTTTGAGTTAGCTACTTTTATAGCTGCAACTAGACCAGGTATTAGCTTATTAAGGTCACAAGAAACTATAGAGAAACTGACTAAAAAATATAATGCTGACATTATAACAGTTTACGTTCCATCATTGGATATATCATCCACATATATAAGGGAACAGCTAAATGAAGGAAAGTCTATACGTTACTTAGTACCCGAAAATGTAGAAAATTATTTGTATGAAAATAAACTATATCAATATGGAGATGATTAAATGAACTTAGAGAATATTAACCAGAGATTAAATCAAATGCTACCAGTAGGAAGGCTTAGCCATTCAAAAAATGTTGCAGAATGTGCTGTAAAATTGTGTGAAATTTATGGATGTGACAAAGAAAAAGCCTATATAGCGGGGATGATTCATGATTGTGCGAAATACTTAAGTGATAAAGAAGTAGAGGATTATGTTAATAAGTATGAAATATACTTAGACCCAATAGAAGATGGAAACCGCTCTCTATCACATAGTGTGATAGGGTCATACATATGTGAATATGAGTTTGGTATAGAAGATGAAGATATTATAAATGCAATTAAATACCATACAACAGGAAGAGAAGATATGTCTCTTTTAGAAAAAATAATTTACATAGCAGATTTAATTGAAGAAGGAAGAAAATTTCCAGTTGTAGATACATTGAGAGAATTAGCCTATGAAGGTAAGCTTGACGAAGCACTTTTAACTTCATTTAATAATACTTTAATGTTTGTTATTAATAAAAAAGAAGAAATACATCCAAGAACTGTTATGGCAAGAAACTACCTAATTAAAGAAAAGTTATTATAAAAATCTTATATAAAGGCAAACATATTAATAAAATTAAAGTTGACTATGTTACAAAATCGTATTAATATGTTAGAATAACTAAGTGTATTTAAATTAGGAAAGTGAGGAAATTTTATATGACAGTGGAACAAATGACAAAAATAGCATATGATGCCATAGAAGATAAGCTGGGTCAAGATACAGTTATAATAAATATAGGAAAAGTTTCTAGTTTATGTGATTATTTTGTTATTACTACAGCATCTTCTCAAAGACAAGTAAAAGCTATAGCTGATAATGTTGAAGATGAATTAGCAAAACTAGGATTAGAACCAAGAGGAAAAGAAGGACAAGGAACTCAAACTTGGGTACTTCTTGACTATGGAGATATAATGGTTCACGTATTTAATGAGGAAAATAGAGGATTTTATAATTTAGAAAAATTATGGAAAGATGCACCTTATATAGATATTGACACATTAGCATAAACATGATAATATATGTTATTATAGTTAGAAAATTTCAAAAATTGTATTGAATTGAATAGACTAGAGCAGTAAAAGATTATATTTTTTCAGAGAGTTAGTGGAAGGTGAGAACTAATATTATATAACTTTGAACTTACTAGATTAAAACCTATTCTCCATGGCTGGATTAAAAGCTATCTAAGAGAGTCTATAAAAGTAGGCTAATTAGGGTGGTACCGCGAAGATTTATCCTCGTCCCTAAACGCAAGTTTAGTGACGAGGATTTTTTATTTTCAAAGAATTATTTGGAAATTATAAGTAAATAATATTAAACAAAGTAGTTGAACACAACTAAAAACAGGAGGCAAAATATGAGCGTATATAATTTTAAACAAGTAGAATCGAAATGGCAAAAAATTTGGAAAGATAATGACCAATACAAAATGGATACAGCACAAACTGAAAAACCTAATTATTACACATTAGAAATGTTCCCTTATCCATCTGGAAAGATACACATGGGACATGTCAGAAATTATTCTATAGGCGATGTTGTCGCAAGATTCAAAAAAATGGAAGGTTATAATGTACTTCATCCGATGGGATGGGATTCTTTTGGTTTACCAGCTGAAAATGCAGCTATAAAACATGGAATACATCCACATAAATGGACAATGGAAAATATAGAAGAAATGAAAGAACAATTAAATTTATTAGGGCTTAGCTATGATTGGGATAAAGAAGTAGCAACTTCAACTCCAGAATACTATAGATTTACTCAAGAAATATTTTTGAAATTTTTAGAACATGGACTTGCATATAAGAAAAAATCTTATGTTAACTGGTGTCCTTCTTGTGAGACTGTTCTTGCAAATGAACAAGTTGTTCAAGGAGCATGTGAAAGATGTAAATCAACAGTATTAAAGAAAGACTTGGAACAATGGTATTTTAAAACTACTGAATTTGCAGAAGAATTACTTAATGATTTAGACACATTAGATGGATGGCCAGAAAAAGTTAAAATAATGCAAAGAAACTGGATAGGAAAAAGTACAGGAGCAGATTTAGTATTTGATATAGATGGAACTGACAAATCTATGACAGTATTTACAACTAGACCAGATACAACTTATGGAGTTACTTATATGGTACTTGCTCCAGAACATGAACTAGTTAAAGAATTGGTTGCTGGTACTGAGTATGAAGCAGATGTTGAAGCTTTTGTTCAAAAAATGCACACTATGACAGAAATAGAGAGAACAGCAGCTGATGTAGAAAAAGAAGGTATGTTTATAGGTAGATATGTTATAAATCCTTTAAATGGAAAAAAAGTTCCTCTATGGATAGCAAACTATGTATTAGTTGAATATGGAACAGGTGCTATAATGGCAGTTCCTGCACATGATGAAAGAGACAGAGATTTTGCTGAAAAATATAATCTAGATATAATAGATGTAATAACAGAAGATAATAAAATGATAAATTCAGAAGAATTTGATGGATTAGATGCTTCAGAAGGATTTGAAGGAATAATAAATAAATTAGAAAAAGAAGGTAGAGGAAAGAGAACAATTAATTATAGATTAAGAGACTGGTTAGTTTCAAGACAAAGATATTGGGGTTGTCCTATACCTGTAGTTTATTGTGATGAGTGTGGAATAGTTCCAGTTAAGAAAGAAGATTTACCAGTTCTTTTACCAACAGATGTTGAATTTACTGGAAAAGGTGAGTCTCCACTTACTACTTCAAAACAGTTTATGTCAGCAACTTGTCCTCACTGTGGAAAACCAGCGAGAAGAGAAGTTGACACTATGGATACATTTGTTGATTCTTCTTGGTATTTCTTAAGATATGTAGACAATAAAAATGAAGATGAACCATTTAGTAAAGATTTAGTTAACAGATGGCATCCAGTAGACCAATATATAGGTGGAGTAGAGCATGCTATAATGCATTTACTTTATGCTAGATGGTTTGTAAAAGCATTTAAGAGTATGGGCATGGTAGACTTTTATGAACCATTTAAAAACTTACTTACTCAAGGTATGGTTCTTATGGATGGTTCTAAAATGAGTAAGTCTAAAGGAAATACAGTATCTCCTATGGATATAATTGATGAATATGGAGCAGATACTGCAAGACTTTTCGTATTATTTGCAGCACCACCAGAAAGAGATTTAGACTGGTCAGAACAAGGTGTTGATGGATGCTTTAGATTCTTAAATAGAGTATATAGATTAGTTGATGAGTTAGCAGATGTCTTCAAAAAAGATGTTGAGTTTGGCGAGTTAAGTTCTCAAGATAAAGATATGAGATATACTATACATTCTACACTTAAAAAAGTTACTGTAGATTTAAGTGAGAAATTTGGATTTAACACTGCTATATCAGCTCTTATGGAATTAATAAATGATATGTACAAATATAAGGAGCTAGATAATATCAATGAAGCAGTTATAAAAGAAGGTGTACAAACAATCGTAACTATAATTTCACCATTTGCACCTCATTTAGGTGAAGAATTATGGACTATGATAGGTCAAGAAGGAAGTGTATTTGATATAGACTGGCCTAAATATGATGAAAAAGCTTTAGTAAAAGATGAAATAGAAGTTGTTGTACAAGTTAATGGAAAGGTTAGAGGAAAGTTAACTGTTAGTTCAAATATATCTAAAGAAGATATGGAAAAAGTGGCTTTAGAAGATGAAAAAATTAAAGCTCTAGTTGAAGATAAAACTATAGTTAAAGTTGTTGCAGTTCCTAAGAAATTAGTTAATATAGTTGTGAAATAAAAAAGTTGTGGAATAAATAAAAAAAGAGAACTATAAAATAAAATCCCCTTATTGCAATATAAGTAAAAGATTGCAGTAGGGGGACGTTTTATTTTAAACTCTATGATATAATTTATTTTAAATTCTAAACTCTATAATATAATTAACAATAGATTCCTTTTTCAAAGAAGTCTTTGATTTCATCAATATTATTAGTCTTTCCAAGAGCTAAAATAAGTTTTATTCTAGCTTTTTGACCTGGAAGGTCTCCACCAAATATACATCCTATATTTTTTAAGTCTCTACCAGAACCAAAGTAACCATAACTATCAAATACTCTACCTGAATGGCATCTAGAAACTATAACAACAGGAAGTCCTTTTTCCCTTGCATATTCAACGCCAGAAAGCATTAGAGGAGGAATATTGCCTCTACCCATAGCTTCAATAACTATACCTTTATATCCACTATCAACAGCAAATCTTATAAAATCTGCATCTTCTCCAACATATGCTTTAAATAGTGCAACTTTAGATTCTACTTTATCAGTATCTATAATGGTTCTATTTACAATATCTCTCGTAAGAACAAGTTCGTTACAGTCGATTATTCCCAATGGACCACTAGTTAAAGATTTAAATGTATTTAAAGAAAGTGTATTTGTTTTAGTAGCTTCAGAAGCCAATAGCACTTCGTTGTTTAAAACTACAAGAACTCCTTTACCCATAGCATCTTTAGATACGGCAGTACAAACTGATGCAGATAAATTGCTTGAACCATCATAGCCAAGTTCAGAGCTACTTCTCATAGCACCTGTAACTATTACAGGCTTAATATTATCAATTGTAAGGTCTAGAAAATAAGCAGTTTCTTCTAAACTATCAGTACCATGTGTTATTACAACTCCTGTGATATCTTTTCTTGCTAATAAATCATTTACATAATTTTTTAATTCCATCATTCTACAAGGTGTTATGTGAGGTCCTGGAATTTCATCAAAATTAAAAACTTCAACATCTGCAACTTTATCAATATTAGTGACCATAGATAATATTTGTTCCCCAGATAAAGTTGGTATAGCAGCACCTACTTTATCATCTACTGTCATAGATATAGTTCCACCAGTAAAGACTATGGCAACTTTTTTCTTAATACTCATAATATTCTCTGCCTTTCACAAATAAAATTTATAATTCCGATAGGATTATATCAAAAAAAATTATTTAGGTCTATATAAATCCTTTTATTCACATAATTTAGACATTTCAGTGTAATAGGATTATTTTTTTGTTTTTTCCCATTCAGCAATATAACTATTCAATATTTCTCTTATGGCTTTCCCTATTTTAGTGTAGGCTTCATCATATAGATTTGCTAAAGATATTCTAATTGACCATTCAGGTCCATAGAATCCATTTCCACTAAGTAAGACTACTGAATAATCATTAGCCAATCTATAAAGTATATCTACTGGAGAGGCATTCTTACTTATAAATTTGAATAAATCTTCTCCATAGTTTATTTTAGCCCATTCTTCAATATCAAATTGAGTATAATATGCAGCATTATTTTTACTTTTATTAACTGGAAGCTCTAAAGCTTCAAACAATAGTTTTTGACGTCTATGACATATACTCATATTAAGTTTTTTGTAAGCATCAACTTTATCAATTAATGCAAAGGCAGAGAAAAATGACATTTGAACTTGTTGTGGAGTTGAAAGACCAGCAGTATGATTAAGAGCAACAAGTCTACTATCAGCAACAACTCTTTCCATAAATGAAAGACTAGAAGGATTAAGACTCATATCACTGTAACGCTTATCTACTGATTTCTTCAATTCTCCAGTTAAATCATTTATTTTTTTATCAAAAACATTCTTTTTATGAAGAGCGAATGTACCAAGTCTCCATCCTGTAACTCCAAAATATTTTGAATAAGAATAAACTCCAACAGTGTTATAAGGAAGTTTTGACATTAATGATGAGAAATCTTCTACAAAAGTCCCATATACATCATCTGATATTATCATTAAATCCTTATTATAATTTTCAATTACATCTATTAGATTATTACAAGATGTCTCATCCATAGCTATAGATGCAGGGTTGTTAGGATTAACAACAAATAAAGCCTTAATAGAATTGTCACGAAGCTTTTCTAATTCTTTTTTAGTATACTGCCATGTATGAGCACCTTTTTCATCAACTGCATTTGCGTTTATGTTTACAACTTTAAAATCATAGCGAGGAAGATTAGGTATCTCAAGATAAGGTGTAAATATAGGAGTCATTAAAGCTACTGTATCACCTTTTTTTAAAAGTTCATTTGCCATTAATGAATCAAATATATAACACATAGCAGCTGTAGCACCTTCAACAGCGAATATTTCTACATCACCATATTTACCTGATATATCATATTTCATTTCTTGAACTAAATAATCATGCACTATTTTTTCCATATGAGGCAACATTCTATCTGGAAGTGGATAATTATCACCAATAATCCCATCAGCTAGTTCATGAACAAATTCATCGCCATCAAATCCAAGTTCATTTATACCAAAATTTATAATATCTCTAGCTAAGTATGCTCCAGGCATATCTATATTTTCATTTATATATTTAAAGAATCTTTCTTTAATGCCCTTTTTTTGAGGCATACCAGCTAAATGTCCTAAATCCCAATTAGAACGTGTTTCAGTAATCGCAAAATGACCAAAAGTGAAAAAAGCTTCTCTAGCAGTTGAACAAGTCCAATTTGGATTTCCACGACCTGCATCAAGCAGTTCTCTATGATTTTCATTTGCAGTATGTTTCGCAATATCTATTAATTTGTCCTTAAATTCAAAAGGACTTATTTTTCCATATATGTTTTTGATTTCTTTATAAGTATTATTTTTCATGTTTAATTCCTCCTTATGTAATAAGTTTCACATTTTTATAATAAAATAAACAAGTTCCTAAAATGATTATACTTTAATTATAATAGGTTTATAGAAAAAGTAAAGTATAAAATTAAAATAATAACTCTATTTAGCTTTATAAAATGTATGTTAAAAGATAAAATACCTTTTAATAAAAAATGATTACTATATAAAATAAAACTCTAATTTAACTTGTATTTTATTTTTTTGTTATATTTGTTGTAAAAGGTACAGTTTTATTATTATGAAAATGTATAAAATAAAACTTTTTTTATTTAATGTTGTTTATAAAAATATTTTAGGTTAGATGTGGTAATATTAATGTTATTAAAGAGAATAAAAAAACAATTTTTAATTAAGTAAAATAATATAAATATAAATTTTAATAAAAATAATAAAGAATAAACTGTTATTTTGATAAAAATGTAAAAATTATTTTAATATTATCATTTAGCGTAATCTAACTTAATTGAATAGATATGTTTATTGTATTCAATTGTTGTATTTTTAGTTTTTTTGTGATTAATTAAAAAATTATAAAAATCGTTTACATGTTGATTTTTAAAAAAAAAAGATATAGAATTATATAGAAAGTAATAAATAAAAATTGGATTTACGGGAGTGGAATAAAATGATAAATGTTACCTTAACAGATGTGAAAGAAGCTAGGGAGACCATTAAAGACATAGTTAAAAAAACTGATTTACTTGAAAGCGTTAAACTTAGCGAAAAAACAGGAGCGAATGTTTTCTATAAATGTGAAAACCTTCAAAAAACAGGGTCTTTTAAATTAAGAGGAGCTTGTAATAAAATAGCAAGTTTAACCGATGAAGAAAAAGCAAGTGGAGTAATAGCTTCAAGTGCAGGAAATCATGCACAAGGTGTCGCATTAGGCGCAAAAATGACTGGTATAAAATCTACAATAGTAATGCCAGCAACGGCACCATTGGCAAAAGTTAGTGCAACTAAAGGTTATGGAGCAGAAGTAGTTTTAAATGGTGCAGTTTATGATGATGCATATGCAAAAGCTGTTGAAATACAAAAAGAAACAGGAGCAACTTTCTTACATCCATTCAATGATAAATATGTTATAGCAGGGCAAGGAACTATATCTCTTGAAATTTTCGAACAATTAAATAATAAGATTGATACTATACTATGCCCAGTTGGTGGTGGAGGAATAATATCTGGTGTTGCTGTTGCAGCAAAGGCATTAAATCCTAATGTAAAAATAGTTGGTGTTCAAACTGCAAATATACCTTCAATGAAAGAGTCAATTAAAAACGGAAAAGTAACAACAGCATTTAATGATAGTACAATAGCTGATGGTATAGCTGTTAAAACTCCTGGAGACTTAACTTTTGAAATAATAAATGAATTAGTTGATGAAATAGTAGTAGTTGAAGAAATAGAAATAGCTGAATCAATATTATTTATGATGGAAAGTCAAAAGATAGTTTCAGAAGGTGCAGGGGCTGTGTGTACAGCTGCAATATTAAGTGGTAAATATGCACCAGCAAAAGATGAAAACGTAGTGTGTATAATATCTGGTGGTAATATAGATATAAATACATTATATAGAATAATAGGTGTTGCTCTAGCTAAAGAAGGAAGAAGATATTCATTTAGTACAATTATGGAAGATAAGCCAGGAAACTTTGCTGAATTAACTAGAATAATAAGTGAGAATGGTGGAAATATTTTAAGTGCTAATCAAGGTAAATTATCAGCAGGTGAAGCTCTAGGAAAACAAAGTGCGGAATTTATATTAGAAACAATAGATTATGACCATATAGCAAAAATAAAGAACGCAATAGAAGAAAAAGGTTTTAAAATTATAGAATTATAATAAAAGTGTATATAATATACAAGAAAAATAGTATAATAGTGTATGAAGATACATTTTATGTATAGTAGATTAACCAATTAGGAGGATTTTAATATGAAACATGAAGTATTACATACTAATGATGCACCAGCAGCGTTAGGACCATATTCTCAAGCTATAAAAGCTGGAAACTTATTATTTGTATCTGGACAAGTTCCACTTGTGCCAGAAACTATGGAAGTAGTTGAAGGAGATGTACAAGCTCAAACTGCTCAATCTCTAAAAAATCTTAAAGCAATATTAGCTGAAAGTGGAGCTGATTTTTCAAATGTAGTTAAAACTACAGTATTTATAAAAGATATGAATGAATTTGGGGCTATAAACGAAGTTTATGCTGAGTATTTTGGAGAAAATAAACCAGCAAGAGCTTGTGTAGAAGTTGCTAGATTACCAAAAGACGTTAAAGTTGAAATAGAAGTAATAGCTGTATTATAAGATTACAATATTTTTCAAACTGAAAAAAAGAGATGTTTTAAGATTTTAATCTTAAAACATCTCTTTTTTTATTTTAACTTCTAACAGTTTGTCGCTCTTTTATAAAACATATTGATACAATTAATCCAATAAATGCAAGTGTAGCTGCTATTGAAAATGCTACATCTATTCCATGGATATTAGACAGGATAGCTGAACTCATGTGAGCTTTTTTAGTAGCAGTTGTCATTATAGTAATAAGTACAGCAGAGCCTATAGCACCAGATATTTGACGAAGTGTACTATTAATTGCTGTAGCATGAGATATAAGTTCTCTATCTAGTGTTTTAATTCCCCATGTAGTTAATGGCATTAGAACCATTGAAATACCAATCATACGAATACAATACATTAATGATATATGAATTAAAGATGTATCTTTGCCTAAAAACGCAAAAGATAAAGTTCCTAAAAATAAGCATCCAGTTCCTAATATTGATAGAGCGTGAGGACCATATTTATCTAGGTGACGTCCTGCAACTGGATTTAATGCAACCATTAGTATAGCACCAGGCATCATTAAAGAACCTGAAGCAAGTGCAGAGAATCCCCTTACAGATTGAATATATAGAGGTATCATTAATGTAGCAGACATCATTGAAGCATATACAATCATAATTAATAATGTAGAAATAAGAAATGGTTTATTTTTAAAAACTCTTAGTTCTAAGAATGGTTCTTTAGATTTTAATTGACGCCATGTAAACAAAATTAATGATACAATTCCTAATATTATTGGTAGATATGTTGCACTATTAGTCCAGCCATAATTACCTTGATTAGTAAACCCAATCAATAAACCACCAAAACCTAAAGAAGATAGTATTATTGAAGGTATATCCAGTTTTAGTTTCTGAGCTTCTCCAACATTTTTTAATAATATAAATGAAAGTATAACATCTAATATAGCTATAGGTGAAAGAAGCAAAAATAAACTATGCCAACCAAATGAATCTACTAGCCATCCAGATAAAGTTGGTCCTATTGCTGGAGCAAATCCCACTGTAATACCAACTAGACTCATAGCTGTACCACGTTTTTCTATAGGACATAAATATAATATAATAACTTGTAAAAGTGGCATTAAAGAGCCAGAACCTACTGCTTGTAACACACGAGCAATCAACATAGTTGAAAAATCACGAGAGAAAAGTGCAATAACACATCCTAAAGAAAAGATAGTCATTGATGTAATAAATAATTTTCGAGTACTAAATCTATTTATCAAGTAAGCTGTTGTAGGAATAATGATACCTGCAATAAGTAGATAAATCGTAGTTAACCACTGACCAACATCAGCAGTAATTTTAAAATCTGACATTATATTGGGAAGTGCAGTTGCCAGTAATGTTTGACTAAGAGAGCTTATAAAAGCACCAGTCATTACGATTGCTATTATCAAATTTCCTTTTTTATTGTTTTTGCTATTACTTTGTATTTCCATAGTTTATAACGTCTCCTTTTTTAATTGATTTTTAATACTATTCAATAAAAGTACTTTTGGTCTCAAAATGTCTTCTTTTTCTAGATATGTAATCATTGCATCCATAATTAAAGAATCATATAGTTGATTTTTTCCTTCTTCATATAATTT
Source organism: Clostridioides sp. ES-S-0049-02 (assembly GCF_020658465.1). Taxonomy (NCBI): domain Bacteria; kingdom Bacillati; phylum Bacillota; class Clostridia; order Peptostreptococcales; family Peptostreptococcaceae; genus Clostridioides; species Clostridioides sp. ES-S-0049-02. Next base: position 282,917 of record NZ_JACVWG010000001.1, read on the forward strand.
TTTTGATGCTTCTAGTAACTTAGGGTTTTCAACAAGAGAAGTGTTTGTTTTGATTAGCTCTTCTATATCCTCTATTGTTTTAAAAAATAATGATTTACTATAAAGAGAAGAATAAGCTTCATCTTCTTGTTCATATAAAAACATTGATTTTTCAATTAAAGGATTTAGGTTATCCGCATTTTCTACAACTAAATCAAGCATTTGTATAGTAAATTCAGCAATAAAGTATACATTTATTTCTCTTTTTTGTATATGAATAATATATGTAAACTGGTGAATTAGAGCATCTAGTAAGAAAACTAAATCAAATAGAATGTTTTCTATTTTGTCGCCATAATTATCAAATAAACTCAGCTTATATTCATTTAATAAATTAGCTCGAGATTTTTTTTGTAACTTACTTGTCGTTTTACGTTGCACTTCAGAAAAATTTTCCCTAACATAAGTATTTATAGTAGTTCTAGAAAAAATATTTCCCCATACAGCTATTATTTTTCTTTTTAATTTTTCAGATGGATGAATATCATTGTTTTCATTAATAGAATGTATAATTTCTAAAAATTTTTCGTCATAATAATTAATTATTTCACAGATAAAACTTTCTTTAGTTTCAAAATGTTTGTAAAAAGTAGCTTTAGACATTTTACATTCTTTTACAATATCTAGTATTGAAGTATTTTGAAAACCTTTTTGGTCAAAGATTCTTTGAGCAATAGTTATAATAAGTTTTTGTTTGTCAGTCAATTGGCTATCTCCTTTCATGTAAAAACGATAAGTACTAAGTAGTACTTTAAAGTTTCCATAAATACATTATACATCATTTGGAAAAAAAATCAATATCTGGACCTGTGATATAAAAAAATTGAAAAAATATTGTTAGTTTTAGTAACATAAAGAAGAATTTAAGAGTTTCTTAAGAATTGTTTAAAGAATTTGCAATAAATTAATGATATGATTATACTATGAAGTAAAATGTCTTTAAATTTTTTAGATATTAAATCTAAATTATGGGGGTGCAGTATATGAAAAAGAAAAGAGGCTTGATTATAGTTTTTGCATTTTTTCTAGTTTTCGCAAAAATGTTTATTAATATATCTAGTGGAGAAAATAAAATCATGGCATATGAAATAAGTAAGTATAGAAAAGGTGTGAACGTTTTATCAATAAATAATATTGTAGTAGCAAACAAAAAGTATAGCTTACCTGAAGACTATTCTCCACAAGAAAGTAATGAAGCAAAAGATGCTTTTTATAAAATGAATAAAGAGGCTCAAAAAGCAGGATTAAATCTAAAAGCCTTCAGTACATATAGAAGTTATAAATATCAAGAAAATTTATTCAACACATATGCAGAGAAACATGGTGAGAAGGAAGCAAACAGATTTTCAGCTAAGCCAGGAGAAAGTGAACATCAAACTGGACTTGCATTTGATATTGGAGGAGACGACCAATCTTGTTGGGCAAATAAAAAATTTAATAATACAAAAGAAGCTAAGTGGCTGTACGAAAATGCATATAAGTATGGATTTATACTTAGATATCCAGAGGGAAAAGAAAGCATAACAGGATACATGTATGAATCATGGCACTATAGATATGTTGGAACTGAACACAGTAAAAACTTTGCAATGAACAATCTAACACTAGAAGAATATTTACATATAGATTAAGCCATAATTTGTTAAATTTAGGTTAAAATAAAAAATAATCTAGACTATTAATTATGTAAGGTGTTATAATGTAAATACAATTAAAGATAACTACTCGAAGGGGAGTAGCTTACACGAAAGTGGTAATTAATCGTCAGGACAGTAGAGATACTCGGTTAATTAACAAGGAATTCCTTGATAGCAAGACCTTCAAAATAAGCATTAAGTATGTTTGTTTTGGGGTCTTTTTTTATTCAAGGAATTTTTTATTTAAAAAATTTAAAATTTCAAGTATACATAAGAGTCCCCAAACATAAAATAAATTTATTAAAGAGGAGGGCAACAAATGTCTTACAAAAGTACTTATCAAGAAATAATTAAAAATTTAGACTCAAGCTTAAATGGTTTGAGCAAGGAAAGAGCAGAAGAGCTATTAGAAAAAAATGGAACTAATGAATTAAAGGAAGCAGATAAGGTTCCTACGTATAAGCTTTTCTTAGAAAGTTTTAAAGACCCACTGGTAATAATTCTATTGATAGCTGCTTTAGTACAAATATTTTTAGGTGAAACTGTAGAGTCAATAATAATTTTTGCAGTTATTATTATCAACTCTGTTTTAGGAGTTGTACAAACAAAAAAAGCAGAAAGTTCATTAGAAAGTTTGAAAAATTTATCTGCACCAAATGCAAAGGTAATAAGAGATAATAAGAAAATGACAATTCCAGCAAAAAATTTAGTAGTTGGAGATATTGTATTTTTAGAAGCTGGTGATTACATACCAGCAGATGGAAGACTTATAGAAGCACAATCATTAAAGGTTGTAGAAGGGATGTTAACTGGTGAATCAGAACCAGTTCTAAAACATACAGAAAAAATAAGCGAAGATGTAAGTTTAGGTGACCAAAAAAACATGGTATTTAGTGGTGCTGTAGTCGTTTATGGTAGAGGTTCATTTGTAGTAACTGGAACAGGTATGAATACTGAAATGGGTAAAATAGCTGGTCTTTTAGAAACTGCGGAAAATAAGTTGACACCATTACAACAAAAAATAGAAGCTTTTAGTAAAAAGCTTGGTGTAGGTATTGTAGTACTTGCACTCTTAATATTTATAATTCAGGTAGCAAGAAATTATATGATGGCTGGAAATGGAGAAATGACACAAATTATTCTCGATTCATTCATGTTTTCTGTAGCAGTAGCAGTAGCAGCAATACCAGAAGCTTTATCATCAATAGTTACTATAGTGCTGGCTGTTGGAACAAACAGTATGGCAAAGAAACAAGCTATAATAAGAAAATTACCAGCTGTCGAGACTTTAGGTTCAACAAGTGTCATATGTACTGATAAAACAGGTACTCTTACACAAAATAAAATGACAGTTGTGGACTGTTATATGTATGGAACTAACAATGATGAGCTTAATAAAGAAAATATAAATTATTCTTATCATGCTAAATTGTTGACTATGGTTTCTACATTATGTAATGATTCTCATATAACTAGTGATGGAAAAGAAGTAGGTGACCCAACAGAAGTTGCACTAATAAATTATTCAAGCAAAAATGATTTAGATTATGATAGATTAAGAAGTAAATATATTAGAATAAATGAAATACCATTTGATTCAGATAGAAAGCTTATGTCTACAGTAAATAGTATATATGGAGATTATATAATGTTTACAAAAGGTGCTCCAGATATTGTATTTAGCAGATGTAAATATGCTTTAAAAAATGGCTCAAAAGTAGACATAACAGATGAGATAATAGAAGAATACAAGAATAAAAATGAAGAGTTTTCAAATAGAGCACTTAGAGTATTAGCATTTGCAATAAAAGATGTTCCAGAAGAAGGTTTTACACCTTCAATTGATGACGAACATGATATGATATTGGTTGGGATAATGGCAATGATAGACCCACCAAGAGAAGAAGTAATGGACGCAGTAAAAGAAGCAAAGAGCGCTGGCATAAAAACAGTTATGATAACTGGAGATCACAAAACAACCGCAGCAGCAATTGCAAAAGAAATAGGTATAATGGAAGATGGAGATTTAGCACTTACTGGAAAAGAGTTGGATGCATTAAGTGAAGAAGAATTAAATAAAAAATTAGAAGATATAAGTGTATATGCCAGAGTTTCACCAGAAAACAAAATTCGTATAGTAAAAGCATGGCAACATAAGAATAACATAACTGCTATGACTGGTGATGGTGTCAATGATGCACCAGCTTTAAAACAAGCAGATATAGGTATAGGTATGGGAAGTGGTACTGATGTAGCAAAAGATGCTTCTGCTATGGTCTTAGTTGATGATAACTTTGCAAGTATAGTAAATGCTGTTGAAGTTGGTAGAACAGTATATAGCAATATAATAAAAGCAATAACTTATTTATTTGCAGGAAACTTGGGTGCTATAGTGGCTATCTTGTTTGCAGTATTTGCAGGATGGTCGAACCCATTTACAGCTTTACAACTTTTATTTATAAACCTAGTAAACGACTCTTTGCCAGCAATAGCATTAGGATTTGAAAAATCAGAAAAAAATATAATGAATAAACCTCCTAGACATCCAGATGAAAGTATATTAGCAGGAGGAACATTAAAAGCAGTGGCTATAAGAGGTTGTATAATTGGTATAGTTACAATAATTGCACAATATATAGGATTACAAGTGTCACCAGAACTTGGTGTAGCGATGGCGTTTTCAACTTTAATATTAGCGAGAATAATGCAAACATTGCCTGCACGTTCTAATAATCAGACAATAGTAAAACTAGGCTTTTTTAGTAATAAATATGTTATAGGAGCAGTTTTAATATGTTTTGGACTTTACTCTTTAACATTAATGCCAGTTTTGAGAGGGATATTCTCTATACCAACAGTATTTGGTTTATATGAATTAGGAATTTGTTTAGGTTTAGCATTACTTTCATCAATATTGATGGAACTTAATAAATTAATGAATAGAAATATTGTAGAATAATTAAAAATACTAAACTAAAGGGACATATTGATTTTATCAATATGTCCCTTATATAGTTAGATTTATTCTAGATTATCGATTATTTGGAATGCTTTTATAACCTCAGGAAGTTCTTTTTCTTCAGGCATTCTAAATCTTATAAAGTTTTTATCAAGTCCAGTAAAATCGCTACCAGATATAACTCTTATTTTTAATTTTGCAAATTCTTGTTGTAAATTTATATCTTTATTTTTATGTTCAACTGTCATTATAGATACAGTATCACTAGTCTCAGCTATGTTAAGGTTTTTCCATGGAATCAATAGTTGATTTTTTATAGCTTTTGTTTTTTCTTTTAATTCTTCTATAAATTGAACATCATCTAATAAATTAGCTGCAATACTACGAGAGATTTCAGATACTTCGTAAGGAGTAGAAATCTTTTTAATAGGATTAACAAGTTGTTCAGGAAGAACTGCATATCCTGCTCTTAGTCCAGCCAAACCAAAACCTTTTGAGAATGTTTTTAGAACAATTACATTGCCATAATCATTTAAAAGTTTTACAGCTGAATTTTCTTTTGGCATATATTCACCATAAGCCTCATCTATCATAACAGCTATATCATATTTTGCTGCCTCTTTTACTATATTTTCAATTGATGATAGAGGTATAATTTGTCCAGTAGGATTATTTGGGTTATCTATGTAAATTAATTTATATTCTGAATTTATTTTTTCAATAAATTCCTTTTCATTAAACTTGAAATTATTTTCTTTCTTTAAAAGAACATAGTCATAAGTAGCACCATGCATTTTTATATCTGTTTCATATTCTGAAAATTGAGGTGAATATCCTAAAACCTTATCTCCTTTTTCAATAAATAATCTATTTAAAAGATAAATAACATGTATAGAACCATCAGCTAGACAAATTCTATCAGTAGTTAGTGCTGTAAAGTCTTTCCAATAATCAACTATATTGTTTTTTAGACTAATTGAATGAGGGTATCCTCTTATCATATCAAATTCTAAAGCATTAAAAGCTTCTACAGCTTTATTTGAGAAAGATACTGTATTTATACCTTCGCCACAATCTATCTCAAATACATCTTCGCAATGACCAGATTCTATGGCATAACTTTTTTTCAACTGCATTTCAATAGCTTTGTTAATTTTTAATTTCATAGCTTATCACTCCTTATTTAGTCAATAATAAATGTTAAAAAAGTTGCTAGATTTAAAATATTGTGAAAATACATAATAGTAAAAAACAAATATAAATATTATAATTGCTCACTTTATTTAATATGATTATATATCATATATTGTAAAATTTCTAGCATTATAAGACTATAAATTGAAAATATTCAGAAAAATACTACAAGAAACGATTTATTTTGCCTTGATATGGAAGTATAGGAATGTTATTAATTTTATAAATTGGAATAGTTTAAGTGTAAAGTTATGATATAATTTAATAAGGGTAATTCTTTAAATTAGATTAAGGAAATATAAGTATACAATAAAATGTTATGGAGTTGGATGATGGGATATAAATTGATTGTAACAGATATGGATGGAACTTTATTAGGAAATAACCATAAAGTTACTGATGAAAATAAAATTGCACTGCAAAAAGTTATTAAAAGTGGTATTAATGTAACTTTAGCAACAGGAAGAACTTTCGATTCAGCTAAATGCAATGTAGATTTTCTTAAAGAAGATATGCCAATAATAGCTTGTAATGGCTCATTGATAAGGGAACAAAATGGAAATATAATATATTCAAATAAAATTGATACAAAAACATGTCTAGATATTTTAGATGTGTTAGACAAATATAATATTTACTATCAATGTAATAGTATAGATTCCATGCTTTCAAAAAAAATAGAAGGGCGTGAAGATAGAATAAGTGTGTTTTTGGGCTCTGAAACAGAAGTAATTATAAGGGATGATTTAAGAGAAGAGATTTCTAAAAATGACATATTAAAGTTTGTAATAATAGAAGAAAAAAATCCAGCTATTTTAGACGAAATAAGAAAAGAATTAAAAAAAGTTCAAGGCATAAAAATAACTTCTTCTTGGCCAAATAATATTGAAGTTATGAATACTGGTGTTGATAAAGGCAATGCGGTTAAAATTTTAGCTGAAAAAATGAATATAGATAGAGAAGATATAATTGCATTTGGAGATAATTACAATGATATAGAAATGATACAATTTGCTGGTCTTGGTGTAGCTATGGGAAATGCAGAAGAATTGATTAAACAAGAGGCTGATTATGTGACAGATAGCAATCAAGAGAGTGGAGTTGCAAAAGCAATTTATAAGTTTTTTGAGTTAAAAGAGTCACTTAGTTCTTAAAAAAGGCATTTAAAGGAAAAAATAGGTTGACTATTTTATAGATAGTAATTATAATACAAATAGGTAAAATATAAAAATTTAGATTCAGTGAAGAAGAGAGTAGATATAAAGCAGGTCTCAGCGAGTTAGGGATGGTGTAAGCCTAATGATAATACTTTATATTGAATAGAGCTTTGGAGAATATTACTTGAAATTCAGTATGGTAATAGGTAATCTCGCCTTAAGAGAATAGAGTGGGTAAACATAGTTTATCAACTAGAGTGGTAACACGGAATATTTCGTCTCTTGGTCTTTTTGACCAAGAGATTTTTTATTTTTAGCTAAAGTAAAAATATTATAATTAAAATATAAAAAATTAAAATATGAGGTGAAAAATATGAAATTATGGGGTGGACGTTTTAGAAAAGCTGAAAATCAACTTATGGAAGAATTTAATAAATCTTTTGGGTATGACTGTATACTATACAAAAAAGATATCGAAGGAAGTATAGCACATGTCTATATGCAAGTAAAATGTGGGCTTTTAACAGATGAAGAGGGAAAAGCTATAACAGAAGGTCTAAATGGAATACTTGAAGATATTGAAAATGGAAAATTGGCATTAGATGGAGATTATGAAGATATACATAGTTTTACTGAGATAAACTTGATTCAAAGAATAGGTGATGTTGGGAAGAAACTTCATACAGCTCGTAGTAGAAATGACCAAGTTGCAGTTGATATGAGATTATATGCCAAAGAAAAGGCAAGTGATTTAGTGGGGTTAATATCTGGATTTAAAGAAACTATAAAAGATGTTGCTGATAAAAATTCAGTAATGATGCCAGGATATACTCATCTTCAAAGAGCGCAAGTGGTAACTTTTAAACATCATTTGATGGCATATTATAGTATGTTTGATAGAGATGAGAAAAGAATAAAAAATGCTATAGAAATATTAGATGAATCACCTTTAGGTTGTGGAGCTTTGGCAGGAACTACACATGATATAGATAGAAATATAACTTGTGAGCAATTAGGATTTAAAAAAGTTGTAGATAATTTTATGGATGGTGTAAGTGATAGAGACTATTTATTAGAACTAATGAGTGATTTTTCAATTATAATGATGCATTTAAGTAGACTTAGTGAAGAATTGATACTTTGGAGTTCTCAAGAATTTGGGTTTGTTGAAATAGATGATTTATATACTACTGGAAGTAGTATAATGCCTCAAAAGAAAAATCCTGATGGTGCAGAACTTATAAGAGGTAAGACTGGTAGAGTATATGGAAATTTATTTGGTCTTTTTACAGTGATGAAAGGTATACCACTAGCTTACAATAAAGATATGCAAGAAGATAAGGAAGGCTTCTTTGATAGTGTACACACTCTTGAAATGTGTATACAAATAATGGAGAGAATGATAGCTACATTAAAGGTAAATGAAGATAAAATGAAACAAGCAGTTAAAAATGGGTTTTTAAATGCTACAGAAGTTGCTGACTATCTAGTTAAAAATAATGTTGCCTTTAGAGATGCACATGGAATTGTTGGAAGTATTGTAATATATTGTGAAGATAATAAAAAAGCAATAGAAGATTTGACACTAGAAGAATTACATAAGTTTTCAGATGAATTTAAGGAAGATATTTATGACTTTATTAACTATGAAAGTATATTAAACAAAGGAATAAAAAAGAATTTAAAATAATATAGGATATTAAGTTTTAAAAGCTGTGAATTTTAATGAGTGGTATCATTAAAACTCACAGCTTTTTATTATACAAAACATTATTTATAATGCAATATCAATAACTTTTAGAGCCAATAAATTTAAATTTATTAACACTAAAAAGTTACTAAAAATAAAACCTTCTATTATTAAAATGATAATTAATATCAATAAGTATTGACAAAATTATTTTTAGATATTATTATATATAGTATAAATAATAATGAAAATCAATATCAAATAAGGCGGGAGGCAGTCTAATGAACTTATTAGTGATTGGTGGCCATGAAAGAATGGAAAAAGATTATATGGTTATGGCCAAGAAAAAAGGTTATAAAACAAAAGTATATACTACTATGTCATCTAAATTAAATAACTCTATAGGAAAACCTGATGCTGTTGTTATACTTACATCAACAGTTTCACATAAGATGTCTAGAACAGTTGAGTCTCAGGCTAAAAAACAGGATATACTAATTGTAAGACATAAAAATAGTAGTAAGGTAGCATTTAATGAATGTCTAGATATGGTTGATGAATGTCTAGGAAACTGTTCAAAATGTAAACTTAACGATAAGCAAAAACAGAAAAATACATAAATATATAATTTAATAAGTTTGAGAATACATATTCAATATGTGTTGAGTGTGTGAAATAAAGTGTGCATTCTTCCAAAAAGTTGTGGTAGTAAAAATATCACAATATACAAGGAAGGAGCACATTTTTATTTTTTAACAAAAATAAAATGTTAAAGAGATTATTGAAAAATATTATTTTAATTATTTTTAAGTTAAGTGCATTTTTAGTAAAATAAGAAAACATAAATAAAAACATATTAACTTAATTTTTGTAGAATTAATTGTCAATTTTTTATTTAAATGGTAGAATATTCATGGATGGTATCTTGTTATAAGAACTATACTTTAAATGTTTTTAATTATTTTGTCTTATATAACTCATATCTTCATGAATGAGATTGGAAATTAAGATGTTGTATCACAAGTTGGAGGTGATACTATTAAAATAGGATTTATTGGTTCTGGAAAAGTTGGGACATCTTTAGCAAATTATTTTTTGTCAAAAGATTATTGTGTAACGGGCTTTTATGGAAGAAATCAATTATCTTTATTAGAATCAACAGATTTAACAAAAACAAAGATTTATAGTAACTTGAAAGACATTATTTATGAAAATGATATATTATTTATTACAACATCAGATGATTCTATTGAAATCATAGACAAAAAACTTTCCAAATTTAATTTAAAACATAAATACATTTGCCACACAAGTGGCTCTTTAAAATCTAGTATATTGTTCTGTTCAAAAAAAGCAGGTGCATTAATTTATTCTGTCCATCCTATATTTGCATTTTCCAATAAAAATACTGATATTAAAAAAATGAAAGACATTTGTTTTTCCATAGAAGGTGATAATGAAAAAGATGATTTATTTATTCAAAATTTTATAAATAGCCTAGGAAATCGGTTTTTCATAAGAGATAAAAATACTTCATCCACTTATCATGTGGCCAATGTTTTAGTTTCAAATTTAGTGTTATCTTTACTATATGTAGGAGTAAGTTACTTTATTAAATTGGGTCTATCTGAAGAAGAAGCTTTAAAAGCTATAAATCCTTTGGTCAAAATAAATATAGAAAATATACTTGATAAGGGATTTACTAAATCCCTTACTGGACCTGTTGTTCGTGGTGATATAACACCAATAAAAAAACATTTATCAGCATTAGATAAAAAAGATGAAGATATTTACAAAATACTCTCCTTAAATCTACTAAAAATAATAGCCTTGGAAAATGAAGATTCATTAAAATGTACAAAAAATATTTCTATAGAAAATGCAGTCGAAGATTTAATGAGTAAATCTGAAAAATATAAAGAGATTTACAAAATTTTAGGAGGAAAAAACAATGAAAAATACTATACTGACTTTTAAAAATGCTAAAAGTGATGGAAGGAAGCTATCTATGCTTACTGCTTATGATTACTCAATAGCAAAAATAATGGATGAATGTAATATAAATGGTATTTTAATAGGAGATTCATTAGGAATGGTCGTAAAAGGTGAAGAAAACACTCTATCTGTTACTATAGATGAAATTATATATCATACAAAAGCTGTAAAAAATGGTGCCAAAAATGCCTTAATTGTAAGTGATATGCCATTTCTATCTTACCATGTTTCTACAGAAGAGGCTGTTAAAAATGCTGGCAGACTTGTAAAAGAAGGTGGGGCACATGCTGTAAAATTAGAAGGTGGCTCAAACGTTATAGAACAAATAAAAAACATTGTAAATGCTCAAATACCTGTAATGGGCCATTTAGGACTAACACCTCAATCTGTAAATTCATTTGGTGGATTTAAGGTTCAAGGAAATACTAGTGAAACAGCAAAACAACTTATTGAAGATGCTAAATTAATAGAAAAAGCAGGAGCATTTTCTATTGTCCTTGAAGGAGTTCCTGCTAAAATAGCTGAGAAGGTGACTAATTCTATTTCAATTCCCACAATAGGGATAGGAGCAGGAATTAATTGTGATGGTCAAATTTTAGTTTATCAAGATATGTTGGGGATGTTTGGAGATTTTGTACCTAAATTTGTAAAGCAATACGCAAATATAGGAGATATAATGAAAGATTCAATTAAAAATTACATACTAGAAGTTGAAACTGGCGTATTTCCACAAGAAAAACATAGCTTTTCAATAAATGAATCTGAATTAGAAAAATTATACTAAGATTAAGGATGGTACAAAATGCTTGTAAAAGAAATACAATCACTAAGAAATATAATTAAAGATTGGAAAAAAACTGGCTATTCTATAGGACTTGTTCCTACTATGGGATTTTTACATGAAGGACATCAAAGCCTTATTAAAAAAGCTGTAAAAGAAAATGATAAGGTAGTAGTAAGTGTATTTGTAAATCCAACTCAGTTTGGACCAAATGAAGATTTTAACAGTTATCCGAGAGATATAGAAAAAGATTTTAAATGCTGTATAGATAGTGGTGCATCAGTAGTCTTTAACCCATCATCAGAAGAAATGTATTTGAAAGGCAATTGTACTACCATAGATGTGTCTGGACTTACAGATTTTCTTTGTGGTTCTAAAAGACCTGTTCATTTTGGTGGTGTATGCCTAGTTGTTTCAAAACTTCTGAATATAGTAACTCCTGATAAAGCTTATTTTGGAGAGAAAGATGCTCAACAATTAGCAGTAATTAAAAGGATGGTCAAAGATTTGAATATAGACACAAAAATAATAGGATGCCCTATAATTCGTGAAAAAGATGGTTTAGCAAAAAGCTCAAGAAATACATATCTTTCAAAAGAAGAAAGAAAAACTGCTTTAGTTTTAAATGAAAGCCTAAGCTTGGCAAAAGAAGAACTGGCAAAAGGAAATCTAGATGTAAAAAAAATAAAAGAATTAATAACATCTAAAATAAATTCTGAAGATTCAACAAAAATAGATTATGTTGAAATTGTAGATAGTGAGACATTACAACCTGTTGAACATATAGAAAATTCTGTACTTGTAGCAAGTGCTGTTTTCATAGGAAAAACTAGATTAATTGATAACTTTACATTTCAATTTGATATATAGGTTGTTGTTTTATACAGTATAGATAATTAAAAAAATGATATTTTATAAAAAGAAAAATTTAAAAATTAGATTTGCTTAAGATTATGATTAATTGTAATTATATGGGAGGTCTCAAAATAAAAATTTGGGTATCTCCTTTTTTGTATAAAAAAGAAAAGGGATTCCTAAGAACTCCTTTTCTATGTGATAATTGTTCTTTAAAAAAACATTATAATTATAGCAGATAAGGGTGTTATAAATAAGTGGTATTGCTATTTTCTCATATTTCTTTTTCCTCTAGACTTTCTTTTATTATTCTTTTTAATATTTGAAGCTATTATAAATATAACTAGAAGTACTAAAATAGCCATAATAATTTTAATAGAAAGCATCAAAGTTTTATTTTCAGTTATAAATGGAAGACTACTATCAAGGTTATTTTTTGCAACTAAATCTATACTCTTTTCTAGCTTACCACTATTATATATATTTAAAGTACCAACCTTAGTACCTTTTTTTACAGGTAAATCAATTTTATCTAGTTCAGTTTTAGTATTGTAGTCACCTTGAGACTCATTTTGTCCTAAAGTTATCTTATAACTATATTTTGGTTCATAAATTAATTCATGTTGTTTTGTAAATAATACTTTTTTAGTATCAGTATATTTTTCTTTATCAACAATAGTAGCGCATTTAAAGTTATCAAATCCATAATCAATTAAGATGCGTGAATCTAAATATAAATCGTAATTAGTTGAATTAAATACAGCAGCAATGACTCTTCTTCCATCTTTTACTGCACTAGATAAAAGACATTTACCAGCAGCATCAGTATATCCTGTTTTTATACCATCAACTATATCGTATTTTATATCTATAGATTGACCTTTATATGTAATCTTATCATGTGATGTTAAAAATTTATTAGTATTTACAAAATATCTTTCATAAGGGTATGCTTTTGTAGCATCAAACTTAAGTGACTTAGTTTTTACAATCTGTCTAAAAACATCATTATTCATAGCTTCTCTGGCCATAAGAGCCATATCATGAGCTGTAGTGTAATGATTTGGGTCTGGTAATCCATGAGGATTGTTAAAATGAGTGCCAGTAGCTCCAATATCTTTTGCCTCAGAATTCATAAGGTCAACAAATTTTTGTACATCTCCTTCACCAACATATCTAGCTAATACAAAGGCAGCATCATTAGAAGAATGAATCAAAAGAGCGTTTAATAATTGTCTTACAGTGAAAGCTTCGCCTTCTTTCAAGTACATACTAGAACCCTCTATCTGAGGTAGGTTTTTAATTTCTATTACTTGATTTAAATTCTTAACCTTTTTCAGAACTAAACAAGCTGTCCATGCCTTAGTTGTTGAAGCTGGATAAAGCTTAGAATCTCCAGATTTATTATACAATATTTTTCCAGTTTCATAGTCCATTAAAACGGCATGTTTGGCAACTATAGCTGGTTCATCATCTGCAAAAGATATATTAGAACTTCCTAAAAATGAAGCAAATATCAAGAAACAGATTAATAAAAGTGATAAATTTCTTTTCATTGTGAGCCTCCAAAATTTAAATTCATCTTTTAGTATAGCATATTTTTGTCAATAATTAAAATGAAGGAGTGATTAATATATGAAAAAAAAGGTAAAAATTATTTTGTTTTCTATGGTATGTTTTTTAACATTGTCAGCAATAATCATTAATCGGTTAGATGTCTTCAAAGAAGATATTTATGTTGTAAGTAAAAATAATTCACATAATAAAAAAACAGATAAGGTAGACAAAATAGTTAAAAATGAAGTAAATAAGCATAATAAATATGAGGGGAAAATAGATAAAAATATTCAAATTAATAAAATAACTATATACATAAGTGGAGCAGTGAATAGACCAGGGATTGTAACTATAGAATCAGATAAGAGACTTTATGATGCTGTAGAATTATTAGGTGGAACAACAAAAGAAGCTGATTTAAATGGAATTAATTTATCACTAAAGTTAGAAGATGAACAACATTACATAATACCTAAAATAGGAGAAACAATATCTGTTACAAGCAACAGCGATTCTAATAAGCCAAGTCTAGAAAACGAACCTAAAAATGAATCTGAAAGTAAAAATAATAAAAATCTATCTGATAAATCAAAAATAAATATAAACACAGCAAAATTAGAAGAACTGGATGCTTTACCTGGAGTTGGAGAAGCTACAGCTAATAAAATTTTACAACATAGAGAAGAAAATGGACAATTTGATTCAATTGAAGATATAAAAAATGTGAATGGGATAGGAGATAAAAAATACGAAAATCTAAAAGATTTAATTTGTATAGACTAAAAATATAATACAAAACTCACTTATAGATATGGTATTATAAATATGTATGTATATGTGTGTATATGCGGAAATTTAGTAAAGGAGGTACTTTTATGAAGAAGGAACAAAAAAAACTTACAGAGATGACAACAGCAGGTGGATGAGCAGCTAAAATAGGGCCAGAGGTTCTGGCATCAGTTTTATCTCAACTGCCTAAAAATGATAATATAGAAAATTTATTAGTAGGATTAGATACAGCAGATGATGCTGCTGTGTATAAGTTAAATGATGATATGGCACTTATTCAAACACTGGATTTCTTTACACCAATGGTAGATGACCCATTTGTATTTGGTCAAATTGCTGCATCAAATTCACTATCAGATGTATATGCTATGGGAGGAAAGCCTTTAGTTGCAATGAATATTGTTTGTTTTCCATCATGTCATGATATGGATGTACTTGCAGAAATATTAAAAGGTGGATTTGATAAAGTAAAAGAAAGTGGTGCACTATTAGTCGGAGGGCATACTGTAGATGACCAAGAACCTAAATATGGTCTTTCAGTTTCTGGAATTGTAAATCCAAATAAAGTTTTATCAAATGCTACTGCAAAGCCTGGCGACAAGTTAGTTATAACAAAGCCAATTGGTGTGGGTGTATTAAATACAGCCATGAAAGAAGGTATGGTAGAACAACATGTATGTGACAAAGTAGTAGAAATAATGATACATTTAAATAAATATGCAGCAATGAGTTTTGATAAAATTGATGTAAATTCAGTTACAGATATCACTGGATTTGGTTTACTTGGGCATGCTTTAGAAATGGCTAAAGCTTCTGAAGTGAGTATTGAAATTGATTCAAAGCATGTTCCAATTATCGAGGGTGCTGTAGAAATGGCAGAAATGGGAATCATACCTGCTGGGATGTATAAAAACATGCATTATGTATCAAAAGATGTAGAAATTGTAGGAGATGTAGAAGTTGCAGTTCAAGATATTTTATATGACCCACAAACTTCTGGAGGGTTATTGATTTCTGTAAAAGAAGAATTAGCAGAAGAACTTGTAAGAGATATGAAGTTAAATGGAGCAATAGAAGCAAAAATCATAGGTTCTGTAGTGAAAAAAGGGGAAAAATATATTAAAGTTTTATAAAATATTATATGTAGAGAAAGAGTGATTATTTTGAGCAAAAGAGAATTATTTGCAATGTTACCTTCAGTTGATGAAGTATTAAGTGATAATAGAATAGTAGAAATAATAGAGGAATATCCTAGAAGTTTAGTTTTAGAATCTGTAAGAGAAGTGATAGATTTTAAGAGACAATTTATTTTAAGATTAAAAGAGGATGCATCTAATTCTGTAACAATAGAATTTGATGAGATAATAGAATCTTCAATAGAGAGAGTTAAATTAAATTACTCATTATCATTAAAAAAAGTTATAAATGCAACTGGTACAGTTATTCATACAAATTTGGGGAGGTCTTTACTTAGTGAAGATATAAAAGATGAATTATGGTGTGCTGCTTCAAGATATTCAAACTTGGAATATGATTTGGATAATGGAGAAAGAGGCTCAAGATATTCTCATTTAACTAATACAATAAAAAGACTTACTGGTGCAGAAGATGTACTAGTTGTAAATAATAATGCAGCAGCAGTGCTTCTTGTACTTAGTACAATGGCAAAAGGAGGAGAAGCAATTGTATCACGTGGAGAGTTAGTGGAAGTAGGAGGTTCTTTCCGAATTCCAAGTATAATGGCTCTTAGTGGTGCAGAATTAGTGGAAATAGGCTCAACTAATAAGACACACTTAAAAGATTATAAAGAAGCTATTACAGAAGAAACTAATGTATTGATGAAAGTTCATACAAGTAACTATAGAATTATGGGATTTACAGAGAGTGTATCTATCGAAGAACTAGTTAATTTGGGTAAAAAATATAAGTTACCTGTAATAGAAGACCTAGGAAGTGGAGTATTTATAGATTTATCAAAATATGGATTATCTTATGAACCAACTGTATTAGATTCTATAAGACAAGGTGCAGATGTAGTTACTTTTAGTGGAGATAAAATGCTTGGTGGGCCACAAGCAGGTATTATAGTTGGGAAAAAAGAGTATATAGAAAAAATGAAGAAAAATCAACTTACTAGAGCTCTTAGAGTCGATAAGCTTACAATATGTGCACTTGAAGCAACTTTAAGGATGTACCTAGACGAAACAAAGGCTGTGGAAAACATACCTACTTTAAAAATGTTGACATATAACATTGAAGAATTAGAAGCAAAGGCAAATAAATTATTTGAAAAAATAACTGCCTTAAATCTAAATGCTAAGATAAACATAGAAGATGGATTCTCTCAGGTAGGAGGAGGGTCTATGCCTCTTGAAACAATAGCCACAAAGGTAATAACAATAACTCCTGAGCATATGAATGTATCATCTTTAGAAAAAAAATTAAGACTCAGTGAAGCTCATATAATAGCTAGAGTATATGATAATAAATATGTTTTAGATGTAAGAACTATATTTGATGATGAATTTGATGTAGTAGTTGAGGAATTAAGAAAAGCCTTTAATTAACTAAATTTGATATAGTAATACTATTAATTTTAATTGAAAATTAAAAGCATTGAAGCTTTGATAGGGGGCAAAAAATGAAAAACGTAGTAATTGGAACAGCAGGTCATATAGACCATGGAAAAACAACTCTTATAAAAGCATTGACTGGAAGAGAAACTGATACCTTGGATGAAGAAAAAAAGAGAGGTATATCAATAAATTTAGGGTTTACTTATTTTGATTTACCAAACAATAGAAGGGCTGGTATCGTAGATGTACCAGGACATGAAAAATTTATAAAAAACATGCTAGCTGGAGCATCAGGACTTGATATAGTTTTACTTGTTGTAGCAGCAGATGAGGGTGTTATGCCACAGACAGTTGAGCATTTAGACATCTTAAGTTTTTTAAATATAAAAAATGGAATAGTAGTTTTGACTAAATCTGATACTGTAGACGAAGAATTTAGAGAACTAGTAAAAGAGGATGTTTGTGAAAAAATAAAAGGTACTTTTCTTGAAAGTGCAGAAATAATTGAAGTTGATTCTGTATCTAAAAAAGGAATAAATACTCTTATTGAAAAAATAGATAAGATGAGTGAGGCAATAGAAGATAAAAACGAAAATTCTCCAGCAAGACTTAATATAGATAGAGTATTTTCTATAAAGGGATTTGGTACTGTAATAACAGGTACATTAATAGAAGGAAAGATAAGTATAGAGGATGACTTGGTTATATATCCACAAGTATTAAAAACAAAGATAAGAAGTATACAAGTTCATGGGGAAAGTAAAGATACAGCTTATGCAGGACAAAGAACAGCAATCAACATATCAAATGTAAAGGTAGATGATATAAAAAGAGGAGATGTTTTGGCTGCTCCAAATTCATTAGAAGAATCAATGATGTTAGATGTGAAATTATCATTGGTAAATCATCTAGAAAAAGGGATAAAGCATTGGGATAGATTGAGATTGTATCATGGGACTAGAGAAATACTTTGTAGAGCAGTTCCACTAGATAAAGATTTAATTGAAAACGGAGAGAATGGATATGTTCAATTAAGACTTGAAGAAAGTATAGTATCTAAGAAGGGTGATACTTTTGTTGTCAGACGTTATTCTCCAATGGAAACTATAGGTGGAGGTGTGATAATTGACCCATCTCCTAAAAAGCATAAGAGATTTGATGAAAAAGTTATAGAGGGATTAAAAATAAAAGAAAAAGGTGAACTTAAAGATATAATAGAAGAATACTTAAAGAGAAATCTAAAAAATTATCCAAATCTAAAAGAAATAATGAGTTATAGTGGTGCTCATGAAGAGCATGTAAAAAAAGCTATTGAGATACTTATATCAGAAAATAAAGTATTGCTTATTGGAAACATGTACATGCATATAAATCAATACAATAAACTAAAGGAAAGTACAATAAATCTTTTAAGTGAGTACCATAAGAAGTATAGATTGAGAAAAGGTATGTTAAAAGAAGAAGTAAGGTCTAAGGTAGAAAGTAATTTTAAGACTAGAGAAATGGATATCTTATTAGAAAAATTATCTACAGAAAATATTATAAAAATAGAAAATAATATAATATCATTATTTGATTTTGAAGTTATCTTAAATGACAAACAAAGAGAAATAGCAAAAAAAATAGAAAAAAAGCTAAAATCATGTGGAGTTTCTTCAATATTGACAATAGATGAAGTTTCTGAAGGAAATCATAACTATGCTGAAGTATTAGAGTCAATGATAGGTAACAAGGTAGAAAAATTGGATGATTTGTATATAATGGATAAAGATATTTATGAAGATGCAAAGAATACTTTAATAAATTATATAAAAGAAAATAAGGAAATAACATTAGGAGAATACAGAGATTTGATAGATTCTAGTAGAAAAAACTGTATGATTATATTAGAAAACTTTGATAGAAACAAAATAACTAAAAGAGTAGAAAACAAAAGAATTTTGTTTTAGCGGAAAATGTCTGTTTTTGCTTTGAGGTATAAAGAAGGAATTATAATGTCGAGTATCGTATAAATTAATTAGTATAAAATATTAATTAAGAGGAAGTGTAAAGTATTGAAGAATATAATACCTGCTGTGAAACCAGATATAAAAGAAAGAGAAGACATGAGCCTTTTATTTATAATAATGGGCTCAGTGCTTTTGTTATTTATTATAAAAGATACAAATAAATATGAAATTTTACTGCATGCTGTATATGCTACATTCTTAATAGCTACAGGAATGATTATATTTAATACTACAAAATTTAAAGTAGATTCATTTTCTACATTTTTAGGATTAGTATTTGCAGCAACTGGAGTATTGGAGTGTATATATTTATTTAATTGTTTAGGTACTAGAGCAGAAGCTGTAATTGGAATTAACATTACAATATCAGCAATGACAGATTTATTTCCTATATTAGGTGTGTATTTAAGTTTTAAATTTGTTAAGGATAATAAACAAATTCATTCGAGCATAATTTTATTTGTAGTAACTGTAGTTTTAACAATATCATCTTTATTCATAATATCTGAAATTTGTAACTCTTTAGATAGAGGGACATTACACTATACTTTAGGGGTTGTTACATCTATATTTATGATAATTGTCTCTATTATGAGTGGAATTGAACTAAACTCAAGTTCAAACGCAAATAAATGGGAATATAGTGAGAAAAAGTTTTTTAATAGAATAATAATAATAACAATCTTATCAAGAGCTCCAAATTTACTACATATAGTAATTGGTAATATACATATAGAAGGTATGTTATCACAAATAACAATAAATGTAGCATTATATTATTTATATAATTATATAGTATCTAAGAATATTAAGAAAACAGCATTGGAATTACATGATACAAATGAAGAATTAACAATAAAAACAGAAAGTTTGAAAGAAAAAAATAAAAAATTAATATATGAAACAGAAAAAATAGAAGAACTTAAAGAAATACTTATAAAAAGAGAATTACGACTACAATCTACTTTAGATGTTGCTGTAAATAGTATAGTTGTGTTTAGTAAGGATGGAGAAATTACATATGCAAATAAAAGTTTTAGAAATATTTTTGGAGATTATAAAGAACAAGATAAATTAAGTTATAAAGTTAAAAATTTTAGTGATTTAATAGAAAGCATTAATTATGTATTTATCAATAAAAAAAATATAGAAAAATTTATTGATACAAGTGACAATAAGGTTTACCAAGCTATATTTGCTCCTTTAATTATAGCTACACAAATAGAAGGAGTCTTATGTGTATTAAAGGACAAAACTAAGAAAAAGGAATACGAACGAAAAGTTATTGAAGCAAATAAGAGAAGTGAAGACTTTTTGGAAAGTGTTGGAGATGGTATAGTAGTACTTGAAGGTAGTAATAAAATATATGTAAATAATGCATGTAGACAAATATTTAAAGAGACATTAGAAAACATCGATTTTTCCTCAATATGTAAAAGTGAAGAAAATATAGAAAAAAGGTATGTAATAGAGGGTGAAGTAAAATATGTAGAGATGAGTTTTTCTCATTATAATAATGAAGGAACTTATAAAACTATTATTGTAATACGTGATACAACTTCTCGAAAGATATCTCAAATAAAACTTGAAGAAAGTCAATCCTCTTATTCAAGATTTATAGATATACTACCTGATGGTATATGCTTGTTAAGAGAAGACTTAAGTGTAAATTATGCAAATAAATCATTTTTGGATATGCTATCTTTTACAAGTATAGATGATGTAAAAGATTCTAATATTAAGATATTAATGAATGCAAATACTGAAGAAAAAATGAAATTTACTGAAAATATGACTAAAGTTTTAAATGAAAATAAGAGTATACTTTTACTAGAATATGAATTAATAAATAATTATGATGATATAGTAGAAGTAGAATTAAGCGCCTTGCCTTTTTCGATATATAACACTAGATATATAATGCTTATTATAAAAGATTTAGCACATAAAAAATACTCTGAACAAGCTGAAAAAGAATTACTTGAAAGATTTAAAACAGATAAAATAAAAACTGAGTTTTTTGCAAATATGTCTCATGAGTTAAAAACACCATTAAATGTTATATCAAGTTCAAATCAATTGGTAGATTCTTTCTATAGAAGTGAAAAAATAAAAGACTATAATAATAATATTAAATCTCATGTTGATTTAGTTAGACAAAGTTCCTATAGACTTCAAAGATTGATAAATAATATTATAGATTTGACAAAGATGGAGTCAGGATTTTACACACTTAAACTTGCAAAATACAATATTGTATCTGTAATAGAAGATTTGTTTATGAATATAGAAGAGTATGCAAGCAGAAAAGATATAAGAATTCTATTTGATACAGAGCTTGAAGAAATCAATGTCTATGTAGACAAGGCTGAAATTGAGAGAATTATACTAAATCTATTATCAAACTGTATTAAATTTACTGATAATGGAGGATGGATATATGTAAACATCTACTATAAAATTGATAAAGTAATAATAAGTGTTAAAGACACTGGTGTTGGTATACCTCAAGATAAATTGGAGTTGATTTTTGAAGAGTTTTCACAAGTTGACAAGACTTTATCTAGAAATACTGAAGGAAGTGGAATAGGACTTGCTATAGTTAAGAACTTAGTAAGTCTTCATGGTGGAGATATAGAAGTAATAAGTGAAGTTAATAAGGGTACAGAATTTTTAATCTCACTGCCAATGAAAAGCTTTAGTAATGAGTATTATACAGAAGATAAGAGAATATACAATCTTCAAGAAAAAATAAAAATAGAATTTTCTGATATATATTATTAGAAAGTTATTAAATTGTAAAAGTGAAATAAAATATTCTATATTTAATAGAGTACATTATAAAAAGCTAGGCTATCATAAAAATAAGTTTTTATGATAGTCTAGCTTTTTTTGATGTTAATTGTATTTTGTATCTATATGTGAGAACATATGATTTCTAGATTACCTTCAAATCCAAAACTTCCAAAATTATTTGGTAATATAAAATGCATACCTTTCTTTAAATCATACTCTATAGAACTGTGTATCAATTTACCAACTCCATCTAGGATACTGTACAAAGAAAAAGGTGTATTGTGAGTAAAATCACATTTTCCAAAAATATCTAATTTATAGACACTAAAAAATTCATTTGATACAAATGTTGTACATTTAAAGTTTGGTGTTGATACAATTTTATAATCAGTATCAAAATCTGTATGAGGAACATTTGTAACTTCTATTGATTTTTGAACATGAAGTTCACGTTTATTTCCTAAGTTATCAGTTCTATCATAATCATAAACTCTATAAGTAGTATCTGAGTTTTGTTGAGTTTCTAAAATTAATGTTCCCTTACATATAGCATGTATAGTTCCGCTTGGAACATAGAAAAAGTCACCTTTTTTTATATTAACTTTTCTAAGCAGTTTGTCCCATTCGTTATTATTTATCATTTCTATAAATTCTTCACGAGATTTTGCATTGTGACCTATTATAATTTCTGCATCATCAGAACAGTCTATTACATACCAGCATTCTGTTTTACCCAATTCTCCATTTTCGTTTTTTTGAGCATATTCATCATTTGGATGAACTTGAACCGATAAATTGTCATTGGCATCGAGTATTTTTGTAAGCAAAGGGAATTTATCTCCAGGTGTATTACCAAACAATTCTCTATTTTTCTCCCATAATTCAGATAGCTTTTTATTTTTATATTCTCCATTTTCTATCAGACAATCTCCATTTTTATGAGAACTTATAGCCCAACATTCACCTGTTGTAGGTGATTTTATCTCATAGTTAAATTTATCTTTAAGTGCAGTACCACCCCATATTCTATCCATAAAAATAGGTTTTAAAAATAATGGTTCCATAATCTTGTTCCTCCTATGATATTAAATTTATCCTACAAATAATTATATATAAATAGATTATAAAATCAATAGCAAAAAAGTTTTGTCCCTTGAAATGACATAAAGTATAAGGATTTATGAAACAAGATAAACTATGATATATAATATAAAGGTTTAAATTGGAGTGATAATCATGGAGAGATTTAAAGAAGAAAATCAAAAATATAAAAAAGAATTCTTGAAATTGTTGGAGGAATGGGTAAGTATACCTTCCTTTTATGATAAAAATACTGTATCTAAAGATATGCCTTTTGGAAAAGGTGTATATGATGCATTAAAGTGGTTTGAAAATTTAGGTAGAGAAAATAATTTTACTGTTAAAAATATAGATAATCATGCTGTTTATATTGAATATGGAGATGGTAAAGATTATATAGACATATTTGGGCATTGTGATGTTGTAAATCCAGGAGAAGGATGGGATAGTGAGCCATTTAAGCTAGATATTATGGGTGACAAATTAGTTGCTAGAGGTGTTTCCGATAATAAGGGCCCTATGATAGCAAATTTTTTGGCATTAAAAATGATAAAAAGTCTAAATATAGATTTAAAGAGAAAAGTTAGATTAATTGCTGGAGGAAATGAAGAAAGTGGATTTAAGTGCATAAAGCACTATTATAGCAAAGAGCCACATGGTGTATATGGATTTACTCCAGATGCTAAATTTCCTGTATTAAATGGAGAAAAGGGTGGAGCGATAATAAAGCTAATGCTGGATATAGATGATAAATATCTAGATATAAGTGGTGGAATAGAGTTTAATACAATTCCAGACAAAGTGTATATCAAAAATATTGAAAATTTAAGTAATGATTATATAAATTCTGATTTTAATAATGTTTCAATAAGTTTTAATGATGGTAAGTATATTGTGAATGGGAAAGGTGGACACTCATCTAAACCTGAAAAAGCAATAAATCCCATATTAGATACAATTAAAATTTTAGCAGAAAATCTTGATGAAGATTGGGCAAAAGATTTGTACAGGCTAATAAATAAAGATAATATAGATGGAAAACTGTTTGGCTTAAATGTTGAAGGAAAATGTGGAATTCTTTCAATGGTTCCAACAATAATAAATATAAAAGAAGGAAAGCTTGAAGTAATTTTAAGTGTTAGGTATCCTGAAGTATTGACAGTTGAAGAAATAATAGAAAAATTTGATTTGTATATAAAAATAAATAATATTAATAAATTTAAGTTTATTGGGGAAAATTTAAAGCAAGCAAATTATATAGATGAGAATTCGAAACTTGTAAGACGTTTACATGAGATATATGTAAAGTATTCTGGAGACTCAAAAAGTGTTGTTAGAGTAACCAGTGCAGGAAGCTATGCAGCTGAAATGAAGAATTCAGTAATATTTGGGTGTGAATTTCCTGATGGTAGTTTTGGAAATGTTCATAGTGCAAATGAATTTGCCAGTTTAGATAGGTTTATAACTGCGATAGGTATCTATGCGGAGGCAATAGTTACATTATGCAATAATATATAAATACAAAATGTCCCTTATATAGACATATTATATATACAACTAAAATTTTATTTGATATATAATTGAAATCAAAGAGAAGGTGATACAATGATAACTAAGAAACATGCAGTAATAGTAAAAAGTTTAAGCAATAAAGATGGATATATGACATCAAATGAACTAGCTATTAAATTAGATGTATCTACTAAAACTATTAAAAGATATATAGCAGATTTAAATGGTATTTTGAGTAAGTATGATTTAGAAATAGATTCTTCAAGAGGTATAGGATATAAGCTAAGTGGCTCTAAAACCAACATATCAAAAGCTGTAAAAGAAGCAAATAAATATATAAATGGTTTCTTGGATGATTCTGAAGAAGCAAGGATGTCAAATATAATATGTATGCTGATTAACAGAAATTATATGAGTATAGAAGTAATGGCAGAAGAATTAAATCTAAGTATAGCAGCCATAAATAAATTATCTAGTAAGCTTAAAAGAAAACTTGAAAAGTATGACTTAGTTATAAAATCTAAACCTTATTATGGAAGCTATATATATGGTGAAGAAATTAATATAAGACAGTTGATTACTGATTATGCAATAAAGTTGGATGAGAAGAGTAAAATCAAAGTATTTTTGGATGATATCAGTGAAAACGATATAAATTGCATAGAAAGTATTTTAGAAAAGCATTTAAGAGAAAAAGAAACAATAATTTCAGATAAAGACTTTAATCTTTTACTTTCAAAAATAATAGTTTCTGTGTTTAGAAGTAAGAGAGGTCATAGCAAAAATATAAATTTAATAGATACAGGATATAGATTTCATAATTACAGTTTTATAGAAAAGCTTATGAAAGAAATATCTGATAAAGTTGGATTTAAACTTATTGAAGATGAAGTAATTTATATTTCCAATTATTCTGGTGTAATAGCATATAGAGGTGCACAAGGAATAAAAAATGCAAGTGAAATTGAAGAAAGAATAAGTAGCGTTATAAGTAGTGCTCTTCAAGATATACTGCTTATTTCAGGAAGTGACTATACAAAAGATGAAGAGTTTATGATAGCGATATCTGACCATATAAAGAGGTTTTTAAATAGAGCAAAAGCTAATATAAAATCTAATAATCCTCTGCTTCATCAAATAAAAGAGAAATTTCCAATAGCTTTTAACTTAGCTGTGTTTTTATCAAATAAGCTAGAAACTGAATTTAATTTAAAATTAGATGAAGATGAACTTGGATATATAGCTATTCACTTTGCTGCTTCAAATGAAAGAATGAAAAAAAATACAAGTAAGAAAATTTGTATAGTTTGTCATTATGGTATAGGCACAGGTCAGCTTCTTTCTGAAAAATTAAAGCAGAATATAAGTGACTTAAATGTTGTAGGTGTTTATCCATTTAGATATCTTGATATGGCAATAGGTCAAGATGTTGATTTGGTAGTATCAACAGTTGAATTAAAAGGATATGAAAAGCCAGTCTTATATATAGAAAATATATTTGATGATAGCCTAATTGAAAACGTAAACAAAGCCTTTTATGAAAAGGAAGAAAGAAGAAAAATAATAAGTAATATGTTTGATGAAAGAGCTTTTTTCAGTATAAAAGCAAATACAAAAGAAGAAGTTATACTTTCGCTTTCAAACAAGTTAAAAGAAAGAGACTTTATAGAAGAAAGCTCAATAAAAAGTATAATAGATAGAGAAAATATTTCATCAACTGAAATAGGAAATCTAGTAGCTATACCTCACACAATAGTGAAGGGAGATAAAAAATCTATAATCGGAGTTGGAATACTTGAAAATCCAATAATTTGGGATAAGCAAGAAGTTCAACTAGTATTTATGGTATTTTTTAATACTAAAGAAAAACATAATTTTTCAATATTTAAATACCTTTACAACTTTATAAAAGATGAAGGTGGAGTAAGAGGAATTATTAAAATATGTGACTTTAATAAATTAATGGCACTGATAGGTAATTAAGGAGGAAATTAACAATGGGAACAAACATATTTAACAAAGAATATGTATTTTTAAATACTGAGGCTAAGTCTAAGGTTGAGGTTTTAAAATTTATAGCTAAGAAAGCTAAAGACTTAAATTTAACAGAAGATGAAAATCTAGTATACGAAGGCTTAGCAGCTAGAGAAGAGCAATTTACTACAAATTTGGGAGAATCTATAGCAATACCTCATACTAAAAATGATGCAATTGAAAATCCAGCAGTAGTGGTACTAAAGTTTAATGATAATGTTGTTTGGAATGAAGGTGAGGACAATGTCAAATTGGCAATAAGTTTGCTTATGCCAGGAAAAAGTAAAGAAAACATACACCTTAAATTATTATCGTCTCTTTCAAGAAAATTAATAAATAAAGATTTTAAAGATTCTCTTTTAAAGAGTGATAATGTGGAAGAAATCGCTAATTTAATAAATGAAGCTTTAGGTTTATAGATAAATACTAAAGTTAAAATAAAAATAATTAATTAAAGTAAATAGGAGGAATTTAAAATGAATAAAAAATTAGTAGCATTATGTGCTTGTCCAATGGGACTAGCTCACACTTTTATGGCAGCAGAAGCAATAGAGCAAGCTGCAAAGGCATTAGGTTATGAAGCAAAAGTTGAAACTCAAGGTGCAGATGGTGTGCAAAATGAATTAACAAGAGAAGACATATTAGGAGCAACTATGATAATACATGCAGTAGCAATAACACCAGAAGGTATGGAAAGATTTGATGGTTGTGAAGTTTATGAGGTTGAATTACAAGAGGCTATAAAGAATGCAGAAGGTGTTATAAAGGAAATAGAAGAGGATTTAGGAATATAATAAATTTACTGTGGAGGAAATAGAATGGCAATCAAGAAAAAAGTTATAAACAGTTCAGGTGCTTCTACAACAGGAGGCAATAACGCAGGAAAAACTACTCCATCTAATCCAACTCAATCAAAGGGAAATGGAAAATGGAAAGAAATTAGTAAACATATAATGACAGGTATATCATATATGATACCAGTCTTAGTAATGGGTGGACTTATAGGAGCTTTATCTCAATTAATACCATATGCAATATTAGGGTTTGACCCATCTGTAGGTATAGTTGATGCTATGAACTCAGGTGAATTTACAGGATTTAAACTTAGCCTTTTAAACATGGCACAATTAATGTCAAACTTCGGATTTACTCTGTTTGGATTTGCAATACCACTATTTGCAGCATTCTGTGCAAATTCTATAGGTGGAAAAACAGCCCTAATCGCAGGATTTATAGGTGGATATATAGCTAATAAACCTGTAGGTGTACCACAATTCGTAGATGGACAATGGACAGAAGTTGTACCAGTTGCATCAGGATTCTTAGGTGCCATATTAATCGCATTTATAATAGGATATTTTGTAAAATGGTTAAATAAATCTATAAAAGTTTCTCATAACTGGTTAGCTTTTAAAACAACATTTTTAATACCACTAATAGCATCATTAACTTGTATGGTATTGATGATATTTATAATAACTCCATTTGGTGGATTAATTAATGAAAGTATGAAAAACTTCTTAACAGCAGCAGGAGCAGCGGGAGAATATGTATATGCAACAGCTTTAGCAGCAGCTACAGCATTTGACTTAGGTGGGCCAATAAATAAAGCAGCAGGATTCGTTGCACTTGGTTTGACTACAGAAAATGTACTACCAATAACAGCAAGAACAATAGCTATAGTTGTTCCTCCAATTGGATTAGGACTTACAACTTTATTAGATAAAAGATTAGTGGGAAGAAGAGTATATGATAGACAATTCTATCAAGCAGGAAAAACTTCTATATTCCTATCATTTATGGGTATATCAGAGGGAGCAATACCATTTGCACTTGAGAGACCAGGTTTTGTTATACCTTTAAATATCGTAGGAAGTATAATAGGAGCTATTACAGGTATAGTTTTAGGGGCAATTCAGTGGTTCCCAGAGTCAGCTATATGGGCATGGCCTCTAGTAGATAACTTATTTGGATATGTAATAGGTATAGCAGTTGGTGCTATATTCATAGCTGTAGGAAATGTATTTTACAGAAATAAATTAATAAAGGATGGTAAACTTGTTGTAGATTATATTGATTAATTTATAAATTTTACTATCTATAATAACCTTGGCTGGTAATATTGATTGAAACAATATTACCAGCCTTACCTATATGACTAATTAAGGATGGTGAAGATAAAATTATGAATAAAATAGAAAAAATAAGAAAGTATCTTAAAGAGTATAATGTAGATGGAATTCTTATTAATAGTTCTACCAATAAGTTTTATATTAGAAATCTATTTAGTTCATCAGGCTATGTTTTTATAACGAAAGATAAACAATATATAATAGTAGATTTTAGATACTTTGAAGAAATTAAAAGAAAATCAGATTTATTTGATGTTATATTAATGGATAAAAATAGAACGTATTTTGACATAATTAATGATATTTGCAGAAATCAAAATATAAAAGAAATTGGCTTTGAAGGAAGTGAAGTATCTTTTGACTCATATAAAAGTATGAATAACAAATTAAATGTAACTTTAAAATCAATTGATTTATCTACTTTAAGAAAAGAGAAAGATGAAGATGAAATAAAATATATAAAAAAAGCTTGTGAAATAGTAGATGCTACGTTTTATCATATAATTGACTTTATAAAAGTTGGTATGACTGAAAGACAAGTAGAAAATGAAATTGTAAGATTCATAAAAGAATTAGGCGGACAAAAAGAATCATTCGACACTATAGTTGCATCTGGTTTGAGAGGAGCCTTACCTCATGGAAAAGCTAGTGAAAAAATTATAGAATATGGAGATTTTGTTACATTCGATTTTGGAGCAAAGTATAATAATTATTGTTCAGACATTACTAGAACTATTTGTATGGGAACTACAAATAAAGAACTAGAAAAAATATATAATATAGTAAAGAAAGCTAATGAAGAGTGTATAAAGGTTTTAAAGCCAGGCATGACTGCTGGTGAAATAGATAAGGTTGCAAGAGATATAATTAGTTCATATGGATATGGTGATAATTTTGGACACAATCTGGGTCATGGTGTAGGTATTATGGTTCATGAGTATCCAGCATTAACTTCAGAATCAAATGAAGTATTAAAAGAAGGCATGGTTGTAACTATAGAGCCTGGTATATATGTGCCAGAACTTGGAGGAGTAAGAATTGAAGATGATGTACTTATAACTCAAGATGGGTGTATGAGATTGACTATATCTACCAAAGATTTAATAGTTGTAAATTAAAAATAAATTGTAGCTAAGTATTTTTATAATAATAAGAAAAGACGAGGTAAATTTAAATGTATAATTTTGATGATAGACCAGATAGAGTAAGTGAAAAGTGTAGAAAGTGGGATTTAAATATTATAAGAGATAAATTTGGATATATTAAAGAAGATTTTGTACCAATGTGGATTGCTGATATGGATTTTAAAATACCAACAGAAATAGAAAGTAAATTTATTGAAGCTGTAAAAAGAGGTGTATTTGGATATACATACTGTTATGATGAATTTTATGATTCAGTTATTGGGTGGCAAAATGATATGCATAAAGTAAATGTAGAAAGAGAATGGATTACATTGACTTATGGAACTGTGTCAACACTTCACTATGTAGTACAAGCTTTTTGTAAAAAAGGAGATAGTATAATATTAAATACACCAGTTTATGACCCATTTGAATCATCAGCTAAAAAGCAGGGTGTAAATGTAGTTTGTAATACATTAGATGTGATAAATGATAGATATTATATAAATTTTGATAGATTAGAATCTCAAATTAAAGAAAATAAACCTAAGTTAATGATGTTTTGTACACCACATAATCCATCAGGAAGAATTTGGTCAATTGAAGAAATGACGAAAGTAGCAACTATATGTAAAGAAAACAATGTTATTTTAGTTGCAGATGAAGTACATGCAGAGCATATTCATTATGGCGAATTTAATTCTATTCTTAAGCTTGAAAGAGAACTTTTAGAAAATATTATCCTATTGACATCACCAAATAAAGGGTTTAATCTTGGAGGATTAAAAACCTCTTATTCAATAGTTATAAATAAGGATATAAGAGATACTTTTAGAAAGAAACTAAAACAAAATTCTATAACTTCTCCAAATGTATTTGGAATAATAGGATTAATAACAGCTTATGATGAATGTAGAGAGTGGTTAAGGAACGTAAATGAGTATATAAAATCAAATTATGAACTTTTAGAGAATTGGGTAAATAAATATGAGAAGATTAAACTAATGAAGATGGAATCGTCTTATTTGGCTTGGATGGACATAAGCAATCTAGGACTAAGTGCAAGTGAATTTACAGATAGGTTAGCTGTCAATACAGGAGTGCTAATAGAAGATGGAAGTCACTTTGTAAAAGATGGAGAAAAGTATGTTAGGATAAATTTAGGAACTCAAAAAGAAAATGTAATTGAGGCATTAAATAGAATGGATTTGTTTGTAAAGTCGTTATAAAAAGTTAGTTGAGTTATTATTAAAAATAAAAAATGTAGGTTGTTTCAAAGATGTACTAAAAAAGATTAAAAAATAAGGTTTATAGACATCAAGATGTAATTCAATTATAAAATTAAATATGTTTAATGATAGGCATTTCTAATGAAATGTCTATTTTTATATATATTTTGTAAAGTTTCCTTTACAAAAATAAAAGCAAGTGGTATATTATAAATGTAAAGGAAACTTTACAAAAAGGAGGCAATCTTTTTGAAAAATCGTGTAGAGGATTTAAGAAAGAAAAAAGGTCTTAATCAAGAAGATTTTGCAAAAATTCTTAAGGTTTCAAGGCAGACGATTAGTTCTATTGAAAATGGAAAATATAATCCATCTTTAGAACTTGCATTTCAAATATCTGATTTTTTTGAAATGTCGATTGAAGAAATATTTTTATGGAAGGAGAAATAGTTCATGGAAAAGAAAAATTTAAGAATAGGAATTGTATTTGTAGTTTTAGGTGTTATTTTCTTGTTTCTTTGTTTAATGAATGGTGATAAGTTAGGTTCTTTGTTTGCTGGACTAGCAGGAGGCTTTGGATTTGGTGGAATTTCTGCCATTTATCGTTACTTTTACTGGAATAAGCATAAAGAAGAATACAAAGAAAAGCTCGAAATAGAAAACATTAATCTTCATGATGAAAGAAATGTTATGTATAGAGATAAAGCAGGAAGATATGCTTACATTGTATGTATGATAATAATTCCTATATCTGCTTTTGTTTTCTCTGTACTAAATGCATTAGATATATACAACTCATTGGTAATAATCATATATTTATTTGTTTTGTGGATTGTTTTATATGTTGTAGGAGTTATTTATTATCGAAAGTTAAAGCGTAATGGGTAGTGTTTTATACAAATCAAGCTATAAATATGGTATATACATAAGTACAATTTGTTTTAGACTACTTAGTATATACCATATTTTATATAAAACTTAAATTTACATTAGTTATATTAGAGTTATTTAAATTTGTATGTATAAATTTGTATGCATAATAGATATAGTTATTATTTAAACTCATTATTTATTGAACTTTTTAATAGAAAAAGCTTTGTCTGTAAGTTTAAAATTATTTTGTATGCCATTAGTTAAATATACTTTTTTATCTTTGGTTATAAATATAGCATCTACATTATCAATACTATTAATTAAATCCATACCTTTTTCAAGTCCAAGTCCAAATGTAGAAGTGGATAAAGCATCACAATTAATAGATTTATCAGAGATTATTGTAACACTGCTTAAGTTGTTTTCAAAAGGGTATCCTGTAAATGGATTTAACATATGGTGATATATTTTACCATCTTTTTCTATAAATCTCTCATAAATTCCAGATGTAACAACAGATTTATTTGTAGTTTCTATATTCCCTATAGATTCTCCATTTTTGCTAGTTGGGTCTTGAATACCAATTTTAAAAGGTTTGTTATTTTTGCTATCTTCTAAAGTAAATATATTACCTCCCAAGTTTACTAAAGCTTTTTTTATACCTTCTGATTTCAAATAGCCTACGATTTTATCAGCAGCATATCCTTTAGCTATTGCCCCTAAATCAATTTTCATATCTTCTTTAGCTAACTTTATAGATTTATTTTTTTCATCTAATATAATATTTTTGTAATCAATGAGCGGCAGAAGTTCGTTTATCTCAGAGTCATTTGGGACTTTAGCCTTGTCTGTTCCAATTGCCCATAGATTGGATAGTGGACCAACTGTTATATCAAAGTATCCATTTGACAACTTAGAGTATTCTATAGCCTCTTGTACAACAAAAAATGTATCATCAGAAACTTTGACAAAATCTTTACCAGCATTATCATTTATTTTAGAAACATCGCTTCCTGGTATATGGGTACTCATCTTGTTATCAATATATCTTAAAATTGAATCACATTCATTTAAAATTTTATCACTTTTTGATTCTTTTATATTAAATATAGTAACTTCATTTACTGTACCAAGGTAATAGCTTGTCTTACTATATTTAGTATTTTGACTTGAACTCCTAAAAAATGAAAATAAAATTAATGCTAAAATCAATATCACAAAAATAAATGTGATTTTTTTCTTATTCATGGTATATTCCTCCTATGAAATTGTGTTATTATCTTATTATAGCATAATTTCATAGGAGGACAAAAAATGAAGAAAAAAGACATTCTTCTTATTTTAGGTGTTTTGATTGTTATCACAGCATGTTATGGAATAATAAATGTTATAAATTCTAAAAATGCTGGAAGTATTGAAATTTATGTAGATAATAAATTGTATAAGACTGTTTCAATAAATGCCAAAGAAGAATTTAAAATAGAAAATAGAGGAGGGTACAATATAGTTAAAATTCATGACAAAGGTGTGGAGATAATAGATGCTTCATGTCCTGATAAGGTGTGTGTACATACAGGTTTTATAAACAAACCAAGTCAAAGTATAGTTTGTATACCTAACAGAGTGAGCATAAAAATAAATACTAATGAAAAGAATGACAATCAAGAGGACATAATTTCTAAATAAAACAATAAATAAAAATAGCTGAAAGGAATTGGTGATAACTATGGTTAATTTAGGAAACGATTGGAATGAATTATTAAAGGAAGAATTTGAAAAAGAATATTATTTAAATTTAAGAAAATTCCTTATAGATGAATATAAGACACGTCAAATTTTTCCTAATATGCATAACATATATGAAGCTTTAAAACACACTTCATATAAAGATACAAAAGTTTTAATACTAGGACAAGACCCCTATCATGGAGATAATCAAGCTCATGGTTTAGCTTTTTCAGTTCAACCACAAGTAAAAACTCCACCATCTCTATTAAATATGTACAAAGAGTTGAAAGAAGATTTAGGATGCTTTATACCTAATAATGGATACTTAATGCCTTGGGCAGACCAAGGTGTGTTACTTTTAAATACAGCACTTACTGTTAGAGCACATGAAGCCAATTCTCATAAAAATAAAGGGTGGGAAATTTTCACAGATAGAGTGATTTCTATTTTAAGTGACCGTGAAGACCCAGTAATTTTTGTACTGTGGGGAAGTAATGCGCGTAAAAAAGTAGAATTGATTGATACAAGTAAGCATTATATTTTGGAAGCACCTCATCCAAGTCCATTATCAGCAAGTAAAGGTTTTTTTGGATGTAAGCACTTCTCTAAGATAAATGAAATTCTCGAAAAGCTAGGAAAAGAACCTATCAATTGGCAGATAGAAAATATATAAAGATAAAAGGTAACAAAATGATAACAAAACAACAATAAACAATGACATTGTTGTAACTAATAGAAATATGCTTCAATAGTTGAAAATACTATGTATGCATATTTCTATTTTTTTGTCAAGTTGACAACTCTTGAAAAAATAGTTACAATTTAGTTACACAAAAAACAAAAAAGAAATTTACGAAGCAGAAGATTACGAAGCAAAATATATAGTGTAAAAAATTTGAGGGAGGAAATTTTATATGAATTTAAAGAAATTGAGTAATGTTAAAGTCTCGGCAATGGCGGTTGTTTTATCAGTTGGAATTTTATCTGGATACTCTGCACTTAATAAACAAGTAACATTAGTAGTAAAAGGAGAAGAAAGAACTGTATCTACATTTAGTTCTAATGTAGGAGACCTTTTGGAAGCCCAAAACATTAGCTATGATGGAAATGATATAGTTAGTTTGGATGTAAATTCAAAGTTATCTAATGGAGATAAAATAGAAGTAATTGATGTTAAGGAAAAAACAGTTGTAGAGACTAAAGACATTCCGTTTGAAGTTACAGTTGTTGAAGATAACTCTTTGTCAAAAGGAGATTCTAAAGTTAAAGAAGAAGGAAAATCTGGTAAAAGTGAATTAGTATATAAAGAAACTTATCACAATGGCAAGAAAGTAGAAAAGGAATTTGTGAAAAAAGTTGTTACATCTGAGCCAGTTAATAAAGTTGTAAATAAAGGAACAAAAGTAGAAATGCAAGTAGCTTCATCAAGGGGAGAAAGTTCAAGAAGGATGGCTTCATCTTCTTCAAGTAGTAGCAGTAGTAACAATGGTAGAAGTATGAGAGTTGTAGCAACTGCATATTCTGGTCATAGTATAACTGCAACAGGAACAAAGCCTAAGTGGGGAACAATAGCTGTAGACCCTAAGGTTATACCATATGGAACGAAAGTATATATACCTCAATTTGATATGGTATTTACTGCTGAAGACTGTGGTGGTGCGATAAAAGGAAATAAAATTGATATATTTATGAATGACTCAAAGACAGTTTATAATTGGGGAAGAAAAACTATAGATATACGTATATTAAAATAATTAAATAATTTATATTTATACTGGAAATTGTATTTTGATTAAATAGAGGAAAAATTCTTTATAGATAATTAAAATATGGTTTCCAGTTTTTAAGTTTATAAATATAGTTATAAATATAATAAGAAGATATATAAATATTAATTGCTATAGATAAAAACTATTTAAAATATGATTTGCTATCAAATTAATCTATAAAAATTGTTGCAAAGAGTCAAAATATATGATATTATAGATTTCGTTGAGAAACGTTTCGTTATGGGAGTGGATGGGTGCCGGTGTGCCCTCTAGTCTTCAAAACTAGTATGAGGGGTTAAGAGCCTCTTAGGTGGGTTCGATTCCCACGCATTCCCGCCAGTATAAAAGGTATCTTTTAATATTAAAAGATACCTTTTTAAATTTAAAAATTATTTTGAGATAATTTAGTTTTAGTAATATATAATATCTAGTATTATATAATGTAAATTTTCTAATACTAATATTAGGTATATAAAAGTCTAGGAGAGTGGAAAAATGGAAAATAACTTTACAACGAGAACTAGTTTTCTAGTTGGAGATGATGGTATAGAAAAACTTAAAAATTCAAATGTAATAGTATTTGGAGTTGGAGGAGTAGGTAGTTTTACTGTTGAAGCTTTAGCAAGAGCTGGAGTGGGTAATCTCACTATTGTTGATTTTGATGATGTAGATATAACAAATATAAATAGACAAATACCAGCATTACATTCAACTGTGGGAAAATATAAAGTCGATGTTATGGAAGAAAGAATTTTAGATATAAATCCTAATATTAATATAAAAAAAATAAGAAATCTTTATAATAAAGATACTAGTAGTGAAATACTAACAGAAAGATATGATTATGTTGTGGATGCAATAGATATGGTAAGCTCGAAGATACATTTAATTGAAACATGTGAAAAAAGAGGTTTAAAAATAATAAGTTCTATGGGTATGGGAAATAAATTGGACCCAACTAAAATAGTTGTTACTGATATACACAAAACAAGTACTTGTCCTTTAGCTAAAGTCATGAGAAAAGAGCTTAGAGATAGAGGAATTAAAAAATTAAAGGTGGTATATTCAACTGAACAACCAATAGAACTTAAAAAGAAAGTCATGAATGGTAAAAAGGTAACACCAGGTAGTGTATCATTTGTGCCATCTGTTGGAGGTCTAGTAATTGCATCTGTAATAGTTAATGAATTATTAGGGTAATAATACTAAATATTTTATCTATAAATTTTATGGACATATTTTAAAGGCTAAAAGCATCAATATAAAACCATTTTATGTTGATACTTTTAGCCTAGTTCTGTTATGTAGTTACAGTTTTATTTCTTATGTTAAGTGTCTATTTTATATTTGTGTTTTGTAAATATCATTTTACCATCACTATAAAAAACAATATCACCTATTTTATCTGTCCTATAAATTGATATATTGTTTTGTTTTAAATTATTGATAACTTCCTTATGAGGATGTCCATATTGATTTTTATATCCACACGATATTGCGGCTATATCTGGATGAATTTTTTCAATAAATTCTAAAGTAGTTGATGAATTGCTTCCATGATGACCGATTTTTATAAAATTGATGTTATCTAATTTAAAATAATGTAAAATTTCTTTTTCAATTGCTTCTTCAGCATCGCCCATAAATAAAAATGAGGTGTCATTAAAATTTAATTTAAAAACTATTGAGTTTAAATTAGGTTCTTCCTGTATATATGAAGGACTTAATACATATATATTTATATTGTTATCGATATTTAAAACATCATCTCTGTATAGATACTGTATAGATAGGTTTTTATCATTACAAGAACTTATTAGATTTTGATAAGCTTCACTTTCTGTTGATTGTTCAGGCATATAGATGGAGTTTACATTAAATTTTTTTATGACATTATCAAGACTTCCTATATGGTCTGAATCTGGATGCGTAGCTATTATTATATCAATGGTTTTTATTCTTTTTTGTTTCAAGTAACTAGTAACTATATTTCCACTATCTTCATCACCTCCATCAATTAATATATTTTTCTTTGTAGGTGTTTGAACTAAAAGACTATCACCTTGTCCAACATCTATCATATGTATAGATAGTAGAGATTTTTTGTCACAAGCACTTAAAAGTGATATTATAATAAGTATTAATAAAAAAATTTTATTTCTCAATAAAAAATCACTCCAGTCATTACATGTTTATATAATTTTATGATGGGTAATATAAGATATATGGGAACTATCCTATTTTATATTTTAGACAATATAAGTGAAATTAATACCATAACTAAATTGGAGTTTTTATAGATACAAAATAAAATTTTAAAAAATTAAGCAATAAAAAGGTAGGAGGATTTTATGTTTTTCAAAGATATTGAACTAAATTCAAAAAAGGAGCTAGACCCTTATTTTGATTTAGTAGATTATGAAGCTTGTGAGTACTGTTTTAGTACTTTATATATGTGGCAACATGTTTATAAGACAGGATACTATATAGGTGAAGATTTTGCTGTTTTAGTTGGTGAATATGAAGGAGATAGTTTCTCAATATTACCACTTGCTAAAAAAGACAAACTTCCAGAAGTTGTAGATTTTGTACTTGAGTATTTTTCACATAACAACAAAAAAATATACTTAAGAGGTATTACTACTGAAGTGGTAGAATTTTTAAAAGAAAAATACCCAAATAGATTTGAGTATATAGAAGAAAGAGATTTATTTGATTATATCTATGATGCAGAAAGTTTAAGAACGCTAGCAGGTAAAAAGAATCAAAAGAAGAGAAATCATATAAATTATTTCTTAAAAGAATATGCAGGTAGATATGAAGCAAGATTATTAGATAAAGAAAACTTCAATGAATGTTTAGTATTAATGAAAGAATGGGAAAGTAACAAAGAAGAAAATAACGAATTTGATGAAAGTATGGATGATGAATTAGTTGGTATCAAAAAGATATTTAACAATTATGATATTTTAAAAGATAAAGTAAAAGTATTTGGTGTATATGTGGATGGAAAATTAGAAGCATTTAGTATCGGAGAGCTTTTAAATAAAAACATGGCATTAATTCATATAGAAAAAGCCAATCCAGATATAAGAGGTTTATATCCATTTATAAACCAACAATTTTTAGTAAGTGAATTTAAAGATGTTGAGTTTGTAAATAGAGAAGAAGACTTAGGTATTGAAGGTCTGAGAAAAGCTAAACTTTCTTACCACCCTTGTAGATTTGTTGAAAAGTACAGTGTTAGGGAGGCTTAATAAACTATATGGAGATTAGGTATGCTAAAGAAGAAGAAATAGAAAGTATAAAAGAAATATGGAGTTATTGCTTTAATGATAGTGAAAGTTTTATGAAATACTATTTTAATGATAAATATAAATATGAAAATACTGTAATAGCTTTAGATGAAGGAAAAATTGTTTCCTCTCTTCAGCTAAACCAGTATAAATTAAGTTTAAATAGTAAGGTATACAATACATCGTATGTAGTAGGGGTTTCCACACTTCCTGAGGGGAGAGGAACTGGCTATATGAGTAAAGTTATTAAATTTACTTTAAATGAGTTGTATAAGAAAGGACAACTAGTATCTATATTAATGCCAATTGATTATAGACTTTATAGAAGGTTTGGATATGAGCATTGTTATGACCAAATTGAATATACTATCAAAACAGATGATTTAAAAACTTTCAAGGCAAATGGAAAAATGATAAAAGCTAATTTATCACAAATTGATGATTTAATTAAAATAGATAAAGTATTTTTAAATGAGGTTAATGGTAATGTGTTAAAAGATGAACATTATTATGAAAACTTATTTAAAGAAATCCAAAGTGAAGATGGACATTTATATATCCATGAAGATAGTGAAAAAG
Organism: Clostridioides sp. ES-S-0049-02; assembly: GCF_020658465.1. Taxonomy (NCBI): domain Bacteria; kingdom Bacillati; phylum Bacillota; class Clostridia; order Peptostreptococcales; family Peptostreptococcaceae; genus Clostridioides; species Clostridioides sp. ES-S-0049-02. The sequence goes on from NZ_JACVWG010000001.1 coordinate 322,304, forward strand.
ATGGATATGTAATTTATTTTCTTCAAGGAGATAAAATGTTTGTCAGAGAGCTATTTTATAAAAACATAGATGCTCTTAAATCAATGCTTAAATTTATATATAATCACAATACTCAATGTAAGATAGTTACTATAGCTACTCCTATGATAGATAAGATAAGGTTTATATTAGACAATCCTAAAGACTGTGAGATAAAAATAAAACCTTTTATGATGGGAAGAGTTATAAATGTAAAGCAATTTATTGAAGATATAGATATTGATAAGGATATTAATGGCTCTATAAAATTATATATAGAAGATAAATATATAGAAGAGAATAATGGACTATTCAAAATATCTATACAAAATAAAAAAGTAATGTTAGAAAAATTAAATAAAGAATGTACAGATGAGCTTCAAGAGTGTTTTGATATTAAATTAGATATAAATGCTTTAACACAATTGGCATTTTCTTATATAGACATTGAAGAAGCACTTTTATTAAATAATATAAAGGGTATTTCAAAAAAAACAATAGAAATACTTAATTGCATTTTTTCTAAAAAAGATAATTATATAAATGAATATATATAGAAGTGAAAATACGTCAAAAGATTTTAATAAATCTTTTGACGTATTCTTTTGTTTATAGAATAATTTCTTTTGTTTAAAAAATATTTATTTGAAAATAATCTAAATAATATGTTTTCTAGAGGAGTGATTATGATTCAAATAAGAAGACCTTTACTAATTATATTAATATTTGTGATAGCTGTATCTTTTATTATCACAAATAAGAAGAAAGAGGATGAAAAATTTAATGATAAGATAATAACTATACAAGGAACAGTTAAAGGAAGACTTGAAAAGCCTAGATATAATCAGTATAAAGTAGGAGCTTTCTTAATAAATGATTACACAAGAACTAAAAATTTGAAAATTGGTCAGAAAGTTAATATTACAGGCAAATTTAAAAGTTTAGCTAAAATGAAATATGAAGATTTTGATTATGGAAGGTATATAAAAAGCACTGGATATAAAGGTATAATATATATAAATAGCTATAAAATTATTGGTAAGAATAAAATATATGACTTAATAGGTAAAGTAAAGTTTTACATAAATAAAACGTATAGATATTTATATAAGAAAAATTCGGATTTTATAAATTCTATATTGTTAGCAGAAGTTGAAAATCTGACAGATGAGCAAAAAGAAATGTTCACCAGAACAGGAACTAGCCATGTAATATCTATATCTGGTCTTCATACAGGCATACTATGTGTTGTAATTGCTTTTTTATTAAGAGGTATAAATAAATTGTATAAATTATTAATATTGTCGATTTTTATATCTTTATATTGTATAATGGTAGGTGCGTCTCCATCTATAATTAGGTCTATAACATTTGTTATGGTTTTCTATTTATCAGTCTTTATTAATAGAAAAAAGGATGGAATATCAACACTGTCTCTAATAGGGATAGTTTTAATTATAAATAACCCCTATGTTATATATAATGTAAGTTTTCAATTATCTTTTTTAGCTACATTCTCTATACTAATATTTTACAATAAAATAAATAGTATTATAAAATTAAGTATGGTATCATTGACAATATCGTCAAATATATTAACCTTGCCTATAATATATTATACATTTAAAGGTATACCATTGGTTTCAATCATAGGAAATTTAATCATAGTACCATTTATAGGTATAATAATGTATTTGAGTATTGCAAGTTTAATAATATTTAAAATAAGTGTAGTAATAGCTAAAATAATAGCTTTATTTAACAGTACATTGATAGAAATCATATTTTTTTTACTAGAGAAACTCAGCAATTTAAATTTTACATATATTGATATAGATAACCCTAAACTTTATATTGTAGTGATTTATTACATAGGAGTATTTTTTTACATATTTTACATAGAAGGAAAAGAGATAAAGGAGCAAGAAAATGGATTACAAGGATATTATAAGGAATATAAAAGATAAAAAACTTGAGAAAATGTATCTTTTTTATGGCAGAGAGTATTATTTAATAGAAAATGCAATAAAAGTCTTTAAAGAGAATTTAAACGAAGGAATGCTCGATTTTAACTTAGATATAATAGATGGAAAGGAAATAGTCTTAAATCAGCTTATAAGCTCTATAGAGACACTTCCTTTTATGGATGATAGAAAAATAGTAATAGTAAAAGACTTTGAGTTACTAAAAGGAAAGAAAAAGAATTTTACAGATAGTGACGAAAAATACTTGATAGAGCATTTAGATAATACTCCAGACACTACTACCATAGTTTTTGTTGTATACGGAGATATTGACAAAAGAAAATCTTTAGTTAAAAAGATAAGTAATAATGGAATTGTTTTTAACTGTGACAAGCTTTCTGATATGGACTTATTTAAGTGGATAAAAAAATCTTTTGCTCTAAATGAAGTTATAATAGAAAACTCTCAGATAATGTATTTTATTGAACAAGAAGGATATAGAGATAAAAGTAGTGAAAAGACTTTATCAGACTTAGAAAACGAGATAAATAAAATTAGCTCATTTGTTGGAAAGGGAAATAGTGTAACTAATGATATAATAGATAAATTATCTCCTAAAAAGGTTGAAAATGATATATTTAAGTTAATTGATTATATTGGAGAGCAAAGTGCTTCTAATGCAATGAAAATATTGAATGATATGATACAGGAGGGCGAATCTGTTTTAGGTATATTTTCTATGATAGCTAGACAGTTTAAAATAGTTATGCAAGTAAGACAATTACAATTAGAGGGATACTCAGCAAAACTTATAGCAGATAAATTAAAAATTCATCAATTTGTAATAGGAAAAGCATTAAAGCAGGCTAAGAACTTTTCTGATGATATAATCATAGAAATTTTAAACTATATATTAGAAAGTGATTATAAAATAAAAACAGGTCTTATAAGGGATACCTTAGCAGTAGAAATGTTGGTTAGTAGATACTGTAAAAGACAAGCAGTGTAAAAAAATTATACATTAATAAAAAATAAATAGCAAGATATGTTATAGTTCAAAGTACAAGTAGGCTAGATTGAGTCTAAGAGTATATAATCTACTATAATATGTCTAACTATTTATTTTTTATTGTATAAATTTCCAAAATAAAAAACCCCTACATAGGGGTTATTATATATAAGAAATATAAACTGGTAATTAAGCGTTCATACCGTTTAACTTTTGAGCTAATTTAGCTACTTTTCTAGCTGCAGCATTCTTATGTATAGTTCCTTTAGAAGCTACTTGGTATATTCTTTTTTGAGCGTATTGGAACTTAACAACAGCATCCTCTCTGTTTCCAGCTGCAACAGCATCTTCGAATCTTCTTATTGCAGTTTTTATTTGAGATTTTCTAACTCTATTTAAAGCAGTTTTCTTTTCGATAACACTTATTCTTTTCTTAGCTGATTTTATATTTGCCACCGTGTTCACCTCCCTGTATTTTTTTCTCATATTCATCGTCAACATATTAGATTTTAACAGAAATAAATCTAAAAATCAAGGATTATTATTTATATATTTTAATAATGTTTTTTGTTTTGATTTTTTAGACTATAAATTATGTATAAATAATTTGAAATATTTTGTTTTTATGTTGATATATTTTGTTCTTTAAATATTTTAATAGATACAATTTAATATTTTATTTTTGTAACATATATCTTGAAATAATACAAATTATTAACATACATTTTGATAGTATTTCCAATAATTATAAGATAATACAAGAAATTACTCATTTTTATGGACTTAGTAATAAATTTTATAAAAATATGAATTTATATGGTTAATATGAAAGTTTTCTATTAATTAAAGGTAATTTTTTTATTGTCGCAGATAAGCAGAACTATACTATCGCTATTTTTATTACTGTTGACTGTTTAATAGTTTTATATCATACTCTTGTATAGTATAAAAAATTAGACTATAATAATTTTATGGATTAAAGAAAGGATTGATAAAGTGGATACAACAAAACTAATTTTAAATCCAGCTAGACTCCGAATTTTACAGTATATCAGAATTCATGGTAGTGTTCGTACATCTGATATTGTGAAGTATCTAAGTGATATTCCTCGTGCAACAGTTTACCACCATGTTAAAATTTTGGAAGATAACAATATGATTGAAGTAGTTAAAGAAAATCGTGTACGTGGTACAATTGAAAAAATTTATTCATTAAAGGAATATGCTTTGGATATGGAAGTAGATGCATCTGTTTCACTCTCTACAGCATTTCATATGGGTTTGATGCAAGAAATGAATGAATATTTTAGTTTGAAAAATCAAGACAATAAGAAAGACAATGTATTTTTCACTTCAGCATTGTTATATATAACTGATAGAGAATATGAAAATCTTCTTCAAAGTATAGTTGATTTATTGAAGCCATACATAGACCAAGAACCCAAATCAGATTTAAAACTCCGAAAACTCTCAATTATATCTTCTCCACCTGCAAAAAATGATGAGAAGAAGAAATAACAAACATTTTGTTTTTATAAGGAGGTATTATATATGAACTTTCATGAATTTGGGAATAAAAACAATCCACATATCATGCTGATTCATGGAGGTGGGAATGCATGGTGGAATTATTTACGACAAGCACGAGTATTGTCTGAATACTATCATGTAATACTTCCTACACTGGATGGTCATGGAGAAGAATACAAGACTGCATATATTTCTACAGAGGATACAGCAGATAAATTGATGAAATATATAGATGAAGAGTGTGGTGGTCATCTTTTTTCTCTGTGTGGAGTATCTCTTGGTGGACAGATTGTTATAGAGATTTTATCTCGAAAACCCGATATTACTGAAAAGGCAATTATTGATGGCAGTATTTGCTATCCTAGACCCAATATGGCACGAGCTTGTATGATGTCGATTCGATTTTTTAGAGGGCTTTTATTTAGTGAAAAAGCTTGTAGATTTCAAATTGCTATGATGTCAAAATTATTTCCAAAAAACATGCAATATCCAGATGAAATTAAGAACTATTATATGAAAGATATGCCACATGTCAGAAAAGAAACACTCTATGCTATGTATCGTACTTATATGATGAAGTACACACTTAAGGAGAGTTTAAGAGAAACTACAGCACAAGTGATGTATTGGTATGGTGAAAAGGAAATGAAATGTGTAAAAAACTCTGCAAAGATGTTTCAGTCTTATGTACCTTCTTGTAAAATTTATGAAGCTAAGGGATATAATCATGGTTATCTAGCTATTTATTTGCCAAATGAGTGGTTGGAGATTACTGAACCATTTTTTCAACAGAATGAAATGATATAGAAATTATAAAGTTATTTTGATAAAAAGAAATGTATAATGAATGAAAATTTGACAGGAATTTGATAATATGAAATTGATAAATAGATTAAAAGGTAGCGCCTATATAAATAGTTGCTACCTTTTTATATTTGTAAATAGATGATAGTTAAGGAAGTTTACTGACTATTTACTGACCAAACTCAATTTTCTTACATTGAAAGCCTTAATTTTACTTGTTTTAAATAAATTTATAGTTTTTTGTTATAAAATACTAAATTTTGTTAACAATTATAATTAGCATTTAATTTATACTGGAGGTTTATATGATTAATGTAAGAACAGATTTGGCTTTAGAAGCTAGTGAAATGTGTGAAAAATCTCAAGAAGGAAGTAGTATTCCTGGGGTGGAAATAGAAACTAAAGAATTAGAAAATTGTGTTGTAACAAAAGTTGAAGTAATAGATGAACAAGGTTCAGAGATAATGAACAAAGATATAGGAAAGTATATAACCCTAGAAAGTAATCTTATGAAGTTTGATGATGATGAGTCAAGAGAAGAGATGATAAATTATCTAAAAGATGAATTAGTAGATGTATTTGGACAAGACAAAAATAAAAAGACACTAGTAATTGGTCTTGGAAATAGAAATATTACTTCTGATGCATTGGGTCCCAAAAGTGTATCTAAAACACTAGTAACTAGACATCTCTTTAAAAATTACAACAAGGATTATGATGATGATTTTACTGAGGTATCAGCTCTAAGTCCAGGGGTTATGGGTGTTACTGGGATAGAAACTAGTGAAGTAGTGAAGTCACTAGTTGAGAAAGTTAAGCCAGATAGAGTAGTAGCAATAGATGCACTAGCATCAAGAAAAATGGAAAGAGTAAACTCTACTATACAAATATCAACAGCAGGAATATCACCTGGTGGAGGTGTTGGTAATACAAGAAAATCTCTCACTAAAGAAACCTTAGGAGTGGATGTTATTGCAATAGGAGTTCCAACTGTGGTTGACGCAGCAACTCTTACTATAGATGTTTTGGATATGGCAATAGATAATTTAATATCTCAATCAGAAGAAACAGAAAGTTTTTATAATATGTTGAAAAAACTTAAAGAGGAAGAAAAATATCATCTAATAAAAGATTCGTTAGATCCATATGATAAGAACTTAATCGTAACACCAAAAGATATAGATGATACAATTGAAAATCTATCTATAATAATAAGTGAAGGTCTGAATAGGTCTTTACATCCAGGTAGATTGTAAAATAAGGAGGAGCAAATATGTTTAAAAAATGCATTAAAGTAGTAACCTTGACTTTTATATTAGCATGCATTTTACCAGGAAAATCATTGGCTTTAAATCAAGATGACTTTTTAAAGTTTTTAGTAAATTCATCTTATCCAGAAGCTAAAGTCGAAGGAAATAATACAGAAAATAAAAAGAGTGATAAAAATAAAGAAGCAAGTAAAGAAAGTAAAGATGAAAATAAAAAATCTGAGGATGTAAGTAAATCCGACAATAAGAAAGAAAGCGAAAAAGAATATATAAAACTTTATGTTGGTAAAGAAAATGTTCCAGATATTGAGTCAAAAAACTCAGATACAACTGAAACTAGTACTGCATCTAGTGCAGAGTATAAAGATGACTTAAGAGTGACTAAAGAAAATCCAAGAATTTTGATATATCATACTCATGGGTGTGAAACTTATTCAAACTCACCTGATGGAAATTATCATTCAAGAGATAAGAAAAATTCAGTAATGGAAGTAGGAAATGCATTAACTAGTGCTTTAGACAGTAAGGGATGGGGTGTAGTCCATACTACTAAATACCATGACTATCCATCTTATAATAACTCTTATGCAAGTAGTTTAAAAACAATAAAAAGTATACTCCCTAAATATAATACAGTGGACATAGCAATAGATTTACATAGGGATGCTAGGGATTTAACTAATCCAGCCACTAAAGAAAAAGACCATTTGAAATATACAACTATGATAAATGGAGAGAGAGTATCTAAATTCTTCTTTGTTGTAGGAGGAAAAAATGAAAATAAAGCACAACTTAGAGCTTTAGCAGATGATATAACTGCTTTTGCTGAAAAGAAATATCCAGGCTTGGTGTCTCCAATAGTAGAAAAAGACTATGCTAGATTTAATCAATTTGCAGTTAAAAATCACATGTTAATAGAAATTGGAAATAATGCAACGAGTATAGAAGAATCTAAGGCTACTACAAAGTATCTTGCTGAAATTTTAGATGAATATTTTAAACAAAAAAATTAGATTGTTTAGTGTAATTAGGAGCATGTTGAATGAGCCGATTAGAAAGAAATATAGAAGGTAAAAGTAAACAAAGAAAATATAAGTATATTATGAGAATTATATTTTTAGTTATTATGATTATAGGTACATCCATTTGTGTATTTATAGTTGATAGTAATGCTAAAAGTATGTTGGGAATAAAACAACATAATTATTTCTCAAGTATTAAATTTGATATTACAAAGTTTGATATACCAGATTTTGATATACACAAAATCGTTGAAAAATTTAATAAGTAGGAAATAAGTGAATAAGGTTTATTGATTAAAATAAGCCTTATTTTAGTTATGTATCTTTAATTGTATAAAATAAAAACACATTAACTATATTTTATAGGATTTACTTTAAGTTTATGATATTATATAATATTTAGTGTTAGACTTGATAATCCACATATAATGTGGATAATTTTGTTTAATGCCAATTAGTTTATATTCAAAAATTTAAAATTTGATATATAAAAAGTTTTTATATAATATAAAATGATAACTATAAGAATAATCAAGAGGAGGGAATTTAAGGTGGACAATAAACAAAGTAGAACTAGAAATTTTAGTATAATTGCACATATAGACCATGGAAAGTCTACCTTAGCTGATAGATTAATACAACAAACGGGGCTTGTCAGTGAAAGAGACATGAAGAGTCAATTACTTGATAACATGGATCTTGAAAGAGAAAGAGGAATCACTATAAAGCTTCAAAATATAAGATTAATGTATAAGGCGAAGGATGGAAATGAATATTATTTAAATCTTATAGATACACCAGGACATGTAGACTTCAATTACGAGGTATCAAGAAGTTTAGTAGCATGTGAGGGAGCATTATTGGTAGTCGATGCAGCACAAGGTGTTGAGGCACAGACTTTAGCTAATGTGTATCTTGCAATAGACCAAGATTTAGAAATATTACCAATAATAAATAAAATAGATTTACCAAGTGCAAGACCAGATGAAGTAAAACATGAAATTGAAGATATAATAGGGCTTGATGCAAGTGAAGCACCTCTTATTTCAGCTAAAACAGGTTTAAATATAGAAGATGTTTTAGAAGATATTGTAAAAAATGTCCCTGCACCTAAAGGAGATAATGAAGCACCATTAAAGGCGTTAATATTTGACTCTTATTACGATGCTTATAAAGGTGTTGTAGCCTATGTTAGAGTGTTTGAAGGAACTGTTAAAAAAGGTATGACAATAAAAATGATGAATACTAAGAAAAAGTTTGAAGTAACTGAAGTTGGTGTTATGGCTCCAGGGCAAACTGAACTTAGTGAATTATCAGCAGGTGATGTTGGTTATATTGCTGCTAGTATAAAAGACATAAGAAGCTGTCGTGTAGGGGATACAATAACAGATTCAAATAATCCTACAGAAGAACCTTTACCAGGATATAAAAAAGCTACTCCAATGGTATATTGTGGTATATATCCAGGAGAAGGTGAAAAATATGAAAATGTAAGAGATGCTCTTGAAAAATTACAAGTAAATGATGCTGCCCTTGAATATGAGGCTGAAACTTCAGCAGCACTAGGGTTTGGGTTTAGATGTGGATTTTTAGGTCTTTTACATATGGAAATAATGCAAGAAAGACTTGAGAGAGAATTTAATCTTGATATAATAACTACAGCACCATCTGTTATATACAGAGTTACAAAAACTGACGGAGAAGTTGTAATGATACAAAATCCTGCAAATTTGCCAGAAGTAGCTGAGATAAGAATGATAGAAGAACCTATAGTAAAAGGAGATATAATAGTTCCTAAAGATTATGTAGGTGTTGTTATGGAACTTTGCCAGGAAAGACGTGGAAATATGTTAAACATGGAATATATAGATGAGAGAAGAGTAATGCTTCATTACGACCTTCCTCTTAATGAAGTTGTTTATGATTTCTTTGATGCCTTAAAATCAAGAACTAGAGGATATGGTTCTCTTGATTATGAGATTAAGGGATATGTTGCATCTACTCTTGTAAAACTTGATGTTTTAATTAATAAAGAGCAAGTTGATGCACTTAGTTTTATTGTACATGAAACTCGTGCTTTCCCTAGAGGAAAGGCAATGTGTGAGAAATTAAAAGGAGAAATTCCAAGACATCAATTTGCTATACCTATACAAGCTGCTGTTGGTAATAAGGTTATTGCAAGAGAGACAATAAGTGCTTTAAGAAAAGATGTACTTGCTAAATGTTATGGTGGAGATATATCTCGTAAGAAGAAACTTCTTGAAAAACAAAAAGAAGGTAAGAAGCGTATGAGACAAATTGGCTCTGTTGAAGTTCCTCAAAAAGCATTTATGTCTGTACTTAAGTTGGATGAATAATTTATTAAATTTTTATAAATTTAGATAAATATACTTAAAAGCTAGAGTGATTTTAGAATTATTTCTAAATTAATCTAGTTTTTTTGTGGTATATTTTAATTAAACACATAGAGAATATAAGTAAGAGTATATTAAAGAAAAAATAAAAAAGGTGATATTTATGACTAATATAGAAATTCCTAAAAAAGTGGATTATATAATTAAAGAATTAGAAAAGAATGGTTATGAGGCATATGTAGTTGGAGGATGTGTGAGGGATTGTTTATTAGAAAAAATTCCAAATGACTGGGATATAACAACTAGTGCAAGACCTGAAAAAGTGGTAGAGATATTTGAAAGGACTATTCCAACTGGTATACAACATGGTACTGTAACAGTCATGATTGAACATGAGCTATTTGAAGTGACAACATATAGAATAGATGGAAGTTATAGTGATGGTAGACATCCAGATTCAATAGAATTTACAAATGATATAGTTAAGGATTTGTCAAGAAGAGATTTTACTGTTAATGCAATTGCATACAATTCAAAGACTGGATTAGTTGACCCATTTAATGGTTGTGAGGATATACAAAATAAGTGTATTCGTTGCGTTGGAAATCCAGTAGATAGATTTGAAGAAGATGCACTTAGAATGCTTAGAGCGATTAGATTTTCTGCACAGCTTAATTTTAAAATAGCTGAAGATACTAAACAAAGTATCTACAGAAACGCAGATTTAATAAAATGTGTGTCTATGGAAAGAATTCAAGTAGAATTCAATAAAATGCTAATATCTGATTCATCTAAGTTAAATTTATTAATTTCAACAGGATTATTAAAATTTATAATTCCTGAAATATGTGACTTAGAAGATGTTATTCAAAATAATCCATATCATATTTATAATGTTGGAAAACATACATTGATAGCTACTGAAGTAATTGAAGATGAATTATATCTAAAGCTTACAATGTTATTTCATGATTTGGGTAAAAAAATTACTAAAACGACAGATAAAAATGGAATTGACCATTTTTATAGTCACAGTAGGGAGTCTGTCAAAATAGCAAAGCAAATTTTGAAGAGACTTAAGTATGATAATTATACTATTAATAAAGTTTTAATATTAATACAATATCATGATTATAGAATAGAACCAAAAAGAAAAACTATTAAAAAGTTATTAAATAAACTTGGAGACGTTGAACTATTTGAAGATTTAATAAAGGTTAATTGGGCTGACACACTTGCTAAAAACCCAAAATATGCAAAACAGAAAATATTAAACCTTATTGAGAGTGAAAAGGAATTTAAACATATAATAAGTCAAAATGAATGCTTTCATATTAAAGACTTAGCTATTAATGGAAACGATTTAATGTCTATAGGTGTTAAACCAGGTAAAGATATAGGGTATCTATTAAATAAGATGCTTGAAATTGTTATTAATAATCCAGAACTAAATGAAAAAGAAATTTTAAAAGGAAAAGTATTAGATATATACACATTTTAAGTTAAAAGATTAAACTTTAATTTAATTAATTTAAGATAGTAAATATAATTTACATTAAAAAAATAGACAGTCTTTAAAGGTTGAAATTATGAAGGTTGGTATTCTATAATTTTAAATGTATAGCAAATTAATATAAAGTTAGTAAGTTAATATAAAAAAAAACTTTGGGAATACTAAAACCATAAATTTATAAAATTAATATTTTATGCACTTATAAAACAGTAAGGAGGGACATCATGCGTACTCAACTACAAAAGACTATTGGTCTTTCAGCAGCTCTTTCTACTGTTGTAGGTATGGTTATAGGTTCAGGAGTTTTTTTTAAGCCACAGGCAATATATACCACAACTAATGGAGCTCCAGGACTAGGTATTATAGCATGGCTTTTAGGTGGATTTATAACAATAACAGCTGGACTTACAGCTACAGAAATATCAGCTGCTATCCCAAAAACTGGTGGTATGATGATTTATATTGAAGAAATATATGGAGAAAAATTAGGATTTTTAACTGGATGGATGCAAACTGTATTATTTTTTCCAGGTACGTCAGCAGCATTAGGGGTAATATTTGCTCAACAAGCATCTGAACTTTTAAATATGAGTCCAAACAATATGTCAGTTGTGCTTCCAATAGCAATTGGAGTAATACTGTTTTTATCATTACTTAATATAATAGGTTCATCATTGGGAGGAAAAGTTCAGACAGTAGCTACTATTGGAAAAATGATACCATTAGCTCTAATAATAATATTTGGATTTATTAAAGGCCAAAGTAGTGAGATATTAAATCCATTTGTAGGTGATGGAGTTAATGTATCAAGCGCACTTGGACAAGTATTAATAGCAACGTTGTTTGCATATGATGGATGGATAAATGTCGGTGCTATCTCAGGAGAGATGAAATCTCCAGAAAAAGATTTACCAAGAGCAATAGTTGGTGGGCTATCATTAGTTATGGCAATATATATTATAATAAATGTAGCATATCTTTGGGTTGTGCCAGCAAGTGAATTAGCAACTGTTACTTCACCAGCAACATTAGTTGCAAAAAAATTATTTGGAAATTTAGGTGGAAAAGTAATAACTGTGGGTATATTAATATCAGTGTTTGGTACATTAAATGGATATTTATTAACAGGGTCAAGAATACCATATACATTAGCTGAAAAAGGAACTTTGCCTGCTTCTAAGGTTTTATTAAAAGTAAATTCTGGTGGGTCTCCTGTAAATTCAATACTGCTCATAACTGTATTAGCATGTATATATGCTTTATCTGGTCAATTTAATCTTTTGACAGATTTAACTATATTTTCAATATGGGTATTTTACGTATTGACTTTTGTTGGAGTTATAAGGCTTAGAAGAGAACAACCAAATTTACACAGACCGTATAAAGTTCCTTTATATCCAATAATACCAATTATAGCTATATTAGGTGGATTATTTGTAATAATAAATCAAATACTGACTTCAACAGCAGTATCTTTAGGTGGTATATTTATAACCCTACTTGGATTACCAGTTTATTATTATATGAAGAAAAAATAGTCATTTATTTTAAGTTGAAAAATTTGGATAAAAGTAAAAATCTACTTTTATCCAAATTTTTTATGATATTACATAGTGAAGATGCTTTATATGTTATTTGATGAGTTATTTTGTTTGATTTATAATTTAATAACTGATGCTTTAAGATAATTTTAAGAAATGAGGAATATAAAATGTTAGGACTTTATATACATATCCCATTTTGTGTGAAAAAATGTAAGTATTGTGATTTTAATTCTTATAAAATGGACCTAGATTCAAAAAAAAGATATATAGAAGATTTGAAAATAGAAATGGAGTTATACAGTAATAAATTAAATAGAGATGATAAATACAAAAATAAAGAAGATTTCAATTTAGACAAAAACGATATAATAACAAGTATATTTATAGGTGGAGGAACACCTAGTATTTTAACATCTGAAGAAATAAGAGAAGTAGTTGTAAGTGTAAAAGAAAAATTCAATATAGACAAAAACGCAGAAATAACCATAGAATGCAATCCTGGCACACTGACACTAGAAAAATTAGAAACTATGAAAGAAGTTGGTATCAATAGACTTAGCATAGGGTTACAAGCTGTCCAAGAAAAGCATTTGAACTTTATAGGAAGAATACATAGTTATAAAGAATTTGAGAAAAACTATATGGACGCACTGAGTGTAGGATTTAAAAATATTAATATAGACTTAATGTATAGTCTTCCCAATCAAACACTATGTGATTGGAAGGAAACTCTTGAAAAAGTTACAGATTTAAATCCAACACATATATCAGCATATTCTCTTATATTAGAAGAAGGTACTGAACTGTATAATATGTATGAAAATAATCAATTTGACCTTATAGATGAAAATATAGATATAGAAATGTATGAGTATACAATAAACTATTTAAAATCAAAAGGATACAATCAATATGAAATATCAAATTACTCACAAGAAGGCTATAATTGTAAACATAATATTTTATATTGGGAATGTGAACACTATATAGGTCTTGGAGCAGGAGCTTCTGGTTATATTGATAATAATAGATATAATAATTTAGAATCTTTAGAGGATTATCATTTAAGTCTGATTAAAGGAGAGAAGCCAATACAAGATAGTGAAAATCTTTCTATAAAAGATATGATAGAAGAAAAGATATTTATGGGTCTTAGAATGAATAAGGGAATAAAATTTAAAGATTTTGAAAAAAATTTTGGAATAGATTTTAGAAAAAAATACAGTAAGCAGATAGAAATGTTACTAGCTAGAGACCTTATAAACCAAAGCTTTGAGGGCATACAATTAACTCAAAAGGGAAGAGAAATATCTAATAGTATATTTATAGAATTTATGGAATGATTTTTAGGGTGTTGACAAAATAAATTTATAATGGTATATAATATATATAATCTTTTTAGCACTCGAACTTAGTGAGTGCTAACAGCTAGGAGGTATAATAATATGGAATTAAATGAAAGAAAATTAAATATCCTCAAAGCTATAGTTAAAGATTATATAGAAACAGCTGAAGCTATAGGTTCTAGAACAATATCTAAAAGGCATGATTTAGGTGTTAGTGCTGCCACCATAAGAAATGAAATGGCTGACCTTGAAGAATTAGGATATTTAATTCAGCCACATACTTCTGCGGGTAGAGTTCCATCTGAAAAAGGCTATAAGTTATATGTAAACTCTCTTATGAGTAAAAGTGAATTAGATGATAATGATAAGATTCTTATTGAACAATGTATGAATCATAACATAAATCATATAAAAGAATTAATTCATGAAACGTCTAAGCTATTATCTCAATTAACTAACTACACAACTGTAGCAGTTACTAAGAGTTTAATAAATCAAAGCGTCATAAAGCATATACAGTTAGTTGCTATGCATGACAATAATATTTTACTTATAGTTGTAACAGATAAAGGGGACTTAAAAAAAGCTAACCTTACAACTAATGTATATTTAGATCAATCTAAGTTAAATTTGATTTCTGATAATCTTACAAAGAAGCTCTTAGGAAAAAGTATAACAGATTTAGATGATAATCTGATTGCTTTTATTAAATATGAAATAAGTGAGTATTCAGGGTTTATAGATGAACTTTTAAATGCCCTAAACTCAAATATGGAAGAAGAAGATTTTTCTCTATCATTAAATGGAGCCACTAATATATTTAGTTATCCAGAATTCAATGATGTGTTAAAAGCAAAGTCATTTTTAAATATGTTAGAAAGAAAGGAAACAATAGCTGACATAATTAAATCAAAGGGAATACAAAAAGAAAATCTAAATATAATAATTGGTAGTGATAATGATTGTAAATTGGCACAGGATTGTAGTATAGTTACAGCAACTTATAATGTAGACAGAGACTTAGTTGGGCGAATAAGCTTCATAGGACCTACAAGAATGGATTACGCTAGAATTTACTCTATAATAAATTATATGAGTTTATTAATTAATAGAAAGTAAAGAAATTTTAAATTGAGGGGTGTAAAGTCTTGGATAAAAAAAATGAGCAACAAGAAGTAAAAGAAGAAAATGATACTTCTATTAACCAAGAATCTGAAACTCAAGTAGAGTTAGAAGATGAAGTTGTTAATGAAGAATGTGAAGAGTCAAGCGAAAAAACTGATGAAGAAAAAGCTGATGATGAAAATGTAACAGATATAAATTCTAAATTAGCAGAAAAAAAATTAAAAGATGAAGTAGATGAATTAAATGACAAATATCAAAGACTTCAAGCCGAATATGCAAACTATAGAAGAAGAACTCAACAAGAAAAAGAAACAATTGGTGTGTTTGCAAATGAGAAAATAATAACTGAGTTAATACCAGTTATAGATAGTATGGAAAGAGCCTTAGATGCATGTGAAGATAAGGAAGATACTATGTATAAGGGTATAAGCCTTGTACATAAACAATTAATAGATACTCTAGTAAAATTTGGAGTAGAAGAAATAGAAGCAGAATCTAAGGAATTTGACCCAAACTTACATCTAGCAGTTATGCAAGAGAGTGTAGATGGAGTAGAAGCAAATCAAATAGTGATGGTACTTCAAAAAGGATATAAGCTAGGAACTAAAGTTATAAGACCTTCAATGGTTAAAGTTTCTTGCTAAGTATATAAATTAAGGTTAAAATATTTAGCCTAATATAAAATACACAAATAAGTAAAATTTAATTATACAATTACTCAAGGAGGATTTTTAGTCATGGGAAAAATAATAGGAATAGATTTAGGAACAACAAATTCATGTGTTGCAGTATTAGAAGGTGGAGAAGCACAAATAATAGCAAATAATGAAGGTATGAGAACTACTCCATCAGTAGTGGCATTTACAAAAGATGGTGAAAGAATAGTTGGAGAACCTGCAAAAAGACAAGCAGTTACAAATGCAGATAAAACAATAACTTCAATAAAAACTCACATGGGAACTGATTACAAAGTGAATATAGATGGAAAATCATATACTCCACAAGAAATATCAGCAATAATATTACAAAAATTAAAATCAGATGCAGAAAGTTACTTAGGACAAACAGTAACAGAAGCAGTTATAACAGTTCCAGCGTACTTTACAGATGCTCAAAGACAAGCTACTAAAGATGCTGGTAGAATAGCAGGGTTAGATGTTAAGAGAATAATAAACGAGCCAACAGCAGCAGCTCTTGCTTATGGTATGGATAAATTAGACCAAGAAAAGAAAATATTAGTATTTGACTTAGGTGGAGGAACTTTTGACGTATCTATACTTGAAATAGGTGATGGTACTTTTGAAGTTTTAGCTACAGCTGGTAACAATAGATTAGGTGGAGATGACTTCGACCAAATAGTAATAGACTATTTAGCAGATGAATTCAAAAAAGCTGAAGGTGTAGATTTAAGAAATGATAAAATGGCTCTTCAAAGATTGAAAGAAGCAGCAGAAAAGGCTAAGAAAGAATTATCATCAACAATGAATTCAAACATAAACTTACCTTTCATAACTGCTACAGCAGAAGGTCCAAAGCATTTAAATATAGATTTATCAAGAGCTAAATTTGAAGAACTAACTAGAGGTTTAGTTGAAAAAACTATGGAACCAACTAAGAGAGCTTTACAAGATGCAGGACTTTCTACAAGTGAAATAGATGATGTATTACTAGTTGGTGGTTCTACAAGAATACCAGCAGTTCAAGATGCTGTTAAGAAATTTATAGGAAAAGATCCTCATAAAGGTATAAACCCAGATGAATGTGTTGCAGCAGGAGCTTCTATACAAGCAGGAGTTTTAGCAGGAGATGTTAAAGACTTATTATTACTAGACGTTACTCCATTATCTCTTGGTATAGAAACTATGGGTAATGTAATGACTAAGATAATAGAAAGAAACACTACAATACCAACTAAGAAATCTCAAGTATTCTCAACTGCTGCTGATAACCAAACAGCTGTTGATATACATGTACTTCAAGGTGAAAGAAGTATGGCTTATGACAATACAACTTTAGGAAGATTCCAATTAACTGATATACCACCAGCACAAAGGGGAATACCTCAAATAGAAGTTACATTTGATATAGATGCAAATGGTATAGTTAATGTTTCAGCTAAAGATTTAGGTACAGGAAAAGAACAAAAAATAACTATAACATCAAATACTAATTTATCAGAAGCAGATATAGAACAAAAAATAAAAGAAGCTGAGATGAATGCTGAAGCTGACAAACAGAAAAAAGAGAAAATAGAAGCATTTAACCAAGCTGAATCTACTATATATCAAACTGAAAAAACTTTAAATGAGCTTGGAGATAAAATAAGTGCAAGTGATAAAGAAGATATAGAAAAAGCAATAGCAGACTTAAAAGTTGTAAAAGATAATCAAGATGCTACAGCAGAAGAACTTAAGAAAGCTACAGAAGAAGTAATGACTAAGTTCCAAAAAGTATCTCAAGAAATGTACCAAAAGGCAGCTCAAGAACAACAAGCAGCACAAGGTGCAGAGCAAGCTCAAGATAATGGACCTAAAGATGACAATGTAGTAGATGCTGACTTTAAAGAAGTAGATGAAGATAAATAAGCTATATAATATAACATCAAATGATAATTGAAGAATAGATTATTTATGAAAATCATATAGATATTAAAGATATATGGACAATATACATCATAAAGAATATAATATATCATAGATTATATAACTTAAAGTAGAATATAAGAATTAATGATAGCTTGTAGTTTATTATTCTACAAGCTATCGTTTTGTAAAATGAAGGTGGTGTCAATTTTTGAGTACAAAAAGGGATTATTATGAAGTCTTAGGTATCAGTAAAGGTGCAGAAGCTCAAGAGATAAAAAAAGCTTACAGAAAGTTAGCAATGAAGTACCATCCAGATAGAAACCCTGGTGATGAAGAGGCTGAAGAAAAGTTTAAAGAAATAAATGAAGCTTATGAAGTACTTTCAGATGATACAAAGAGAAAGACTTATGACCAATTTGGACATGATGGGCTAAATGGTCAAGGAGGCTTTGGAGGCCAAGGAGGATTTAATGGCCAAGGCTTTGGTGGATTTGAAGATATGTTTGGAGATATATTTGGTGACATGTTTGGAGGGGGCTTCGGAGGTGGAAGACAAAGAAGAAGAGGTCCACAACGTGGTGCAGATATAAGACAAAATGTTACTATATCTTTTGAAGAAGCTGCATTTGGTAAAAAAATGTCTATAAAGCTAAATAGAAGTGAAGAATGTGATGAGTGTGATGGAACTGGAGCAAAACCAGGAACATCAAAGAAAACTTGTTCAACTTGTAATGGAACTGGCCAAGTTAGAACTGTTCAAAGAACTCCATTTGGAAATATAGCAAGCTCAAGACCTTGTAGTACTTGTAATGGAACTGGAGAAGTAATTGAATCTCCTTGTAGCAAATGTCATGGAACTGGAAACACAAGAAAAGTTAAGACTATAGAAGTAGATATACCTGCAGGTATAGATGATGGTCAAATGATAAAACTTGCTGGTCAAGGTGAAGTGGGAGAAAAAGGTGCTCCAAGAGGAGACTTATACATTGTAGTTAATGTAAAATCTCATCCATTGTTTACTAGAGATGGAAATGATATTTACTTTGAGATGCCAATTACATTTGTTCAAGCAACTTTAGGTGATGAAATAGAAGTACCTACTTTGGATGGAAAAGTTAAGTATAGTGTGCCAGAAGGAACACAAACTGGAACTGTATTTAGACTTAAAGAAAAAGGGATTCCTAGAATTAGAGGTAATTCAAGAGGAGACCAATATGTCAAAGTTGTAGTCGAGATTCCTAAAAAATTAAATGATAAGCAAAAAGATCTGTTAAGAGAATTTGCGAAGGAGTGCGGGTCGAACGTCCACGAAAAGAAAAAAACATTCGGACAGAAAATAGAAGATATGTTTAAGAAAAAGTAGTTAAAATAGCCAATATAATGTAATCATATTCTTTAGAATCTAAATTATTTAGTTATAAGATTTTGAATTAATATAATATGATTTTTATATTGGCTATTTTTAATTTTGAGTATGTAAAATATGTATAAATAATTTCTTTATAATACTCACCATTATAATGTAGTTGATGACAAAAATACTTATGTTTTTTAACGTGAGCTTTGTGGCAGGTATTAACTATATAACTTTTTTTTATAAAATAATTGTTTTGACCAAATGTACATTTTAGACGACCAGTTACGCATAAATTGTTGAATATTCTTTTAAATATCTATATACTTTATAGTATAATTTATCAGAAAATTTAGAAAAAAGGATATAAAAAGAAAATCTAATGAAATTATAGGCGGTGTTAATCATATGGAAAGTAATAATAAAGGTGTGTTTAACAATGGAACAATTTCTATAGGTGAAGTATCTATGCCTAAAGGTGGTGGCGCAATAAAAGGTATGGGTGAGACTTTTAGTTCAAATCCATTTACAGGAGTTGGAAATTTTTCTATACCAATAAAAACTTCAAAAGGTCGAGGTTTTGAACCAGATATTTCTTTAAATTATAACTCTGGTGCTGGGAATGGTCCATTTGGATTAGGATTTTCTATTTCATTGCCTTATATATCTAGAAATACGGAGAAGGGTGTGCCTACATATGAGGATATTTTGGATAAGTTTATATTATCTAATTCATCAGAACTTGTAAAAACATGTGATAATAGAAAACAAATGAAGAAATCAAAAAATTTAAATTCCTCATGGGAAGTGACTTCATATTTACCTAGAGTAGAAGGAGACTTTTCAAGAATAGAATATTGGAAGAGTAAAGAGAGTTCTTATTGGAAAATTACTACAAAAGATAACATTACATCAATCTATGGCAAGTCTTTAAATTCAAAAGTTGCAAATCCAAACAATGACAGTCAAATATTTATGTGGCTTATTGAAGAAAGTTTTGATTCAAAAGGAAATAAAATTGAGTATATTTATAAACAAGAAAATAATGAAAATATAATAGATAAATCTAATTATGTAGATAGAAGATTTGATTCATATAAATATATACATAAAATAAGATATGGGAACTATTTTGATAAACAAAAAAAAGAAAAATGGGCCTTTGAAGTGGTCTTTGATTATGGTGAATATGAATTAGAAGATACTTTATTAAAAACGAGTCAGTCGAATCCATATGTATATACAAATATGTGGAAAGTGAGAAAAGATTCTTTTTCGTCATATAGAAGTGGATTTGAAATAAGAATTTGTAGGCTTTGTAGAAATATATTAATGTTTCATAAATTTGAAAATGAACTTGGAGAGATACCATGCCTTGTAAATGTAACTAACTTAAAATATGAAGAAACACTGCAAATGTCTATGCTATCAGAAGTTCAACTGAAAGGATACAGAAGGAATAAAGATAATAGTTATTTTTTAAAATCTATGCCTCCAATAAAGTTAGGATATTCTAGTTTTAATCCAAATAATAAAAAATTCAATTTATTAAAAACAAAAGATGATTCTAATTTACAAGGATATTTACAAAAAACTAAGTTTAATTTTATAGATATTTATGGTGATGGTTTACCAGGAATTTTAATGAGCAATGAAGAGTCTACATTTTTTTGGAGAGCAGAAGGAGATGGAAAATATGGATTTTTAGAAAAACCAATTAAGTTTCCTATTGAAAAAGATTTAACTTCCTCTAATTATTTTTTAATGAGTCTTGAAGGTAATGGCAAATTGAACTTTATTGTTTCAAAAACAGAAAGAGCAGGATTTTATGAGTGTGAAAGTAATGGAGATTGGAAACAATATATGGATTTTGAATATTTTCCTATGGAATTTACAAGAAGCAGTAGAAAAGAAATGGTTGATATAAATGGAAGAGGACTAATAGATATTGCTATATTTGGAGATGATTACCTAAATGTGTATTCATCTATTAAAAAAAGTGGTTTTAGTAGAGCAAATAGAATTGATTTTGGAAATAGAATAAGTTCAGGAGAATTTCCATATAAGAATAGTGAAAACATAAATGAATTTATTGGATTTGGTAATGTACTTGGAGACGGTCTTTATCATAGAATTAGAGTCCGAAATGGATGTTTTGAATGTTGGCCAAATTGTGGTCATGGTAATTTTGGAGAAAAAATATTGTTGAGAAATGCACCAAAGTTTGATGAAGATTTGGATATATCAAGAATTCATTTTGCAGATATTGATGGTTCGGGAACTATGGATATATGTTATGTATATTTAGATAGAGTAGATATATATCTAAATTTAAGTGGCAATAGATTTAGTGATGCAATATCAATACCATTACCAGAGAATTACTCAAAGTTTGACCAAATAAACTTTGAAGATGTAAATGGAAATGGAGCTTCTTGTATGATATTTACAAAGGTAGGAGAAATAATAAAGCACTATGTTTATGATTTTACAAATAACTCAAAGCCATATTTATTAACTAATATAGATAATTCTTTAGGTATGTTGACAAATATAACTTATTCTAGTTCTGTAAAGTTTTATCTTGAAGATAGGGCTTTAGGTAAAGAATGGCAGACAAAGTTACCATTTCCACTACATGTAGTGGAAAAGATAGAGTTTATTGATGAGATTTCAGAATCTAAATTTACAGAATATTACAAATATCATTCTGGTTATTATGATTATGTGGAACGAAAGTTTAGAGGATTTGGGTTTGTTGAAAATTGGAACTCAGAAAAGATTAATTCAAGTCTAGAAAATCCACTCATAGTACCTACTACTTATATAAAAAAATGGTATCATACAGGGTGTTGTGATCAATTAGAAAATATATCTAAACTTAATGAAGAAGACTTTTTTTCTGAAGATTTGGATGCCTATGTACTACCAGATATTATATTAGATAGTTCTATTAACAAAAAAGATTCAGAAGAACTGAGAGAGGCATATATCTCTTTAGCTGGAAAAATTTTGCGTGAAGAAACTTATGGATTAGATAGTGATATAGAAATTTCAGATATACCATATACTGTGTCTGAAACTAACTTTAAGATAGTAAAGCTTCAAGATAAAATAGAAAATAATTTTGGTGTGTTTTATTCTCATCCAACTGAGTGTATAACATACAATTATGAAAGATTAGTAAAAGACCCACGTATAGCACACAAATTTATATTAGATGTAGATAAGTTTGGTAATATAGAAAAATCTTGTGAAGTATATTACCCAAGAAGGTTTAAAATAATAAACCAAAATAGTGTTTATAGTAAACAATACAACCTTAATATAACAGCAGAATGTACAAAATTTATAAATGAAACTGAAGATTTTAATTTAATTGGAATTGCATATGAACATAGTTTATTTGAGATAGGAGAAGTATCATTAAATGGAAAAATCTATTTTTCATATGATGAAATCAAAACAATAACAAATGAATCTTTTTGTAATGTAGTAAATTACAATGAAAGTTTCAAAAAAGGAAAAGTACAAGCTAGATGTATTTCTTGTGATAGAAAATATTTTTGGAATGAGCATCAGGATAATTTACTGGATTTAGGAAAGATAACTGATAAAGCGTTACTTCATCATCAGGAATTTGCTGTTATGCCAGAAACTTTAGTAAATGATATATTTGCGGATAGGATAAATGATAATATATTAGTTCAAGATTGTGGTTATATCAAAAAAGAAAATTATTGGTGGAATAGAGGGCTTGTTCAAAGTTATTTTACTAGAGAAGAAAATGGATTTTTTATGCCTATATCAAATGAAAATTTATTTATAGAAAAAGATTCAAAATTATATTGTAAAAAATATATTGAGTATGATGAATATAGATTATTTCCAATTAAAATAGGAGAATATTTGTCTGAGCAAATATCAAATGAATCAGAGTTTATAATTGACTATATAACTACTTTACCAAAACAATTGAAAGATATAAATGGTAATATATATCAAGTTATTTTTGATCCATTAGCAATGGTAATTGCAAAATCTAACTATGGTATTGTTGATGAAAGTTTTCAGGGAAACGGAGATTTAGATATATATAAATATTTAGAGAATGCTACGTTTAAAGAGGTTATAAAAAATAATCAAAAATATTTACAAATGGCATCTGAATTTTTCTTTTATGATTTGTGGGAATGGAGTGATAATAAAAAACCAGCTTGCTTTATTCAACTTGTAAGAGAGAATTATTTAAGTGAGATTCAAACTAAGGAAGAAGATAAGGTTCAAATTAATATAGGTTTTTCAGATGGTTTTGGTAGAAATATAGAACAAAAAACTAAAGTTGATTCAGGAAAAGCAATCTTATATAACAAAGGAAATCTTATATATAACAAGTTAGGAGAAGTATCAACTGGGTATGTGGATGAACGTTGGCAAGTGTCCGGAAGAGTAGTGTACAACAATAAGGGAAAACCTATAAAGCAGTTTAAGCCATATTTTTCATCAACTTCTGAATATGAACAACAAAAATATCTAGATAATATATTAACTGCATCAGAAGTTATTTATTATGATTCAATTCTTAGGGTTGTGAAGATTGAAAAAGCTAAAGGTATACCATCAAAATGTTCTATAGTAAAGAATGTATTTACTAAAGTTAAGTATTCTCCATGGGAGGAAATTCACTATGATGAAAATGACACATTAGTAGATTCAGATTATTTCAATGAATATATAAATAATTATCCTGAAAATCCTACTGTAGAACAAGAATATGAGAAAAAAGCACTTTTAAAAGCTAGTAAATTTTATAATACCCCTGAAAAAAAAGTATTTGATAATATGGGAAATCAATATCTATTTATAAGGGATAACCTAGGTGAAGTTTATAAGGATTCATTTAAAGAGATAGCTTGTAAAAGAGGTATAAGTGTAGATGATATATGGAATGAGCTTTTGGGTAAGGAATATATAAAACCAAGCAAGATTCAAGAAAACAAAATTTTAAGTGGATGGGTATCTGAAAAATTTCAACCATATAGTAGTAATTTTAAATTAGAGATAGATGAGAAATATGAAAGTTGCAGTAATGAGTTAATAGATTTTATGAAAAAGAGTTGTCTAACAACGTTTAATGATATAGATGTAACTGGTAAGATTAAGCGTAGTGTAGATGCAAGATTGTATTATTCAAACATTAGTGAAAAAACAGATTTTTGTAATTTTAAGTATTTTTATGATATGAAAGGTAATGAAATTTATGTAGAAAGTGCAGATGCAGGTATAAAGTTAAACCTATTAAATATGTATAATAAGCCTACACATTTATGGGACTTAAGAGGTTTTCATAAAAAAATATATTATGATAATCTACAAAGAATTAAAGAAATTTATGTTGATGGAAGATGTGAAAGTGGTCTAAACATAAATCAAACTGTAGAAAAGTATGTTTATGGAGAATTTTATAATCAAGATATTAAAAAGGTGAAAAGTAGGAACCTAATAGGCAAAATTTATAAACATTATGATAGTGCAGGTATAGCTATCTCAGATATTTATGATTTGAATGGTAAGGCTATTAGTGTTAGTAGACAGTTTGCTTCCGATTATAAGAATGAAATTAATTGGGATAAAATAAGTAGTGTTCAGCTTGAAGAAGATGTATTTCATACTAAATATAAGTATGATGCACTTGAAAGATTAAAAATAGAAATTACACCAGATTTAAGTATATATAAAGCCAAGTATAATCAATTAGGTCTATTAAATGGTGTAGATGTATTTTTATCTGAAGAAAACAAAGAATACAATTTTATAAAAGATATAGAGTACAATGCAAATAAGCAAAGAACTAAGATTTATATGAATAATAGTTTAATTACTCAGTATACTTACGATGATATAGATTATAGGTTGAGAGGAATTAAGTCTATAAGGACAATAAATAAAAATGAGGCAGATAAAGGTAATGAGATGAGCACATTTCAAGAGTTAAAATATATATTTGACCCATGTGGAAATGTTATGACTATAATGGATAGTTCTTTGGAAGCAATATTAAAAAGCAAAAAACAAATAAGTCCTGTAATGGAGTACACATACGATGCTATGTATCAATTAATTAATGCAACTGGGAGGAAACATTCAGGTGTTATTGCAGATAAATCAGGTTGTGGCTTTGGAAATTCAAAATACATTAAACTAGGAACATTACATATAAATGATAGTGAAAAAATTGAAAATTATAGAGAGATGTACGGATATGATGATTCAGAAAATTTAGTATCTATAAAGCATATATCAGATAGTTTAACATGGATTAAATTTATTGATATTGATAAAAAATCAAATCATTCTCGTGGCATCAAGTATGGAAATAAAGATGAATTATATTATGAAACTAATTTTGATGAAAATGGTAATATGAGAAACTTAGAAACTATTTCTCAAATTTGCTGGAATTACAAAAATAATATATCTCATGTAGATACTTTAACTAGAGAAGATGAAATATGTGATAGTGATTATTATATATATGATGCAAATGGTCAACGTGTAAGAAAAGTTAGCGAAAGAAAGATAAATACAAATATTTTTGAGATAGAAGAAAAATTTTATATTGGTAATTTTGAAATTAAAAAGATAAAGAGGATAAATAATAAAAATGAAACTATAATTTTAAGTAGAAAATCTATAAAGGTAATGGATGATAAGAAATGTATATCAATGATCTATTTCTGGAATATTGATGAAAGACAACGAGAGACTAAAAATACTAATAAGTACTTTTTTAAATATCAGTTAGATAATAGTAATGGCTCATATTGTGTAGAGATAAATGAAAATGCAGAACTAATAACTTATGAGGAATACTATCCATATGGTGGAACAGCTCTGATTTTAGGAGAAGATGATAGAGAAGTTAATCTAAAGGAATACAGGTATTCAGCAAAAGAGAGAGATTTATCGACAGGACTATATTATTATGGGGAAAGGTATTATGCGTCTCATATTGGGAGATGGGTTTCAGCTGACCCTGCTGGTAAAGTGAATGGTTTAAATTTATACACATTTACTATAAATAATCCTATTAGATATAGTGATGATTTTGGAATGGATATAGGTGATAATTTTACCTTTGAAAGAGATGATTTACTTTACGGATTGCATGAATCAAGGTCTAAAGATATTTATATGAATGAAGTTAGAGCAGCTAATGGACGTAGCCGTTTAGGTGTAGGCCCCATAGTAGTGGACAATATGAATAACTTGTTTTTGGGAGTGCAAAGAGGTGAGACTTATGGTCAAGGTAAAGTAGCAATTAATGGGATGACTATAAGAACTCCTATTGTATCTAGATTTATGGCTTTTCTAGAGCATAATTTTTTAGGAAGTAAATTACCTAGAGATAGTAGCCCTTCTTCAATAAAAAGAAGAATCATATCTGGGTGTAAAGCAGGAATGTTGTTTACTGTTGCATCAGGAAAAACTATAAGGTTTGTGTTAGATGGATTGAATATAAGAAGTATATGCTACAATACTCATGAAAAAAGAAGCTATACAGAAAGAGAGCTTAGATTTATATATAAACGACGTAATGATGCAAATTTTATGCAAAACATAAAATTTTATAAAGAAGGTAGAGAAGTTGAAGCTCCATGGATAAGTAATAGTAAGTGGTGGAACACTTGGTATGAAAGTAAAACTGTTAAAGGGTATGGAAAGATTTTAAGTACACTTGAAAAAGTAGGATATGTTGCCTCTGTAATATTAGCTCCATTATTTCTTAACTTTGTTGCTAGTAAGGTTGGTTATAAGTTAAAAAAAGTTTTAAGTGTATAATATAAATTTAGAAAGGAGAATACTATGGATAAGGACAAGCTGACACAAAAAGAGCAACTCAATGTTTTTTATGGTAATAATCCAGATTTTGAATTATCGGATATTGAGTTACATAAAAAAGAAACTTTAGATAAATTAAATTTAGATGGAGTTAATAAAGAAGTGGTTTTAAAAAACCTTATGATACAAAAAAGATTACATCAATTGCATGCGTCAGAAGGTATACATTCAAAGTTGATTGAAAATGATTTAATATCAGCTCAACAAATTGCAAGTATGGAAGAAGAGTATTTTGTTAATACATATTCAACTAAACTAGAAATAAGCAAAGAAACTGCTAGGAAAATTTATAAAAATGCAATATCAATACAGAATAAAGTAATGAATCTCTTAGTAAATATAAAAACAACAGTTGCATCTCCATATTTTAGAAATCTCAAAGTAAATACAATAGGTGATGATACAATTAGATATTTTGAAAAATTACCTAGTTACCAAGAGATGTTCGGAAATTTAGATTTTTGTGATTGTGAAGATTGTAAATCAATATTTGGACCTGCTGCGTATTTCGTAGATTTAATGAGAATAATAGATAAATATATAACTAAACCAAATGAGCATACTATTGATAAAGACCTGAGTTTAAATTATAGAAGGCCTGATTTACAAGAGATACCTCTTACATGTGAAAATGCAAATAATCTTGTTCCATATCTAAAAATAGTAAATGAACGTTTGTATGATTGTATTAAAACTTTATTTAATACAAAAGACACAAGTATATTTGAGGTTCTTGCTACAAAAACTGTGTATCCATTTAATCTCCCATTTAATTTAAACTTGGAGCAGATAAGAGTATATCTAAATCAAGAAAATTTAAATTTGAGTGACATATATGAAACTTGGGATATAGAACAAAACGAAGTTGAGAGAGAAAGGTTAGGTATTTCATTAAAACAGTATAATATTTTAACACAGAGTTTTAAAGATGATAATCAATTAGCAAACTATTATGGTATGAGTGATAGAGCTAAATTAGCAGAATTAAATAATACACAAACATTACTAAAAGTAACACAATTAAAATATAATCAACTTGAAGAATTACTAATGCAAAATGTTTCACAGAACGAAAAAGATAATAATATAGCACATAATTTTTATATAAATCAAGGTCTTTTAGACAAAAAATATTTGTATATTGATGACAATAAGGAAAATAAAAATAATAATCTATCAAATTCAATTAAAAACATCAATAATGATGTTCTCGATAGATTAAATAGATTTATAAGACTAAGTAAAGTAACTTCTTTAAATTTTATGGATTTAGACTGGATGATAAACTCAATTCATTATTATGATAAAAATATAGAAATATCAAAAAAAACTATTACAGATATATCCCGTTTATTAAAATTATCGAGCGATATGGAACTTGATGTAATAGATTTATGTGCACTTATTGCTCCAATAAAAACATATGGAGAAGGCAATGACTTATTAAAGTCAAAAGTACCTTTTGATGTCATATATAATAATTGTAAAACTAAAAAAACTGAGTCTACATATCATCCTAAAAACAATAAACTAAACCCTCTATATATAGACAATTTAAAACTTTGGAATCCTGCTAAAATTGATGAAAATAATATTAAAATTTCAAGATGGCTTTCCAGTAGCTTAATTATGTCAATTGAAGATTTAAATTTTTTAGCTATCACAATTTTTAAAGAAAATGCAAACATAGATTTAAATGCAGATATAGAATTAACTGTAGATAATTTATCAGCTTTATATAGACACTCATTACTTGCAAGAAAATTTAAAATGAAAATTGAAACCTATATAATATTGCTTAAGCTATGCCACTTAGATACTAAAAAGGTTTTTTCTATTGATGATATTTATTGCATTAAAAATGTTGTAAGTTTTATAGAAAATTCTAAAATCAACGTATACAACTTTAACTATTTTATAAATGGAGAAGAAAGTCAGTATGTAAAGCAAATATTCAAAGAAGATAGTATTGATAATTGGTTAAAGTCATTATGTATGAGCATAAAAAAAGATTCAAGTTTAGATATAGAAAATGAAATTATAGAAATGATGTCTGATTATCTAGGTACAGAAAAAGAGTTATTAAAATATTTAGTGATTGTGTTTAAAAAGTCAATTGTTTTACATGAGGGTATAAAATATTGGACAGAAGCATTTATAAACTATTCTAACCCTGAGAAATATAAGTTTTATGTTATAGAGGTATTAAGATGTTGTTCAAGATGGATTAACTTAGTAACTAAAATAGCACCAGATTATAAGCTTGTTGAAAGTATTATTAAGTATCCGAACTATTATGGTTTCCAAAATGATTTTAAGTTGTATTCTATAGATAATATTATGAATTTTTATTTGATTAATGAGTATTTATATACTTTTGATGATGTAGATTATGACATGCTTAATTTTATTGAATCAAGCGCAAAAAAAGAAACAAATAGTACAAAATATCTGTCAATAGCAACTAATTGGAATAAATCTCAAATAGATGAGTTAATATCGAAGCAATTTTCAAAAGAACAAAATTTAGTGATTTTGATAAAAAAACTAAAAAGCTGTTTTGACATAGTTAATAAATTAAAGTCTGATAATGCATTTATAGACAATATTCTTACATTATCAGGTTTGGATGAAGAAAAAAATTGGACTAAATATGTTGACATTTCGAATATGGCAGTACAAAAAGTAAAAGGGACATACAGTATAGAAGAATGGAAATCGATAAATACAAAATTACAAGCAATTATAGAAGGTTCTAAACGAGATATTTTGCTTAGTATCACTTTGTATACTCTCAATAAAAAGTTTGTAGATATTAAAACATCAAATGATGTCTATAAGTATTTATTAATTGATGTAGAAATGGATGATTCTACGCAGATTTCTTATATAGTAGAAGCATTAAATGCTACTCAACTTTATCTTCAAAGATGTAGATTAAAAATGGAAAAAGGAGTAGAGTCACTAAATATACCTGAATCTTGGTGGTCCTGGATTATGAATTATAGAATGTGGGAAGCGAATAGAAAAATTTTTGTGTATCCAGAAAATTATTTATTACCATCAATAAGACATACAAAGTCAGAAATATTTAATAAGTTAGAAAGTGCATTATCTCAATCTGAAATAACAGATGCATATATAGAGACAATTTATAATGATTATATAGAAGAATTTTCAAATATATCAAAATTGACTATAGCAAGTTCATATCGTTGTACATATAAAGATTCAATGCGTGGAGATGTTTGTACCTTATTTTTATTTGGACGAACAAGTCAACAACCATATATATATTATTATTGTTATCAAGAAGAGGGGATGCCTTGGACTGAATGGAAAAAAATAGATTTAGCTATAAATTCACACTATATAACTCCAGTATTTGCATTTAACAAACTATTCATATTCTGGGTGGAATTAAAAGAAAATCAAAGTACATCCATAGATGTGGTGGGCTCAGTAAGTAAATCTAATAATAGCAAAACATTTAAAATGGATATGTACTATTCGTTTTTAAATATTCAACAGAAGTGGGTAAATCCTCAAAATATATTATCAGAAGATTTGGTATATTATACTGATTACTCTGACAAGGATTCAATAAAAAATCAACTGCCTTTTAAAAATATTTTTGAAATGGATAGTATTTCTTGGCTTAAAGTAAATGCATTTTCCGTTAATGCATCTAATTTTAAAGCGTTTGATAAAAAATCAAAGGATTTTGAGCGTATAAATATACTTTATGGACCATTTGCAAATCAATCTGGAAAGGTAATTGAAATAAAGCAAATCAATGATGATGGTACAAATAAGTATTGTTTTGAATCCAAGTTAAGTGAAATAGGGGAAAGTTTTAATAGATTGGTTTTAGCAAATAATACGGGTTACTTACCTATTCAACATCAATATTCATTTAATATGAATATGAACAATGAACCACTATTATTAAAAAATGAATTTTTATTGGTTGATAGATACTCACAAAATAAATATCAAATACCTTATAAACCTATTATAGATAAATTTAATAATAAGCTTGGGATTGTTTATTCTCAAAGTGTAATTTATGATAATTATCTATCCGATATGAAAGACTTATCGCATCAAATAGAGGAAAGCTTTGTTGAGTCAGATTCTTTTACATCAGATACAATTGAATTTAGTTTATCAAGTAAGATTTTTAATGATTTAAAAACAAGTAAGATAATTGATGATAATGGTAAGATATTAAAATCAAATCTCAGTACATTAGATTTGGAAATAGTGCTTATAAATAGGATTGTATCAAAAGAAATTAGTCCTAATCAACTTTTAGATATACAAAAAGTATTGTTTAGCCATGTTGGTGGTTTAAATATATTTAATAATATAAATCAAAAGGATATTTCTGTTATGCCTATATATAACCAAGTTGGTTCTTTTGTGTTTGACAATGTAGATGAAACATTTATGATTTCTCCAGAGGATAAAATTTCAGTTCCAAGGTTTAGCATGTTATCAGATGGGCTAATAATTACAAGACCACCAGCAAGTGTAAGTTCTTTTTTATCACTTGGTCTTAACTATGATAAATCAATAAAATGTATAAAACTTTTGAAAAATTATGGGTTATTGGATGAAAATAATATAGTTAAAGTTTCGAATATAGATTACAACATAATAGAAATAATATTGAGTAATGCTCAGTTGGATGACACAACAAAAAAATCTATCTATAGGATGTTGATGAATTTTCCAATAGTAAATAAATATAGTTTTGTAAATAAGGATATTAGTAAGAGTGTATCAGAAACTATTTACAATACTTTTGAGTATTATAAAATTATAGATTCACATGGTAGAGCAGATGGAAATAATTTAACATATCCAGATGTTAAGTTGATTCTAAAAAATCAAATAGAGAAAGGTATTATTAAGGTAAATCAGATTTATGATATTTATGAAAAACTAGTTCATTCACCTGTACCAGTAACACTTAAATATGAAAATTTATATGAAGATAAGAATATGTCAGACCTATCTAAATATAAATTTAATATAACTAGACTGTCAACAGGTGCAACAAAAATATTACAAAAACGTATATTTATAGGTGGAATTGATATGCTTCTTAGTACTAATTCTCAAAATATACCAGTTGTTCCTGTTTTACCTTTTGATAGATTTGAACCAAACAAAGATTATATAAACTATCCAAGTGCAATTGATGGTGTACAGGTAGATTTTGATGGGCTTTATGGTGAATACTATTGGGAACTTTTTTATCATGCACCGATGTTATTAGCTCATAATCTGAGAAATAATCAAAATTATGCTCAAGCGCAAAGATGGTATCAATATGTATTTAATCCAACAAATCCAGAAACAAAAATAGTTAAAGATACTTTTTCAAAAGAAACTGAGCATATAATAACTGATAAAATGTCTGAAGATGTACTGTCAGTTTTAAATACTAAAAAAATAGGTAATCCAGCATATCCTATTATTGATGCTAATGGAAGAGTAAACCCAGAATTTAAATTAAATACAGAACTTAGTTTTTTAACAGAATGCAGTTTAAATAATGAAATGATAATCATGGTAAGAAATATATTGATGAATAAGCTTTTAGCTACACCATCAAGTTGTTATTGGAATTTCCAACTATTTCGTACTCATGTTTTAGATGAATTTATAGATACTTTAGATGACAGTAATCCTGCAATGAAAGTTTATAATAATGACCCATTTAACCCACATGCTATTGCTAGACTAAGAATGGGAGCATATGAAAAGTACACTGTGATTCAATATATAGAAAATATAATAGAGTGGGCTGATAAACAATTTATGCAAGATACATGGGAATCTATAACTTCTGCAACGATGCTTTATATATTAGCATCAAGCTTATTGGGAGAAAGACCAGTTAATTTAGGTAGACATGACAAAAAAAATGTAGAAACATTTAAGTCTATACAGACAAAATATAAAGATTGTCCAGGTGGTATACCTCAATTTCTGATAGACCTTGAAAATCATATATCTAATATAAATTCAGATATACAAGTTGATTTAGGGTTTAATAATATAGATGTTTATTTTGGAATACCAGAAAATGAGGAACTTATAAAACTTTGGGATATAGTGGATGATAGATTAAATAAGATTAGACATTCAATGAATATTAAAGGTGAAAAGAGATTATTGGAGTTATATCAACCACCAATTTCACCAGAATTACTTTCTAGGGTTGCAAGTTCAATCAATAATGTAAATTCATTAGCAGAATCACTAGATATAGAACTTTCTAATTATCGTTTTTCATTTCTAATTGAAAAAGCAAAGGAATTTGCAGGGCATATATGTCAACTTGGAACAAGTTTATTAAATACAATTGAAAAAAACGATGCAGAAAGTATGGCAGTGCTTCATTCAATACAAGAAAACAATATTTTAAATATGGTTACAGTAACAAAAGAGAAGCAAATAGAAGAGATAAATGAAACTATTAAGTCAATGGATCAATCCCTTAAGAGTGCAGAACATAAGAAAACATATTATGAGAATTCAATAAAAGATGGTCTTTCAGAAGAAGAACAAACAAATTTAGATGCAATGGGAGTAGCTTTATTTTTCCAAGTTTATGCAAATATATTTAAAACATCTTCAAGCATTGGATATGCAGTTCCACAAGTAGGTTCTCCTTTTGCCATGACGTATGGAGGACAGCAGTTAGGAGCTGTATTAGAAGGAATGGCAGGTGCAGCAGAAATAGGGGCATCTATCTCAAATTATGAAGCACAACGCTCTTTAACAATGGCTGGATATAATAGAAGAGAAGAAGATTGGACACTTAACAAAGAATTAGCTAATTATGAAATTGAGAATATTAAGAAACAGATTGAGACTCTTAAAATAAAAGTCCAAAGCGCAAAACAAGAGCTTGAAATACATAAGAAAACAATTTTACAGGGTAATGAAGTTTATAATATTCTAAAAAATAAATTTAATAATGTAGATTTATATTCTTGGATGGTAGGTAGAATAAGTTTAATATATTGGCAAATGTACCAAATAGGATTAAATATGGCTCATGTAGCTGAGAAAGCTTATCAACTTGAATTTGGTTGCGATGATAAATTTATAAATTTTAACAATTGGGATAGTATGAGAAAGGGACTCTTGGCAGGTGAAGGACTTCAATTAGCATTAAGTCAGATGGAGGCATCCTATTATAATAAAAATAAGAGGGGTCTAGAAGTAGAAAAAACTATATCTTTGGCAATGATTAGTCCTGAAGCATTATTAAATCTCAAATCATTTGGAAAATGTAGTTTTGAATTGACTGAAAAAATGTTTGATTATGATTTCCCTGGACATTATTTACGAAAAATTAAGAGTATATCTATATCTGTGCCAGCAGTGGTTGGTCCATTTCAAAATATTAAAGCTACATTAGTTCAGAAAAACAATAGTGTTGTTACAAAACCTTTATTGGAAGTTGTAACTTACCTGTTGGGTAATAAAATTGGAAATAAACCAAAAGAAGGTATTAGAGAAAAT
Organism: Clostridioides sp. ES-S-0049-02; assembly: GCF_020658465.1. Classification (NCBI taxonomy): domain Bacteria; kingdom Bacillati; phylum Bacillota; class Clostridia; order Peptostreptococcales; family Peptostreptococcaceae; genus Clostridioides; species Clostridioides sp. ES-S-0049-02. Next base: position 357,190 of record NZ_JACVWG010000001.1, read on the forward strand.
TGGTTGCCTAATCAAAAAATTGCCATATCAAAAGGTATTGATGATAGTGGAATGTTCTTGCTTAATTTTAATGATGAGAGATACTTACCATTTGAAGGTACAGGAGTTGTTTCTAGCTGGGAACTTGAGATGTTAAAAGAAACGAATAGGTTTAATTTTGATAGTATATCAGATGTAATAATCAATGTAAAATATACAGCTCTTGAGGATTCAAATTTAAAAGAAAAGGTTATAGAATTGTTATCTAAAAGTTATCCATATGTAGGCGGACTTTATTTTCCTTTACAACAGATATTTTCTACAGAATGGAATATGTTTATAAATGAATGTGATAATCAAGAGCTACAGAGTTTTAATTTTGACATTTCATTATCCCAACTTAGTTTCTTTAGAGAAGTTAATGTTAAAGCTATATATATGAAGTTAGATATATTAAAAGATATTGTTTTACCAATAAAATCAGACTTCATAACAATTGAAAATTTAGGTATGAAAGAGACTGTAATCAATTTAAATAAAGATATTGGAATGGTAAATAATATCAATTTAAATATGAATGATATTAAAGGCAAATGGAGTATAAAGATAGATTTAGAAAAAATGAAAAAAGATAAGGATTTAAAGAAGCTTCTTAAAGAAAATAATCATATTGATGGTAAGAAATTATATGGAATAGAAATGGTTTTGGACTATGAAAGTAAAATTTTTTAAGTTGATTAAATTGGTAAATCTAGTCAGTATTATGTTTTTTAAATCATATTAGAAAGAAGGCAAATACAAATGGATATTATTAAAAATATACAAAGCTATTGTGTAGAATTTAGAAATTTATTTGGGTTAAAAGATAATATATCAAGTCAGGTTTTATTAAGTATTGCAAAAGATAGTACATATGCACATAATCTGCATACATGTAGAAATGTTCAAAGTTTTCTTGAACATCTTATAAAGAATCCAGCTTTAGATTATACAGATGAAGAAGTTGAAAAAGAATTTTTAGATAGCACATTATTTTCTAAACTTGATAACATAATTAAAGAATCTAAAATAAGTTTTGTATATGAAGATAATAAAAAAGATTATGAAGATAAGTATGGTTCTTATATAGAGGAAGAAAAGAAAAAAAATCCTGAAGCTAAATCATGTAAACCATGTGCTGAAATTAAAGCAAATGATTTTAGAGAAGTGTACTTAGATTCAAATGGAACAACTTATATTCGTGATGAGATAGTTAAATTACTTAAAGATTATTATGATGGGGTTTATGGCTATGCTAATCCAAGTAGTTCAACAGTACAAGGACATTATACTTTCGATATTATAAATAGTTCCAGAAAGACAATAGCAGACTGTTTAATGGTTGATACAGAGGAAATATATCTTACAGGCTCAGGTTCTGAATCAAATAATTTGGCTATAAAAGGGATAGCGTTTAAGTATTTGGATAAAAAAGGTCATATTATAACCACTAAGATTGAGCATCCATCAGTACTTAGAACTATGGAATATCTTGAAACACTTGGATTTTTGGTAACCTATATAGATGTAGATAAATTGGGAAGGATATCACCAGAAGATATAAAAAATTCTATAAAGGAAAATACAATACTTGTATCAGTAATGGCTGCAAATAATGAAATAGGTACAATAAATCCTATTAAGGAGATAGGAGATATATGTAGAGGTTATAATATACCTTTCATGGTGGATGCAATACAAGCTTTTGGTAAAATACCTTTAAAACCTAAGGAGTGGGGAATTTCACTTCTTACATTTTCAGGACATAAAATATATGCTCCAAAAGGCATTGGTGGAATATATGTAGAAAATGGATTAAGCTTAGTTCCAATAATACATGGTGGAGGACAAGAATATGGACTTAGAGCTGGTACAGAAAATGTAGGTCATATAATGGCTTTAGGAATGGCAACTAAACTTGCTTACAATGAAATGAATGATGAATCAAATAGACTTTTAGAATTACGAAAGTTTTTCTTAGAAGAGATTGAAAAAATTGAACCAGATTATATTGTGAATGGGTCTCTTGAAAATCGACTTCCAAATAATTTAAATATAGGCTTTCCGCTTCTTGATAGTCATGCGATTATAAGAAGTTTAAATAATATAGGTATAAGTGTTTCTCCTGGGTCTGCATGCAGTTCAAAAAGGATAAAAACTTCTCATGTACTTGAAGCAATAGGAGCAAACACAAAACACTATGCTTCAATACGTTTTAGTTTTGGTCTTAATACAAGTAAAGAAGACTTAGAGTATCTATTTAAATATCTTAAACAAATTATTTATATATTAAAATCGAACAACGAAGAAGTGGCAAGAGAAATATTATTAGAAAATTAAAATAATGAGGAGTGTTTTACTATGGGCTATGATTATAATGAATGTAAAAGACGTTTGGAGCAAAAAAAGTTAAAGGCTTGTTTAGAAATGCATTGTATGGATTTTTCTACTTCAAAGGCATATCATGATTCATGTGGAGACCAAGGAATATATCAAGCAGTACATGTGGTAATGTGTAGGAATAGTAAGACAGGAGAAACACTTCCATCTTCTACAGAACATTTAATTGATGACTGTATAGCTAAACGTATGGAGAATAAAGACTGGAATTTAGAAGATTGTTGTTGCTGCTGTTCATGCTTTGCAGATGGTACTTTCATTGCAATACCAGATGGAGAAGTAGAAGTACAAAATATTAAAAATGGTGATGAGGTATTGGGAGGTTCTATAAAAAAGGCTGGAGAAAAAATAAATCTTGCATGGGAGCCTGTAAAAGTACAATTTAGTACAGGGACAGAAAGTGGAGAACAACCATCAATGGTATACATTGTATATCGTTCTTTAGATGAAGAAAGTTCAGATGAGTTAGAAAAGAAAATAAAAAATGGTAAGAGCGAATTAATCGTAACTGCAGACCACGTATTTTTACTTGCTAATGGAAAATTTACTGTGGCAGGTAAATTGAAACCTGGAGACATGTTAATTGACAAAGATGGAAATGAAGTACCTGTTTTAACTGCAAGTTTAGGTCATTATACTGGTGGAGTTCATCATATAACAACTGATATTAATTTTGAGGGAAGTGCTGACAAACATTTAGTTATTGCAGGTGGAGTAGTTTGTGGGGATTATACACTTCAACTTCACTTTGAAGATTTAGAGGATAATCTAAAAGTGGAAAACTACAATGAATTACCTATTATAGGAAGTGAAGAACATATGAAAGCATGTAAACATCTTGTGAAAGAAAGAGGTGTGTTACTTTTCCATAAAGAGGACAACACAGAGGTGGCCATTAATAAAAAATTCTCACCATATAAATTTGGATATAAAGGAACTATAACATCTGCACATACCCTATTTACAAGAGAACAAGCAAATGATATATTCCAAAATGGCACACAATTTCCAATACATATGACATTGGGCTTAAATGCAATCCAATATTTAATAAAACTATTTAAAGGATTTTATCCAGATATAAATATACATTTAGAATGGGATAGAATAGAACCAAATGTATATGCATTTGAAGAATATGGAGTAAAGACTGTCCTAGTATCTGGTGGATTAGTTAGAATGGAAAACTTAGATGTTGAGGGTCTTGCTATGGCAATTGGTCATGGGATAGGTCGTTTCTATGGAGGAGTACCACAAAATAGTGACAAAATATCAGGGACAGGACCATCAGATTATTATTCGTTTGGTGTTGTAAGTAGAAAAATATGGTTTGGTGACCAATGGATGACTTTAACTCTTAGAGGATATGAGCAATTGGGAGATTTATGTAGATTAATATCAGATGAAAATGCTACAGGAAATGAATATAATGTTTGTGAAGAACCATCTATAAAATGTAGATTGAGCGCAATGGCTTCTGGTATACAAGGAGGAAGTTTACCAGTTTGTGCAGGTGGTGTAGAAAAGCCAAAATTAAAACTTGAAGCAGTTGATAATAATAATGATGGAATTTCTCTTACTTTTAATATGACACTTGATAAGGTATTAGCAGAAGATGAATTGAACTACTTGATAGATCCAGTAGTTCAAGTAGAAGATATTATAGTAGATTCTAAAAGAGATTTTATAGTGAATATAAAGGCTAAATTTGAATCTGGAAAAGAGTATACTATAAGTGTTAAAAATCTAAAATCTATATATAAGACTGACTTAGATTCAAAATATTCTTCTATTGTTTATATATGTAAAGAGTAAATTGTATAAATATTAATTACATTAACATGCTATAAGATAGACAAAAAATAAAAACTGAATATAAATAATTTTCTGAAAAAAATGCTTGTCCCTACATATCTAATATGCTATAATATAATCAAATAAGAGAAAGGGGTGATTCCAGTGGGAACGGATGTGGCACAGCCAAATGATGAAGAAAACTCAATTATAATCTATGAAATAAAGTTAGATGTTTTTAGTGCTATATTAAGTACTGGAAAAACTCAAAAGCTGGGATAATTATTGGAATTGCCTAGACTTAAAATTTTGGTAGTAAAATAGTCATATTGTATAGCCAAAGCATCTAAGTTTTAAAGTTATTTGTAAGAATTAAAACTTTTACAAATTGCATATTTGCTTATAATTTAGTTAGAAAAATTTACGTGAAAAAGTGCTTTCGATATGTGCATATGTAAAGAAATATGTATGTATGGTTAGGTAATAGGCTAGATATGTATGTAAAGAAATATGTATTTAGTCAAATATATGTATATGTAAAGAAATATATATATTATGTGTATAAGATTTTTAGTATAGATTGGTGAATAATAAAAGCAACTTATTATGTTATGGAAAACTAATTTATGTTTGTAAAAAATATATTTAAGATTTGGTTGATATATAGTTGCAAAAATATTGTTTAGTACGAAAAAATAAGTCGAGATAAAAGTTTAAAATAATTGATTTAAATATAGTTTGTTTTGACATCTAATAAATTGAAATAATTTATAAAAATAGACATCTTCTCATAGTGAAAATATACTATGGGAAGGTGTTTTTGTTTTGTATTAAAGATATTATTAAAGATTTGCATGGTTTTACATTTTAATATAATATAGACCTGATAATATATATATATTAATAAAATTTAAAAGAGAAAGGTGAGAAAGATGTATTATATAGGTGTAGACATTGGAGGAACAGGCATACAAGCAGGTGTGGTTGATAATCAAGGAAAGATACTTTTTAGAACAGAATGTAAAACTGTGGTTGAAAAGGGATTTGAAGGAATACTAGATGATATAAAAATAATGATTGATAAATTGTTAGAAGAAAACAATCTAAAGATGAAAGAGATAAAGTCTATTGGATTTGGAGTACCTGGGTTTATAAATAAAAAAGGTTTAGTAACTTGTGTAAACTTAAAATGGGATGGAGAAAGTTTTGAGAATGAACTAAAAAGAAGGTTTCCAAATGTTGAAATTCATGGAGAAAATGATGCAACAGTAGCAGCACTTGGAGAATCAAAGTTTGGAAGTATGAAAGGTGCAGATGTTGGAGTTTTATATACTTTAGGAACTGGAGTAGGTGGAGGAATAGTAATTAATCAAAAAGTTTTTTCTGGAGCCCATGGATTAGGCTCAGAAATAGGGCATCAAGTAATAGGAGAAAACTATTTTGATTGCAATTGTGGAAATAATGGTTGTGTGGAAACTTTTTGTTCAGCAACTGCCATTATAAAATATTCTCAAAAACTTATACAAGAAGGTAGAAAAAGTATGATTTTAGATTTAGCAGAAGGAGATTTGAAAAAAATAAATGCAAAGATGGTGTTTGATGCACATAGAGAAAACGACACAGTTGCAATTGAAGTAATAACTAGATTTAAAACTTATTTAGCAAAAACATTTGCAAATACAATAAATACATTAGACCCAGAAGTGATATCAATTGGTGGAGGAGTTTCTAAAGCAAGTGATATAATACTTGATGGGATTGAAGAATTGGTAAGAAAGTTTGTTTTATACAAAAAAGAAGATATAGCAAAAATTGTATGTGCAACCCTAGGTTCAGATGCAGGAATTATAGGAGCAGCTTTTTTATAAGATAAATGAATCAAAAATATTGGGGGCATGATATATGAGTAAGATAAATGCTAAAAGAACTCTTTTTTTAGTGGCTATAGGCTCAGGAACTATGCTGAATCCTCTTAATTCATCTATGATTTCACTTGCATTACATAGTATACAAAACGATTTTAATATTAGTTTTACAACTGTGTCTTGGATGGTTTCAGCCTTTTATTTAGCTAGTGCTATTGCACAGCCAGTTTCAGGAAAGATTGGAGATTTAATAGGTAGAAAAGTTTTATTTTTAAGTGGTTTAATACTCGTAAGTTTTTCAGCATTTATGGTACCATTTACTCAATCATTCTTTATATTGATTTTTATAAGAGTAATTCAAGCTATTGGAACAAGTACATTGTATCCATCTGGAGTTGCTCTTATACAAAATAATATAAAGGAAAGACAATCTTCTGCCTTAGCAGTTCTAACCATTTTTGCTTCAACTACAGCAGGGTTAGGACCAACTTTAGGCGGAGTATTGCTTGATTTAGGTGGATGGCATGCTATATTTCTTGTAAATATACCAATTGTTATGGTTGCCATTTGTCTAGGATATTTTTTATTTCCAAAAGAAATAAAAAAGAAAAAAAGTATAAAAGAGACTTTTAAGAATGTTTTATCAAGATTAGATGTTGTTGGTATAGTTTTATTTTCAATTGCAATGATTTTTATATTACTATTCTTATTATCAGTTAAGGAGTCTTTTAATTTAGAGCAATTTGTATTAGGATTAATTTTGATGTGCATTTTTATTTGGCATGAACTGAGAACGAGATTACCCTTTATAGATATTAAACTTTTTATGAGTAATCCTAAGTTATCAAAGGTATATTTACAGTTTATTATATTAAACTTCTTCAATTATATCTTATTTTTTGGTCTTCCAAGTTATTTTCAAGATGCACTACATTACAGTGCTAGGTCAACTGGTCTATTTATGTTGTTTATGTCTGGTATAGGAATTTTCATATCTCCATTGACTGGAAAATGGATAGACAAATCTGGAACTAGAGTACCTCTTATAGTGTCATCAATTTTTATGTTGATTAGTGCAATACTTCTTTCATTAATCTTTATTCAAATACCAGTAATAGGTAAGGGGATAATTTTATCATTAGCAGGTGTTAGTTATGGAGTTGGTAATGTAGCATTACAATCTTCAATGTTTAAAGAAAGTCCTCCTGAGAGCATAGGTACAGCCTCTGGTCTATTTCAAACTAGTCGTTATTTAGGTTCAATTTTTGCTACTGTACTACTTGGGATGGTGTTTGAAGCAACTATAACATCAAGTCAATTTAAAATTTTAGGATATGTTATGGTGATTTTAGGCACAATAAGTTTTTTGCTAAACTTTGTTTTTACAAAACAATTAAAGCAAGCGAAATAATGTATTAAAGAAATAATAGATTCAATAAGATTAAAGATATTATTTATAAAAAAGGATATCTTATCAAATATTTACAAGTTTAAAGGAGAGAATATTTGATAAATAACATTTGATAAAGTATATAGTATTTTAACTTAAAATCAAGCAAAAATGTGAGTTAGCATTTCTGCTTGATTTAGCAATTAATTTTTTTTATATAGAAAATAAGATTTTACACTTAGATAAAAAATCATTGCATTTTCAAAGTTTTTTAAATCAAGGTTGAGTATTTCATTAATTTTTTCCAACCTATATACCAGTGTATTTCTATGTAAAAACATATCACTAGATGTTTTAGAGATGTTTAAGTCATTATTTATAAATTTTATTCCTGTAGATAGAAGTTCTTCATCAATAGATTTTATCTTATTGAAGTCTATCAGTCTATTAAGTACATCGTCTTTGTTAATTAAGTCTAAAGTTTTATACCTAATAAGGTCAAATAAATTTAAAAATTTATCCTTAGCATTATCTTTTACAATATAAGATAGTAAATTAGAGCATAACTGCAATCTAAAATTAAAATCAGATTTGTTATCTAACTCACCAAGATAGAAAATATAAGTACTTTGATAAGTTTCAGTTTCAATTATATTTTGTGTAGTTACATTAATGTCTAAGTTATACTTAGAGTTTACTACAAAAAAACTACTATGTTGAATTGTATTTATATCATCATATAAGTTATAAAAAATACCTTTTAGATATTCAAAATCTATATGTGGCTGATAAATTAAATAAAAGTGACCATTTAGATTATCTAAGTTATTTTCATCTAAAAAATCAATAACATAAACAGTATCATTAAAAGTAACTAAATGACTATTGGCATCTAAACTTTGATTTTTATAAGGGTAAATATTTATTTTTTTATTGAGTTGTTTTTCAAAAAAACTTTTCAAGTCTTCCATAAAGTCTCCTTAGAAATAAGATTATACTATTATCTTATAGCTAAGTCAGTTTCTTTGTCAAATAAGTGTACTCTATTATTATCAACTGAAAGAGTTAAATTATCACCAACATCAACTCTATTTTTGCTGTCAAATCGAATTGTTATTGTATTTACATCTAATTTTAAATGAGCATAGGTCTCTGCTCCCATAAGTTCTTTTATTTCAACTGTTGATTTAAAGCAAGTATCTTGATTAGATTTAACAAAAGTATCTTCTATATGTATATCTTCTGGTCTAATACCCATAATAACTTCTTTTTTAATATAGTTGTCTTTTATTAAATCATAGTGTTTTTCTCTATTTAATTTTATCTTAATGTATTCGTTTTTAGCATATATTTCTTCATTCTCTTCTATTAATGTAACATTAATAAAGTTCATCTGTGGAGCTCCAATAAATCCTGCAACAAACACATTAGCTGGATAGTCGTATACATCTTGTGGAGTTGCAATCTGTTGTACCACTCCGTCTTTCATTACTACTATTCTGTCAGCCATAGTCATAGCTTCAACTTGGTCATGTGTTACATAGATGAATGTAGTTCCAAGCTGTTGATGTAACTTAGTTATTTCTGTTCTCATGGCAGTTCTAAGTTTTGCGTCCAAGTTAGATAAAGGTTCATCCATTAAGAATACCTTAGGATTTCTAACTATTGCACGTCCTAGAGCAACTCTTTGTCTTTGTCCACCAGACAATGTTTTAGGTTTTTTATCTAAAAGAGGGACTAAATCCAATATTTTAGCGGCTTCTTTAACTTTTTTATCTATTTCATCTTTTGGCATTTTTCTAAGTTTAAGTGCAAATGCCATGTTTTCATAAACAGATAAGTGAGGATATAAAGCATAATTTTGAAAAACCATTGCTATGTCTCTATCTTTTGGTTCTATATCATTGACAAGTTTATCTCCTATATATAATTCTCCAGAAGATATTTCTTCAAGACCAGCAATCATTCTAAGCGTTGTCGATTTACCACAACCAGATGGTCCCACTAAAACTATAAATTCCTTATCTTTAATATCTATATTTATATTTTTTACTGCATTAAATCCATTAGAATAAAGTTTTGATATATCTTTTAATATTACTTCTGACATTGTAATTCTCCTTAATAATTTAAAATTTAATTATATAATATCAGATGATTTTATTGTAGGAAACATATAAAATAACCAAAAATTTTTGTTTAAAATGTATATCTTGCTAATTTGTATATAATAAATATAATGTGAACTATTTAAAATGTATTAAGGGAAAAGCATAATCAAATAAAGTGCTAAAAATAAGTTAGACAATTTATTATAAATTAAGTAAATTAACTATAATGTAGATATAAACTAATAAAAAATTTATAAAACAAAAAAGTATGATATTTGTGATATAATAAAAGTTATGGAAAAATAGGAAAATTAATATAGAAAAGAGAGGTAAACTTATGAATAATTGGATAGAAGTAACTATAAAAACAACAACAGAGGCAGTTGAGCCAATAACAAATATACTATATGAACAAGGTGCTGGAGGGGCTGTAATAGAAGACCCAAAAGATTTCTTATTTCAAAAGAAAAATGAATTAGATTGGGATTATGTAGAAGAAGAAGTATTTAAAAAGAATGAAGAAGATGGTGTACTGATAAAGACTTATGTGTCAGAAGAAAAAAATGTGATGGAATTTGTCGAAATAATAAAGCAAAAAGTTTTAGGACTAAGAGATTTTGGTATAGATATAGGTGAAGGAAGTGTGTCATTAGACCAAGTAAATGAAGCTGATTGGGCAAATGCATGGAAAGCATACTATAAACCAACAAAAGTAGGTCAAAAGGTAGTAGTAAAACCTACATGGGAAGATTACGATATGCAAGAAGGGGATTTGATAATAGAGCTTGACCCTGGTATGGCTTTTGGTACAGGAACACATGAGACTACTAGTATGTGTATTAGAGAATTAGAGAAATATGTAAATAAAGATTCTAAAGTATTTGATATTGGTTGTGGTAGCGGAATTCTTGCAATAGCAGCAGCTAAATTAGGGGCAAAAGAGGTTGTAGCTGTAGATTTAGACGAAGTTGCAGTGAAAGTTGCAAAAGAAAATGTGCTTGAAAATAAAGTTGAAGAGAATGTATCTGTAATGCATGGGAATTTAACAGATGTAATAAAAGATAAAGCTGATGTTGTAGTTGCAAATATAATCGCTGATATAATAAAAATACTTGCAAAAGATGTACAAAATTTTATGAAAGAAGATGCTATATTTATATCTTCAGGTATAATTTTGGACAAAGTAGAGGAAGTTAAAGAAAGCTTAATCGAAAATGGATTTGAAATAGTTGAGGTTCAAAAACTAGGTGAATGGTCAGCGATAGTTTCTAAACTTAAAAAGTAAAAGGCTGGGTGGAATATAATGGATAGATTCTTTGTTGAAAAAAATAATATAAATTTACAAGACAAAGCCTGCATTATAGAAGGTGAAGATGTAAAACATATTTCAAAAGTTTTAAGGTGTAAACTAGGAGAAAAACTTGAGATATGTGATAAAGATAATAATGAGTATATTTGCGAGATAACAAATATAGAAAAAAATATGGTTAATTTAAAAATTTTAGAAGAAGTTGATATAAATAGAGAATCTAAACTTAAGGTAAAATTATATCAAGGTCTTCCAAAAGCTCCAAAGATGGAGATGATACTTCAAAAACTAACTGAAGTTGGTGTAGATGAAATAATATTAGTTCAAACTAAGAGAAGTGTTGCTAAAGTTGATGATAAAAAAGAAGATAAAAAATTTGAACGTTGGAAAAGAATAATTTATGAAGCCGCAAAGCAAAGTAAAAGAGGTAAAATTCCAAATTTAAGAGGTGTTTTAAGTTTTAAAGAAGCTTTAGAAGATATGAAAAAAAATGATGTAAATATTTGTCCTTATGAGAACGAAAGAACTGTCTCAATAAAACAGGCACTTAAAAATTGTGATTCTAATATAGATAGAGTTGGAATTTTTGTAGGTCCAGAGGGTGGTTTTGCTGAGGAAGAAATAGAGCAAGTTCAAAAAGATAATTGCAGTACTGTATCATTAGGACCTAGAATATTGAGAACTGAGACAGCTTCTGTTGTAGCATCAACAATAGCTTTGTATGAGCTGAGTGATTTAGGAGGAGAATAATAAATTGAAAAAAGTAGCTTTTTATACACTTGGGTGTAAAGTCAATCAATACGAAACTGAAGCTATGCTAGAACTATTTGAAAAAGATGGATATGAACAAGTTAATAGTGAAGAATATGCAGACGTTTATGTTATAAATACATGTACCGTAACTCATATGAGTGATAGAAAATCTCGTCAATATATAAGACGAGTTAAAAAGAAAAATCCAGATGCAATAATAGCCGTTGTGGGATGTTATTCACAAGTATCGCCAGAAGAAATTTTGGATATAGAAGAAGTAAACCTAGTCATGGGTACAAATGATAGAAGGAAGATTGTTGAAGAGATTAGAAGGATAGATGCAAGTAAAAAAGTTAGCACAGTTGATGATATAATGAAGGTAAAAGCATTTGAAGAAATAGAAATTAGTCAAACTAATGGAAAGACTAGAGCATTTATGAAAATTCAAGATGGATGCGACAGATTTTGTACCTACTGTATCATTCCTTATGCCCGAGGACGTGTTAGAAGTAGGGATATTGATAGTATAGTTGATGAAGTGAAAAAATTGGCTAAAAATGGCTATAAAGAGGTGGTATTAACAGGAATACATGTAGCCTCTTATGGAAAAGATTTAAAAGATAAGGATATTAAACTTCTTGATGTAATAAAACAAATAAATGAAATAGATGCAATAGAAAGAATTAGACTTAGCTCTGTTGAACCGATTTTGTTTACTGATGAATTTGTGAATGAAGTTTTAAAGATGGAGAAGGTTTGTCCTCATTATCATCTATCTCTTCAAAGTGGATGTGATGAAACTCTAAAAAGAATGAATAGAAGATATACAACTGAAGAGTATAAGACTATTGTGGATAGATTAAGAGATAAAATACCAAATGTAGCAATAACTACAGATGTAATAGTAGGTTTTCCAGGAGAAACTAATGAGGAATTTAAACAAACATACAATTTCTTAAAAGATATAGAGCTTTCACAAATGCATATTTTTAAATATTCGCCAAGAAAAGGAACTCCAGCTGCAACTATGGAAAATCAAATTGACCCTCAAATGAAACACTTTAGAAGTGAACAACTTTTAAATTTAAGTAAAGAAAACTTTAGTAAATTTGCAACTAAATTTATTGGTAGTGAATTAGAAGTCTTATTTGAACAAAATATAGAGGGCAATAAGTTTGAAGGACTGACTTCAAATTATATAAGAGTTGTTGTTGAAAGTGACAAAAACATACAAGGTCAGATATTAAAAGTAAAAATAAATGATGTAAAAAATGAATATGTAGAAGGAATTTTGCTATAACATGTAGAAATTATAATATTTATAAGATAGGAGGTGGAAGGAAATGGATTGTATATTTTGTAAAATAGCGAACGGAGAAATACCTTCAACTAAAGTTTATGAAGATGAAAGAGTATTGGCATTTAATGATTTGAACCCAGTTGCTCCATATCATATATTAGTTGTACCTAAAAAACATTATGATAGTGTAATTGATATTCCTGATATAGAAATGGATATTGTGTCACATATTCATGTTGTTATTAATAAAATAGCTAAAGAGAAAGGTTTTGACCAAACTGGATTCAGAATCATAAATAATTGTGGAAGCGATGGAGGGCAAGAAGTTAAGCATTTGCACTATCATATTTTAGCAGGTAAAAAGCTTCCTAATTACGAAGCAGAACAAAACTAAACTAAATTATTGAAAAATTGAGTTCCTTCTTGATAAAAATACTTGATAAAAGTAAAAATTTAGTTTATAATAAACAAAGTGTTAGGTTGTAATGCATATTATGCAAAAAGAACATAGTTACAGTCCCAGCATAATTGCGCTATTGGAGGGAGGGAAAAAGAAATGTCAGAAGTAAGAGTTAGAGAAAATGAAACATTAGACAGCGCTTTAAGAAGATTTAAGCGTCAATGTGCAATGTCTGGCATCATGTCAGAAGTAAGAAAAAGAGAGCACTATGATAAGCCAAGCGTTAAGCGTAAGAAAAAAGCTGAAGCAGCAAGAAGAAAAAACGCTAAAAAATAGTAGTAAATAAGAATAAAGAGGTGAAGGGGATGTCCCTTAAGCAAAAGTTACAAGAGGATTTGAAATCTTCGATGAAAAACAAAGATACAGTGAGAAAATCTGTAGTAACTTTAATAAGAGCTTCCATAAAGCAGTATGAAGTTGATAATAGAACTGAACTTGATGAAGATGGAATTATCGATGTAATAGCAAAACAATTAAAGCAACGTAGAGATGCATTAGTTGAATTTGAAAAAGCTGGAAGAGAAGACTTAGTAAAAGAAACAGAAGCTGAAATTGAAGTTTTAAAAGAGTACCTACCTCAACAATTAAGCGAAGAAGAGTTAGAAGAAATTGTAAAATGTACTATATCTGAAGTAGGGGCAACATCTATGAAGGATATGGGAAAAATAATGTCAGTTATTCAACCAAAAGTTAAGGGTAGAGCTGACGGAAAACTTATAAATAAGTTGGTAAAACAAAACTTACAATAGATTGATATAGCCTAGAGAGAAATCTCTAGGCTTTTTATAATTTTTGAGAATAACAAGTCATATCTGAGCATATCTATAATCAAAGAAAATTTTGAAAGAAGGGGAAAAATTTGATTATATCGGTAAAGGAAATTAGAAATTTTTTGATAAACATATCAATACCATTAATAATAGGTTATTTAAGTAGTATTTTGACCATGTTGATTAGTGGAACAGATATTTCAACGTACTATTTACAACTTACAAAACCAAGCTTTGCACCACCAGCTTTTATCTTCCCTATTGTTTGGACTATATTGTACATATTGATGGGTATATCTTCATACCTAATATTAAAAAAAGGTTACAACTTGCCTAAAGTAAGAGATGCAGTGTTTTATTATGGATTACAACTTGCATTAAATTTTGTCTGGAGTATACTATTTTTTGGATTTGGACTTAGATTTACAGCTTTAATAGACATAATAATAATGATTATGGTTTCTATAATAGTTATTTTAAAATTTTCTAAAATAGATAAGAGAGCTGGATATATAAATTTGGTTTATTTGATATGGCTGGTTTATGCTGGATTTTTGAATTATTTTATATGGTTTATTAATAAATAGAATGTAAAGGTTTTGTAAATTACCCCGTACTTTTAATAATATCATATCAAATAAAAAATGAATAGACTATTAAAAATAATCATTTTCATATACAATTATATTAATTTAAATATAATAAATGTATCAAAAATATATTTAAAGATTAACATATTAAAGTATTAGAATTGGAAAGGCTCGAAGGGAGAGGTTTTTATGCAAATAATAGTATCTGGAAGACAAATGAAATTAACTGACGGAATAAAAGGATACGTAGATGGAAAATTAAGTAGGTTAGAAAAATACCTTGATCCTGAATCAGAAGTGAAAGTAACAGTAAGTGCGAAAAAGGATAGACAGAAAGTGGAGGTTACAATAATTCCTATTAATGGTCAAATAATAAGGGCAGAAGACGTAGAAGAAGATTTATATGCAGCAATTGACATTGTTTGTGACAAATTAAGTAGACAAGTTGTAAAGTATAAGACTAAGGTTAAAGACAAAGTTCAAAATAATAAGAGCATAAGATTTGAAAATATTGACTTTATAGATAATAGTAGCGAATTTAATGATTATGACTATGATGATGAGGAAGATGAAAATATAGTTATAGAGAGAAGAAAGAAATTTAATGTAAAACCTATGAGTTCAGAAGAGGCAATTCTTCAAATGGAGTTGGTAGGACACAACTTCTATATGTTTAGAAATCAAGATAACTTTGAAATAAATATAGTATATAAGCGTAAAGCAGGTGGATATGGTTTAATAGAGCAAGACTAATAAAAAAATTGTATACTTTTTATATTTTATATACAAAAAAGTAAAAAGGTAATCATGTTGATTTTTATCAATATGATTACCTTTTTCTTGTTTAAATAATATATTAAATATTAGGTATTTACTGTCTAAAAAAATTTAAAACTACTCCATGATAGTATCAATAAAGTGCATAAATACCTATTTTAAGCATAAAATTAATTAAGGGGGTAATGCTTATGTTAGAAATATCCACTGATTTACAAGTAAATCAACCAGTTGTTACTGTTACAAGTAATACTTTTATGAGTATAGAAAATTATCTATCAATACTAGAATATGAAGTTGATTTAATAAAAATAAAGACTAAGGTAAAAACAATTAAAATATCTGGGGATAAACTTTCGCTTAAGTATATTACTGACAGTGAGATAGGTATAAAGGGAATTATATACAATGTGGAGTATGTTGATTAGGAGGAGATACACTTGATAAGTTTTATAAGGGGATACTATGTTATAGTTGTGGAAGGAGTAGGGCTTGAACAATTTTTAAATCATCTTATAAGAAATGGAATAAATGTTTACAATGTAACTAGAATAAAAAATACTAAAATCGAGTTTAATATAAATAGACAAGATATAAAAGAATTTAAGAATATTTATAGAGGAAGTAAGTTTGATATTAAGGTAAAACAAAAAACAGGAGTTCCTTTTATTATTAAAAGAATTTATAAGCACAAAGGTATGTGGATTTGTGCTATTGTTTCTTTACTTTTATTGATGTCAACATCACAATTTGTAACAGATGTATATATACAATCTCCAGAAGGTATAAAAAAAGAAACTCTTAGAAGTGAACTTTATAAAGTTGGAGTAAGACCAGGAGTATACAAAAAGAGTATTGACAGAAAAGAAGTTAGGGACCATATGATGTCAAAATTTAATGATGTCGCATATTTATCTATTAATGTAAAAGGAACTAATATATTTGTTACTGTTACAAAAAAGGCTGAATCCTTAAAATCTACAGACCAATCAAATTATTGTAATGTAATTGCTTTAAAAAATGGTATAATAGAAAAGGTAATCCCTAGAAGTGGTAAGTCTGTTGTTAAATCTGGAGATATAGTCCAAAAGGGCGCTGTTTTACTAAATGGTGCTAATACAAAATCAATACCCGAAGTATGGGCAAGTACTTTTTATGAATCTACTAAAAAGGCAAGCTATGTAGATACTGTAAATAAAAAAACTGGAGAAAAGAAAAAGGTACACACAATAAGTTTTTATGATAAAGAATTTACAATTAGAAAAAATATAAAATATAAGAATTATGTTGTTGAAAATAAAGAAAAAAGACTTTCAATGGGAGATTATACTTTCCCTATAAAAATAAAGACGAGTACTTTTTATGAAACCAAAAAAGTTGAAGTGAAAAAGAACAAAGAAGAGTTGAAAAAAGAATTATCTGAAAAAGCTTTAAAAGAATTAGAATACATAATACCAGCTTCGGCTAGAATAATAGATGTAAAACATAGCTATAAGGTTAATAAAAATATGTTAGAATATTTAATAACAGTTCAAACTAGTGAAAATATAGCTAAAATTTATCCTCTTAGTAAAGCAGAGGCAGAAAGATTTATAAAGGAAGATAGTAAACCAAAAGAGGGAGAAGAGGAAGTTCCTTCTAATCCACAAAAAAGACCAATAAATGATATAAGAAATGAGTTTAATGAGGATAATAAAGATAATAACGACCAAAATAATTCTGATGGAAATAATAGTAATCAAAATAGTAACAATAGTCAAAATAATAATAGTAATAACAATTAATAAAATTTAACCTAAAACTTGAGGAGGATTAATTCAATTGATAATACAAAAAAAATTTACAATAGCAGATGGCAATTTTGAAAGAGAGTTATTTGGCAACTTTGATGAAAATGTAAAATTGATAGAGAAAACTTTAAATATAGATGTAATACTTAGAGAAGGCAATATAATTTTAATAGGAGAAGAAAAAAATGTAGATTCTGCATTAAAACTTATGAATGAATTGCATCAAACTGTATCAAATGGTAAGCATTTAGATAAACAAAGCATTTCTTATTCATTATCTCTTTTACTTGAAGGTAGTGAGCAAAAGATAAAAGAACTTGAAGGTACAATTGTTATAACTCAAAGAGGTAAAGCTGTTCAACCTAAAACTTTAGGGCAAAAAGAGTATATAAAGCTTATAGAAAATAATGATATAACTTTTGGTGTTGGTCCTGCTGGAACAGGAAAGACTTATCTTGCTGTGGCTATGGCAGTGAAAGCTTTTAAAAGAGATGAAGTTAGTAGAATTATACTTACAAGACCAGCAGTGGAAGCTGGAGAAAGTTTAGGATTTTTACCAGGAGATTTAAAAGATAAAGTAGACCCATATTTAAGACCATTATATGATGCATTATTTGAAATGTTGGGTGCTGATAAGTTTAATAAGTATTTAGAAAGAGGTACTATAGAAGTTGCACCACTTGCATTTATGAGAGGTAGAACTCTTGATAATTCTTTTATAATATTAGATGAAGCTCAAAATACAACTTCTGAGCAAATGAAAATGTTTTTAACTAGATTAGGATTTGGTTCTAAGGCTGTAGTTACAGGTGATATAACACAAACAGATTTGCCACAAAATAAAAAAAGTGGTCTTATACAAGCTACAGAGATTCTTAAGGGCGTTCAAGGGATAGGCTCTATAATGTTAACAGACAGAGACGTTGTAAGACATGAGTTAGTACAGAGAATAATAAGAGCTTATGAGAAGCATGATAAAAAAGAAGAATTTAAAAAAGAAGAGCGCAAAAAAATGAAAATACAGGAAAAGACTTTCAAAAGAAAGTAAAAGTGTAGTAATATAGATGTATAGCATTATTAATGAATAAAAAGTAGGTGTAATTAATGGATTTGATATTAGATGATAGACAAGATAAATTAGAAGTAAATGAAGAACTAATAGAAAAAATAAAAGATATAATTTTAGAGTGTTTGGATTATGAAGGATATGATGATAATTATGAAGTGAGTCTTTCTTTTGTAGATAATAAAGAGATTCATGAATTAAATAGAGAATATAGAGGAGTTGATAGACCAACTGATGTTTTATCATTTCCTCTTTTAAGTGATGATTTTGAAGATGTTGAATTGGAAGAAGAATCTTTAGGAGATATAGTAGTATCTCTTGAAAGAGCTTTAGAGCAAAGCATAGAATATAATCATAGCTTTGAAAGAGAAGTATGTTTTTTAATATGTCATAGTATGTTTCATCTTTTAGGGTATGACCATGATACAGATGAAAATACAAAAGAAATGAGAGAAAAAGAAGAATACATATTAAATAAGTTAAACATAACAAGGGAGTAATTCTTATGAAAACAGGAAAAACTCGTCAAGGTATAATTAAAGCTTTTAATGCAGCTATAGAAGGAATATTATATACATTTAAATTTGAAAGGAATATGAAAATACATTACTTAGGCTCAGTTGCTGTGCTTATAATAAGTTTATTTTTTAACTTTTCAAAATTGGAAATGATAATGTTACTGATGTCTATATGTTTAGTTGTAGTTGCTGAGATGTTTAATACAGCTATAGAAAAAGCAGTAGACCTGGTAACTGATGAATATCATGTACTTGCAAAAATAGCAAAAGATGTTGCAGCAGGTGGTGTACTAGTAGCAGCATTAAACTCAGTAGTAGTTGGATATATTTTATTTTATGATAAATTGACAGATATATCTGGAATGTTAATTTACAAGATAAGAGAATCAGAATTACATATAACCTTGATATGCATATTATTGGTTCTTATAGCTGTAGTAGTAGTAAAAGCATTGACTTCAACAGGGACACCTTTAAAAGGAGGTATGCCAAGTGGTCATGCTGCTTTAGCATTTGCTATAGCAACTGCAATTACACTTATGACAGAAAGAGTAGTTGCATCTACTCTTGCATATATAATGGCTGTATTGGTTGCTCAAAGTAGGATTGAGGGAAAAATACATACATTCTGGGAAACCATAGCAGGAGCTTTGTTAGGCGTGTTAATAGCAGTATTAGTATTTCAGCTTGGAATGTTTTATAATTAAAATGAATGTACATAAAATATTTAACAATGAAACAAATCTGTTACAATTAAATTTTTATGATATAATGTAGAGTATTAAATAAAAATAAATTCTAATAAGTGTATACAGGAGGAGATGTTGTGGACAACATAGAATTGTTAAAGTTGGCAGAAGATGCTAGACAACATTCTTATGCTCCTTACTCAAGTTTTAGAGTGGGTGCAGCTCTTTTGACTAAGAGTGGAAAAGTTTATACTGGATGTAATATAGAATGTGCATCATTAGGTGGAACAAATTGCGCAGAAAGAACAGCTATTTTTAAAGCTATATCAGAAGGTGATAAGGATATATATAAAATAGCAATAGCAAGTGATAACTCAGAAAATAATGAACAAACATATCCTTGTGGAATATGTAGACAAGTAATTATAGAGTTTGGTTCTGATATAAAAATAATAACAGGATATACTAAAGGAGAGGTGTTTGAGCATGATATAAAAGATTTGCTACCAAACTATTTCTCTGGAAATGATTTAAAATAAATTAAAAAACTAAAATAAATTTAAAGCAATTAAATACAAGAAGATAAAAGTTAGGAGACAGTTAATGTTCAAATCAGGATTTGTCAGTATAGTAGGTAGACCAAATGTAGGGAAATCTACTTTAATGAATAATGTAGTAGGGGAAAAGATAGCTATAATGAGTGATAAACCTCAGACTACAAGAAATACAATACAAGCAGTCTATACAGATGAAGAAACTCAAATAGTATTTTTAGATACACCAGGTATTCACAAACCTAAAAATAAATTAGGTGAATTCATGGTAAAGGCAGCAACAGAAGCTTTTAAAAATGTAGATTTAATATTATTTGTAGTTGATGATTCTAAAAAAATAGGTCCTGGAGACAGAAAAATAATAGAGGATTTAAAATCTGTTAAGACACCAATAATTCTAGTTGTAAATAAAATAGACCAACTAGGTCAAAAAGATGAATTATTTGATATAATAAAAATGTATGATAGAGAAGGTATTTTCAAAGAGATAGTACCAATATCAGCGTTAAAAGGAAAAAATACAGATACTCTAATAAAAGTTATACAAAATTACTTAGAAGAAGGACCAAAGTATTTTCCAGATTATATGATTACAGATCAACCAGAGAGAGTATTAATAGCAGAACTTATAAGAGAAAAAGTTCTTCATTATCTTAATGATGAAATACCTCATGGTGTAGCTGTTGAAATTGAAAAAATGAAAGCAAGAAATGATAAAGAAATAGTAGATGTATCTGCTGTAATATATTGTGAAAGAGATTCACATAAGGGAATAATAATAGGAAAGAATGGTAGGAAACTAAAAGGAATAGGTAAATCAGCAAGACAAGATATAGAATTACTTTTAGGTTCACAAATAAATCTCCAGTTATGGGTTAAGGTTAAAGAAAATTGGAGAAATTTACAAAATTATATAAATAATTTTGGATATAATGATAAATAAAGGTGGGTTATATGGATAGGAAACTGGATGCTTCCCAAGATTTATTATATGAAGTAAAATCATTAATTGATAATAATAAAGTATTGGAGTTAAGAGAATTAATAGAGGAATATCATATAATTGATATATTCGATATAATGGAAAATTTAGAGGAAGACATGAAAATTCAACTGTTTGAAGTACTTCCTCTAGATATGGCATCTTCTATATTAGAAGAAGGTAGTGTAGAGTTTTTTATTAGTATTTTATCTAAGTTAGATGTAGAACATGCAAAAAACATACTTGAACTTATGTCTCTTGGAGACATGGCAGATAAACTTAGTGAACTTGAAGAAGAAGAAAGAGAACATATAATAAATCTTTTAAATCAAGAAAACGCTGACTATGTAAAAGAATTATTATTCTATGATGAAGACTCTGCAGGTGGAACAATGACCACTGGATATATTTCTATAAATAAAGATATGACAGCTCTTGAGGCAATAGAACATATGAGAGAAGAAGCTGATGAAGCTGAGACTATTTATTATATATATGTAGTTGATGATGAAGAAAAGCTAGTTGGAGTATTATCTTTAAGAGAGCTAATAATAGCGAGAGATGCAAATATAGTAGAAGATTTAATGAGTGAAAATATAATTTCTGTTTATGTAGATGAAGATAGAGAAGAAGCGGTTAGGTTAGTATCGAAATACAATTTAATAGCAATTCCAGTAGTAGATAGACAAGAAAAGTTAAAAGGGATAATAACAGTAGATGATATAATAGATGTTATGGAAGAAGAAGCAACTGAAGATATGTATAAATTTGCAGGAAGTTCAGAGCATGAAAGAGAAGTTGCTGAAAAGGAAAATCCTACATTGAAAGAGCAGACAATATCAGCTCTTAGAGGTAGACTGCCATGGTTAATTATTACATTAATTGGAGGTCTATTGGCTTCTCTAATACTTTCTAATTTAGATTATATAATGAACCCTATATATGCTCCACTGGTATTTTTTATACCTGTAGTAATAGGTATGGGTGGTAATATTGGAACACAATCATCTTCTGTTACAGTAATAACACTGTCTAATAAAGATTTGAATTTTAGCAATGTAGTAAGAGAAGGTATTGTAGGAATTATTACAGGTCTTTTATGTGGTATAATAACAGGTATTGTAATTTACTTTGTTATGAAAAAATTAGACATTGTATTAATTGTTTCAATATCATTATTTATAAATATGGTTTTGGGTGCAACAATAGGTGCATTTATGCCTGTTTTATTAAAAAAGATGGATGCAGATCCATCTACAGTTTCATCACCAATTATATCTACAGCTCTTGATATAACTGGTATAGCAGTTTATTTTATAATAACGACAGCGTTATTGTCAAAAATTGTTTAATAACTTTATGTATGATTTATCCTCTTCTTACTAAAAATATAAGTATAAATGTAAGAAGGGGGTTTTTTAAAAATGAACAATATCAGTTGGGAAGTTTTTAAAAAAACAGGCAGTATAGATGCATATCTATACTTCTGTGATTGCAAAAACCTAAGTGAAGAAGTCGAAGAAGTAAGGGAGAAAAAAGAAGACGATGATAATCCTGAACACCCAGGGGATAGTACTTAAAGCTATAAGGTACAAGGAAAGTGATATAATACTTACTCTGTTTACGAGAAAGCTTGGAAAAGTATCTGCAATAGCAAAAGGAGCTAAAAAAAATAAGAGCTCTTTACTTTCATCATCACAGTTATTTTCTTATAGCAATTTTACTTTAAAAAAACAAGGAAATATGTACAAGGTTACTCAAAGTGAAATCATAAAGAGTTTTTATAATATATCCTACGATATAGAGGCATTTTCTTATGCTACATATATTACAAAATTAGTTGAAAATTCTATACTTGAAAATCAGACTAATAATAGGTTATTTATATTACTTGCACAGACGCTGTATTTATATACACAAGAAAATACAGATAATAGATTTGTAACAGTTGCATTTGAGTTAAAGTTCTTGGACTATATAGGATTTAAACCAATAGTAAATAAATGTATTAATTGCGGAAGTAAAATTTTGCAAAATTCTATGTTTAATGTTTATGAAGGTGGTATACTATGTAGTAAGTGTAATACACTTTTTGATAATAATATAAAACTGGATTTAACAACTGTTAGTCTCATGGAATATGTATTAAGGAATGATATTTTAACATGTAGCAAAGCTAAAGTATCAAAATATATAACACATGAACTCGAAAATATACTAGAAAAATATTTGAAAGTTTATGTTGATAATATTAATCTAAAATCATTACACGTATTGCAAAGTGTAAAAAACAATAAGGGAGTGGATAATAATGAGTAGTAATATAACTATTGAAATGGTTGATTCAGTCTTTGAAAGAGTTCCAGGAGCAACTTATGCAGAAGCAAAAGAAGCATTAGTGGAATGTAATGGAGATGTAATTGAGGCAGTAATATATTTAGAAAATAAAAAGAATACTTGTAATTGTAAAGCTAAATCTGCTAAAGAAACTATGGAAGAAGTATTTGGTAAAGATGGAGAAAATATAAAATATCAATTAAAAGAACTTCTTAAAAAAAGTAGTGTTGTAAGAGTAATAGTTGAAAAAGATGGAAAAACTATGATGAATATTCCTTTAACAGTAGGAGTTGTTGGATTAGCTTTTGTACCATTAGCTACTCTAGTTGGTTTATCAGCTGCTGTTATAAGTAAATATCGTATAAAAGTTCAAAATGAAGAAGATGGTGAAGTTGTAGACTTAGGTGAATTAAATGAAGAAAAACTTCATGTTTTGAAGAATATGATAACTAATGCAGCCAAAGATGTAAAAGATGTAGTAGTTGATAAAAAAGAAGATGATAAAGATGTAACTGCTGATCTAATGAAAGAAGAATCTGAAAAGAATAATGAAAACGAAGACGAAAACGAAAATAAATAGATATAAAGTGACTTTTAAAAAATGAAAAGAAGATAATTATAAGAATTATCACTAACATTGACAAATTTTATAGAATTTGATATTCTAAAAGTTGTAGAAGAACTATTAAAATAGCCTTTCGTGTAGACGAGAGGCTTTATTGTTATAGGAGGGATTTTTATGAATTTTCAAGAAATGATACTGGCATTGCAAAAATACTGGTCAAAGCAAGGTTGTATCATGATGCAACCTTACGATGTTGAAAAAGGTGCTGGAACTATGAATCCTAATACTTTTTTAAGATCATTAGGACCTGAGCCTTGGCAAGTATGCTATGTAGAGCCTTCAAGAAGACCAGCAGATGGAAGATATGGTGAAAACCCAAACAGATTATATCAACATCATCAATTCCAAGTTATACTAAAGCCATCTCCAGATAATATACAAGAATTGTATTTAGAGAGCTTAAAAGAAATTGGAATTGACCCAAGTGAACATGACATAAGATTTGTTGAAGACAACTGGGAAGCTGCCACAGTTGGTGCTTGGGGACTTGGATGGGAAGTTTGGTTAGATGGTATGGAAATAACTCAATTTACATACTTCCAACAAGTAGGTAATATTGAATGTGAGCTTGAGACAGGAGAAATTACATATGGGTTAGAAAGATTAGCTATGTACATTCAAGAAGTTGATAGTGTTTATGATTTAAAATGGAATGATAAAATAACTTATGGCGAAGTGTTTAATAAAGCTGAGTATGAAAATTCAGTGTATGCGTTTGAATTATGTGATGCAGATATGTTGTTTAATCTGTTTGATATATATGAAAAAGAAGCATTAAGACTTATGGAAAGTGGTCTTGTAATACCTTCATATGATTATGTATTAAAATGTTCTCATGCATTTAATACATTGGATGCAAGAGGAGCAATAGGTGTTAGTCAAAGAGCTTCATTTATAGGTAGAGTTAGAAATATGGCAAAAACTGTTGCAGAAACTTTTGTAAAACAAAGAGAAGAAATGGGATTCCCTCTTTTAAAGGACGGTGACAAATAATGAAAAATTATCTTTTATTTGAAATCGGTGTTGAAGAAATGCCATCAAGATTTATGGGTAGTAC
The DNA here is from genome assembly GCF_020658465.1 of Clostridioides sp. ES-S-0049-02. Lineage (NCBI taxonomy): Bacteria > Bacillati > Bacillota > Clostridia > Peptostreptococcales > Peptostreptococcaceae > Clostridioides > Clostridioides sp. ES-S-0049-02. Next base: position 382,345 of record NZ_JACVWG010000001.1, read on the forward strand.
ACTAGAACAATTAAAAAACAATCTTAATAAATTATTTGAGGAAAATAGAATATCTTTTAATAAAATAGATGCCTATGGAACACCAAGAAGATTGACTTTAGTAGTTGAAGGTTTAAGTGATAAGCAAAGTGATTTAGAAGAAGAAATAAAAGGTCCAGCTAAGAAGATTGCTGTTGATGAAGACAATAATTTCACAAAACCAGCTTTAGGATTTATAAAAAGTAAAGGATTAAGCGAATCTGATATATATTTTAAACAAGTTGGAAAAGATGAATATATTTTTGCTACTATAAAGCAAGCTGGGAAAGACACTTCAGAAGTGTTAAAAGAGATATTACCAGAAACTATAAAATCTGTAGTATTTCCAAAAGCTATGCGTTGGGGAGGAAAAAACCTAAAATTTGCAAGACCTATAAGATGGATAGTTACATTGTTAAATGATAAGGTATTAGAATTTGATTTAGAAGGAATAATATCTTCTAATGTAACAAAAGGGCATAGATTCTTAGGAGAAAGTACAATAGAAGTTAATTCTATAGAAGAATATTTTGAAAAATTAGAGAAAAATTATATAGTTTTAGACCAAAATAAGAGAAAAGAAATTATAAGAAAACAATGTATAGAAGTAGCCAATTCTTTAGGTGGCGAAGTTGAGTTTGATGAAGATTTACTTGAAGAAGTAACTTACTTAGTTGAATATCCAACTGCTTTTTATGGCGAATTTGATACAGATTATATAAAACTACCAAAAGAAGTTGTCATAACTCCTATGAAACAACATCAAAGATATTTCCCAGTTCTTAAAGAAGGAAAACTGTTACCTAACTTTATAGCTGTTAGAAATGGAGATTCTTACAGAATAGATAATGTTAAAGCTGGAAATGAAAAAGTTTTAGAAGCAAGACTTGCTGATGCTTTATTTTTCTATAGAGAAGATACTAAGAGAAACTTAGAAAGCTACATAGAAAAATTAAAAACTGTTGTTTTCCAAGTAAAATTGGGTACTATTTATGACAAAACTTTAAGACTTGAAAAACTAAGTGCTGATATACTTGATAGTTTAGGATTAGCAGATGAAAAGGCAGACACTATGAGAGCTGCTAAATTATCTAAAGCAGATTTAGTTACTGGAATGGTAGGAGAATTTGATGAATTACAAGGTTTTATGGGAAAAGAATATGCGAAGGTTGGAGGAGAAAATGATGTTGTAAGTGAAGCTATTTTTGAACATTATTTACCAAGATTTGCAGGAGATATTCTTCCTAAAACTAATGCAGGGGTAGCTTTATCAATAGCTGATAAATTAGATTCAATAGCAGGATTTTTTGCTATAGGAATACAACCAACAGGTTCTCAAGACCCATATGCTTTAAGAAGACAAGCTTTAGGTATACTTAGTATACTTATGGATAGAAAAGTAGCTGTAGACTTAAAAGTACTTATTGAACATGCTTTAGATAATTATTCTAACTTAGATTTTAATAAAGAAGATGTTGTTGAACAAATAATGAACTTCTTTAATGAAAGAGTAAAAAATCTATTTAAAGATTTAGGTATAAGATATGATGTTGTTGATGCTGTTTTAAGTTCTGATATAAATGATATTTCTGATATGCATATGAGAGCTTTAGAGCTTAATAATTGGCTAGAAAAAGATGAATTAGTGGAAATGCTTACTGCATTTAATAGAGTTTCTACTTTGGCTCAGAAAGCAGAATGTGATAAGGTTGATGAAAGTCTATTAAAAGAAGATGCTGAAATTAAGCTTTATAATGAATTTAAGCAAGTAAAAGTAAGAGTAAAAGAATTATTAAAAGATAAGAAATACGGTACTGCTTTAGATGAGTTTGCATCTTTAAGACCTGTAGTTGATAACCTATTTGATTCAGTTATGGTTATGGATAATGATGAAGCAATTAAAAATAACAGACTTGGTCTACTTAAACAAATATATGATACTATGTTAGAAATTTGTGATTTATCTAAAATAGTTTATAAATAGTATAAAAACATAAACGATTGTAAAAAATGAGATAGTTATAAGCTATCTCATTTTTTATAATCATTTATGTTAAGTCATATTTTATACTTATCAATTATTTTATTTAATAAATCATCATTTGAATCTATCCATTCATAAAAATTTTCTGATGAAACCTCAGCTATTTCATAAAGCATTTTAGGAATGTCACTAGCCTTAAAATCTCCTAGAGATTTTCCTAGTCTAGTCTTACCTATTTCAAAACTACCTCCAACAAATAATTCAAATGCATCAGTAGATACTCCATTGACATTTTTCTTTTTACCACATAATCCTATGCTACCAATTTGGTGAACACCACATGAATTTAGACATCCTGAAATATACAGTTTAGGAGCTTTACTTAAAACTTCTTCATTGTTTTGTAATCTAAAATAATCTATTATCTCATGTAATATTTTTTGGCTATTTTGTATACCCATCTGACAAATAGGAACACCTATGCAGGAGATACTCTGTTCTAATTGAGAGTTACAACTAATAGTCTTGCTTATTTCTAATATCCTTTTTGCCTCATTTCCATCTAAATTTAGAATGTACAAGCCTTCTGTCATACCTAATCTAATCATAGGATTTTTAATATTATCTAACTCTTGAAGTAAAAATTTTAAATCTTTAGTAGATAATAGACCTCCAATTGGATGTATATATACAGTATATAAGCCAGATTGTTTTTGATGGATTAATCTAGAGTCATGTAAATCTATCTTAATTCCAGGTTTAGAATAGTCAATTTGTTCAACATTAAGTTCAAGATTACCTTTTTCTTTTTCTAATTTATAGTATTCTTTAAATTTTTCTAAAAACATATTTTCTCCAAGCGTTTCAACCATATATCTAACCCTAGCTTTGTTTTTATTTTCATAATTACCATAAGCCATAAAGAATTTAATCATTCCTTCTACACAATATAATGCATCTTTAGGTTTTATAACTTCATCAAGTTCTAAAGCAACTTTAGGTTGTTTACCTAAACCTCCACCTAAGAAAACTCTAAAATATGGTTTGCCATTTTTTAGAGTAGCTACAAATCCTAAGTCTTGTATACTACAATGGGCAGAATCTGTGTAACAACTAGAATAGGAAACTTTTAGTTTCCTAGGTAAGTGATATGTAGTAGCATTTTTGATAAAATATTTATCAGTAGCAACTGCATAAGGGGTAACATCAAAAGCTTCGTCAGGGTCAACTCCTGATAATGGAGATAAGCCTACATTTCTAGGATAGTTACCACCACCGCCTCTAGTGAAGATATCATTTTTTATTCCCTCTTCCATAATATCAACTATAGAGTCTATAGACAAGTCATGTAATTGTATAGCTTGTCTAGTTGTTAAGTGTATCTTATCTAGCTTATGTTTGGTAGCCATTTGGTAAATTTTTTTAAGTTGAGATTTCGACAATACCCCAGCAGATACTCGAAGTCTTATCATAAATGATTTTTTGTCTCTTTGAGCATAAACTCCATATCCACCAGAAAATCCTTTGTATTGCATTTTATTTATTTCTCCATTTAATAATTTTAAAGAATATTCTTTAAAATTATCTAGTTCATTTAACAATGTCTCTTTTAAATTATCCATTATTTCACCTCATTATTAGACTTGTATAAAAATAAATATGCTGTATAATTATATATATATTATTATCTAGAGTTGGTAAAAATATAACAGTAGAGTACTATTAAAAGTCAAAATAAGGAACATATACTTAGTATGACTCTTTATTTTGTTAAATAAGTATAATATTTTTGTTTTATAAAATATAATTAAGATAAATAGATAATTTTGTAATTTTAATATATAATATTTAGTATAGTGTTGAATAAACGCTTAATATTCGCAGGAGGAGTACTTGTATATGGGAGAAATAATAAATGCATTAGATAGAGCCCTAGACATAATTTTGCTATTATATCATGAAAAGAGAGAAATGGGAATAACTGAAATAAGTAAGATTATGGGAGTATATAAGAGTACTATACATAGAACTTTAGTAACTCTTGAAAACAAAGGTTTTGTTATACAAAACACTGAGAATGGTAAGTATTGGTTGGGAATAAATTTATATGCAATAGGTATGGTTGTGGGAGAACAGATGTCATTGACTGAAATAGTAAAACCATATACGAAAAAATTAAATCAAGAATTTAACGAAGTGGTGAATGTGTCTATACTAGAAGAAAGAGCTCAAGATTCTCCAAGAAGTATCATAATACATAAAGAATATGGTTCAAATCAATTACTCTCAGTAAATCCGTCAGTTGGTTCTAGTAGCGAATGTTATTGTTCAGCGGTTGGGAAATGTCTTATGGCATTTAATGATTCTATAGATTTTGAAAAATACAGAAAAACTCCAATACACAAATATACAGAACATACAATTGATAATTGGGATGATATGATGATTTTTTTGGCAAAAATAAAAGAGCAAGGATATGCTCTAGATGACCAAGAACTAGAACATGGTTTAACTTGTATTGGAGCACCTATTTTGGATAAAAACAATAAAGCTATAGCAGCAATAAGTCTATCAGGTCCTACTATAAGGATGCGAGAAGGAGACTTTGAATATAAAATTAAAAGGGTTATAGAAACTGCAAAGAGCATATCTGAACTTTTTAGATAATTTTAAGAAATAAATTTGAATAATAAAAAGAGACTAAATTTAAATTGTTATTTGTAAATACCAGTTTAGATATGGTCTCTTTTTTATTGAATATAAAAATTAAATATTTTTAAAATTGAAAAAATTATTGAAATATATAAGCGAATGTGATATCTTTTAATTAAGCAATACAAAACAGAACAGTGTTCTAAAGAATAGAACAATAATAAAATATATATATAATAAACCCACATGAATATTATATATTTAAAATTAGGTAAAAAAATTACTACATAAGAGGGGAGATTTGAAAAATGGAAAAAGTCAAGTTGAGTGTTGAAAGATGTAAGGGGTGTTATCTTTGTATTGAAGCTTGCAAAAAAGAAGCAATAAGTCTTTCTGATTACACAAATAAAAAAGGCTTTGTAACAGTCAAAGTCGATGAAGAAAAGTGTGTTCAATGTGGCGCTTGTTATACAATGTGTCCTGATTTAGTATTTGAGATATTATAAATAACTTTTTATTGGAAGGGAGAAAACGTATGCAAAGTTTATTAATTAAGGGAAATGAAGCCTTAGCAGAAGGAGCTATACGTGGTGGATGTAGATTTTATGCAGGTTATCCAATAACACCACAATCAGAAATATTAGAAATGATGGCTTGGAGACAAAAAGAGGTTGGAGGAGTATTTATTCAAGGTGAATCTGAAATAGCCAGCGTAAATATGGTTATGGGGGCAAGTGCACTTGGAGCAAGAGCTATGACATCTTCATCTGGACCTGGATTTTCATTAAAACAAGAAGGAATTGCATATTGGGTATCAGCTGGTTTACCAGCAGTTGTAGCATGTGTACAGAGATATGGTATAGGAGATGGATTTATAGGAGCTGGTCAAGATAATTACTGGCAAGCTGTAAAAGGTGGAGGAAATGGAGATTATCATTTAATTGTATTAGCACCTAATAGTGTTCAAGAAAATATGGATATGGCATATGAGTCTTTTGAATTAGCTGAAAAATATATGCATCCAGTACTTATACTTTCTGATGCTACAATAGGTCAAATGGTAGAACCTTGTATAGCACCACCAATGAAAGAATATGATAAGGATAAAGCTCCATGGGCAGCAAAAGGAACTCCTGTTGGAGAAAAAAATAAAGTAATAACTGATATAACATATTTTGAGGACCAAGATACATGGCAAAAAGGTTATATAGAAAAAATGAGAAAAGTTCAAGAAAATGAACAAAGATGGGAAGAAATAGAGATAGAAGATGCAGATGTGGTATTTGTTGCATATGGAATTTCTTCAAGAATAGCAGAAGGCGCAGTTAGAGATGCAAGAGCAAGAGGTATAAAACTTGGATTAATAAGACCAAAAACATTGTGGCCTTACCCAAGAAAAGCTTTTAAAAAATTAAAAGATTCATTAAAAGGGCTTGTAACAGTTGAAATGAATATGATGGCACAAATGAAGGAAGATGTAATTATAGCATGTAATAATAGATTCCCAGTATATTCAGTAGCAACAGCTCAATATATGGCAGAAGTAAATCAATTAATAGATTTTGCTCAAGAGATTATAGATGGAAAAGCTAAGCAAGAGGAGGTATTTTAATTATGGCTAAAAAAGCACCAGCAATAATGATGTGTGAAAATATGTTCTGTGGAGGCTGTGGACACTCTATAGTCGATAGAATTATTGGAGAAGTATTAACAGAAATGAATATATGTCAAGATACGATTATATGCTCAGATATAGGATGTAATCATATGTTTCAATTTAGTATGAATGTAGATGTTGTTGTTCCTCCTCATGGTAAAATGGGTGCAGCTATGGCAGCTATGAAAAGAGTTAGACCAGATAAATATATATTTACAATAGCTGGAGATGGTGGAGCTTATGCAATAGGGCTTGGAGAAACTATGTCAGCTGCTACTAGAAATGATAATGTAATATTTTTAGTTATGAATAATAATATGTTTGCAATGACAGGTGGGCAAATGGCTCCAACTACTGTACAAGGTCAACATACAGCTTCTACTCCAGCAGGTAGAACATATGAAGACCATGGCTCAACATTTGATGTTGTAAAAGTTATGGGAAATTTAGATATAGCATATTTGGCAAGAGGAACAATAACTAACCCTAAAGAAATAAATACAACAAAAAGATATATCAAAAAAGCACTTGAAAAACAAAAAGATAAAAAGGGCTTTTGCTTAATAGAAATACTTGTACCATGTCCAACAAACTGGGGATTAAAGCCAGTAGATGCTATGAAGAGAATAGAAAACGAACTTGTTCCAAAGTATCCACTTGGAGAATTTATTGATTAGGGAGGAAATAATATGTTAAATGAAATTATATGTGCTGGTTTTGGAGGACAGGGAGTTCTTACAGCAGGAAAAATTATAATGTATGTTGCATATAAGGCAGAAAAGAAGATTACATGGTTCCCATCTTATGGAAATGAGATGAGAGGAGGAAGTGCAAATTGTAATGTTGTTGTAAGTGATGAAAAAATTGCAAATCCTTGTGTAAAAAATCCAGATATCTTATTGGGAATGAATAGTGTATCAGTAGATAAGTATGAGAGTTTAATGAAAGCAAATGGTTATATGTTTGTCAATGAATCACTAGTAAATAAGGATAGAAAATATAGAGAAGATATTAATGTTATAAAAGTACCTGTTACTGAAATAGCTCAAAATTTAGGTAATGAAAAATCTGCTAATATTTGTATGTTAGGTGCTATGGTGAAGAAATTAGATTTATTCACAAAAGAAGAATTTGAAAGTGGTATGTGTGAATACTTTGAAAATCAAGGTAAAGGAAAGTTTAATGCCAAAAATGTAGAAGCATTTGAAGCTGGATATGACTATGAGTGAATATTTTAAATATTTAAAATTATTATTGAAATACTCATTTTTATGTGTTAGTATTTAATTAATAAAATATAGAACGTCGTTCTGAGTGATAGGACGACAAAAATTTTAAAAAATTAACAGAACGACGTTCTACAGTATGAAACCGAGGAGGCGTTGAAGTGAAAATTTTAGTAATTAATCCTGGTGGTACATCTACAAAGATTTCTGTATTTCAAGATAAAGATGAAGTTTTGAAAAAAAATATAACTCATACAAGAGAAGATTTAAAAAAATTTTCCAAGGTATTTGATGAATATGATTATAGAAAGCAATTAATAGTGGATGTTTTAAGTAGTGAAAATCATGATATAAATTCTTTTGATGCAGTAGTGGGTCGTGGTGGACTTATGAAGGCTATAAAAGGTGGTACCTATATTGTAAGTAAAGAAATGATTGAGGACATGAGAAATGAAATAAATGGAGAACATGCATCAAACTTAGGTGCCTTGTTAGCTAAGACTATAGCAGATGAAATAGGAGTTCAATCATTTGTAGTAGACCCAGTTTCTGTAGATGAATTTGATGATGTATCAAGGATTACAGGTATATCAGATATAGAAAAAGCTAGCTGGCTGCATGCACTAAATCATAAGGCTGTATCAAGAAAAATAGCACAAAAACTAGGTGGAAAATATGAAGATTATAACTTTATTGTAGCTCATCTAGGTTCTGGAATATCAATTGTAGCACATAAAAAAGGAAAAATGATAGATGGAAGTGGTGGAAGGTCTGATGGTCCATTTTCGCCAGAAAGAAGTGGAGGATTACTTGCATACCCTCTTATAGAATTATGCTACTCAGGAAAATATACTCACGATGAAATGGTTGCAAAAGTAAGCTCAATTGGGGGTATGTACGATTATTTAGGAACAAAAGATATGATAGAAATTGAAAATAGAATTAAAGATGGTGATGAAAAAGCTAAACTTATAATGGATGCATTCATCTATCAAACAGCTAAAGAAATTTCTATGTATGGAGCATCACTTTCTGGAGATATAGATAGAATTATTTTAACAGGGGGAATATCGCATTCGGAAATGGTGATTAAAGGAATAATGGAAAAAGTTTCATATTTAGCACCAGTAGAGATAGTGGCAGGTGAGATGGAAATGGAAGCACTTGCTCTTGGAGCTCTTAGAGTACTTAATGGAGAAGAAATGGCAAAAACTTATTAATATTTAGGAGAAAAAATATGTTAAAAGATTTTAATAATTTATTAGAAGAAGCTAAAAAGCTTGAACCTGTTATTGTAAGTGTTGCTGTTGCAGAAGATGAAGAAGTGTTAAAAGCTGTAAAATCAGCAACAGATTTAAATCTTATAAAACCAATTCTCGTAGGCAATAAAGATAAAATAGAAAATATATCAAAAGAGATTGGACTAAAGGGATATGAAATAATAGGGTGTCAAAATCCTGATGAATCAGTTAAAAAAGCTGTAGAAGTAGTTAAAAATAAGGATGCTAAAGTTCTTATGAAGGGGTTAGTAAATACAAGTGTTTATATGAGAGCTATATTAAATAAAGAGTTTGGTCTTAGAACAGGAAGACTTTTAAGTTTACTTGCAGTATATGAATTGCCTCAATACCACAAACTTCTTTATTGTACAGATAGTGGTATAAATGTATCTCCAAATTTAAATCAAAAAAAAGATATATTGATAAATTCACTTCTTACTATGAAGAGTATAGGTATGGAAAATCCTAAAACTGCGATACTTACTGCAAATGAAATGGTAGACCCCAAAATACAATCTACAGTAGATGCTAATTCACTTGTAGAGATGGTAAAATTAGGAGAAATACCAAATTGTATAGTAGAAGGTCCAATAGCCTTTGATGTTGCATTTGATGCATATGCAGCAAAGCATAAAGGTATCGAAAGTAATATTGCTGGCGATGTTGACTTACTTGTATTTCCAAATATAGAGGCAGGAAACATATTAGGAAAGTCATGGCTTAGATTCAATAAAGCTAAGTGGGCAGGGATTGTTTTGGGGGCAACAAATCCAATAATTTTAGGTTCACGCTCTGATACAGCCGAAATTAAAATAAATTCAATAGCACTAGCCTGCTTAGCATCACAATAAGAAATTATTTAAAAGGGGATGAATTATTATGAAATATGCAAAAAGAATGGATATGGTAAAGGCTTCAGCTATAAGAGACTCTCAAAAGAAGATAGCTCAAAAAGTGGCAAGTGGTGGAACTGTTATATCTTTTGCAGCAGGACTTCCTGACCCAAACTTATTTCCAATAAAAGAAATAAGTGAAGTAACTAAGCAAGTACTTGATGAAAGAGGAAAATTTGCTTTAGCTTATGGACCTACTAAAGGTGAAGATGAGTTGTTAGAAATAATAGCTAAGAGAATGAAAGAAGAAGAAAATATTGAAACAAAACCAGAAAATATTATAATAACTACTGGTTCACAACAAGGTATAGCTCTTAGTGCTATGATTTTATTAGAAAAAGGAGATATAGTAGTTACAGAAAATCCAAGTTACTTAGGTGCAATAAATGCATTTAGACCTTATGAATGTGATTTTTTAGGAGTAGATACAGATGAAGAAGGAATGGTAACAGAAGATTTAGATAAATTATTATCTGAAAATTCAAATATAAAGGTGATATATGTAATACCAACATTCCAAAATCCTACAGGAAAAACATGGTCTTTACAAAGAAGAAAAGATTTTATGGAAGTTGTAAACAAGTATGATGTCATAGTAATAGAAGATAATCCTTATGGAGAAATAAGATTTACACAAGAACCACTACCTACACTTAAATCACTTGATACTAAAGATAAAGTACTATATCTAGGGTCATTTTCAAAAGTGTTATGTCCAGGATTTAGAGTTGCTTGGATGTGTGGGAATATAGATATTATAGATAAAGCAGAACTTTTAAAGCAAGGTATCGATTTACAATCAAATCAATTTTCTCAAGTACAGGTAATAGAATACTTAAAGAAGTATAATTTAAATGAACATGTAGAAAAAATAAGAGCTGAGTATAAAAAAAGATGTTTCTTGATGTTAGAAACTATGAAAAAATATTTTCCAGAAGAAGCAAAATATACAGAACCAGATGGAGGTATGTTTATATGGGTTGAACTTCCTGAAAGTATAAATGTAGATAATTTACTAGATAAAGCTATTGATGCTGGAGTTGCCTATGTTTCTGGAGAATCATTCTTTGCAAATAATGGTCCAAAAAATACTATGAGACTTAATTATACAACAATGTCAGAAGAGCAAATAGTTGAAGGGATTAAAATACTTGCAGAAGTTATAAAAAAAGAACTCAATTATGCTTGTGAATAAATATTAAAAGTGAGGGCTTAATTATGGGAGAAAAAGGGAACGGGATAAAGTTTGGAAAGTTAATGATTCAACTTGTTATCATAGCTATATGTTGGGAATTAGTTTATATTATACCATTTATCCAATACACATTGTATGATCCAATTTTAAAAGCATTACAGTGTTCAAATACTCAACTAGGTTTTCTACTTACAATTTATGGATTAGGTAATATATTTGGAGCTCCTATAGGAGGATGGTTAGCAGATAGATTTGATTATAGAAAGATAATTTTAGGCTCTGTATTTCTTAATGGAATAGTATCATTTTTATTTGCATTTAACATGAACTATACATTTGCTGTCATAACTTGGGTAGGTTGTGCAATTACATCATTAGTTATGAACTACCCTTCTATGGTAAAGATACTTAGAGTTATAGGAAAAGAAAATCAAGGTAAAGTTTATGGATTTAATGAAGCTATGGTTGGAGTTTCTGGAGTAGTAATGGGAGCTATATTCTTATATATTTATACATTATTTTCAACTCCTGTTTTAGGTATGAGATGGGTAATGATATCTTTAGGAATATTATCTATAGTAATGTGTCCAGTATTATGGTTTGTAATTAAAGATGTAGATATTAGTGAAGAAAAAGAAGAAGGTAAAAGTGAAAAAATGGCTGCTAGTGACTTTATGGTAGTTTTAAAATCACCAAATACTTGGTTAGTAGGTATAAGTATATTCTGTGTATATTCATTTACAGTTACAATGTCTTACTTTACACCTTATATAACATCAGTACTTGGAGGTTCAGTTGCACTATCTGGAGCATTGGCTATAATAAGACAACATGGATTAAAATTATTTGGTGCTCCATTTGGAGGGTACTGTGCAGACAAAGTAAAATCACCTACTAAAGTGCTTTTACCAATATATGTACTTGGTATAGTAGTAATAGTTTTATTCTTAGTATTGCCTTCATCAACGCCAATGACTTTATTTATAGCATTAACATTTGTAGTAGGTATATTAGGTTATATGGGAAAAGGTATATACTATGCAGTTCAAGAGGAAGTAAATGTGCCAGTTAAATATTCAGCTACTACTATAGGTATAGCAGCAGCTTTAGGCTTTTCACCAGATGTATTCCAATTTGCATTAATAGGGCATTGGATAGATACTTATGGTAATAAAGGGTACACATATACATTTATATTCCAAATAGCTATTTTAGTAATAGGAATATTATCTTGTTTATATATATTAAAAGTTAAAAAGAAAAGATTAGAGAAGTTAAAAGCTTAAAAGTTTCATTTAATAAGAGAGTATTTTTTTCAGTATAATCTACTGACATAAATACTGTATAAAAAGTAATACTAAATTAAAACTTATAGTTATATTTGATGAATAAAGTGTGAAAAAATTAAAATGTTATCAAGTGTTTTTAGTACAGTTTTAGCATAAAGTTACCCCTAAAAGTATAAGATTGAGTAGCAATTATCACCTATTTGTATATTTACATAAGTTTGTTTAATATAAATTTTACATGGATTTTAGTAATAGATGATATTTGCACTCAATTTTATATCTAATGATAAATAAGAAAATTATGAAATCTAACTATATATTATCTAGCTACATATTAATAGTGTACTATTTATGTAGTAGTATTGGGCTTTTCCTTATATGTATTTCAATTTATATTGTTTGATTGTCTGTCAAACACATATCGTTAAAAAATTTATACACTTATGTTCATGTATCAATTGATATTCTTAATTTTGGTAATAATTGTTGGAGTTTACATATTAAAAGATAGAAATAAGGTAAATAAAATAAAAAATGAGTCTATAAGATATGTTGAGTTAAATAAAGTTTATACAAAATATTAGTACATAGCTGTTTAAATTATTGTCTATAAATTAAAATGAATGGTGGTGAGTTGAGTGACCGATTTAGTTAACACCATTAATGGAATTGTTTGGTCACCTGTATTAGTTGCAATGTGCTTATGCATAGGATTGTATTTTTCATTGAAATTAAAATTTTTCCAAATAAAAGACATAAAAGAAATGTTTACCCTTTTACTTGAAGGAGATAGTTCTCAGGTTGGTATATCATCATTTCAAGGATTTGCTACATCAATGGCTGGAAGAATTGGAACTGGTAATATAGCTGGTGTGGCTGTAGCAATAGCAATGGGAGGGCCAGGAGCATTAGTATGGATGTGTATAATGGCTACCTTAGGCTCGGCGACTGCATTTGTAGAATCTACTCTAGCTCAAATATACAAAGATGAACATGATGGTCAGTACAGAGGTGGTCCTCCGTATTACTTTGAAAAAGGTCTTGGATGGAAAAGATGTTCAATTTTATTTTCAGTAGTTGCAATCATAAGTTATACATTTTTCATGCCTGGGACGCAATCAAATACTCTATACTTAGCAATGAATCAAGCATTTGGATTTTCAAGAATGACAATTGCAGTTACATCTTCTATTGCATTAGGAATAATAATTTTTGGAGGAATTAAAAGAATTGGTTTATTTGCTGAAAAGGTAGTACCTATAATGGGTGGAGCATATCTTATCATGACAATAGTGATAATCATAGTAAATATAAATTTAGTTCCAGGAGCTATTATAACTATGTTTAAATCTGCATTCGGATTTGGTTCAATGTTTGGAGGAATGTTAGGTGCAGCAATATCTTGGGGAGTTAAAAGAGGTATATATTCAAATGAAGCAGGTGAAGGTTCTGGAACTTATGGTGCAGCAGCAGCAGAAGTAAGTCATCCAGCTAAACAAGGATTAGTTCAAGCTTTCTCTGTTTATGTGGATACATTATTAATATGTATGGCTACAGGTATTATGATTATAATAACAGGAAAATACAATGTTACAGGAGTTTTAACTGTATTACCAGGTGTAGAGCCAGGTCCACAATATGTGCAGAGTGCAATAAATACATTACATCCTCAACTAGGTGATATTTTTATAGCAATAGTTTTATTATTATTTACCTTCACAACATTATTAGCATTCTCATATATGATGGAGACCAATGTATCTTATTTGGTAACTAGAATTAAAGCACAAAAACATGAAAAGCATATAATAAATGTCTGTAGATTTATGCTTATAATATGTGCAGCAATGTGTTGTTTTATAGAACCACTTACAAGTTGGGCATTAGGTGATATATGTATAGGCGTTTTAACATATATAAACTTAATTGCTATCTTTACACTTCAAAGGCCAGCTATAAAAGCATATTATGATTACCTAAGACAGAAAAAATTAGGAATAAAAAGAGCTGATAGAAATTTTAATCCTGTTGAATTGGATATAAAAAATGCTGAATTTTGGGAAAATAGATGCTTAAAAGAGAACGAGCAGAAGTTAAATTGAATTAATGATTTTTATAGTATTTTATATAGACGTTTTAATTGGACTTTCAAAATAGATATTAAAGTTATGTAAACTCAATATAATAAATTATAAATTTTTAATGCATATGTTTATATTTTTACTTATTAGTTATTTGGTTTATACATGTAGAAATACATATTTATATTCAAAACTGTTATTTTAAAGGTTAGTATATATAGTAAGATTATTTATTTTAATAGATAAAATAATGGATAGAAAAATTTTTACTGTTGAATAAGTCACTAGGTTTTACTATAAGTGTAGAAATAGTTTTAATGTAATAAATATAAGTTTGTTTTATCTTATATGAATAAATATATAAATTAATTTTAATGGGAGGTAAGATTGATATGAAGGAAAAAATAATACAAGTGGCGGATTTAAAGAAAGAAAAAATTTTGGAGCTATGTCAATCTTTGTATGATGAACCAGAAATTGCCCTACAAGAGTATAAATCTGCTAAAAAAATATCAAAATTTCTAAGAGAAGAAGGTTTTGAGGTTGAGGAAAATTTGGCAGGTATGGCAACAGCTTTTAAAGCAACAAAGAAAAATGGCGATGGTCCAAGAATAGCATTTATAGCAGAATACGATGCTCTTCCAGGTAATGGTCATGCATGTGGCCATCATTTGATAGCTTCCATGGGAGTTGGAGCTGGAATAACTCTTGCAAGTATACTAGATACTTACAAAGGAGAGGTAAGTATAATTGGGACACCAGCTGAAGAAACTGGGGATGGAAAACCTTACTTGATAGAACATGGTGTATTTGATGGTTATGATGCTGCAATGATGATACACCCAAACTCAAAGACTTGTGTAACTCCAGAAATTATAGCAATAGGAGGATTAGATTTTATATTTACTGGGAAAGCATCCCACGCAGGAGCTAAGCCATATAATGGAATAAATGCTTTGGATGCAGTAGTGTTATTATATAATAATGTAAATGCATTGAGACAACAATTGGTAGATGGAACTAGAATACATGGTATCATACTAGAAGCAGGAACTGCTGCAAATGTAATACCTGACATGGGGAAAGTAAGACTAGAAATACGAGCAAAAGAGCAAGACTACTTTGACGAGGTGGTTGAAAAAGTAAAAAATTGTGCTAGAGGAGCTGCAATAGCTACTGGCTGTGAACTTGAATTTTACCATTTTGAGCCAACTTGCCAAGGCTTAAATGCAAACAAGGTTTTAACAGGTATCTTTACAAACATTATGGAGGAATTTGGTATATATGATGACGATGAGCAGGTATTATTAGGTTCGACAGATATGGGAAATCTTAGTCAAATTATGCCATGTATACATCCTTTGATAAAATTCTCTGAAAATGGTGAAGAACTACATACAAAAGAATTTTTAGAAGCAGCTATAAAGCCATATGCAAAAGATAGAGTAATTGATGGAATAAAAGTATTAGCTTTGACAGGATTACGTTTATTTGAAGAACCAGAATTACTAAAAAAAATGAAAGAAGAGTAAATTCTAACAAAGGGGATTAGGCTATGACTAATAAGAGTAAAATCAAAAAGAAAAAATTAGCATTCCCGGATGCATATGTTTTGATGATAGGTTTAATTATATTTGCAGCCATAATGACCTACATTGTTCCTTCTGGAACATATAATAGAGTTGAAGATTTAAATACTGGAAATATGATTGTGCAAGCTGGAAGTTTTACATATGGAGAACAACATCCTGTCAGTATAATGGATGTATTCAGAGCTATACCAAGCGGGCTTGGAAAAAATTCTGTAACAGTTTTTTTTGTACTTATTATTGGAGGTGCATTTGGTATAGTAAATTCTACTGGCTCACTAGATGCCCTAATTGGTAGAGTTATCTCCAAAAGTAAAGGAAGTAAAAAAGGTGAGATTATAATTACATGTCTAGTATTGACTTTTGGACTAGCTGGTGGAGTTGTAGGAATGTATGAAGAATGTATTGCATTCTTACCTATATTGATGACCTTATGTATTGCTTTGGGATATGATGCATTAGTTGCTTCAGGAATTTTATTGTTAGGGCTTGCATCAGGTTATGGTTCAGCTACTATTAATCCTTTTACAGTAGGATTAGCACAAGGTATTTCAGGTTTACCACTTTTTTCAGGTATGTGGTTTAGATGGATATTTTGGATTTGTACAATGATTTTACTTTCTACATATATAATTTTTTATTGTAAAAAGATAAAAAAAGACCCAAGTAAAAGTTTGGTGTCAGACATTGATTATAGTCACTGGCAAATTGATGAGTCTTCTGTCGGGGATAAGTTATCTTCTGGAAATATTAGAGTATTAGTTACATTCTTTGGAGGAATACTGGTTCTGATGATATTGATTGTAAAATTTTCTTTAGGAATGTCGGATTTATCAGCTTATTTCTTTGCTCTAGGAATTTTATGTGGAATAGTCTATGGTATGAATCCAAATAAAATTGCCTCTGGATTTGTAAAAGGGATGCAAGAGATGGTCTATCCAGCTATTTTGATAGGATTTGCATCTAGTATAGTAGTTATATTAGAACAAGGAGTAATTTTAGATTCAATAGTTCATGGATTGTCATTAGTGTTAAATTATGTTCCTAGGATTTTTAGTGGAGGAGCAATGATGATTATGCAATCTGTAATCAATTTCTTTATACCTTCAGGTACAGGTCAAGCTATGGTAACTATGCCACTTATGGCTCCACTTGCAGATGTTATTGGGATACCTAGACAAGTTGCAGTTTTAGCTTACCAAATGGGTGATGGATTTGCAAATGGAATAGTACCAACGCTAGGCGTTCTTATGGCTGGAATATCTATTGCTCATATCCCTTATACAAGATGGTTTAAATTTGCATCAAAGATAATACTTATGGAATTAGCTTTAGGATTTATATTTTTGATGATTGCAGTACAGATTAATTTAGGTCCTTTTTAAAGTGTTAAAAAATACATTTATATAATTTTAAAATAAAATATATTGGGATTGAACATATTAAATTATAAAATTTATAATATAATAAATTACATTTAAGTATAGTCTCTAAAATAAAAGGTGAACTTTATATAGTTCACCTTTTTGATTTACTTTTTTAATTTATAAAAAAAGTTTTTAAAAAGACTTGACCTGAAGTTAACTTAAGGTTGTATATTAAAAAAAGATAATTATAAGGAGTGTGATGCTTATGACAATTAAAGAAGCCTCAAAACGTACTGGAATATAAGTCGATAATTTGCGTTATTATGAAAGGATTGGTTTGATTCCACCTATTCCTAAAAATAAATCTGGAATTCGTGATTATGATGAACGCGCTATTCATTGGATTGAGTTTGTGATGAAGTTTAAAAAAGCAGGTGCTTCTTTAGAAGCTATTATTGAATATGTACGACTTGCATGCTCTGATGATGATACAAAGGAAGTACGTAGAGAAATATTGGTGGAAGTAAAGGAAGATTTGACTACACAGATTAGTAAACTTCAAGAATGTTTAGATGTTGTTGAGTATAAAATTGAAAATTACTATAACCTGTGTGACCCTGTAACACAAAAAATGGTTAAGGAGTGGAAAGAAAAGCATGAATATAAAAAATAATGCTTGACCTTAAGTTGAGTTAAGGGAATACAATATAAAAAATAAAATAAAAGAGGTAATTATATATGAAAAAAGATTTAGGTTCTGTAATAGGATTATATCCTACACCATTAGTAGTAGTTGGAGTAGTAATTAATGAAAGACCTAACTGGATGTTAGTAGGACATTTAGGTATTATTGGACATGACCATATTATGGTAAGTTTAGCAAAATTACATTATACGAATAAAGGAATTAAAGAAAGCAAAGTGCTTTCTGTAAATATTGTAGATGAGTATATGTTGTCAAAAGCAGATTATGTTGGTTGTGTAAGTGGAAGTAAAATTGATAAATCAAAAGTATTTGAATACGAAATAGGTGACGAAGGTGCACCACTAATAAAAGAATCAAAACTAAACATGGAATGTTATGTGGATGATATTTATGAAACAAATGGATTTGAAAATTTTATCTTAAAAATAAGTCATACATATGCAGCTGAAGAAATTTTAAATGAAGAAAGCAAAATCGATTATGATAAATTAAAACCAATTTTATTTGAAATGCCTGGATATACATATTTAAAAACAGGAAATACATTTGCTAAATGTATGACACTTAGAAAGAATGAAGGGGAATGATTATAATGCGCTAGTAAAACAAGCCCAACAAGAAATACAAAAAGGTATTATGCCTAGTATTAAAAAAACATCATATGATTTAAATGATATAGAAACTTAAATAATCCTATATAAATCTGGTACTTATTAGACCTTTTAGATTTGTTAACTTATCATAGCAAAAAATATCATGAAAGGTTATAGCTCTGATGATAAAATTAAATACAAGATATATGTAGGAGGAAACAATATGGAGACCTTAAAAGTAAGAACTTTCGAATTATGTGGTACAAATTATGAAATAGGGTATGAGTTAGGAAAATCAATTGTAAATATACCAGAGTTGATAGGTGAACAAATTAATAAATCTAATGTTTTAACTAAAGAAGAAGAAAATCATATGGTGGAGTTATTTGATAAATATTGTCCAGGGCTTAATGAAGAATTACAAGGTTTTGCTGATGCTATTAATGTAAATCAGAATCAAATTTTATACTATACTATGACATATCTTAGACCAGGTTGTAGTCAAGTTGCATTAGCACCAGAATTAACTGAAAATGGTCATGTACTATTTGCACGTAATTTTGACTTTTCACACAAGATGGAGGATTTTGTATTATGCAGAACTAAGGTAGCTGGTAAATACGCACATATTGGGACTACAGTAATGCAGTTTGGTAGAACTGAGGGAATGAATGAATGTGGTTTAGGTGTGAGTCAGTCATCTTGTGGTTTACCTGTAGGTAATTCAGAGGGACTGAGAAAGCCAGCTGTTGTAGGTTTACAATTTTGGGCTGTTATTAGATATTTGTTGGAAAACTGTAAGGATGTAGAGGAAGCATTGGTATATATAGAAGACATGCCAATAGCATATAATATTAATTTATTGATTGCAGATAAGTCTGGAAATATTGCACTTGTAGAAACTTTAGATGGAAGAAAAGACATAAATAGAATAAATAAGGCAGAAAGTGAAAGGGAGTCATTTTTGCATTCTACAAATCATGTCCATATTGAGGAACTTCATAAACTAGAACCACAATCAATGAGCAATTCTATTCATAGATATAAATTAATTAAAGAGTATATAGAAAGTTCTAAAAAGATTGGAGAGAAAGATTTAATTAATTTATTGACTTCAAAATATCCACAAGGTCTATCTTGTAATTATTATAATGATTTTTTTGGAACTTTAAAAAGTATAGTTATGGACCTAACTATGGGAAAATTTAATATTTTATGGGGTGGATTGGAAGACAATGGTTGGAATAGTTACTATTTAAATGATAACTTTAAGTATACAACACAACTTGTAAATATAAATATAGAGAAATCACCATCAGATTTTTTTAAATTAATTGAATAAGAAATACTCTGATTATCCTATGTAGTTATATATACAAAATAAAATGAAAGTGCTACATAATGTTGCATTGTTTATGATATTTTAGTATAGTAAACAAAATAGTGTTACTTAAAATATTATAATACTTGAGAATATTAAAGAGAATAGGGGTATAACCTTGGATTACTTAAAGTATTTTGAAAAATCTATAATATATATTGAAAATAACTTAAAAGAAGATATAAGTGTAAATGATGTAGCAAAAGAATCTGGATATTCTTATTATCATTTAACACGTTTATTTAAATCTATGTTTGGTGAGAGTGTAGGAAGTTATATAAAAAAAAGAAGATTAGTTAATAGTTCTAAAGAACTTTTATACAGTGATAAAAAGGTACTAGATATAGCAATTGATAGTGGTTTTGAATCTTCAGAAGCATTTAGTAGAGCATTTAAATCTATATACAAGGTCAGTCCCATAGAATATAGAAAAAATAGAATAGATGTATTTGTTGGAAAGAAGAAAAAACTAGAATTAGATTTTATGAAACATTTAGTTGAAAATGTAACAATCAAACCAGTTATAAAAGAGATAGATTCAATAAAAGTAATTGGTATAAAAGAAAAAGTAACACTAGAAGATGAGTCATTACCTAGTTTGTGGGAAAAATTTAGAGAAGTATACAATATGGTGCCAAACACTTTGCCATCAAACAGAGCATTTGGAATTTGTGAAGCAACTCCACAAATACATCTACTTAGTGAAACTATGGAATTTAACGAAATAATAGGGCTTGAAGTTAGTAGCTATGAAAATATACCAAGTTTATTTGTTTCAAAAAATATTGATGGAGGAAAATACGCTGTATTCACTCATACTGGTAGCTTGGACAAGCTAGATAAAACTTATGAATATATATGGGGAACTTGGTTCTTAAGCACAAAGGAAAAAATTGATATAAGAGATGATTTCGAGATATATGATGAAAGATTTTTAGGACCTGATAATGTAGATTCACAGATTGATATTTGTATACCTATAAAATAACTGTAGATAAAACTAAAAATAAGTTGAAATAGAAAATAGATGCTCAGAAAAGAGCATCTATTTTTTTATTTATAGTAGCTATCGACAATTTCGATAATAAAATAAATAAAAACAAGTTCTTAAATTTCTAAGAAAAATTTAAAATATAGTCACAATAAAATTTGTATATTTCTGAAAATTCTAATTAGTACAACTTTTTCCTTTGCAAAGTTGAAAAAAGATGTATTAATTTATCAAAAATATTATATTAAAATGATATTAATCAAAGAAAAACATTTATAATAATAGTATATCTTACAGAAAAAGGATGCAATTTGTAGAATTAAAGCTAGTCAATAAAATTAAAAATTTAAAGAAATTATAGGGAGGTTATAATCTTATGGAAAACGTTATTACAGGTCTAAGTAAAGGTGCAGAGTGGTTTATTGGTTTATTTCAAAAGGGAGGAGAACAATTTGTAGGTCTTATATCAGGGACTCTTCCAACATTAATCGTTTTAATGGTAGCTATTAACTCATTGATTAAAATAGTTGGTGAAGAAAGAGTAAATAAATGGGCTTCTAAACTTGGAAGAAATGCTTTTACAAGATATACTTTGCTTCCATTAGTGTCAGTATTTTTCTTAGGAAATCCTATGTGTTATACATTTGGTAGATTTCTAAAAGAGGAACATAAAGCAGGATTTTATGATGCAGCTGTTTCATTTGTACATCCAATTACAGGACTTTTCCCACATGCAAATGCAGGAGAACTTTTTGTATGGCTAGGTATTTCAGCAGGTTTAACTACATTAGGTAAGGAAACAACTACATTAGCATTATGGTATTTTATAGTTGGTCTAATTGTGATTTTTATAAGAGGTGTAGTAACAGAAAAAATGTACGCATTTTTAACAAGAAAAAATAAAGCAACAAATAAGGCTTAGGAGGGGTTTAAAATGGATGCAAATAGAGTATTAAAGATAGAAAAGGGAACTTCTGGTTGGGGAGGACCTTTATACATAAAAAAAGAAGCAACTAGAAATAAAATATTGTCAATGACTGCTGGTGGTATTCATGAAGTGACATTAAAAATAAAAGAATTATTGGATTGTGAGGTTATAGATGGATTTAAAACTGGGATTCCTGATGAAGAGGTGGCAGTAGTTATTATTGATTGTGGTGGAACAGCAAGGTGTGGGGTTTATCCAAAGAAGAAAATACCTACAATTAATGTAAATCCAGTGGGAAAAACAGGGCCTTTAGCAAAATTTATAACTGAAGAATACTATGTATCAGATGTTAATATTAATTGCATAAGTATTTTAGATGGTGAAGAAACACAAAAAAAATCTCAAGAAAATAAAAATGAAAGTCAAAGTTCTATTAGAAAGCCTGATAATTATAATGAAGTAAAATCAAAAGCTCAAGAAGAATATGCGAAGAAAAACATAATACTTTCTATTGGGCAAGGAGCAGGACAAGTAGTATCAAAGTTTTATGATGCGGGTAGAGATACTATCCAAATGATAATGAATAATGTAATACCATTTATGGCATTTGTAAGTATGCTTATGGGAATTATTTTGGCATCTGGGTTAGGTGATTGGATTGCAAAGGTAATATCACCACTTGCAGGAAACATTGGTGGTTTGTTAGTTATATCAATAATTTGTACACTTCCATTTTTATCACCTATATTAGGTCCTGGAGCAGTTATAGCACAGGTAGTAGGTACTCTTGTAGGAACACAAATTGGTCTTGGTGCAATACCAGCATATTTAGCACTTCCTGCTTTATTTGCAATAAATGGGCAAGCTGGCTGTGACTTTGTCCCAGTAGGATTAAGTTTAGGAGAAGCAGAACCAGAAACCGTGGAATATGGAGTACCAGCATTATTTTACTCTCGTTTAATAACTGGGCCAATATCTGTAATTATTGCGTATGGCGTTGCAATATTTGCATTAAGATAGTATTTTATGTTGTTATGAGATTTAAACTTAATTAATAAAATTGTAAATGTAAACTTAAGCTAGTCAAAATTTTAGTTAATGAAAGACTAGCTTTTGTAGTATTAATTAGGAGTGATTATTGATTTGGATTAATACTAAATTTTCCTCTAGCAAAGTGAAATTTTATGTATTAATTTGGTTTCAAGTTTGTACTAGAATGAAATCAAGGAGGAGATGCAAAATGAATGTAACTGAGAAAATTCCTTCTATTGACCGTAAAATATTCAAGATATTGATTATGTGTAGTAAAAAAGAGTTTGTAAGTATTGATTCAATAGCAGACGAATTGAATGTTACAACCAGAAGTGTCAGAACATATATAAAGCAATTGAATAAAGATTTAGGAAGTAACATAGCAATAATAAAATATATAAAAGGTCAAGGCTATAAACTAGAGATAAAAGATAAGCAAATACTCAATAAGATTATTGATGTGAATAAAAAAAGTGTATTTTCATTAAATTCAAAGGAAGAGAGGGCAGAGTTTATACTAAATTATTTGATAGAACTAGATGGATTTATTACACTGGATAGTCTAGCAGATGAGATGTGTATAGGAAGAACTACACTAGTAAATGACTTTCAATATGTAGAAAAGGTATTAAATTCTTATAATTTGAATTTAGTAAAAAAGCAAAATACAGGAATGAAATTACATGGTAGTGAACTTGATATTAGGTTACTTATATTAAATCAGTTGTATAAAGATTCAAGAAAAGATTTAAATAATTCTAAGTACTTTAAATGTATCAAAAAAGAAGAAATTGTAAGTTTAGAAGAAGAATTATTGACTTTATTTAAAAATAATAATTTTTATGTTACAGATGAAATGCTCAGAGAAGTTTTTAATTACATAGTAGTTTTGATGTATAGAGTAAAAGAACAGAAGATAGTAAAAGAGTACGATGTAAAATTTGATTTACTTAAGTCATATGATGAGTATTTTATTGCTGGGGAAATAAAGAATATTTTATCAGAAAAATTTGAATATATTTTAAATGATGAAGAAATTATTTATTTAACTATACCATTAGTAAGTGGAAATGCACCAGCATCAGAATGTGCTTTAAATAGTAGTAGAATAAATAAAAACATTGATGATTTAATGGAAAGCATATTCAATCAGATATATGTTGATATGGGTATTTTTATAAATGAGGATGAGTTAAGGGTAGGACTTGGATATCATCTTAGTTTTACACTGAACAGGCTATTATTTAATATAAAATTAAAAAATGTATTGTTAGAAGAAATCAAACAAAACTATATACTTCCATTTAAGCTGGCACAAATAGCAGGAAAAGTAATAGAGAAAAAATATAATCTAGAAGTTTCTGAGGATGAAATTGGTTATATAGCAATTCATTTTAGTGGATACTTAGAAAGAAATAGTAGTAGATTTTATTCAATTAAGAAAATAGCAATTATATGTGGGACAGGTCTTGGAACAGCAAAACTATTAAAAATAAGAGTTGAAAAATTGATAGGAAATAATCCTAAAATTGATACTCTTTCAAGTTTTAATTTGAGAAACATTAATTTAGATGAATACGATATAGTTTTTACAACTATTGATTTAGATACATCAAATATAAATACAATAGTATTAAAAATCAATACAATATTTGATGAAAATAAATTGAGGGAACAATTAAAGACCGTATTATGCTTAAGAGAAGGCAACATAGATACTACTGATTCTCCAAATTTACTAATAAATAATTTGTTAAATGAAAATAAATTTATGATATTAAATGAAAAAACGATACTTGATTCATTAGAAAAAATGATGGACAATCTTATGGATTTGGGATGTATTGATGATAATTTTAGAAAAAATATAATCAAAAGAGAAGAAAAATCTCCTACAGTTTTTGATAAAGGTTTATTATTTCCTCATGCTGTAAATGAAAAGTCAGATAAATTTTTAATGGCAGTTGGGGTTTTAGAAGAGCCAATATTTTATGCAAATAGAAGTATAAAAATAATACTTATGACAATGTTTCCATGTGAGGATAAGGTGGATTCAGATTTATTGGTAAAGATTTATGAAGAAGTTTTAAAGATAGGACAAAATGTAAAATTAACAAATAAGATAAGTAAATGTAGAAGCTTTGTAGAATTTAAAAAAGTATTGATTGAGAATGTTATATAGGTTTTGTATAGGACTAAAAAAACAAATTAATTTATGAAAGGTGTGTAAATATGAAACTACTTATAATTTTATTTGTTGTTTATGTTTTAAATACTTTGTTTGTAATGAATCAGAATAAACTATATTTCAAAGCCTTAAATAAAGCTAAAAAAATGGGCGATATAGTGTCTACAGGAAAAAAGAAAAGTTATTTTTCTAAAGGAAGTATAGCTATTATATCTTCAGATTCAGAGGGATTTATAAAGTGTGGAGAAATTTTAAAAGGTCGCACAGTGATGGCTAAGTTTAAAGAGATTGAAGATATAAAAGGATTGGACATATATAGTGCAGAGCAAAAATTTAAAGATGAAGAAAGTATTGTACAAGCTATAAAATTTATAAAAGAAAAAATAAATGTTTCTTTTAATTAATCTAATATAAATTATCAGGAGGGATATCATGAAGTATGAAGTTAAGATAAGTGGGATAGGCAGTTTAGTTGAAGAATTAATAAATGAAAGCAACTGTCTTATTATATACGATGAAACTATTAATGATGAAGATTTGAAAGATATATCTGTAATTCATTCAATATCAACATTAAAAAGTAATGTTGAAATAGGGGATACACTTACAATAGGAAATCGAGATTATTGTATAGTTTCAGTTGGTGATATTGCTCAAAATACTCTTAGAGAAATTGGTCACTGTACAATTAAATTTGATGGAGAAGATAAAGTAAATTTACCTGGAGAAATACATGTAGAAATTGGAAAACCAGATATAAAGATTGGAGATTTAATAACTATTTATTAATTTGAAAAATAAAATTATTATAACAGGAGGAATTGATATGTTAGATTTAAACAGAAAACTTGCAAAGCTAGAAGAAGAAGGTAAAAAAATAAAAGTAGCTCTTATAGGTGCTGGTCATATGGGTAATGGAATGGTAAGTCAAATGGCAAATATGAAAGGAATGGAAGCATCTATTGTTGTAGATATAAATCTAGAATTAGCTCGTAAAGCATTTACTGATGCAGGTATAGAAGAAGAAATCATAGATAATGTAACAAATGAAACAGATGCAGAATTAAAATTACAAGAAGGAAAAGTATTAACATGTAATGACTTTCTTGTGGCTTGCAAAACAAAGTCAATAGATGTAGTTATAGATGCAACAGGAGGTATTGCAATTGGTGCAGAAATAGCACTAAATGCTATTTTAAATAAAAAACATATAGTAATGTTAAACGCTGAAACTGATTGTGTTGTTGGTCCAATACTTAAAAAATTAGCAGATGACGCAGGAGTAATATTTACAGGTTCTGCAGGAGATGAACCAGGGGCAGTAATGGGTCTATTTGATTTTGCAGATGCAATGGGGTTTGAAGTTAGAGTAGTAGGTAAAGGTAAAAACAATAAACTAGATTTAGACTGTAATCCTGATACTGTAAAAAAAGAAGCAGAAAGAAAAGGAGCTTCACCTCATATGATAGCTTCTTTTAAAGAAGGTACTAAAACAATGGTAGAAATGGCTTTAATGTGTAATGCAACTGGATTTGTACCTGATGTAAGAGGTGGGCATGGTATTGAAGCTACAGTTAATGAAGTACCTAAGAAATATGCATTAAAAAGCGAGGGTGGAGTATTAGATAATTATGGTGTAGTTGATTTTGTAAATGGTATAGCACCTGGTGTTTTCGTTGTAGTTGCTCATAAATTAAAAGCAGTTAATGATGAATTAAAATACTTAAGTATGGGTGATGGACCTAATTACATATTATATAGACCATATCATTTATGCAGTTTAGAAACTCCTTTATCAGCAGCAATGGCAGTTTTAGAGCATAAGGCTACAATAGTGCCTAAAGCTGGATTAGTTGCAGAAGTTATGACTATAGCTAAGAAAGACTTGAAAAAAGGTGAGTATATGGATGGATATGGTGCATATACATGCTATGGCACTATAGAAAAATATGATGTTGCAAAAGAAATGAATGCTGTACCTATTGGTTTAATCAGTAAAAAGACTAAAGTTATCAAAGATATTAAAAAGGGTGAAGTTATAACATATGATATGGTAGAGATAGAAAAAGATACTACTTTATATCATTTAAGACAATTACAAGAAAAAATATTTGGATAAAATTTATTGTATAATAATATAATATAGATGTTATTTAAAAGAGGGTTGATGGTTATTTTAAAATCAGCCCTTTTAAATTTTTTTATATTTTTTGAGAGAGTGTTTTGATAAATCTTATTTTATAGTTTGTTTACAGTTAAAAATCTTACTAGTAGGTTTAATTTAAATTAATTCTGCAATTTTATATTCATATTTAAGATAATATAATTAAAAATTTTAATATAAAATGAATTAAAATAGCCAATTATGTATTATAATATTAACTGTAATACTAATATAGTTCTATTAATTAAAGAAATATCCCCCATTAATATACAATAAATATCTTTAAGCAAAAGAACTTGGTAAAAAATATATCGTATTCAATAAAAAATCTGTTTACAGAATGGTATATATAGTTATATAATATACTATATAAGATACGAAAAGATAAAAAGTATAGCACAATGAAAGAAGGTGATTATTATTCAGCTTAATGAAAGACAACTAAAAATAATAGATATAGTTAAGGAAAATGAACCAATAACGAGTGAAAGTATTGCCTCCAGCTTGAATGTGACTCGTGCTACACTTAGATCTGATTTAGCTATATTAACAATGACAGGAATACTAGACGCAAGACCAAAAGTTGGATATTTTTATTCAGGAGTTAGTGAAATTAATTTAATTGGTAAAAGTATAAAAGAAAAAACAGTAGAAGATATAATGAGCATGCCTGTACTAGCTAAGAAAGACGAAAGTATATATGATGTAATAGTCACTATGTTTTTATCTGATGTAGGGAGTATAGTTATTATAGATGAAAATGAAGAATTATGCGGAGTTGTTTCTAGAAAGGACTTATTAAAAGCAACTATAGGAGGTTCTGATATAAATAAGATGCCAATAGGTATGATAATGACAAGAACTCCAAATGTAGTTACTTTGACTAAGGGAGCAAGTGTTTTATTGGCTTCAAAAAAAATAATAGAACATGAAGTAGATTCGATTCCAATTGTTGAATATAAAGAAGAAGACAAAAACCATATGAGAGTTGTTGGGAGAATATCAAAAACTAACATAACTAAGCTATTTTTAGAAATAGTTGACAATTAAGGAGGTATGCTGGTGAAAAACCTAATTATATATGCAGTATCAGACTCAGTAGGGGAGACTGCACAACAAGTTGCAAAAGCATGTATGTCACAATTTTATGTAAATGAAACTTATGAAATAAAAAGATTTCCATATATGATTAATAAGGGAGTATTACTTGAAACACTAGAAAATGCAAAAGCTGAAAACGCTTTGATTGTATATACATTAGTTGATGAAGAGCTATGCAGTATTGTTGAAAGATATTGCGAAAGAGAAGGTCTTAGTTGTATAGATTTGATGACAGATATATTAAGGGAAATAAGTAAAAGAACTGGAAGAAAACCAAAAAGAGAAGCTGGTATAATCAGAAAATTAGATGAATCTTACTTTAAGAGAGTTGAGGCTATAGAATTTGCAGTAAAATATGATGATGGAAAGGACCCTAGAGGAGTTCTTCAAGCAGACATAATTTTAGTGGGAATATCAAGAACATCTAAAACTCCTTTAAGTATGTATTTAGCTAATAAAAATATAAAAGTAGCTAATGTACCATTAGTTCCAGAAATACCAATTCCTAAAGAAGTATTTGAAATAGAAACTAAGAAGATAATAGGTCTTACTAATTCACCTGAAAAGTTGAATGAAATAAGAACTCAAAGATTAAAAGCTTTAGGGCTATCTAGTAAAGCTAATTATGCTAACTTAGAAAGAATACTTCAAGAATTAGACTATTCAGAAGAAATAATGAAGAAAATTGGATGCCCAGTAATAAATGTTTCAAATAAAGCAATTGAAGAAACTGCAGGTATAATTTTAGACATAATGAAGGAAAATGGTCTAAAAATATATAAAGAAATAGAAATTTAATAAAATGTTTAATAATAAAAATGATATAAATTAAAATAAAAAAGATTAATGGGGGATTTAACAATGGAAACTAAGTATGTTTATAGTTTTGGTGAAGGAAGCAAAGACATGAAATCTTTACTAGGAGGTAAAGGTGCCAATTTAGCAGAAATGACTAAGATAGGCTTACCTGTCCCTCCTGGATTCACTATAACAACAGAGGCATGTAATGACTACTATGTTAATAATGAAAGTATAAGAGCAGAAATAATAAAAGAAATAGAAGCACATCTAGCTACTTTAGAAAAAGATTTAAACAAAACATTAGGATGCAATAAAAATCCACTACTAGTATCAGTTCGTTCTGGTGCAGTATTCTCTATGCCAGGAATGATGGATACAATACTTAACTTAGGTCTTAATGACAATAGTGTTATTGGTCTAGCAGAAGCTACACAAAATGAAAGATTTGCATATGATAGTTACAGAAGATTCATACAAATGTTTTCTGATGTTGCTATGGAAGTGCCAAAATACAAATTTGAAAATGTACTAGATAGAGTAAAAGAAGCAAAAGGATACACAGTTGATACAGAACTTACAACTGATGACTTAAAAGAAATAGTAAAAGAATTTAAAGCAATATACAAAAAAGAAATAAAAAGTGATTTTCCACAAGACCCAAAAGAGCAATTAATGCTTGCTATAGAGGCAGTGTTTAGATCATGGAATAACCCTCGTGCAATCGTATACCGTAGATTAAATGATATAGCTCATAATTTAGGAACAGCAGTAAATATTCAATCAATGGTATTTGGTAATATGGGAGAAACTAGTGGTACAGGTGTTGCATTTACTAGAAATCCAGCTACAGGAGAAAATAAATTATTTGGTGAATTCTTAATGAATGCTCAAGGTGAAGATGTTGTTGCAGGTATAAGAACTCCTCAAAATATATCAACTCTTGCTGAAGTAATGCCAGCTGTATTTGATGAATTCGTAAAAATTACTCATATACTTGAAGGTCACTATAAAGATATGCAAGATATAGAGTTTACTATAGAAAATGAAAGATTATATATATTACAAACTAGAAATGGTAAAAGAACAGCAGCAGCAGCAATAAATGTAGTAGTTGATTTAGTTGAAGCTGGAATAATAGATGAAAAAGAAGCTATAATGAGAATTGAGCCTAATCAATTAGACCAGTTATTACATCCAAAATTTGAAGATAAAGCTTTAAAAGAAGCTAAAGTTATAGCAAAAGGTTTACCAGCATCACCAGGTGCAGCAAGTGGTAGAGTTTACTTCAATGCTGATGATGTAGTAAAAGCAAATGAAAAGGGAGAAAAAGTAGTTTTAGTTAGACTAGAAACATCTCCAGAAGATATAGAAGGTATGGTTAAGGCTGAAGGAATTCTTACAGCTAGAGGTGGAATGACATCACATGCAGCAGTTGTTGCTAGAGGTATGGGTAAATGTTGTGTTGCTGGATGTGGAGAAATAAAAGTTGATGAGTTTAATAAAGAAGTAAGAGCTCTTGATGATATAGTTATAAAAGAAGGAGAGTACATTTCTATAGATGGTTCTACAGGAAATGTTTACTTAGGAGATGTTAAGAAAACAGAAGTTTCTTTAACTGGAAACTTTGAAAAATTAATGCAATGGGTAGATAAGCATAAATTTATGATGGTTAGAACTAACGCAGATAATC
This sequence comes from Clostridioides sp. ES-S-0049-02, assembly GCF_020658465.1. Classification (NCBI taxonomy): domain Bacteria; kingdom Bacillati; phylum Bacillota; class Clostridia; order Peptostreptococcales; family Peptostreptococcaceae; genus Clostridioides; species Clostridioides sp. ES-S-0049-02. The sequence continues at coordinate 413,151 of NZ_JACVWG010000001.1, forward strand.
CTAGAGATGCTCGTGCAGCTATAGAATTTGGTGCTGAAGGTATAGGTCTATGTAGAACTGAGCATATGTTCTTTGATGAAGACAGATTACCAGCAGTTAGAGAAATGATATTGTCTAATACAGTAGAGCAAAGAGAAAAAGCTCTTGAAAAAATATTACCAATGCAAAGAGAAGATTTTGTAGAGTTATTCAAAGTTATGGATGGAAAGCCAGTTAATATAAGATTACTAGATCCACCACTACATGAATTCTTACCTCATGATGATGAAACTATAGAAGAACTTTCAAAAACTATGGGAATAAAAGTAAGTGATATTAAGAAGAGAATAGTTGATTTAGATGAATTTAACCCAATGCTTGGGCACAGAGGATGTAGACTTGCAATAACTTATCCTGAAATATGTGTAATGCAATCTAAGGCAATAATACAAGGTGCTATAGAAGCAATAAGAGCAGGTGTTAAAGTTTCTCCAGAAATAATGGTTCCATTAATTGGAGAAGTAAATGAGTTAAAGATAATAAGAAAAATGATAGTAGAAACTGTTGATGCTATAATCAAAGAAGAAGGAGTAGAAGTTCCTTATACTGTAGGTACTATGATAGAAATACCTAGAGCTTGTTTAACAGCTGATGAAATAGCACAAGAAGCAGACTTCTTCAGTTTTGGTACTAATGACTTAACTCAAATGGCATTTGGATATTCAAGAGATGATGCTGGTAAATTCTTAGGTCAATATGTAGATGAAGAAATATTAGAAAAAGACCCATTCCAAGTACTAGACCAAAATGGTGTTGGTAAGTTAGTTAAGATGGGAGTTAAATTAGGTAGAGAAGTTAAACCAGAATTAAAACTAGGAATATGTGGAGAACATGGTGGAGAACCATCTTCAGTAGAGTTCTGTTATAATGTAGGACTTAACTATGTATCTTGTTCACCATTTAGAGTGCCAATTGCTAGACTTGCAGCAGCTCAAGCATCTATAAAAAACCCTAGATAATAATATATTATAAATATATATAATTAAACTAAAATATTATATCTCCTATATATCAATGTATCAAATAGAGTATTTGTAAATTGAGTATAGGGGATTTTTATTTTATATTATTATAAAAAAACTAATTTATATTATAGTAGGTGAAACGTATTTAATTATGTTGCATACATTATTGTAAGAGAGAAATTTCAACCAATAATTAAATTGAGTTTACTGGAGGGGATAAAGTTGACAAAGTGTCCTAAATGTGGAAAAGAAGTATCATCACGTCCAGGTAGTATATGCCCACGATGTGGATTTAAAGTAGTAGAAGAGAGTCTTAAAATGAGATGCCCAGAACCTAGCTGTAGAGCATTAGTATCTAGGAAGTTGGACTATTGTCCTAAATGTGGATGTAAGCTGAAAGGATATAATATTTCAGAATTTGTTAATATGGTCAGATGTAAAATAGATGAAACATTTGATAAGAAGTAATTAAATTAAGCTTTAGACTTTATTTTGTAGTGAAGAATATATGTGTTCTTAGAATCAATAATATTTTAGTAAATAGAAAAAGAGTTGAACTAATAATAAGCCAACTCTTTTTCTATTTTATTGAGCAAATTTATTTTAGTAAATAAATGCTTTTATACAACAGTATTATTTTTTGCCTCCATCGCTAAGTATCCATGGCTTTTCTATACCATTTTTTAATGAATTATAGTTTACAATAAGTGTATCATAGCTATTTTTAGCATCTTCATTGCTTACTACTTGTTTTTTATAGTCAGTTAGAGTAATCAATCCTAAGTCATATCTTAGCTTAGTATTTTTTAATTGTTTTTCCGATAATTCAAGCTGTTTTTTAGTTGTTCCAATTGTATCTTCTAAAGCAAGTAATTGTGCATAGCTATCAATCAAGCCTTTTTTTAGAGCTTTTTTACTATCCTCTAGTGTAACTAAGCCATTTTCAGTATTATATTTTTGTTGAAGATAATTTGCATATGTAGTAAGTCCAGATGCATAAGTCTGTCTTTCAAGATTGTATGCTTCAACTGCTTTTTCATATTGCTCATAATCTTTATCATATTTCTTCTTAAGAACTTCATATTCAGCATCAGTTAAACTACCTTGTTCTGGTTTTGTAGGAGCAACTGGTCTTGTAAGATTAGGTCTATCTGGTAAATCTGCCTTATTTTCATCGTCATCATTAAAACTTTCTTCTGTACGTTCTAAAATCAATTGGTCATACTTTAAGTATTCATTAACCTTACCTTCCATGTATGAATCAACTGAACCACCTACTCTAAAAGACTCAAAACGGTATTCTTTATCTAATTGATAGTTGTCTAAATTTATATTAGTCAACAACTTAAAATAATCTTGATTATTTTTTAGTTCTTGAAGTTTAGATTTTTGAGTATTTTGTAGCGTCTGAAGTTCAAGCTCAGCTGACTCAGTTTCCAATGATGTCACTAGACCTAAATCCTTTTTTAGCTTCATATCTTTAATTTCTTTAGTTTTTATCTCAAGATTATTTTTTATTTTATCTAACTCATTTTCTCTTGATACTAAATCATTGTACTTATTAGTAATATCATTTGCTATTTGGTCTTCCATAAAATATTTTGCCTGTTCGCTTTGATTTTTAAGAAGTCCAATTTGGTCATATGGAAATGAGTTGTCACTTCCAGTAAAACTATCAAATTCATCCTGTACTTCTAGTTTTTCTTTTAACATTTTTATTTCTTCTGATTTCATTTTTAATTTTTCACTATTTTTAATTGCTGCACTGACAGCATCTCTAGCAGTTAAAAGTTCTTTTTCAGCCGTTCTTTTAGTCGAGTCACTTAAGGTAGCATTATCAACTTTATTTATAGAAGAAGTATTATCATTTGCATAGGCTGGCATTAAATTAGCTGTTATTATACCAACACCACATCCAATTGCAATTATTTTACTAACTTTTTTCTTCAATACAATCGCCCTCCATTTATATTTAAATTTTAGCTTTTAATTTTGGTTTCTTAAATATTTTTCCTTTTATATCTCCTATTTTATCTGTTATTTTACCAAATATTTTAGGCATCCTATCTGAAAACTTATTTTCCCACTTATCAAATATTAAATATATAGTAGGGATAAGTACTAGTGTTATTAGTGTAGATACAGTAAGCCCACCCATTATAACTACGGCTAGTGGTTGCATTGTTTCTCCACCTTCACCAAGAGATAATGCTGTTGGTAACATACCTAGAATTGTTGTTGCAGTTGTCATTAAAACGGGTCTTAGTCTCGCAGCACAACCAATTGAAACCAATCCAATTAAATCATTACTACTATTTGCTTTTCTAAGTTGTTCTATGTAGTCAATAAGAACTATACCATTGTTAACAACGATACCGATAAGTAAGATTATACCTAACATACCTACAGTACTTAAACTTTGACCAGTTACCAAAAGAGAAAGTACAACTCCAACAAATGCAAATGGCACACAGAACATTATTATAAATGGTTTACTAAATGATTCAAATTGAGCTACCATTACCATATAAACAAGTGCTATGGCTATAACCATTGAGAATCCAAGACTGGCCATAGATTCATTCATCATTTCTGTTTCTCCACCAACACCAATAGAGTAGTCTTTAGGGATTAGCATCTTATTAGTTTTTTCTAATGCTAATTTTGTAGCTGTACCAGCATCTAAATTATCAAGTGTTGCAGTTATATTTACAGAAAAATCACCATCAGTTCTTGATATGGACTGTAAACCATCTACCATTTTTATATCCGAGAAAGCTCCAAGAGGTACTTCATTTCCAGTTGTAGAATTTACTTTTAACTGTTTTATATCTTCTAGATTATCGATACTATCTGCTTTAAACTTTAGATTTACATCGACTTTGTAGTCATCAATAGTAGCAGTAGTAACTGAATCACCATTTATTGCAGTACGCAATAATCCTGCAATTTCTGCTGTATTTACACCGTATTCTTGAGCTCTATGTTTGTCTATTGTAAATTGAGCTTCTTGTGTTGTATCTGTAAGGGAAGTCTCTACATTTCTAAATCCTTTTATAGAACTGAATTCTTTTTCAACTTCTTTTCCTAATATCTTTAATACATCCAAATCAGGGCCCTTCATCTCTAATGTGAAGTCTGCTCCTGAAGTTCCACCCATAACACTACTATTTTGACTTACATTTATTTTACAATCTGGAACAGTAGCAACTCTATCAATTATTTCTTTTTCTATTTCATCGGTAGTTCTTTTTCTATTTTTTTGAGATTCCAATTCAATTGCTATACTTGCACTATTATTATTTGAGTCTGATGTCAAACTTGTTATCAATGTCTTGATTTCTGGAATATCTGAAACTTTTTTCTCTGTCATAGAAACATAATAATCATTAGCTTCTAAGCTAAGACCCTTTGGAAGTTCTATAGAAATAGCCAATTCTCCTTTATCTGCTGCAGGCATAAAGTCCATACCTATAAAGCTCATTCCGAATAGAGAAGCTACAAATATAAGTAAACTTGATATTACTACTAATTTCTGATGTCTTAAGCATACACTTAGTAATCTTTTATATCCTTCACTTACCTTATCAAATATAGGGCTATCTTTTTCCTTCATTTTTTCACTACTTTTACCTCTACTTAGTTTTGCAAATACACTAGGAACAAGAGTAATTGCACCTATAAAAGAGAAGGCTAGAGAAGCTATAAGTGTTTTACCTAAAGCCCCAAATGTTATTTTGGCTATACCTTCTGTAAACATAATAGGTAAGAATATAGCTATAGTAGTCAATGTTGATGCTAGTATTGCATTGGTGACAGTTCTTGTACCTTCAATAGCACAATCATCAATGCTCAAACGACCACTTTTCCTGTATTTAAATATGTTTTCAATTACAACTGTAGCATTATCAACGACCATACCAACTGAAATTACCAATGAACTTGCAGTGATAAGGTTTAAACTTTCGCCTGTAAAATAGAGAACAGCTATTGCTCCTATTATAGAAATTGGTATTGCCACTGCAACAACTAATGAAGCTCTTACACTTTTTAAGAAAGCAAATATTACTACAAATGCAATAACTGCACTTATAAGTAAATTGCTCATTACGCTGTTTATTGATTCGCTTATGTAAGCACTTGTATCATTGGCAATTTTAATTTTAAATTGTGGATTTTCTTTATTCAATTCATCTACATATTTATATGCATCTTGCATAACTTTTACAGTATTTGCATCTTGTTGCTTAGAAATATCTATTACTAAACTGCTTTTTCCATTGTATCTATAAATACTATCTTTGTCTGCAAATCCATAATCTACACTACAAAGAGTATCTAAGTTAACAGTGTTTCCTCCTTTTACAGGAATTTGAATCTGTTTTATATCATCCAAAGATTCTAATTTATCAATTGATCTTAAGACTATCTTATCTTCACCTTGAGTAATTGAACCATAAGGGAATGTTTTATTACTAGATGATAAAATACCTTTTATAGTTGATAAACTAACTCCATAATTTGAAAGAACTGATGGGTCAGCTATTACATTAACTTGAGCTTTTTCTCCACCTTTAATGTCTGCTGATGTAGTACCATCTATAGATTCTATTTTAGGCTGAATTACATCTTCAGCGTATTTTCTTAGTGCTTGTGCATTATTATTTCCACCAGATATAACAAGCTGACCTATAGCTTGTGCATTCATATCTAATTTTAGTACTGTTGGCTTAGCTGCATCATCTGGTAAACTAGTTTGTAATGCATCTACTTTAGATCTAACATCGTTCATTATTTCATCTAGGTTGGTTCCAAATTCAAATTGAGCTACGACCATAGAAACACTTTCTTGTGAACTTGATATAGTTGAGCTTACATTTGAAACAGATGATAAACTTTCATCAACTTTTTGGCTAACTTGTTCGTCAACGTCTTGAGGACCTGCACCTGTCCAAGTAGTCATAACCATTACAACAGGTATTTCTATATCAGGCATTAGATTTATTGACATTTTTTTATATCCAATACCACCAAAAACTATTAATACTAAGAAGACCATTATGATTGTGAGAGGACGCTTAACGGAAGTATGTGTTAAATTCATAATACTATTTCTCCTTTTCTACAGGAAATATCTTAGTTCCATCAGAAATAAGACTTATCCCCCCAATAACCACTGTATCTTTTTCACTTACACCACTTTTGATTGCTATTTTATCCTCTGTTACAATTCCAGTTTGAACTAATGTTTTCTTTGCTATGTTATCTTTAGTTGCTATGTATACATATTTTTTTCCATTTTCTTCAAATATTGCTTTTTTAGGTACTGTAACAGCTCCATTTTCTTTTTCAACGCTTAAGTTTACTTGTGCAGACATTCCTGCTTTAAATTTGTTGTTAGTATTAGTAACAAGTATTTTAACAGGATATAAAGATGTCTGAGGGTCAACTACTGAAGGAACATAATCTATCTTTCCTAAAACTCTTTGGTCTTCAATAACAACATCTACATTACCATCCTTTTTAAATTTAGCTATATCTGCTTCTGCTACATTTAAGCCTACTTCTAATATATTAGGATTAGAAATCACAAAAGCTGGTTGTGATTGTGTTATCATCTCTTTTGAGTCAAAGTTTTTGGCTGTGATTGTTCCATCCACTGGAGCTTTTAATGTCAGCTTATCTAAGTTACTCATTGCTAAGTTATATGATACTTGAGCTTGGTCAAGTTGTTTTTTAGCAAGTGATTTAGCTTGAGGTATACTTTTTGAAGTTGCTGTATTGTATGCTCTTTGTGCAGAATCTAGTTGTTGTTTTGATTGTTCTAAAGCAACTTCTATTTTTTTAAATTGGTCTAAACTAATTACTTCCTGCTCATAAAGAACCTTGTTATTGTCATAATTTCTTTGGGATTCATCATATTGAAGTTTTGCGCTATCAAGAGCTGTTTTTGCTTGATTCACTTGAGCTTCTAATGCACCCCCAGTAGCACTTGCATAACTTGCTTTTGCTAAATCTAGTGATGCTTTAGACTGTTTTACACTGTTTTCTAAATCTTCACTAGTTATACTCAATAAATCATCATCTTTTCTTACATTTTGGCCAAGTTTCACATAAACTTCTTGAACTGTGCCAGCAGTTTGAGCAGTAACTGATGTCTCATCTTTAACTTTTGTAGTTCCTGAGAAAGCATTTGTATTTTCTATTTCTCCACCTACTGCCTTTTGAACAGAGACTGCTATAGGTTTTTCTGGTTCAGGTTCATCTGTTTTTCCACATCCAACTAAGAACAGTGAACTACACATTAAAAAAACTACTAAATATCTTTTCATATCTCCTCCTATTATATTTTACACTAGCTTGTTGTAGAATTTAAAGTGTCTTATAATTTAAGTTTAGTTTTAGGCTAATTAAAAAACTTCCCTTTTTTGGCATTTTATAATTCTCTAATTTGATTATAAATTTATAATTATTATGAGTCAATAACTTTTTCTTGTTTTAAATTTATTAATAGTTTATAATTTATACTATAATAAGTAATGAATATTTTATTACAGTATTTATTGAAGGGATGTTACAAATATGGATAACGATAATATACTTAAAATAGCAGACTCTTTTTTAGACTTTTTATTTGTACTTCAAAATAATATATTCAAAGAAAACGATTTGTTAAAAAAATTTCAAAACAACTCAGATATGATGAAAGAGTATTTTGGAGAGTGTCCAATGGCTCCATCACATGCAAAGGTAATTCTTTATCTTATGACATCAAATTCATCATCAATTTCTCAAATAGCTTCTAATTTAGGAATACTAAAATCAAATATGACACCAATTATTGATAGATTGGTAGAGCATAATTTAGTAAATAAATTTCCTGACCCAAAAGACAGAAGAGTTCTTAGAGTTGAATTGACAGATAAAGCATTTGAATTATTTGATATTGTACAATCTATTCTTAAAGAGTCTATAGTAAAGAAACTATCAAATCTTTCTGATGAGGAACTAACTTTATTAGATGAACATACACTTAAACTATCAGAAATAGTAAAAAAATTAGTTTAAATGTACATATGAGAAGTTATTATATAAAGTTAAATTTTTACACAAAGCAGAAATAGCAGTAGTATAATATATTTAATATTATACTACTGCTATTTCTGCTTTTATGAATATTATTTAATTCTCAAATTCTATTTTCCAGTTGAAGTAGCCAGTATCTGGATTTTTATTATATTTTAATGTAGCATCAAACTTGTTTCCATTTTTAGAAGTTAAAGATTTTACTTTTGTCTCACCTTTTTTTAAAATATTTTTTACCATAGTTTTATTAACTTTCTTTTTGTAGAGGCTTAAGTATTTGTCATTTTTCCAAATAACGAACTTACACTCTTTATGATTTTTACAAGCAAATCCTTTATCAAACTCAAGAACATCACCTTGACAAATAGGACATTTACCAAGAGACGTATTTTCATTATTGGTTTTATTTTCTTTTTTAATATCTGTATCTTTTGATACAGCAATTTCCTTTTCAGAATCAGTTAAACTTTTTTTGGAACTATTTTTTGAATCCTTTGCTTTTACCTTAGTAAATTTTTTAGTTTTTGAATCAAAAGTATAAGCCTCTGTATTTATATTTTTTGAAGCATCCTGTTTTATAATATTAACATTTTGATATATAAAACTAATAATATGAGTAAGATATTCTTTTCTAGTGTATTTACCTTTTTGAATATCACTTAAACTTTTTTCAAGTTTACCAGTGTAATCTACATCAAATAAGTCCTTAACAGGAAAAATTTCAACTAAATTTTTTCCAAGGTCTGTTATAAAGTAAGATTTGCCTTTTTTCTTTACATAGCCCACTTGACTTATTTTTTTTAGTACATCAGCACGTGTGGCTGATGTTCCTATTGAATACCCTGAAAGTACAGTTGTGTCTTCTTCAGGTACATTTTTACCACAATTTTTCATAGCTTTTAAAAGTGTATCTTCAGTATATGATTTAGGTGGTGTTGTTTGTTTGGTTAATGGCTTTATCTCTAAGACATCAACAATATCATCCTTGTTTACAAATGGAAGTAAATCGTTTTTTTCTTCCTTATTATACACCTCAAGGTATCCCTTTGATTTAAGTACTTTTCCTTTTGTTAAAAAAGTGCAATCATCTACTTTAGTCTTAATTTCTGTATTCTCATATTCAGCAGGAGGCATAAAATTTGCTACAAATCTATCTTTTATAGCATCATAAACCAATTGTTCATCTTTAGATAAATTTTTTGGTATTATGTAAGTAGGAATTATAGCACTATGTGAATCTACTTTGGATGAATCAAAGACCCTTTTTGTTTTGGAGAATTTAATTTTATTTTCATATTCAAGACCGACTTTTAATTTTTCTAAAGTTTGAGAAGCCTTTGAAGTTAAACTTTCTTCTAAAAAAATAGAATCGGTTCTTGGATAAGTTATATACCCACCTTTACCATTACCCTCATAAAGAGATTGACATACATTTAAAACTTTATCAGAGGTAAAATTAGAGTACTTAGAAGTTATATATCCTTGAAGTGATGTTAAACTAAAAAGTTTTGGTGCATACTCTTTTGACATAGTAACTTTTTTATCTAGTATTTTACCAGTTTGAGATGTAATTGAAGCTATGATTTTATTTGCATCTTCAAGTGTGTCAAATTTACTTTCTTTACCTTTAATATATTTACCTTTATATTCACCATTTTCAGCTTTAAAATGACCTTCTACTTCATAATAAGTTTTGGGAACAAAATTCAGTATTTCCATATCCCTATCATAGACTAATTTGACTGTTGGAAGAATTACTCTACCTATATTTAATAATTTTCCATTTCCATATTTTAATGTAGCAACGGAAGTGAAGTTTATTCCAATTAACCAATCAGTAATAAGTCTTGTATATCCAGCAGCTTGAAGATTTCTCATTTCATCTTCATCTTTTAAGTTTTTTATACCTCTCGTAATGTCTTCTGGAGTCCATTCATTTACCAAAATTCTTTTTACTGGTTTCTTATTTTTTGCAAGTAAAAATATTAAAAATGCTATAAGTTCTCCCTCTCTGTCATTATCAGTGGCATTTATTACATATTCCACATCTTTTCTGTTTAAAAGTTTTTTTACAGTATTGAATTGTTTGGTTTTAGAACTATCAATTTTGAATTTAAACTTATTTTCAGGCACAAATGGAAAGTTATTCATTTTCCAAGAGCCAGAATACTTATCTTTATCATAATCTTTCATATCATATAATGATACTAAGTGTCCAACTGCATAAGTAATTATATAGTCATTTCCTTCAAAGTAACCATCTTGTCTAGTCTTTGCACCTAAAAACGATGCTATAGTTTTTGCAACAGATGGTTTCTCAGCAAGTACAAGTTTCATAAAAAATCCTCCTTTAAAACACTAATAATTATATTACCACAAAAAAATAAAAAACTTCAAGAGGCTGAAATTTAAGTTATAATATTTATAGGAAATTGAAAGGAGATATAAAATGTACAATTTAAAAGTAAAAAAATTAAATGACGACGCTATAATACCTAATTTTGCTCACAAAGGTGATGCTGGTATGGATTTGTATTCTATAGAGGAGGTTGTAATACCTTCTGGAGAGACTAAACTTATTAAAACTGGAATATGTATAGAACTTCCTGTTATGACAGAAGCGCAAGTAAGACCTAGAAGTGGACTTGCTTTAAAACATTCAATTACTGTGTTAAATACACCAGGAACTATTGATGAGGGATATAGAGGAGAGCTTAAAATCATATTAATAAATCATGGAAAAAATGATTTTAAAGTTGAAAAACATATGAAGATTGCTCAAATGGTAGTAAAACCTATATATGAGATTAATATAGAAGAAGTTAAAGAATTAAGTGATTCCGAAAGAGGAAAAGGTGGATTTGGTTCAACAGGGTTATAAAAGTTACAAAAAAGTTAAAAAATATAAAATTGTTTAATAAGATATAGTTTGGCTATATAACTGAGTTTTAACCTCTCTATGATTAAAAAATATTTATGGTAATTTATGGTATAGAATTATTACTATAGACAAATAGTTACAAATTTGTAATAATATTAATATAAAAGAAATAATTGATATTTAAAAATAGTGTCAATTATTTCTTTTATGTTAGAAATAAAAAATAAATCTACTAGAAAAGAGGAGATGAGTGGAAAGTTATGAATTTTAATCAAAAGAGAGTAGCAGCCAGTATAATGGCCACAGCGATAATAATGCCTACAATGGGGAATTTAGCATATGCTAATGAGTCTGAAATAGAAAGTTCAACTGTAGAAAGTAGAACAATAACAGGGAATGCAGTAAATTTTAGAAAAGGACCAGGTACAAATAATGCATCTATAGGAAAGTTCTACAAAGGTGATAAAGTTGAGTACATAGGAAAAGATGGTTCTTGGGTAAAAGTTAAATATAATGGGAATACAGGTTATGTGCATGAAAAATATTTATCAATAAATAGCCTAGGAAATAGTAATGAAAGTAATGATGCTTCAGTAAAATCAACAAAAGTTGTTACAGCAAAGGGATTAAATTTTAGAACAGGTCCAAGTACAGGAAGTTCTAAAATATCTACTTTGGGATATGGTACTGAAGTTGGATACATATCTGAGTCAAATGGATGGTCAAAAATAAGTTCTAATGGTAGAGTCGGTTACGTTTCAAGTAAATACTTAGGAACTAACTTAAGTGATTCTGCAAATGGAAATGATGGAAGCAGTTCAAGTGATATTGTAAAGGATACAAAAGTTGTAACAGCAAAATCATTAAACCTTAGAACAGGACCAGGAACAGGACACTCTAAAGTGGCTACGTTAAGTTATGGTACTGAAGTTGGAAGTATCTCAGAAGATGGTGGATGGACAAAAGTAAATCATGATGACCAAACAGGATATGTATCAAGTCAATATCTTGCAGAGAAAGGTTCTGTTGATACTTCAACTCCATCCGATTCAACTAATTCTCCAAGTCAGGGAGCTGATAGTGTAATAGGCTTTGCAAAGACACTACTTGGAAAACCATATGTATGGGGAGCAGAAGGTCCAAATAGTTTTGACTGTTCTGGATTCACACAATACGTTATGAAAAAATCTGCTGGAGTTAGTATACCAAGAGTATCTAGAGACCAAAGTAAGTATGGAGCATATGTAAATAGAGGAGACCTTAGAAGCGGAGATTTAATATTCTTTGATACACAAGGTTCAAATAATGGCTCTGTAAGTCATGTTGGAATATATATGGGAAATGGAGAGATGATACACGCATCTTCAGGTTCATCAAAAAAGGTAACAATATCTAATATAAATAGTAGTTACTATTCAAGTAGATATGTAAATGCAAGAAGAGTTTTATAATCATTTAAATTTAATGATAAAACTTTATAAATAGATATTTCTTTATTGCTTATAAAATAAAAGCAGGTATGGTGTCAATAGTATTGTAGATTACTATCTATTATTACTGTTGATTCAGTACCTGCTTTTTGTTGTTTATTTATTCTATCTGTGTATAGAAAATGGACAATTCTTTATAGTTTTTTATATTTTTAAGCTAATTTAAGCGAAAAAGTAAGTTAGTAAATTAGTAAATAATTGTAGTTTTATATATAAAGAAGAATTTTAGAATATTTTTTGACATTCCTCTAATTCATAAGCATCCATTAAAGCTTCACCAAATCTTTGATAGTGAATTATTTCTCTTTGACCTAAGAATTTTAGTACGTTTATAACATCAACATCATCTGTTAAGTTTATAAGTTGATAATATGTTGCAAGTGCTTTTTGTTCAGCAGCCATATCTTCATGTAAATCAGTTACAGGATTTGACATAACTGCGATAGGTCTTACATCAAATGGAACCCCATTTGAATCTGTTGGATAAATTCCATATCCATTTTGTGCATAGTTTGAGCCAAGACCAGCAGCTTTTAATTCTTCTGGGCTTACATCAGAAGTTAACTGATAAACCATAGTACATATAAGCTCAACATGAGCTAGTTCTTCTGTACCAATATCTGTTAAAAGTGCACGCATATTACCAGTAGGCATTGTATATCTTTGACTTAAATATCTTAAAGATGCAGCAAGCTCTCCATTTGGTCCGCCAAATTGAGTTATAAGAAACTTAGCCATTCTTGGGTCACAAGTTTTTATATTAACTGGGTGTTGTAAAGTTTTTTGATATATCCACATGAATTTTCAATCCTCCAATACTTGATGTCTAATAATTAAATTCTCTGTCCCAAGGCCAAGGTTGCTCAGCCCATTGCCAAGGGCATCTACTTGGAGCATACCCAAAGTTAGTTAAAGGACCATATTTATTTTCGTAAGCATATCTAGCCTGTGCAAATTGGTTACATAATGAATTGTAAGTGTTGATAGCATTTTTATCATCAGGATGAGTGTCTAAATATAAGTTCATATCAACACATGCAAAAGATGTTTCCTGAATTTTTCTCATAAGTTCAGCTCTAGATGAATCTTTCATTATCTTCTACCTCCTCTTAATTTTTTTGGCTTAGCATATAATTCTTTGTTGTACATTTCAGATTCTAATAAATTTAGTTCTGGAAATATAGTTCCAAATTTTAATGCATCAGAAAGGCAGTACATTTCTGTGAAAATTTGATTATTAATATATGGTCTAGCCAAAGATGAACCACAATTTTTTTTAATATCTCTAGTTTTATTTTCCAAGATGAAAACCTCCTTGTTGTAAATAGATAGGTAAGTCTATCTAGTGTATAATATTCATACATTTAAAAATCGTTACTCATAATAAAATATTAAATGAGAAAAATAAAAAAGATAATAAAAGAAAGGCTTTATTTATGTTATTATAAGTTTATGTGTTATTGTAAACTATAAAGTATTTATTAAAATTAAAGTAAAACTATAGTATTTTATAGAAGTATGTAGACTTTTTTGTAAAATATTATTAACATAAATATACGAGGTGATTAAATGAGTGAGCTATCAGGAAAAGGCTGTGAAATTATAGTTCCTTTTGAGGAAAGACTTTCACTAAGGGATATAGAAAAAAGTATTATAAAAAAATATAGAAAACATTTATGGTCTAAGTTTATAAAGGCAATAAGAGATTATAAACTAGTTGAAGAAGGGGATAAAATAGCTGTAGCAATATCTGGAGGAAAAGATAGTATTCTTATGGCTAAAATGTTTCAAGAATTAAAGAGACATGGACAAGTTAATTTTGATGTTGAATTTATTGCTATGGACCCTGGATATCATGCAAATATAAGGCAATTACTTATAGATAATTGTGAGTATTTAAATATTCCAATACATTTATTTGATTCAAGAATATTTGAAATAGCTGATGAAATTGCAAAAGATTATCCATGTTATATGTGTGCAAGAATGAGAAGAGGAGCATTATATTCAAAAGCAGAAGAATTGGGGTGTAATAAACTTGCATTAGGTCATCATTATGATGATGTAATAGAAACAACTATGCTTAATTTGTTGTGTGCAGGAAATTTTAAAACTATGCTTCCTAAGCTTAATTCTACTAATTTTGAAGGAATAAAAATTATAAGACCACTTTACTATATAAGAGAAGAACACATTATAAGATTTATCCAAAATAGTGGTATATGGCCTTTAAATTGTGCGTGCATGGTTGCTGCTAAAAAAACTGGAAATAAAAGATATGAAATAAAAGATTTAATAAAAAGTTTAGAGCCAAATTTTAAAAATGTAGAAAAATCCATATTTAAAGCAGCAGAAAACGTAAATCTTGATTCGGTACTAGGGTGGCAAAAAGATGGGGAGAAACATTCTTTCTTAGAAAATTATGAATAAAAGTAATTAAAAGAATCACTATAAACAATTGGAAAGGGTGTTTATATTGAAGAGAGTATATATAGATTTTGAGATGAATATGCCAAATTCTAAATCAAAGAGAGATATATTAAATTCAGATATAATTGCAATTGGAGCAGTTATGTATGATGAAAAGACAAAAAATATTGATAAGTTTAAATCTTTAATAAAGCCAGTAAGTAATGCCCAGTTGTATCCTCATATACAAGAGTTGACTCATATATCTTCAGAAGAATTAAAGTATGCACCAAGCTATGAAGAGGTCATGAGAAAGTTTAAAAAGTGGTTAGGCATATTTTCTGAGGTTGAAGGAATATATACTTTTGGTAATTTAGATTTAACATGTTTCAATAACACTGATATGAGAAGTTCTAAAAAAAACAATCATCCAAGGTTCGTAAACAACATTAGAGAGTTATTTGTGGATATAAAAGAGAAATATATAGAGTGTGGTATAAAATGTATGAACTATATATCACTAAAAAATTTACTTGAATTTGCTAACTTAGAGTTTAGTGGAGATGCACATGACCCATTAAATGATGCATATAATTTATTTATTTTGGATGAGGCAATTACAAATAATGTAGATATACAAAATCTTTTAATAATGCTAGATATAATAAGACCTCCATTTAATAACATAAATCCAGATTTAAATGATTGTTTTGATAAATTTAAAGAATCACTTTATAAAAAAGAAGGAAATTATGATATTGTAGATTTTTCTATTGAGATAATAAAAACTGTGAGAATGTACTTATTGACAATTATAAATATAAACATACAAAACATAGAAGTTATAAAAGATATAGATAAAAAATTGGATACTATAGATAAATTAAAGAATATAGAAGATGGATATTTTTATTTATTAGAAGATGTGTATTTTGATATAAAAGATTTATTAGAAGATTTAATGCTTTATAGAGTACATGAAGATGAATACAAAAACGAAATAGAAAATATAATAAAGATGTTTGATGAAGATTTAGATAGTGAGAAAATATATATTGATAAGAATAATAACTTAAATGTTATTAATAAAGTATAAAAAGTTACAATTAATAGAACAAAATTTGGTGATTATGATAGTTTTTGAACAAAACTAGATTTAAATGGAACTAAACTACTATAAAAATATATAAAATAGTAATAAGTGTAGAAAGTATATATGCTTTCTACATTTTTAATATTATAGTATTCTAAATTTAATAAATGTATTATATATTTTATAATTAATATATTTTATTGACATTTTATGATTAAAAAATATAAAAACTACTTCTTGCGAAAGTAATTGATTTGTTGTATTATAATTTACATGAATATGGAAAATAATCTTGAAAGCTGTATTATAAAAGTGCATATATTTAAATTTTTAACAAATGACTTATTTATTAAAAGATGAAGGGTAGGATGATGTTATGGGATTTAAAGAAGTAAAAATTGAAGAACTACAGTTTAATCCATTCACTAAAATTGGTAAAGAGTGGTTACTTATAACAGCAGGAAACTCAGATAAATTTAACACAATGACTGCAAGCTGGGGTGGTGTTGGAGTGTATTGGAGTAAAAATGTTGTAACAACTTACATAAGACCACAGAGATATACAAAAGAGTTTGTAGATAATAATGACACATTTACAATTGCATTTTTTGATGAAAAATACAGAGAAGCTTTAAATATTTGTGGTACTATTTCTGGTAGAGATACAAATAAAGTAGAAAAAGCAGGACTTACACCATATTTTATAGATGATACAGTAGCCTTTGAAGAAGCTAATATGATTATGGTTTGTAAAAAATTATATCATGATACAATGCCACCAGAAAACTTTGATGCTAAAGAAAATGATGAAAAGTGGTATCCAAAGAAAGATTATCATACTATGTATATATCAGAAGTTGTAAAAGTTCTTATAAAAGAATAGATAAAATAAATTAAAAAATATTTTTAATAGTAAATAGGTATTTTCTTTTAATTACTATTAAATAGATATTTTTTTATTAAAAGATGAACTCTGTTTTCTAGGGTTCATCTTTTTTATTTCTTTGTATAGAAATATTTATATGAAGTATTCAAGGATATTTCATACGTATCTATTAATTATCTGTGTTTATTGTACTTAGTTTATTTTAAGAGAGATTCTTTTAAAATGAGATTTACTTAATATATAGTCTTAAAAGTATAAATGCCAACTAATAAAAATATATATTATATTAGGTATTTTAAATAAATTTTTATAGTAAAAGGGTGATTTTTATGGAAAATATAACTAGTTATTTTAGAACAATAGTATGTGTGTTTATATGTTTATCATCTGCATTTATATTTATTCAATTAGCTAGAGTTTTTATTAATAAGAAAAAAACTAGTATAAAAAATAAGTCAAAAAAAGGTTTTCGTTATGATAGAGATTTAATTGAGACAAGGAGAGAAAAAACATATACACAAGATAGAAATAGCGATAAAAATAAGAATATTGATAAGAAATTAAAGGGAGAAAAAGTATTCAAATATGATAATGGAGACTTATATAAAGGTGAGTTTATTGATGGGAAGAAAAATGGATTTGGAACATATATTTTTTCAAGTAAGGAAAGGTATGAAGGGTTATGGAAAGATGATAAGATGCATGGAATAGGTAAATATACTTATAAAGATGGTTCAATATATACAGGGGAATTTAAAGATGGTTTTAAAAATGGTCTAGGAAAATTAACTTATCCAAATAATGATATATATAAAGGTTATTTCTTAGATAATAAGAAAAATGGCAAAGGTGTATTATATAAAAGTGATGGAAATAAGCAGGCAGGAATATGGGAAAATGATGAACAATGTAAAAGTTTAGATTTTAAAGAATTAAGCAATAAAAAATTAAATAATAATGTTTATCAAAATAGATTAAATGATAATAAGATAAAAATTTAATTATTATAGTAAAATAATCTTTATTTATAATGGAATATCTGCTGTATATTTAGTAAAATTTGTAAAAATTTCATATATCATATAAAATTAAGTATTGATTAGTATATTGCATAAATATAGAATATAAATATATCCATTTGATAATAAGGAGAAGAGATATGAGAGAATATGTAGTTGTAGATTTAGAAACTACAGGATTAGATCCATATAAAGGTTGTGAAATAATAGAGATAGGTGTAACAGAAATAAAAAATGACGAAATTGTAAAAAACTATTCAAGGTTAATAAAACCTAAGGGTATAATTTCTTCATTTATAACGGAATTGACACACATAAGTAATGAAATGGTAGAAAAAGAGGAGTCTTTAGAGTTGGTTTTACCTAGATTTAGAAAATACATAGGTGATAGAACTATAATTGCACATAATGCAAAATTTGATTTAAAGTTTTTAAATTACTATCTTAGAAAGTTGGATTTAGAGCCAATAAATAATTATATATGTACACTAGAATTATTAAAAAAATGTAAAAGTTATAAAGGAAAAAATAAGAAGCTTGAAACAGCTTGTGCTTATTATAATATAGAGAATATAAATGCTCATAGAGCTGATAGTGACACTTTAGCAACTGCAAAGCTATTTTTAAAAATAAAAGATGAATATTAATCGCAAATATAGAGAAAATTAGTGAAAATATCCTTTATAAAATTGACCCTTAAACTTACAATTTTGTTCTTTGATTTATTTTGTGGAACAATGTATAATGTACCTTATATAAAGAAGGGAGACTAAAATGGGTTATTACAATGATGATGATAATAATAAAATAAGACGTAAAAAAGTTAGTAATAATAAAGATAGTAATAAAAAATCTAAACATTCTTATACTTCAACAAGTAAAAAAAATAAAAATTCTCAGACAGCCTCTAGTAAAAGAATGAGTGAAAAGGTAGATTCACAAAATATTATAAAAAGAGATAGTTTTACAAGAGATAATGTAAGACCTTTAAATACAGATTATAGTCAGAGAGATAGACGAAGAGTTGAGTACAAGCAAAGAGATAGAAAATTAAAAAGCAAAAAAAGAAGAAAGCAAAAGAGAATTAAAATAGCTAGAGCATTATTATCTGTTATGTTAGTGGCACTTATTATATTTTCAGTGGCAGGTGCAATTTTTACAGTTTCAGCTATAAAAGGTTCACCTGAAGTCACTAAAAAATTAATTAAGTCTAAATATATAAGTAGTGAGGTTGTCAGTATAAAACAAATGCCAAAGGACTTAAAACAGGCTATAGTTTCAATAGAAGATGAGAGATTTTATAGGCATAAAGGAGTAGATGTTATTTCCTTAGCTAGGTCAGTACTTAATAATGTGTTTACAGACACAACACAAGGTGGAAGTACTATAGACATGCAAGTTTCAAAAAATCTGCTTACAAGTGATGATAAAACTATGAAGAGAAAAATAAGGGATATGTATAATGCAAAGCAGATGAATAAGATTATGAGTAAAGATGAAATCCTTGAAGCGTATCTAAATAATATGTACCTAGGAAAAAATGCATATGGAGCTGCAAAAGGAGCTGAAGTGTATTTTGGTAAAAAAGTTGGAGAGTTAAACCTAGCTGAGTGTGCTATGCTTGCGGGTATGACCAATAATCCTGCGAGGTATATTGACCATGGAGAGGCTAAGAAGAGACAGTTGACTGTGTTGTATAAAATGCATGAACTTGGTTATATAACTGATAAAGAATACAGAATAGCAAAAGCTGATGACACTCCATTTAAGTCAGAAATTGATTAAAAATATAAAGAATGTAGCGTTTTCAAGGTCTTGAATAACTAAAAATGTAACAAAATAGGTGATTTGCCACCCATTTGCCACCATAATTACAATCTGGTGGCAAATTACTTTATAATTCCTTCAAAAATATTCACTGTTTCAGTCTTCATTTTATCAGTTACATGAGAATAAGTGTCCATAGTAGTGGCAATTTTATTATGACCTAGTCTTTTTTGTATATCTTTTATATTTGCTCCTGCTTCAAGAAGCATAGTGGCATGGGTATGTCTTAAGCTATGAAAATTAAAATCTATTCCTAATTCTCTATTTATAGTTCGTGACATGTTTTTTAAGTTATGTAATGTTATTTGAGAACCATTTTTTTTGGTACAAACCCAATCTGAATCAAAGTACCTAGGAATTTTGACATAAAGCATAGGATTTTCCTTTATAAATCTGTATGGATGGACAGCCATCTTAAAAGAATTATTTAAAACACCCTTGATTACTCTTATAGTGCCACTAGAATAATTTTCTTTAGATTTATCGTTCAAAAATTTTTGAATAATCATGGGTGTTATAAGTTTTAATCGGTACTTTCCTAAATTTGGTTTTATATGATTTTCTATTGCACGTTTATAATTATTTTGAGTCTGAAATTTACAATTAAGCATTACATATTCTTTGTACCAAAAATCTAAAAAATCGGATACGCTAATATTATTCTCGTCAAAAACATTTCCACAATCTTCATATTCATTTAAAGCTATTCTAAGAGCTGGCTGAGCCTCTTTTTTAGTATCTCCACCTACACGCTCTATTTTCTTTCTTTTTCCTTCTACAATGGCTAATTTAAAGTAACAGTACCATTTCTTACCACGTTTTCTTACGCCACCTTTCATAAAGTTTTTCCTCTCAAAATTAAATAATATGGTTAAAGTAAAATACTTCAATTATATTATAATAATTATATATATTATAAAGAATAAGATTATAAGAAAATAATTTATTCTAATGTTATTTAATGTCGTTAATTGAGTAGAAATAGTTTGTACTTTCGACAACATATAATATATGTTTGTTATACAATTTGATTGAGAGACATGAAAAAAGGGGGAGATATTTTGAAATCAAAGAAATTATTATCATTAGGGTTAGCTATGTCAATGTTTGTTGCTGGTTGTCCTGTATCTGCAAATGCACTTGATAAAATTGATAAAATTCAAGGAGCAGATAAATATGAAACTGCTGGGATTATTGCAGATAAACAAAGTTATACTACTGCAATACTTGTAAATGCAGATAGTACTATGGCTGATGGTCTAAGTGCAAGTGGACTTGCAGGAGCTACAAATGCGCCAATTCTTTTAACTAAAAAGAATAACATACCAAATGCAACTCTTAAGAGAGTAGAGAAAGCTAACAAGGTGTATATAATTGGTGGAGAAAGTTCTATTGATAAGGCAACAGAAACCTTTCTAAAAGATAAAGGAATAGAGACTAAAAGACTTCAAGGAAGCAATAGGATTAAGACAAGTTACAATGTAGCAAAAGAAATAAATTCTATTGATAAAGTAAGTGAGGTAATATTAACTAATGCTTTCAAAGGTGAACCAGATGCTATGAGTATTGCTTCTGTGGCTGTTAGAGATAAAGCACCCATAGTATTGACTGATGGGAAAAGTGTACCATTTAATACTACTGGAATAGAAAGTTATGCGATAGGTGGTACTTCATCAATGAGTGATAACTTAGTAAATGATACTAATTCAACTAGATTGGGTGGAGTAGATAGATATGATACTAATAAGAAGATAGTAAATAAGTTCTATAATGGGACAAAAGAATTTTACATAGCAAGTGGAACCGATTTAGTGTATGCGCTTGTTGGTTCTACAATAGCTCAAAATACTCCAATAGCGTTAGTTGATATTGGAAGTAATAAAGATATGCTTAAAAACGCTACAAAAGTAACAGGGATAGGAAATCTAAGTGATAAAATTATGTTAGAGTGTGAAAATACAATTAATAACATTAGCCTTCCAGCCTCAAATAAGAATATAATATGTGGATTAAAGATTGATTTTGATTCGAATCATATAATTTGGAAAGATAAAGGAAGCTATCTTGAATGTTACGATGAAAACCTTGAATATTATACTGAAGAATATAAAGACCCAACTGTTCCTATAAATGTAGAAAATACAAGTACACAAAATTTAGATATAACAAAATTAAAGGTTTATGGAGAAGCTAATTCAACATTATATATGGAGCAATATGCTAAAATAAAAATGGATTTTAATAGTTTTAGTGTATTAAAACCAGGAGAAAAATGTACTATTTATTTAGATATAATTTCATTAGACCCATCAAGAAGTATGTCATTGACATTTTCTTATGTAGGTGATAAAGAAAACTATAAATATGAACAAGGATTGGCAAGTAGAATATTATTTTATAACCAAGATGGAGAAGATTATTTTGAATATAAATAACTATTTGGTATACAAATTAATAGATGTTGAGGATGTCAATATTATTTGTGCCATCATAGAAGAGGACTTTTTATAATGGCGTAGATGGAATAAATTAACTTGTTACAATTTAATTCAAGAATTCAAACAAAAAGATTGTTCGCACAAGTTCTTTTTGTTTGAATATATTTAATCTAATTTATTATGTAATTCTTGTATTTAATAGAACTTCTTTTATGGTACAATAAATATATAGAGATTTTGCAGTGTTCGTTTTTTTTGATGGTTTGTCCGCAGTCGTTGAATTTACTGTACTGTATAGGTTTTTTGTGAAGTGTCAAAAAACACTATTACTCGCTCACTGCAATTTTAAAAGGATTATGTGACTTAAAGTTTTGAAAGTGCTCAATCTATTTTGGGGTTTTATATTAACTATGTGGTATGTAAATTTGTATTTATTGTTATAAAAATACGACAATCATCCTGCGTTTTATATTAACTAAGTAGATAGCATAGTAGTTTAAACTACTATGTTTCCTACAATTAAAATTTAAAAATAAATTATTAATAATGTTAAAAAATTTGTTTTCTATGAGTAATTTAATCAGCGAACTAAAATTCTGATTATAGAAACTATGATATAATAAATATATAAATGTGCAGTGACTGATATTTTGAAAATAAATACTGTAAGGATTGTAAATACTAAGTTATAAGTAATATTTTTTGAATTTATTTTGAGCTTTTACATTAACTAAGTGAAATGTAAATAAGATAATAATAGCAGTGGTTTTCAATGCTGATAAATTATCTTGATAGAGGTTATTTTAAACAAATATATATTATAAGTATTCTTGTAATAATATTTTCAATAATATGTGCATTCAAAGTAACTTTTCTATTCTTATTTCTTGCAGGTTTTTATATTGAACAAACATATAAGTTTTTAATAAAGTATAAAAATAAACTTTATATTTCAATTACAGATGATGATATTTTGATTGATGATAAATATATTTTTAGAGGTAAAAATACTAAAAATCATATCAAATTTAAAGATATAGTAAGTGTAAATAAACAAGATAATATTATCGAAATTTTTACGAATGAAAACTCTTATTGTGTATATTTGAAAGCTTTAAGCATTGAGAGCGAAAAATATCTAATAAATATATTAAAGTCATTTTGTTGATTTAATGTATTCTAAAAAAATAATATTAATATGCTTCATATTAACTAAGTGGATAGAAGAGTAGTTGAACTGAACCCTACTTAGTAGACAGTTTTTAATAAGATAGTTATTTTTAAGCAGCACGCTTATATTCTATAGGTGTGTTGCTATTTAATTTAGATTGTAATCTATCATAGTTATACCAACGTATATAGCTATGAACAGCAGTTTCTAGATCATCTCTTGAAGTATACGAATTTAAGTAGATCTCTTCACTTTTAAGATGACCAAAGAAATTTTCCATATAGGCATTATCATAACAATTTCCTCTTCTAGACATACTTTGAGTAATATTATTTATTTTCAAGATATTTTTATAATCCCAGCAAGTGTAGTGAAACCCTTAATCACTATGAATTAATAGTGACTTCTTATCTGAATCAGAAAGGTTATTTATAGCCTTAGTAACTGTATCTAGTATAAATTTAACATCTAAAGTAGAACTCATTTCATATGAAATGAGTTCATTATTGTATAAATCTTTTATAGCAGATAAATAAATTCTCTGAAGAGATTTTCCATAGTACAAATATGTTATATTTGTGACCCATTTTGTATTAGGTTTATCACACTTAAATTCTCTATTTAATATATTAGGCTCTACTTTATCAAATATTATATTTTTTGGCTAAAGTATTTAAATCTTTTTCTACGAATTAAAGATTTTATATCTAAAGACTTCATCAATCTAATAATTTTTTATGATTTACTTTTATTTTATAATTCTTAAAAAGCGTAGCTTTAATACGCCTATATCCATATACTTTTTTAGATTTATTATATATGTCAATAATCTTTTTTTTAAATCATAATCCCTATTGGGAGATTTTTGCTTCAACATCCATTTATAATATCCACTTCTAGAGACGTCTATAATTGAACATAAAAAACTTACCGTATAATTACTTCTCATGCTATGTATAATACGATATTTATCTACTGTGTGTATAACAATCTTTCTAAATTTAACAACTTTTTTAAATATTCATTTTCTGCTTTAAGTTTAAGTATTTCATCATCTTTTGAAAGCTCTTTAGTTCTACGTCTTCCTTTTGAAGATCCTTTACAAGATCCTCGCTGTTCTTCAAGAGTGTCTATTCCAAGTTCTCTATATTTCTTACACCATTTAATTATCATTTGCTCATGAATTTTAAATTCTTCAGCTAATCTTCTATATGACACGCCATCTTCTATGTGTCTTTTAATTGCTAATAATTTATATTCAACACTATATGTTTTTCTTACATTACATTTTTTAATCAAAAAAATCACCCCATTTAGTAGAATTTTACAGTATCTTGTTTACTGTGTCTACTAAATAGGGTGCTGTTCAAGATAGCTGCTACCTTCTTTTTAGTGATTTTTAGAATTTTTTTAGTTTTTCTGGTGTTTTTGGTTGATATACATGCCACAGAGAAGTTGTGTTTGCAGATAAAAATGCTACAAACATAGCTAATACACCACATACTTTCATAAAATGATATAGAATTTTTTTCATGTTAACATCTCCTTATATTATTTTTTTATTTATAATGATTTGAATAATTAGCAATAAATTTATCCAAAATAAAGCTAAAAAAGTGTATACAACATAATTGTAAATAGATAAGTATCTGCATCCTAGAAGAATAGTCAAGAATAAAGTTATAGATATAATTCTTGACATTAACTTATTTTTTTTATATTTTATTTCATTCAGTGGATTGTTAGCATGGCATACTGGAGCAAAAATAAAAATGCCTATAAAGTTAAAACTAGACAATATCACTAAAAATAATGGAATAGGATTAGAATTGTTTAAAATTATTCCCAAAACCATAGAGATAAAAAAAATACTATTGAAAATTAGGATACAGTTTTTATTGCTATTTGCATGATAGCCACCTGAAAATTGTCTTATTATGCAAAAAGATATTAAGAATACTATAGAATAAATCAATTTACCTAATACCAAACCTATCATTAATGAAGCTAAAGTATTTATTATAGAAGATAGTAAAATCTCTAACCCATATGAACAGATTTCTAAATCGTCTTTTTCTATTACTTGATTTAAAACAAACAAAAAAGCTATTTTATCAGCACAAGATTTTATCATTTAACTTTCTCCTTAAATAATTTTATTAATGAATTATGGATATCAACTATTCTCATATGCAATATTTGAATCTTTTTGTGATTTTCCAATTGGTATCATCATATTTAAATAAAATAAATTTTCAGAGAAATTTATAGAAATTGCACCACCATATTTTTCTAAAGAATTTTTTATACTTTTTATTCCTAATCCATGAAATTCTTTATCTTCTTTTGTAGTTAAAAAAGTATTCTTTTTCAATAAAATATCATTTGATTTTGTATTAGTAATTTTTATTACAAAGAATCTATTTACTATCATTCCCTGCAATTTGATTTTTTTATCACCATTTTTAATCTTTTCACAAGCTTCGATTGCGTTATCTAATGCATTTGCAAATATAGAACATATATCTTCTTCTTTAATAAAATTACAATCACTAAAGTTTATATTAATTCTAAAATCAATTCCTTTTTCTATACAAAGTTCTTTTTTTTCTGATAATATAATGTTTAAAGTAATATTTCCTGTATCAAATACGGTACTATATTCATCAAGCTTTTTTTCTATGTTATTTATGTAATTACTAGTATCAATATTCTTTTTATTCATTTCCTTAATACAAATAAGATGATTTTTCATATCATGGTTTAGTTCTTTTGTTTTAATGTAATATTTTTTTATATTACTATAATATTTATTTTCAGCATTTATTTTTTCCTGTAGTTTAGTTAATTCAATATATTTTTTATTACTTTTTAATATTTTAACTAGGCTAGAAATCAATGCTATATTAGAAAATGTTAATAATAGTACCATAATTAAGATATCTAATCTGGTAGTAGAAGAAATATCTAGAAGTTTTAAGATATATTTATAAAATATAAAAAATGATATCATATTTGCTACTATTGGTATGCACATATAAATTTCTCTTTTAGTCACTTGCAAATCGTTAGATATGAATTTATAAATGTACAATAGAGCAATAAGAACTATATTTCCTAAAACTATAGTTTCATATCTATAAAAATTATCATTTAATAAAATATTCATAGAACTCAAATTATTTATTGAAACTATCACTATCATACTTAATGCATTTATGCACACCAATATTGCCCAGTAAGAAAACAAAACTATTAAACATTTGGATATATTAACCTCATAATTTAATTTATAAAAAATAAACATTACAAAAATGCATATTAATATTCTATTATCAGCACCAACATTAGTATAGAAAGTAGAAATAATAATAAAGGTTGAAATTAAAAAATATAAATTTATTAAACTAGTTTTTACTTTACTTGTGTAATCAAACACTTTTTTGCACACCCAAATTTCTATAACAGAAGAAATAATTGTTATAAACATATCTAACATAATAAAACTCTCCATAACTTAAGTAATTTTGAATAAATTTAATTTAACAATACGAAAATGATTTGAAATTTTATAATAATTATATCATAAAATAAATTATCATTGGATAAAGTCGCTAAATATTATATATATTTGTGATTATTAATCTAAATGAGTAAAACTATAATACATATTGTAATAATAAAACGAACAAAAATTATCATACTAAAACATAAGACAAGTTATAATTGTATTAGATATATACATTAACATACACTAAAAGTGCTATTTTTATAGGAGTGCTTTTAGTGTATATTTTTTTACTTTGTCGAATGATTTTTGTCGTATGAATATATTCTGAATAAGACTTTATGATAAAATAAGTTTAGAGAAGTGTTTTTATATTAAAAATTATTGTAGTTTCTTTTTTTGTTTTTGATGTTATTTTACATCTTCATTATATCGAATTTTATAAAAAATAAATATATTTGAATTAAATTTGTATCATTTATTGTAAGACTATTTAAAAGTAGATAAAACTAAAAAGGATTTTCTAGAAAATAAAATCTATCTAATTGTACTTATTTATTAAGAACATCACTTGGTATAAATATGATTCTACTACATTTTCTCCGTATTCTAGCATAAAATCATCTAACTGTGTATCTATAAAATTACAATAATCATGTGAACTACTAATATAAGCAGCTAATACATGTGTACACGTATCTATTTTCTCCATAAACATTTTACATCCCCCTAAAAAACTTTCATAAAAACAAAAAGAAAATATCTTTTTGGCAACTGGCTGACATAACTCATAAGATACTTTATAAGTCTTAGTCCCTATAGCTTTGCGTCACTAAATTTCTCTAGTTTTGCCGATTTAGTTTTATTCTACACCTATATAATACTAGAATATAATCCATTATTCAATGTTATTATGAGAAAATAAAAAATATTTTAAATTGTGAAATAAATTTTGCTCAAAAAAATAAAATGAATGGATAAATTATATGGAAATACTTCTATATGGTTGTGTGTTAAAAAGTGCCTATTATTAATTTAGGCTAGAAAAAGCTTTAGGAAATGATAGGATATGAAAAAAGAAGAATTTTAAAAAGCTTATATGGTAAAAAATGGATGAAAAGGTTTGCTTTAATTCTCTTGCATATAAGACTCTATTGAGATAGAATTTATTTATGCATAAATTGACTTACACTATAGTGTGGTAATAAAACAAAGAAAGTATTTTAGCTTTGAAACAAAAGCTTTTTAAAAAATATACATAAAAATTTAATATCAAAAGTGATTTAAAGATTAGTCTAGTTTATTTCCCCAAAAAGTATTATAATGTTCTTTATGTGTAAAAAAGAATATTCATAATTAGATACTACTCAAGATAAAAAATATTAATATATTGTCGTTATTAATAATATAATAAAAAATTTACTGAATTATATTATTAAATCTAACTTATAATATTTTAAAAAAGATTAGAAAATTAACATAAAATGTAAAAATTCACAATTTTTTCATAAAGTATTTGACTAAAAAATTCTCTTGTTGTAGAATTATGTTAGAAAGAGTTTTGGGGGAGGTGTAAATCATGATAAAAAAAATACCACAAGCAGAACTGAAAGTAATGAAATTTATTTGGAGAGTAGATGCTACAGTGACATCAAAAGATGTTATTGAAGCAATGGAGCAAGAATATGGATGGAAACAAACTACAACACTGACACTTTTATCAAGACTAGTAAAAAAAGAATTCTTATATGCTCAAAAAATAGATAGATATACACATTACACAATAGTGGTTAAGCAACAGGAATACTTAAACTTTGAGACAAAGGATTTCCTAAGTAATATACATAATGATTCTTTGGTAAGTTTAATTTCAGCTTTACATGAGGATGAAGCTATAGATAAAAATAAGCTGGATTTTCTAGAAAATTACTTTGATAATTTAAAGGATGAATAGTTATATGATACAAGTTTTTGAAAATCTTATACAGACAACTATTGTATGTAGTCTTGGTATTTGTCTATTATTATTTTTGAAAAGATATTTATTTAAGAATTTTAGTAAAAAGTTCAATTATTATATTTGGTTAGTAATAGTCTTTAGAATGTTGCTTTTTTTGTTTAACTATACAATAATACATGATTCAAAGACATATAGAGGAAATTCATTTCATAATAATATTTCTAATATTTATAATCCAATAAATGACAATATTATGCTGTATTTAGCTTGTTTATGGATATTTGTAACTATAGTTATTGTAGTTTACACTTTTATAAAGTATACAAAATTTAAAAATTTTGTTGTTGATGTGTCTTATGATATAGAAGATGATGATGTTAACTGCATGTATAAAGATTTATTGAAAGAGTTAAATATAAAAAAGAAAGTTGAATTAAGAGGCTCTGATGAACTGATAAGTCCAGCAGGTATGGGATTGTTTAAATCGTACATATTCTTACCAGATTATCCTTATAGTAAGGATGAGTTAAATTGGATTTTAAGACATGAATTGATGCACTTTAAAAACAAAGATATTTTAATAAAGTTTTTAGTACTGTCTGTGAAAATAATATATTGGTTTAATCCACTTGTTTATATAATGAGTAATAGAGTAAATATCGATTGTGAATTATGTTGTGATGAAAGTGTTTTGTCTGATTCTTCTTTAAAAGAGAAGAAAGAATATGCATTAGCACTTATAAAGTCAATCAAGCTAAGTAAAAATTATCAGAATGGGATTTTAACTACAGAATTTAATAAGACGAATCTTGAGAGAAGGTTAGATAGTATAATTGATAGAAAAACTAAAAAAGGTATTTTTTTAATAGTGATCTTATGTTTGCTTTCTGCTTCTACCTTTTTAAAATTTGAGTCAATTGATTTTATTAATTCAAATGTGTTTTCAAATTTGCCAGATAAAGCAAGTAGAGGATTTACAAGAGGAATAGGATATGATTATGAGTAATAAAAATCTTTAAAATAAGATTTTTATAAATATTTAATAAAAATATATCAATTAAGGAGGTTTTATGTTAAAAAGATTAAAAAAAACTTTAGTTATTACAAGTATATTAGTACTTGCTTTTAGCAGTATTTCGTTTGCTAGCCCTGTTGATGAAAATAATGTAAATTATGAAGAGTTAGGTGAACCTGTAGCGAGTGCTACAATTAGAGGTTATGATTTTACATATGAAAATGCACCTCAAAAAGTAAAAGAAGAATATGAAGAAACATGTAGAGAATTAAATATTACTCCTAAGGCTGATGATGACATATTTATTCCTGAGCAACTTGCGAGTACTTATCTTATTACAAGAAGTACGTATGGATATGTTTATGGAGAGTATGTGCTTGATTACTATGTGTCTAGTTTTAGAGTAACTGGAAAAAAATCATATACTGTTTCAACTGAAAAAACAGTTGGTTATGGACACACAACAAGTGGTAATCCAGTACATCTAACACAACTTTTAGTAGGTATTAGAAATCACCCTGTAAAAACAGATAGTGCATTTGGAAATGATACATAT
The DNA here is from genome assembly GCF_020658465.1 of Clostridioides sp. ES-S-0049-02. Taxonomy (NCBI): domain Bacteria; kingdom Bacillati; phylum Bacillota; class Clostridia; order Peptostreptococcales; family Peptostreptococcaceae; genus Clostridioides; species Clostridioides sp. ES-S-0049-02. Next base: position 443,494 of record NZ_JACVWG010000001.1, read on the forward strand.
AATGCTGTTAAAACTTGTCAAAGAGAATTTGGAATATCTGCTGATGGCATAGTTGGAAAATCAACTTGGAGTGCATTTGGAGTACGTCTATAGTAAATATTAAATTTTATTAAAATTTCCTAATTAATATAGAATTAAATTATATTAATTAGGAAGTTTCTTATTAAATGAAAAATAAACTCTATAGAAGTATATGAATACATAAGATAAATATAAAAAATTTTACTATATTTTCTAGCATTGTAGATACTAACAAAATTATTACCACTAATAGCTAGTTGGAATTTTATTTATTGAAATATCACTTCCATATAACCATACCATCAATATCCTTAACCTCTTGACAACCAGTCAAAATCATAGTCTCACATAACTCATTCCTAACCTTATCTATAAAAAACTCAACACCATCAAGACCTCCACCAAAAGAAGCAGTAACAAAAGGTCTTCCCATCAAAACAGCATCAGCACCCAAACCTAACATCTTAACCACATCAACACCAGTTCTAACACCACCATCAGCAAGTATAGTTATCTTTCCTTTTACAGCCTTAGCTATATCTGGAAGCACCTCACAAGTACCAGGAGTATAATCAAGAACTCGTCCACCATGATTTGAAACAACAATAGCACTAGCTCCAGATTCTACAGCCATCAAAGCATCCTCCACAGTCATAATCCCTTTTATTATAAAAGGCAATCTAGTCGCTTCAACCAACTCTCTAATCTCTTCAACTGTCTTAGGTGAAAAAGGATTTTCTTGAAGTTGATTATTAATTAATCCACAAGCATCAAGGTCTACACCAACTGCAAAAGCATCAGCCTCTTCAGATAATCTAATTTTTTCTATTATCTTTGAATTTTTCCAAGGCTTTATAAATACAATTCCATTTCCAGCATTATCTTTTAAAACGTCTAAATTATCCAATAAAAAAGTATCTACATTGGTATCACCAACCATGGCATAGATTCCAGAGTTAGAGCAACCTCTAACAACAGGTTCTATGTATTCTTTTTCAGAAATCTTACCACCCATATTTAACATAGTCCCTGATACAGGTGCAGCAAATATAGGAGCACTCATTTTTTTACCAAATAACTCGATAGTAGTATCTGGATTTGAAACATTATGTATTACTCTCATATTTATTTTTACTTTTTCCAAGCTTCTTCTGTTTTCTATAAAAGAAGAGCCACTTCCTTTTCCTCCCATGCCAGGAACATTTCCAGAACAAGCTAATCCATTACAAATCTTACAGACTTTACACTTTCCATTAAAGTTATCTCTAGCAGATTCTAATAATTCATTATAGTTCATATCAAATTCTCCTTTTCATTATATTAAAATTGAGTATTACTATATTGAAAATATCTTAATTGTAAATGAAGAGATGATATTGTGATTAGTTAAACTGAGTAATACATATTAGATATTTTTATTATTGTAGGTAAGTAAATTATAGCATATTAGATAAATAAACTTAAATTGTTTTTGTTGATATAGTATATATATAGGATATTTATTAAAATTCAAAAAGGCCATATATAGATTTTTTTAATCTATATATGGCCTTTAAATTTATGTCAATTTCTTTTTTATCAATGAATAAATAATATAGAATACAATATACAAAAAATTGCTCAAAATGTTAGGCTAATCCCCATTTACAAAGCAACATCATTATGCTATGTAAATTTGAATCAACAATGTTTTCACCATACTTCACCATAAAGTCATCTAATTGTGTGTCTATAAATGAATAATATCCACTTATGCTATCAATATATGCAGTCATTAAGTGTATACATTCATCACTTTTATCTTTATACATCTGTATCTCCCCCTATACAATATATAAAATTTGATACTAAATCGTATCTTATAAAATAGTTAAGTGTGTTACATCTATATCCAATCTCTGTATTCATATACTTATATTAATAGGTAAAGTGAATTTTGACAATAGGTTTTGAAAAACTGGATGTTCAAAACGTAAAGTTGGGTTTTAAGATAATTAAGTAAATTATATGTATACAATATATGTATATAACTTACTTAATAAGAAATATTATAAAATTATATAACAATTACTTTTATTAAGAATGTTTAAGTGGTAGAATAACTTGGGAGATTAATAATTATTAGGAGGATATAATATGAGTTTGTACAAGTTTATATATGAAGACAAGGAATATTTATTAAAAGAAGATAATTGCAGTGCTTTAATAAATGATGAAGAAAGTCCAATTCAAGAAATAAGCATTCCAAAAATAATTGAGATACTTAATGAATCAGAAGATGTTGATTTTGATATAGAATACTATCAAGAAGCATGCCCATTATGCTTGGAGGGTGTAAAAGAAAAGAAAAAATTCTTTCCGTTTTTAGAATATCATTTTTATATTTTTAGTAAGGATGGAAAATATGTAATAAGTAATATATCTAGTGATTATAAAGGGATGTCTTTTAATAAATTATCAAGAGCAAATAAAGTTGATAATAGTTACATTGTAAGTGTGATAATTTGCGAAAATTGTCAAGATTATATAATTCAAATAGAAAATTGTATAGTTTAGTGTAATTTATGTCTTAATTTAGGAGAAATTTCTAAATTAAGACACCGACTTTTTTTAAAAATAGTATGGAAAATTACTAAATTTGTGAGATAATGAAAGTCGGAGGTGGGTTACAATATATAATAAATATTTGGAAGATATAGATAGTATAATTTTAGATTCAATGTTTAAGCTGACCTTGAATGAAAAACTATTAAATAATGATAACTTTTTTGAAAAAAGAATTGATGAAATTAACAATTCAATTAATTCCTACAAAACTGAACAAAGTAGTTTAATGTTATTAAAATTAAATTTTTTGCTAGCTTTACTGTATGGTATTCAAGGATTTAGTGAAAAAATGAAAAAGTATATTTTGATTTCCTGTAAATATATTGAACAATACTTACCTAAAGATTATGTGTTTTTAGCACGATTTTATTCACAAATAGCCATTTTAAGTTTAAAGAATGAAGATGTAAATAGAGCAGATCTATATATAGATAAATTTAATCTTATTTGTAAGGGGAGCAATTTTTTAGTGGAAGAAATTATCTTTGAATCTCAATTGATTTATATTAAAGCAAGTAAATGTATTGATTCTTCTATAATAATTAAGGAAATAGAAGACTTATATATAAAAGTAAAAGAAACTAATGATTTTAATTGTAAAAAAATATATTTTTTTATAATTGGTAAGATATATTTTTTGTTTTTAGATGATGCATTAATTGCTAAAATGAATTTCTTAAAAGCAAGAAAATATGCAGAGTTATCAAAAGATATAGAAGTATGCTCACTATGCGATATAAAGCTAGGGGAATGTGAATGTTCCTTTGAAAATTATGAAGGAGCAAGAGGATACTTTAATGAAGTAATAAAGAATAAGAAATATACAAACGTAAATATGATTCAAAAGTATAGAGCATCAAATAACATAACTAAATTATTAATAAAAACTAAAGACTATTCAGGTGCTATAAATAATTTAGCAAAATCTGAGGTATATTTGGAAAAATTTAAGAATCAAGATTTAAAAGAAGTAGAAAAATTAGACTTATGTATAAATCTAGCTATGTACTATGCAGAAAGTAATGAAAAATCATTTGAGAAATCAACTTGTTATTTAAATCGGGCTAAAAGTTTGTTAAATAACATAAATAATGTAGAAGAGTATATAATATATGATTTAGAAGTGATTTATCATCAGATTAATATATATTATATATTTGAAGATTATGAAAAGTCCTTGATTACAAGCAAAAAACTTCTTGAAAAGGCTAAAGAAACTAAAAATTATAATTATGTGAAAGAAGCATATAAAACTATACACATGTGTTTTGAGAAGATACAAGATTATGAAATGAGTATGAGATACTTTAAAATGTACTATGAGTTAAAACAGATGTATATGAAAGCTAGGAATAGAAATTATATAGACTCCTTAAATTATAGACATGAGCATATCGAAAAAGAAATAAATAATATGAAAAAAATAAAACTCGATTTAGATAAGAAAAAATACATCGACCCTTTGACAAATGCTTATAATAGAGCATATTTAAATAATTTCTTAGAAAAACAAGAGATTAGTGAGTACAGTTCTGCATTTATGATAGATGTAGATTATTTTAAGGAATACAATGACACTCATGGTCATTATAATGGAGATATTGCTCTTAAAAATATAACTATGATAATAAAAAAATATTTAAAAGAGGACATGTCTGTTATAAGGTATGGAGGAGAAGAATTTTTAATATTGTCTATATGCAAAGATTATAGAAAAAGCAAAGTATTTGGAAAAAAGTTATGTAAGGTTGTAAAAAAATTCTTAAATGATGATTTGACGATTAGTATTGGTATTGATACTTGTAAAAATAGTAGTATAGATATAAGTGAAATAATTGAAAATGCGGATAAAGCCTTATACAAAGCAAAACAAACTGGAAGAAATAGATGTTTGCATTATTATGATTTTAAGAATTTTTAACTCTTGAAATAGGATTGGTGATTTACTTGAAAGGGAGTTTAATAGAAGATTTAAAGAGAAATATAAAAAAGATAGAATATGATATGTTGACTAAGTTCTATCTGAATTTGACCGATTTAAACTACATCTTGGATTATCACAAAGAGCTTTTAAATACAAAAATAGATGCTAAAGATAGAGTCTATATTTTATATTTAATTAGTCTAATAAACTATGTAAAAAAAGATAGAGAAGCATCGTATAATTATTTGATGGTTTCACTAAAAGATATTAAACAATTATCACTAAAAGATGATGCAGATATAATATCTAAGATTTATATTTATCTTACTCTATCTGCTATTTCTATAAAAAAATACGATAAAGCAAATCATTTTTATTTTTTAGCCAAAAAAATTATAAAACAACAACGTTTGAATGAATTATTGGTTTTGTTTAATATGAGTTTATGTGTAGAAATAAGTGCACTATATAAAACTAAATCTGAAGTAGTACTCTTAGTAGAGGAAGTATCTTTTTTTAAAAAATTAAAAAATAAAGTTCTTGTAAGTAGAGCAAATTATATATTTGGTAGGGTATATCTATACTTATTTAACAACTTTATAAAAAGTATGGAGTATTTGATTGAATGTCTAAGATTAGCCCAGGAAAATAATCTATATTCTATAGAAGCTTTTTGCAAATGTATAATAAGCCTCTGTTATTTAGAAAGTGGGAATAACAGAGAAGCCATAAAGTATATAAAAAATGCACTAGATGTTGCACATAATAATAATTCAGTATGTTTAACTGAAAGAGTAGCAATAAAAATAGACCTTATATGGGCATATTTAAAAGAAGATATGAATAAAGAAGCAGAAGTTGTTTTAGAAAAAACTATAGAACTGATGGATGTTGTTGAAGGCGTATATAAAGATTATTTGTACTCATTCATATTTTTATATTCAGCCGAAATAGAGTTAAAGAAAGATACTTGTAATTTTGAAAGAGTAAATGCATATTTGATTTTATCAAAAAACATATATAAAAGTTTTGGAGATGTTTTTATATATAATTCTAAATTAGATTATATTTATAAGTTATATGGAGATTTATATATAAAATTTAACAATGTAGATGAAGGAATAAGATATTATTTGAAAGGTTTAAACTTAGTTAAAAAAAGTTCATTAAATCCTAAAAAACTGTCGATATTTTATGGCCTAATAGCAAAAGGATATGAATTGAAAAAAGAGTTCAAACTAGCAATTGAATATTATAAAAGTATGGATTGGTATTCAGATAAGTGGGAAAAAAACAATTCTTATAAAACATCACAAGGTATTCATAAACAATATGAATTAAGACAAAAACAAGAAAGTTTAAGATTACTTGTAGATAATAATAAGAAATTGGAAAATGATATTCTAACTGATGGACTAACTCGACTATATAATAGAAGATACTTAGAACAACAATTGAATTTATTCAATGAAGATAGAGATAAAAATATGATGGCAATATTGATTGATATAGATTATTTTAAAAGCTATAATGATAACTATGGTCATCCAGCAGGAGATAAAGTTATAATTAAAGTAACTGACATTATAAAAAATGTATTTATAGATATTACTGAACACATAATTAGATATGGAGGAGAGGAAATCTTAATACTAGTAGATTCTATAAAATCAATAAATGTTGAAGAGATTGATAAGATAGAAATATATATTAAAAGAATTTTTAAACTTCTTGAATTTGAAGGAATTGAACATATATACTCTAAAGTAGAAAACTATGTGACTATAAGTGCTGGAGTAAGTATAAAAAGATGTCGTAGTAGAAAAGATGTCGAGATATTAATTGAAGATGCAGACAAAAACCTATATAAATCAAAAAAAGCAGGTAGAAATCAGTATATACTATAATTTAAAATTGAGGTGATTTTATTGCAAAAGAAGATAGGAATTATAGCCTCTGATATTGAATTAAAAGAAAGAATAGAAGAATTATATAGAGAAGATGTAGAAAATGGAACTATAATAATCGACATACTTAATCTTGATTTAATGGAAAATCAAGGACGTATACTTGTTGAGAAAGGTGCTCAAGCTATAATCGGTAGAGGAGGAGGTTATAGTTTAGTAATAGACACAGTAAGTGTACCTGTAATACCCATGAATATGAAATCAACCGACCTTCTAAGAGCAATAGAAATGGCAAAGCGATATTCTAAAAAAGTAGTATTAATACTTGGAGATAATGAAGTTTCTTTTGATTATGTTGGTTGGAGAAATGTCATAAGTACTGAAATAACTGAAGAATGGTTTGAATCTAAATACGAAATAAGAAGTAAGGTTGTAAAGTATATAGACCAAAAAGATGAAGTTGTAATAGTTGGTGGAGGTCTAGCGTGTTCTTTTGCGAGACAATATGGTATTGATAGTGTATTTGCAACTGCCAGTGACGAATCTATAAGAGAAGCTGTTGAGTATTGTAAGAAATTATTAGATACATTAGGCGAGGAAAAATTTAATAATGAAGTATTAAGAAATATATTAGATGGTATAAAAGATGGAGTAATTGCTATAGATAGTAATGGAAGTATAATTTTGTACAATGAAAGTGCAAAAAACATGCTTAAAGTAGAAAGAAAATGCGCGCTTAATAAATATATTCTAGATATATTTCCAAAAATGGGATGGCTATTAGATTGTCTACATGAGAAAGATGATGTAGAAGATAGGAAGATAAGAAATATAAACAACTTGATTGTTAATACTAGAACAACATTAATAAAAGTAGATGATAGCACTTATGGAGTTTTAGGAATAATACAAGATATAACTAAGCTACAAAATTTAGAAAGAAAAATAAGGTTTGATTTAAATCAAAAAGGTCTATATGCTAGATATACTTTTGATGATTTTTTATTTAAAGATAAATTAACAAAGGAATTTATTGAAGAAGCTAAAAAAATTGGGAAAAGTGATTACACAACACTACTTTATGGAGAAAGTGGGTCTGGTAAAGAAATTATAGCCCATAGTATACATAATATAAGCAAAAGAAAAGACAGGCCTTTTGTGGCTATAAACTGTGCTACTATAGCAGAAAATTTACTTGAAAGTGAGCTTTTTGGATATGAAGAAGGTGCATTTACAGGTGCTAGGAAAGGTGGAAAAAGAGGGTTATTTGAACTTGCTCATGGAGGAACTCTTTTTCTTGATGAAATAAACAGTGTCTCATTTAATATTCAGACAAAACTATTAAGAGTAATAGAGGAGCGACAAATAATGAGAATTGGCTCTGACTACATAATACCTTTGGATATTAGAATCATAGCAGCTACCAATGAATCTTTAACAGAAAAAATAGTTATGGGTACATTTAGAGCTGACTTATTTTATAGATTAAGTAGTTTAGAGATAAATATCCCTCCTTTAAGAGATAGAAGAGAAGATATAATACCATTGTTTAATAATTTTGTAAATGAAGTTTTAAAGGATGATGGTTTACATGGAATAAACAGTATAGATGAAAATTTTGCTCTAACTAAGGATGAGATAAATGCGCTATATAATTATAGTTGGCCTGGAAATGTTAGAGAGCTAAAAACAATAGCTCAAAAGTATGTTGTGACAGGGAAAATTAAATTAAGAAAAGAGCAAAACTTTAAGGCTAAAGAAGTAGTACCTAGTTCTAGTGTAGAAGAATTTAATGTTGAAACAACAGCAAGTATGGAAACTACAGATAAAGTCATAGATATAAGTAAGATAAATGATGGTAAGGTAAGTATAGATATAAAAGAAGTAAATAAGTATGTTGAAGAAAAAATAATAAGCATGCTTTTTGCTCAGGGGCTTTCCAAAAATGAAGTTGCACAAGTTCTTGGAATAAGTAGAACATCTCTATGGAAAAAGTATAATAAAAATATTTGACATAATTACATATAAATTATTTTGAAGTGATGTTAATTTTTCAAAACGAATGTTAAGAAAAATTAACATTATTTTTTTGTAGAATTTTATTTTTTCAGACAAGCACATAGATTTGTAAGAAAAATAACTTAAACACTTAATTTTAGTAGTGAAAAAAATCAGAATTCTAAACAAAAGTAGTTTTACATAAAGTTAAATTTGTTGGCATGCTAATTGCTTAATATAAATGTGAGAGTAAATACAATTTTAGGGGTGATGGTATGAGTCAAAGTATGGTTGGTAAGCATGCAATGTGGCCAAAAGAAAATGATGTTATATTTAGCTTATCTGGAAGAGCTCAAGCAGCAGAAAAAGCTTTAGGTATGGATAATGTAATAAATGCAACAATAGGCGCTCTAATGGATGACTCAGGAAAATTAATAACAATGAAAACTGTATATGATGAATATAAAGCATTAGATAACTGTGATATAGGTGCATATGCAGCCCTTGAAGGTCAGCCAGACTACTTAGAAGCAGTTAAAAAAGTATTTTTTAGAGATTACTTACCAGAAGGACATATAAGAGTATTAGCTTCACCAGGAGGAAGTGGTGCAATAAAACTAGCTGTATGGAATTATACAAATGAAGGTGACGAAGTTTTAACATCTGATTGGTTTTGGAGTCCATATGTTAGTATAGCTGAAGAAGCTAATAGAAAAGTAGTAAACTACCAATTGTTTGATGAAAATAGAAAATTTAATTTTGATTCATTCAAAGAAAATTTTGTGAATATAGCAGAAAAACAAGGAAGAGTTTTTACAATTATAAATACACCAGCTCACAATCCAACAGGATATAGTGTTGCAGATGATGAGTGGGATAAAATATTAGACTTATCAAAAGAAGTTGCACAAGATAAAGACAAAAAGATAATATTTTTCGTAGATTCAGCATATATTGACTTTGCAGGTGATGATGATGTATGTAGAAAATTCTTTAAGAAATTTTCCAACTTGCCTGAAAACGTTCTTATATTAGTTGGTTTTAGTATGTCAAAAGGATTTACAGCTTATGGAATGAGAATGGGAGCTATAATTTGTATATCTTCAAGTGAAGATGTAGCAGAAGAGTTCCATTATTCATGTGTTCATTCATGTAGAGCAAACTGGTCAAATTGCAATAGAAGTGCTATGGCAGTTCTATCTAATATTGTAAATGACCCTAAAAAATTCAAAGAATATGAGGAGGAAAAAGAAGTATACAAAAAAATGCTGACTAGAAGAGCAGATGTATTTGTAAAAGAAGCTGAAAGAGTAGGATTAGAAATTCTTCCATATATAGCAGGTTTCTTTGTAAGTATACCATGTGATAATCCAAGAGAAGTATGTGAAGAATTAACTAAACACAATGTATTTGCAATTCCATTGAAGATGGGATTAAGATTTGCAGTTTGTGCAGTTTCAGAAGAAAAATGTAAGAAAGCACCAAGTATTATAAAAGAAGCACTTGAAAGTTTAGAAGTAAAAATAAATAATTAATTTCATTGAACAAATTGGGTGGACTATGAATTTAATAATTGTAGATGGAGGGAATTTTATATGAAACAATTGATGACAGGTAATGAGGCAATTGCACGTGGAGCCTATGAGGCTGGTGTTAAATATGCATCTGCATATCCAGGTACTCCAAGTACAGAAATACTAGAAAATTTAGCAACATATAAAGATGCAATAGTTGCAGAATGGGCTCCAAACGAAAAGGTAGCACTTGAGGCTGCTATAGGGGGTTCAATTGCAGGAGCAAGAACTATGGCTTCTATGAAACATGTTGGTGTAAATGTTGCAGCGGATCCAATATTTACTTATGCATATACAGGCGTAAATGGTGGTATGGTACTTATTACTGCAGATGAACCGGGAATGCATTCATCTCAAAATGAACAAGACAATAGAATGTATGCAAAGTTTGCAAAGATACCTTTATTTGAACCATCAACTAGCCAAGAAGCTAAAGATATGATAAAAGAAGCTTTTGAAGTAAGTGAAAAATATGATACACCAGTTTTATATAGAGTTACAACAAGACTCTGTCACTCAAAAGGTTTAGTAGAGTGTTATGATAGAGAAGAAGTTGAAATTAAAGAGTATGTGAAAAATGCTAAAAAAATGGTTACTGTTCCAGCAAATGCTCAAATAAGAAGAGGCGTTGTTGAAGAGAGAATGGAAACTCTTAAAAAATTCTCAAATGAAACTGACTTAAACTACTATGAAATAAATGATACAAAAATAGGTGTTATAGCTTCAGGTATGTGTTGTAATTTTGCTAAAGAAGTATTTGAAAAAAATGCATCATATATGAAGTTAGGATTTACAAATCCATTACCTTATGAAAAAATAAAAGAATTTGCAGACAAAGTAGATAAAATATATGTAATAGAAGAAAATGACCCATTTATAGAAGAACAAATAAAAGCGTATGGAATAGATTGTATTGGAAAAGATGTAATACCTCCATATGGAGAAATGACACCAGATGTTTTAAGAAAAGCTATATTTGGAAAAACAAATGACACTATAGAATATAAAACTGAATTAGTAACACCAAGACCACCAAGTTTCTGTGCAGGATGTCCACATAGAGGATTCTTCTATGAACTTGGAAAGAGAAAAAATTTAATAGTTGGTGGAGATATAGGATGTTATACTCTTGGATTTGCTCCTCCATATAATGGAATAGATTATGTTGTTTGTATGGGTTCTGCCTTTGGAACTGCGCATGGTGCTCAAAAAGTTCTTAACATGAAAGAAGGAAATGAAAAGAGATTAGTAGGTGTACTTGGAGATTCAACTTTCTTCCATACAGGAATAAATGGTCTTTTAGATGTAGTTTACAATAGAGGTAATTCTATATCAGTAATATTAGACAATAGAATAACTGGAATGACAGGACATCAAGAAAATCCAGGTTCAGGATATACTTTACAAGGTGATAAAACTAAAGATGTTGACATAGAAGGATTAGTCAAAGCTTGTGGAATAGAACATGTAAGAGTTATAGACCCTAATAATCTAAAAGAAGTAAATGAAGCATTAGATTGGGCTTTGGCTATAGAAGATGAACCATCTGTAATAATCACAAGATGGCCATGTGTACTTAAAAAATTCTCTAAAGAAGATATGGAAGAGTTTAATAATCCATTTAAAACTAAGTGTAAGGTTGACCATGATAAGTGTATAGGATGTAAATTATGCTTAAAAACTGGATGTCCAGCACTATCATTTGATAAAGAAAATAAATTATCAAATATAGATAGAAATCAGTGTGTAGGATGTGGAGTATGTTCACAAGTTTGTCCAAAACAAGCAATAGTTAAGGAGGAAAAATAATATGACTAAGAGTATACTTTTGGTAGGTGTAGGAGGTCAAGGAACTATACTTGCTAGTAAATTATTAACTATGGGATTGATGGAAGCTGGATATGATGTAAAAATGAGTGAGATACATGGTATGAGCCAAAGAGGAGGTTCAGTTTCTTCACAAGTTAGATATGGAGATTGTGTTCATTCTCCAGTTATAGAAATTGGAGGAGCAGACATTTTAGTATCTTTTGAAAAGATGGAGGCTTTAAGATGGTTTAATTATCTAAAGCCAGAAGGAAAAGCTTTAGTAAATAATCATAGAATAGACTCTATGACTGTTTTAATCGGAGGAGCTGAATATCAAGAAAATGATATAGATGCAGAATTAAATAGATTAAATGCAAAAGTGATAAATGCAGCAGATAAAGCTGAAGAATTAGGAAATGCAAAGATAATGAATGTTATTTTATTAGGATGTCTAGTTAAATCTATGGAACTAGAGTCTATTGACTGGGAAAAAATTATAAGTGAAAATGTTAAACCAAAATTTGTCGAGTTAAATATAAAAGCTTTCCATGAAGGTATGGAAATGGTTGGCAAATAGTTTATAATATATATAAGATAAACTATAGAAATTAATGCGAAAGGAAGAAAAGTATGACTTATAGAATATTAGCCATAAATCCAGGTTCTACTTCTACAAAAATAGGAGTATATGATGGAGAAGAACAAATTCTTGTGAAGACGATAGACCACCCAGCAGAGGAGATTGCAAAATATAATACAATTCAAGACCAATTTGAAATGCGTAAAGAGGCAGTTTTAAGTATTCTTGAAGAAAATAATATAGATTTAAAATCTCTTAGTGCAATAGTTGGAAGAGGTGGAGTTTTACCACCAGTAAAATCAGGGGCATATTTAGTAAATGAAGAAATGATTGATGTACTTAAACATAGACCAGTACTTGAGCATGCTTCAAATTTAGGAGCAGTTGTTGCACATGCAATATCAGAACCACTTGGAATAAATTCATATATCTATGATTCTGTTGCAGTAGACGAACTTATAGATATAGCAAGAGTATCTGGGCTTTGTGGAATGGATAGATCAAGTGCAGGGCATGCACTAAATACTAGAGCAATGGCTTTAAAATATGCTAAAGATAGAGGTAAAGATTACAAGAGTTTAAACTTAATAGTAGCTCATATTGGTGGAGGAGTAAGTATTTATCTTCATGAAAAAGGAAGAATGGTTGATATGTTATCTGATGATGAAGGGCCATTTTCACCAGAAAGATCAGGAAGAGTTCCTGCTACAAAATTAGTAGCTGCTTGTTATTCAGGTCAATGCTCAGAAAGAGAAATGACTAAAAAGATAAGAGGTAAAGGTGGTATAGTTTCATATTTAAATACTGTAGATGCTAGAGAAGTTGAAAAGATGATAGCAGAAGGAAACGAAGAAGCCAAAATTATTTATGAGGCAATGGCATATCAATTGGCAAAAGGAATTGGAGAATTAGCAACTGTAGTAGATGGAAAAGTTGATGCTATAATTATAACAGGTGGAATTGCATATTCTGAAATGTTTACTTCAATGGTTAAAAAGAGAGTTGAATTTATAGCGCCAGTAGAAATTATGGCAGGAGAAAATGAGTTAGAATCACTTGCTTTTGGAACTCTTAGAGTGCTAAATGGAGAAGAAGAAGCTAGAATTTATAGTGAAAATTAATTAAATTAACTAAAAATGTTTAAATATTAGAAAAGTGGTATATCTATTTTTACACTAAAGCTTAGAATATAGGTGAAGACGTGTAAAATATGGATTGCCACTTTTTTTATGATTGAAATTCTATATTAAAATGATGAAAAAATTTGTAAAACTTTGTACTTATATATATATTTTATTGGTATTTATTGTTATTATTATTATGAGGAGTGATTTTTAATGGGAAAAATTAATTTAAAAAGTATGATAAGGTTGTTTTCAGGTTTTTTTATATTTGCAATTTCTTCTGTGCTTATGGTTAATGCACATGTTGGTCTTATGCCTTGGGATGTGCTTCATCAAGGTTTATCTATAAAATTAGGTATAACTATAGGTCAGGCGTCCATATTGGTAGGTGTTATAATCGTTATATTGGATGCAGTTTTTGGTGAAAATATAGGATGGGGTACATTGCTAAATATGACATTTATAGGAATTTTCATTGATTTAGTAATATTTTCAGGTGTGATACCTCATGCAAGTAATACTTATATAGGAGTATTCATGGTTGTTATAGGAATCATCTTAGCTGCTATAGCTAGTTTTTTGTATTTAGGAGTTTGCCTTGGAAGTGGGCCAAGAGATGGTCTTATGATTGCTCTTCAGAAAAAAACTAATAGGTCTGTACGTCTTGTTAGAACAGTTCTTGAAATATTAGCACTCGTTGCTGGTTGGTTATTAGGTGGTTCTGTAGGAATTGGTACACTTGTAAGTGCTTTAGGTTTAGGGTATGTATTACAAATAGTGTTTAGAATGTTTAAATTTGATACAAAATCTCTTAAACATAGATTCATTATAGATGATATAAAAGAGTGGAAAGAAAAGAAAAATGATGAACATAAATGTAAATCAAGCATTGTAATAAAAAATGAACAAAATTAATTATACTAAAATGTATCTATATTTTAGTTAACTTTATAAGGAAAGTAAGGAGATTTGAAAGTGGAATTATGGGATTTGTATAATGCTGATGGAATTAAAACAGGAAATGTTATAGAGCGAGATAATTCTATTGAAGAAGGATATTATCATTTAGCAGTTGAAGTGTGGATTGTAAATAGTAATTTTCAGGTTTTAATTCAGAAAAGGTCTGAAAATAAAAAGACACTGCCAAATATATGGGGGATGACAACTGGATGTATTGTTTCTGGAGAAGAAAGTTTAGATGGTGCAATTCGTGAGGCTAAGGAAGAAATAGGAATTGATATATCCAAAGATGAGATAAAGATTTTTAGAAGTATGATTCATGGAGATACTTTATGGGATGTATATTTAGTTAAAAAAGAGTATGATGTATCAAATGCAATTTTACAAAAAGAAGAAGTAAGTGATATAAAATGGGTAAGTACAGGTGAAATAAGACAATTATTAAAAAAGGGCTTATTTTTTGAATATCCAGAGATATATGATTTACTATCTGATATAGATAATAATGATTTAAATATATAATGTAGGCAGAATTAGATATAAGTATGTATTATCTAAAATTATCTTCTCTAAAATTTAATGTTGTATTAGGAAGAATTAATGCATTATTTTTAATGTTCTCCTAATTAGATTTTAGAATTAGAGTAATAAGTTTGATTGTTAAGTAGTAAAAATCTGGGGAGGATTACGCTGTGGAGAATAATAAAGAATTGACACCCGATAGTTCAAAATATAAGATTGTTTCTATATCTGTGGTAGTGATTATTTTAATTACATTTTGGTATATGTTAAATATGGTGCTTTTAACATTTATAATGACTTTTGTTTTTTATAATTTATTAGTTTCCATAAGAAAAAGAATTAGGAAATTATTTTCTTTCTATGTTCCTGATTCATTAATAATTATAGTATTATATTCGTTATTTGCTATATTATTAGTACTAATTAGTTATGCAGTTGTGCCAATAATTATAGTTCAACTTACAGAGTTAAGCAGGATTTTAAGTAATTTTGATGTAAATCAATTTGCTCAATCTTTAGGGCCAAAGATTTATCCTATTGTTTCAAAGTTGGATTTTAATAAATATATTTCACAGGCAGGATTGTTAATAGCATCAGCAGCAACTAAAGTTGGAAGTTTTGGGATAAATATATTACTAGCTTTTTTACTTAGTTTACTGCTTTTACTTGAAAAAAATGATATTAAAAAATTTGGAAATAAACTTGCAGAAAGTAAAATTTCTTTCATCTATAATTCTCTTGTATTTTTTGGAAAAAGTTTTGTGAAAAATTTTGGTGATGTAATGAAAGTACAAGTAATGATTGCATTTATAAATTCTATTGTTTCTATGATTTTTTTAGGATTTATGGGCTTTCCTCAAATATGGGCTTTAGGGCTTATGATTTTTGTTTTGGGTCTTATTCCAGTAGCTGGAGTTATAGTGTCTTTAATTCCATTAACAGTAATAGCCCTTAATATAGGAGGAATAGCAAAAGTATTTGGCGTTTTGGCCATGATTTGTATAGTGCATGCAGTGGAAACATATATATTAAATCCTAAGTTGATGTCAAATAGAACAAAACTTCCAGTTTGTTTTGTTTTCATTATTTTACTTGTAGGAGAGCATTATTTAGGTGTATGGGGATTATTAATTGGAGTTCCAATATTTATGTTTCTTATGGATATATTTGGTGTAAAATTTAGTTCAAGATGATAACTTATAATTACATTTACTTCCTAATACATAATGCTTTAATTGTAAAAAAGAACCTATAATAGATATCTTTTAAAAGGTATCTGTTTTATAGGTTCCATTTTATTTTTTATAAATACTAAATAGTTAAGTATCAATGAAATTATTTCATTTCAAAAGTTTCACAGCTTGCATTTCCTGAGTTTATATGAACTTTTTCAGCCTTGCAAAGTTCATTTTTGTTGTATTTACATTTTACAGCTTCACAATGAATATTATCTGTATCAACTTGGTTAGTGTCATTAGAACGACTAGTTATACCAGATGTATATTTGTCTTCAAAAGAAGCACAGTAAGTATTTCCTGTAGTAGTTGCTTGCATTCCATCTACTTTTATGCTACCAGCATAACAATATCCACTAGTATTATAAGCACAGTTAGTAGCATCACAATTTAAATTATTATTTTTCATAAATAACCTCCTAAGTTTTTTATTTAAACTTATTATGTGAAGTTATTTGAATTTTATACACTTATTTACAATTACATTTCTTACATTTAACAATTATATCTTCAGAAGTTTCTCTTCCTAAATTTTTATTAATATGATACACATCAATATTTTCAGTTGAACCACATATAGAACATTTAAAGTTGTTCTCTAGTAAAGTTCTTTCTCTAAACAACTTCCAGTACATAGAATTAATATAATCATTATAGTTTACCTTAAGGCATGTCTCAAGAAAGTTTATGTATAGATTGTCTAAATCTCCTGTATTTAAGTCTGTATATTCTGGCTCAAAATATTCACAACATCCTCTAAAATCAGGTTTGGTATCTGAAATAACACATTTAATATCATATCTGTAATCTAGGCTAGGCCCCTTCAATGAAAGGTGTGTACAAAAAGAACAAGATGTTTCTGGTAAATTTTTTTCTAGTTCATGTAATTTATTATTCATAAGTATTCCTCCAAAAAATTATTTTGAGTATATAAACAATGTAGATTATTTTAAATCTTTTATTTATTTATATTAAATATATAGGATAAATATTCCAATAAAAGGTGGATGTTTATTTATTAATGTATTTAATAAGAAAGAGGCTAATCTCTATTTTGAGACAGCCTCTTTTTATTGAGTTATTTAAAATTAAAAGTTTTAATAAAAATCTAATAATATTTATATTTAGCTAGCTAGATTTGTATCCGTTTTGCTTTTTAGTTTTCTGCCATAGTATACAGTTAAAACAGCATACAAAACAGTAAAAATGGTAGCTAAAATATATGATATATTTATACTTAAGTTAAATCCAATTTGAGCATTGAATATATAACTAGAAATTACAAAAGAATAAAACATACCTGGGATTAAGCTTATGATATAATTTTTTTCTTTTATTATAAGATAAACTGTAATCATAGCAAAGGCGAATATAGCAATAGTTTGGTTACTCCAAGAGAAATATCTCCATAATATATTAAATCCAGAAGTGCTAAGTTTTGCAAATATAAGGATGGCTATAACAGGAATAAATATACAGATTGATAATATAACACGATGTTTCTTTTCTTTTTGGTCATAATGGAAATAATCTGCAAGCATTAATCTTAAAGATCTTAAAGCTGTATCTCCAGAAGTTATTGGTAAAACAATAACACCTATTATAGCTATAATACCACCAACAGAACCAAGTAAGTCTCTAGCAACTAAACCTATTACATCAGGAGAACCTATTAATTCACTAGGTATTCCTTTATTGTAAATACCCATAGCAGCTGCCGCCCAAATCATGGCAATTAAACCTTCCAAAATCATCATATTATAAAAAGTGCTTCTACCTTCTTTTTCATTTGAAACTGATCTTGCTATAAGAGTAGCTTGAGTTGAGTGGAATCCAGAAACAATACCACAAGCAACTGTAACAAAGAATGTAGGGATAAGAGGAACTCCATTAGGATGGATACCTTTCCAATTTGCTAGGCTTAAATTGGCTAAGTCATAACCCTGTGTAAATATTCCAATTCCAACACCAGCAGCAGATAAAAGTAGAATGGCTCCAAATATTGGATATATTTTTCCTATTATTTTATCAATTGGAAATAGTGTTGCACATAAATAATATACAAAGATGATTCCATAAACTATCCAAACGACTGGATTATTGATAGTTGATTTCATATTTAGAATTTGAGTAACTACCAAATCTCCAGGTGTATAAATAAAAACTGCACCAACCAAAAGCATTAATAAGCAAAGGAAGATATTATAAACTTGAAAGACCTTATTACCTAAAAATCTGCTGATAAGAGAAGGCATCTGTGCTCCTTTTTCTCTTATACTAATCATTCCACTCATATAGTCATGTAAAGCTCCTCCTAATACACAACCAATAGGAATTAGTATAAACGCAATTGGACCAAATAAAATACCTTGTATAGGTCCTAAAATCGGTCCTGTACCAGCTATATTAAGCAACTCAATAAGACTATTTTTCCATTTTTTCATTGGAACATAGTCTACTCCATCACTCTGAGCAAGTGCAGGTGTTTTTCTGTCATCTGGGCCAAATACTTTTTCACAATAAGCGCCGTATAAAGCACCTCCTATTAGTAAAATAGCCAAACCAATTAAGAATGTTGTCATAACATCACCCCATTTATAAAATTTTTTGGATTCTGTATACATATTGTCTAAATGTGTAAGTTTTTATAAGATTTTATACTTAAAACACTTACAAATTCTATAAAGTATTAAAACTAATATAATTTCAGAAATAAATACATATACATAATCATGCACTTAGTATACAGGTATTTGGAAAAAAATTCAATATTATAACAAGAAAGAATATAAAAAATATTCTGATAATATTCTACAAAAAATTAAAAAATACAAAAAAAATAATTTAAATAGAGGTAAAAAAATGATAAATTAATTGATAGTGTAAGTGTCTATATCTTAACAATATTAAGAGGTCTAAAATTCTTGAAGAAAAAATAGTCAAGTGATATAATGAATTTACAGGTGTATATACACTAGTACATATAGAAAGCGGTGCAATTATGGATAAAGATTTAACATATCAAATCAAAGAGCTAAAGAAAGAAAAAAATGCAATAATACTTGCTCATTTTTATCAACCACCAGAAATACAAGAATTAGCAGATGCAGTTGGAGATTCGTATTACTTAAGTGAAATTGCTAGAGATTGTAAAGAAGAAGTGGTTGTATTTTGTGGTGTGAGATTTATGGGAGAAAGTGCTAAGATATTATCACCTGAAAAAACTGTATTGATGCCAGTAAGTAACGCTGGATGTGCTATGGCAGATATGGTAGATGAAGAAGGCGTGATAAAACTAAAACAACAGTATCCAAATGCTTTGGTTGTATGTTATATAAACTCTACAGCTAAAGTTAAAGCACATTGTGATGTTTCAGTTACATCATCTAGTGCAATTAAAATATTAGAAAACATAGATAATAAAGAAATTATATTCCTCCCAGACAAGAACCTAGGAGGATATATTGCAGAAAAATTCCCTAATAAAGAATTTATATTTTGGGATGGATATTGTAAATATCACAACAATATAAAAGTTGCAGAAATAATTGAATTAAAAGAAAAGTATAAAGATGCAGAAGTATTGGTACATCCAGAATGTAAAAAAGAAATAAGAGACTTAGGTGATTATGTAGGTAGTACATCAGGAATAATAAAATATGCTACTAACAGCAAAAATACAGATTTTATAATAGCAACTGAAGAGGGTATCTTACATGAATTAAAGAAAAACAATCCTAATAAAAATTTTTATATTCCTGGTGGAAGAATACTATGTACAGATATGAAAAAAACAACATTAGAGAATTTGTATAGTACTCTTAAAAATATGGAAAACGAAGTTATTGTAGAAGATGAAATTATGGAAAAGGCTTTAAATTCACTGCTTAATATGCACAGATTAGCAGAAGGATAGAGGGATAGACTTATGAATTTAGAACAGGATGTTTTAATAATTGGAAGTGGTGTTTCGGGACTATATTGTGCATTAAATTTGGATAAAAATTTAAATGTGTTAGTAGTATCAAAATCTACAATTGAAAACAACAATACATATCTTGCACAAGGAGGAATTTCAACTGCTAGAAATATTGATGATATAGAATCTTTTGTAGAAGATACAATGAAGGCTGGTCAGTATAAAAATAGGGTTGAAGCAGTCAAAGTTCTTGCAGATGAATCTATAGAAAATGTAGGTCAAATAGTAGACTATGGTATGCCTTTAGACAAAGAAAATGGAGAGATAGACTATACAAGAGAGGGAGCTCATAGCGTAAATAGAATAGTTCATAGCAAAGATAATACAGGAGAAGTTGTTTTTAAGACTCTATTAAAAGAAGCTAAAACTAGGGAAAATATAACTCTTATAGAAGATGCTTATCTTTTAGATATATTAAAAGATGGTAATAAGTGTATAGGAGCTAGAATTTTTAAGTCTCAAAAAGAAATTCATATCTTTTCAAAGGTAGTAGTTTTAGCTACAGGTGGAATTGGTGGACTTTTTAAAAATTCTACGAATCAAAGACACCTTACAGGAGATGGAATTGCTATAGCATTAAGAAATAATATTAAAATAGAAAATTTAGAATATATTCAAATACACCCAACAGCTTTCTATGAAGAAAATAGTGAAGGTAGAAGGATGCTTATATCTGAATCTTTGAGAGGAGAAGGGGCTAAACTTTTAAACAAAAACAAAAAAAGATTTGTAGATGAACTTCTTCCAAGAGATGTAGTTTCAAAAGCTATTTTTGAACAAATGGAAAAAGATGATTTGCCTTATGTATATTTAGATGCAACACACTTAGATAGTGAATATTTAATCAATAGATTTTCTTTTATATACAATGAATGTTTAAATAGAGGAACAGATATAACCAAAGAATATATAAAAGTATCTCCTGCACAACATTATTTTATGGGAGGGATACATGTTGATTTAGATTCAAAAACATCTATGGAGAACCTATATGCAGTGGGTGAAATTAGTTGTACAGGTGTTCATGGAGCTAATCGACTAGCAAGTAATTCACTACTTGAAGGTCTTGTATTTTCAAAAAGAGCAGCTAAAAATATAAACTCAGTTATAGGTAGTATAGAAGTGAAGTTTATAGAAGTACCAAATATAGAGGTGGATGTAGAAAAAATAAAGGAAGAGAATAAAATATTAGTTATAAAAGAAATAGAAAGAACAAGTGAGGATTTTGGCGATGAATTATTTGATTATTGATAAAATGATACAAGATGCTTTAATAGAAGATGTTCCAAGTGAGGATATAACAACTAATTCTATTGTAGATGAAAATTCGAAGTCTACTGTAGATTTAATTTGTAAACAAGATGGTATAATAGCGGGTTTAGGTGTGTTTAAAAGGGTTTTTGAAATACTTGGAGATGTAGAGGTAGAGTTATATAAAAATGATGGCGATAGGGTAAATAATGCAGAAAAGATAGCTGTATTAACTGGAAATACTAGAAACTTACTTGTGGGAGAACGTGTAGCGTTAAATTATTTACAAAGAATGAGCGGAATAGCTACTGCTACAAGTATGTATGTGGAAAAACTTGAAGGTACAAATACTAAACTATTGGATAGTAGAAAAACAATACCTAATCTTAGAATTTTAGACAAATATTCTGTAAAAGTAGGTGGAGGATGCAATCATAGATTTAATTTATCTGATGGAATATTACTTAAAGATAATCATATTGGAGCTGCAGGTGGCGTCAAAAACGCAGTTGAATTAGCTAGAAAAAACACATCTTTTGTCAGAAAAATAGAGGTAGAAGTGGAAACTCTAGAAATGGTAAAAGAAGCTATAGAAGCTAAAGCAGATATAATAATGTTAGATAATATGAATTTGGAGACAGCAAAAAAGGCTATAGAAATGATAAATGGGAGAGCAGTTGTAGAGTTTTCTGGAAATGTAAATTTAGATACAATAGAATCTATAGGAAAAATTGGTGTTGATGTTGTCTCTGTGGGAGCGCTTACACACTCAGTGAAAGCACTTGATATAAGTATGAAAAACTTAAGAAATATATAAGACAGGACTAAAATAAATTTAATAAAAAAGTATTGAATAGATTTAATTTAATAATGTGATAAATAATTAAAATAGATTACTTAAATAAGCTAGATAAATTTAAGTAATCTATTTTTTATTTATTAAAGTTAACCAAAATGATGAAATAATCAAAAAATAATTAAATAAATATAGAAAAACACTATATTTCTATTGGATAATATTGTTATTATCTATTTTACAGATAAATACGAATAAACTTATAATATAATTACATATGTAAAATTTTGTATAAAATTTAGATAAAAAAGTATAGGGGGAATAAAAATGAAAGTAGCTTATATTTTTAGTAGTACTAACGCACATAAAATTCTAGACAAAATGATAATACCACAATTAGAACAAGGAACTCATGGAGTAGATGTCCTAGGTATGTTTTTCTTTATGGATAATACCTTATTTTTGTCTAAAGGTAACCCAGTGGGAGAAAGATTAAGTAAATTACATGAAAAGACAGATATGATAATAATGGCTTGTGACCAGTGTGCTATAGAAAGAGGGATAGAGGATAATTTGGTCGATGGAGCTACAATTGGATGTTTCCCAAATTTATATGCTTGTTTAGGTGGTGCAGGTGTAGACCAAGTTATAACATTATAAAATCTTGCGGAATACAATCCATAGAAAAAATTTTTCTGTGGATTATTTTAAGTAAAAGATAAATTGTTTAGAGTAGGGGATGAACAAATGTCTAAAATTTTAGTTGAATTCATAAATACTTGACCATCTTGTGATGAGCATGGAGTGTTTATAAAAAAAATTTCTGAGAAGTATACTGACAAGTTAGAAGTAAAACTTTACCAAGCAGGTAAAGATTTCTCATATGTCAAGAAGTATGGAATCATAACAAAAGGAACCTTAATAATAAACCAAAAAAAGAAGTACGATAGATTAAACAAAGATAACATTGAAAAGGCAATAGTAGAAGCTATAAATAATAGTTAAAAGTTTAAAAATTAGGAGCAGTAAAAATGAATATATTAGAAATTGTTTTAAGTGGAGTGAAAAACACTGTGGTAGCTTCTATAGTTACACTAAATGGAGCATCAGGATGGCTTATGATAAGTTTTATATTGGCAGGAGTTCTTCACAATGTTTTAACACCAAAAAGGTTTCAAAAGCAACTTGGAAATAAGAAGTTTTCTTCTCTGATTAAAAGCACTATTTCAGGAATGTTTTTACCAATTTGTAGTTGTGGCGTAATACCATTGGGCATAAGTATGTACTATTCCGGAGCATACTTAGGGCCAGTACTTGCCTTTATGACATCAACTCCAATAATAAATCCAATAGCTGTAGTTCTTTGTTTAGGTCTTTTGGGACCTAAAATTACAATCATTTATCTTATATCTGGATTTTTAGTACCATTTTTAGTAGGAGTTTTGGGGAATACCTTTGGAAAAGAAGAATTATTTTTGCAAAATGACTCAGATGAAGAAGCTATAGAATTAGAAGAAGAAAAGAGAAGCTTTATAGAAAATATGGTTGATGGGCTTAAATGGTCCTTTGGAGAGTTAGCACTTACTATTAGTAAATATGTAATAATGGGAATGCTTTTTGCGGGATTTATAACAACAATTTTTCCAAATAGTATAATTCAAAAATACTTAGGAAATCCAGGTTTACTATCTCTTGGAAGTATATCAATACTTGCATGTGTTATGTATGTATGTGCTGTAGGACATATTCCATTTATAGCAGCCCTTGTTGCAAGTGGAGCATCTCCTGGGATAGCGATAACATTTTTGATAGCTGGTGCAGCGACAAACTTACCAGAACTTATAAGTATGTGTAAACTTATTGGAAAAAGAACAGTTGTTATATACTCAGTTACACTAACACTCTGTTCAATAATAATAGGTTATATAACCAATTTACTTTTGGCAAACAACAATACTGTGAATTTAGAGACAACAAATTCTTCAATACAATTAGCAAATAAACTAATGTTAAATATACCAGATAGTTTTGAATATATATGCACTATTTTGATTATTTTATTTGCACTTAAAGCAGTAATACCAAAGATGAAAGAGGTCATAGGAAATCATGCTTAAAAAGGTAGTTATAATATCATGTGTAGTAATTGCATTAATAGTCTTATCAAGGGTAGTAGATGATAACCTTAAACAAAATGACTCTATTCCAAATGTAAATCAAGAAACATTAACATATTTCAAGAAAAATCATAAGGAAGATATAATAACCTGTGCTGAAGAAGACTTAAATAATGATGGAAAAAAAGATTTAGTAGTTATATATAAAAAAGGTAATAATTCAAATGAAATGGCAGTGGTAGTTTCTGATGAGGAGAGCCATTATATAACAAAACCAATACCAGCACCTATAGAGAATCAAACTATAACTTTTAAAAATATTGATGAGAAGCTACCAATAGAAGTAATAGTGTCAGGTTCTAAAAATGGCAATGTAGGATACGCTATTTATAGAGTAGAGGGTAAAAAACTTGTCGATTTATTTGGAGAAGATATGGACAAGTGTTGCTAAAAATAAAAATAATACATAAAAGAGGGGAAATTGAAATGAAAGTATCTAAAAAGATTCAAGCATTAATCTTAGTTAGTGCAGTGGGGGCATCTATATTAACTGGATGTAGCAGTAAACCAAAGGAAGAGGATGAAAAATCTGGAAAAGATGATTATGCGATAACAGTAGGGTATTATAATTGTGACCATATGACAGCTGGACCAGTAGCAGAAGCAGCAGGAATATATAAAGATTTAGGTCTTAATGTAAAAACTGTTGGGAATGGTAAAGTTCCTGAAGCCATGGCAGCAGGTAAGATGGATGCTGGTTATATAGGAACAAAGGGTCTAGTAGGAGCTATACCTAAAGGTTCACCAATAACAATAGCAGCAAATAATCACACTGGTGGGTCTGAATATTTAATAGTTTCAAATGATATAAAAGAACCTAAGGATTTAGTGGGCAAAAAAATTGCAACAGATATGAGTGATTTCTTATGGATAAGTGATTATGGTCCAGAAACAGGTTTACCAACTGACCCATCAAAATATGAAGTTGTAAATATGGATTCAGATAAAGATAAATATTTAGCTCTTAAAACTGGAAAGATACAAGCATTTACATCTTGTGACCCTTGGGGTTCTGTAGCTGAAAATGATGGAGTAGGAAAAATAATAGCATCAACTCAATATAAAGAAAAAGCTAATAATAAAGAATATAACTGTTGTTCATTCTCATTAAATAAAAACTTTATAAAAGAGCACCCAGACTTAGCAAAAAAATTGGTTTTAGCTCATACTAAAGCAATAGAATATATATATACAAATCCAGCAGAAGCAGCTAAAATATTTGCAAAATATTATAATGTAGAAGAAGAAGTTGCACTTAGAACTATTTATAAAAAGACAGTTGGAGAAGGTAGAACGCTTACTTGGAAAGTTACAGGAGAAGAATACAAAAACAATTTACAAATGTATAAAGATTTAAAGGCATTAGATGAGATACCTAAGTATGAAGATACAATTGATACAAGCTTATTAGATTCTTGTGGGGCAGACGACTTTGATAAGTTTATAAAAGAAAAAGTTAATCCCAAATTTCCAGAAGGTATGAGTTATGAAGATTGGAAAGCAAAGGTATTATAAATAAATGGAGAGAATAAAAAATATAATAATACTTTTTGTCATTATTTTAGGAAGTATATTTATAATATTTTTTAATTTTGAAGATAAAGAAGAAATAAAAGGAAAATTAAGAATAGGGGTATCTGATGATACCTCTGGTTTTGTAATAAATTATATGATAAACAAAGATTACTTTGAAAGCATAAAAGTAAGTGATGTAATGGAGACTTTTACAATTAATGATTGCTGAGCAAGTACAATGCAATGGGCTCTGAGTTCAGAGGAAATAGATATAGCAATCATATGTAAAGATGCAGCAAAACAGTATATAAATGCAACTAGTGAGTTTGAAATTGTTGGTACAGTAGTTCAAAATTCAGATATATTTTTATTAAAGAAGAACAATCCTCAAAAAATAGGAATAATTCAAAATAGAAATTATCAATCTGAATTAGTAAAAAAATACTATGAAAATATAAAAGTTTCTCCATTATTAGGGACAGCACTAGCATATGGGCTAGAAAGTAATTTAGTAGATGGTGTTGTAATAGACTGTATAAAAGCAATTGGATTAGAAGGCGAAAAAAAATCTACAGCTAAATTAGGTGACTATGATACCTATGTATTAGTTGTGAATAAGGAGTTTGAGAAAAGCAAGTCGTATAGTGATTTTATAAAACTATACAATAAAAGTGTTGATAATTTAAGGAAAGAAACTATATTTAAAAAAGCATTAAAAGAGTATAAGAATATAAGAAATATAGATATGGAGGAAATAAGAAGTTGGAAATTAAAATTTCTAAAGATAGAGGAGATACAATAGCTAAGAAAAAATCTAAAAGTAGTATGGACATTTTATATAAAATAATACTTTTAGTTAGTATATTTTTAGTCTGGCATTTTGCAGCAAAAGATATAGGGAGTTCTTTATTACTCCCAATGCCAGTAGATGTAATAAAAGGTTTCTTTTACTGTGTGACAGATGTAGAGACAGTGACTAATCTGTTTATAACATTGCAAAGAGTGCTTAAAGGATTTATGTATGCATTATTGTTTGGACTTCCAATAGGATTTATTATGGGATTTTCTAAGACTTTTGAAAAGCTTTTATCTCCAGTAGTAGATTCTGTAAGACAAGTTCCTATAATGGCGTGGGTTCCTCTTACAATAGTATGGTTTGGTATAGGGGATGGTCCAACAATATTTTTAATAGCTTTTTCAGGAGTTTTTCCTATAATTTTAAATACTATTCAAGGTGTAAGAGCAATATCAAAGGATTATTATAATGCAGCTAGAAGTATGGGGGCATCGCCAATTGTAATATTTGCAAATGTAATAGTACCAGCATCTCTTCCAGATATATTGACTGGTTCAAGAATTGCCATAAGTACAGGATGGATGTCTGTTATCTGAGCCGAGTTCATAGCTACGAGTGCCGGTCTCGGTTACTCCATGGTACAAGCTCAGACATTGATGCATACAGATGTATTAATTGGGCTTATGATATTTGCAGCTTTAATAGGATTTATAATAGATAGAGTACTAAAATTTATAAATAAAATCCTTTGTAGATGGAGGTTTGCAGATTAATGAAATTAAGTGTGAGAGATATAAATAAAACATTTGTAAATAGCAAAATACATACAAAGGTTTTGGAAGATATAAGTATAGATATAGAAAATGGTCAATTTGTTTGTCTTTTAGGACCCTCAGGATGTGGAAAAACAACTTTACTTACTATAATAGGTGGATTTCAAAAGGCAGAAAGTGGAGATGTCTTTATAAATGATAAAATAGTTAAAAAACCAGGTATAGATAGAGCTTTCATATTTCAAAACTACGCTCTATTTCCTTGGAAGACTATAAGGGGCAATGTTTTATTTCCTATGAAACAGCAGAAAATACCGAAAGAAAAGAGAGAAGAAATGTTGGAAGAGCTTTTGGTTATGTCTGATTTAAAAGGGAAAGAAAATCTGTTTCCTCATCAATTGTCTGGAGGAATGAAACAAAGAGTTGCTATGATAAGAGCTTTAGCATGTAATCCTGAAGTATTATTAATGGATGAACCACTAGGAGCAGTTGATTTTCAAATGAGACAAAACTTACAAGAAGAACTTGAAAGAATATGGACAAAAAAGAAAATAACTGCATTAATGGTAACTCATGATGTTGATGAAGCTGTATATATGAGTGATAGAGTTATAGTAATGTCAAGGGATAAGGGAAGAATTCTTGACGATATAAATATAGACATTCCAAGACCTAGGGCTAGAGGGAGCCAAGAATATGAAGAATATAAGAATAAATTAACTGACATTTTGTCAAAATGTTATGATGTTTAAAGAGGAGTAGAAATGAGTCAAATAGAAAAATACAATAGTTTAAATGACACACAACGAAAGATAAGAATATCTATTATGGATATGATAATAGATAATTGTTCTAGTGTTACACTTAAAGAAGTAATTGAACATATAAGTATAAATTTAAGCTTAGAAAAAGAATATCTAGAAACTACACTGAACCATTTTATTGATAAAAATATAATGGTTGTTGATGGAGATAGCATAAATTTTATATATCCAGTATCAGCATTACCTACTAATCATAAAGTTACATTAAGTGATAATAGAAGCTTCAGTGCAATGTGTGCTATAGATGCAATAGGAACTTCTTGCACATTTAATCAAGATGTAAGAATAAATTCTATTTGTAGTGCCACAGGTAAAGAAATAGAAATATTTATAAAAGATGAAAAAATTGAATATGTAAACAATCCAGATTTAAGAGTGCTTCATATAAACCTTGATAAGCATTCAAATTGGGCAGCAAGTTGCTGAAATGTAATGAATTTCTTCTGGACGAAGAATGATTTTGATGCATGGACAAAAGAAGCTGGATTATCAGATGATGAAGATATATATTGCTTGGACATTAATGAAGCAATAGTAGAATCGTATAAAATATTTAAACTTGAACAAAAAGTATTAGTATAGGAATGTACCTATCAAAAACTAAAAATATCCTTTAGACAAAATATCCATACAATATACACTATTAGTATTTAACATATATATGAGATGGATTTAAATCTAAAGGGATATTTTTAGTTTTTATAGATATTTAGATAGCTTTATTAAGTATATATTTGTTTATAACCTTTGCAACTCCATTTTCATTGTTGGTATCAGTAACATAATCAGCAATTTCTTTTATGCTACTACGTGCATTTCCCATAGCCACACCAAGCCCTGCATATTTTATCATATGTTGGTCATTTTCTTCATCACCAACAGCAATAGCATTTTCTATAGGTATATTTAGATTATTACATAATGTTTGAAGTGCAGTACCCTTATTAGTAGTTTTACCTAAAAATTCTAAATAAAAGGGAGCAGACCTTACTATAGTATATCTATTGAATAAATTCTTAGGAAGTTGTTTTATAATTTCTTCTAATCTTTCTGGTTCATCAACTATCATAACCTTACAGATTTTAATAGATTTATCAATTTTATCTTTATGTATATATTTAACTTCTATATCATTCAATTTAGCTTCATGAAGTGTGTACTTACCAGGAATTTCGTTTGGAGTAACTAAATTTGTCATGGTATTTATGTGTATTTTGGTATTATATTTTTTGCAAACATTGTTGTATATAAAATCAAAGTCGTCTAAAGTCATCTCTACATTATGTATTATTTTTTCACTTTTAACCTCTTGAATCATAGCTCCATTGAAGCATATAACATAATCACCTTCATCTGTTAGATTTAATTGATTTAAAAGTCCTTTGACACCAGGAAGGGGTCTACCTGTTGTTATAACTACTTTAGCTCCAGCTTTCTTTGCTTCTTGAATAGATTCAAATACTTCAGGAGTAACTTTTCTTTTTGTATTTAATATTGTTCCATCAATATCTAGTGCGATTAATTTGTACATATCAACCTCCAGTAATTTATATCCTCAATTTCCTAATGAAAACGTTGACACAACTAGTGTTGAACAAAATTTCAGTAGAAAATTTAATGTGTATATTATTATACCAAGAGATAAGCAATTTAGAAAGTTTAATAGTATTAATTTTTTGATAAAATTATTACTTATATAACATACTTATGTAAAATTGTATCTTTTATGAGTGTATAAAAGTTAACTATAAAAAATGGCATCGTTTGCATTTTGATGTAGAGATAAGCTTATACTATAAAGGTTAATAGTTTTATATGAAAGCTTTATTAAAGTTTGTATAGTAATTAGTTTTATTCTATAAAATATTGTAATTACAATAATCATATGTTATTATTCAACATGATTATAATGTAAATATTACTCAAAATAATAATTTATAAAGTCATAGTAGTATGTAATACATGTAAATAATAGCATGTAATGCATATAAAACTATATTTATAAATAAAGAACAAATTTATAAAGGAGAGTTTTAAATGAAGTTTTCAGAGTTTAAGTATGAAAGACCAAATTATGATAGTATAAAAAAAGAGTTTTTAAAGTGTGTAGAGGAAATAGATAATTCTTGTTGTTATGATGAACAACAAGAAAATATACATAAAATTAATTTTTTGAGAAATAAAATAGAAACGTTGTCAAACATAGCATCTATAAGATACAGTATAAATACTCTTAATAAACTCTATCAAGAGGAAAAAAAATATTGGGACGAATACATGCCTTTATATGAAGAATTAAATTCATATTTTTATAATGTTATAGTAAATTCTAAATTTAAATCTAATTTAAAAAAAGAATTTGGAGAACAATTTTTTACAATAGTGGATTATTCTTTAAAAAGTTTTTCTAAAGAGATAATAAAGGAATTACAAGAAGAAAATAAATTGTGTTCAGAGTATACTAAACTTTTAGCATCTGCACAGATAATGTTTGAAGGAGAAGAGAGAAACTTATCTGGAATGGGAATGTTTATGTGTTCTAAGTCTAGAAAAACAAGGGAATTAGCGAATAAGGCATATTATAATTTCTTTGAAGAAAATGAACCTAAATTTGATGATATATTTGATAAATTAGTTAAACTGAGAGATAAAATAGCAAAAAAACTAGGTTTTAAAAACTTTGTAGAGCTTGGATATATTAGAATGATGAGAAGTAATTACAGAGAAGATAGGATTGAAAATTTTAGAAAACAAGTATTAAAATATATTGTACCACTGGCTGATGAACTTTATGAAAAGCAAGCTAAGAGAACCGGTCTAGAATCTTTGAGTTACATAGATGAAGGCTTAGAATTTTTAACAGGAAATCCAACGTTAAAGGGCAATTCAGAATACATAATTGAAAATGGAAAAAGAATGTATGCTGAATTATCTAAAGAAACTGGTGAATTTTTTAATTTTATGTTAGAAAACGAACTTATGGATTTAGAAACAAAGAAAGGAAAAGGGGCTGGCGGGTACTGTACTTATATACCAGACTACAAGGCGCCATTTATTTTTTCTAACTTTAATCAAACATCTGATGATATAGATGTATTGACACATGAGGCAGGTCATGCATTTCAATTGTATATGTCCAGATGGATTGAAATGCCAGAGATTAATTTTCCTACACTGGATAGTTGCGAAATTCATTCAATGAGTATGGAATTTATAACATGGCCATGGATGGAGTTATTTTTTAAGGAAGACACAGATAAATACAAGTTTACTCATTTATCATCTGCAATTAAATTTATACCTTATGGAGTAGTTGTTGATGAATTTCAGCATTATATTTATAAAAATCCTAATATTGACAAATCAAAAAGAAAAGAAATATGGAGGTTTTTAGAGAAAAAATACTTACCACATAGAAAGTATGATGATAATTCTTTTTTAGAACGAGGTTGCTGGTGGTTTAAACAAGGTCACATATTTAAAAATCCTTTTTACTATATAGATTATGCATTAGCTCAAATTTGTGCATTACAATTTTGGAAAAAAATGATTAAAGACAAAGACTCTGGATGGAATGACTATATAAACATCTGTAAAGTAGGTGGAACAAAGTCATTTTTAGATATTGTAAGTATAGGAAATCTATATTCTCCATTTGACAATGATTGTATAAAATCTGTTATAGGTGATGTGAAATCATGGTTTGATGAAATAAATGACATCAATTTGTAAAAAATTATGAGAAATTTGTTTTCCCAGCTTAAGAATTAAAAACATATATCTTTCTTACAAAAATGATTATGTTTTTAATCAATATGAAATAATAAACCAAAAAAGATTTGTACTTAAAAAAAAAAGAAAATACAGGAAATATGTAATATCAACATTTGGAAAAAAAAGTAAAAATGTATACAAAATACATATAAAAAAACTATTGCAAATTTTATAGAATGTTTATATACTTAAGTCAACAGAGATAGAAAAAAGCTATTTATAAAAATAAAAAGATAAATTGCTAACTTTTCAATTTTCTGAAAATATAATAATCCGGGGGAAGAGTATGGGAGACTGCTTTATAAAAAGCGACCGAAGGGACAAATTTAATCTTACATACCCAGAAGATTAAATGAAATTCTCAGGTAAAGATGACTGTACTTGGACGGGTCTCTGAAAATGATTTTAACAGGGAAGACAAATTGGGAGATTTGTTTTTCCTGTTTTTTATTTATCGAGCAATAAATAAAAATTTGAAAGAGAGTAAAAAAATGATAATAATCACAAATAATCCAAAAGTAAAAGAAGAAGTTCAAGACAGAGAAGTTTTATTTAAAGATACAACTTATATTGGAATCTTAGAAACAAGTAGAGATTTGATACATGAAGGATATGAACTTTTATCTCATCCACTATATGGGAGTGTAAAACCAAATGAGACACCTTATAGAACAGTTATACTAAAACAAGGAAATCGTTTGGATATAAACTCTTTAACCTTAATTGAAGAAGCAATCATAACTGCAAGTAAATTTCAGAATAATAAAAAGACTCCAGCATGGACAGAAAGCGTTCAAGATGACTTTAGAGTAATCGATTATGACATATTTTATAATACAATACAAAGAATGCAGTATGAATAAATGAATTTGTTAAAAAGTTATTAAAATAGCATAAATATTAAATCTGATTTAATATTAAATAAAAATTAAGAAATTTAATTGGGGAGGATAAGTCAAAATGGAAAATGTGTATGACTTAGTAATAATTGGTTCAGGACCAGCAGGGCTTGCAGCAGGTCTTTATGGAGCAAGAGCAAAGTTGAAAACTCTAATCCTAGAAAAAGATAAGACTGGTGGGCAAATTGTAATAACACATGAAATTGCAAATTATCCAGGGTCAGTTCCAAATGCAACAGGACCAAGTCTAATAGCTAGAATGGTTGAGCAATGTAAAGAGTTCGGAGCAGAAATGTTAAGAGACAACATTGTAGATACTGAACTAGATGGAGATATAAAAGTTTTAAAAGGACAAAAGGCAGAATATAGAGCAAAAGCAGTAATAATAGGAACAGGAGCAACACCAAGAAAAATTGGTTGCCCAGGAGAAAAAGAACTTACTGGTAAAGGGGTTTCATATTGTGCAACTTGTGATGCAGATTTCTTTGAAGACTTTGAAGTCTTTGTTGTAGGCGGAGGAGACAGTGCATTAGAGGAAGCAATGTATTTAACTAAGTTTGCTAGAAAAGTAACAATTGTACATAGAAGACAAGGATTTAGATGCGCTAAAAGTGTTGAAGAAAAAGCAAAGGCTAATCCAAAGATAGAGTTTTTACTAGATACAGTAATAGAAGAAATAAAAGGTGATGGAATATTAGAATCAGTTGTATTTAAAAATAAAGTTACTGGAGAAACTCATGAATACTTTGCAGATGAAGAGGATGGAACAATGGGAGTATTTGTTTTCGTTGGATTAGATGCTCAAACTGATTTATTCAAAGGCAAAGTTGATATGGATGAAAAAGGTTACATAATAACTGATGAAGACATGAGAACTAATATACCAGGTGTATTTGCAGCAGGTGATTGCAGATCTAAGACTCTAAGACAGGTTGTAACTGCAACTAACGATGGAGCAATTGCATCTATAGTAGCTGAAAAATATATTGATGAAAAGTTTGAAAACTAAAAAGTTATAAAGTAAAGTTAATGAATAATATTTAAAATATTAAAATAAAATAAAAATTTCAAGGGGGAACATGAAAATGTTAGATTTAGATAAAAGTACTTTTGATGAAGAAGTTTTAAACGCAGAAGGTTTTGTATTTGTTGATTTCTGGAGTGAAGGTTGTGAACCTTGTAAAGCTTTAATGCCAGATGTTCATAAATTAGCTGAAACTTATGGGGATAAAATAAAATTCTGTAAAATGGATACAACAAAAGCTAGAAGATTAGCGATAAAACAAAAAGTATTAGGACTTCCAACTATGGCTATATACAAAGATGGAGAAAAAGTAGACGAAGTTACTAAGGATGATGCTACAATTACTAATATAGAAGATATGATTAAAAAATATCTTTAATACATTGATACAATATTAACAAAAAACAAAGAAAAAATCGATTTAAGTCTAGAAGTAAAATAAAAAGGATTTTTATGTCTTAGTTTGTTAAAAAAATAATTTTGGATAAAATATTTTTTTTACGATAAAGAATTTTTAGTAATAAAACAAATATCAAGACATAAAAACACAATATGAAAACATCTTTAAAATAAGTTAGAAAATATTGATATAACTTTGAGAAAAACTCAAATGCATATATACAAAATTAAATAACAGGAGGTGCAAGTATGCGTCTTGAATTAGGGAAAATCTTTATAAAAGATATTCAATTTGGTGATGTAACAGAAGTGAAAGATGGAGTATTATTCATCAATAAGCAAGAGATGCTACAAGAAATTGGTGGAGATGAGCATATTAAGTCTATAGATATAGAATTAGCTCGTCCAGGTGAAAGCATAAGAATAACACCTGTAAAAGATGTTATTGAGCCAAGAGTAAAAGTTGAAGGTAATGGGGGAATATTCCCAGGTATCATGTCTAAGGTTGACACTGTAGGAGAAGGAAAAACTCATGCTTTAAAAGGTGTAGCTGTTGTAACTACTGGAAAGATAGTAGGTTTCCAAGAAGGTATAGTAGATATGACTGGAGAAGGGGCTAAATACACTCCATTTTCTAAATTAAATAATGTAGTAGTAGTAGCTGAACCTATTGATGGTTTAAAACAATACGCTCATGAGAAAGCTGTTAGAATGATAGGATTCAAAGCAGCAATGTATTTAGGAGAAGCAGCAAGAAATCTTACTCCAGACGAAGTTTCAGTGTATGAAACTAAACCTCTTCTTGAGTCAATAAAAGAGTATCCAGAACTTCCAAAAGTAGGATATGTTTACATGCTTCAAACTCAAGGATTATTACATGACACTTATGTATATGGTGTAGATGCAAAACAAATAGTACCAACTTTATTATATCCAACAGAATTAATGGACGGAGCAATTGTAAGTGGTAACTGTGTTTCTGCATGTGATAAAAATCCAAGTTATGTTCATATAAACAATGGAGTTGTTGAAGACTTATATGCAAGACATGGTAAAGATATAAATTTTGTAGGTGTAATTATAACTAATGAAAATGTTTACCTAGCAGATAAAGAAAGATCTTCAAACTGGACTTCTAAGTTATGTAAATACTTAGGATTAGACGCAGTTATAGTTTCACAAGAAGGTTTTGGAAATCCAGATACTGACCTTATAATGAACTGCAAAAAAATAGAAATGCAAGGTGTAAAAACAGTTATAGTTACAGATGAATATGCTGGACGTGATGGAGGTTCTCAATCACTTGCAGATGCAGATGTAAGAGCAGATGCTGTTGTAACAGGTGGAAATGCTAACCAAGTTGTAGTACTTCCTAAGTTAGATAAGGTAATTGGACACTTAGAAGTAGTAGATGTAATAGCTGGTGGTTCTGATGGAAGTTTAAAAGCTGATGGAACTATTGAAGTTGAAATACAAGCTATAACAGGTGCAACTAATGAAACAGGATTTGGTCATTTAACTGCTAAAGGATATTAAGAGTTATTTCATTAAACGATTTAGTAATATCATGATTGAGTAATATCAATTAAAAAGATTGTAAATAAATCTATCAAAACATAATGAATGTTATGGATATATAAATAATTAGAAATATAATGAGGAGGATTATTATGAGTTTACTTAGTAATAAAAAGGTTCTTATAATAGGTGACCGTGATGGTATACCAGGACCTGCAATAGAAGAATGTGTAAAAACAGTAGAAGGAGCAGAGGTTGTTTTCTCATCTACAGAATGCTTTGTCTGAACAGCTGCTGGGGCTATGGACTTAGAAAATCAAAACAGAGTTAAAGAAGCTGCTGATAAATTCGGAGCTGAAAATGTTGTGATTTTACTAGGTGCTGCTGAAGCCGAAGCTGCAGGTCTTGCAGCCGAAACAGTAACTGCGGGGGATCCAACTTTCGCTGGACCACTTGCTGGAGTTGCTTTAGGATTAAGTGTTTACCATGTTGTAGAGGAACAAATGAAAGAATTATTTGATGAAACTGTATATGAAGATCAAATAAGTATGATGGAAATGGTTTTAGAAGTTGAAGAAATAGCAGAAGAAATGTCTGGTATAAGAGAAGAATTTTGCAAATTTTAATGCCTAAAAGCAAAAGGGGTGAAACTAAGAGATGGGAAAACTAAGAGTAGTACATTATATTAATCAGTTCTTTGCTGGTATAGGTGGAGAAGAAAAAGCTGATACTAAGCCACATGTGGCAGAAACTTTACCTCCAATAAGTTTACAACTTGATAAATTATTAGGTGAAGATATTGAAGTAGTTGGTACAGTAGTGTGCGGAGACAGTTATTTCAATGAAAATATAGATAGCGCAAGTGAAGAAGTTTTAGCAATGATAAAAGGTTTTGAACCACAACTTTTTATAGCTGGGCCTGCCTTTAATGCTGGTAGATATGGGGTTGCTGCTGGAACAATAACTAAAGTTGTAAAAGATGCTTTAAGTATACCAGCTTTAACAGGTATGTACATTGAAAATCCAGGTGCAGATATGTTCAAAAAGGATGTTTATGTAGTAGAAACTTCTGATTCTGCAGCGGGTATGAGAAAAGCACTTCCTAAGATAGCTAAACTTGCAATAAAACTTGCTAAAGGTGAAGAAATTGGAACTCCTAAAGAAGAAGGATACATAGCTAGAGGAATAAGAGTTAACTACTTCCATGAAGACAGAGGTTCTAAGAGAGCTGTTGACATGTTAATTAAGAAAATAAAAGGCGAGTCATTTGAAACTGAATATCCAATGCCAAATTTTGATAGAGTTGACCCAAGTAATCCTGTAAAAGACTTATCAAAATGCAAAATAGCTTTAGTTACTTCTGGTGGTATAGTTCCTAAAGGAAATCCAGATAGAATAGAATCTTCTTCAGCTTCTAAATATGGAACTTATTCTATAGCAGGAGTTATGGATTTAACAGAAGAAACTTATGAAACTGCACATGGTGGATATGACCCAGTATATGCAAATTTAGATGCAGATAGAGTATTACCTGTTGATGTTCTTAGAGACTTAGAAAAAGAAGGTGTAATAGGAAAATTACATGAAACTTTCTACACAACTGTAGGTAATGGTACATCTGTTGCAAACTCTAAAAAATATGCTTCTGAAATTGGAGCAGCGTTGGTAGCTGATGGTGTAGATGCAGTAATCTTAACTTCTACATGAGGTACTTGTACTCGTTGCGGTGCAACGATGGTAAAAGAAATAGAAAAAACTGGACTTCCAGTAGTTCATATGTGTACAGTAGTACCTATTTCGTTAACAGTAGGGGCTAACAGAATAGTTCCAACTATAGCAATACCTCATCCACTTGGAAATCCAGCACTTGACCCTACAGAAGAAAAAGCCCTAAGAAGAGGCCTTGTAGAAAAAGCATTAAACGCTTTAACTACAGAAGTTGATGGTCAAACAGTATTTGAAAAATAAAAATAACACACACATATATTATATAGATAAAAATATAAACACACACTAAAAATAAAAAATAACTATACACAAAAAAATAATATAGATTTCATGAATGGGTAAATGTGAGTTATTCATTCATGAAATCTTAAAAAATACCAAAATACATAAAAAAAGAATAAAATAAAATATACAATAAAATAAAAATATAATAATTGAAGTCTTTAATGAAATTAAAATTAGGTGTTCATAAAATTTATGGAGGTGCACAAAATGACTTATCCAGTTTTAAAAGGGGCAGGCTATGTACTTATTCATACTCCAGATATGATAGTGCAAAATGGAAGTACTTGTACAGTTGAAAGAGCAACAAATCCAGATTCAGAATTTTTACAAGAAGTAGGTAATCATATAAGAAGTTATGAGGATGTAGTTAACTACATGCCAAATCAAGTTTACATAGGAAACAGAAGACCAGAAGAATTAAGAGATTTGCCAATGCCATGGTGTGAACAAAAAGTTGAGGGAACTAGAAATGGTAAATTTGGTGAAATAATGCCTCAAGATGAGTTTATAGCTTTAATGCAAATAAGTGATGCATTTGACTTAGTAAAGTTATCGCAAGAATTTATTGATGAAGTAAAACCAAAAATCGAAAATAACTACCCTGAAATTGCACCATTTGTAGGAAAATTAAAGGGTGATGATATAGAAGAAGGTAAGGAATTAGTAGCAACACACATAGCAGAAGGATTATACCATGATGGAAAATTCGTTGGCTATGTAAAAAGAGCACATGACGTAGATGTTAACTTAAATGCTCATACAATGTTTGAAAATTTAGTAGTAAAAGCATCTGGAGTTTTATCTGCTATTCAAATGCTAAGACATAGTAAAATAGACCCTGCTGAAATAGATTATGTTATTGAGTGTTCAGAAGAAGCTTGTGGAGATATAAACCAAAGAGGTGGAGGAAACTTTGCTAAATCAATAGCTGAAATAGCTGGACTTCAAAACGCAACTGGTTCTGATACAAGAGGATTTTGTGCAGCACCAACACATGCATTAATTCAAGCTGCAGCTTTAGTAAAATCTGGGATACACAAAAATGTAATGGTAGTAGCAGGTGGAGCAAGTGCTAAACTTGGAATGAATGCTAAAGACCATGTTAAAAAAGGCCTTCCTGTACTTGAAGATGTTGTTGGAGGATTTGCAGTACTTGTATCTGAAAATGATGGTGTAAACCCAGTTATAAGAACTGATTTAACAGGTAAGCATACAGTGGGAACTGGTTCTTCACCTCAAGCAGTTATGACAGCACTTATAACTTCAGGTCTTGATAGAGCTAATTTAAAAATAACAGATGTTGATGTATATTCAGTTGAAATGCAAAATCCAGATATAACTAAGCCAGCAGGAGCAGGAGATGTTCCAGAAGCAAACTACAAAATGATAGGTGCACTTGCTGTTAAGCGTGGAGACTTAGAGAAGAAAGAATTAAAAGATTTTGTGACTAATAAAGGATTACCAGGATGGGCACCAACTCAAGGACATATACCATCAGGAGCTCCTTATATAGGATTTTTAATAGATGATTTAACTACAGGAGATAGAAATAGAGCTATGATAGTTGGAAAAGGTAGTTTATTCTTAGGAAGAATGACTAATTTATTTGATGGAGTATCTTTTATAGCTGAAAGAAATACAGGTGTTACTGAAGAGACTTCAGGAATATCTAAAGATGAAATTAAGAAGATAATAGCTGAATCTATGAAAAAACTAGCATTAGATATGTTAGAAGAATAGGGGTGAGGATATGTCAAAAAAAGTAATCGCAGATGTATTCTTAGAAGTAGCTAATGCAATAGAAAGCGGCGAATTTGGCAAAAAAATAAGAATTGGTGTGACTACACTTGGAAGTGAACATGGTGTAGAGAACATGGTTAATGGTGCACACTTAGCAAAATCTAACTTATTTGATATAGTACTTATTGGTCCAAAAGTGGAAACTGACCTTGAAGTAGTTGAAGTTAATGATGAAAAAGAAATGCATGGAAAAATGGAAGAATTATTAGATTCAGGATATATAGATGCTTGTGTTACTATGCATTATAATTTTCCAATAGGAGTATCTACAGTAGGTAGAGTAATAACTCCAGCAAAAGGAAAAGAAATGATACTTGCAACAACAACAGGAACAAGTGCTACTAATAGAATAGAAGCAATGGTAAGAAATGCTATTTATGGTATTGCTACAGCTAAATCAATGGGAAATAAACATCCAAAAGTTGGAATACTTAATGTTGATGGAGCTAGACAAGTTGAAAAATGTTTAAAAGAGTTAAAAGATAATGGATATGATATAGAATTTGCAGATTCAATTAGAGCAGATGGTGGATGTGTTATGAGAGGTAATGATTTACTTGTAGGTGCACCTGATGTTATGGTTACTGATACATTATCTGGAAATATATTTATGAAAGTATTTTCTTCATATACTACAGGTGGAGACTATGAAGCCCAAGGCTTTGGGTATGGTCCTGGAGTAGGAGAAGACTATGATAGAAGAGTACTTATAGTATCAAGAGCATCAGGTTCTCCAGTAGTAGCTAATGCATTAAAATATGCTTATGATGTTGTAAAAGGAGAAATAAATAATATTGCAAGAAGTGAATTTACAAAAGTTAAAAGTGCAAAATTTGATGATATTATAGCTTCTCTTACTAAAAAAGAAGTTAAAGCTGAAAAAGTAGAAGTTAAGATGCCAGATAAAGAGGTTGTTACTCGTCAAATAGCTGGTGTTGATATAATGGACTTAGAAGATGCAGTATCTGAATTATGGAAAAATGGAATCTATGCTGAAAGTGGTATGGGTTGTACAGGGCCAATAGTTCTTGTAAATGATGCTAAAGGTGATTTAGCTGTTGAAACTTTAATCAAGGCTGGATACACTGCAAAATAAATATAAATTATACATGTAAATGAATAACATATAGTTATAGCCTTCTACGCTATAACTATATGTTATTTTTGTTACTCAACTTATATTATTTTTATTATCAAAGTAAGTATATAAAGATAATTAAATATTTATAACTGATAAAACAGAAATAGGAAGGGTTTTTATCATAGTAATATTTTTTTACTTATTTGTTGTTACTTATACTAAGTAAAAAATTAGTGGAAATGTATAAACAATATTAATAACATATGAAAAAATTTTAGAAATAAAGCATCTATAAGATAAAAAATAACATTATTAGTGATATAATATAACTAAAGCAAAAATTATTTTTTGGAGGCAAAATCATGAGTAAAGTAGAAAAAGTAGTAGAATTGTTAGAAGCTAAAGGACTTGATGCATTATACTTAACAAAAAAAACAAATGTAAATTACATAAGTGGCTTTCCTGATGAAGAAGCATATGCAGTTATTTGTAAAGATGGAAATTTTTTAGTTACTGATAGTAGATATATGGAGCTTGCTGAAAATGTTTGTAAAGGTTTTGAAATTATAAACTGGCATAATTTTGATAGAAGTGTGGCAAAAGCTGTAAAAAGTGTGTGTGATAAAGTATGTATAAAAAAGCTTGGATTTGAAAGCACAAATATAATATTTGATAAATATGAAGAACTTAAAAATTTAGTTGAACAAGATGGAGGGGAATTGATACCTACAGAAAATATTGTAGAGACTCTTAGATATGTAAAGGATGAAGAAGAAATTAAAAATACAAGAAAAGCTTGTGAAATAGCTGATAAAGCATTAGAAGAGTTAGTTCCACATATAAAAGCTGGAGTTACTGAAATAGAATTAGCTACAAAACTAGAATATTTTATGAAAATGAATGGAGCTCAAAATATAGGATTTGAAACTATATTGATATCAGGAGCAAAAACTTCATTGCTTCATGGTAAACCAAGTGACAAGGTTATAGAAAATGGTGACTTTGTACTTGTAGATTATGGAGCTATGTACAATGGATATATTTCTGATACAACTAGAACTTTTATAGTTGGAGAAGCATCTGAAAAACAATTAGAGATTTATAATTTAGTTAAAGAAGCACAAGATGTTGGAGTTGAAAACATGAAGGCTGGTGTACATGCTACAATTCCAGATGCAGAAATAAGAAAAGTTGTTAAGAAATATGAAGATTACTATTATCAAGGGATAGGACATGGGGTTGGAAGAGATGTTCATGAAGAACCTTTTATTGGTAATTATGGTGATAAAACAATAGAAGAAGGATGTATAATAACAATGGAACCAGGTATTTATTTCCCAGGATGGGGAGGAGTTAGAATAGAAGATACTGTTTTAATTACAAAAAATGGACCTGAAAGATTAACTAAATTCCCTAAAAATTTGA
Source organism: Clostridioides sp. ES-S-0049-02 (assembly GCF_020658465.1). Classification (NCBI taxonomy): domain Bacteria; kingdom Bacillati; phylum Bacillota; class Clostridia; order Peptostreptococcales; family Peptostreptococcaceae; genus Clostridioides; species Clostridioides sp. ES-S-0049-02. The sequence goes on from NZ_JACVWG010000001.1 coordinate 485,799, forward strand.
TGATTTTAGACAAATAATTTAATTTTTATATAATTTTTTACACAAAATAATATTGTAATCTCACCATTAAGCTCTCTCTACATATCTTAGTAAAGAGGGCTTAATTTTATTATGTGAGGTGATAATATCCATGAATAAAAAACATAAGTTTATGAAAAACATAAAAAAAGCCTGGTACAAAATTAAATTGATAGATAGATGTCTTATAATTGTTATGGTAATACTCATGTTTGAATCTATATACACATTGTTTGTCAATGAAGTTAACTCACAAGATACTACTACTATTGATGTAGTGATAAGAACTACTTCAGCAGCAATATTTGGATACTTTTTAAGTGCTAATTTTATAAGTAGAACTTCAAGAAAAGTTACAAATACTGATGCATATTCAAATATTTTTATAGATGATAATTCTTCTAATAACGGTCAAGTACCAAGTCAAAATAATATAATGAATGTGAAAAATACTATTGGATTTGAGTTAGAAAGTGACAATTATCAAAATAATGATAAAAAAGTGACTGTTAATAATGATGAAGAGATTGAAAAAGGAGAAACTAGTGAATTGCAAATTGTTATAGCTACTGTGATTTGTATAGTAGCATTAATAGTACTTTTTATTGTAAGAAATTTTACAACACCAGCAACAGCATCTCTAGGAACTATTTCACAGATGAGAGATTTTGTCTCTGGATGCGTGGGTTTCTTGCTAGGTTGTCCAAGTAAACCCAATTAAAAATATGAGTATTAAAATAGGTAAAATTAATATTAAAGGTATCAGTATAATAATATTTAAGTTATGAATGTATATCATTGTAATTCTTTTGAGATAATATATTTTATTGTTATACTGATACTCAAAAATATTTATAATATTTATCAAAATATATATAATGCTGTATTTACATAATATGTAGAAATATTAATTTATATGAATAGAAGCCATATATTCAATAAAAAGTTTCATACTATGAGATATATATTGATGTTTTCTCCAAAGAACACCAATATTGGCAGTAATTGCACGTTCTAAAGGAATTGAACAGAGATTTTCGGTATTCTGGAATATTTCTTTATATAGTATCGTTGAAGCTAAATCATTTTCTAATAAATAACGAATAGTAGAAAGTTGATTTGAGTGTAAAATTATATTTGGTTTAACCTTCTCAAGTCTTTTTGTAATAATTTTGTAGTGATAAGAACCTTCAGATAGTATGACAAAAGGAATATTTTTCAACATATAGTTTGAAATAATGGACTGTTTTGCTAATTCATTTTTAGGATTTGTAACTAAATATAATTCTGTTTTATATATTGTTTTTGAATCTATATCATCATAAATATCACTATCAATTATACCAATGCAAAAATCAAGTGTAGATTCTTCAATCATTTTGGCACCCACAAAGGTTGGGACTTCAAAAATTTTAAGCTCAATATCTGGATAAATTACATTAAATCTAGGTAGTATTTTTGAAAGTAAAAAAGTACCTAAAACTGTAGGAATTCCTATTTTTAGAGATGCTTTTCTTTTTTTTCCTAAATCTAGTGCATCACTTTGAAAATCCTCAAATTGTCTCGTGAAATTTATTGACTTATCTAAGAAAATCTTACCTTCAGGAGTTAAATCTATTTTATTACCTATTCTAAAAAAAAGTTCAAAACCGAGTTCCTTTTCCAATTCTTTAATAGCTAAGGTTATAGATGGTTGAGAAATATGAATACTTTCTGCTGCTTTAGTCATGTTTTTATATTTACAAACAGTTTGGAAATAATATAGATAATTTATGTTCATTGGTTAATAGTTCCTTTCATTTATGTAATTAGTGACAAGTATATAATTAACAACAATATAAGTTTTGTATATTATTGTAGAAAAATAGAATAGTTTTAAACTATCATATCATAAGTTTTTGATATTTTCAATCTATTAAGAATAGTGCTATTATTAAATTAACAAAAGATGATAGCTGATATAATTTAGGTAACAACTATTTAAAACCTAGTTATATCAATGAATATTAAAAATTTAACTATCTAAAAATAATTAGCATTTATGTAATTTAACTGTTAACTAAATTGTAACATAAAAAACTAATGTTAGAGGGATGAAATTTTTTTAATTAGAAATGTTAATTTAATAACAAAATATAATTTTGTAAAGTTTGCAAAGAGGGGAGAGATATATTTTTTAATAAATATCGTTAATTTAATAACAAAATATGAAAGGGAGTGGTTTGGTGAAATTTGAGTTAATGGATTTTTTAATGAACCCTTTTGTCCTTATGTTCGCTGCTGTAATTACAGGAATATTATTTGGAAAAATTAAATTTGGGAAGTTTAATTTTGGAGTGTCAGGAGCGTTATTTACAGGATTATTTATTGGATGGCTTGTGTATAGCTTAGGAAATTCAGTAATAGCAAAAGGAGAGACAGCAGCAGGGTATAAGGCAGCAACTATCATGATGGGTAATGGAATTATTTCTTCTGATTTCTTTGATTTTTTTCTAATTATATTTGTTGCAGCAGTTGGTTTATTGGCTGCTAAGGATATGAAAGCTGTACTTAAGAAGTATGGAGCTAGATTTGTAGTTTTAGGAGTGCTTATAACTTTTATAGGAGGCTCTATGACTTATGCAATGACTTTGCTATCAAGTAATAAAGGAAGTAGTGCATATGAGGTTTCTGGTGTTTATACAGGAGCACTAACAAGTTCTCCTGGTCTAGCTGCTGCTCTAGAAACAGCTGGTAAACATGCAGAAGATGTATCAAAAGAGTTTGAGAAAGCATCAATAAAAGATAAAAAAGAAATATTAAAAGTAGTTGATCCAGAGGGAAAATTGGATGTAGCTACAACTACATCACTAACTCAAGAGCAAATAGATAAGTATATCGCATATGCTGAAGCAGGTGTTGGTATAGGGCATGCAGTTGCCTATCCTTTTGGAGTATTAATAGTGATTTTAGGAGTAAATTTCCTTCCTAAAATATTTAGAATGGACCTTAGAGAAGAAAGAAGAAAATATGAAAAAGAAATGAAAGAAGCTAGAGATAGCGTTGGTGGTAAAACGATACCAGAAGTTCCATTTAATATAATAACATTTTTCTTAACATGTCTTGCCGGATATTTAGTTGGAGGAATACACGTGTTCATGGGACCATTAGGATACTTTACATTAGGGGCAACTGGTGGTTCTTTAATTGTATCTCTAATACTTGGATATATAGGTAAGATAGGTATAGTAAATTTCAGAATGGAAGAAAAAGTATTAAATATTCTAAAACAAATAGGGCTAGTATTTTTCTTAGCAATAGTTGGATTAAGATATGGTGGTAAAGTTGTTGATTCAATTATGACATCTGGGATGCATCTAGCTTTAGTAGCTATAGTAGTAGGAATTACAGCTATGATGATTGGATTTTTAGTTGGTAAGTATGTATTCAAACTAAATTGGATTTTGTTATCTGGAGCTGTCTGTGGTGGTATGACATCAACACCAGGTCTTGGAGCTGCTGTTGATGCTCTTGATAGTGATGACCCAGCAGCAGGGTATGGTGCTACCTATCCATTTGCACTGTTAACTAAAGTTATATTGGTTATAGTTTTACACAAACTTCCAATGTAAATAAGATTTTATATGGGGGGATATTTATGAATAATGAAGGAGTATTTGAAGAATTAAGCGAAAGATTAAGAAATAAAAAGTTATGTGATTTAATTATGAATGCAGATGAAGCTGCTAAACTTATAAATAATGGGATGGTTGTTGGACTTAGTGGATTCACACCTTCAGGTTACCCAAAAGCAGTACCATTAGCGGTTTCAGAAAGGGTTAAAAGTGGAGATAAGATAAAATTAACTGTATATTCAGGAGCATCTTTAGGACCAGAAGTAGATGGAGCATGGGCAGAAGCAGGAATAATTGAAAGAAGACTTCCTTATCAAACTAATTCAATACTTAGAAACAGTATTAATAAAGGTGATGTCAATTATATAGATATGCATCTAAGTCATTCTACTCAATTTTTAAACTATAAAACTATACCTAAAGTGGATGTAGCGATAATAGAAGCACTTGCCATAACTGAAAATGGAGATATTGTACCAACTAGTGGGATAGGAAATTCACCATCTTTTGTAAAAAGTGCAGACAAAGTAATTGTTGAAATAAATCTGGCAAAACCAATGGAGATGGAAGGTATGGCAGATATATATATTACAGAAAATCCGCCAAACAGGAAACCAATAGAAATAAATCATCCTAAAGATAGAATCGGAACGACATATATACCTTGTGGTTTAGATAAGATTGCAGGAATAGTAATCACTAATATGCAAGATAAAACACGTCCATTGGGTGTTGTAGATGAAGCTTCAAAAAAAATATCAAATAATATTATTGCATTTCTTAGAGAAGAAGTAAAATCAGGTAGATTGTCAAAAAATTTACTTCCTCTTCAATCTGGTGTAGGAAGTGTAGCAAATGCAGTTTTATATGGACTATGTGAATCTGAATTTGAGAATTTAACTTGTTATACAGAGGTTGTGCAGGACTCTATGTTGGACTTAATAAGAATGGGTAAAGTTACAATGGCATCAACTACATCTGTAAGCCCATCACCAGAAGGATTAATAAAATTTGAAAATGATATAGATTTCTTTAAAGATAAGATTATATTGAGACCTCAAGAGATTAGTAACAACCCAGAAATAGCTAGAAGAATTGGTGTAATTGCAATGAATACTGCAATTGAGGTTGATATTTATGGAAATGTAAACTCAACTCATATCATGGGTTCAAAGATGATGAATGGAATCGGTGGTTCTGGTGATTTTGCTAGAAATGGAGCAATAACTATATTTAGTACTGAATCAATTGCAAAAAATGGTGATATATCATCAATAGTACCTATGGTATCTCATGTAGACCACACTGAACATGATGTAATGGTAATTGTAACAGAACAAGGATATGCTGATTTAAGAGGTCTTGCACCTAGAGAAAGAGCTATTAAGATAATAGAAAATTGTGTTCATCCAGATTATAAAGATCAACTTATGGATTACCTAAATAGAGCATGTCAAAATGGAGCAAAACAAACTCCTCATATATTAGACGAAGCTTTATCATGGCATAGTAAATTTATGAGTACAGGTACAATGAAGAAGTCAGAAACTTTTGAAAGTGCACTATAAAAATATTTAATAAATTGGAGGAATATTAAAAATGGAAAAAGCAGTAGAAAACTTTGAAGATTTAAGCAAAGAATATATTAATGGATACATTGAGAGGGCTAGAAAAGCTCAAAGGGAGTTTGAATGTTATACTCAAGAACAAGTGGATAAAATAGTGAAGATAGTTGGAAAGGTAGTATACTATAACGCCGAATATTTAGCTAAACTTGCAGTAGAAGAAACTGGAATGGGTGTATATGAAGATAAAGTAGCTAAAAATAAAAGTAAAGCGAAAGTTATATATAATAATTTAAAAGATAAGAAATCAGTTGGTATAATTGATATAGATAGAGAAACAGGAATAACAAAAGTAGCTAAACCAATTGGAGTTGTAGCAGCAATAACTCCTTGTACAAATCCAATAGTTACACCTATGAGTAATGCTATGTTTGCATTAAAGGGAAGAAATGCAATTATTATAACACCACATCATAAAGCAATTGGATGTAGTACTAAGACTGTTGATATGATTAATGAAGAATTAGAAAAAATAGGAGCACCAGAAAATCTAATACAAATACTTGACCAACAATCAAGAGAAAATACGAGAAATTTAATTTCATCAGCAGATGTAGTAATTGCTACTGGTGGAATGGGAATGGTAAGAGCTGCATATTCAAGTGGAAAACCAGCTCTTGGTGTAGGAGCAGGAAATGTCCAATGTATTATAGACAGAGATGTAGATATTAAAGAAGCAGTACCTAAAATCATAGCTGGAAGAATATTTGATAATGGTATAATTTGCTCAGGTGAGCAATCAGTGATAGTGGCAGAAGAAATGTTTGATAAAGTAATGGATGAATTTGAAAGTAACAAAGGATTTATAGTTAGAGATAATGCACAAAAAGAAGCTTTTAGAAATGCCATGTTTGTCAATAAATCTATGAATAAAGATGCAGTAGGACAATCAGTTCATGCAATTGCAAACATTGCAGGAGTTGAAATACCAAAAGATACAAAAATAATAGTAATAGAAGCAGATGGACCAGGTGAAGAAGACATACTTGCAAAAGAAAAAATGTGTCCAGTTATATCTGCATATAAGTATAAAGACTTTGAAGAAGGAGTAGCTATTGCAAAAGCAAATCTAAATGTAGAAGGAAAAGGACATAGTGTATCTATACATTCAAATACAATTAAGAACATAGAATATGCAGGAGAAAATATAGAAGTATCAAGATTTGTAATTAATCAATGTTGTGCTACAAGTGCTGGAGGAAGCTTCTTTAATGGTCTTGCACCTACAAATACCTTAGGTTGTGGTTCTTGGGGAAATAATAGTATTTCTGAAAATCTTGACTACAAACATTTAATTAATATTTCTAGAATTGCTTATTATATGCCAGAAAATGAAGTACCTACAGATGAAGAACTTTGGGGATAAAATTCAAATATAAAAAAGTATTCATTCTAAATTAAAATAGAAATATATTTTAATTTAGAATGAATCTAAACTAAAAATGAATTTAATTTAAAATATTGAAGTAAATTTAGAAGATTGAAAGACGAACAAAAGAAGGAAGTATTATAAATTAACATAAATAAAAATTATTATAAAAGAGAAGGAGTGGTTTTATTATGGCATTAATGACAGGAGCTCAATATATTGAAAGTTTGAGAAAATTAAATACTAAAGTTTATATGTTTGGTGAAGAGGTTAAAAATTGGGTTGACCATCCAATGATTAGACCATCTATAAATTGTGTAGCAGCTACTTATGATTTGGCACATGACCCAGAATATGCAGATTTAATGACAGTTACTTCAAATATTACAGGAGAAAAAATAAATAGATTTGGTCATCTTCATCAAAGTACTGATGATTTGATAAAAAAAGTTAAAATGCAAAGACTATGTGGTCAAAAAACAGCTTCTTGTTTCCAAAGATGTGTAGGTATGGATGCTTTTAATGCGGTATATTCAACAACGTTTGAGTGCGACAAAGCGCATGGAACTAATTATCATGATAATTTTGTAAAATACTTAACTTATATACAAGAAAACGATTTAGTAGTTGATGGAGCTATGACTGACCCTAAGGGAGATAGAGCATTATCACCTAGTGCTCAACCTGACCCAGATATGTTCCTTCACATAGTTGAAAGAAGAGAAGATGGAATAGTGGTAAGAGGAGCAAAAGCACATCAAACTGGTTCAATAAATTCACATGAACATCTTATAATGCCTACTATAAGCATGACTGAAGCAGATAAAGACTATGCTGTATCATTTGCAGTTCCTTCAGATGCTGAAGGTGTATTTATGATTTATGGAAGACAATCTTGTGATACTAGAAAATTAGAAGAGGGAGCAGATGTTGACTTAGGAAATAAAGAGTTTGGAGGTCAAGAAGCTCTAGTAGTATTTGATAATGTATTTGTTCCAAATGATAGAATCTTCTTATGCGGAGAGTGGGATTTCTCTGGTATGTTGGTAGAAAGATTTGCTGGATATCATAGACAAAGTTATGGTGGATGTAAAGTTGGAGTAGGTGATGTAATAATAGGAGCAGCAGCTTTAGCAGCTGATTACAATGGAGCAAACAAAGCTTCTCATATAAAAGATAAATTAATAGAAATGACTCACCTTAATGAAAGTTTATATTGTTGTGGTATAGCATGTTCATCAGAAGGACATAAGACAGAGGCTGGAAACTATCAAATAGATTTACTTCTTGCAAATGTATGTAAACAAAATGTAACTAGATTCCCTTATGAAATAGTGAGACTTGCAGAAGATATAGCTGGTGGGCTTATGGTTACTATGCCTTCAGAAAAAGACTTCAAGTCAGATTTAAAAGTTGGAACAAGTGGAATGACAATAGGTGAAGTATGTAATAAATATTTTAAAGCTTCTTCAGTAGCTTCAACAGAAGAAAGAATGAGAATATTAAGATTCTTAGAAAATATATGTCTTGGCTCATCTGCTGTTGGTTATAGAACTGAGTCAATGCATGGAGCAGGTTCACCACAGGCACAAAGAATAATGATTTCAAGACAAGGAAATATAAATCAGAAGAAAGAATTAGCTAAGACAATTGCAGGAATAAAAAAAGAAAAAGCTCTAAATTTATAAAAAGTTAATATATAAAAAAGTTGATATATAAATGGGAAAATATATTGACTTATACTAATTAATGAAAAAATATATCGTATAAGAATGATTATAAAGTAGTAGTTTGAGTTATAAAAAGAGCTTTTAGAAGGAGAATTTACACATGACCTGTGGAGTTAGATTTTGTGGGGGCTGTAACCCTAGATACGAAAGAGGGAAGGCTCTAGCAATAATCAAAGAGCACTTCAATGGTAGAGTAGATTTTAGCGTAGCAGAAGAAGATGTAGAATATGATTTATTACTTATAATTGGAGGATGCACAACTTTATGTGCATCCTACCAACAATATAAAGTTAAGAAATCATATATTAAAATTTGGGATTTTAGTCATATAGAAAGAGCTATAAATATAATAGAATCAGCGATTTGTGAGGCTTAAATAAGAGTTAGATGGGGTGATTTCATTGAATTGGCGAGAATTGTATCAAAGTAAGTTATGTACTGCTATAGAGGCTGTAAAGCATATTAAAGATGGGGATACAGTAGTATTTGCACATTGTGTAGGTGAGCCACCTGCACTAGTAGAGGCAATGATTGAAAATGCAAAACAGTATAAAAATGTTGAGATTAAGCATATGGTAAGTCTAGGCAGTGGTGGATATACTGGTGAGGGAATGGAAACTCACTTTAGAGTAAATCCAATGTTTGTAAGTGGAAATGTAAGAAAGGCAATTGAAAATGGAGATGGAGATTTTACTCCTGCATTCTTTCATGAAGTACCAAAATTAATTAGAGAGAAAAGATTAAAATGTGATGTTGTTTTAGCTCAGGTAACTCCACCAGATGAACATGGGTATTGTAGCCTAGGAACATCAGTTGATTATACTTATGAAGCTATTAAAACTGCTAAAACAGTAATTGTTCAAGTAAATGACCAATTTCCTAGAACTTATGGTGAAGTAGTTCATGTATCAGAGTTTGACTATATAGTTGAAAAGTCACAACCTTTATATGAACTGCAACCTGCTAAGATTGGAGAAGTAGAAGAAGCAATAGGTAAAAATTGTGCTTCTCTAATTGAAGATGGTTCTACTTTACAACTTGGAATTGGTGGAATTCCAGATGCAGTTATGCTATTTTTAACAGATAAAAAAGATTTAGGAATTCATTCAGAGATGATTTCAGATGGAACCCTAGCTCTCTATGAAAAAGGTGTTATAAATGGTAAATATAAAAATTTTGATAAAGAAAAAATGACAGTTACATTTTTAATGGGAACTAAAAAATTATATGATTTTGCTAATAATAACCCAGTAGTTGAAGTGAAGCCTGTAGACTATGTAAATCATCCAGCAGTTATAATGAAACAACATAAAATGGTGTCTATAAATTCTGCTATACAAGTTGATTTGATGGGACAGGTAGTTGCAGAGGCAATGGGTCTTAGACAATTTAGTGGAGTTGGAGGTCAAGTTGACTTCATACGTGGAGTATCTATGGGAGAAGATGGAAAGGCAATTATAGCAATGCCTTCAATAACTACAAAAAAAGATGGGACAGTAATTTCAAAAATCGTCTCTATTGTGGATGAAGGTGCTCCTATAACAACATCTAGAAATGATATTGACTATGTTGTAACTGAGTATGGTATAGCAGAACTAAAAGGGAAATCTCTTAGAGAAAGGGCAAGAAATTTAATCAATATTGCTCATCCAAGTGTAAGAGAAAATTTAGCATTAGAGTTTGAAAAAAGATTTAAGGAGAAATATTAATAGTAGAGGGGTGTTAAGTATGGAAGCACTTAGAGTAGTTCCAAAAATATTTTATTTTGATACATTTAAAGAATTCAATGAAGAATTTAAAATAGGAAAAAATGATTTAGTAATTACAAATGAATTTATATATGAACCATATATGAAGCCTCTTGGAATAGATACCAATCTAATTTTCCAAGAAAAATTTGGAACAGGTGAACCATCTGATGAAATGATAGATTCTATGACAAAAGAAATGAAGAAATACAATTTCGATAGAATTATCGCTTTTGGAGGAGGTACAATAGTTGATATATGCAAGATATTAGCACTTGATGTTCCAGAGAAGTCTATTGACTTATTTGAAGGAGAAGTAGCACCTAAAAAAGTAAAAGAATTGGTGGTAGTTCCTACAACGTGTGGTACAGGAAGTGAAGTAACAAATGTAGCCATTGCAGAGTTAAAATCTAAGCATACTAAAAAGGGTCTTGCAGTAGAAGAAACTTATGCAGATTATGCAGTATTAATTCCAGAGTCAGTAAAAGGATTGCCTTATAAATTTTTTGTAACAAGTTCAGTGGACGCTCTTATACATGCTATTGAGTCTTATCTATCTCCAAAAGCAAGTCCATTTACAGAAATATATTCTTTACAGGCTATAAAAATGATTATGGATGGATATAAAAAGATTGTGGATAAAGGAGAAGAAGAGAGATTCAATCATCTTAAGGACTTTGTACTTGCATCAAACTATGCAGGAATTGCTTTTGGAAATGCTGGTTGTGCAGCAGTGCATGCTTTATCTTATTCGATAGGTGCAGCTTTCCATGTTGCACATGGGGAAGCAAATTATCAGTTCTTTACTGAAGTATTTAAGATGTACTCTAGAAAAAATCCTAATGGAAAGATTACGCAATGTACAAAAATTTTAGCAGATGCTCTTGAATGTGACTCTAATTGTGACGTTTATGGAGAATTAGAGAAATTCTTAAACAAATTAATAACTAAGAAAGCTCTAAGAGAGTATGGAATGGTAGAAAGTCAGATAGATGAATTTACTGATAGTACGATAGCCAATCAACAGAGATTACTTGCCAATAATTATGTAGAACTTAGTAGAGAAGAAATAAGAGAGATATTTGCAAATCTTTATTAATATAATTTTTTATTTGGATTAAGTATAGATGAGATAAATAATGATAATTATATAAATATAAAAAATGAGAGGGCTTAAATTTACTTAAAATTAAGTTCTCTTATTTTTGTATAGCATTAAATGTAAGTACATTTTTAGTTAGAAAATGTACTTACATTTAAGTCTATTACTTTATTTGAAATAATTTGTAGAATTTCAAATTCCTTGACAGTAATAAGTAAGTAATTGTATAATCAAACTGAAATATAATAATAATATTAGTAAAAATGAAAGGATATAAATCATGTATAAACCAGAGAATTTTTCTAAAAAATCTGTATTAATAAATTCGTTTTTAAGTAAGTTTTTGAAGATCGTTGGATGGGGTCTAGTAGGCTTATTTACACTATCAGCCTTAGTATTGTCAACTATTTCAATTATAATTGGATGGGCAGTTATACTTCCTATTCAAGTATGTGCTTTATTCTTAATAATAGGTGGAGTTTGTATTTTTAAAGGTAAAAGATTAGGAGACCAAATTTCTCGTTATAAAAAATACTGTACAATCATAAGTAATAAAAATATTATTCCAGTAGAACTTATTGCAGAAAGTACATCTAAATCACTAAAATTTATAATAAAAGATGTGCAAAAGATGATAGATAAAAATTACTTTATAAATACTTATATTGATAAAAGAAATAATCAAATTGTATTGACAAATGAAGATGGAGTTCCACCAACATATGAAGATGTAGTATATGAAGTTGAAGAAGATGAAGTTGAGAATAGCAATGAAGCTGATATGATTATTAAAAAGGGAATGGACTATTTGAGACAAATAAAAGAGGCTAATGAAAATATTAAATCAGAATCAATGTGCAAGAAAATTATACAAGTAGAAGATGTTACAAGTAAAATATTTGATGTTGTAAAACATGACCCATCAAAACTTATTCAGATACAAAAATTTATGGATTATTATATTCCAACTACTTTAAAGCTTTTAAATTCATATCATACATTGGAAGAACAAGGAATAGACAGAGAAAATATAACAACAACTATGGAAAGCATTGAAAGTACAATGAGTACAATTGTAGTGGCTTTTGAAAACCAACTGGATTCTCTATTTGAGGATGAAGCTATTGACATATCTACAGATATTACTGTTTTAGAAAATATGTTAGTTCAAGAGGGATTAACAGGTGGAAAGTTTTAACTGTAATATAAAAAATATTCTGTTATTTTTGAACAGTTAAGTAGTTATGAAGTATAAAAATATGTAAGATATAAGTATATAATTAGTACTTTATGAAGGAAGAGGAGAGAACTATAGAATGAATAATTTAGATGATATACCAGTTATGCCAACACTAACACTTGACCCATTTGGTGAAGAAACAAAAACAAATGATATAAATAATTCTGACCTATTAATGAAAAAGAATGAAAAAGACCCAGAAGAAGAAAAACTATCAGAAGCTGAGCGTAAAATGGTAAAAGAGTTTACAGAAAAAATAGATATTACAAATACAAATATGATTTTGCAATATGGAGCTGGGGCTCAAAAAAAGGTAGCGGGATTTTCGGAAACCGCTTTAAAGAGTGTTAAAACTAGAGATTTAGGCGAAGTTGGTGATATGCTTACAAATCTAGTTACTGATTTAAAATCATTCTCAGCTGACGAAAAAGAACAAGGTGGTTTTTTAGGAATTTTTAAAAAGGCAAATAATAAAATTTCAAATTTAAAAACTAAGTATGATAGCGCAGAAGTAAATGTAGACAAAGTAAGTAAAGAACTTCAAAAGCATCAAGTTAAAATATTGAAAGATATAGCAATGCTTGATAAAATGTATGAATTAAACTTAGCTTATTCAAAAGAGCTTACAATGTATATTATAGCAGGGAAACAAAAGCTAAAAGATATGAAAGAACTTGAGATGCCAAAATTAAGAGAAAGAGCAAGTTTGTCTGGTTCAACAGAAGATGCTCAATCTGTAAACGATATGGTTTCACTTTGTGACAGATTTGAAAAGAAGATTCATGACTTAGAATTAACTAGAATGGTATCACTTCAAATGGCTCCACAGATAAGATTGGTTCAAAATAGCAATAATCTAATGGCAGAAAAAATTCAATCTACTATAGTAAATACTATTCCATTGTGGAAAAATCAAATAGTACTTGCTCTTGGAATATCTCATTTGAATCAAGCTATGAAAGCACAGCGTGAAGTTAGTAATATGACAAATGAACTTCTACTAAAGAATGCAGAGACATTGAAAATGGGAACAATAGAAACAGCCAAAGAATCAGAAAGAGGAATTGTAGATATAGATACAATTAAGAAAACTAATCAATCTTTAATATCAACTATTGATGAAGTAGTTAAGATACAAAATGATGGTAGAATAAAGAGACAGGAAGCAGAAGTTGAATTATCAAAAATAGAAAATGAACTTAAAAGTAAGCTTCTTGAATTTACAGTTAAATAATAACTCATAAATAATAGCTTATATTAAAATAAAAAGTGTAGTTGATTTTACAATTAACTACACTTTTATTTATATTATAAGTTTCTGTTATCTTTTAGCATAACATCATGAGCTCCACCTTCAACGATACTAGTAGAAGATACAAGTGTTAGCTTAGCATTTTTTTGAAGTTCAGGAATACTAAGAGCACCACAGTTGCACATAGTAGAACGAACCTTACTTAGAGAAAGTGTCACATTGTCTTTTAAAGAACCAGCATAAGGAACATAAGAGTCAACACCTTCTTCAAAAGAAAGTTTCTTATCTCCACCAAGGTCATATCTTTGCCAGTTTCTAGCACGTGCAGAACCTTCTCCCCAATACTCTTTCATGTAACTACCATTTATATTAACCTTATTAGTTGGACTCTCATCAAAACGAGAGAAATATCTACCAAGCATTATAAAATCAGCACCCATAGCTAAGGCTAAAGTTATATGATGGTCATAAACAATACCACCATCAGAACAAATTGGAATGTAAATACCTGTTTTTTCAAAGTATTCATCTCTAGCTTGAGCAACTTCAATTATAGAAGTAGCTTGTCCACGTCCTATACCTTTTTGTTCACGAGTGATACATATAGAACCACCACCAATACCAACTTTAACGAAGTCAGCACCAGCTTCAGCAAGGTAAAGGAATCCTTCACGGTCAACTACATTCCCAGCTCCAACCTTAACCGTATCACCGTATTTTTCACGAATAAAATCAAGAGTTATTTTTTGCCACTCAGAAAAACCTTCTGAAGAGTCTATACATAAAACATCAGCACCAGCTTCAACCAAAGCAGGAACACGCTCAGCAAAGTCTCTAGTATTGATACCAGCTCCAACTACATATCTTTTAGAAGAATCTAAAAGTTCAAGTGGATTTTCTTTATGAGAAGAGTAATCTTTACGGAATACCATATATACAAGATTACCATTGTCATCAAGTACAGGAAGAGAATTAAGCTTATGGTCCCATATAATATTGTTTGCTTCTTTTAAAGTAACATCTTTGTTAGCATAAACTATGGATGACATAGGAGTCATAAACTCACTAACTTTAGTGTCTAAGTCCATACGACTTATACGATAATCACGACTTGCAACAATACCTAATAATTTACCAGTTGAAGTACCATCTTCAGTAACTGCAACCGTAGAATGACCAGTTCTCTCTTTTAGTTCAAGTATGTCTTTTAATGTATTGTCAGGTTTAATATTTGAATCACTCACAACAAATCCAGCTTTATGAGATTTAACACGTGCTACCATAGCAGCTTCACTTTCAATAGATTGAGAACCATATATAAATGAGATGCCACCTTCTTTAGCAAGTGCAATAGCCATCTTGTCATCAGAAACAGATTGCATAATAGCAGAAGTTAAAGGTATATTCATATGAATATCTGCTTCCTCGCCCTTTTTAAATTTAGTAACAGGTGTTTTTAAACTTACATTAGCAGGTATACAGTCAGTAGAAGAGAAACCTGGTACAAGTAGGTATTCACTGAAAGTATGTGATGGTGTATCAAAATAAAACGCCATTTTTTAATCACTCCTTATATTTTTATACTTTATTATAATTGATAGTATTAATTATAACTTATTCTTTAATTTTATTAAAGTATTTTGTCAGATATTGAGATTTTTGAAAAATTTAAACTATTTTAACTGAATCTGTTTAATATATGTTGCTTTATACAATCAAACTGTATATTAAATAATGTTTTATTTAATGTGGTAGCTAATTTGAAGTTAATTCTTATTATATAATATCTTACATTATATCTATATACTCCTGTTGTTAATATTAAGTATATAGTATTTTTTACTGAAAGTATAAGTCAATTAAATCTATATTAGTATGTCCAAAAGTGTCCCTAAAAAATTTATTTCATTAAATTCTTAATTTAAAATACTACATAAATAAAACTAAACAAAAACTAAAGTGACAAATGTCATTATCTTAAGTGACATAGAAACGATTTCTTAAAGTTGTTACTATAAAATATAAACTCTATAATAAAAGTATAACAAAAGGGAATCATATCGATATAGAATATAATTCAAATGGAGGTAAAATTATGAGCAGTTCTAATCAATCGACAATAAAGACATCTATACAGCGAGTAGGAAAGTTTTTAAGTGGGATGGTAATGCCAAATATAGGAGCTTTTATAGCATGGGGTCTTATAACAGCATTATTTATACCAACAGGGTGGATGCCAAATGAAAAATTAAGCACTATAGGCGATCCAATGATAAAATATCTTTTACCACTATTGATAGCATATACTGGTGGTAAAGCTATAGCAGGACAAAGAGGCGGAGTAATAGGTGCAGCAGCAGCGATGGGAGTAATCGTTGGAGCTGATATACCAATGTTTATTGGAGCAATGATAATGGGACCATTTGCAGGATGGGTAATCAAGAAGTTTGATAAACTTGTAGATGGTAAAATACCAACAGGATTTGAGATGTTAGTAAATAACTTTTCAATAGGTATAATAGGTATGCTTCTTGCAATATTAGGTTTTTATGCAATTGGACCAGCTATAGTAGCAGGTACAGCTCTTATAGAATCAGGAGTGCAATTTATAGTTAGCAAAAGTTTATTACCTTTAGTTTCGGTATTTATAGAGCCTGGAAAGGTACTGTTCTTAAACAATGCAATAAATCATGGTATATTAGGTCCTATAGGTATAGCTGAAGCAAAAGAAGCAGGTAAATCTATAATGTTCTTATTAGAAAGTAACCCTGGACCAGGTTTAGGTGTTCTATTAGCATATTGGATGTTTAGTAGAGGAAGTGTAAAACAATCAGCACCAGGAGCAGTAATAATACATTTCCTTGGTGGTATACATGAAATTTACTTCCCATATATATTAATGAATCCAGTTTTAATATTAGCTACAATGGCAGGTGGAGCAGCAGGAATATTAACTTTTTCAATATTAGGAGCTGGACTTGTAGCAGCACCATCACCAGGAAGTATATTTGCACTTATGGCACTAGCACCAAAAGGAGGATTACTTCCAGTATTAGCAGGGGTTGCAGTTGCGACAGTTGTATCATTCTTAGTGGCAGCACCATTTGTTAAGAGAGCTTCAGCAAACCAAAGTGAAGAAGATGGTACTTTAGAAGAAGCTAAAGCAAAGATGAGTGATATGAAATCTGCAAGCAAAAGTTCAGAACAAAAAGTTGAAGAAAAGCAACTTGAATTAAATGAAATTAAGAAGATTGTATTTGCATGTGATGCAGGAATGGGTTCTAGTGCAATGGGAGCTTCTAGATTTAAAAATAGAATAAAAAACTTGAATTTAGATATAGAAATTACAAATTCATCTGTTGATAATCTTCCAGATGATACACAAATAGTAGTAACTCACAACACATTAGTTGAAAGAGTTGCCAAAAACAATTCAAATGTTGAGATAGTATCAATAAATAACTTTTTAAATGACCCCAATTTAGATATACTGTTTAAAAGATTAGAATCTAAATAAAAAATAAAAAGTACCACTGATTAGGAGTGGATGATTTGAAAAAAAAGAAGATTACATCTAGACAAAAAAAGATAATACTCATGATAGTAGAAAATTCTAAAAAAAATATTCCAATAACTGTTTCTGAAATTGCAGGAGAGTTAGAGTTAAGCTCAAGAACTGTACTTAGAGATATGTCAGGAATTGAAAAATGGTTTGATGAAAATGATTTTAATTTTGTAAAAAAACCAGGTGTAGGTTTGATTTTAGAAGAGAATACAGAAAATCAAAATTTTATAATTGAGTTGTTAGAAGAGGAAAAAATAGAAAAAGAATATAACAAAGAAGAAAGAAACTTAATTATATTATCAAAGCTACTAGTTTCTAATGAGCCAGTAAAATCTTACTACTTTGCAAAAATATTAAAGGTATCTGAAGGAGTACTAAATAATGATTTTGCACTAGCAAGTGAATGGCTAGAAAGATTTGATATTGAGCTTATTAGAAAACCAGGGCTTGGTGTGTATCTCAAAGGTCAGGAAAAAAACTTTAGAGAAGCATATGTAAACCTTATATATGACTCATTTAATGAAAAAGAAATATTGGATATGGTCAGAAATATAAGTGAGAATATACAAACTGATAAAGCAATAGAAATTTTAAGTGAAAATAGACTTTTAAATTTAATGGACAAGTGCATAATAAGAAAAGTTGAAAGTACATTAACAAAGAAGCTTTCAGAGTTAGATGTAAATTTAGCTGATAGTGCATATATAGGGCTTGTAGTTCATATTTCATTAGCTTTACAGAGGATAAAAAATGGTGAAAATATAACTATGGAGAAAGATTTTCTAAAGGAATTATCTTTAACCGAAGAGTTTAAATTAGCTCAGGAAATCGTAAAAGGTATGGCAGTTGATTTTAGTATGGATATACCATTAGATGAAGTTGGATATATAACTATGCACATTAGAGGTGCAAAGCAAAGGTCATCTTCAAGTCATAAAGAGTTAAACTTAGATGACATAGAAGTAATGGACATTACAAATAAAATGATAGATTTGGCAGAAGATGAATTTAAGATAAGTCTTAAAAATGATGAAAGATTATTTAAAGACCTAGCAAACCATCTGGGACCTTCCATAAACAGATTGAATATGGGACTAGAAATAAGAAATCCCCTTTTAGATGAAATAAAAACTAAGTATTCATATGCTTATAATGGAGTCGAAAAGGTTTCTAAAGTCATAAAAGATAAGCTAAATATAAATTCAATACCTGAATCTGAAATAGGATATATTGCAATGCATTTTGCATCAGCCATAGAAAAAAATCTAATGATGCATGCTAATATAAATATTGTTGTAGCATGTCCTACTGGAATAGGAACTTCAAGGTTTTTATCAACTAAAATTGAAAATAAATTTCCAAATCTAAATATACTTGAAACTATTTCAGCTATAAACATAGATGAGGAATATTTAAAAGAAAAAGAAGTCGATTTAATTGTATCTACAGTAGAATTAAATACAAACTTAGATTATATATGTGTAGGTCCATTTATGAGTTCAGATGATGAGCTGATAATCAAAGAAAAAATAAAGTCTATAGCTCAAAACAAATTAATGGGTTTAAAAGTAAAAGGTGATACTAAAAATAAAAATAAAGTATATGAACAGATAACAGAAAGTATGAACATAGGAAGAGATATTCTTCAGTTTTTAGATGAAATTCAATTTAAAAAATTTAAAAGTAAAAACTTAGATGAACTTATTATGGATTCATCAAAAATATTTGTAAAATCTAGTGAAGATGCAATATCTATAAAAGAATCCTTAGAAGAAAGATTAAAAATATCAATTCCATATATAGAAGAATCAAGGATTTTATTATTACATTGTATGAGTGAAAGAATAGATATTATGAAGTTAGCAATAATAAGATTAGAAAATAACATAAAGCTAAATTCTAAGGAAGAAATTGAGAATGTGGTTTTTATGTTACTTCCTAAAGATTCACCAAATTATCAAAGACAAATAATGAGTGAAGTAAGTGGCTCATTAATAGATAATTTTGTTTTTACTAATAAAATAAACAAATTTTCTATACAAGAGATGACATTAGAAATAAAAGATATAGTTTTTAATTTTTATACAAATAAATTAAAAACATTAATAGATAAATAAAATTTACATTAAAAAAAGGAAGGTTGATATTATGAGTAAAGTATTAAATGAGAATAATATATTTTTAGGATTAGATAGTGTTTCAAAGGAAGAAGCTATAACTTTAGCAGGAAGAAAACTATTTGAAAATGGATATGTAAAAGAAGAATATATACCAGCAATGTTGGAAAGAGAAAAGGTAATGACTACATACATGGGCATGGGTGTTGCTATTCCACATGGTGTAAATGAAGCGAAAAAAGAAATATTATCTTCTGGAATAGTTATACTACAATTCCCTAATGGTATAGATTTTGATGGAGAAAAGGCATATTTATTAATAGGAATAGCTGGTGTTGGAGATGAGCATTTAGAGATACTATCTAATATAGCAATAGTTTTAGATGATGATTTAACAGAGAGACTAAAAAATTCAAATGACAAACAAGCTTTTATGGAAGCTTTTGCCAACTAATCTTAGGAGGAACTTAAAATGAAAAAGGCAATCCAATTTGGAGCAGGAAATATTGGAAGAGGATTTATTGGAGGTTTGTTAGTTAAGTCAGGTTATCATGTTGTATTTGCTGATGTTAATGAAGAAATATTAAATTCAATAAATAAAGATAAAAAATATACTATACACATAAGAGATGTAGAATGTGTAGATGAGATAATTGACAATATAAGTGCAGTTTCATCTATAAAAGAAGAAATAATAGATGAGATTGTAGAAGCTGAAATAATAACTACAGCAGTTGGCCCTTTGGTTTTAACTAAAATAGCCCCTACAATTGCTAGAGGTATAAAAACTAGAAAAGAAAAAGGATTAACAAATAATTTAAATATAATAGCTTGTGAAAATGCAATATATGCAAGTTCTTCTTTAAAAGAGGAAATACTTAAGTGTCTAAATAAAGAAGAAGAAGACTATTTAGAGAACTATATTGGTTTCCCTAACTGTTCAGTTGACAGAATAGTTCCTCCTGGTAAAAATGAGAATCCTCTTGATGTAACTGTTGAAAATTTTTATGAGTGGAATGTTGAAAAGCAAGGATTTAAAGGAGAAATACCTAATATAGTTGGAATGAATTTAGCTGATAACCTTATGGCTTATATAGAACGTAAGTTATTTACACTAAATACAGGCCATGCTATAACTGCTTATATAGGGTACTTAAAGGGATACAAAACAATAGAAGAAAGTATAAATGATGAATATATTTGTAATATAGTGAAAAATGCAATGACAGAAAGTGGAGAAGGATTAATTAAAAAATATAATTTTGATTCAGAAGCACATTATAAATATATTGATAAGATTTTAAATAGATTTAAAAATCCATATCTTAATGATGATGTAGTCAGAGTTGGAAGAGAGCCACTTAGAAAATTAAGTGATAAAGATAGATTAATTAAACCTCTAATGACTGCAAAATCATATGGCTTAACAGTTGATAACTTAATTCTTGGAATAGGTGCAGCACTTCATTATAACAATAGTGAAGATGCTCAAAGTGTAGAATTACAAGAACTAATAAAGTCTAATGGAGTAAAAAAAGCTATTGCTAAAATAGCTAATATAAACAAGGATGAAGTACTTCTAGATAATATAGAAAAAAGTTATATCTTTATGGAAAATCTATAAGTTTACTTAAAAAGGTTGAATTTTGTCAAGTAACTAGTGAATGTTTTATTCTACACAGTTTGAATTATTTGTTGAATAATAGAGAATTATAATATATAATTAAAAAGAATAAATTAATATGTTTACCTGTATACTTTTGATAATATGGTTCAAATGTTTCTACTAAGCTACCAATAATAGCTTAACTACAGGAGTGAAGATGATATAGTTTATACTTATTTTAAATTATATATTAAGTTGGTTACTTTGAATTTTAAGCTCCTGTCTATGATATAGACAGGAGCTTTTTTAGTATTCTAAGATAAAATACAAGCAATGTAGAGAGTAAAATTAAAGAGAATATAATTTTTTTTATTAAGATTAATATAATTTAGAAAGGTTTAGGTGGGAGTACAATGAAGGCTTTAGAGGAAAAGATATTAAGAGAAGGTAGTGTTTCAGGAAATGATATACTAAAAGTCGATAGTTTTTTAAATCATCAAATTGATGTAGCTTTTTTAAATGAAATAGGAAAAGAATTTAAAGAGAGATTTACTGGAGAAAAGGTAGATAAAATATTTACAATAGAGGCTTCAGGAATAGCTATAGCATCAATTGTTTCACAATACTTTGACAATGCACCTGTAGTTTTTGCGAAAAAATCAGAATCTAAAAACTTAGATACTGATGTGTATGAAACTAATGTATATTCATTTACTAAGGCAAAAGAATATGCAGTAAAAGTTTCTAAAAAGTATATAAACGAAGGTGAAAACATATTGGTAGTAGATGATTTTTTAGCTAATGGAAGAGCCGCTCTTGGTCTTAAAGATTTAATTGAACAAGCAAATGCAAACTTAGTTGGAGTAGGGATTGTTATTGAAAAAGGATTCCAAGCTGGAGGAGCACTTTTAAAGGCCAATGATGTAAGATTAGAATCTTTAGCAGTAGTTGAATCTATAGATAATGGAACTGTAAAATTTAGATAATTTATGATATTATATACTTGTGTTTAGCACATATTCTAATTATGGAGGATTTTTTAAATGAGATTTTTTATAGACACAGCTAATATTGAAGAAATAAAGGAAGCAAATGATTTAGGTGTAATATGTGGAGTTACTACAAATCCATCTCTAATAGCTAAAGAAGGTAGAGATTTTATAGAAGTAGTTAAGGAAATCAGTGAGATAGTAGATGGACCAATAAGTGCAGAAGTAATAAGTTTAGAGCACAAGGGTATGATAGAAGAAGCAGAAAAATTATCTAAGATACATAAAAATATAGTTATAAAAATACCTATGACAGCAGAAGGTTTAAAGGCAGTAAAAGTATTATCTAGTAAAGGTATAAAAACTAATGTTACACTTATATTCTCTGCTGGGCAAGCTCTTTTAGCTGCTAGAGCTGGAGCTACATATGTAAGTCCTTTTGTTGGAAGATTAGACGATATATCACAAAATGGTCTTGATTTAATTGAAGAAATTGTTGACATCTTCAGTGTAAATAGTATTGAGTCTCAAATAATAGTTGCTAGTGTTAGAAATCCAATACATGTTTTACAAGCTGCTAGAATGGGAGCTGATATAGCAACAGTTCCTCTTAAAGTTATAAACCAAATGATTAAGCATCCTTTGACAGACAAAGGAATAGATAGCTTTATGAAGGATTGGGAAGGTGCTTCTTTAAAATTATAATCATATAGTTATGGTTATAATTTTAATAGAAGTTCTTATGGAAATTCTAAGTAATAAGGCTAGGCTATTTTGCCTAGTCTTATTTTGGTGTATAATATATTGAAATAAACTAAAATTTAAAGTAAGGAGGCGAAATATGGATAAAATATTAAGAGAGATACAAAGAGAAGACAAGAAAAATCCATACACTGACCAAGAACTTGCTGAAATATTAAATGTAGCTAGGTCTGAAGTAATAGCGGTTAGAAAAAAGAATAATATTTTAGATTCAAGAGAAAGAAGAAAACAAATATTAATAAAGGATATATCTAAGATTGTAAATGAGAATCCTCAAATGTCTGAAAGAAAAATAACTGAAATTTTAACCGAAAATGGCTATAATATATCAAGAAGTGCAGTATCAAAATTACTAAAAGAAGAAAACTTAAGTCAATCGAAAGCTGAAATAAAAGATAAAGAACTAGTATCATCTGGAAAACATGTAAAAGTTAGTAAAGCTGTAGAAGAAGATGGGTTTGAAGAATTAATAGGTATAAAAGGCAGTTTGAAAGAAAAAGTAAACCTAGCTAAATCAGCAATAATGTATCCTCCTAATGGTCTTCATACTATAATATATGGAGAAACAGGTGTAGGTAAGAGTGAGTTAGCTACATGTATGTACAAATATGCTGTGAAAAATAATATCAAAGAAGAAAATAGTCCATTCATAGTATTTAACTGTGCAGATTATGCAGAAAATCCTAATCTATTGATAGCTCAGCTATTTGGAGTAGTAAAAGGTGCATACACAGGTGCAGATGCAAATAGAGAGGGTCTTGTAGAGCAAGCCAATAATGGAATTTTGTTTTTGGATGAAATTCATAGATTACCTGCTGCTGGTCAAGAAATATTATTTTCTTTAATAGATAGAGGTGAATTTAGGAGGTTAGGAGAGAGTAGTTCTAATAGAAAGGCAAATGTTCTCATAATAAGTGCTACAACAGAAAATCCAGATTCTAATTTACTTCAAACATTTAGAAGACGTATACCAATGGTAATAAACTTACCAAATATGAGTGAAAGACCAAAATCTGAAAGATATGAAATAATAATAAAATTCTTTGAAAGAGAAGCAAAAAGAGTAAATAAAAACTTTATAATAACTAAAGAAGTGATGTGTGCACTTATGAATTATAAATGTACTGGGAATATAGGACAGTTAAAGAGTGATATACAAGTAACTTGTGCTAGAGCTTTTAGTAAGGCAATATTTTCTAGTGACAAGGTAATTATAGATTTAGATAGCTTGAGAGATTATATAAAAAGTGGATATTATGATTGTAATTGTGAAGATGAAAAGTATTCTGAGTTTTCAGTTGAAGATATATATATAGATATTAGTGAATTAGTAAGTGGGAAAAATAGAATTTTGTCTGATAATGAGATAAGTGAAATATACAATTATGCAGAAAAAGAATTAAAAGTTCTAGAAAGTAAGTGTTTTTCAGAAGAAGAGTTAAAAAATGCATTTATAGAAAAGTTAGACAATAAATTTAATGCTATTAAAAACAATAAAAACTTGTCTGATAGAAGAAGTCGAATAGACTGGGGTGGACAGTTAAAAGAATCCACACTAGAGATAATGGACAAAGTAATTGTATTTATTAAAGAGCAGTTTAAGCATGTAAATCAGGGGCTGTATTTAGCTTTAGCAATTCATATTGAGCATGCTATAGACAGAATAAGAGATGGAAAAACTATAATAAATCCAAGTTTGGATAAGATAAAAGCATCAATGCCAATGGAATATGAATTATCCAGATATGTAATGGGAATAGTGGAAGATTTAACACAAGTTACATTCCCAGAGGATGAACTTGGATATTTAGCATATTATATAAATAAATTTTGTTACAATGAAGAAAGTATAAAAGATAAAGTAAAAGTAGTTATAGTTACGCATGGTAAAGTTGGAATTGAAATGTCTAATGTTGTAAATCACATTCTTGGTATAGAATGTACACTGGGTATAGAAATAGCACTTACAGATTCACCAGCAGAGGGAATAGAACATGTATTGGATGAACTTAAAAAGATAGAAGCACAGAAAGGAATTTTGGTTCTAATTGATATGGGTTCTCTAGTAATCCTTGGTGATGAGGTTGAAAAAAGACTTGGTATTAGATGTAAGACTGTAAACAGGGTGGATACATTATTAGCAATGGAAGCAGGAAAATTGGCGACAATTGAAGGAAAAAGTTTAGATGGTATAATAGCAGATTTAAAGAAAAATAAAAATTATGCTATGGTAAATACGAATAAATTTAGTTATAGAAAAAATGAATATGGAAAGAAAAATGTAATTATTACATTATGTTTAAGTGGGGTAGGTACAGCTTTAAACTTAAAGGAACATATAGAAAAGCAAATTGAGGAATATGATGCTTCAATTGAAGTAAAGCCAATTGCTTTTTTAAATAATAATTTAGAAGATGAATTAAATGACATTGAAGCTGAATATAATATTATTGCTATTTGTGGCACAATTGATATAGATTATAAAAATGTACCTTTTATTTCTTATAATGAGGTACTTGGAAAAAATGGAATTAACAAGGTATTAGAACATTTAAATAATAAACAACCATCTTTGAGTAGCGATAATCAATTGGATAATTTAATACATGAAGATTTGATTTTATATGATTTTGAAGGAATCTCAAAGGAGTATATAATCGACACTCTTGTATCAAAGCTTGAAGAAGGTGGGTATGTAGACTCAAAATATATATTAAGTGTGTATAAAAGGGAAGCTATGGGAAGTGTTGTAATGGCTTCAAAAGTTGCTGTACCACATGGGCTTCCAGAAAATGTTATAAAACCAGCAATAGCTATAGCAAGATTAAATAAGCCTATAGTGTGGGATAATAAATTTATGGTAGATTTAGTGGTTTTATTAGCACTTAAAGAGAATAATAAAAAAGAAATACGAAGCTTATTTTCAAAGATTAATGACCAGCATACTTTGGAAATTTTATTAAATACTGAAGATAAAAATGAAATAAAAAAGATATTAAGTTAATTTTAAACATGAAAAATAATATAAAAAATTAAATAGAAAAATTTATTTTAGCACAAGTTTTAAGGTAAGTTTAATTGATAGATAGTTAATTGTTTAATATAAGGTTAATACTATAAGATTGATTTATTTAATTTTATAGTGTTAGCCTTTTTATTTGTAGATAGCAAACATACAAAATAATAATAATTAGTGATTTTATTTTTTATAGACTTGTTATAAATTATTAAAAAGCAAATATATTGCTAAAATACAGGGCTTTTTTTATATTAATTTATGAAATTTTAGAATCATAAAGATTTGTATATGCAGATACTAAGAAAGAGCAGTAATAAAAGATGGAATATGTATTATAATAATTTATACATATACCAAATAAATAGAAATATCTAGTAGAATATAAGAAATTAAAAACAGTAGTCAGGAAAATATCAAATATGTTGGTGTTATAGTAATTTTCTAATATCAAAGCAGGTGTTATAGAAACATAAAAGTTGACACCTGCTTTTTATATTAAAATTAAGGAAAATAATAACCCTGCAAGTAAAAATAATAGATTTATTTTCCTTGCAAGATTTGTATTAATTAAAATTGATATTTTATTTTAAGGTAAGTTTTTTATTGAATTTTATAGCATCTATACATACTTTCACCACTCTTAAAGGAGAATCTGAAATAAACTTTATCATTAGAGAAATCTTTTTCTATAGCTACTAAATCTTGCTTTTCTCCAGCCTTTCCACCAGTTCCAACTAAGAATACATCTTTTTCACTATCTATTTCTTGAACTGAACCCATATATTTGTAATAGTCATTTATGTCATATGAGCGATATTCAGTAACTTTTTTATTTTCTTCATCCAATTTTATTTTAATAACTCTTGTAGATTTATTTTTTACACCATTATCATATAAGGTTATATATCCATCATCTGTAATTCTAGCATTATGCTGTCTTGAGAACTTTTGATTATCTGTTAAATTGAACTCATCACCCAATCCTCCTAGGGTCCAAATAATTTCTCCTGTTTTTCTATCTAATTTAATAACTTCATCTAAATTTCTAAATGAGCAGATTAGATTTCCGTCCTTGGGGTCAATAGTCATAGAATTAAAATGTACATAGTCTAAAGATGTATCACTTTTTTCGCTAAAATTATTTTGTTCAACACTTTCTTTATATAGTTTTTCATGGTCAATACTTTCCCACTGCCATACAACTTTACCATCTTTTATTTCTTGTAGTACACTATTTACCACATAAGGTGAATTTCCTTTATTCAAGTTTGAAGGAATGTTTGTTGCCTTAGATTTTTGATAACTAGAAACAATATAGTGATTATCATTTATGTATATAAAGTCATGGTTTTCTAACTCAGTACCAGATTCTATGTTTTTATTTTTTTCCATAGTAATTTTATTTATTTCATTATAATTTTCATCTAATATAACAAGATATGTTGGTGAGTATCCAACAGAACTTATTCGTTTTGTTGAGTCTTTATCTTGAAGTAAATATCCATATCTAACTTTACCATCATCTGTAGTGATTTTTTTAAAATCAAAAGGATTTGATTCGACTTCCTTGTAAAAAACTATATTTCCTTTGTTATTTAATTTAAATACAAAATTATATTCTTCATTGTGTGTAGTAAGATAATAATCACCATCATAAGGGCTATTTGCAGTAACAGTATACTTTGGAAAATCTTTTGAAAGAGAATTTATGTAATAATTTCTATATGAATTCTCACCACTATACATTACAGATATTTTTATTTTAGAAGAGCTACTGATTTCTTTCAATTTAAAAGTTGATTTATCATTTACATTAATTTCTTTATCATCTATTTTGACACTGTTTACACTTTTAGAGTTTTTTATTGTTATACTATTTTGATTTGTTGAATTAAGTTGCTTTACGTTTTGACTATTAAAAATTCCCTCTTTAGATAGTGTTACATCATAACCATTTACAGTTATAGTAAGTGTTTTTTTCGACTTACTTTGAGATGCAAAGACTTGCTTTGCGAAAACACCAGAAACAAATAAAATACTACATAAAAATACTATCTTTAATAAATTTTTTCTTTTCATTCTTATCTCCTTTTCATATTAAGTTTTATATATTTTCATATTGATTTTATTATATAAATAAAAACATACTATGAATTTAATTATGCGTAACGTGAATTTTGATAGACAATTATATGAAAATTCATTCACACTGAAATAATTAAACAATAAATACGAAAATTAATGTTGTTTAGATTGAATAATTTTATAAAATAGCTAAGAAACAGAAAAAACCACCCATAAAAAATAAAAAAACCATTTCTATAACAAAAAAAACCACGAAAATATAAAAATATATGGATAGTTAAGTGCTTAACAAGTGAAAATTAAAATAAAAATTAAAAAAAATTTATCTATGAAAGTCGGCTAAAATCCTGCGATTGAACATTATTTCAAGGAAAACATTTTCTTTTATTTCACAAAAAAAGCCACTTTTTGGCACGGCATATGCTTTATATAAAGACAAGAAAAACAAGATATGAGATAAGAGCAATTAGGAGGTGCAAATATGGAGTTTATAAATTTTGTAAGTGATAAAGTTATAAACCTTAAAATGGATTGTAAAACAAAAGAAGATTTCTTTAAGGAAATACATAATAAAGTTTTTGAATTAGGCTTTGTAAAAGAAGAATTTGGAGAAAAAATACTAGGGAGAGAAAATGTATTTCCAACAGGTTTAAACTTAGGTGATTATGGAGTAGCTATACCACATACAGATGCAGAATATATTAAAGAACAATTTATAGCAGTCTGTACTTTTAATGAACCAGTAGTATTTAGTTCTATGGAAGACCAAGATGAAAAAGTACCTGTAAATTTAGCTTTCGTTTTGGGGCTTAATCAACCACACAGTCAATTGTCTGTATTAACAGAATTGATGGGGATTATGCAAAATAAAGAATTAGTTGAGAAGCTAATGGATTCTACTGACAAAGAAGAAGTTTTAAAGACAATAAAGTCTTTATAAAAAATAAAAGAATAAAAGATACTAACAATAAAAATAAGAAAATAAAAATTATTAGGAGGAAATAAAAATGAAAAAAATATTAGTAGCATGTGGAGCAGGAATAGCAACATCAACAGTAGTTTGTGATAAGGTAGAAAGATTAGTTAAAGAAAATAATATACAAGCAGAAGTTATACAATGCAAAATAGCTGAATGTGCAACAAAGCAAGATGGAGCAGATTTAATAGTATCAACAACTATATTACCAACAACTTATAATATACCAGCAATAAAAGCAACAGCGTATATAACTGGAGTTAATACAGCAGCATTAGATAAAAAAATATTAGATGCTTTAAAATAATCCTATCATAAATAAATTGAAATCATATTAAAAAAACAGAAAAAGGAGGATTTATAAATGGATAAATTATTAGCAGTAGTACAGTACATTTTAAACATGGGACCAACAGTAATACTACCAATAACAATTGTAGTCTTAGGAATGATATTTAGAATTAAATTTACAAAAGCTTTAAAATCAGGTCTTACAATTGGTATAGGGTTTGTGGGTATAAACTTAGTTGTAAACCTATTAACTTCAACACTAGGGCCAGCAGCTCAAGGAATGGTTGAGAGATTTGGACTTAATTTAACAGTAATAGATGTTGGTTGGCCAACAACAGCATCAGCAACATGGGCTTCACCAGTTGCACCAATATTAATACCAGTTTGTTTATTAGTAAACTTACTATTATTATACTTCAATAAAACAAAGATATTAAACGTTGATATATGGAATTATTGGCACTTTATAGTAGCAGGTGCAGTTGGATATATAGTAACAGGAAGTTATATCTGGGCTATATTCTGTGCAATATTAATGGAATTATTAGTACTATTTATTGCAGAAAAAACAGCCAAGAATGTTCAGGAGTTTTATGATTTAGAAGGTATAGCATTACCAACTGGTTCAACAGCTTCATTTGCTCCACTTGGATATTTAGTAGGTAAATTTGTTGAAAAAATACCAGGAATAAATAAAATACAAGCAGACCCAGATTCTATACAAAAAAAATTCGGTATATTTGGTGAACCAATGATGATGGGTATTATACTAGGGATAATACTTGGAGCTCTTGCTGGATACGATGTAGCAGGAATATTCAATGTAGGTATATCAATGGGTGCAGTAATGTTACTTATGCCTAGAATGGTTAGAATATTAATGGAAGGTTTAATTCCAATTTCAGAATCAATAAGAGATTTCTTACAAGCAAAATATGGAGATAGAGAACTTTATATAGGCCTAGATGCAGCAGTAGCAACTGGACATCCAGCAGTTATATCAACAGCTCTTATACTTGTTCCTATAACTCTATTCTTAGCAGTTATATTACCAGGAAATAAAGTTTTACCATTTGGTGACTTAGCAACAATACCATTCTATATGGCATTTATAGTATGTTTTAGAAAAGGTAATATAGTTCAATCAGTGATAACAGGAACTATAGTAATAGCTATATCACTTTATATGGCTACAAATTTTGCAGATGTTCATACGCAATTATTACAACAAGCAAATATGATGCCAGAAGGAACAACAATGGTTACAAGTATAGATACAGGTGGTAACTTACTAAAATGGGGAATATTGAAATTATCTCAATTAGTTTCTTCACTTGGAATATTCTAATATTTAGTTAATAGAGATTACTCTTTTTTAGTAAA
Source organism: Clostridioides sp. ES-S-0049-02 (assembly GCF_020658465.1). Lineage (NCBI taxonomy): Bacteria > Bacillati > Bacillota > Clostridia > Peptostreptococcales > Peptostreptococcaceae > Clostridioides > Clostridioides sp. ES-S-0049-02. The sequence goes on from NZ_JACVWG010000001.1 coordinate 516,290, forward strand.
GTATGCGAAAATTTAACATTTAGCAGCTACTAGAAAAGAGTAATATTTTTTATAAATTTTTAAAAAATACAAAATACAAAAGGAGGAGATTTATCGTGAAAGCAGCAGTATTACATGGCACAAATGATATGAGATTTGAAGATATAGAAATAAAACCATGTGAAAGTGATGAAGTAAAAATAAAAGTTATGGCAGCAGGAATATGTGGGTCAGATCCTCCAAGAGTATTAAAACATTGGAAATATCCAGTTCCAGCTATACCAGGACATGAATTTTCTGGAGTAATTGCAGAAGTTGGTAAGGATGTAAAAAATGTAAAAGTTGGAGATAGAGTAGTTGCGATTCCTTTTATACCTTGCAATGAGTGTGAATATTGTAAGAGAGGGTTATTTTCATTATGTGATGACCATGGTATGTTAGGAGCTAAAACTTTTGGAGCTTTTGCAGAATATGCAAACATAAAAGCTACAAATGTTTTACCAATAGGAGACATGGATTTTGAAGATGCCGCTATGATAGAACCACTTGCAGTTGCTATGCATGGAGTACTTAATATAGGTATCCAAGTTGGAGATACTGTAGCTGTAATGGGTAGTGGAACAATGGGTCAACTAGTAATACAAGGACTTAAGATAGCAGGAGCTGGAACAATTATAGCAGTTGATATATCTGATAATAAATTAAGAGAATCAAAAGAATTAGGTGCTGATATAATAATTAATGCTAAAGATGTAAACCCAGTAGAAAAAATAAAAGAACTTACTGGTGGAAAAGGTGTTGATATAGCACTTGAATGTGCAGGCTCTAAAATAACTCAAGAACAATGTTTACTTATAACTAAAAAGAAAAGTAAAATAGGATTTTTAGGGATAGCATATTCAGATATAACTTTATCTGAAGAAGCATTTGAAAATATATTTAGAAAAGAACTAGAGTTAAAAGGTTTCTGGAATTCTTATTCTGCACCATTCCCAGGACAAGAGTGGACTAAAGGAATCACTCTAGTTAATGAAGGAAAAATAAAATTAAAAGAAATGGTATCTCATAGATTTTCACTTGAAGATACTTATAAAGCATTTGAAATGATAAGAGATAGAAAAGAAGAATTTAATAAGATATTAATTTTACCACAAGGGGTTGAAAAATAAATGAAGGCAGTAGTTAAAACTAAACCAGGTTATGATAATGTAGAAGTATTAGAGGTAGAAGAGCCAAAAGCTACAGGAGATAAAGTTAAAATAAAAGTAGAATACAGTGGTATATGTGGTTCAGATATACATTCATTTAAAGGGGAATATGCAAATATAAAAGCTCCAGTAACTTTAGGTCATGAATTTTCTGGAATTGTCGTAGAAATTGGTGAAGATGTTAAAAATATAAAAGTAGGAGATAGAGTTACATCAGAAACTACTTTTGCAACTTGTGAAAAATGTATATATTGTGCAACTAAAGACTACAATTTATGCCCAACTAGAAAAGGTATTGGTACTCAAGCAGATGGAAGTTTTGCTGAATATGTATTATCAAGAGAGGAAAGCATACATGTACTTCCTGAAAATGTATCTTTATTATCAGCAGCTCTTACAGAGCCACTAGCTTGTTGTGTTCATGCAGCTCTTGAAAAAACTACTATAGAAAGTGATGATACAGTATTAATAATAGGACCAGGACCAATAGGTTTACTATTAGCTCAAGTTGTTAAATCTCAAGGTGCTACAGTTATAATGTCTGGTGTTACAAAAGATAAAGAAAGATTAGAAATAGCTAAAAATCTTGGAGTAGATAGAACTGTAAACGTAATGGAAGAAAGTCTAGCAGATGTAGTAAATGAAATGACTGATGGAAATGGAGTAAATAAAGGATTTGATTGTTCTGGATTTATGCCAGCAGTTAATGAAGCTTTAAGATTACTTAGAAAGAAAGGAACTTTCGTACAAGTTGGGATATTTGCCAAAAAACTAAATGAAATGGATCAAGAAGCAATAATTCAAAGAGAGTTACAATATATTGGAAGTAGATCACAAAAACCAAGTTCTTGGATTATAGCATTAGATTTAATGGCTAGTGGAAAAGTAAATACAGAAGCATTAGTTACAAGAACTGTTGGTTTAGACGAATTTAAAGAGGGTATTACAGCTTTAATGAACGGAGAAGAAATAAAAGTTGCAGTAAAATCTTAAAAAAACATTTGTATTATTTTAAAAAAAATTGTAAAATCTACTGTAGGATAAGAAAATGTAAGGTCTTAAAAAATAACAGGAGGAAAAAAGTATGAGCACTCTTAGAGATCATTCTAATAATATTAGAAAAAACATAATAAAAATGGTTGCAGAAGCTAAAAGCGGGCATCCAGGTGGTTCATTATCAATAGCTGACATGTTAACAGTGTTATATTTTGATAAAATGAACATATGTGTAGAAAATCCAAAAATGGATGATAGAGATAGATTTGTTCTATCAAAAGGTCATGCAGCACCAGCTTTATATGCTACATTAGCAGAAAAAGGATTTTTCCCAGAAGAAGAATTATTGACACTTAGAAAGTTTGGTTCTAAGTTACAAGGACATCCAGACATGAAAAAAGTAGCAGGAGTAGATATGTCTACTGGTTCTCTTGGACAAGGTTTATCTGCTGCAAATGGTATGGCACTAGCTGGTAAATTAGATAATAAAGACTATACAGTGTATACTATATTAGGTGATGGAGAAATCCAAGAAGGTCAAATATGGGAAGCTGCAATGACAGCATCACATTATAAATTAGACAACTTAATTGCATTTGTTGACTTAAATGGATTACAAATAGATGGTTCTAATGAAGAGGTAATGAATGTTAGTCCAGTAGATGACAAATTTAAATCTTTTGGATGGAATGTAATAGTAATAAATGGACATTGTTTTGATGAAATAGGAAATGCAATAGATGAAGCTAAAAAAGTTACAGGAAAACCAACAGTAATAATAGCTAAGACAGTAAAAGGTAAGGGTGTTTCATTTATGGAAAATAATGCTGCATGGCATGGAACAGCTCCAAATGCAGAACAAGCAGAACAAGCATTGAAAGATTTAGAAGGAGGTCTATAGGAATGGGAATAGCAACTAGAGAAGCTTACGGACAAGTGTTAAAAGAACTTGCAGAAAATAAAGATATAGTAGTATTGGATGCAGACTTAGGAAAAGCTACAAAAAGTATATCATTTAAAGAAGTTGCTCCAGATAGATTTTTTGATATGGGGATAGCAGAAGGTGACATGATTGGTACAGCAGCAGGTCTTGCTACTTGTGGAAAAATACCTTTTGCAAGTACTTTTGCAATATTTGCAGCAGGAAGAGGCTATGAGCAAATAAGAAACTCTGTAGCATATCCAAACTTAAATGTTAAAATAGCAGCTACTCATGCAGGAGTAACAGTAGGAGAAGATGGAGGAAGCCATCAAGCTATAGAAGATATATCTTTAATGAGAGGTATACCAAATATGGTTGTGTTAAATCCAGCAGATGCTTTAGAAGCAAGACAATCAATATTTGCATCTATTGATTATAATGGACCTGTATATATAAGACTAGGTAGAGCTGCAACTCCAGATGTAAACAGTGAAAACTATAAATTTGAAATAGGAAAAGGAACTGTTTTAAGAGAAGGTTCTGATATAACAGTGATAGCTACAGGAATAATGGTAGCAAAAGCATTAGAAGCAGCAGAAGAACTTGCTAAAGAAGGTATAAATGTAGAAGTTGTTAATATATCTACAATAAAACCTTTAGATGAAACATTAATAAAAGAAAGTGCTAAGAAAACTGGAAAAGTAGTTACAGCAGAAGAGCATAGTATAATTGGTGGTTTAGGTTCAGCTGTATGTGAAGCTTTAGCAGAAACTAAAGATGTAGTAGTTAGAAGAATTGGTGTTAAGGATGTATTTGGTCAATCAGGTACACCAGCAGACTTATTAAAACATTATGGATTAACTACTGAAGATATAGTAAAAAATATAAAAGAATTATTATAGATGTAAATATCATTGAATAATAAATTGGTTTGATATAAATCAATTAAAGCTGTCTTAAAAATAGAAAGAAATTTCTACAATGGGACAGCTTTATTTTTACGATAATTATAAAATTTTATATAAAGAGGGGTGCTTTTTAATGAAAATATCTATTGGATGTGACCATGGTGGTTACGAGTTAAAGGAATTTATAAAAGAAAACTTAATAAATAAAGGTATAGAAGTTGAAGATGTAGGAACAACTTCAAAAGAAAGTGTAGATTTTCCAATATATGCAAAAAAAGTAAGTCAAAATGTTCAAAGTAAAAAATCAGATTTAGGTATACTTTGTTGTGGTACAGGAATAGGCATGTCTATTGCTGCAAATAAATTTAAAGGAATTAGAGCAGCAGTTGTGTCAGATTGTTTTTCAGCTAAAGCCACGAGAGAACACAATAATACAAATGTACTTTGTTTAGGGGAAAGAGTTATTGGAAAAGGATTAGCAATGAGAATTGTTGAAGAATGGTTAAATTCAAGTTATAATGGAGAAAGACATGCAAGAAGATTACAAATGATTGATGATATAGAAAATGAAAACTTATAAATAATGAAAATTTATATCTAAGGAGGAGAATTATGTCTATTATTTGTGCTTCAATAATGTGTGCAGACCAAATGAATTTAAAAAAAGAACTAGAAGCTCTTGAAGAAGCTGATGTAAAATTGCTTCACTGTGATGTTATGGATGGAATATTTGTCAAAAACTTAGCTATGGGGCCAGAACTATTAAAATCAATAAGTGAAAATACAACTATCCCTTTAGATATTCATTTAGCTACAGAAACTCCAAATAAGTATATTGATATGATGTCTTATATAAAACCAAAGTATATTTCTTTTCATGTGGAATCAAGCACAGATGTAAAAGCTGATATACAAAAGTTGAGAGAATATGGAATAGGGCCAGTATTAGCGATAAGTCCTCAAACTAGTGTAGATAAAATAGAAGAATATATAGGTTTAGTTGAGGGTATCTTAGTAATGACAGTAAATCCAGGATTTGCAGGTCAAAAATTTAATCTATCTGTTTTGGATAAGTTAGATAAGCTTACGGAGATATTAAAAGATTATGATAATCCTCCATTTATAGAAGTTGATGGAAATATAAATAAAGAGACCATTAGACTTATGAGTGGCAAAAAAGTCGATATATATGTTGTAGGTACTTCAGCTTTATTTAATGACAAGCCTCCAATTTCATATAAAGAGAAGATAAAAGAATTAAAAGAAAGTATAAAATAGTTAATAATAAAATTATAAAATATGCATATTTAAATAATGTAAATTTTAAATAAGTTAGGAATTTTATAATCTTTAATAAAAATTTTAATTGAGTAAGGAGAATGTTTATGGGTGACATATACAAGCTGCAAAATGGAACAGATATTAGAGGAATAGCATATAAAAATGATTCTAAGGAAGTTAATTTAACTGTAGAAGAAGTAAAAAAAATAGCTAAAGCATTTCATATTTGGTTAAAAGAAAAAACTAAAAAAGATAAAGTAACTGTTGCAATAGGAACTGATTCTAGAATAACAGGGAGTCAATTTAGAAATACTGTTATTGAAACTTTGATTAATGATAATTGTGATGTAATTGATTGTGAGATTGCTACAACACCAGCAATGTTTATGACAACTATCATGGATGGATACCACTCTGATGGTTCAATTATGATTACAGCTAGCCATTTACCTTATTACTATAATGGGTTAAAGTTTTTTACAGAAAATGGTGGTCTAGAAAAAACAGATATAAAAGAAATGTTAGATATAGCTGTTAAAAATGATAGTGTACAGTCTGAAGGAGTAGATAAAAAAGGAACAGCTGTAGTAAAAAATTTAATAGAAGATTATTCTAATTTATTGATAGATAAAATTAGAACAGGTGTAAACTCAAGTAAAAACTATGAAAAGCCTTTTTCTGGACTTAAAATACTAGTTGATGCAGGAAATGGAGCTGGAGGGTTCTTTGCTGAAAAAGTTTTACACATACTGGGAGCAGATACAACAGGCAGTCAGTTTTTGAACCCAGACGGTATGTTCCCAAATCATATACCAAATCCTGAGAATAAAGAAGCAATGGAAAGCATCTGTAAAGCCGTATTAGATAATAAGAGTGATTTAGGAATAATATTTGATACAGATGTAGATAGAGCTGCTATTGTAGGTAAAAATGGGAAACCAATAAATAAAAATGCTCTTATAGCTGTTATATCATCAATAATATTAGAAGAACATCCAAATACAGCCATAGTAACTGATTCTATTACTTCAGAAGGTCTTGCTAAATTCATAAGCGAATTAGGAGGAAGACATCATAGATTTAAAAGAGGATATAAAAATGTAATAAATGAAGCTATAAGATTAAATAGTGAAGGTGAAGAGTGCCATTTAGCTATAGAGACATCTGGACATGCTGCTCTAAAAGAAAATTATTTTTTAGACGATGGAGCATATTTAATAGCTAAAATTTTAATAAAAGTTGCAAAACTGTCTTTAGAGGGAAAGACTATAGAAGAATTGATAGAAAACCTTGAAGAAGCAAAGGAAGAAAAAGAAGTTAGAATAGGAATCAATAAAGAAGATTTTAGACCATATGCAGAAGGGATACTAAAAGAATTAGATTCTCATGTTAATAATGTTGATGGATGGTCTGTTGCACCAAATAACTTTGAAGGTATAAGAGTCAATTGTAATGAAGCAAATGGAGATGGTTGGTTTTTACTTAGAATATCATTACATGAGCCATTGTTAGCTTTAAATATTGAATCAAATAAAGTTGGTGGAGCAGAAGAAATTTACTCTGAATTAAAACTTTTCCTAGAAAAATATGACTTAAAAGGTCTTTAGTGTTAATAAAAAACATATACTATATTAAAGAATGGATGTAAATTTATACCTAAGATTACAAATATTACAAAATTGTAATCTTAGGTAACAGAGATGTAACTGATTATGGAAACTCTATGTGATATTATAAATACAGAGAGATGAAATACATGATGATTTATAGAGAAATATAATTTAAAATGTATTAATATCGCACTAAAAGGTATAATCAAATAAATATGTAAATATAAACCCCAACATTTAGAAAGAGACCTCCAAGGAGGTTTTTTTCTTGTTTACTTCTAAAAAAGCATAAAAAATATATTATGTATAGATATAAATTTTTTTCTTTAAACAAATACACAATGTCATGATATAATAACTTTATTAGAACGATAAGGGGATAATAATATTATGTTTAAGAACAAATATGTTGAACGTGTTGAGCAGTTTATAAATGCATATTTTGTAGAGAGGGATGTGAAAAAATGTATGTCTTTTTTTCACAAAAATATATGTTGGATTGGTACTGGAAAGTTTGAAGTAGGGAATAGTATTGAAGAGGTAGAGTATTTATTAGAAGAGTATGTAAAACAATCACCAGATAGTTTTATTTTAGAAAAGTTATGGCTAGATAGTAAAGAATATTCAAAAAATTCACATACTGTATTTGGAGAGTATCTAGTTTGTAAGAAAACTAAAAAAGGCTATAATTTTCAAGTAGAAATAAGAATAACATACTTATGTGTTGAATGTGAGGGAGAAATATTAATAAGTAGTGTTCATAATTCTGTTGCAAATGATTTACAAAAAATAGGTGAGTATTTTCCGATAAGTTTAATGGAAGCTGAAAATAATAGACTAGAGGCCATTATTAATGAAAAAACAAAAGAAATAGAAGAGCAAAGAGTTATGTTGTTAGAGGCAAACAGAAAACTTCAGCAACTGGCTATTACGGATGAATTAACTGGTTTATTAAATCAAAGAGCCATTATGGGAAATATAAAATATACTGTTAAAGATAATTCTAAAAATTATGCAATAATGATAATCGATATAGATAATTTTAAACATGTAAATGATAATTATGGGCATCTAGTGGGAGATGAGGTTATAAGAGTGATGGCTTACATCATTCAATCATTTAAAGATTACTATCTATTCGCTGGTAGATATGGTGGAGATGAATTTATTGTTTTGACAGAAAATATAGAAAAAGCAATTCATATTGAATCTAAAGTTCATAATAGTCTACTTAAATATAATTTTAAAGAACTTCACTATAAAATAACTGTAAGCATTGGAATTTCTGAATGGATAGACTTTGATTCATTTGAAGCATTTTTAAGCGAGGCAGATAAAAAATTATATAAAGCTAAAAAATCAGGAAAAAATAAGACTATATATTAGAGCAAGTATATAAAAATAAGTATATATGTATATCAAAAATAGTTTTATGATTTTAATAAGGTTGTAAATTACAAGTTAACTATTTATAGCATGTAATTTAAAATAAAAATTATTTTGCAATTTACAACCTTATATATTTAATATTAATTAATTTTTTTAAAAGCAAGGGTTACCTTAAATAAATCAGCATCTATAATTATTTCCATAGTTGCATTTTGTAATTCAATTATATTTTGAGAAATTGATAAGCCCAGACCAGAGCCATCTGTATTTCTGGATATATCACCTCTTCTAAATCTTTCTATTAATTCTTCTGGTTTTAGATTTAATTTATCATTTGAAATATTTTTAAAGGTTACTATTATATTTTCATCTTTTATAAACATATCTATGTAAACTCTAGTATTTTTCATAGAATATTTTAGTATATTACCAATTAGGTTTTCAAAGACCCTCCAAGTCTTTTTTCCATCTATCATAGTAAATACAGAGTCTTCTGGTGTTTCTATTATAAAATCTAAATTACTGTTTTGAATTTTATCTTCAAGTTCTACTATACTTTGAATTAAGAGTTCTTTTATATCACTCTTTGTTATATTAAATTCAACATCACCACTACTAAGTTTAGAAGCTTCGAATATATCTTCTATCAATAATTTTAATCTTTGTGATTTTTTATCTAAAATATTTATATAGTCGTTTATAGTTTCTTTATCAAGGTCGTTATTTTTTAACATATCTACATAACTTAGTATAGATGTAAGTGGAGTCTTTAAGTCATGAGATACATTTGTTATAAGCTCAGTTTTCATTCTTTCACTTTTTATATTAGCATCTACAGCAGCTTCAAGACCATCTGTTATATTATTTATGCTTTTAGATAAAGCAGATATTTCATCATCTCCTATCACTTCCAACTTATATTTTAGATTTCCATTTTCAATGTTTTTTATATTTTTTGAGATATTATTTATGTAATTAAACTTAGTAGATAAAAAGTTGTATATATAAGAACAAGCAATTATACTTACAAGTGTAAATAAAACCTCTATAACTATAGCATTAGCGTAATATATACGCATAAATAATACTAAAGCTATGTACTGAATAACTGCTTGTATAACTATAGAGATTAAAAATGCTATAGCTAGTTTCTTATTTATAGTTTTTCTATTATATCTGCTAACAAGATCTGAAAAGAATCTACATGTTATAGACATATCTTTTGGATTGTAGCCACCATGCTTTATGTTTTCATATATTATATAAATTACAGATAGAATAATAAAATTAAATACAATTAAATTTGTATTGTAGAACATTTTAGTGTTTGTAAATATGTAAAATCGTAATGCTAAAAGTATTAAAATTAATATAAGTGTAAACTCAATCTTTACATTGGAAAAGAAAGTGATAATGTTTTCTAAGAATTTAACTTTATTTTGGTTATTTTTTTTATAGAATATAAAAAATAATATAGCCAATATACAACTTAATAATGCAATACCTTCACAAATAAATTTCAAATTTGTTTTTGATAAATACAAAGGAGGCCCAAAGTAGTAAAAGCAAGGTATAGCTACCTCATTGTATAAATATTTAAATTCATTAATATCAATAAAGTTATTATTTAAATCGTATATTGTCTCAAATAATATAGAAAGCGATAGAAATAATAGTAATAATAAAATAAATTTTGCTCTTGAATCATTAATAATTAAGTTTTTCAATTTTGTAACCAATACCCCACACCACCTTTAAATATTTTGGTTCTTTTGAATTTACTTCAATCTTTTCTCTAATTCTTCTAATATGAACAGCAACAGTTCTTTCGCAGCTATAAGCATCTTCGTTCCAAACTTTTTCATAAATCTCATGAGAAGAGAATATTTTTCCTTTTCGTGATAGGAGAAGAACAAGTATTTTATACTCAAGAGGTGTCATTTTAACTTCTTCACCATCTAAAGAAACTATTTTTGTATCTGTATTTAGCTCAAGACCTCCACTTTTTAAAATATAATTAGTATCATTTGAATTGTTTGTATTACTAAAATCTCCTAAGTTTATATATCTTCTAAGCTGAGATTTTACTCGTGCAGTAAGTTCGAGTGGATTAAATGGTTTAGTTATGTAATCATCAGCACCCATATTAAGGCCTATAATTTTGTCCATATCCTGTGATTTTGCAGATAAAAGTATTATAGGAATATTCTTTTTTTCTCTTATCTTGAGAGTAGTCTTAAGACCATCTAAATTGGGCATCATTACATCCATTATTATTAATTTAATATCATTTTCAATTAATATGTCCAAAGCTTCTAACCCATCATATGCTTTTAAAACGTTAAGATTATCAGGTTTTAAATAGAATTCTATAGCATCTACTATTTCCCTATCATCATCTACAACCAATATATTTTGATTCACTTCATTAATCCCCCTCGAAATTTTATTTTTAATCAATTTTTATTTTATACTAAAAATTGGTTTCAGAAAACAGTAAGTATATAAATTGACTAGCTCTAAAAATATATTAACAAATATAAATAACAAAGGAATTTCATAATTATTAAGAATTTATAACAAATATTTATTTTAAAATAAATATTTGTTATAAATTAGGAGTGTGGAGTATAGCAGGAACATTTTTATCACTTAATAATTTATCAAAAGATTTGTGGTCAGATTTATAACCAATACCCTCTCTACATTCTGATTCATCAATAAGTTTATATTGTTCACATGCATTTTTAACTTTTTCATAGTCCTCAATAGAATGAGCTTTATAAACTATCTTGTTGTTAAAACTTATTTCATGAGCAAACTTAGGTTTTACAAAGTATTTGGCATCTTTGATTTGACCAGAGTTATATAGACCTTGAATAACAGAGCCATTTTTTATGTGTTGTAAATGGTCATCTAACTTGTAAGTATGTGCTATATGGGTTACACTTTTAAATTTTTTTTCAAAAGTAATTGCAATTTCTTCCATAGAGTTAAAATTAGTAGTACCATTTACATTTTTTTCTGGTAAGATTATTATGTTTTCTCTTTTTACTCCTAGATTATTAAGAGAAGCTAAGAACTCTCTATTTCTGTATTCTGATTTTTGGCTATCTGTAAGAGTTTCATATTTTTTATATCTATCAAAAACAGATATACCACATCCAGTAGACACTAAAACCACAAATACATTATTTTGTCCTCTTTCTTTTACAGCATTTACAATAGCACTACCAGCCCACAATACCTCATCATCTTGATGTTGAACATAGAAAACAACATAATCTTTAAACTTTCTATTACTATAATTAACATAGCTATTAAAACCTGTTAAAATCAAGCATAAAACTAAAATGATAGATAAAATTCCATACTTATTTATAGTAAACTTCTTGTTTTTAAGAGTCATTTAATCATCTCCTGAAAAGCTGTCTTACTTATATTATCAATCAAAGTATTAAAAATTATTTCTTAAAAATCAAAAAATATAGAGTAGATTAATGGAATAAAATTTTTTGTTAACTAAACTAAAAATTAAAAAAATTTATATAGAAGTAAGAAAAAAGAAGGGATGGTTTATTGGAATAAACTTATAAATAAGCTAAATATCTACTTGACGTTTTATGAATTATTGAATCTAAGCGTACGTGGCACAAAGACTATTTTTTCATTGCTTTCATTTAGTGAGGTATTAAGTATTTAAACTAAATTCAAAGGCGTAAATTTGGTATTATTAACGCCTTTAAAAATTTAGATACTGTTATTAATTTGGTTTGTTTATATTACTTTATATAGTATACTAGTAAAATAGTATTAACCTTAATTACACAACGATTTTAATTGTGCTTTTAAGAATAATGTTATATTTTTAAATATAGTTCTTTCATCAAGATCATTTACATATATATCTTCAATACATGAATCTACAATAAATTCCTCACATAAATCCACTTCTATGTCTAACTTAGGATTATATCTGTAACCATTTATTGTAACTACTGGTCTTCCAGGTGGTGAAATAACTATTCCTTCTTCATATGTCAAGCATTCAAATTTGGCATATGGAATTATATATGCTAAAAATGGTACTTCATAATGTGCAGAATGAACTGATTGTTCATCTACTAGAGCAGTATATACTATTTTCTGTTTTAATAAACCATTTACTATTAGTTTTCTTCCATTTAAGCATGTTCCTTCAGCATTTTGTAGTATTGCAAATGCACTAGTCTTGTCACAATCGATTGGTATTCTACTTAAACTTTCAACAAGTATAATTAATATACCATTTTCTCCAATTAATATCTCAAATGAAGGTGTAATGATATTATTAATTATTGTTTGTAAAGTTGTTATTAATATTTCTATTAATGGTCCTTCAAGTGTACTAACTGTTTCAAATATATCATTGATAACAATTTGTATAGATTTTAGTAATCTTATTAAATCGTCTGTTCTGCATATTATAGAATTAAGAGATTCGCATACTATTCTTGCTATATCAGTTTGAATTGTATTTAACAAATTATCAATATCAAATAAAATAGAATTCACAGATGGTTGAACTAAATCTAGTAATCTTTGTAACTTAGCTAATAAAGGATTTATAATCTCACCTAATCCAGGTATTAAAGGTATAGCATCCTTAATTGTTGATATTAAATCATTTATTCCACCAATCAATGTATTAATTGTTGTCTGTATATTTGTTGCTAGAAACGCATCTAATATAGCTTCTATTTTATTCAATATATCCAAGCTAATATATAAATTATATGATTTATATGCAAATGGAGTTTCTATAAGTTTTACTGAAGTAATTGTTGCACTTGCATAAACTTGATCTATATTTTCTATATCAGGTTTTAATCTTGGGATGGGAAGTATCTCAGGAATTGAAATCTCTGTCCAATTTAAGTTTTCTTTTTTACATCCATTCATATTTAATTTTGATACATCACATATACCTAAAGTTTTGATATTAAAGTCACATTCACAAGTTTTTTTATTACATCCCATTTTTATTCCTCCTCATTTTATTTAAATTACTTAACATATTTTTGATGCCTTTATAAAAATAGTTGTATTTTTAAAGACACTTCTTTCTGATAATACACATGCATATATGTCCTCTATATATGCTGTTATTTTAAATTGTTGGTATAGTGGTGTATTTTTCTCTATTATTATAAATACTGAAAATGGTATATTAAAATCTGCAGAATGAACTGATTGTTCACCCAGTGCTGCTGTATAGATTATTTTTTGTCTTAGTAGTCCTTCTATTATTAGTTTTTTTCCTGTCAAATTTGTACATTCTCCATTTGGTATAGTTTCTCCTGGGATATAGTATCCATTACATGAGCTGTATCCGTTTACCAAAGGTGTTTTTATTACTCTTTGAGATATTATATCTACACAAGAATGTACCTCCACTATATCTTCTATATTTGGCTTTTGTGATGGTATATCTACTGTTTCTGATACAAAAAACTCTGTCCATTTGTTTTTATCTTCAGGACAGGGGCATTGCAAAACTTTTTCTATTTTTGATTCTGGATAGACACCAACAATATTTAATATCTTATCATCGCAACAGCATTTATCATGGAATTGATAAGATGTGCCATTTGTATAATTAGAATTTAACATTTCCTCTACTCCTTATTTTTATAATTTTATAATGTATTTCTTGGTATTGCATATAATAATAATGTTGTATATTTAGAGATAGTTCTTGCATCTAATAGGCTTACAGACAAATCTTCTATACACGCATTTACTTGATAGTCTACATCAAGTGAGTCTAATTTCATTGATTTTGTGCCCTTATTAAAAGTAATTTTCTGTGGTATAACTATATAGCTTGAAAATGGTACATAAAAATGTGCAGAATGAACTGATTGAGATCTTTCATCAGCTGTATAAGATATTTTTTGACACAATTCACCCTCAACAATAATTTTTCTTCCTGTAGAGATTTTTCCTTCTAAGTTTGGTATAAAATCACAATTAGCATCTAAAGGTGATACAGGTGTTTTTACTACTTTTGTTCTCAATATATTCACTGATACATTAACTGAATTTATCTGTTCAATATCTGGTTTTTGTATTGGGATACTTAATGTTTCTGGTATATACATCTGAAACCAATAAGGATATTGACTTATAACCTGTGTAACATCGTCTATGTCACATAAACCGCTTACATCAATTAAATCCATATTACAAGCACATGCATTACTATTCATATTTATCTCTCCTTATATAATTTATTGAAAGTTTTTACCTCTCAATATAATTTATTTAAATTTCGACTTTTTGTTACATGTTTTTAAGATTTTTTATTTTTTTAGCTTTTTTATAACAATATATGATTTTATATCATATATAAAATGTATATAGAAACTTTAATCTCTATATAATTATAAAATTAAGGAGATATTTATATGAATGAAAGTATTTTAAAAACGGGAATTACACCCTTAGAAGACTATCCAGATAACAAATGTATGAAATACTATAAAGAATTTATAGAAGATGATATACTATGTGTTCCAACACAAAAACCAGATATAGAATGTATTAATGAAGTAAGTGTAAAGATATGCATAGAAGATAAGGAGATTATTAACACTATACTAGGGCCAAAATTAGTTATAAAAGGATTTAAAAATATTAAGATTATATATACAGGAGATAATTGTCAGCAGTCTCTTCATTCTGCACATTGGAGTATACCATTTTGTCAATTTATCTTGCTAAAAGATTTGAGGTATGATAAGTGTGATAATATTATAGAAACTATTTTTGTTGGAATAGAGAATATTTGTGTAAAACACTTTGATTGTAGAATGATTGATTTATCACTATTATTTATAATTTGTCCGCAACTTCGTAATTGTAATAATTGTAAATGCTGTAGAAGTTATTGTATGCATAATCCAAATTTATGCTATTATGATAATGATGACTGTTCAGATAGTTGTAATAATGTTACACAATGTAAATATAGTCTTAGTGATAAATATAATAGTAAAATTAGATACAAATAAATATTTAAATAAGAGACAATAGGTATATTTACATATATTTATTGTCTTTTTATTAAATTAAAGTCAGTTTCTATAAGAGAAAATTTAACAATTACTATAAATAGATATATAATAAATTAATATAATATAGTATTATTAAACTTATAATTGTTACTATTTGAGTTAAAATATTGGAAAAAATTATATAGCAGTAAATTTGAGATAATAAAAAAAGACCTCAATTACATATAAAAATAAGGTCTTTTTATAGATTTCAAAAAAGTAAAAATATTATAGATTTTTACTTATACAAAAGAAGCTATCTCTTTTAGATTTTTAAACCTATTGAAGTAACTTCTTCTGTATTATAGTTTGTATATTATTATAAAATATTTCAAATAGCTAAAAAGTCATATTATTTGTATTATTCTATATATTTAGCTATCAAAATATATTAGATAAAAATAACAAGTTCTATTATAGTTAATAGAGCTTTTGAAAGATTTTATTTTGTATAAAAATAAGATTTTTAGTAGTTTCTATTACATTTACATTTTTTTGTATAGCATTGTTTTTTGTACTTATCAAAGCATTCTTGTATATCATCTTCATAATTATTTATATAAGATGAGTTTTCATGATAAATATTACAATAGTCACAGCCGTGATGTTCATCATGTTTACATTTTTTTGAGCCACATTTTATAAATGCAATGGCTAATTTAATTAGTTCATCAATTAACTCTTCTATTTCATCCAATTCTTTTTCTAAATCACAAATTAGACAATCGCAGAAAGAAGATCTTACATCTTTTTCATCATTGCATGAAATGCAATCACTACAGAATATTAACAGTATAATTATTTTAGCTATAATAGATATTATTAAAAGTATAATTTGTACCAATAAGCAAAATAATTTTCCTACTAAAAATTCACAGTTATCATTACAACTTATTTGTCTTATAGCTTCAGCTAAACACTCAGACAATCTAAAAGCTCTTTTTAATTCTTCTCTAAGTTTGCAGTTTTTTACATAATTAGAATCTATTAGAGATTCTAATTCTTCGGAAAGTTCGTTTAATATGCCATTATCTAAATTGAAACTTAAATCTTTCTGAAAATCTAATTTAACTTTTGCATCATATAAATCATAACTTTCGCCAACTAAAAAATATTTTATTATTCTCCATATTTGACAAGGTGTTAAATAAACTCTTGTATTTGCATTTAAATATTCCTCCTGTGTTAATCCAATTACTAATTTCATTAAATCACTAGAATATGATTCTAAATTATTTTTATAATATTCTAAACTCTTTGTATTATCCACTCTTTACCACTCCTATATATATATTAGGATAAATTCAATATCCTAATATATATATATGACTTGAGTACCTTTATGATACAAATAAAAACAAAATTTTACATTAATATATATAAAAATGCTATTTCCAATTGAATTATATAATTTTTTTATATTTTGTGTAAATATATGAATAAACATGTGAAAGAACTTTTATGCAATAGAGGTATAATAACTAAATTTAAGCATCCCTTAAATATAGATAAATTTATAAATTGTAATGGTGATAAATAATAATTTTGTTGTAAATGAAAATGATGTATAGAAGGCATTAACTAATATTATAGAAGTATTAGATTCTAAAAATAAAGAAATTAGGGTAAATACAAATATAAATATATTAAAAGTCTAACTTATTTCAGATTTGAATAGAAACAAAGTTATGTACGAAATGAAGGCAAACAGCAGTCCATGTGTTCTTTGATTTCGTACTTAAATAAAATCTCAAAATTATATCATGTTTTAATAAAAAATAAAACTGTGAATGCTAGAAATATATTTTAATTAATTTTTTAACAGAATAGTATTTAAAAGTAGATAAAACTAAAAAGGGTTTTCTAGAAAATAAGGTCTATTTAATTATACTTACTTACCAATACCATCACTTGATGCAAACAAGATTCTACTATATTTTCTCCATATTCTAGTATAAAATCATCTAACTGTGTATCTATAAAATCACAATAATCATATGAACTACCAATATAAGCAGTTAACATATGTGTACATCTATCCATTTTATCTCTAAACATATATTATTATCCCCCTAAAAAACTTTCATAAAAACAAAAAGAAAAATATCTTTTTGGCAACTGGCTGACATAACTTATAATATACTTTACAAGTCTTAGTCCCTATAGCTTTGCGTCACTAAATTTCTCTAGTTTTGCCCATTTAGTTTTATTCTACAACTACAATAATACAACAGAATTAGTTATTATTCAACATGATTGTTTGAAAATTGGATAAATTTATAAATATGAACGTCATTTTACTTAAAAAAAACATACTAAATATATAGATTTTATGGTAAAAATTACCTGTATCAATTATGATTAGAAGCTTCTATTATTAATTTGAACTAGACAGAATTTGAGGGAGTGACAAAATGTGGAAGAAGAAATATTAATAGAACAGTTAGTAAGAGCAGAATTTGTGGTAATGTGCTATCTATGGGAAAAAGATTCTTTGATATCTAAAAAAGAAATAATAAGAGACATAAAGCAGATATATGGATGGCATAAGAGTACAATAAAAATAATATTAAAAGGATTAATTTGTAAGGATTTTTTAGCTAGAGATATTATAAGATTTCAATCGCATTATAAAATAATAATAACTAGTGAAGAGTATGATACTTTCAAGAAAAAAGTATTAAAATCTACTAAAAACAGAAAAATTATACGTTCTCTTACGACTACACATAAGTCCATAAGTAAAGAAAAACTATATTATTTAGAAGAGTATTATAGGAATTTTGAAGAATGACTTGGAATAAATTGCAAAAATATTTATATAAATTCTCTTGTTTAGAAAACTTTATTGAGATAGAATTTATATATATATAAATCAATAATTTAAAAAATGAAAATGATAGATAATTAAATAATAAAAACAATGAAGGTATGAAAGTATAAGTTTTTGTACTTTTATTTTATTTATTATTCTGAACATATTTTAAAGATAAAAAATGTAGATAATATATCATTAATTAAAAAATAACAAAGAAATCTAAATTATGAGAGGTATATTTATAGAAAATAATGATATTAAACTTACAATATGTATATTTGCTTTTGTAATTGGAATAATAGTGTTATTTTGCTGTATAGCCTTAGGGCAATTTAATATAGATTGTATTATGTGACAAAATGGTGGAACAATGGATACCAACCAATACAATGTATATTTAGAACAACCTATTTCACAATATAGAAATTTTGGTTCTATATTGGCTTTACTAGGAGGAATAGGAATACTGTTTGATAAAAGTGTTAGAAAAGATTAAAAGAGTAAAAAATATTCTTAGTGATTATATTTTTGGTGTAATTAATACTAATAGAGATTAGAGTAAAGATATATAAGAATAAAGAAGCACCTACTTAAATGGTAGGCGCTTTTGCTTTGTTCAAATTTGCTTAGTTAAATATATAATAGGTAAAATATGTAAAAGTTATATGTTATAATCTTTTTAGCAAGAAGATGTAATCTACAATTTATAGAGTGGAGTTCATACAAAAGATTATCCTCCCAAGGTATAGAAGGGAGGTGAATATGTATGGATAATTTTTTACAGGGCATACTAGCCAGTTTAGTTGCCAGTTTAATAGTTTACTTAATTAGTAAGTTATTTAAAAAAGTAAAAAGCCACTCTGGCAGGAGTGACTTTAGTTTTGAACTAAAAATCAAGTTCAAAAAGAATAAACATTTAGTATTTGAACTTCACTCTACGTCTAAATAGATTGTAGTTCTTCTTGCTTTTATTATACCACAAATTGGTACACATATTCAAAAATAATATTATTATGATATAATAAAAATATAGAAGTTTTGTAGTGTGCGATTTTTCTACTAAAGTATAGTTTAACAGTTGGAATATAAGGTGTTGAGAGACTTTGATAAGTGTTATCAATTGCACTATTAGCCACTCACTGCAAATTTAAGAGAGTTGTATATGTGTAAGTATTGGAAATGCTCAATTTGTTTTGGGGTTTTTCTAAAGACAAAGCTTTTGCATCAGAATTGTTTGCATACTTTCCATCAATTCTATCATGATTATCTACTGCTACTATAGGTTTATGTGACAAATACTCAGCTACTCTCATTTTATCAATATCCTTTTATTTAAAAATTTTATTAAATTCATTCTAATAAACAATATAATAAATGCCAATAAAATAAATAAATTTATTAGTAACATATTTAGTAATTATATTGAAATAATTAGATTATATAAAAAATACAACTAAGGTATATGCAATTCATATAGGTTATATGGTAAAAATTAGATGGATATATTCAGCTAAATTCTCTTATTTGAAAAACTTTAGTGATAGTGGAGGAAGATAAATTAATTGAACTCGAAGAATATTTTAAGAATTTGAAATAAAAAAATGACAAATAGATACATAATAAACAAAATGAAGGTATGAAATTATAACTTTTTCTACCTTCATTTTGTTTATTATTCTGAACATGTTAAAAAAATGAAATAAGTTTATCTTCTGTTTATATAAATTTTAATAGGATATGTATAGTATATAGTAGATAGGATGTATAAAAATTGAATTTAAATAAGTAGCTATTATTGCAGTGAAATAAATGCTTCTAAGTATATTCAGGAGGAAGAATGGTGGAAGAACATTAGTAAAATATGATTCTCCCACCATTCTTACTCCTAGAAAATAAAAACTACTCAATAAGAATTAATATACATTAATTCAGCTGAATCCAATCAAAATACTTAAATGAAAGTAATCTGAAAACAACATAATTCAAATTAATTAATTCAAATAAACCTCAATTTATCTTAAATCTTAAGAAATATTTAAGATTTAGGATAATATTTTCTTAAGATTTATATTCTATTATATAGATATAAAGAAAAATTATAAAAATGTAAGATAATACAATATAACAATTTAGTCATTATTGAGAAAGGGAGTGAAAGATATTGTATAATAAATATAAGGATTATTATACAATAGAGGAAGTGAAAATATGTACAATATATTAGTAGTAGATGATGATAAAGAGATTGTTGATTCAATAGAGATATATCTTAAATCAGAAGGATTTAAAATACATAAAGCATATGATGGAATGAAAGCATTAGAAGTAATAACAAAAAATGATATCCATCTAATCTTAATGGACATAATGATGCCTAAATTAGATGGAATCAAAGCAACTGTAAAAATACGTGAAGAAAGAAATATACCAATAATTTTAATCTCAGCAAAAAGTGAAGATACAGATAAAATAATGGGATTAAACATTGGAGCTGACGATTATATAACAAAACCATTTAATCTATTAGAACTTGTAGCTAGAGTAAAATCAAACTTAAGGCGATATGTAACCTTAGGTAACTATGAAGATACATGTAAAGAAATTTTAAAAAGTGGGGCTCTAGAGCTAAATACATTGACAAAAGAAGTTAAGATTGATGGCGAAAATATAAAAATGACACCAATTGAATATAAAATAATTGAACTTCTTTTAGAAAATAAAGGACGAGTCTTCTCGATAGATGAGATATACGAAAAAGTATGGAATGAAGAAAGTTTTAATTCAGAAAATACAGTAGCAGTACACATTAGACGAATAAGAGAAAAGATTGAAATAAATCCAAAAGAACCAAGATTTTTAAAGGTGGTGTGGGGAGTTGGTTATAAGATTGAAAAATTTTAGCGGAAAACTTATGAAAGAAAAGAGTTTAATATTTAATTGCATTTTGATTTTAGTCGTTTTTACTTTTACACAAATATTAGGAATTCTTATATGTTTTAACTTCTTCTCAAGTAGCTTAGTGTACTCTATGGGAATTATGCTTGTATTGAATTTTATTTTATATAAGATATTGACGATGTAGATGAGGTGAACAACTTGGAAAAATATAGAGCATTAAAGTTAGTAGCATTAATAATAGTATCTATTTCGTTTCCATTAGCTATACTATTTGCATCAATAGGACTTGCTGAACCTAAACACAATATACAAAAAACTTCTACAAATAGTGGAATTTTTCGAATATCTGATGATTTTTATGACAGCAATATATTTGATGAAAGTACAATTCAAGATTTATTATATAATTTGAAACTATCTGTAAGTAGTGGATACACCAAAGAAGAAAAACTTAAATTAAATTATGAGGATTCAAAATCAGAAGGAAACGGAAAAAATGTTGCTTTAAATAATGATTATGATAACTTTGTAAATGATAAACTATCATCTATAGAATACTTAGACTCTTTAAAAAATGTAAAAATGTATATTAGAAATACATATACAGGAGAGTATTATACGAACACAATATATAATGATTTAGATGAATTTAAGCAAAACATAAAGGGTTATTGTGATGTAGAAATAATAGAAGGAGTAGAAAAAAGTTCCTATACTAAAAAACTAAATGGAAAAAAATCTGAATTAAATAATATCGATTTAAAACTAAATGGTATGGATAAAGCTTTTGAAGCCTATGTATCTTTTCCTAAAGAGTTAAGTATTGAAGATGGAATTGTATACAATAACTTTGAAACGTTTAAGCAAGCTACAGAAAAAGTGCAATTATTTTTTGTAGCTAGTTTAATTTTAGCTATTATATGTTTATTGTCCATTATATTATGTAAACGAATTAAATACAAGGCATTAAAGAAAGACAATGTATTTTTATTAATATACAATAAAATACCTATGGAATTTAATGCAGTAATAATAGTTACCTCAATAATACTTCTATTTCTGTATGTTATTGATACATCCTATGATATTTATATTATATTACTAATTTCTATAGCATCATTACTAATTTCAAATAATATATTTTTTATAACTGTTCAGTTAAGTCATTTAGAAAATAAAATATGTATATTTAAGTCAAGTATTATAGTAAGGGTGATTTTATGGTTAATAAAAACTGTAAGGGAGGTCATTAACGCTATAAAAAAAGTATCTTTAGCAAGAAAAGTTATTGGTATAGTAATAATATCTTTGGTTTTAACAATTGTAATTAGTGTTCAAAGTGTGAGCCTAGGATTGTTATTTTCTATATGTATATTTTTGGGTTTTGCACTTTATATAACCAAAAGGCTTTCTTATTTGAGTTATGTTATAGAAGGTACCGAAAAAATAAAAGATGGTGAATTAGACTATAAGATAAAAATTAGTGGAAATGATAATTTTACATCTTTAGCAGAAAATATAAATAATATTGGAGAAGGTCTGGATAAAGCAATAGAAGAACAGGTAAAAAGTGAAAGGATGAAATCTGACCTTATAACTAATGTATCTCATGATTTAAAAACTCCACTTACTTCTATAATAAATTATGTAGATTTAATTAAAAAAGAAGATTCTATACAACCAGAATATATAAACGATTATATAAATGTACTAGAATCAAAGTCAAAGAGGTTAAAATTATTGATAGAGGATTTATTTGAAGCAAGTAGAGTAAGTAGTGGAAATATAGAGTTACAAATTAGTAAAATTGATTTGGTGCAACTCTTAAGGCAAAGTATAGGTGAACTAGAAGAAAAGTTATCTACAAATAATTTAAGTATAAGACTAAATGTTCCAAATGAAAAAGTGTATATATGGGCAGATGGAAGAAGAATGTATAGAGTTTTTGAAAATCTATTATCAAATATAGCTAAATATTCTTTAGAAAGTACTAGAGTTTATATAGATGTTTATGAAAATGGTGAAAATGTAAAGGTGGTTATGAAAAACATATCTTCATATGAGTTAAATTTTGACCCAAGTGAAATTATGGAAAGATTTAAAAGAGCTGACGAATCAAGAAATACTGAAGGTAGTGGGTTAGGACTTGCTATTGCAAGAGATTTAGTAAACTTACAAGGTGGAAAATTCTATATAGAGATAGATGGAGATTTGTTTAAAGCAAATTTAGAATTTCAAAAATATGAAGAAGAAATAAAGATAGATTAAAATAAAATTTCAAGATATAATATAATTTTTACAGAAAAATTAAGATATTGAAAGGTTTCTTACAAAACAATTATATAGGTACTTTTAAAGAAAGGAATACTTTTAATTAATTTTATGAGAATATAGATAGATTTGTGTAAATATATTTTTCTTATTCAATATTACTGGAAATTTTGATATGCTCCCTTTATAAGTATACAGTTGAAATAATAACAACTGATGCTATGAAGGGAGTATATTTTTATGTCATGAAAATCTAAAATAGATTTTGAAATAAAAATTAAATCAGTTGAAATGTATTGTTTCGCCCCACTCTTGTTGTTCAAAAACGATAGTAACTGGAAGATTATAAGATAATTTAGATATTTCTTTTAAAATAAATTCTCAATCTCCTTTATTCAAAAATATTTGACATACATACTGTACGTATGTTATATTGATGATACCAAATATAAAGGAGATTATTTTTATGAAAAATAGTTTTTATCCTGTACTAATGTGCAATGATATAAGAAAAGAAGCAGATTTTTTTATAGAATTATTTGATTTCAAGGAAACCTTTAATAATGATTGGTATATTAGCTTAAAAGACAATGATGAATTTGAGTTGGCATTGATTGATAGTTCACATGATTCAATACCTAAACTTTATAGAAAACAGTGTGAAGGCCTTATTCTTAATATTGAAGTTAATGACGTAAACACTGTATATTCAGAAGTAATTAGTAGAAAAAAATCATCACTTTTATTAGATATAAAAAATGAAGAATTTGGACAAAGACATTTTATTATTGAAACTCCAAGTAAAATTTTGGTTGATATTATTCAAATAATTCCGCCATCAAATGAGTATCTTAAAAATTATAAGAAATCAGGTAAAGAAAATGAACAAAAATAAAAAAGAATTAGCATCTATAAATACTACAAAAAATTTGATTGCTATTGCACGTAATCATTTTTCTACTTATGGATATGAGAAGACATCATTAGAAGCTATCGCAGAAGAAGCTAATATGACTAGAGGTGCAGTATATCACCATTTTAAAAATAAAAAAAATCTATTTAAAGCAGTTTTAAATCTTGTTCAGTATGAAGTTGGATTAAATGTAGAAAAAGAAGCTATGAAATCCGAAGATATATGGGAACAGTTAATTTTAGGTTGTGTTGGATTTGTACAATCAGCTACTTTAGAATCTAACAAAAGAATATTATTAATCGAAGCACCCAATATTATAGAATGGACAGAGTGGAAAAAAATGGATAATGAGAATTCTGTTTTACTTTTGGAAGAACAACTCTTAGTTGCACAAAAAAATGGGAAATTAATAGAGTTTGATATTCATATGATTTCACATATGATTTCTGGTGCATTAAATGATTTATCTATTTTTCTTGCAGAAAGCAATATTTTAGATAAAAATCAAGTTTATAAAGCGATTTCTCATTTATTGACAGGGTTTAGAAAAGATGGCTAAGAAAGTGAAAGACTACTATGACATTGAATATGTAAACTTCTTAGCTGAAAAAATAAAATCAGTATATCCAGAATTTATTATTAATGAGTTTTTTTCACTAACAAAACCAACTATTGAATTGTTAGAATTCAATGAAAGGCAAGAGTTATTAGCAAATGCTTTAAAAAAGTCTATCAATTTAAACTATTCAGATACTATTAATGTTTTTGAGAAAATATTAGGTCCAGAGTTAGAAGGCAGTTTAGGCATGTTTACAGAGGGTTATTGGCTATGGCCCATTGGAAAGTATGTAGAGAAGTTTGGTGGAGAAAATTTTGAAGTAAGTACAACTTTCAGTAAGGAGTTGACAAAAAGATTTACTAGTGAATATTGTATGCGTACTATAATAAATAATTTTCCAGAACAGTCTATGGAATTGCTTTTAAAATGGAGTAAAGATAGTAATAAAAGAGTTCGTCGATTATCCAGTGAATGTCTCAGAATACGGTTGCCATGGGCAAAAAAAATGTATGTTGCCTTAGAATACTTTGATACTTATTTTGAATTATTGTCTAATCTAAAAAATGATACAGATAAAACAATTCAAAAGAGTGTAGCAAATAATCTAAATGATTTATACAAAGAAGAGCAAGACAAATTTGAATTAATTATTTCTAGTTGGCAAACAGAAAATATAACAAAAGAATGTCAATGGATTATTAAGCATGCTTCAAGAACAAAAAATAAAAAGAAATAATGTTTGTAGTATTTATATTCAAAAATATGTCTAAAGATGATATCTTTCTAATGAAAAAAGAGTAATTAAAAAGTAATTATAAAAAAACTCTATAAGAAAATTGTATTTTTCAAAAGATTTTCTTATAGAGGCAAACATATATTGTGTATAATACTAATATTAATGATAAATTTAAACTGATAATCAACCTAATATCTTAAAAATATGTTGGATTCATAAATGGGATTACAAGTTCTGCGACCTCTCCATCTGCATCAAGCCCCCAATATCCGCTGTAAATACCATCACCTATACCGCTTGTGAACATAATTAATCTGTAGGATGTTTGTGGTAATTTTAAAAGTAAGAAATTGCCATTTTTATTCTGTAAATTTGGATGCATTTCATGACTTTTTTGAAAAAGTGTTGCAAAATAATCATTATATTTGTTTTTACTTGGATTTTCATTTTGCCATTTTGTTATAAAATTACTATACTCCTTTGCAACTTTTGCGTCTGAAAAACAGGCTAATCCTGTATCCACACCAAAGAAAGTCCATGCTCCTGACTTTCCAAAATCTTCGCATTTCTTTCCCTTTGGCATTGCAATTTCATACTTGATAGGTTTTTTGTCATTGATAATCAATCTTGATGCTGCAATTCTAAGTCCTGCAATTTTAGAATGGCAGATAGAAATTTCTACCGAATAACTTCCAACAGGTATTTTTCTTTCTAAATAAGTCATATATTCACTACCTAAATACGCAAGAGGGTCTGCAAGGACAACTTCTCCACTTGGGAAATCTGTTTCTCCTATAATGAATGGTTCAAGTTTCTCACTTCTTTGAAACAAGCTTTGAAAGAATTCTATTGAATAGTTTTCCTGATTTAGAAATTTTAGGTTTTTTTCAAATGCTATTTGAGCAGGATGTTTAACTTGTTCTCTAATTTCTTTTCCTGTATTTGTATCAATAAAATATTTTCCACTTTTATTAGAGTGAAATTCTAAATCAGTTCCTATGGGCATATAAAAAATATTCAAAGTAGTTGGTTCAACGTTAATAAGTGTATTAAAATCTACAATTGCCATATTCTTGGGATTGTCTACATACTCTTGTGTATCTGTATCACCAAAAGCAATCCATCCATTTCCAAACTCACTATGCTCTCTAAAAAGCCACCTCAGTTTTGATGTTCCATTGAGAATCGATTTGCTGACAATACAGCCACCTGCTCCAGTAATATACTGCTTTACTTCTGATTTTTCGACTTTTGTTTCTTTTTTATTTTTGCTAAACAGTTCCATACGAATTCTCCTTACTTTCAAAAATTTCTTGATAATAAATATAATAGACATTATTTTATTTGATGGTTGATTTGTTATCTTTCAATTTATTTGTTAAATATATCGTATCATACCTTCATACTAAATTCTGTGTTTTTCTGATTTTAGCAAAGATACTTATTTCAATCTGTATGGTAATAATTGTATTTGATTGTATTAAATCATTACAGTACTATTTATTTAAGTAGACACAACTTAGGGATTTTTTACTCAGTATAGATTGTTTTTTTGAAAAAATAATCTATGCCATTCCCATATTTTTTAAAAAATACTTTTTAGTATCATTTATCTTTTAGATTAGGGTTAAACTGTGCAAAATTATAGAATAAGGTAAAATCATGTGCAATTATTTGGTATGGCACTATGTATGTAAAATATAGATAATAAAATTAAGGAGGCAGTATGAAGGAAAGGGCTAAAAAAATATTAGATTTTATTATTAAAAATAACAATGTAACATCACAAGAGCTACAAGAAAAGTTTAATGTATCAAAAAGAACTGTTTATTACGATATCCTATCTATAAATGAAGAACTAGGAAAAAGAGGTAATATAAAAAATATAAAGCACAAATTTATATTTGAAGGTAACTTAGGTAATGTAAGAAAAATAATTTCAGCTGAAGAAGATAAATTTCTAGATAGTGAATATAGAAAAACTTTTATATTAAACAAGATATTACATGATGAAAAAATATCAATAGAAAAACTAACAAATGAAATGTTACTTTCAAAAAACACAGTAGTACAAACAATAACTGATATAAAAAAGCACCTTCAAACAATGGGACTAAAATTAGAGTACAAGGGAAAGTACAAAGTAATAGGTGATGAATATGTTATTAGAGAACTTTTCTTGCTACTTACACAAGAAAATGTATTAGAAATTAATTCTATAAGTAAGGAAGTAACTGACTTTGATACAAAGGGATGCATAAACCTTACAGATTACTCTTTATTAAATTTAACTAAGTTTACAAAGTTTCTAAATAAAAGAATAAGAGATGGGAAAACCTTGTATTCTTATAAATATCTAAATGAAGCTAAAAAAATTAGTTACTTTAATAATTGTAAAGAACTTTTGTGTGAAGAAGCTAATGAAAATGAACAAGCCTATGTATGTGCTTATGTAAGTTCACTTCCTAGTTTAAATAGTGAAGTTAAGGAAGATGTTGTTGAAGAATATGTAGATAAACTTATAGACAAGTTTGAAGTAAATACAGCAATAAAATTAGAAAGTAAACATGAGTTTAAAAAAAATATTTTAAGGCACTTGCATTCTTCTTACAACAGAATAAGATTTAAGTTTCCTATTAGCAACCCTATGCTAGACGAAACGAAGTATAAACATAAGTCACTTTATAAGATTATAAAGTCAATTATAGAAAATGAAGAAGAGTTTCCTGTATTTGAAGGTATAAGAGAAGAAGAAATAGGATTTATAGCAGCATATTTTGGAGGATACTTAAGAGGTTCTAGAGATAATGGTCTAAGAAAGAATAAAGTTTTACTAGTTTGTCCTAATGGTCTTATGGTATCAAAGAGTTTGGAAATACAGCTATACAAATACATACCAACTATAGAAATAGTAGGTATAGTATCTATTAAGCAACTAAAAGAAGTAAATATATACTATGATTACATAATTACAACCATAGACATACAAAATGTAAGTAATGTAATAGTTGTGAATCCTCTTTTAACAACATCAGACATTCAATTACTGATGAACAAACTCATAAGTGTAAAAGAAAATGAGAAGTATTTCAATCTTGAACTGATAATACAGGCGATAAGAAAAAATGGAGTTATTAATAACGAAGAATCACTAAAAGCTGACTTATTAAACATAATACATAAGATAGATGAAGGAGAGATGTATCAACCAATGTTAAAGGAATTAATTAATGAAGATAGGGTCAATATAATAAAAAATGTTAAAGATTGGAAAGAAGCAATAAAAATAGCCTCAAAACCATTGTTAGAAGACAACTCTATAGAAGACTTGTATATAGAAAATATGATAAAGTCAGTTGAAAAGTATGGACCTTATATTGTTTTAGCTGATAGATTTGCTCTACCACATGCAAGTTCTAAAGAAGGGGTAAACAAACTTGCCATGTCTTTACTTATAGTAAAAGATGAGGTTGATTTATTAGGAAAGCCAGTGAATATATTTATGGTACTAGCTGCTATAGATAACACTACTCACATCAGAGCATTAGCATCACTTTCAGAAATGATGTATGAAGAAGAAAATATAAATTTAATAATTAATGGAGACAAAACCTCAATACTAGAACTTATAAATAAACAAAATTAGGAGGAATTTAAAATGAAAATATTAGCAGTATGTGGATTTGGTGTAGGTTCATCAATGGTATTAAAAATGACGATACAAAAGGTTTTAAAGCAGTTAAGTATAGAAGGTGAAGTAGAAAATACAGATATAAACTCAGCTAGAGGAGCTGATTGTGACTGTATATTTACAAGCCAAGAATTATTAAATGAATTAAAAGGAACTTGTAATGTACCAGTATATCCAGTTAAGAAGTATATGGACTTAGCAGAAGTTACAGAAGTTGTTCAAACCTTTTTAAATGATAAGAAATAGTATAAATTTAAAAAAGTAAATTTAAAAGTAAATTTAAGTTAATCGACATAAAATAAAAGCTTACTGAAATTAAAAATAGTAAGCAAGAGAGGGGGATTTTAGTGGTAGAAAACTTAAATAGTTAACCTATCACTAAAAAAATATAATGCTTGATTTTATTTCAAATAATATTTTACGTAATCCGTCTATGCTAATTGGATTAATAGCAGCATTTGGTCTTATATTACAGAAAAAGAAAGCATCAGATGTTATAAAGGGGGCATTACTTGCAGCTTTTGGAATCATAATTATGGAAACTGGAACAGGTATGTTAGTCAGTTCGATAGCACCAATTAATGGAGCTTTCCAAAGTATAAGTGGTGGTGCGGTAACAGAAGGTTTAAGTGATGTTACTTTTACTGCAAGTTATGGAGGAGTTATAGGTTTAGCTATGTTTGTAGGTCTAGCTCTTCATTTAATGATAGCAAGATTTACACCTATTAAGACAATCTTCTTAACAGGTCACATGCTTTACTGGTTTCCGTTTATATTTGTAGCATCAGGAGTTGAAGCTGGATTAGGTGGTGGAGTATTAATAGCTTTTGCAGCAGTACTATCAGCACTTTACTGGTCAATAATGCCATGGTTATTAAGAAAGTATGTATTTGACGTTATTGGAGATGAATCTTTTACACTAGGGCATCCAGCAGGTTGTTTAGCACTTGTATCAGGGTTTGTCGCTAAGTTAGTAGGAAATAAAGAAAAGTCTACAGAAGATATAAACATACCTCAAAGTTTATCATTCTTTAGAGAAATATCTATAAGTGGTGGAATGGCAGTATTTTTAATGTTTATAGTTGTTGGAATAGTAATACCAGGGGCATTTAAGGATGCTAATGAGTTTATTGGAACATATGCAATAAAGCAAGGTCTTTCTTTTGGGGCAGGTCTTATAATCATGCTTCATGGGGTAAGAATGTTAATAAATCAAATAATGCCAGCATTCCAAGGCATATCAGAAAAAGTTGTACCAAACGCACTACCAGCTTTTGACTGTCCAATACTATTTAACTATAAGCCAAATGCTGTATTAATAGGATTTTTAGTTGCTATGTTAACATCTACAGCTATGATTTTAATATGTAACTATTTCAATATATTTAACATGTTAATTATACCACTTGTTATAACTTCATTCTTTGAGTGCGGAGCAGCAGCAGTAATAGGAGAATCGCAAGGTGGTATACGTGGAGCTATAATAGGTACAGCTGTAGCTGCAATACTTATGGTAGCTTTAGTAGGAATATCTGCTGTAATTTACTCAGGAACTATTAAAAACTGGATACTAATATTTGGTGGTAACGACCTTTCATTATTTGGTATAATCAGTAAGTTTATAGGTTCATTATTTGGAGGAGTATTATAAGTATGAAATTTAAATACATAGATGAGATAAAAAGATTAATTGACATAATAGAAAATGAAGAAAAAGTCAATATGGAAAAAGCAGTACAAATCCTTGTTGAGGCAATAGAAAACAAAAGTGCTATATTTTCCTTTGGGGCTTCACATGCAGGAATACTAACAGAAGAATTATTCTACAGGGCAGGTGGATGTGTTCTTATAAATCCAGTATTTGCAAAGTCTCTAATGCTAGATACAGCACCGATAACTCACACTAGTAAGATGGAAAGGCTAGAAGGATATGGTGCAGCTCTAGCTGATAAGACTCCAATTAAAGAAGGAGATGTAGTTATAGTTCACTCAGTATCTGGTAGAAATCCAGTAAGTATAGAGTTTGCTATAGAAGCTAAAAAAAAGATGGCAACAGTAATATGTATAACTAATTTAAGTTATTCAAAGAGCGTATCTTCAAGACATTCTTCAAGAAAAAATCTTTATGAGGTGTGTGATTTAGTAATAGATAATCATGGTCAAAAGGGAGATGCCTGTGTAGACATAGATGGACTAAATCAAAAAGTTAGTCCAACGTCTACTGTAATTGCAACCACTGTTATGAATTCTATTATAGCTCAAGTTACTCAAGAGTTAGTTAATAGAGGGTTAAAGAATCCACCAATTTTTTATAGTGCAAATATAGACGGTGGAGATGAGTTAAATAAGAAGATTTTTGATGAGTATAAAGATGTAATCTACTATGAGTATTAAGGCGAATAAAGTATTTCAATAAGATTCAAAAGGTCTTAACAATGTAAATAAGTAGTATCTAAAAAAGCTGTAGGTAAAATCTACAGCTTTTATTATTAGGTAATCGCATAGAATAAAGATAATTAAAAGTACTCCTTATTTATCTTATATTATAAATTATTTAACTATTTAATTTCTATAATAAATATATTTAATTGTTTTTAAGTACAATAGTATTTAATTTATATTTATGAATTAATCTTTTTATTTGCTAGTTCTAGTTCTAATTTTTTTATAAAATTATTAAATTCATCTGGTTGTCTTTTTCCAAATAAGATTCTTACAATAAGTGAATTAATTTTTCCAAATATATTTCTATCACTTTCACTTTCAGTGAAAATAAGTTTTGTATTTTCTAAATCAATATGTATAAGTTCATATCTAGTAATAAAACTTTCTCTGTTATTGCTTGTTTTTATCTCATATATTCTATTCTTCTCAAAATTAGTTATTTCAACCTTAAATCTTTTATTATTTTTTTGTTGTACAAATGTACCTACCGCCCTCTTCTCGCTAAAATTAGGGAAATTTAGTCTTGCAGATTTTATAAATATATTAAATATATCTTTTGCAGAGTATTTCAATAAAGCTTCAGATTTAAATGTTTTCATATTATTTTCCTCTCTGTGTGTAATTTTAATACTTGTAAATTATTTTTATAAATAAAATAGTATAATATGTCATATAAAGTCATACCTCAGTTAGAGATATGATTAAATTACTGTGTATATGAGCATTTAATAAAATACTATTATATCGAATTAAAATTTAAAAACAGAAAGTGTTAAAAGCATAAGGGTTCATAAATTCTTTGTTGAGTAGATATATAATATTATATCTAATTAAATAAACTTTTCAATCCTAATTTTATAACTAATTTATATGATAATCTATATTATGAATTATAATATCAGCAATCAAAAACAGTTAATACATTTAGTAAATTACTAAATGTACAAAAAGCAAATGTTTATCAAAATGTATGAATGCTTATGAAAAAGTAGTCATTTACAAGCGTTGCAAAGAAAAAAAGTATTGAAATAAGTATGGCACGATAGTTGCTTATATATTTATCAAGAAAGGAGTTATCAAGCATGGAGTTGAGAGATAAACTTGTAAACATCATAAATACAGAAAATAAAAAAGACCCACTAACAGATGTTCAAATAGCAAAGTTTTTAAATACAACTAGAGAAAATATAACTAATCTAAGGAAAGAACTCAATATAAGTAATTCGAGACAAAGAAGATATCCTTATTTAAAGTCAGCGATTTCAGCAATATTGCAAAATAGCAAGGATATTTCTATTTCAGAAATTACCAGAGAGTTGATGACAGAAGGATTCAATATATCAAGAAGAGTTGTAGAGGAAATTTTACCTAAAGAAAGTTTAGAAATGGAAATCGTAGAGGTAATTGAAGAAAAATCAAGCGACCCGTTTGAAACTTTGATTGGAAATAAGGGAAGTCTTAGAAATGCTGTAGAACAAGCAAAGTCTGCTATATTGTATCCTCCAAAAGGTCTTCCAACTTTAATTGTAGGAGAGAGTGGAGTTGGTAAGAGTTTATTTTCTAAACATATGTATGAGTTTGCAAAGAAAAAAAAGGTAATAAAAGAAAATTCTAATTTTGTTGTATTTAACTGTG
This sequence comes from Clostridioides sp. ES-S-0049-02, assembly GCF_020658465.1. Classification (NCBI taxonomy): domain Bacteria; kingdom Bacillati; phylum Bacillota; class Clostridia; order Peptostreptococcales; family Peptostreptococcaceae; genus Clostridioides; species Clostridioides sp. ES-S-0049-02. The sequence continues at coordinate 549,646 of NZ_JACVWG010000001.1, forward strand.
CTGATTACAGTGATAATCCACAATTATTGTTATCTTTATTATTTGGATATAAAAAAGGTGCATTTACAGGAGCTGAATATGATACCCCAGGTCTTGTAGAAGAAGCTGATGGAGGAGTTTTATTTTTAGATGAAATTCATAGATTACCTCCAAAAGGTCAAGAAATACTATTTTCTATTTTAGACAGAGGCAAATTTAGAAGATTAGGTGAAACTAATGCTGAAAGAAAGGTAAGCATGATACTGATTGGAGCAACTACTGAAAACGTAGAGACTAATTTATTGTTGACATTTAGAAGAAGAATACCAATGCTAATAACATTACCATCATTACATGATAGACTGTTAAAAGAAAAAATAGACCTTATATACAATATCTTTCAACAAGAGTGTAACAGAATAAATGCAAAAATATTTGTAGATAAAAATGTGATTGAAATACTTGCATTAAAAAAATTTAGTGGAAATATAGGGCAATTACAAAATATGATTCAGGTTCTTTGTGCAAGAGCTTTTATGAAGTTTATAAATTCTAAAGATGAAGATTGTGAATCAATAGTAGTAGTAGATATAAATGAAGTTTTAAAGCTTAAGGATTCTTTCAAAGATGCTGCTTTTCAAGAGGTTGAATACACAGAAATAAGAAAGTATTTAAAAAATGCTATATTTATACCATTTAATGTAGAGGAATCCTCAATAAAAGAAAATATTGTGAATGATGAGTACATATTACCAGAGGATATATATAAAACAATTGAAAAGAAATATTATGATTTAAAGTCTCTAGATATTGAAGATATTGACATAGAAAACATTTTATGGACTTTTGTTTTAAATAGATTTGCTGACATAAAGTTTAATCTAGAAAACGATGAAGAAATCTTCTCAATGAGTGATTTAAATAGCTTTGTAAGTGATAGTCTAGTAAAACTGGTAAAAGAGCTAATGAATAATATAATTGAAAAAAATACTAATTTAGAAGTAAATAAAAATGCATTTAAATATCTAGCAATACATTTAGAAGAAGCAATAAAAAGGATTAAACTAAATCAAAAGATAATAAATGTAAACTTAGAAAAAATAAAAATAGATTTTTCAAAAGAATATGAAATAGCAAAACGCTTTGCAATAAAAATTGAAGATACAAATGAAATTAAGATTCCAGAAGATGAGATTGGATTTATAACACTTTATATAAAATCAGCCTTAAAGAATGAAGTAAAAAAAGATAAAGTTGGATTGATAATAATCTCTCATGGTCGTATAGCTACAGAAACTGTAAATGTTGTTAAAGAGCTTTTGGGAGTAAAATTTCCTGTGGCCATAGACATGCCTTTAGATGAAAAACCAATGAATATATATAACAAGGCGGTGGAGTTGTCAAAAATAATAGACCAAGGGAAAGGAATATTATTTCTAGTTGATATTGGGTCACTTACAAATATAGGACAAATAGTAAATAAGAGAACTAACATAAATACTAAAACTATTGATAGAGTAGATCTTTTAATGGCATTAGAAGCAGCTAGGAAAGTTTCTATGGGAGATGAAGAACTTGATGAAATGTTTTTTTCTCTTGTAAAAGATAGGATGGGATATAATTATGAACTGGAAAAGCATATAGATAAAACCAATGCAATTGTAGCCCTATGTCTTACTGGAGAGGGAACCGCTAAGTACATAAGCAAAACATTAGAAGAAAAGTACAACAATACTAAATGTTATCAAATGAGTGCTTTGGATGAGAATCTTCCCTATAAAATTGAAAAATTAAGAGAAAAAAATAATATATTAGCCATTGTTGGTACAATAAATCCCAAAATACCAGGCATAAATTTTATTCCATATAATAAAGATGTTTTTAAAAACCTAGATATCTATCTTTCAAAAAAGCAAGATGATAGTCAAATTAAAGGATATGGAAGAATGCTTGATGAGGATTTAGTAATATTTGAGCCAGATATATATTTTAAAAAGGATTTACTAGAATATGTATGTTCAATTCTTATCAATAAAGGATATGTGGAAAAAGATTATTTGGATTCAGTTCTACATAGAGAAGAAATGCTTCCAACCTATTCTAAAGGGGCTACAGGTGTACCTCATGGAGATTCTTCTACAGTAAATAGTACAAGATTTGTTTTTATTAAATTAAAAAACCCTATTGACTGGGGTGTAGGCAATGTGAATTTTGTATTTATGCCAGTTTTTAAGACTAATGATAAAGATATTGTTAAGAATGTTCTTGAAATTTTAAAAGATGAAAAGTTTATGAATAGTGCTAAACAGTGTTTTGATAAAGAAGATTTTAAGAAGATTATATTTGATAAATTTAAAAATATATAGATATAGCAACAATTTGAGAGGAGTTAGAGTAATGAATGTAGATTTAATATCATTAGACTTAGAAGCTAATGATTATGAAAGTATTATCAGAGAATTAGGAAATAAAATGTATCAAAAAAAATATGTAAAAAATACATATATAAATGCCGTTTTGAAAAGAGAAAAAACATTACCTACAGGGCTTAATATTGGAGAAATGTGTGTTGCGATTCCACATACAGACTCACAACATGTAAATGAATCTAATGTAGCTGTAGGAATATTGAAAAATTCAGTGAAATTTAATTCAATGATAGACCCAACAGATAAATTAGATGTGGAGCTTGTATTTTTACTAGCAGTAAAGAATCCAGACTCTCAAGTAAAATTATTAAAAGATTTAATGTCAGTTTTTCAGAATATAAAGCTGTTGAGAGATATAAAAAATGCATCAACAAAAGAAGAAGTAGCTGAATTATTAAATTTTATAGAAATATAATGAAAAGATGTTTTAGAAGTAAATAATAGAAAATTAGAAACTTAAAAGCAGTATTAACTTTTGAGCAATTTAATTTATATAAAATAAAACTTAAATATAATATTAGGAGGAAATTATTATGAAACAATTTAATGTATTATCAGTATGTGGTTCAGGAACAGTTACATCATCAATGGTGGCAGGTAAATTAAAAGAAGTATTAGGAGATAAGGGTATATCTATTACAACAACAGAGGCTAGACCAACAGAAGCATTAAATTTGGCACAATCAGGAAGATTTGATTTTATAACATTTACAAGCCCACTTCAATCAGGTGATTACGGAATACCAACTATAAATGCATTTGCTTGTCTTACTGGTATAGGAGAAGATGCATTCTTTGAAGAAGTTTTAAAGGTTATTGATAGTTTAAATAAATAGTGTTTATAGTATTTAAATTAATAATTTAGATACTATAATAAACTATTATTCAAATAACTACTATCAAAATAAATTTAATTAAAGTGGCATCATTTAAGAATTTATTAGAATAAAAATGACAACAAAAAGATATTTATTTAGACATATTTAATTAATTTGATAAATGTTTAGAAATAGGAGGGTAAAAGATGTTAACATTTATGAAATCTATAATCGATACATTTGGTTCTGCAATTATAGTTCCAATTATAATATTCATAATAGCGAAAATATTTAAAGTGACTACTAAGAAATCGTTTCTTTCAGCTGTATATGCAGGTGTTGCTTTGCAAGGTTTTACGTTAATATTAAATTCATTTACACCAATAATAACACCAGTAATTAATAGAATGGTAGATAGTACAGGAGTAAATTTACCTGTGTTTGATGTTGGTTGGCAAGCTACATCATTAGTTGCATTTTCAACAAGTGCAGGTATGATATACTTAGGTCTTGGAATATTATTGCAAACTATTTTATTTTTAGTAAAGTGGACAGATGTATTCCAACCATCAGATTTATGGAATAATTATTCTTATATGGTTTGGGGAGCAATGGTAATAGGAGTGACAGGCAATTTCCCTTTAGGTATAGGGTGTATGGTCTTGTTAAACTTATACAGTTTATTAATATCAGAATTAGTTGCAAAGAGATGGTCTAGTTATTATAGATATCCTAATTGTACAATAATAGCTATGCACAATGTTGAAGCTTCTGTCTTTGCAGTATTTGCAGACCCTATATATAACAAACTTGGACTAAATAAAATAAAGTTAAACCCTAAAGAATTAGAAAAGAAATTAGGATTTTTAGGTGAGCCGATTACTCTAGGTCTTTTCTTGGGTATGTTTATTGGTATACTAGGTAATATGACTAGAATAACTACTATGGAAGCTTGGGGAGAAATAATGAAAGTTGGTATATCTACAAGTGCTGTTATGGCAATATTCCCAAAAGTAGCAAGTATGTTTGCTCAAGCATTTGCACCTATAACAGAAGCTGCTAGAAAGATTATGCAAAAAGCTGGAAATCGCGAGTGGTATATAGCAGTAAATGATGCTGTGGGATATGGTGAACCTGCAACTTTAATATCAGGTCTTATCTTAATTCCAATAATGCTTGTAGTAGCTATGATACTTCCAGGGAATCAGGTATTACCAGTTGTAGACTTACTTGCAATTCCATATATGGTACAAGGTTTAGTTGCAGTACATAATGGTAATATACCAAAAGTAATAGTTTCAGGTATAATATGGTTTGGATTAGGATTATATATATGTACATCTACAGCTCCATTATTTACAGATATGGCTACAAGTGTAGGTGTTGCTATACCAGCTGGAGCTATGCTTATAACAAGTTTCAATATACTAGGAAAACCTTTGATGGGATTAGTGTTCTTTGCATTCTTAAGTGCAAATCCAATTTATATAGGATTAGCAGTTGTAATTTATTTTGTCTTATGGGCATTATTTAGAAAGAATAAAACAAGTATACTTGAATATTTAGAAAAACAAGCACTTAAAAATGTTGCAGAAGAACCTGTAGTAGCATAGCTTAAGTTTATTAAATATAAGAATACAATGAATCAAGAAATCTATAATTGATTTTATAGGAGTATCAGAGATTATCTGAAAATCTATAAATGAAATGTAGATTTCTTTTTATTTTGATAAATATTAGGATTCTGTTTTATTGTGCTCAACTATTAATTTTATGAATTTTATTTTGTTATTTAAAACATATTTTTTTATATTTATACAATAATGTAATTTGATTTTATAAAATGTATTATACACTGTCAAAATGCTTTGTATGTAAGGTATTTGTAGATATGAATTATTTGTTTTTTGTATGGCATAAATATTGCTATATATAAGTGTATAGCATGAAGGGAGAGGTTTATATGGCAAATAAGATGAGAGCATCAGTACTATACGATATAGGTGATGTTAGATATGAAATGGTTGATATACCAGAAATAACAGATGGAGAAGTACTTGTAAATGTTAAATATGTTGGAATATGTGGCTCGGATTTACCTAGGTCTATGGTTAGTGGATTGAGTGGAGGTACAGCATATCCATTAATCTTAGGACATGAGTTTTCTGGTGAAGTTGCTAAAGTAGGGTCAAAAGTAAAGAGTATTAAAGTAGGAGATAGAGTAGCTGTTGCCCCATTAGTTCCTTGTGGAGAATGTGGTTATTGTAAAGAGGGGAATTTCGGATTATGTAATGACTACAATATAATTGGGACAAGAGTAAATGGAGCTTTAGCAGAGTATGTGAAAGTTCCTGAAGAGCATGTTTTAAAATTACCAGATACATTAGATTATGAAACTGCTGCTGGAATTGAACCAGCAACTATAGCATATCATGGGATTGCAAAAGCAGATATTAAGGTAGGAGATAGTGTAGTTGTACTAGGGTGTGGTCCAATAGGTCAGTTTGCTTTACAATGGGCAAAGGTTTTTGGAGCATCTAAAATTATAGCTGTTGATATTTTCAATGAAAAGCTAGAACTTTCTAAAGGTCTAGGAGCGAACTATACAGTAAATTCAAAAGAAGTAGATGCAATTGAAGAAATAAAAAAAATAACTAATGGTGGTGCTGATATTGTCATAGAGACTGCTGGTAGTAGGTTTACTCAAGAGCAATCTCTACTTATAGCAAAAAAAAGAGGAACTATAGTATTTGTAGGTATTTCGCATACAGAATTACCACTTAGTGCAAAAGCTACGGAGAGCATATTACGTGGAGAACTTACTTTGAAAGGTTCTTGGAATTCATATACAAGTCCTTATCCTGGAAGAGCATGGACCGCAACATTAGATTTTATGGGAAAAGGAGATATTATTTTTACACCAATGATTTCACATAAAATAGGTCTTAATGAGGTAGGAGAATTTCTGCGTAAAATGGCAAACAGAGAAATAAATTTTAATAAAATCCTAGTAGAAATATAAAAATTTAAGAGGTATAAAAATGAATAAAAAACTAAAACAAATAGCTAAAAACATAAGAATAAGTATTATAAAAAGTATAACAGAAGCTAAGTCTGGACACCCAGGAGGTTCGCTGTCAATAGTAGATATATTAACTGTATTGTATTTTGAAAAAATGAATATAGACCCTATAAAATTTAATGATGAAGATAGAGATAGATTTGTATTATCAAAAGGGCATTCTGCACCAGCATTATATGCAACTTTGGCAGAAAGAGGTTATTTTGAAAAAAAGGATTTAATAAGTTTAAGAAAATTTACTTCTAAGTTACAAGGACATCCAGACATGAAAAAGGTAGCAGGAGTAGATATGTCTACTGGTTCTCTTGGACAAGGTTTATCTGCTGCAAATGGTATGGCATTAGCTGGTAAATTAGATAATAAAAGCTATAAAGTATACACTATTTTAGGAGATGGCGAGATTCAAGAAGGACAAATATGGGAAGCTGCAATGACAGCATCACATTATAAATTAGATAATTTAATTGCATTTGTTGACTTAAATGGATTGCAAATAGATGGTTCTAATGAAGAAGTAATGAATGTTAGTCCAGTAGATGGCAAATTTAAATCTTTTGGATGGAATGTAATACTAATAAATGGACATTGTTTTGATGAAATAGGAAATGCAATAGATGAAGCTAAAAAAGTTACAGGAAAACCAACAGTAATAATAGCTAAGACTGTAAAAGGTAAAGGTGTTTCATTTATGGAAAATAATGCTGCATGGCATGGAACAGCTCCAAATGCAGAACAAGCAGAACAAGCATTGAAAGATTTAGAAGGAGGTCTATAGGAATGGGAATAGCAACTAGAGAAGCTTACGGACAAGTGTTAAAAGAACTTGCAGAAAATAAAGATATAGTAGTATTGGATGCAGACTTAGGAAAAGCTACAAAAAGTATATCATTTAAAGAAGTTGCTCCAGATAGATTTTTTGATATGGGGATAGCAGAAGGTGACATGATTGGTACAGCAGCAGGTCTTGCTACTTGTGGAAAAATACCTTTTGCAAGTACTTTTGCAATATTTGCAGCAGGAAGGGCTTATGAACAAATAAGAAACTCTGTGGCATATCCAAACTTAAATGTTAAAATAGCAGCTACTCATGCAGGAGTAACAGTAGGAGAAGATGGAGGAAGCCATCAAGCTATAGAAGATATATCTTTAATGAGAGGTATACCAAATATGGTTGTATTAAATCCTGCTGATGGAATAGAAGCAAAGAAAGCTATATTTTCTGCTGTAGATTACAATGGTCCTGTATATCTAAGACTTGGAAGAGCAACTACTGAAGATATACATAATGATGATTATAATTTCAAAATTGGAAAGGGCGAGATTCTTAGACAAGGTTCAGATGTAGCTATAATTGCAACTGGAATAATGGTTTCAAAAGCTATTAAATCTGCTGAATTATTAAGTAAAGAGGGACTTGAAGCTATGGTAGTTAATATATCAACTATAAAACCAATTGATAGTGAACTTATAGTAGAGGTAGCTAAAAATACTGGTAAGGTGGTAACTGTAGAGGAACACAGTGTAATAGGTGGATTAGGTTCTGCTGTTACAGAAGTTTTAAGCGAGAAATACCCTGTTGTAGTAAAGAGGATAGGTATAAATGATGAATTTGGTCAATCAGGAAATCCAGAATCTCTATTAAACTATTATGGATTGACTGTAGAAAATATAGTTAGTACTGCAAAATCATTCTAAATAAATATAATCAATAATAAAAGCAAACTAAAAATAAATTTTATCAAAAAAATATAGGAGGAATCAGAATGTTAGAGACTCTAAAAGAAGAAGTATTAAAAGCAAATTTGGAATTACCTAAAAGAGGATTAATCACTTATACATGGGGAAATGTAAGTGGAATAGATAGAGAAAAAGGGTTAGTAGTAATAAAACCAAGTGGTGTTGAGTATGATAAGATGACTGTAGAAGATATGGTAGTAGTTGATTTAGATGGGAATATAGTAGATGGTAGATTAAGACCTTCTTCAGACACTCCAACTCATCTAGTTTTATATAAAGAGTTTGAGGAATTAGGAGGTATAGTACATACACATTCAAGTTGGGCTACAACTTGGGCTCAAATAGGTAAATCTATACCAGCATGTGGGACTACTCATGCAGACTATTTTTATGGAAGTATACCATGTACTAGAAAAATGACTCGAGAAGAAATAAGTAGTGAGTATGAAAGAGAAACTGGTAATGTAATTGTTGAAGAATTTATGGGGAAAAACCCAATACACTGTCCAGGAGTAATTGTAAATGACCATGGTCCTTTTACTTGGGGTAAAAATGCAAAAGAGGCTGTTCATAATGCAGTGGTTTTAGAAGAAGTTGCAAAGATGGCATATTATACAGAATTAATGAGTCCTGAGAATACTATGGATAGAGTACTTATGAACAAGCATTTTTCAAGAAAACATGGTAAAAATGCATACTATGGTCAAAAATAACTGTCTGGAGGTAAATTATGCTAGAATCTTTAAAAGTTAAAATTGTGGAAGTAGCAATTAAAGCAGAGAATTATGGTTTATGTAAGGAAAAAGCTGGTAATTTTAGCATTAGAGATAAGGATACTGGATATATACTTATAACACCTTCAGGTATAGGAAGAGAAGAATTGAAGACAGAACACATTTGTGTATTAGACTTGGATGGGAATGTAATAGAAGCTGAGAAAGGTATTAAACCTAGTAGTGAGGTGCTAATGCATATTGAAATATACAAAGTGAGAGCAAATGTAAATGCTATATCGCATACACATTCTCTCTATGCAACAGCATTTTCAGTGGCAAATAAACCAATTATACCAATTGTATATGAGTCAGTTAATTATGGTGGTTATGTAGACATAGCTCCATATGAAAGACCAGGGACTTTGGAACTAGCCAAAAGTGTTTCAAAGTTATTATTAGATACGGATGCATGTTTATTAGAAAGGCATGGATTGACAACTGTAAGTAATGACCTTGAAGATGCTTTGTTAAAATCGAGATATGTAGAAGAAGTAGCAGAAATATACTATAGGTCTTTAGTATTAAATCAATTTAAAGAACCTAAGGCAGTAGATATTAATGAATTTAAAGCATGGAAATATCCAGATGAAATAAAATTTTAATTAGGATGATTTAAATTAAATAGATGAACTATAATAGGTATTAGCTTCTTTATATAGTGTAGTACTTCTTAAGTAAATATATTTAATCTGATATATTCATTTAAAACAAAAATAATATAAAACCCTAAATCGATTCTTATATTGGTTTAGGGTTTTATATTTTTTATTTATATATTTCTACTTATGCATTTCTTTTTAGTTGATTTTCTGGAGAATTTATATATTCAAAGTATTTTTTAGTTTCAGATACTATTATAGGTGATAGTGCAAGCAAAGCTATTAAGTTAGGTATTGCCATAAGTCCATTTACAATATCAGCAATTATCCAAACTACTTCTAACTTTAAGAATGCACCTAATAATACCATAGCTACAAATACAGTTCTATATCCATTCATACCTTTTACACCAAATAGGAATTCAAAACATCTTTCTCCATAATAACTCCACCCCAAAATTGTAGTGAATGCAAATAATGTTAAGCTAACTGTAAGTAATATTGGTCCAAATGTAGGAATAGCACCATTAAAAGCTGCTTGAGTCATAACAGCACCATTTAAGTCTGAACACCAAACACCTGATATAACAAGAGAAAATCCAGTAAGTGTACAGATTATAATAGTATCTATAAAAGTTCCTGTCATAGAGATAAGTCCTTGCTCTGCTGGCCACTCAGTTTTAGCAGCAGCAGCTGCTATTGGAGCACTACCTAAACCAGATTCATTTGAAAATACACCACGGGCGATACCATTTCTAATTGCTAGTGACATAGTTGCACCTAGAAAACCACCAGTTGCAGCAGTAGGTGTAAATGCACTTTTAATTATCAATACAAAAGTTTCAGGTATTTTATTCCAATAAGATATTAAAATGACTCCACAGATTACAATATAGATAACTGCCATAAAAGGTACTATCTTAGTAGCAACATTAGATATACTTTTAAGACCTCCAAATACAACTAAAGCTACAAATACTGCTAGTACAACACCTGTAATTCTAGGGTCCACTCCAAAGCTACTATTGATAGCGTCTGTTATTGAATTTACTTGAGTAAAAGTACCTATTCCTAAAAGTGCAACTAATATACCACTTATAGCAAAGAATATTGCAAGAGGTCTCCATTTTTCTCCCATACCATTTACTATGTAGTACATAGGTCCACCAGATACTTGACCATTTTTATCTTTAGTTCTGTATTTTATTGCAAGGACACCTTCTGAGTATTTAGTAGCCATCCCAAAGAATGCAGCTATCCACATCCAAAAAAGTGCACCAGGTCCACCAGCTTTAATAGCTGTGGCAACCCCAACGATATTACCAGTACCAACTGTAGCAGCCAATGCAGTACATAAAGCTGCAAAACTTGAAACATCACCACTACCTTTATTTTCAGCAGCAAATATTAGCTTAAGAGCACGTGGAAGTTTTGTTATTTGCACAACGCCAAGTTTAACAGTAAGTAATATACCAGTACCAACTAGTAGTACCAACAGGGGCGGTCCCCAAATAAAAGCATCAACTTTGTTTAAAATATCAATTAGATTCATAAAAACACTCCCTCATTTTTTTGCTTTACACAATCAATAGAATTTTTAATGAAGTAATTGACAGGAAATTAGTATAATTTATTAATAATTTCTAGTGTAATAAAAAAAGCTAAATCTAAAATAGATTCAGCTCTGGATATACACTAATTAGCAACCAAAATAAAAGTATTAATAATACTAGTTTTGGTAGATAATCCCTGTCCTTTTGCCTGAGAGATTGAGCACAAATGCCTTGCCCCTTCGGCGCCCATAATGGGTCTCTCCAGAGTTCCGTAAATTTTACAGTCCTACTTTAAAAAAGTACCTGAGAGTGTTACTCCTTCGGTGTGCCATATGGCAACTCTTCTATAAAATCTTAACCGGATATTGATTTGTCATAGCTTATTGTATTAATAATATTAATATAAGGTTTTGTGTTTTGTCAACTAAAAAATTTAAAAACAGGAAAAAAATATAAAAATATAAGTCTAATTACGAATTATAAACTTACAAATTTAAATAATATACGTAAAAATAAATAGGATAGTAGGTGTGTAAATCAAATTAAATATAGGTTTGTGATAAAAAAAGAAGAAAATATTAAATAATTAATTAGAATTGATTTAATTATGGTAATATTATAGTTACAATGTTAAGAAAAAGTATATTTATTTAGCTTTTAAGTGTAGTGTAAGATTGGAGAAAGAGAAAGGAAGTATTTTAAAATGGGAAAAATATTAGTACTAGCAGAAAAACCTTCTGTGGGAAGAGATATAGCAAAAGTTTTGGGTTCAAAAAATGAAAAAAATGGATATATAGAGGGACCAAAGTATATTGTTACCTGGGCACTAGGTCATTTGGTTACACTTGCTGACCCTGAAAGTTATGGAGAAAGATACAAATCATGGAGTTTAGAAGATTTACCAATACTTCCTAAGTATCTAAAGACTGTTGTAATAAAAAAAAGTGGAAAGCAGTTTAATACAGTGAAGGCTCAAATGAACAGAAATGATATAGATGAAATAGTTATAGCAACAGATGCAGGGAGAGAAGGAGAACTTGTAGCAAGATGGATAATAGAGAAATCTCAAGTAAAAAAACCTTTAAAACGTCTTTGGATTTCTTCAAGTACAGATAAAGCAATAAAAGAAGGTTTTGCAAAACTAAAAAGTGGTAAAGAATATGAAAATTTGTACTATTCAGCAATAGCACGAGCAGAAGCCGATTGGATTATTGGAATAAATGCAACTAGAGCTTTAACAACAAAGTATAACGCACAGCTTTCTTGTGGAAGAGTGCAGACTCCTACTCTTGCTATGATATTGAAAAGAGAAGAAGAAATAAGAAATTTTAAACCTAAAGAATATTATGGATTGGAGATAATTGCAACAAAGGGCAACTCAGATATAAAGTTTATTTGGAATGATAAAAATAATAATTCCTCAACTTTTAGTAAAGAAAAGATGGAAGGTGTATCAAAAAAAGTAAAAGATTTAGATGTTAAAATATCTGAAGTAAATAAATCATATAAGAAAAAATATTCACCTGCGCTTTATGATTTAACAGAATTACAAAGAGATGCAAATAAAATGTTTGGATTTTCAGCAAAAGAAACATTATCTATAATGCAAAAACTATATGAACATCATAAGGTACTTACTTATCCTAGAACTGATTCTAGGTATCTAACTTCGGATATTGTTGGAACATTAAAAGATAGAATAAAAGCTGTAAATGTTAGTGATTATTCGAAGGTTTGTAATAAGTTATTAAAAAGTAATATTGTATCTAATAAGTCTTTTGTTGATAATTCAAAAGTAACAGACCATCATGCTATAATACCAACAGAGCAAAAAGTGTTTATGAGTGATTTTACAGATAAAGAAAGAAAAATATATAATCTTGTCGTAAAAAGGTTTTTGGCAGTATTAAGTCCTCCCTTTGAATATGAACAGACAACTATAAGTGCAACTATAGAGGGCGAGACATTTAAAGCCAAAGGCAATAAAGTAATAAATCTAGGTTGGAAAGAAAGCTATAAAGATATGGATGATGAAGATGAATATGAAAGCATTCCAAATGTATTGGAAAAAGATATTCTTAAAGTTAAAAGCTTGAAGATGACTTCAGGAAGGACAAATCCACCACCATACTTAAATGAGGCTACACTTTTAACATCTATGGAGAAAAGTGGACTTGGTACAGTTGCTACTAGAGCAGATATAATAGAAAAATTATTCAATTCATTTTTGATGGAAAAGAAAAATAAAGATATATATATAACATCAAAAGGAAAACAACTGTTAGATTTAGTTCCTGTGGACTTAAAGACACCAGAACTTACAGCATCGTGGGAAAAGAAATTATTAGATATTTCAAAAGGGAAGCTTAATAAAAATACATTTATAAATGATATGAAGGATTATTCAAAAGCTATTGTATTAGAAGTAAAAAGTAGTGATAGCAAATTTAGACATGATAATTTAACTAAAAATAGATGCCCAGAATGTGGTAAATTTATGCTAGAGGTAAATGGTAAGAAAGGTAAAATGTTAATTTGTGAAGATAGAGAGTGTAATACTAGAAAAACCATATCACAAACAACTAATTCAAGATGCCCTAATTGTCATAAAAAATTAGAACTTCGTGGTGAAGGTGAAGGAAGAATATTTACTTGTAGTTGTGGGTACAGGGAAAAATTATCCTCTTTTAATAAAAGAAAACAAGAGGAAAAAAAGAAAGCATCAAAGAAAGATGTTAATCAATATCTAAAAAATCAAAATAAAAATCAAGAAGTATTTAATAATCCATTTGCAGAAGCCTTAGCTAAGTTGAAAAAATAAATAGTTTTCATGGCAATATTATACACAATCATAACTTTAACTATATATTAGTTATATGTACTGATATAATATAGGGTATAGTTTAGACATGAAAGTAGGGATGTCAAATGAGATTAAATTATATATTTAAATGCTATTGTGACAAATGTAAAGATATATGGAATAATTCAAGTATCGAATTATGTAAAGAAATAGAAACATATAGTGAAGATTCACAAAAAAAGTGTGAAGGCGAATTAGATAAATTGATAGATAAAGTATCAGTTCACTTAGAAAAGTGTCCAAGTGATGTTGTTCTAAGAAAAATGTGGATAAAAAAAGGTGAAGCTTTTTTGCAAAAAACACTAGAAAAAGAGAATATTTTTAAATTAGAGAAAATGAATGTAGAAGATAGAAAAAAATTCTTAGAAATAACAAAACAATTTATCAGAGATGCTAGAGGATTTGATGATGATTTACCTATAGAAGATATTATGCAGGCCATGAGAAATGTATGGATTTCAAATGCACTGCAATTATTATTTGGAAAAGATGTCTATTATTCAAAAGCAAGTTTTGCATATAGTATGTTATATCCATATACAGACAATTATTTAGATAATACAAAGACAAATGAAATGGATAAAGCCTTATTCAATCGTTGGTTAGAAAAAAGACTCTTAGGAGAAAAAATTAAACCTAATAACTGTCATGAAAGTAAAGTATCTCAGATGATAGATTATATTGAAGAGGTTTATCCTAGAGAAGATTTTAAAGAAATATATGAGTCATTGTTATTAATATTTGAAAGCCAAGTAAAGAGTTTAAAACAGCAGGATAAGGAGACTTATTTGCATAAAGACGAAATATTATCTATTTCTATTGAAAAGGGAGGTTCATCTGTTTTAGTAGATGGATATTTAATAAATGGGCTTATGACAAATGAAGAGGTAAAGTTTTGTATTGGTTATGGATTTTTATTACAAATATCTGATGATTTACAGGATATAAAAGAAGATTTAAAGTGTAATCATAAGACTATTATGACAGAGATGTCAAAAAAGGGTTTATTGGATGAAATTGCAAATAAGTTAATAAACTTTACTATTGAATTAATAGAAAACTTTAAAATTAACAGTAGAAATGAAGCTATAACAGACATGATAAAAAATGATTGTTTAATGTTGATTTTGTTTTCTATAGCTTATAATGCTGAATTTTTTTCTATAGAATATATAAAAAAAATAGAGAGATTTCTTCCATATACGATATCTTATTCATTGGAAATTAAAGAAAAGATGCGAAAAAAATTTAAAAATATTGATTTTTTAAATAATGAAAATGAATATAAAGAAATGATTGATACTATATGTGCAAAGTAGAAAAATAGTGAGATGTATAATACATATCTCACTATTTTAAGTTTAAATAAAATATTGATTTTAAGTTATTTAAATGCAGTAATAATCCCATTATCATGTAGATTTTTAATGATTGTAGCTGCAATAGGAAAGCCAAATAATCCAGCTATTCCAAATAGTTGAGCACCAACAAACATACACATTAGTGTTATTAAAGGATACAGACCAATTTGTTGTCCTACTACTTTTGGTTCTAATATTTGTCTAACAACAGTTATGATGATGTATAGTATTAAAAGCCCTATTGCCAAATGTATATTTCCATTGATTAATGAAATAATCATCCAAGGAGTTAAGATACTTCCTGTGCCTAATACTGGTAAAATATCGACAAGCGCAACTATGACAGATATAGTAAATGCATTTTCAACTTGTAGGATATTAAGACCAATAAGAAGTTCTACAAATGTTACTGATAGTAGTATGGCATATGCTTTTAACAATTTTAAAATAGCATTGATACTACTATTTTTTATATTGATTATCATTGTCTGACTTTTTTCTGGAAACTGTCTTAAAATAAAGTTCACTATTTTTTGATAGTCAAATGTAAAGAAGAAAGAAGCAATTAAAGTTATAATAAGTTTCAACATAAACGCAGGTGTTTTACTTGCAATACTTGCAATAGCATTAAGTGCATTTGTTGAAATAGAGGCAACTAAAGACATCATAGATTGACTGATATTATCCCAACCAAGTATCAATGCTAGATTAACATTAGGTGTACTAGCATCTATCTTAGAAAATAAAGTGTTTAATGTTGGCTGTATACCTGATTTATATATATCAGGAAGTCTAAAAAATATGTCGCTTATACTTGCAAATATTTTTGCACCAAAACTAACTAATAAAAATATTCCTAATCCATAAAAGGCTAAAAGTACTACCGCAGAAATAAATGTACGGTTTAAGTTTGTATTATCTGTAATAAGTTTTATAATAGGTCTTAAAATAAAGGCAATGATAAAACTAATCACAAAAGGCATTAATAATGGAAATAAGAATTTTAAGACAACATATATAATACTTGCTATTAAAACTACATATGTAAATTTAATTATAAAGCTCTTTTGTTTTTGAATGTCCATAATATAAAACCTCCAATGTATTTGATATTATTCTAAATATGGTCTTATTTGTATAAAATATACTACTGTATATTGATTATAAACTATAAAGCTTCTATGTAGTAAATAAATTATGTAAAATTTAGGTTAATTTTGTATAAAGATATACTTTTGTATTTTAAAATTATTAAGCAAATACGAAAAAATATTTTAAATAAATAGCATAAAATTGTGATAAAATTAATTTATAATGTTTGAGCTAAATATAGTAGATAACTTATCATATGATAGAGAATTTTTAAGAGGTGGTAAGATGAAAAACTTTAGAGATTTAGGTGGAAATAAAACAGAGGATGGTAGAACTGTAAAGTATGGTTTATTTTATAGGTCTGCAAAGTTGTCAAATTTGAGTAGGAATGATATAAAGATTTTAAAAGACTTAAATATCAAATATGTATTTGATTATAGGAGTGATGAAGAGGCACGTAAACATCCATCAACAATAATATCAAATATAAAAAATATAAGAATTCCAGCAATGAGAGAATTAGAAGAATCAGGAGGTCGTTTTGGCTCTATCGAAGATATGATTGAGAGTTTATTTGAAAAAGATGGTGCGTTTAATATGCTAAATAATAGCTACTATAATCTACCTGTAAATAATCCTTCATATAAAAAGCTAGTAGAACTTATAAAAGATTACTCTAATTTGCCAGTACTAAATCATTGTACAGCTGGTAAGGATAGAACTGGTATAGGAAGTGCTATAATTCTTATGATTTTGGGTGTATCAAGAGAAAATATAATGAAAGATTATCTAAAAAGCAATGAGTTTGCAGATAAGGAAATAGAAAGGTTTATAGAATGTAAGCCTAAATTTAAAGATATTCCAAAAGAAAGATTAAATTATATATTTGGTGTAAATGAAGAATATATGAATACAGCCTTTAGAAGAATTGATGAGGAATACAATAGTGTAGAAGAGTATCTATATGGAGAATTTAATTTAAATAAAGAAGAGATAAAAAAATTGAGAAATCAATATCTAGAGTAAAAGGTGATTTTATGAGTTTAAATATAACAGCTAGACAGATAAATATAATAAAGATACTGTTAAATTCAAAAGATACAATGAGTGGACTTGCCTTAAGCCAAGAAATAGGGTGTTCTTCAAAGACTATACAAAATGAAATAAAGGATATTAACAAACAGCTTAAAAATGGTAAAATTTTATCAATAAGAGGTGTTGGTTATAAGTTAGAGGGAAGCTTTGATGAAGTGAATTTAAATAGTAACCTTTATGATGATGTAGATAGGGTAGAATATATAATCAGAAAAATACTAACTTTAAGCAATGAAGAAAAAAATACTATAAGGCTTGAAGATTTAGCAGATTCTATGTATGTAAGTGTTTCAACAGTAAAAAATGACTTAAAAGAAGTCAAGAGGATATTTGATAAGTATTCAATTTCTGTTAAATCTAAGCATAAACAAGGTATATGTATCTCTGAAAATGAAGATAAGATATTAAATTGTATAATTGATTTAAGTAATAAGAGAGACAACCAACTCAGTCTAAATGATTTTTTAAATGATGATATAAAAGAAAAAAAGTTAATAATAAAAAAAATACTATTAGACGCATTAAATGAAAATGGATTAGTACTAACTGATATAGAATTTAAGAATGTATTAAATAATATATTAGTTATTTTGAGCAGGCATAAGTATGATGAAAGAGAGTTTATAAAGGACTATGTAGAAACTTATAGCAACAAAAGAAGTTCAATATTGGAAAATGAACAGAACAAAGAGATTATAATAAATTCGATAAGAACATTTTGTAAAAATTTAAAGCTAGCTACGTCAATAGATATAAGCCATGATGATATATTTGAAGAATATTTATATAAGCATATTAGTAGCTTGTGTAAGAAAATAAAGTTAGGCATGAATCAATCGCCTATAATAGCACAAGATATTAAAATAAAGTATCCTTTTGCCTTTGAGTTAGCTAATATAGCTAAAAAAACAATAGAACAAGATTTAAAAATAGAAATCAACGAAGATGAAGTTGCAAATATAGCTCTACATATAGGAGGTGCTATTGAGAGGGCATCCTATAATAATAAAGATAAGGTTTTCAAAGCGATAATAGTTTGTACATCAGGTATAGGTACCTCAATGTTAATAAAAGCTAAATTAGAGAATATATTTAGAGAAAAGCTAGAAATATTAAAGGTTATTCCTTCATATCTAGTTGAATATGTAAAGGTTATAGATGTTGATTTTGTAATATCTACTGTACCTATTGAAATAGGTGATATACCAGTAATAAACATCTCTCCAATGTTGAGTGAAAAGGAAATTAAATTAATTGAAAAATATATAGAAACAGGAAATGTATATTTGGATTTAGATATAAAAAACTTATTTGATAGTGCGTTGTTTTTTACTGACTTAGATTTTAAATATAAAGAAGAAGTTATTGATTTTATGGCAAGTGAACTTGTACAAAAAGGTTATATAGATGATGACATGAAAAACTCTTACTTTGAGAGAGAAAAAATAGCAACAACAGAAATAGGCAACATGGTATCTATACCACATGGAGCTATTGGAAAGGTTTATGATAATAAAATAGCAATTGGAATACTAAAAAAACCAATTGCTTGGGAAATATCAGATGTGCGCTTAATAATAATGTTGGCACTTGATAAAGATAAAATATTAGATTATGAAGTTATATTTTCAAACATATACAAAAGAGTAGACTCCATAGCGAAAGTTATAAGCATATGTGAAAATAGCAATTTTGAAAAATTTGTAAACATGTTTAAATAGATATATATAGAACATAGTGTTGTATATACACATGCAAATTTGGATAATATAAAACTAAATAAGATAAAAACGATAAATTTCTCTTTTAATTAAGAGAAATTTTTTGACTTTCAGGGATATTAATATGGAGTTAAGATATAAACATAAGATAAATAAATAAAAAGAGGTGGCAAAATGATTTATACAGTAACATTAAATCCATCAATAGATTATATAGTTAAATTAGATGAATTAAATACAGGAAGTACAAATCGTGTAAATGAAGAATACGTTTATCCAGGAGGAAAAGGTATAAATGTGTCTTGTATACTTAAAGAACTTGGACATGACAATACATCATTAGGTTTTATAAGTGGTTTTACTGGTGAATATATAGTAAAAACATTGGAGGAAAAAAAATTAAAAACAGACTTTATAAAATTGAAAAACGGTTTTTCAAGAATAAATGTAAAAATAAAAGTGTCAGAGGAAACCGAAATTAATGGACAAGGACCCAATATAAGTGATGAATACATCAACCTATTATATAAAAAACTTGATAAATTAAATCAAGATGATATTTTAATATTGGCAGGTAGTATACCATCTACTTTAGATGAAAAATTATATGAAAATATAATGTCTAGACTAGAAGAAAAGAATATAAAAATTGTTGTAGATGCAACAAAAAATCTTCTTCTTAATGTCTTAAAATATAAGCCTTTCCTAATTAAACCTAATAATGATGAGCTAGAGGAAATGTTTGGTGTTAAATTAAATTCAAATGAAGATATAGTAAAGTATGCTAAAAAGTTAAAAGAAATGGGAGCTGTAAATGTTTTAGTGTCAATGGGTAAAGATGGTGCATTACTGATTACAGAAGATAATGAAGTATTTATAAGTGATGTGCCAAAAGGAACTGTAAAAAATTCTGCAGGAGCAGGAGATTCTATGGTAGCAGGGTTTATATCTGGATATCTAAGTACTGGTGAATATGATTATGCTCTTAAATTAGGTGCAGCTTCAGGAAGTGCAACTGCTTTTTCATATGATTTAGCTGAAAGAAAATATATTGATAAATTAGTAAACGAAATATCTGTGAAAAGATTTTAAAAATAACCTAAAAAATATATAGAGAGGAAATGAGAACTTATGAAAATTATAGAGTTATTAGATGAAAAATCAATTAAATTAAATTTAAAGTCAAAAAATAAACCAGAAGTAATAGAAGAACTAGTTGATTTAGTTGAAAATAGTGGTAATTTAAATGATAAAGAAAATTATAAGAAAGCAATTTTAGCCCGTGAAGAGATGAGTACAACAGGAATTGGAGAAGGTGTAGCTATTCCTCATGCTAAGACTACAGCAGTTACTAAAGCTTGTATAGCAGCAGCTGTATCAAAGGAAGGTATAGATTATGAATCTTTTGATGGAAGTTTGTCAAATTTATTTTTTATGATAGCTGCACCAGATGGAGCTAATAATACACATCTTGAAGTATTATCTAGATTATCTACAATACTTATGGATGAAGATTTTAGAAATAAACTTATAAATTCAAATTCAGCAAGAGAATTCAAAGAAATAATAGATAAAAAAGAAAGAGAAAAATTCAGTGAAGAATATCAGGATGAAGAAATTAGTAAAGAGGATGTTTTAAATAATAAAGATAAAAATATTAGTAAGTATCCTCAAGTTTTAGCAGTAACAGCGTGTCCAACAGGAATAGCACATACATTTATGGCAGCTGAAAGTTTAAATAAAATGGCTGAAAGTAAAGGTATCTCTATAAAAGTAGAAACTAATGGTTCAGCAGGTGTTAAGAATAGACTTACAAAAGAAGAGATAGAAAATGCTACATGTATAATAGTAGCAGCAGATAAAAATGTTGAAATGGCCAGATTTAATGGCAAAAAAGTTATAAAAACTAAGGTTGCTGATGGTATACACAAAGCGGAAGAACTTATAGATAAAGCTGTAAATGGAGATGCTCCAATTTATCATGGAGAAGAAGGAAGTCACAACGAATCAAGTGAAGAAAACGAAAGTGGATTTAGAAAAGTCTACAAGCATTTAATGAATGGTGTGTCTAATATGTTGCCATTTGTTATTGGTGGAGGTATACTTATAGCTTTGGCATTCTTACTTGACGATTACTCTATTGACCCTTCACATTTCGGTTCAAATACACCAATAGCAGCATTTTTTAAGGGAATTGGAGATAAAGCATTTGGATTTATGTTACCTGTACTTGCAGGTTATATAGCATATTCTATATCTGATAGACCTGCATTTGTTGTTGGTTTTGTGGGAGGAGCTCTTGCAGGAGATGGTGGTTCAGGTTTTCTAGGAGCATTACTTGCAGGTTTTATAGCAGGATATTTGGTAGAAGGACTTAAGAAAATATTTAATGTATTACCAACTTCATTAGAAGGAATAAAACCAGTATTATTATATCCTTTATTTGGAACTCTTTTGATGGGCGTTATAATGACATTTCTAGTAATACCTCCAGTTACAGCAATTAATAATGCTATGGTTGGATTCCTAAATAGTTTAGGTGGAACTTCAAAAATAGTTTTAGGATTAGTGTTGGGTGGAATGATGGCTGTAGATATGGGTGGACCTGTGAATAAAGCAGCTTATGTATTTGGTGTAGCATCTCTTGAATCAGGGCAATTTGAAATAATGGCAGCAGTAATGGCTGGTGGTATGGTTCCTCCACTTGCTATAGCTCTTGCAACTACATTCTTCAAAAATAGATTTACAAAAGAAGAAAGAGAGTCTGGTAAAGTTAACTATGTAATGGGGTTATCATTTGTAACAGAGGGAGCAATACCTTTTGCAGCTGGAGACCCACTTCATGTTATACCAGCTTGTATTGGAGGTTCAGCAGTAGCAGGAGCACTTAGTATGCTATTTAATGCAGCTCTTCGTGCACCTCATGGAGGAGTATTTGTTATACCAGTAGTTACTCATCCACTTGGATATATAGTGGCTATAATTGTAGGTGCTGTAGTTGGAATGATGCTTTTAGCACTACTTAAAAAACCACTAAATCAAAGCGCATAATAACCAAAGAGTATTAAAAGGGATAATTTTAGATATATTTAAATGAAATTATTATAAAATAACTGACTGACATTTAACTGACAGTCAGTTATTATTATTTAAAAAAATTTACTTAAACTACAGGGTATTTCATTGTCAAATTTTTAAATCAGATGAGAATATCTATTTTATAGTTATTTGTAATACTTTATAGCTTTATAACTAAGTCATAGTATAGCTTTTTACTTGAAAAACTTTCAATTAGCCTTGACTTATATTTTGTATCATGTTTCATAAATCTTACATCTCATCTTTTAATTAATATTTTAATATTCAATCTTAAATCAAGGAATAAAACTCTACTCTATATGTTCTAAATTAATATTGTATTTTCTTTCACCTTTTATAACTTTGAATTTATCATTTTTATTAGGATAAATAGTCACAACATTGTTTTTGTACTCTGATTCATCACATTTTATATTAAATGGCATAAGCTCTGATTCTCCATATAGATAAGTAACAGGTTTATTATTCTTCATAACGACAATTTGTAGCATATCTCTATCTTTTGGAGAAGATATATTTCTCCATTTATATCCTACAGCTTTATATATATCGTTTGCTGATGTTCCAGACTTAAAGATAAATATTTTATCCCATTCAGGCGGCATTACTTTTGCCAGTCTTATTTCATTATTGTTTTCACTAGCTTTCATAAGTGAAGAAACAAATTGTCTAAATTTCTCATCTTCTTTATTTTTCTCAAATTTAACTAACTCACTGGATTTGTCAACTACACTCCATTTATCGTTATTTTTTTCTAATTTAAAGTTAATTTTAGAAATACATTCTCCATGCTTTCCTGGTTCAGTAACTATAACCTTTTCTCCCAATGTGTTTTTATAATCGTGTTGTTCAATTTGAACATGATTATGCCCTGCAACTATCGCATCAATACCATCAACTTGTTGAGCTAAATCTTGTATTCTATTGCCTGGATTTTTAGGATTTTTAGGTCTTTCACCTGTGTGCGCAACAGCTACTATTATATCTGGACTTTCTTTTTCCATGATTTTTACCCATTTTTTAGCATCTTCTACTAAATCATTCATATATAGTTCACCACTATAACCTTCTTGGTCTTTTAGTTCTAAAGATTTAGAATCTACAAGTTCTCCATTTTCATTTAGTTGTTTTCCTTCACCAACTTCTTTTATAGTAAGTCCTAGAATTCCTAGTTTTACATTTCCTTCTGGTGTATCAATATTTTTTATTATGTATGGTTTTGTATAGCTATCCCCATTTTTCTTATAAGTATTAGCTGATAATACATCTATTTTTTGTTTTTCAAAATCAGATATCATATTGTCTAAATGAAATTTATTAAGAGATATAAATTCATGATTACCAAGAACTACAGCATCATAACCGACTTCTTTCATGTCCTTTGAAATAGGAGTTTCAATATAGCTTTCAGTTTTGTTGTTGTTATCTTTAAGCATAGCATTAGAATAATCATCCATACTACTTCCTAAAGCTACTCCACGGTCAAAGAAGTCTCCAGCATCTACTAAAGTTATATTTTTATCTTTTTCTCTTTGTTCCCTTACATAAGAAGTTAACTCATAAGGGATGTTACCATGTAAATCGGTAGTGGCTAGTACATTTATTTCTGTTGTATGTTTTGAAGTACACCCAGACATTAGCAATATAAATAAACAAGTAATGCCTATAATTATTTTGTTTTTCATAAAACCTCCATTTTACTTTTTCTGAATATTTGTTTTAGTGTCATTAACTACATAATCCCCCTGTAATATCAATAGTAATATATTACTATACAAAAATCAACTATATATTTCATAGACATATAAATTGATAGAGATAAAAATAAAGTTCATTAAATAAAAATCAATTAAAAGTAATCTCAAAAGAATTTTAAAGCATGCTATAAGATTGGTTAACTATAGTATCTTTGAGAAAATGATAAACAAATAATCTATAGTCTTGCATTTATTTTTTTATATTATTTATAATAAATAAACCCTATGATGGAAAAACTATTCTTATTTAACATGTAAAGGAGTATTTAAAATGAATGAATCGTATTGGATTTTAAATTCAAGTCCCAAAGAATATGAAAAATTAGGCGAGAATATAAAAGTAGAATGTCTAGTTGTAGGAGGAGGAATAACTGGTTTAACAACTGCATATCTATTAGCAAAAGAAGGTAAAAAAGTAGCACTTGTTGAAGCCGATAAAGTAGGAGATGGAACTTCAGGCAGAAATACTGGTAAAGTAACTTGTCAACATGATATAGTATATTCTAAAATAGAGAAAAAATATGGATTAGATAAAGCTAAATCATATTATAATGCAAATAATGAAGCTTTAAAATTGATTGAGAAAATAATCAGTGAAAATAATATAAAATGTGATTTTCAAAGGATTCCATCTTTTGTCTTTACAGAAAAGAAAGAATCTATAAAGGATATTAAAGATGAATACCGTACATGTAAAAAAATAGGCATAGATTGCGAATATTATGAAACTATAAATGATATTCCATTAGATGTAAAAGGAGCTATTCATTTTTCTAATCAAGGTCAATTTAATCCAAAACAATATGTTGATGGTTTGGCAGAAGTAGCAGTAAATTTAGGGCTAAAAATATATGAAAACACGCCGATAGTAGACCTAGAAAAAGGAGCTATATGTAGAGTTAAGACTGGAGATAATAATATAATAGAAGCTGAAAATGTTATAATCTCATCTCACAGTCCATGGTATGATGGGTTGAATTTTTATTTTGCAAAGGAATATGCTGAACGTGCCTATTTAATGGTTGCACTCCTACAAAATGAATTGCCAGAGGGTATATTTATAAGTATAGATGACCCATCAATAACTTTTAGACAATGTAATGATGAAAATAATAACCTATTAATCTTTGGAGGAGGAGACCACAAAGTTGGTCAAGGTGGAACTGAAGAAGAAATATTTGATGATTTAGAGCATTATGGTAAAGAAGTATTTAAGATAAAAGACTTTAAATGTAAATGGTCTGCTCAAGACAATATGAGTTTTGACAATGTTCCTTATATAGGTTATATCAATAAAAGGGAGAATAATATTTATGTAGCTACAGGATTTTCTAAATGGGGAATGACTAATGGAACTGCTGCAGGAATAATAATAAAAGATTTAATAATAAATAAAACTTCTGACTATAAGGACACTTTCAATCCATCGAGATTAGGTAGTTATTTTTCAATGGATTTTATAAAGGAAAATGCAAATGTAGCGATGAATTATGTAACTGGAAAATTAAAAATAGGTAGTGGAGATATGCCTAAAAGTAGTGGTGAAGGAAAGATTGTTAATATTGATGGAAAAAGATATGGTGTTTATAAAGATGATAGAGGAGATTTTTATATTGTAGATACTACATGTACTCATTTAGGATGTGAACTTAATTTTAATAGTGAAGAAAAAACATGGGATTGTCCATGCCATGGTTCAAGATTTGACTATAAAGGAAACATACTTGAAGGCCCAGCACTTAAGCCATTAAAACTTTATGGTTATGGTGATAATGATGTTAATCCTAAGTTATTATAGAATATAGAATGTTTTGGAAAGGTAAATTATTTATGAATAAACTTTTAAAGCCAATAACCATTTTACTTTATATAGTATATGTTTTATGTGCCATATTTTTTGCTACAAATAGAGCTTTTGGAAATGTAGGTTTAGTAGCAATCAGTTTAATTGGTACTTTTATATTAAGTATTTTAAATAGGCAAAATAAAAGACTTTTGAGCAATGAATTATATATTGTACTTGTATTATTTATAATGTTTGCATCATTATTAGGTACTTGTTTTAATTTTTATGACATAAATTATTATGATGATTTTTTACATTTATGGTCGGGTATAATATCATGTATTGTAGCATTTTCTACAATTAAATATTTTTATATACAAAAAGATATAAGTAAGATGAGTAAAATATTTTTAGTTATATTTGTATTTATGTTTAGTATGGGAGTGGCTAGTTTGTGGGAAATAGGTGAATTTCTAATGGATACTTTTATTGGGACTACTACACAAGCTGGAGGACTAGAAGATACTATGATTGATATGGTAGATGCTTTAATAGGTACAATTATAACCATTCCTTTTATAATAAAAAAATCAAATGCATAGTTTAAAGTTGATTGCAATGGATTTAATTAGTCATATGAAGTTTTAAGAACTTATGTGATAAATTAAATCCATTCTTTATTGTATGTAAAGCTTACGTTTCACATTTTTTATAAATTTTACTCCATAAATAGAAAGTATTGTATCTTATTTTACTGGCCATAGTTTACAACATCTAGTATTATCACACTTGTGTTAGTGTATTGTTGTTATTTGGTAAAATATATTATAAATTGTATCTTAAATAGTATTAAAAAGTAAAAAATTTAAAAAGATAATATTTTATAAAAACATGATATAATTACTATGAAATAAAGGCTATGTTTTTGGCTGATAAGAAAGTTTTAAAAAAGTTTTATGGTTACAGATGTTGATGAATTTTTGACAAGTAATTAAAAATTAAGGAATTGCTAAAAATAGTAATATTTTATGTGATAATATAAAGAGTAGATAAAGTATTAGGAGGAACATTGAGTGTTAAAAAAGTGGTTTGGTATTATGAAAAAGAGACAAAAAGTTGAGGCAGCAAAAGAAGAAGGTGAAATAATATTAAAAAATGAAAAAATTTTGTATGAAGAAAATTTAATTGATAAAGAAAAAAAGGTATTATGTTGTAAAGAGGAAGTTGTAAGTGAAGAAAATGAGTCTTTAAACCAAGAAGAATATTTGTCTAATAAAGAAGATAAAGTGTTACGCAAAGAAGAAGTGGTATGTGATAAAAAAAATAAAGTCTTATCTGAAGAAGAATTGATAATCAACAATGATAAAGAAGAATTAATAGTTAATAATGATGATACAACTTTAAATAAAGTAGAAATAATAATTGATGATATAGAAATAATAGAAAAAAGTATAAATAGCGAAGAAATACTAATTAATAAAAATACTATAGAATTAGATAAAAATGAAGTATTTATTACTGATGAATCTATCAACTTAAATAAAGAAGAAATACCGCTTGAAAGTAAAAAAACAGATTCTAAAAAATTTGAAGAAATTGACCGAAGTGAAAATAATACTCTAGTAACAAACACTACTGAAGTTGAAGAAAAACAAGTAATTGATATAAATGAATATTTAACAGAAGAAGATTTAAATTACATAAAAGAAATAAAAATAAAACGAGGAAGAAGTATAAAAGCAATAAACTTATATACTAAAGAAGAGAAGACTTTTGATACTCATATTCAATGTAGTAAAAATCTTAAGGTACCACTTGGCTACATAAGAGAAAATTTAAAATATGGATATATGGATTACTTTGGAGAAGCTATAAATTATTTAAGTAGAGTGTTAAATGTAGAAGAATACTGTAAAAATGAGTGGAGCTATCTAGAAAATAGTAAATCTCCATCTGAGATATTTAATATTCTTAATGACAAAATATTTAGTACAAGACTTTCTGATAAAAAGAGAAATGAAATTTTAACTAATGATAAGATTGAAACAATAAAAATGAATTATAAGTTTGAGTGTATTGATGAGGAATATGATGAATATTTTAAAAAATATAAGTCTATAATCAAAAGAGGTGGAAAGAAAAAGATTGAATTAGTAAATAAAAAAGGCGAAGTATTAGAGATATTTAAGTCTTTAGAAGAATGTTCTATTTATTTGCAAAAAGAAAAAAATGAAGTTATACAAATGTTAAAGTATGGAGATACAAAAATAGGAAGAAATTTCATAAGATATAGTTTAAGAAATATTTAATTTCATTTTAAATTCATGAGAGTTTCATTTATGATTCACACATTTAATATTATTTTAATGTAAAATAATAAAAGTGAAGTATTGTACAATTAAATTTAAGGAGGATATTAATGTCTGAAGAAAAAAATTCAAAAGATAATACATTGAATGAAATTAAAAATTCAGAAAATGTAAGTTCTAAACAAGATGATGTGTCAGGTGAAAAAAATACTGATAACAAAATCGAAAAAAGAGAAATAAAATTAAGTAGTAAAAAGCTTAAAGCAATTGTAGCAATTGTAGCAGTAGGGGCAATTTGCTTGGGTGGAGGCTATGTCTCTGGAAAAGAAGCTGGAAGAAAATTACCAGCCACTTCAAAGCGTTATAATAGTAATGAAGTAGTAGCTACTATTGGGGATAAAAAAATTACAGGGGAAATGTTAAGAAAAAGAATGGAGCCATTATTTTATTTAAATGCAAAAAATACTATGAGTGATGATGAAATACGTTCATATGAATCAAATATGATTGAGACTATGATTACATCAGATATATTATCTTCAGAAGCAGCAAAAGAAAAGATAAGCATAACTAATGACGAATTAAATTCTCAATATGATAATCTAATGTCTAGCATAGAATCTGCAATGGGAATGACAAAAGAAGAGTTTCTAAAGCAATTTGACTTGACTGAGAAATATATAAAAGACGATATGAAAAAAGAACTAATAGCATCAAAATACTTAAATGAAGCATCAAAAGTAACAGATAAAGATGCACAAAGTTATTATGACAAAAACAAGAGCAATTATTTACAAGTTAGAGCTTCACATATTTTAATAAAAACTGTTGATGATAAAGGTAAACAAGTCAGTGATAGTAAAAAAGCTGAACTTAAAAAACAAGCAGAAGAAATACTTAAAAAAGCTGAAGCTGGAGAAGATTTTGCTACTCTAGCTAAAAAGTATTCTGAAGATAGTAGTGCAGAATCAGGTGGAGATTTAGGATTTTTTGGAAAAGGTCAAATGGTAGAATCTTTTGAAAAAGCTGCATTTGCTTTGAAAAAAGGAGAAATATCTAGTAAGCTTGTAGAAAGTGATTATGGATACCATATAATTAAGAAAACAGATGAAAAATATCAACCATTTGAAGAAGTAAAATCAGATTTAGTAAGTACTTTAACATCAGAAAAGCAAAACTTACTTATAAATGATTTAAAGGAAAAATACAATGTAAAAATTACAGATAAATATCAAATGAAAGCAAAGCAATAGATTAAATCAATTTATTAAAAGAAGAAAATATTAATCTATATATCTAAAAGCTGTTTTTGTTCTTAAATAGAGAACTTAAACAGCTTTTATTATTTTATCATAAAATTAATTCGCCTAAAAATGAAATTATAAAAAAATAACATGCATAAATTAACAATGAAAACGTATTTTGAATTTAAATTATTTTATTGAAAATCTATATAAAATATAAAAAAAATAAATAAAAAAATTTACAAGCTAAAAAAATACTATTCAAATATATATACTAAAGTTATTCTTTAAAAATACTTAAAAAAGAATATTTTTCATAATTTTAAAAATAATAATAAAAAAATGAAAATATTAACAATAATCTATTGAGTAATATAAAAAAAGATGCTATTATAAGTATGTGTTAAAATGATTAAGCTAATCTTAGTACTGAATTTAACTATAAAAATAATAAGGGGGCGTTTTTTTATGTCAAATACTGAAAGCGTATCTAAAAAAGCTAGTCATCCGAAGGGTTTTTGGCTTGTTTGTATGACAATTTTATGGGAAAGATTTAGTTATTATGGATTAACAGCTTTGTTGGTATTATTTTTTACAGCGAGTGTAACTCAAGGTGGACTAGGACTTTCTACTCAAGAAGCAACTTCAATGTTTGGTTTGTTTACAGGTCTTATATATCTTACACCATTAATTGGTGGCTGGTTGGCAGATAAAGTTTTAGGTCAACAAAAATGTATATCTATAGGTGCACTTTTAATAGCAATAGGTGACTTTGTTTTGTTTGCATCATCTACATCTATTAATATGGTTTGGGTAGGTCTATCAATAATCATTTTAGGAAATGGTTTTTTTAAATCAAGTTGTTCCAATATAGTTGGTGATATATATCCTAAAACCGAGGTATCAAGAAAAGACGCAGCATATAGTTTATTCTATATGGCAGTAAATGTAGGTGCATTCATAGCTCCAATCATATGTGGACTGCTTTCTGATAATGTATTTGCAGTAAGAGGAGTAAACGGAGATATAGTGTCTTATGGATATAAGATGGCATTCTTAGTTTGTGGTATAGGTATGATGCTTGGTATGATTATATTTACACTTTTTGCGCCAAAGCTACTAAAAGAAGTTGGAAAACATCCAGTTACTAAGGGAAATAAAGGTGAAAAAATTGAGTATGGACCACTTACTAAATTAGAGAAAAATAGAATCATAGCAATGGTTGTATTATTCTTATTTGTAGTTTTATTTTGGACAGCATACTATCAAACACAAAGTTCATTTATGATTTATGTAAGAGACAATGTAAATAGAACTCTATTTGGATTTGAAATGCCAGTGGCATGGCTTACATCGTTAAATGCTATATTATGTGTAGCTTTATGCCCTGTATTAGCTGCTTTGTGGGTTAAATTATCTAATACTAAAAGAGGCGACTTTTCTATTCCAGTTAAAATGGGGTTGGGAATGATAATAATGGGTCTTGGTTTTATAGTTATGGTATTGGCCACATTAGCCAATGGTTCAGATGGGACAATAAAGGCTAGCATACTTTTTATAGTAGTAACCTATATATTTACAACTGTAGGGGAGTTATTTTTGTCTCCTATAGGTCTTGCAATGTTTAATAAATTAGCTCCAGCTAAATATGCTACATTATCTATGGGTGCATGGTATCTGACAAGTTTTTTTGCTAGTTTGTTATCAGGAAAAATTGCTGGATTTACAGCTACATTAGGTTTTTTGCAAATCTTTGGAGGAATAGCAGGAGTCTTAATAATCTTTGGTTTAATATTACTTGGATTAAGAAATATATTGACAAAATTAATGGCAATGGATTTGTTAACAGAAACAAAATAATCCACACTTAATTAGTGAAAATAAAGGAAATTACATTTGAATATAAAATCAAACGTAATTTCCTCTTTAATTATGAAAAAAAGCTTTACATAGATAGATATTGTAATTAAAATTATAATTGTGATAATTAGAGTGTATAAGATTTATATAAATTATATAAAAGGAAAATTTATGTAATAAACTTTACATACTTATATATTTAGTTATTCAAACTATTATTTTGAGGAGGTCTTGTTGTGAATATAAAAGACAGAGTAAATGAATTAAGAAGACTTATGGAAGAAAAAAATATTGATGCTTATATGATTCCGTCTTCTGACAATCATCAAAGTGAATATGTAGGAGATTACTTCAAATCAAGAGAATTTATATCAGGATTCAATGGTTCAGCTGGAACAGTTATTGTGACTAAAGATGAAGCTGGATTATGGACAGATGGAAGATACTTTATACAAGCAGAATCTCAATTAGAAGGAAGTACAATAAAATTATTTAAAATGGGACAAGAAGGTTGCCCAACTACTGATGAATATTTATATACAAATATTCCAGAAGGTGGAACTTTAGGTTTTGATGGTAAAGTTATATGTGCTAAAGAAGGAGCTACATTAGCTGAAAAATTATCTAAAAAAGGTATAAAAGTAGAATACCAATATGATTTAATAGATAGCATATGGTCAGATAGACCAGCTTTATCAGATAGTAAAGCATTTTTATTAGATGTTAAATACTGTGGAGAAAGTTTTAGTTCAAAGTTAGCTAGATTGAGAGAAAAAATGAGTGAAAAAGGTACTTCTACTCATGTAATAACAACTCTTGATGACATAGCATGGTTATTTAATATAAGAGGTGGAGATGTTAAATACAATCCAGTTGTACTTTCTTATGCAGTGATAACTTTAAAAGAAGTTTATTTATTTGTTGATGAAAGTAAATTAAATGAAGAGATATTAAATGAATTGGCTAAAGAAAATGTAAAAATAAAACCATATAATGATGTATATGATTTTGTAAAACATATAGATAAAGATGAAAAAGTTTTAGTTGATGGAACTAAGATTAACTATGCAATTTACAATAATATACCTTGTGGAGTTGAAAAAGTTGATGAGTTTAATCCAGTAATGTTCTTTAAGGCCCAAAAAAATGAGGTAGAATTAGAGAACATAAGAAATTCACATGTTAAAGATGGTGTAGCTTTCACTAAATTTATGTACTGGTTAAAGAATAATGTAGGTAAGATAGAAATAACTGAAATAAGTGCTACTGAAAAATTAGAGGGACTAAGAAGAGAACAAGAAGGATTCTTTGAACCAAGTTTCAATACAATTGCTGCATATAAAGAGCATGCTGCTATGATGCACTATAGTGCAACTCCAGAATCAAACTATAAGTTGGAAGCTGAAGGTTTATTCTTAGTAGATTCAGGTGGACAATATTATGATGGAACTACTGATATAACTAGAACTACAGTATTAGGACCTATAAGTGATGAATTAAAATTACATTTCACTTCTGTAGCAAGAGGTATGATAAATCTTTCTAAGGTTAAATTCTTACATGGTTGTAGAGGATACAACCTAGATATATTATCTAGAAGTTGTATGTGGAATATGGGAATAGATTATCAATGTGGAACTGGACATGGTATAGGATTTGTATTAAATGTTCATGAAGCTCCAAATGGATTTAGATGGAGAGTAGTTCCTGAAAGATTTGATAGTGCAGTTCTTGAAGAAGGAATGGTAACTACTAATGAACCAGGTATATATATAGAAGGTTCTCATGGTATAAGAACAGAAAATGAAATAGTAGTTAGAAAAGCTGAAAAGAATTTTTATGGTCAATTTATGGAATTTGAAGTTGTTACATTAGCTCCTATTGATTTAGATGGTATAGTTCCAGAATTAATGAATCAAGATGAAAAAGATTATTTAAACTGGTATCATAAATTAGTTTATGATAAGATATCTCCTTTCCTAACTGGTGAAGAAAGAGAATGGTTAAAAGTTTATACTAGAGCTATATAGTTTTGTAATTGAATACTATAAATAAATCGAGGCATTTTAATGCCTCGATTTTTGATATATTATCTATTAAACTTAAACATAGTTTTTACTTTGATAATTCTACAAGTTTTTTATTCATTATAAGTAATATAATTCCAAATATCAATAAAAATGAAGGGATTACTATAAATACTTGTAACATACCAAGGTGGTCTATAATAGCCTGTGTATAACCAGATAATTTATTTGCTGCAAATTTACCTAAGAACCAAACACCCATTAAGAATGAAATATATTTTTCTGGTGAAAGTTTATTTACCATACCATATCCAACTGGAGAAAAACAAATCTCTCCTATACTTTGGAATGTTAAAAATCCAATTACCCAAAATACACTTGCTTTCTGAATTGAATTAGGGTTAGTTCCTGTTTGTATAACTGCGACTATCATGAATAAAAATGCTATAGCTAATAGTATAAACCCTAGACTCATTTTTGAAGGTACACTTAAATCACCTTTTTTAGTCTGAGATAATTTTACCCAGACTAGAGCAGATATAGGGCCAAGGATGACACATAGAAGACCATTATATGAATCTATCCATGAGGTTGGTATTTGAAAATTACCAACAGTCAGATTTATGTGTTCTTTTGTATACAAAGCTATAGACATAGAAGCTTGATTATATGCTATCCAAAAAAATACTGTAAAAAAAGCTAATATTAATATTACTATTATTCTTTTTTTCTCAACTGAAGTTAATGGTTTTGAAGCAAGTAATTTTTTATATTCTAATGATTTCTTTATAGTTTCTTTTTGACTACTAAATTCATTACTTGAAGATTTATAAAATCTTTTGTGACCAAATATAAAGAATAATAAGCCTATTAAAACAGTAATTGAAGCAAATAAAAATACATATCTGTAACCATACATATTTATAGAAGTACCATTTTTCATAGCGAACCATTCATTAGCGACCAAACCACAGATTAAAGGACCAAATAATGTTCCCAGATTAGTAGCCATATATGTAATAGAAAAAGCGCCATCCTTTCTTGGGTCATCATTAGTATATAAGTTTCCAACTAAGGTATGCAAGTTTCCCTTATAAAAACCTATTCCTAATCCAGACAAGAATATCATGATGTTTACATCCATTTTGCTATTTGCCAGATATCCTAAAAAGTAGCCAATTGAAACCATTATCATTCCAAGCATAATACAATTTTTCGGACCTAAAAATCTATCACTAACCCATCCACCAATAACTGGAGAAAAATAAGTCCATGCTAAAAAAGATGCAAGCATTGATGCAGATTCTGCTGGTGTTAATCCCAAACCACCTTTAGATACTTGCTCAGCTAGAAATAACAATAGCACTAATTTCATACCATAGTATGCAAGTCCTACAAATGTAAATATTGAACAACAAAAATATAAATCCTTAGGCTGTTTAAGCTTTTCTTGAGTTTTTAAAATTGACATATGTCGAGAACCTCCAGACCAATAATTTAACAAAAATTTTCCACACTATATGAGTATATGTTTTTTTTATAAAGACGTCAACTTATGGCATAAGAAAACAAAGTGTTAATAATCTATAAAAATAGTATTATTTTATAGATTCAGTAATATTTTTTTACAAGAATATATGTTATTATTATATTAAAATACAACATATTATGGAAAGGATATGCCAATTTAGTAGTTAGATTGATTGTTTGGCAGGTGGGATGAGCTATGATAAGAAAGAAATCTGAATTACAAGTAGAAGTAAAAGAAAATTTAACTGGTGGGGTTGGAAAAGTTAAGCTTGAAAATATATTACAAATTGATGAGCTTAAAGGAAAAGGAAGATTATTTAAAAGAATAACTTTACCAGTAGGAAGTTCAATTGGTGTGCATGACCATACAACTGATTTTGAGGTATATTATATATTAAAGGGAAAAGGTAAAGTTTTTGATAATGGGGAATTTGTAGAAGTAAATGAGGGTGATGTAATATACACTGCTGATGGTGAAGAACATTCTATAGAGAATATAGGAGAAGAAGAACTTGAATTTGTAGCAGTAGTCTTATATGTGTAAAATATGGAGGAGGAGTCATGACAAGCAAGATAGAAGAAATTAAAGACAAGATAAATAGATTTTGCAACTCCAATCTAAATCAAGAATATAAAGATATAAGTTTTAAAATCTTGCAAGACATTTTAGATAATAATAAAGAGATAATTCATTCTTCTAGAGCTGATATATGGTCTTCAGCTATACTAAACATAGTTTTGGAGCAAAATCTCTTATATAATAAGAAGCATCCATTACATATAACCAAAAAGGAATTTTCAAAAAAAATAGGTGTTTCTTTAAACACTATAAACAATAAATCATCATTGATAAAAGACGTTTGTAATATTGATTTCTTAAATCAAGATACTATTGCTATCTCTAATATTGAGTTTTGGGTAAGAGAGAGTAACTCTAAATCCAAAGCCATAGATTTAGAGTTAGAAAAGAAAAAAATACTTTATAAAAGATATATTAAACTATCACAAGAAGCTAAAAATCATATTGAGTCAATTAGGTATATGGAAGAAGCTGTAAACATTGGAAAAAGCATGATTACTAAGGAAGATAGACAACTTGGATTTTGGAAAGGTGTATCTACTAGAGCTTATATGGTAGCACTTGAGTCTCTTGCTAGGAAGTTAGAGAGTATTGATAATTTAAAGGAAGCTAGAAAGGTATTAGAGTATTTAATAGAAATCAATCCTGATGATGAGCAAGGAATAAGGTATAAATTACTCAATGTATTAATTAGGTTAAATGATAGAATAGCAATAAATAATTTATTTGAAATGTATAAAGAAGAAAAGTCTGCTACATGGATGTATAGCAAAGCTCTTTATTATTTTAAAAATAAAAATATGTTTTTAGCAAGTGATGCTATTAAAAGTGCTAAAAATAAAAATAAATATATTGGATTATATTTAATAGATTGGCGAAATGCCTTTGGTAGAGAGTTTGTTACAGCGGAAGAAAAGGGAGAAGCTGTCTATTACTATGATGAAAATATAGTACTTTGGAATGAAGTTAAAGGTTCTATGGATTGGTTATTGAAAAAAATGTTGGAATTTTCATAAAAAAAACTACTCCTTATTACTTATAAAAAAGTAAGGAGTAGTTTTTTTATTTATACATCTAACTTTAAATCTCCTGGTTTTATCATACCTTTTTTTCTCATAAATTCTGATATTATTAGAGTTACAATGGCAGGAAGTACAAAGTTAAGTAAAAGTATACCAATCCACATAGTTATTCCACCTTTTCCAGCACTTTGCATGGCAGTTACTGTTCCAAATTGTCCAACTAATCCACAAGTTCCCATACCAGAGCCAATAGGTATATTTTCCATTTTAAATATTGTTGTAGACAATGGCCCAAGTATTATTGAAGCTATTGTAGGTGGTATCCAAATTTTCCAGTTTTTTATTATATTGGGAACTTGGAGCATGGATGTACCAAGTCCTTGAGCTACAAGACCTCCTACTCCATTTTCTCTAAAACTCATAACAGCAAAACCTATCATTTGGCAACAACAACCAACAGTTGCTGCTCCACCAGCAAGCCCTCCCAAACTTAACATCATACAAATAGCTGCACTACTTATGGGTAGTGTAAGAGCTATTCCAACAAGTGCAGAGACAAGAGCTCCCATTATTATAGGTTGCATAGTGGTTGCTTGCATTATTATGTTTCCAAATGAAGTCATAAATGCAGAAACTGCTGGTCCAATAAGTTCTGCCACAAGTACTCCTATTAGTATTGTTACAGCAGGTGTAACTAATATGTCTACCTTTGTTTCCTTTGAAACTAATTTTCCAATTTCTACTGCAAAAAGTGTAGCGACAAATGCACCCACAGGTCCTCCTAGTTCATTACCACAAGCTCCAACAAGTGCACAAGAAAATAGCACAAGTGGAGGCGCTTGAAGTCCATACGCAATAGCCACTGCTATAGCTGGGCCTGTAACTTGCTTAGCAAGTGGGCTTATAACTTCAGTAAAAAGAGAAATATTGAAGTTGTCTCCTAATGTGTTAAAAATTGTTCCAATTAAAAGGGAAGAAAAAAGGCCTAGTGCCATATAACTTAATGCATCAATAAGATACCTTTGAACAGAAATTTCAATGTTTTTGCTCTTAGCAAACGATTTAAAATTTCTTTTTTTGCAATTGATTTCCAATTTAAAATCCTCCTCATATAATACAAATATAATTTCTTTTTAATTAATTATATAACTTTTCAGCTGACAAGACAAATGTTATTTCACTAAAATTAGACTACTGTAATAGTAAGAAATTAACACTAATTTTAGTTTTAAATTTTAAATTTATGGTTTATAATTAGTATAGGGATATTCTGAAATATAATACTTTTCCAGTTTATCCCAATATTTAACTTAGGTAGATTGCTTACAAAACAAATGATTATATATTAGGCTAAAGGAAGTGGATAGATGAGATTTGTAGAAAATAAGAAATACAGAAAAATTGCCATAATTATATCTATTCCTATATTGCTTGTTGCGCAGTACTACCTTTTTAAATTTGGAATACTTAGACCAATGGTAAAGGGAGTGGAAATCGAAATTGTAGATGGGGAATATGTTAAAGATTTAGATAAATATGTAGTAAAACTAAATGAAACAGTTACTTTGTCTACTGGCGAATATATCAAGGTTCCTTCATATGCTAAAGACCCAAATATTTGGTTTAATGTGTTGGATAATTCAGGGACTTTAAAAATAGATGGAAATAAGATGACAGCATTAAAGGTTGGGTATTCTTCTGTGGGTATTATGAAGAATTCAAGAGTGTTGAAAAAGGCTACTATAAAGGTAGTAGACCCAGAAGTAGAATCACTAGATATGGAGATTAATGGGGATTTAAAACATGTTGGTGATAGTGCTACTATAGAAAGTACAATAGAGGTTGATTATGACAAATTTAAAAAGTCATATAAACCTATCTATAAGAGTAGTAATGATGATGTGCTAAAAATTAAAGGAAATACAGTAAGTGCAGTTGGAGTTGGAAAAGCCACAATATATGCTAAGTGTGGAAATAAAGAAGTAGAGAGAACCTTTAGAATTCAAGCTAGAGTTGCCGAAATAAATATGAATGATGTAAAAATAGAAGTTGACCAAAATGAGAAATTAAAACCAGATATAATAACTTCTCCACCAGGTTTAGAACCACCAAAAATACACTATGAGTTGGCCGATTCAAAATTACCTGTGGAAAGAGCTATAAGTCTAAGCGGTGATGGAAGTGTAGTAGGTCTTAGAGAAGGTAAAGAAAGAGTAAGGATAACTTGTGGAGATAAGTCTAAAATAATAACTGTAACAGTAGTCAAAGAAACTATAACTAATGATTATATACAGAATTTAGTAGGTTCACATAAAATAGTAAATAACAAAGTTATTATTAAACTTGAATGGGATTATATGAAAGATGTTTTTGACTATGATATATATCTTAAAGACAAGTTGTCAGAAGAATCATTTAAGAAAATCAAATCTATAACTGTAAATGAAAGTGATTTAGGAAAATCACAAAAAGTATATGCTACTATAGAAATTGATGTAAAAGATAATCAGAGTATAGATTATGATATTTATGTTCTAGGTAAGAAAGACTCAGACACAACCAAGCCAAGTAATGTAATAAACATTACTAACATGAATGGTAATGGCAACTCAGATAATAATGATAACATACAAAACATGAAGGTTGAAAATATATCCGCTAATGTTGACAGAGATAACAATGTTATTAGAGTTAACTGGAGCAGTGTATCTCATAAAGAATGTACCTATAGTATATATATAAAAAATAATACTAATGGAGATGGTGAGTTTACTTTGTATCAAAGTGATATAAAAGGGAATGAACATACTATAAGTATCCCTGAAGGAGATTTAAATTTAGATATATATGTAGTGGCAAATTACAATGGACAAAATTCTAAAAATAGTGATGTTATAAATGTAAGATAAATTTGTACAAAAATTTAGAAGTGTTAGATTTATGATTTATTAATAAATCAAATCATTATAAGAAGAGGATAGTATGGGAGTAATCATACTATCCTTTCTATTTTATTGAAACATACTGGTGTTAAATTTTTAGTGTGAAAATTATTGTAAAAATGAAAACATAAAAGGCATATATATCATACCAGATTATCATAATCCAACAACGCATTCTATGTCTAACTTATTATGTAAGAAAATAGCAGAGATAGCAAAAAAGTATAATATCATAATTATTGAAGAAAGAAAAGATGAGATTATAAAAAGAAATGAAGCTACTAATAAGATTTTATCTGAGTATAATTTAATTAAATAAATAAAAATGCGGAGAAATTTATTATAATAAACCTCCGCTTTTATTATTTAATGAAATACTTTACTTTCTATTAAAATTTTAACTTTAATCATCTTGAAAATATAATCGTTTTATGGTAAAATAATTCTTAAAAATAGAAATAATTAATCATTTGTTAAAAAAAATGCATAATAAATTGTAATTTATTGACTATAGTGGGAAAATATTCACAAATGTATAAAATAACAGAAAAAATGCAAAAATAAAATCAATTTCATATGTTATAAAATCTATATGGCAAAATTAAATTTGCCTATCAGAATGATATAAACACATCAGAAAGGAGGATGCTATCAATAATGGAAATTAATTAATTTTGGTAGCTAAAAATTATGAATGAACAAACTAGAATATCCTTAGAGAGAGCTGCTGAACTAAAATCAAAAATTGATGATTATATTCAGGCTAGGAAAACAATTAACAGAGGTCTTGAAAAAGAAGAAGAGATAAATAAACGAAAACAAAACATATTAAGCATATTAAATGGAACAGAAGAAGACTGGGATAATTACAAATGGCAATTATCAAATAGAATCACAGATGTAGATACTTTATCAAAGATTATCAATCTAACTAAAAAAGAAAAAGAATATATAAAAGAAGTTGGTACTCAATTTAGATGGGCAATATCTCCATATTATTTGAGCTTGATAGACCCAGATGACATATGTGACCCTATAAAATTACTTTCTATACCGACACATATAGAATTGGAAGATGAACAAGATGATTTAGACCCAATGGGAGAAGAGTATACAAATCCAGCAGGATGTATAACTAGAAGATATCCAGATAGATTAATAATAAATGTAACAAATGAATGTGCTATGTATTGTAGACATTGCCAAAGAAGAAGAAATATTGGTCAACAAGATTCTCATAAGTCGAAAGCTGTTATACAAGAATCTATAGACTATATTAGAGAAAATGAAGAAATAAGAGATGTATTAGTAACTGGTGGAGATGCTCTTACATTAAAAGATGATTATTTGGAATGGATTCTTAGCCAACTTAAAGAAATACCACATGTTGATTATGTTAGATTAGGAACTAGAACTCTTGTTACCATGCCACAAAGAGTTACAGATGATTTTTGTAATATGCTAAAAAAATATCATCCTATATATATAAATACACATTTTAATCATCCGATGGAAATAACTAAAGAATCTAAAGAGGCTTGTGAAAAATTAGCAAATGCAGGTATACCATTAGGAAATCAAGCCGTGTTATTAAATGGTATAAATAATGATAAATTTGTAATGAGATGTTTAAATCAAGAATTACTTAAAATAAGAGTAAAACCATACTATATATTCCAAAGCAAACATGTAAAAGGAACAAAACATTTTAATACATCAGTAGATGATGGTCTTGAAATAATGGAATATCTAAGAGGATATACATCAGGAATGGCAATACCAACATATATAGTTAATGCTCCAAAAGGAGGCGGTAAGACTCCATTACTTCCACAATACCTTGTATCAAAAGGAACAGATTATGTTATGCTTAGAACATGGGAAGGCAAAGTTATAAAAATGGAAGATGAACCAGCTGTAGATATAAAGAAACTTATAAAAGAGCAAGCACAGGATTAATAAAATATTTAAATATATAAAAAGAAACAACTTTAAAATAAAAATAAAATGGATGCTAAATTTATATCAATTTGCATCCATTTTTATATTAGTTAATTATTTTATTTATTATTTTGTTGTTGATTAACCAATTCAAGGTATCCACTTGGATGGAAGTAATATATCTCAGAAGTATTTTCATTTACAAAATAACCAATGTCACCATCTGCATCTGGTAAAAATACATATCCATTAAGATTTTTAGCTTTTAATGCTTCAAAATCGCTAGCATTTCCTTGATATATGTAATCAACTTTATTGTTGTATTTTACTAAAAGTTCTTTGGCTTGCTCTTGAGTCAATTTAGTACTTTGACTTACAGGAACATTCTTTTGAGAATCAGCATAAGAAGATTCATTTACTGGTGCAGTTAATAATAAACAAGATAAAACTAATAAAGATATAAGTGCTTTTTTCATACTAAAACCCTCTTTCGTAATTAATTATATAAGATTCATTTCTTAATAATATTATATGTTTTCTATAATTAAATATTACCATTAAAGAGGATAATATTACAGTTACACAGCTGTAACCTTTGATTACAAAATCGTAATTAAATTGTATTTTTATTCCATTTGTATTTTATCATGTCTACGATTAACAAATTCACAAAAGTATATTTTTATTACACCCATAACAGGAGCAGATAGAATCATACCAGGTATACCAAAAAATCCTCCACCAACAGTAACTGCTAGTATTGTAAAGAATGGGCTAAGCCCTAGCTGTCCACCTACAATTTTTGGTTCTATAAATGCAACTTCTACTTGTTGAATTATTATTAAGTAAATTAAACAAGTTAATGCAGTTGTCGGATTGTAGAATAAGTTGATTACTACAACTGGTGCCATACCTATTACTGGGCCAAAATATGGAACCATATTCATAATACCCATTAATGTACCAAACAATAGGGCATATTCAGACTTTAAAAAGTATAGACCAATTCCAGAAAGTACTCCAACTACAAATGAATCTAAAATTTTGCCTGTAAAGTATTTACCAATATTTAAATTTAAGCTTTGACACAATTCTATTATAAAGTCTCCATATTTTTTACCTAAAGAAATATAAACAATTTTCTTTGTAAATTCTAAGAATCTTTCTTTTTCTAATAATATATAGAAACAAATTATAAAACCTAAAACAAGTTGTACTATAAATTTTCCAACAGAGAAGGTAGTACTAAAGATTCCTCCAAGTGAACCAATAAGCAAGTTACTAAACTTGGGCATTACGCTCATAATTTTATCACCATATTCTTTTAATGTATTAGGGTCTACTGATTGTAAGCTTTTTCCTAAATCAAATAAAAATTGTTCTGTCTTGTCTATATACATAGGAACTTGAGTTACCAAATCAGCCAAACTATTTACTATGGATGGAACTGTAAATAGTATAAAAGATATTAATATAACTATTAATACACCATAAGTAAGAAGCAAAGAATATATCCTTTTAAAATTAAGTTTATTTTCTAAAAACTTTACTAATGGATTAAATACATATGCTAATACAAAGGCTATTATAAATGGAGTTAGTAGTGACATCAGTAAACTTATTACTCCAAAAAAATATTTGTAATTATCAATAACTTTAATCAAAATATATGAAATAACTACAGTAAGTATAATATTTAAATGAATTTTTTTATCTTGCAAAACAACACAACCTTTCTTATATTTATTAAGTTTATATTTACTTAAATTTAAAATCAAGTTAATATTTATAGCTTATTATACAATAAAAAGTAGTATTAATATAGTGTGATTAATATTAAATTTGACAAGTGTACAATATTTTGCAAGTTTTCTCTAAATAGTGTTTTTATCTTCTCAAATTTGCATATTGCAAATAGAAACAGTTATAATTTGTTTCTAATTCTCTGTACATTTCTATTTATATAGTGCCTTCCAATATATTTGTATAAAAGATTTTTACACCATCCTATTTTTTGGTTATATTGATTGAAAAAATCATCTGGAGTATCAAAGGTTCCCAAATCATCAATTATTCCCTCTTTTTGAATAAATGTATTATTTAGATTCCAAGATATTTGAGGATTTTGCAAATCCTTAGTGGCAATGCCCCATCCCAAAAATAAGCCTTGACAGTCATTGTATTTTTGCTGAATACTTGTAAGATAATTTTTATCTAAAATAAGACCTTCTAATTGATACCATTGTTTTTCATAGTATACTTCTATCCATGTGTGAATGATTTCTGTAGGAGTAATCTTGTAAAGAACTCCTAAGAGCTCTAATTGAACTCTTTTATCTAGAGTAAAACCATGAATCCTACATGGAATGCCAACTCCTTTTAAAAGTGCCATAGCAAGTATA
Source organism: Clostridioides sp. ES-S-0049-02 (assembly GCF_020658465.1). Classification (NCBI taxonomy): domain Bacteria; kingdom Bacillati; phylum Bacillota; class Clostridia; order Peptostreptococcales; family Peptostreptococcaceae; genus Clostridioides; species Clostridioides sp. ES-S-0049-02. Next base: position 593,250 of record NZ_JACVWG010000001.1, read on the forward strand.
GTCTTTGTATTGCATTGTCCATATCCATCTTTTAGTATTTTACTTGCAGATATATTGTCACTTTCATTAAAACCAAACTTGATGTCATCTCTAACAAAATTATAAATTTGTTTGATTTTATTAAAATTATCTAATTGATTCCATTTCTTTTCGCTAATAAGCTCTTGAACATTTTTTGAATTAAAGTCTAATAATGTACTTTCTGATAAATGTCTTTTCATAAAATATAAATCTCCTTTATTTAGTGTAATTATATTTTATATCTTAGAGTAATTTGAAACTTTCAAAAACTTGCTGTTTTTTAATATACCAGAAATATTCATACCAGTCATACATTTATTGGTATATGCTAGATGTGAAGCGCTGTCAAAACCTGACATCATAGCAGCATCGGTTATAGAGTATTTACCAGATAAAAGTAAAAAATATGCTTTTTGAATTTTATGTAGGAGAATATAACTTTTTAATGGCATTCCTGTTTGTTCTTTGAATATATGGGACAGTCTACTTGGCGAAAGAAAGACCATATTAGAAATATTTTTTATAGAATGGTCATGACAGTTACACTCATTAAGTCTTTGCATTATTTTATGAATTCTTTTATCAACTACTGTGTAATTGTCTTGAGTAACATTAAGATATTCGAACATAGAATTTGTAAAATTTAAATAACTTTTTTCATCATGATTTTTGAAAAAATTAATATATTCTTTTTGTGTATGTTTATTATTATGAATATCTATAATTCCATAACCTTTAATTTTGTCAATATATTTTGACTTAAAGCTTAATGCAAGTGATGATGTTGGCTCAATTAACATAGTAAAACATATTTTTTCTCCTGTTGAAAAACAATGTTCTATATTACTATCTACAATAATACATTTACCTTCTATATCATTGCCATCTATAGTTATATTTAAACTGTCTTCAATTCCTATAAACAATTGTAACATCCAATGTTTATGCTTATTTGATTGAATAGAATTTGTAAACGAAGAAATATGATTATTTGACATAATTATATAATTAATAAAATTACCTCCAAACATTTTTCTTATTGAGGAAATACAGGTTAATTGTACAGTATTTTTCAGTAAGATTAGTGAAATTTTTATTTTATTATACTTTAGATTTTAATTTTGTTCAATTATTTTAAAATTAGATTATTTTTATAATGAATTAATTTTATTTTATATACTATTGGACCTGTATTAAGATATTTTAAAATATAAATTACTTATGGTAAAACTTGCATATAAAAAATAAAAATTTTATAATTATATTACAGATTATATAAAATAAAACATCAAGTCATAAGTTGAAGAAAAGAGGATGTCATGAAGTTATTTCAGCAAAAAACACAAGTTCATAAATTTAAAAATTCAAAGGAATTTATAGAAGAATTCAAAATTTGTAAATCAGATTTTATATTGACAAGTAAAAGTGCATATGATACATATTTTAAAAGCCTTGGTTTGGATGCACATGTAGAATATAAAAGTAAGTATGGAACTGGTGAACCTAATGATATAATGATGGATAAATTATTGGATGATTTTTCAAAAACTAATTGTACAAGAATTATTGCTATTGGTGGGGGAGCAGTTATTGATATGGCAAAGTTGTTAGTACTGAAAGATGGAAATAAATCAAGTGATTTATTTCAAAAAAAGGTTCCTTTAGAAAAAATAAGAGAATTAATAGCTGTTCCTACAACTTGTGGAGCAGGTTCAGAGGTGTCAAATATTTCAATTGCAGAAATAACAGAGATGAATACGAAGTTTGGATTAGCTGTAGATGAATTATTTCCAGATTATGCGGTTTTAATTCCAGAGTTATTATTAGAGCTTCCATATTCATTTTTTGCTACAAGTGCAATCGACGCTTTAATACATGCTATAGAATCTTTTGTATCTCCAAAGGCGAGTATTTATACAGAAATTTTTAGTACCAAAGCTATAGAGATGATTTTAAATGGATTTCAGCAAATTGTACTAAATGGAAAAGATTATAGATTTGATATTATAGAAGATTTTTTGATTGCAAGTGATTTAGCTGGTATTGCTTTTGGAAATGCTGGTACAGGAGCAGTACATGCACTTTCATACCCATTAAGTGGAGTTTATCATGTTACTCATGGTGAAGCTAATTATCAATTTTTTATAGAAGTATTTAAAGCATATAATAGATTATCACCAGATGGTAAATTAGCAAAAATAAATATGCTTTTGAGTGAAATAATGAGTTGTAAAGTATCAGAGGTATATGAAAAAATGGAAGAACTACTTAATAAAATTATTACAAGAAAAAGTTTAAGAGAATATGGAATGAAAGAGTATGAGATAAATAGTTTTGCAGACAGTGTACTAGATAGTCAACAAAGGTTGCTAAATCAAAGTTATATTAAACTTAATAAAGAAGAAATAGTAAATATATACAGAACTTTATATTGATATCCCAAATCTAAAAGTTAATTGTTCTATATTTAGCTATAACTCAAATTTATGAAAAGCGGTGATTTGATTAAATCATCGCTTTTTATGACTGACATTTTTATAAGATAATATATCTTGTACTTATTAAAAAATATATATTTCATTTAATTATGACAAATAAAGATAAAATTTAAATATTTTAGAGGTAATTTTATTTAGATATAGAATTTTAGAGTAATGATATACAAATGTGTTATATTACCACTTTATATCAAAAATAGTAATATAATAGTCATATACATTTAGAAAATTTATTGTTTAAAAGGAGTAGAACCTATGATAAAAAAAGAAATGGGTAATTTTAAAGGAAGCAGTGATTATGTAGTATCACCAGAATTAATGGCATCAGTTAATGTTGCTATAGCACTTGAAAAACCACTTTTAATTAAAGGAGAACCTGGAACAGGAAAAACTATGCTTGCACAAGCAATTTCAAATCAACTGCAAAAAGATTTAGTAATTTGGAACATAAAATCAACTACAAAAGCACAGGATGGTCTTTATGTATATGATACTGTTCAAAGACTTTATGATAGCCAATTTGGAGGTGAAGGAGTAGATGATATTGGTAAGTACATAAAATATGGTAAATTAGGAGAAGCATTTAGTTCAGAACAACAAGTAATTCTTTTGATAGATGAAATAGACAAGGCAGACTTAGAGTTTCCAAACGACTTACTTTGGGAATTAGATAAAATGGAGTTTTATATAAATGAAACAAAAGAAACTGTAACAGCAAAACAAAGACCTATAGTGATTATAACTTCGAATGCAGAAAAAGAGCTTCCAGATGCTTTTTTAAGAAGATGTATATTTCATTATATAGAATTTCCTGATAGAGATATGATGGAGGAGATAGTAAAAGTACATTTTGATAAAGTTGAAGAACATTTATTGGAACAAGTAATGACTACTTTTTATTGGATTAGAAGTTTAAGAGAGATACAAAAGAAGCCTAGTACATCAGAGTTAATAGACTGGATACAAGCATTGACTTTGAGTGGAATTCCAATTGAAAAAATAGAAAAAGAAGTTCCTTTTGCAGGGATACTGCTTAAAAATAACGAGGATATTGAATCTATGCAAAAACGTTTGTAGTCAATAGGAGCTGAATAATTATGTTTATTAAATTTTTTTATTTATTGAGAGCAAGAGGCCTAGATATATCTTTAAATGAGTGGATGACTCTAATTGAAGCACTAGACAAAGGGCTTTGTTATTCAAATTTTTCGAATTTTTACTATCTTTGTAGGATGATTTTAATAAAAAGTGAAAGTAATTTTGATAAATTTGATGCAGTGTTTTTGGAGTACTTTAAAGGTATAGAACACAAAGAGGAAATTCCAGAAGAGATTATGAACTGGCTTAAAAATCCAAATGTAGATTTAGAAGGATTTGAAAGATTAGAGCAAAATCCCAACATAAACCTTGATGAATTGAGAGCTAAATTAGAGGAACGTATAAAAGAACAAGATTCTCCACATGATGGAGGGAATTACTGGATAGGAACAGGGGGTACTTCTGAATTAGGTCATTCAGGCAAAGGTCAAACTGGTATACGCATAGGCGGAACTTCCACCTATGGAAGAGCTGTTCTCGAAGTTGCAGGAGAAAGAAAGTATAGGGATTTTAGAGATGATGAAGTTTTAAATATGCGTCAATTTCAAGTTGCATTAAAAAGGCTTCGTCAATTTTCTACTAGAATAGATGCTCCAAAAACAGAGCTTGATTTAGATAAAACCATTGAAGAGACTTGTAATAATGCAGGGTATTTAAAACTGTTTTTCGAAAAACCAAGAAAAAATACAGTGAAGCTTTTGTTGCTTATAGATTCAGGGGGTTCAATGAGAGGATATAGTACTTTATGTAATACATTATTTCAGTCTGTAAGTAAATCAAATCACTTTAAAGATGTAAAAGTATGCTATTTTCATAACTGTTTTTATGATAGATTATTTACTACACCAGAATGTTGGTTAAGTAAGTCTATTGATACTGAATGGATATTACAAAACATAGATAAAAACTATAAAGTTATAATCGTGGGTGATGCGTCTATGGCACCTTCTGAGTTACTTCATATTGGTGGTAATTATCGAGGTCCATATAACGATACACCTGGAATAGAGTGGCTTAAAAGATTCAAAAGAAAGTATAGTAAAATTGTGTGGCTAAATCCGGAACTGAGAGATGGGTGGGATTCAATCAGTTATTGGTATCAGACTCAAAGGTTAATACAAAGTGAGTTTAATATGTATCCATTAACTGTAAAAGGATTGGAAAAATCATTGAAAAATTTAATGGTCGCGAAATAATATAAAAAATGATGGTACAAATTATATAAAAAATGTACCATCATTTTTTATATTATAAATTGTATAATTGAAATTTAAAAATTATGTAGTCTAATACATTTTAGACTTACAAAAAACATATACATTAATAATAATTTTAGAAATTGAGGTGATTATAATAAATTATGAATTAATCGTAAAATACAATGGAGATATATTAAGATTAGAGCAAGAATTAGGTGTTTCAGTAGAAATACTTAATGCTTCCTATGCGATAATAACATCAAGTGATGAAGAAGATATAAATAGATTACTGACTTATCCAGAAATAGAGTTTATAGAAAAACCTTTTATATTACAAACTCAAGACATACAAAGTTTTTCAAGCACAGGGATAACAGGTTTTAAAAATAGAACAGGATTAACTGGAAAAGGAACTATAATTGGTATAATTGATTCAGGTATAGATTATACTTTGCCTGTATTTAGAGATAGCGAAGGAAAGTCCAAAATATTATACTATTGGGACCAGTCTATACAAGGAAATCCTCCAGCAGGTTTTAAAGAAGGAACCTTATATAATAATGAAGATATAAATAATGCAATAGCTGGTAATACATATATACCTATCTCAACGACTAGTCTACATGGTACACATGTTGCAGGTATTTGTTCAACCATTGCAAGCGATGCTAGGATAATAGTAGTAAGGGTTGGAAATATACAGACAGATGTTTTTTCAAGAAGTACAGAGTTTATGAGGGCGATTAAATTTATTTTAGATAGGGCATTAGAATTAAGAATGCCTGTTACATTAAATATAAGTTATGGAAGTAATGAAGGCTCACATAGAGGGACTTCTTTATTTGAGCAGTATATAGATGATATGTGTTTATTTTGGAAAAATAATATAGTGGTAGCGGCTGGTAATAATGCAGATAAGGGAGGACATAAAAGGATTAGGCTTCAAAATAATACTACAGAAGAAGTTGAGTTTGTAATTGGAGAAGGAGAGCGTATATTAAATATAAACATATGGCCAGATTTTATTGATGACTTTAGTGTACATTTAGTAAGTCCATCGAATAGCCAGACACAATCAATTTCTCTAACTTCAGGTGAAATAAGAAATACTTTAGGAGATACAAGAATTACTGGTTATTTTTATCCTATAGCACCATATTCTCTTACTAGAAGAGTTACATTGCAATTAAGTTCAAATACACAGATAAATCCTGGTCTATGGAGAATCGTATTTGAACCTATAGATATTGTAACTGGTAATGTAAACATATATCTACCAACTTCTGAGGGATTAAATAGAAACACGAGATTTTTGATTCCTACTCAAGAACTTACTGTTACAGTTCCCGGAACAGCAAGTAGAGTTATAACTGTAGGAAGTTTCAATTCAAGAACAGATATAGTATCTATATTTTCTGGCGAGGGAGATACACAATTGGGTGTATTTAAACCAGATTTATTAGCTCCAGGCGAAGATATAATATCTTTTTTACCAGGAGGTACCAGTGGAGCATTAACTGGAACGAGCATGGCCACTCCTCATGTTACAGGAGTTTGTTCGTTGTTTATGGAATGGGGAATTGTAAATGGAAATGATTTGTTTTTATATTCGCAAAAGTTAAGAGCATTGCTTCTTAGGGGAGCAAGAAGAACAAGTAATCAGTCATATCCAAATAATTCATCGGGATTTGGTTTTTTAAGTTTATCAGACATAGATTTGTATACTTTATCTAGTATAAATCAAGACTTAGAAACAGAAGACATTGGATATAGAAGCACTAATAAGTCGTTTAAAGATGAAGAAAATAATTATAGAGTTATAGAAAATTATAATTCTCAGAGAAACGATGATTTAAAGTTGGAGGATTTTATAAGTGAAAATATGGATAGACAATCAGGAACATTGGCAGGAATAAATGTAATTCATACTCCTGAATTTGAAGATGAGTTAGCCTCATTGGGTATGAGTCAAGAATTTCTTAAGCTAAGTGACTCATTTGGTGTATTATCTATAAACACTACAGACTATAATAGCATACAACGAGTTTTGGAACTTCCATCAGTTATAAGGACAGAATCAACTATAAAGATGACACTGCTTGGAGAGATTAATCAAGGTACTTTTGGTGGTGTAGTTGCAACCGAAGAAATAGGTGTAAATTTTTTTAAAAATAATCCCAATATAACAATAACAGGAAGAGGTACTCTTATAGCGATTGCTGACACAGGAATAGACTATTTACATAAAGACTTTATATATGCAGATGGAACCTCAAAAATAGCTTTTTTATGGGACCAAACAAAGAATGGAACTCCACCTGAAGGTTTTTATATTGGGACAGAATATACACGAGAAGATATTAATAGAGCAATTGCAGAAAATGATGCTAGTCTATCTCAAGATGAAGTTGGGCAAGGGACTATGATAAGTGGCATATGTGCAGGTCTTGGTAATGTAAATAAGGAATATGCAGGAATAGCTGAAGATGCTGAATTAATAATAATAAAAATTGCTAAGATAGAAGGATTTTATAATAGTGCAATGTTATTTGCTGCATCTCAGTATGCATATAAAAAATCTTTAGAACTTGGGAAACCATTAGTAATAAATATATCTTTGGGTAGCAATAGTTTAGTTGGATTGACCAATAGAAGTAATAGTGAAAAAGCATTTTTTACTAGAGGGCTGTGTATAACAGCAGGAGCTGGAAATGAGGGAAATACTCAGACACACACATCTGGAATAATACCAAATGTAGGAAGTTCCGTTGAAGTCGAGTTGGAATTAAATGAAGAAGAAGAAGAATTATCAGTTGAACTTTGGCTGAATAAACCAGATAAGGCAGATGTAATAATAGTGTCTCCCACTGGTGAAGAAAGTAAAAGTGTTGGAATATCAAGTTATAATAGGATAACAGGTTTATTTGATTTAGAAGGAACGGAGTATTCTATAACATATGTATATCCAACTACTTTTTCAGGGCAGCAGTTTACCAATGTTACTCTGAAAAATGCTAAAAGAGGAGTGTGGAAGATTAGATTAGTAGGAGTTTATATTGTAAATGGAATATATAACTTGTATCTTCCAAATAGGGCTCTTTTAAAAAGTGGAACTAGATTTAGAGAGGTTGACCCTTTTTATACAATAAATTATCCAGCTGTTCAAGATGATTTAATAACTGTAGGAGCTTATAATACTATTAATAATAGTTTGTGGCAAAGTTCATCAAGAGGGCCGACTATTGAGGATAGATTAAAGCCAGACTTAGTAGCACCAGGAGTTAATATAATAGCTGCATATCCTGGAAATACATATGCGACTATAACTGGGACAGCAGCAGCTAGTGCACATGCTGCAGGAGCCGCTGCGATGTATTTTCAATATACTTTTGTTGATAGAAGATATCCAAATCAAGCATATGTTCAAAAAATAAAAACTTTTATGCAGGCTGGAGCTAGAAAAAACCAAACTACAGAGTATCCAAATATGAGTACTGGATATGGAACTTTGGATGTTAGAGGTATGTTTGATGTGTTAAGATAGGAGGGATTTATGGAAAAATCTTATTGTATAATTTACCAAGGTGATATAGAAACTGCACTTCAAGAAAACGGAATAAATAAATATATGGTTTTAAATATTCAGCTTGCAGTAATATATGTACCTATGGATTTTGATGAAACTATTTTAAACAATATATTACAGGTTGCTTGGTGGGAAGAATCTGCTCCAATGAGCAGTTTAATTGAAATAACTAATAATATGAATAATGGAGAAACTATTACAACAGCTACTGAAGCAGAGTATATTTATGAGAATCCATATAATGATATAACAGGAAGAGGGATTTTATTAGCAGTTATAGATTCTGGTATAGATTATTTACACCCTGACTTTATAAATGCGGATGGAACGAGTAAGGTTTTACGATTATGGGATCAGGAAGAAAATACAAATCCACCACCAGAAGGATTTATTTTTGGGAGTGAATTTACAAGAAGTGAATTAAGTCTAGCTATAAGTAGAAATGATGGAAGTTTAAGTCAAGATAATATAGGTACTGGAACTTTGGCTTCTGGTATATTAGTGGGAAATGGAAGAGTAAATTCACAATATAGAGGTATAACTACAGAGTCAGATTTGATAGTGGTTAAATTAAAATCATATACAGATACTTATTATGCTGGAAAGATAAATTATAGTGTTTCAGATTTTTTAGCAGCTATAACATATGTTACTAATATAGCAAAAACAGAAAATAAGCCTATAATAATAAATCTTACTATTGGAGTTAAGTCAGGTGCTGTAGCAACTACTTCCATATTAGATACATTTAATATATTAAGTAGTGCTGGTGTTGTTGTAGTAAGTGGTGCAGGTAATCAAGGTAATACAGATATTCATTATGCTGGAAGATTTAGTAGTTTAAATGAAGTCCAAGATGTAATAATACAAGATGGTGACGATTACGCACTTGATATAACACTCAATACAAATGGTCCAGATAAGATAGGGGCACAAATAATATCTCCTTCAGGTGAGGTTAGTCATGATATAAGATATTCTCCAGACTTTTATGTATATAGAGGAAAGTTTAATCTGGAAAATACTACTTACTCAATGAGATTCATCTATCCATATATTACTTCTGGGAATGAAAGCCTAGAGATAAGACTCAGAGATATAAAACCTGGTGTGTGGACTTTGAGGCTAACTCCAGAACTTATAATAGGGGGAGAGTATGATATATATTTACCAAATAAAAACTTGATAGCACCAGATACAAGATTTTTAGACCCAGACTCAGTGGCTACAATAACTATGTATGCTGCTGGTGATGATGTAATCACAGTTGGTACATTTAATAATAAGACTGATAGTATGTGGATTGGTTCATCAAAAGGGCCAATTAGAGGAAGGGGAATTAAGCCAGATATAGTAGCGCCAGGAGTAGATATAATATCTACATATAAAAATGGAACCTACAATACAGCAACAGGTACAGGAGTTAGTAGTTCAATAGTTTGTGGAGTCTTAGCCCTATTAATGGAATATTTGGAAAAACAAGATAATATCCCAAGGTTATCGTTGTTTACACAAGTTTTAAAAACATATTTAATATTGGGAGCTACGAAGCTCGATATATATACGTATCCAAATGTTTCACAGGGATATGGTATTTTAAATTTAAAAAATACAATTCAACAGATGGCAAATACTTTATAAATAAAAAAATATGTAAATAATGGTATTTTATCTATTATAAATTTTACTTATGAATTTAATTTGAAAAATTGCTAAAACTATTACAAAATAAATATATAGAGGTGATAGTTTTGGAAAGTAAAAAAGCAAGAGCATTAAAAGGTAATGATAACAAAAGACTTAGAAGTCCGCTTCTAGTTGGAAATGAATCAACAGCAGCTTGGGCAGATGTTGAAAAATTAAAACCTCATAGTAAAGTTTCAATACCTTCACTTAATAGTGTTGAAGAAGCAAAAGATTGGGTTGATAATGGAAGTAAACTGTAAAACTTCTATACTTGATAACAAAAATAAATAATTTATTGTATTTAAGTAAAGTGGTATTAGTTTAAAAAGCTTAAAGTTAAACTTAAGCTAATAAACAGTATACTGCTTTACTTTTTTTATAGGTGTCAGAAGGCAAAATGTAATTTATAAATATTTGAAAGGAAAATATAAATTTTTGCATATAAATATTTATAGATTATATAAGACAAGTAAATATCAATTGTATAAATTTATTGACTAAAAATTTATAAATTGGTATAATTTTGTTAATTAGCGGAAATAATAGAAGATAAATACTGTGAAGAGAAGAGTAGATATAAAATGTAGTTTTAGCGAGTTGAGGATGGTGAAAGCTCAATACAAGTTTTATATTGAAGAACATCTTGGAGTTTCTAATCGAAAGCTTATTTAGCAAGTAGACTTAGACGGAAGGCACCGTTATAGGCTTTAAGCATTGCTTAACTAAGAGGTCATTTATGACAACTAGGGTGGTACCGCGAAAGTAATAGTCTTTCGTCCCTTTATACAGGGATGAAGGGCTTTTTTTATGGAATTATATTTAGAAAAAATTACTAAAAATTAAACTAGGAGGCTTTAAAATGCAAAAGGAATTTATAACAGTAAAAGAATTGTACAGAGATAAAGAACAGTACATAGGAAAAACTGTAAAAGTAGCTGGATGGATAAGAACATCTAGAGTATCTAAAAACTTTGGATTTATAGAATTAAATGATGGAAGTTTCTTTAAAAATATGCAAATAGTATTTGATGAAAAAGTTGAAAATTTTAAAGAGATAGGTAAATTGGCAATAAGTTCATCTATACTTGTAGAAGGTGAGTTGGTATCTACAGAAGGAGCTAAACAACCAGTAGAAATACATGCAAAAAATATAGTTGTAGAAGGTGAATCAGATAGCTCATACCCACTACAAAAGAAGAGACATACACTTGAGTATTTAAGAACAATCGCACATTTAAGACCAAGAAGTAATACTTTTTCAGCTGTATTTAGAGTAAGATCAATAGCTGCATATGCAATACACAAATTCTTTCAAGAAAGAAACTTTGTATATGCACATTCTCCAATCATAACAGGTAGTGACTGTGAAGGTGCAGGAGAAATGTTTAGAATAACAACTATGGATTTAAATGATATACCAAAAACAGAAGATGGGAAAATAGACTATACACAAGATTTCTTTGGGAAAGAAGCTAATTTGACAGTTAGTGGGCAATTAAATGCTGAAATAATGGCACTTTCTTTTAGAAATGTCTATACTTTTGGACCTACATTTAGAGCTGAAAACTCTTATACAGGAAGACATGCTTCAGAATTTTGGATGATAGAGCCAGAAATAGTTTTTGCAGACCTTGAAGATAATATGGAACTTGCAGAAGATATGATAAAATATGTTATAAACTATGTTTTAGAAAACGCTCCTGAAGAAATGGAATTCTTTAATAGTTTTATAGATAAAGGATTGCTAGAAAGACTAAATAAAATAGTAAACTCTGAATTTGTTAGAATAACATATACTAAAGCAGTAGAGTTATTACTTGAATCAGGACATGAGTTTGAGTATCCAGTAGAATGGGGATGCGATCTTCAAACTGAACATGAAAGATATATAACAGAACAAATATACAATTCTCCAGTATTTGTTACAGATTATCCAAAAGATATAAAAGCTTTCTACATGAGAATGAATGAAGATGGGAAAACTGTTAGAGCAATGGATTTATTAGTTCCTGGTGTTGGAGAAATAGTTGGAGGTTCTCAAAGAGAAGAAAGAGAAGACGTACTATTAGATAGAATTCATGAAATGGGATTAAATGAAGAAGATTACTGGTGGTATTTAGAACTTAGAAAATTTGGTACTGCTACTCACTCTGGATTTGGTCTTGGATTTGAAAGAATAATTATGTATATGACAGGTATGTCTAACATAAGAGACGTTATACCTTTCCCAAGAACTCCTAAAAATGCTGAATTCTAATAATTATAATCTATAATATAATTATATAATTTTTCGATATAATAAAATAGCTTGTGTGCTATCTGATTTAGATACATACAAGTTATTTTTATTGTGTTTACAAATATATGTAGTTTGTTTGTTCATATTTTATTATACAATGTAATTATAAGTTACTTATACTAGGAGGATAAATAATGTGTAGTTTTTGTTTTATTAAATTTAATGTGAATGATGTAAAAATATTTAATCGAATAAAAAATTTATTTTCATATATAGCAGATATAAAAAATGATTGTATACAAATTGAGGATTTAGAATATTATATTTTAGAAAAAGTAGACGAATTTTATAATAAAGAAGAATTAGATTATTTTTGGTGGCCAACAGAAGCAGAAAATAAAATGTTTTGGGAGAACTATAAACTACTGGATGAAGAGAATCGACAGGAATACATAAAGTCTGTTTCATGGGATTTTGAGACTGTGTTTTCTGAAATTGGACTTGGCGATTATACAATAGAAGGTTGCGAAATGATTGGTGAACAAACTGCTAAACTTTATTTTAACCCTATTGGATATCCTTATGGTGGAAATGAAGTGCTTCAAGAGTCATTAAAAGCTTTTGGAGTGACAATAGTGGGTGTGCTTGGATAACGTTTGTTGTGCTATACTATAACTAGTAGAGTAATTTTTTGGAAGTTTAAATATAAATTATATTTAAGCATTATATTTATGTAAATAGTATAAAAATATGTAAAGTGATTTAAATCTAAAAAATTATTGAATAGTATATTTATTACACAAAAAGTTTTATCATTATCATGAGGGGGAGTAATAATGTTAAAGAAAGGGTTGTTTATAGTTTTAAGTTTGGCACTTATATGTACAGGTTGCAGTTCAGAAAATGATTCTAAAGGTAAGCAAGCAAACAAAGATAATTCTCTTATACTATTAAAAAATGATGAGAATAACTCAGGTGATATGACAGATGTATACATAAAGACAGAAGGTAAGGATGAAGAAAAAATAGCATCAGATGTACCTACATATACTAAAAAAGATTATATAAATGGAGAACAATCAATATTAATCCAAGATAAAGAAAATAATTTATATAAGTATAATCTAAAAAAAGAAAAGGAAAAAATAGCATCAGATTTATCTTCTGACGGAATTAATTCATATGAATTTATGCCTTCTTCAAACACTATAGCATATATATCATCAGAAAAATCCTTGTATGTAAAATACGATGGAAAAGATAAAGAAAAAATAGCCAATGATGTTGTATTGTATAGGATGTCTACAGATGGAAAATTCATATATTATATGAATACAGATGAAGAGTTATATCTATATAAAGAAGATGGAAATAAAGAAAAAATATCTACTGATATACAGAGTTTTGATATTATAAATAATAAAGGTGATGTAATATTTATAAATAATGATGATAATCTATATTTAAAAAGTACAGATAAAAATGATAAGGTCAAAATTAGTTCAGATGTATCAAATTTATGGGGGGTAAAATCTAATGATGAAGAAATTATGTATATAAGTGAGTATAATTATAAGGATTTGAAAGGTGAATTATATTTGTACAAAAATAATGCTAGTGAAAAAATAGCATCGGATGTTAGGTCTTATAAATATAGAGATAGTAAATTTTATTTTATAAATAGTGATGATGAATTATATGAGAAAGAAATAGGTAAAGAGGTGTCTAATAAAATAAAATCAGACATTAATTATGTAAGTTTTATTAAAGATGGAATTGTATTTACAAATTCTGATGGAGATGTATATATTAAGAAAAATAATAAAGAAGAAGAAAAAATAGGCAATGATATGAAAGAAAATTCTAATGTATCTATTATTAATGATGAAAAATTACTTTATATTAAATCAAGTGGTGAGTTATTTTTAGATAAAGACAGGATAGCAAGTGATGTTGTTGGCTATTCATTTAATTCAGAGAATATAGCATATTCCACTAAAAATAAGGAAATACATTTTTATAATTTAAAAACTAAGAAAGACAATATAGAAATAAACAATGTAGGAAAATATTCAGAGATTTATTTAGGAAATAAATTGATTTACTCTAAAAATTTAGAACCAAAAGACTTAAATGGTTTTTGGAAAGCTGATGAATATAATATATTTGAATTTGAAGAGCCAAATAAGATAAAACTTTATAGTAAAAGTGAAGAAGAAAGCAATTATACAGTTAAATATGAAGTAGAAAGTTCAGATAGTAATAGCATAGTATTAAAAGGAAAAGATACTTTATCAAAGGAAAAATTTACTATAACTAAGTTTAATAGTAATGAAATTTCATTACAAGCTAATAATGTAAGTGGTACACTTAATAAAATTTCCAAAGAAGAAGCGGAGAAATTTATCAAGAGTATAAATAACAAGGAAAATAGTGAAAATACTGATAAAAAGAGTATTAAAAGTGATTCAGGTTCAAGTTCTAATTTGAAAAATAAAGAAGTAAGTTATGATGATGATTATATTATATATGATAGTGATTCTAGAGTATTAACTAAAGATGAACTTGAACTTTATAGTAAAGAGGAGTTAGCATATATAAGAAATGAAATATTTGCAAGATATGGATATGTATTTAAAGAAGAACCTTATAAAAGCTATTTTAGCAATAAGTCATGGTATCAGCCAGATTATAGTATAGGAGCGGATACAGATGTTTTAAATTCTGTAGAGAAACAAAATGTATCATTGATTAAGGAAATGGAAAACTAAGTTATAAGAAATTTTAAAATACATGTCTAAATGTAGTATAAGATAGTCTATAGACATTAAAATTGAAATGTGAATTAATTTTAAACATGAATTAATTATATATAAAATTATTAAATCTATAAGTTAGACTTAAGTATAATTTATAGATTTAATAATTATGAATCTAAAAGCTAATTTATAGGTTTACATAATATTATACAAATATTTTGAACAAAATAAATTTATTATTAAGAAAATATAAATATAAGGATTAATACTTTGTTTCTATACTCCTAATAAAACTCAACACGATTACGACCTTGTTCTTTTGCAATATATAAAGCTTTATCACAATAACTTATAAATTCATTTAAAGTTATTAATTCTTCAACTTTCTTTGTATGAACTCCGATGCTAACAGTCACACATTTTGAAGGAACGTCATCACGTTCAAAATTACAATACTCTATAATCTTACGTAAATATTCGGATTTAAGTTTAGCATTCTCCTCATCACAATTGAAAAGACATATAAAAAATTCTTCACCACCATAACGGATAGCATGTGAATTTTCAGAATTTGTAAAATCTAAAATTACTTTAGCAATATTCTGTAAACAGTAGTCACCCTTTTGATGTCCGTAAGTGTCATTAAACTGTTTAAAATAATCTATATCTATCATCATTCCTGTTATAGGTTCTTGCTTTGTATGGGTCTTTAATTTTTTTTGAAGAACATCTTCTAAATACCTACGATTATTCATTTTAGTTAGGTCATCAGTCATAACCTTAAGATTTAATAAATTATTCATATGGGAGATTTCTTCATATTGTTGATGGATTAGCATTTTATCATAATAAGTAAATACACGACTTCTATATAACATTGTAGAAATAAAAATAGCAAGTGATGTTATAAAAAATGTGTTTACAATATTACTGAACTCATTACCTGATACAGTTTGAATTCCTGGTAAGAGTAGATTAAGAAATAAAAAACATCCTCCAAAAACTATTATTGATTGACCTAATTTTAATACTGAAAAAGCAGCAGCTGTTAACATTATATAACTGAATACACTCAAATCATTTCCGCCTAACTGGTCAAGCAAAGTAATTACACAACCCCATAAGCAGAAAAATGTTACATAAATCACCCACAAGTTTATATAATAAGTACAATGTTCCTTTTTTTTATTCCAAAGATAAGAAAAAACAAGCATAAAAATTAAAGAGATACAAAATAGTATTATATACATACAAAAATACCATTGACGTCTTGGGGTGGCAAAAGGACCACCATCTCTAGCTGATATTGATATCATCATAATTAGTTGAGATATTATTATTATGATACAAATAATTTTGCCTGTATGATAAAGATAATTGCAAAGTTCTCGTTCAACATTTTCTTTGTATTTTTTATCTAGAGGGAATCCAAAGAATTTTTTTAAATTTTCTAAGTTCATATAAGCCTCCATTAAAAATAAAACATAAAAATAAGTATTCCTCTTCTTTTCTTAGATACTCGGAATACTTTGTTTATAACTTAATTATAGCAAAATATGTTATATGTAACAATCTAAATTTACAATAGATAGTATTTATTAGTTAAGATTAAATAAAATTTTGTATTAGTATTTTATTATAATTAAGATTAGTAAGTTATTTATTTTAGAATATTAGACAATTATAATGAAATACTAATACAAGACAAATAAAATAGATAAATATATCCAATTAAGGTATAATTAAGTTTTATATGATATAGTTATATTTGATAATTGACAATGGTAAAACTTGGAGGGAAAAAATGGATGAAAAAAAAATAGATAATATGAATTATTCATATAGTAACTATTCTAAAAAAACAGGTAAGCCAACTAGAAAAATAAAAAATAATAACCTTACACTTGAAACTAAAGAAGATAAACTTTGTTCTAGTTGCAACAAAGAAAATAATCCTAAAGATAATTACTGTAAATTTTGTGGAAATGAACTTTATGAAATAGTATCATTAAAATCGAGCGAAACAAAACTTGACTTAAAATCTAAAATAAAAGAACTCTCATATCACGCAAATACAAGAGGGATATTTTTAACGACTTTTTCAACTATATTCATATTGCTTGTTATTTCGTTAATATTTAAGGCTATAATTACTATTCAATTTAATGATATCAGTTACATGATAAATCCAGCACATATAATGTTAGCCCTTAATCTAGGTCAAATTAGCGTATCTATGTCTACTATGATGGGTTCTGGATTTATAAGTGCAAATATAGGATTGTTAATATTACTTATAATTCCTGTTTTAGGATTAATTATATCAAATTTAATTTTTATGAGAAAAAGATGTAAGGATTCAAAAACTACATTAGCCAATTCTCTTGGAGTGGGAATTTTCTATGGATTAATTTTAGCTATTTTATGTACTTTTACTAATGTTAAAACTAGCTCACATAGTATGCTAGAGTATGGATATGCTTTAGAGTATAGTTATGAATTTTTTAGTGCACTTTTAAATGGATTTGTATTAGGATTTATATGTACATATATAACTAATTATAGAAAAAGCTATGAAAAAGAAAATATGTATATGTCCCTTTTTTCAAATGCTATTAAAATATTCATATTAGGTTATGCTTTAGTGTTAGCAATACTTTTTATATTAACTATATCTGATAGTAGTTATTTAAATGAATTGAATATGAGTGGATATTCAAGTGGTATCGATTTATTTGCTGTATTGCCACAAATTGCTAGTTACATGTGGGCTTTTGCAAATGGAATTTCGGTAACAATAATAAATTCAACAGTTTCAATGCTTAGCCTAGGCTCATCCTCTTTATTTGGAGATACTAAATTAATGTTTTATGCAATGGGGGCTTTGTCTGCATTAATAATTTTATTAAATGGATATAAATTAAGATTTAAATATGATACAGATAATATTAAACCTGTAATAATATTTAGTATATATTATGCATTTTTAATGGGTATGTTGGCTCTATTTAGTACTTTTATACTTGATAGTAATATTAACTTCTTTAATACAACTAGCTATGGAACAACTCTAGTTATGCAATTTAAATTGTTCTCAACTATTATAATTTCATTTATATACAGTTTTGTGATATCTTTAATAGGATATAAGCTAAACTCAGCTGATTAAATATGATTGGAGGAAACTTCTGTGGAAGAAAATAATAAAAAGACAGTAGATGATAAATTTTCTAAGGTTAAGAAAAGATTTGGTAATGGAAAATTTAAGATTGAATTATATAAAGAAAAATCAAAGATAAATAGAGAAATTGATGATATTCAAGAAAAGAAGAGTAAAATCTTTTTAGAAATGGGAATGTTGACTTATCAAAAAATTAGAGAAAATTCTATTGATGATGAGTGTTTTGATAAATTCTGTGATGAGTTATTAGAACTTGATAAGATAATTTATGAAAAAAATATGGAAATTAATGATATGGAAATTGCAGAAAGCAATGTAACTTGTGAATGTGGCTATATTGGAAATATAAATGACAAATATTGCGCTGAATGTGGTAAAAAATTTGAATTAGATAATGATTGCGATAATTTTATAGTTTGTGGTTATTGTGAAAGTGAAGTAGATTCGGAATCTGAGTTTTGTCCATGTTGTGGTAGAAAAATTATTATGGATTTAGAGTAATATTGGGGAACCTATGTATTATATACATGGGTTTTTTTATTGAAATCATTTGTATCTATATAGGAATGAAAATAAAAACCAAAAAAATGAAATAAATTTTCTTAAAACTGTGAAATATAAGGAAATACTTGGAATAAATCTATAAAAAAATAGAATTAATAAAAAAATATGAAAAAATATTGCAAAGAAAAAGTTTTCATGTTATTATTAATACATAAATTAAGAAAATAAATTTCAGAAATGAGGTAATCGAAAAAATGCTAGATAAGGTAAAGGGAAGACTAATAGTATCATGCCAAGCTTTAGAAAATGAGCCTCTTCACAGTTCTTTTATAATGGGTAGAATGGCTAAAGCTGCTCAAGAAGGCGGAGCAGTTGGCATTAGAGCTCAAGGAGTTGATGATATTATTGAAATAAAAAAAGTTACTGGACTTCCTGTTATAGGTATTATAAAGAGAAATTACGAAGATTCAGATATATATATAACACCAACTAAAAAAGAAGTAGATGAGCTTTTAGCAACAGGATGTGAGATGATAGCACTGGATGCTACTAATAGAGTTAGACCAAACAATGAAGATTTAAAAGAAATTATAAATTATATAAAAGAAAATAATGTTTTAGTAATGGCTGATATTTCAAATTATGATGAAGCTATTAAGGCGCAAGAATACGGTGTAGACTGCGTTTCAACTACATTATCTGGATACACTCCATATACAGAAATTTTAGATGGTCCAGATTTTGTATTGATGGAAAGATTGGTTAAAGATTTAAAAATACCTGTAATAGCAGAAGGAAAAGTAAATACTCCTCAAGATTTAAAGAAAGTCTTTGAAATTGGAGTTCATTCATCAGTTGTAGGTTCAGCAATAACAAGACCACAATTGATAACAGAAAAATTTGTCAAAGCAATTGAAATTAATTAAAAAATTAATTTATAAATTAAAAATTAATTATATTTAACTATATTTGAAAATTAAAATTGGAGGTAAAGATATGAGAACAACAGATATGAAAGGAATTTATTCAGCATTATTAGTTTCATTTGATAAGGAAGGAAATATAAACGAAAAAGGGTTAAGACAAATAATTAGACATAATATAGATGTTTGTAAAATAGATGGTCTTTATGTAGGAGGAAGTACAGGAGAAAACTTCATGCTTTCAACTGATGAAAAGAAAAAAATATTTGAAATAGCTAAGGACGAAGTAAAAGAAGAAATAAAGTTAATAGCTCAAGTTGGTTCAGTTAATTTAAAAGAAGCTGTAGAGCTTGCTAAATTTACAACTGATTTAGGATATGATGCTATAAGTGCTGTTACACCTTTTTATTATAAATTCGATTTTGAAGAAATAAAACATTATTACAATACAATAATAAATTCTGTAGACAATAGATTAATAATATACTCTATACCATTTTTAACTGGTGTTGATATGAGTTTAGATCAATTTGGAGAATTATTTGAAAATGAAAAAATAATAGGTGTTAAGTTTACAGCAGCAGATTTCTACTTATTAGAAAGAATGAGAAAAACATTCCCAAATAAATTAATATTTGCAGGATTTGATGAAATGATGTTACCAGCTACAGTTTTAGGTGTAGATGGGGCAATTGGTTCTACATTTAATGTAAACGGTATCAGAGCTAGACAAATATTTGAACTAACGAAGAGTGAAAAAATATCAGAAGCACTTGAAGTACAACATGTGACAAATGATTTAATAACAGATATATTAGGAAATGGTCTATATCAAACAATTAAATTACTACTTGAAGAACAAGGCGTTGAAGCTGGATACTGTAGACAACCTATGAAAGAAGCAACTGATGAAATGAAATCAAGAGCGAAAGAAATATACAGAAAGTATTTTTAATAAAAATACTTTTAGTATGGGAGGATTGGTCAAATGGTAGGATTTACTTGGATAGATTTTGCAATACTAGTAGTTTACTTATTGGCAGTTTTATTTGCAGGATTGTTATTTTCAAAGAAGGAAATGAAAGGAAAAGAGTTCTTCAAAGGTGATGGAACTATTCCATGGTGGGTTACATCAGTATCAATATTTGCCACATTATTAAGCCCAATATCATTTTTATCACTAGCAGGTAATTCTTATGGTGGAACATGGATTTTATGGTTTGCACAATTAGGTATGTTTATAGCTATACCTTTAACAATAAAATTCTTCTTACCTTTATACAGTAGATTAGAGATAGATACTGCATATGAATACTTAGAAATGAGATATGAAAGTAAAGGACTTAGAGTACTTGGAGCTTTAATGTTTATAATATACCAAATAGGACGTATGTCTATAATAATGTATCTACCATCAGTAGTTTTAGCAGGTCTTACAGGAATACCTGTAAATGTGTTAATAATAGTTATGGGGGTAATAGCAATAATTTATTCATATACAGGTGGATTAAAAGCTGTTTTATGGACTGACTTTATACAAGGTATGGTACTAATAGTAGGTGTTACAGGTACGCTATTTTATTTAATATCAAGTATAAATGGCGGATTTGGAACAGTGATGGATACTCTTACAAGTGGGCATAAGTTCTTAGCAACAAATGAAGTTATGTTTGATAAAAACATACTATCTACAAG
This sequence comes from Clostridioides sp. ES-S-0049-02, assembly GCF_020658465.1. Classification (NCBI taxonomy): domain Bacteria; kingdom Bacillati; phylum Bacillota; class Clostridia; order Peptostreptococcales; family Peptostreptococcaceae; genus Clostridioides; species Clostridioides sp. ES-S-0049-02. Next base: position 614,639 of record NZ_JACVWG010000001.1, read on the forward strand.
TGCATTTATAATATTTGTTGGAGCTGGTCTTAATACTTTTTCATCATATGTATCAAGTCAAGATATAGTTCAAAGATTTACTACAACAACTGATATAAAACAACTTAACAAAATGACATATGGAAATGGTGTTTTATCAATGGGACTTGCAACAGTATTTTATCTAATTGGAACTTGTTTATTTATATACTATACTCAAAACCCAGATTTAGCACAAACAGTTCAACAAGACCAAGTATTTGCATCATATATAGCTTATGAATTACCAGTAGGTATAACAGGAATACTACTTGCAGCAATATATGCAGCATCTCAGTCAACTTTATCAACAGGGCTTAATTCAGTTGCTACAAGCTGGACTTTAGATATACAAACTATTATAACAAAAGATATGAGTATGGAAAGACAAACTAAGGTTGCACAATATATATCATTAGGAGTAGGTATACTTTCTATAGTTGTTGCAATAATCTTAGCAAATGGAGAAATAAAGTCAGCATATGAATGGTTCAATAGTTTTATGGGGCTAGTTCTAGGAGTTTTAGCAGGAATATTTGTACTTGGTGCGTTTTGTAAAAGAGCAACTAAAATGGGAGCATATATTGGATTTGCAGTATCAGCAATTTTAGTTGTTTATCTAAAATATAGAATGCCAGAAGTAACTTCTTGGGCTTATTCTCTAATAACAATAACTACTTCTGTAGTAGTAGGAACAGTATTTAGTGCAATAGAATCTAAAGTTAAAGCAAAAGTATCTTTACCAAAAGCTGAAACTACAGTTTATTATGAAAAATAATATAGAATTTAAATAAGAAATTATCCTATAGAGTGGCTAGATTAGAGTGATTAGATATATAAATAATCTAGCTACTCTATAAGAATGTATAAAGAACTGTATATGTAAAAAACCTGAAAGTAGAATATACTTAAAATTATATAGGGAGATAGTGATTATGATATTTGGAAGTATAAATCATAGTAAGACATATTCAACATTACACGAAGACTTACTTAAGTGTTTTGAATATGCTAAAGAAAATTCATTGATAGATTACGAAAAAGGGACTCATACAATAGATGGTGATGATATCTTTGTAAATATTGTTGAGTATAAAACTTGTGAAAAAGAAGAAAGATTCTGGGAAGCTCATAAGAAATATATAGATGTACACTTGATGCTAGATGGATGCGAAAGAATAGATTTGAATTTTATAGAAAATTTAGAGCAAAAGACATATGAAGAAGATAGTGACTTTTTGCCTCTTGATGGGAAAAACAATGGCTATGTTGAACTTAGAAAAGGTGATTTCTTAGTATGTTATCCAGAAGATGCACATATGACAGCAATAAAAGTTTCAGAAAAAGAAAATATAAAAAAAGCTATTTTTAAGGTTTTGGTTAGATAATGAAAATTTATATAACTACTAAGGCTGAAAATAGTGATTTAACTTTCAGCGATTAGTGATATTTCGTAAATTTTAGTTAGATTACTATTTTCAGCCTTAGTTTTTTATAAGAAAGTTTAAATAGATATTAAAAGGTTTAGAATTGTATAGAGGAGTTAATTTATGGATAAAATAGATGTATTTTTATTAATAGGACAAAGTAATGCGAGAGGCTTAGGAAATCCAAAAGACAGTGTTATTCCAAATGAGAATTGTTTTGAATACTTAAGTAGCAACGAGATTATAAACATGAGATGTGAATTAGAGACTTCTGAAGGAGATGGTACTATAGCACCTGCATTTTCAAATGAGTGGAATAGACTTACTGGTAATAAAGTTTGTTTTATACACAATGCAAAGGATGGGTCAAGAATAAAAAATTGGAATCATGATAATAACTGGTTTTTAAATGACACTATAGAAAAATTTAATGCAGGGTGTAATACTTTAAGCAAGAATTATAAAATAACAAATAAATATGTTATTTGGATTCAAGGTGAAAGTGATGCAAAGTATGGTAGTGATGTTTTATACTATAAAGAGAGTCTAAAAAAAATTGCATATAGACTAAAGGAAGAATGTATCATTGATAAAATGTTTGTTAGTTTAACTGGTTATTGGCTTGGAGAAGATGAATATTTTGTTAGAACAAGACGAATTGCAGCAGCACAAGAATTTGCTTGTAATGAATGTGACATATTAAGCATAGGAAGCAAAATTGCTATGAAATTTCATGACCAAGGTCTAACTATTGATGATGTACATTATAGTCAAGAAGGTCTTAATATGTTGGGAGAAGATTTATGTAAGAATATTTATAAATATCATATAACTGAGAAAAAAATTATATTAAAGGATACCATAGATTTATCAGAAGCGAGAAAATATATCTGTGAGTTGGAAAAAATAAATAAAAAATTCATGTAATATAAAATTTTAATTAGTAATATTGGTTATAAAAATAATTTGTATGGAGATATGTTATGAAAAATTACGTTTGTATAGATATTGGAGGTACTTCAATAAAATATGGATTTATTAAAGAAAATGGGTTAATAATCGATAAATCAAGTTTAGATACTGAAGCAAAAGAAAAAGGTGGACCAGGAATATTATCCAAAATAAAGAAAATAGTTAAAAAATATATGAAAGAAAACAATATTGATGGGATATGTATATCAACTGCAGGTATGGTTGACCCAATTGAAGGTAGGATAGTATTTGCGTTAGAAGAATTAATTCCAAACTATAAAGGTATGGAATTAAAGAAAGAGATAGAAAAAGAATTTAATATAAAATGTGAAGTTGAAAATGATGTTAATTGTGCTGGCCTTGGTGAAATGTGGCTTGGAGCAGGTAAGGGAGCAACTTCTTCTATATGTATGACAATAGGTACTGGTATTGGTGGTTGTGTTATAATAAATAATAAGCTTATAAATGGATTTAGTAATAGTGCTGGTGAAGTAGGATATATGAATATGAATGGAAGTACTTTCCAAGAACTAGCATCAACTAGTAGTTTGGTAAAAAAATTAGCAAAAATAAAAAATATGGATGAAAATGACCTAAATGGGAAAATAATTTTTGATTTAGCAAAGAATAATGACGAAGATTGTTTAAAAGAATTGGATAATATGATAAAATCATTAGCAATTGGTATTGCAAATATATGTTATGTAATAAATCCTGAAGTTGTAATTTTAGGTGGTGGAATAATGGCACAAGAAGAATTTCTAAAACCTAAAATAGATAGAGCATTAAAGGAGATTCTTATAGAAAGAGTTTATAAAAATACTAATGTAGAATTTGCAAAGAGACAAAATGATGCAGGTATGCTTGGGGCATTGTATAATTTTTTAAACAAAATATAGAGAATAGAAGGTTTTTTAATGAGTATTTTAGAACAATTGGAATCACCAACTTTTAAAGTTACAAAGTCAGATAAATTATTGATAGCTTATATAAAGGAAAATATAGAGGATGTATTTTATAAACCAATATCACAAATTGCTAAAGAGAGTAATATTGGTGAAGCAACTATAACTAGATTTGTTAAAAAAATGAAGTTTAATGGGTTGCAAGACTTTAAAGTTACTTTAGCGCAAGAAATATCAAGTAGTAATAAAAAAAATATTATAAATAAGAATATACAAAATGATGAGCCAGCTTTAGATACAGCCAAGAAACTTTTAAACTCAAATATAACTACTTTAGAGAATACTGTTGAGATAATCAATAGTGTAGATGTTCATGACTGTGCAAGACTTATAATAAATGCTAAAAAGGTTTACTTTATTGGTATTGGATATTCAGGTATAATAGCACAAGATTCAAACTATAAGTTTATGAGAATTGGGCTTAATTGTGTAAGTTTTGATAGTAGTCATACTATGATAATGATGTCTTCTATAATGGAAGAAGGAGATTTAATAGTTGCAATTTCTCATTCTGGGGAAACTGAAGAAATTATAAAAACTGTAAAACTTGCGAGAGCTAATAATGCTAAAATTATATCTATTACTGAAAATAAAAATTCTGAATTAAAGGATATTTCAGATGTGCACTTATCTTATGTATCTGGGGAAACTGTATTGGAAACTGGTTCAATATCCTCTAAATTGGCACAATTTTTTATTATTGATTTAGTATATACACAGGTAGTAAAAGAACTTTCAAATGAAGCTATTGAAAGAAAAATCAAGACTACAAATGCTATAAAACTGTTTAAAAATGAATAAAATCAGATATTTGTAATACTTTATGTGGTTTTCTTAAAAATTTAGTAATGGGGAGATTTTACATGTCTAAATTAAAAGACTATGATATTGACAAAGTAATACTTTTTAATAATTTATGTAGTGAAACTAAGAATCAACTTAAGGAAAAAGCTAAACTAAAAAGATTACAAAGAAAAGAAATTTTATTTTATGAAAAAGAACAATTGGACAGAGTATACGTACTTTTAGATGGGAAAGTATCTATTTTTAAGATAAGCGAAAATGGTGAGAGAAAGGTGATTTTTATATTAAATAATGGAGAAATTATAAATGACATTACCTTTGATTTTACGAAGAATTCTGCTGTTGGATGTGAGGCATTTGAAAATTCAATTGTGTCTTATTATAGCATTGAAGAATTTACAGAAATTATGAAAAATGATTTTCAGCTTACAAAAGATATTATTTCTTATATGGAGAGAAGGACAAGACGTTTATATAGACAGTTAAAAAATTCAATATCTATAAAAGTAGATAAGAAATTAGCAGCAAAATTGTATAGATTAAGTAAAGAGTTTGGAATTTATTGTGGAGAATGGACCTTATTAAATGTAAATCTTACAGTTACATATTTAGCTGATATGCTTGGCTGTAAAAGAGAGACAGTTTCTAGAATGATAAAAGTATTGCAAAAAGAAGAACTTATAAAGATTGATAATAAAGGTTTTTATGTAAAAGAAGCTGAACTATCAAAATACTTTAAAAATAATTAATTATAATTAAATAAAGATATTATTAAGAGAATCTATCCATAGATTCTTTTTTATTTATCTAAAATGATAATATTTGCCTTAAGTTTATTGAAACAGCTTAATTCTGATAGTATAATTAATTTAATATGAACAGTAAATATACAGATGTTGACACAGCTTCTATACTCAGAAAGGGATGTATCAAAATGAAAAATAAAAAATTCATAGGTTATGCTTTAGGTTTGATTTTTATATGTGTATTTGTGATGTTTTCTCTTTGGGATTTTACCTATAATGTTAATTCATTAGTAGAAAAAAGTAAAAAGATGCATTTAGAAGAGTTGTCATTGCAAAGTTCAAATACTATAAATGTTAAGCTTAACTCACTAACAAAGTTTATAAATAGTATTTCTAAAATTATTTCAGAGTCAGAGGGTATGAAGAAAGAAGATATAATGAAATTGCTAAATGATGTATCAAAGGAATCTGATTTTGAAAAAATCTATATTGCATATCCAGATGGTACAGCCTATACAGGTGATGGAAAGGTCTATAATATATCACAACATAGCTATTTTAAGAAAGCAATGAAAGGGGAAAGCAATATTTCAGAAATCATAAAATCATCTGTTAACAATGAAAATAGTTTTATAGTAGCATCTCCTATGTACAAAAATGGTAAAGTGATAGGTGTTCTGTATGGTTCTTATTATATAAGTAAATTAAGTGAATTTATAGATGTGACTAGTTTTAATGGAGAAGGAAGTACATATATATTTGAAAAATCAGGAAATCTTGTCTTAAAATCTACTCCAGGAGAAACTGATGACACCATAAATAATGTTAGCGATTTTTTTGATTTTATTTATGTTAGAGAAGATTACAGTTATAAAAACTTTATTGAAGATATATCAAATAAGAAAAGTGGATTTTTAGAATATAAATTCAAAGGAAAAGAGGAATATGCCACGTATACTCCAGTTGGTATAAATGATTGGTATGTATTGTCTTTTATTCCAAAGACTTTGATAGTGAAAGAGATTTCTAAGATAAACAAACTTGCAATTATATTAACAACTAAAAACTTCATAGCACTTTCAATTTTGATTTTAATTGTATTTTATAAAGAGAAAAAATCCAAAGAAAAGCTTGTAAAAGCAAATCTAGAGATATCTTCACTCACTAACAATATACCAGGAGGTGTTTTTAAATGTAGTGTAGGTGAAAAATATGAATTTGTGTTTTTAAGTGATGGATTTATTAACCTGTTTGAATATACTAAAGAAGAGATAAAATCCATGTTTAATAATAATTTTTATGATGTAATTTATAAAGATGATGTAGATAGAGTGAAAAATGAATTTGCACTTCAAATATTAGAATCAAAAGTAGTTGAAATAGAGTATCGAATGATTACTAAGAGTGGGAATTTTGTGTGGGTTGTAAATAAGTGTGAGCTTATAAAAGATTCTGATGGAAAAGAGTATTTCTACTGTGTGTTGGTTGATATAACAGATTTAAAAAAAGTAGAAGAAGAACTTAAGATTAATGAAGAAAGGCTTAGAATAGCCTTATCCAAGACTTCTAACATAGTATTTGACTATTATATGCATACAAAATCTATACATGTCTCTAGTGATGTCTCTTTAATATATGGATTACAAAAAAATATTGAAAATGGCATAGAATATTTTATAGATTCTGGGATAATACATCCTGACTTTGTTGATGTGTTTAAAGAATCTTTTAATAAAATGGAAAAAGGTGAAGAAAGTGTAGTATCTGTAATAAAAACAAGACTAGTCAATGGAAAATATATATGGAATAGAATGACTCTAACGAATCTATTTAATGGAGCAGAAATTCCAATTAGAGCGATAGGTCTACTAGAAGACATAAATGAGCAAAAAAAAGCTGAAATGCAATATAATCAAGAAGAGCAATATAGAAAAGCTATGTTGTATGAAGCAATTGCTATATATGAAATTAATTTTTCTCAAGATAAATTTATATCAAGTAATATAAAGTCTGATAACAATTTAGGCTTAAGACCTGCTGGAAAATATTCTGAAGTAATGGAGGCTATTGTTGCCGATATAGTTTTTATTTCAGATAGGGAAAACTTTAAAAAAGTATTTTATTATGAAAATGTCTTAGATTCATATAATAAGGGAGTAAATGAGTTAAAGTTAGAGTATCGAAGATATGACATTAATGGTAAGATTTTATGGGAACTTTGTACAATGCATTTACTTAAAGACCCCCAAAGCAATCAACTTAAAGGATTTGCGTACATTAAAGATATAGACAAACAGAAAAAAGAAGAGATTGAGCTTAAATTTAAAGCTGAACGTGATATATTAACAGGAATTTATAATAAAGGTACAACTGAAACTCTAATAAAGAGATTTTTGAGTTTAGACAGAGTTAAAGAAAGTAGTCATGCATTTTTTATTATTGATTTAGACGATTTCAAAGCTATTAACGATAATTTAGGGCATGTCTTTGGTGATAAAGTATTAGTTGAAGTATCAAAAAAATTAACTTCTATTTTTAGAGAGGATGATATAATTGGACGTATTGGTGGAGATGAGTTTGTAGTTTTCATAAAAAATATGAAGAATATAAAATTTATTGAAAACAAAGCGATTGAGCTATGTAATGCATTTAGAAATTATTATACTGGAGAAAATAAGTCATATAAAGTTTCTTGTAGTATTGGAATATCTATTATGCCAAATCATGGAACAACTTTTATTGAATTATATGAAAAAGCAGATAAAGCTCTTTATCATTCAAAAAATCAAGGAAAAGATAGATTTATTATATTTAATGACTCTATTTAAAGTTTAAATGCAAATGGAGGGCTTAAATTTTTAATATAAAGAATATTAAGTTGAATAAGAATATTTTAACTATCTTGATATGATTTAGTTATAAATGGAGGCATATTATGAATGGAAAATATAGATTTACTATTACTATGGTTATTTTTTTACTTATATTAAATACATCATTTGTTTTAGCCACTTCTGAGAAAGAAAAAGTAAGGGTTGGATATTGGCCTAGTTATGGAATTTCTGTTACAAAAGATGGTCAGTTATATGGATATACATATGATTATATGAATGAAATCGCTAAAATAAATAATTGGAAATTAGAATATATACCTTGTGGATGGAGTCAAGGTCTAGAAATGCTTAAAGAGGGAAAAATTGATATATTTGGAGCATTGCAAAAGGATGAAGAACGTGAAGAATACTATGATTATACAAATTTAAATTTTGGATATGAATATGGAGCATTGTATGTGAACTCCAAAAACAATACAATATCTTATAATAATCTAAAAGAGATTGATGGAAAAGTAGTAGGTACAGTTTCAGATAATCATTTTAAAAGTGTATTTGATGAATACTGTAAAAAAAATAAAATATCTGTAAAATATAAGTACATAGAAGGTGCAGAAGAACTTCAAAAGGAACTTGAAAAAGGAACCATTGATATGATACTTACAGGAAGCATTAGAGATATACCAAATACAAAGGTAGTATTACGTTTTTCATCAGAGCCTATCTATTATGCAACAACTAAGGGAAACAAAAAAATACTAGATGGTTTGAATTATGCATTAAATGAGATTAAGCGAGAAGATATATATTATGATGGTAATTTATTTAATAAACATTATAAGAGTACTGCAATAGCTACAGAAGTATTTACTTTGGAGGAAAAAGAATATATAAAGAAACATCCTATAATAAAAGTTGTATCAGGTCCTGATACGTCACCACTATCTTTTTATGATAAAAATACAAATTCCTACAAAGGTATATCAATAGATATATTAAAATCAATTTCAAATAACTCAGGTTTAAAGTTTGAGTATATAAAGGTAGATAATTTTTCAGAGGGTTTAAAAATGGTTGAAAATGTTGAGGTAGATATTTGTGCAAATATGTTTATGTCACGAAGTACTGAGTTAGAGCATAATATTATATTTACTGATGGCTACCTTGAAACTACCATGTTAGGTTTGGCAAAAAATGATATTAGAATGGATGAAAAAACTAAGGTAGCAATGATTAAATGGACAGGGATAGAATCATTCGTAAAAGAATATTATCCAAATCAAGAAGTAAGTTTTTATCCAAATGCTAGTAAATGTATTGAAGCTGTCAAGAAAGAAGAAAGTGATGTATTTATAGGAAGCAACTATATCCTAAATAATATAATTAATACTGAAGAATCTGATGGGCTTATGTTTATGCCAATAAAAAATCAAGTCGTGGATATTGGAATAGGGGTTTCTGAAAAAGCAAATCCTGCATTATTGTCAATACTCAATAAATCCATCAATAGAGTTACAGAAGAAGAGGTTGCAATTGCAGTTACAGGCAGTACGAAGTACTTAGAGCATACAGTTACTCTATTAGATTTTATACAGCATAATATTATGGCATTTATTTTGATAATATTATTTATTATATTTATAGTTTTTGGAATATTTATTGTAAATTATAAGGTACAAATGAATAAATTAAAAAAGATAGCATATGTTGATGAAGTAACAGGTATAAGAAGTCTATTGAAATTTAAAATTGATGCTAATAAGCTTTTTGAAAAATATGGAACGTATAACTTTGTTATATATTATATTAACATAGATAAATTTAAATATATAAATGATATTTTTGGTTTTGAATTTGGAGACAATATTTTAAAATATATAGCAAGAAAAATAGGTGAAAGTATTTTTAAGGATGAAATATATGCAAGATTATCAGACGATAGATTTATTGTAATGACTAAAAAAAGTAATATAGAAAATTTAAGAAAAAGAGCAAATGATTTTTTTGAGATTGTGAATAGTGATAAAGAAAATACATTTAAAATAGATATAATACTTAAATGTGGAGCGTATTTAATTGATAAAGATGATGTAAATATTGATGTAATGATTGATAGAGCTAAGATAGCTTGTCAAACAATAGAAACCAATTATAAGAGTAAAGTTGCTTTTTATGATGATAAAATAAGGCTTTCTATACTTCGTGAAAAAGAAATTGAAAATAATATGGATAATGCACTTTTAAATAAAGAGTTTGTAGTTTATTTGCAACCTAAAATTAACCTTATAACAGATGAGATTGTAGGTTCAGAGGCTCTTGTTCGTTGGATTCATCCAATTAAGGGAACTATATCGCCTAATGATTTTATTCCACTATTTGAGAAAAATGGATTTATAGAGAAACTTGATTTGTATGTTTGGGATAATGTCTTTAGTACAATGTCAAAATGGATAAAAAATGGAATAAAGCCACCACCAATTTCTATAAATGTATCAAGAATTCATTTAAATAATAGAAATATAGTAACTAGTTTAAAATCTTTAATAAATAAGCATAATATACCAGCGCATCTAATAGAACTTGAGTTAACAGAAAGTTTATTTTTGTCAAATATAAGCATGCTTTTAGATATTTTAAATGATTTGCATGATATTGGATTTATTGTATCTATGGATGATTTTGGAAGTGGATATTCTTCACTTAGTCTTTTAAAAAAATTACCAATTGATGTATTGAAGATTGATAGAGAATTTTTAAATGAGACAATTACATCTACACGTGGAGAAAAAGTTATAAAGAATATAATTACATTAGGTAAGGATTTAGATATGCTAATTGTAGCTGAAGGAATAGAAACTGAAGGTCAATTAAATTTATTAAAAAATGCAGGCTGTGATATTGGACAAGGATTTTACTTTGCAAGACCTATGGATATAGAATCATTTGAAAAGCTTGTATTTAAAAGAACAGATTTTTAATTTAAAGTTATAAATAATAAAGAAATATTACTAGAGTTTAATAAACTCTAGTAATATTTTTTTTATTATTTTTAAAACTGTGATAATTATCACAGAAGTATCTAAAATAAAGTGTTAAGATTTAAACAAGATAATAAGTAAGCAAAACTAAAATATAAGAAAGGTGATAAAAATGAAATTAAAATTAGATTCATCCAAATTCAATGAAGGTCTGAATTTCCTAAAAAAAGACTACAAAATATTTGCACCAGTCATAATGCCATTTAAAGGTACTTTTTCAGATACGGACATGATAAGATACAAGGAAGTAAATACTTTTGAAGAAATGGAATTTGCTCAAAAATCAAACTTTTCACCAAAAGAAGTAGTGCTTCCTATTAATCAAGTCTTATTTTACTTTACTGAAAAAGAATTTAAGGAAAGCGATTTAGACAATAAAAAGATTTTAATTTTTCTAAGAGCTTGTGACATAAATGGAATAAAGAGACTCGATGAAATATATTTAAATAATGGAGAAGAAAAAGATTATTTTTATAAACATATTAGAGAAAAAATAAAATTTGCACTTGTAGGATGTAAAGAGAGTTTTAGAAATTGTTTTTGTGTAAGTATGGATTCTAATAAAACTGATAACTATTCACTTGGATTGAATATAGAAGGAGAAACATTGTACTTAGACATAAAAGACAATGAATTTGAAGTATTTAATGGAGAGCCATCAGAATTTGATGTTAGTCATGTAACAGAAAATTTAATTTCTATAGATATACCAGAAAATATTGATTCTAATGAGATAATAGGAAATCCAATATGGGATGAATATGACACAAGATGTATTGGATGTGGAAGATGTAATTTTGTATGTCCAACATGCTCATGCTTTACAATGCAGGATATTTTTTATAAGGAAAATGAAAATGTAGGTGAAAGAAGAAGAGTTTGGGCTTCATGTCAAGTAGATGGATATACAGACATAGCAGGTGGAAATTCTTTCAGAAAAAAACAAGGAGAAAGAATGAGATTTAAAACTATGCATAAAATAAATGATTTCAAAAAAAGATTTGGATATAACATGTGTGTTGGATGTGGAAGATGTGATGATGCATGTCCACAATATATATCATTTTCAAAATGTATAGAAAAAATAAATGATTTAGTAACTAGTAAGGAGGAGATATAAATGAACTCATATATACCAGTAAGTGCAAAAATACTAGACATAGTTAAACATACTGATAAAGAATGGACATTCAAAGTGAATTGTGATACAAAAGGGGTTCTGCCTGGAAAATTCTATGAAATATCTATACCTAAATATGGTGAAAGTCCAATATCAGTATCAGGATATGGAGAAGATTATATTGATTTTACAATAAGAAATGTAGGTAAAGTTACTAGTGAATTATTCAATTACAAAGAAGGAGATTCGTTTTTTATAAGAGGACCTTATGGAAATGGATTTGATATATCTTTATATGAAGGAAGAGAAATCGTAGTAGTAGCAGGAGGAAGTGCATTAGCTCCTGTAAGAGGAATAGTTGAATATTTTTATAATAATAAAGATAAGTGTGAAAAGTTTAAATTAATAGTTGGATTTAAATCACCAAAAGATGTTCTATTTGCAGAGGACTTAAAAAGATGGAGTGAAAAATTGGATATTTTAGTTACTGTGGATGGAGCTGATGAGGGTTATAGTGGAAATGTAGGATTAGTAACAAAATATATTCCAGATTTAGATATAAAAGATATAAATAATACTTCTGCAATTGTAGTTGGACCTCCAATGATGATGAAATTTACAGTAGGAGAGTTTTTAAAAAGAGATTTAGACGAAAAAAATATTTGGGTTTCTTATGAAAGAAAAATGTGTTGTGGAATAGGAAAATGTGGACACTGTAAGATGGATGATACTTATATATGTTTAGATGGACCAGTATTTGATTATTCATATGCTAAAAATCTTATTGATTAGGGGGTGGAGTTTGTGATAAGAGATTTAAATACTAAAAAAGTAATGAAAAATGCTTATAGAATTACAAAAACAAAATATAAAACTTCTTTAAGAGTTAGAGTGCCAGGAGGTCTTATTGACCCTGAAAGTTTAATCACAGTTTCTAGGATTGCAAATGAATATGGTAATGGTCAGATACACATAACTACAAGACAGGGATTTGAAATCTTAGGAATAGATATGGAAGATATGGAAGAAATAAATAATATCATACAGCCTGTTATTGAAAAGATGAATATAAATCAAAGTGAGAAAAATGCAGGTTATCCAGCAGCAGGTACGAGAAACATAGCTGCATGTATAGGTAATAAAGTCTGTCCAAAAGCGCAGTATAATACAACTGAATTTGCAAAAAAAATAGAAAAAGCAATTTTTCCAAATGACTTACATTTTAAAGTGGCATTGACTGGATGTCCAAATGACTGTATAAAAGCTAGAATGAATGACTTTGGAATTATAGGAATGACCTTACCACTATATGAAAAAGATAGATGTGTGAATTGTGGAGCGTGTGTAAAAAAATGTTCAAAACTATCTGTTGGAGCATTAAAAACAGAAAATAATAAAGTAGTAAGAGATGGAGATAAATGCATAGGTTGTGGAGAATGTGTACTAAATTGCCCAACAAATGCATGGACTAGAGATGAAAAAAAATACTATAGATTAGCTATAATGGGTAGAACAGGTAAGAAAAATCCAAGACTAGCAGAAGATTTTCTTTTATGGGCAGATGAAGACAACATAATAAAAATAATACTTAATACTTACAAATATGTAGAGCAATATATAGATAAAGATGCACCAGGAGGGAAAGAGCATATAGGATATATAATTGACAGGACTGGATTCATGGAATTTAAAAAATGGGCACTTGAAGGTGTACAATTTGAAGAGATAACTAAAGTACATGAAAATATATACTGGAGTGGTGTTAAATATCTATAAGTAATAAAAAAATATATTTAAATAAATTATAAATTTAATAGAAGGAAGAGGGAATTATGCATAAAGAAACTTTGGATAAATTAACTAACGCAGCTATAAATAAAATAAATTTATTAAATACAAGTAAGATAAAATATTTAGTGTCTTCTGCTTTTGCAGGACTTTATGTAGGTATCGGTATACTTTTGATATTTACTATTGGAGGGATTTTGACAGATGCAGGTTCTCCTATGACAAAGATAATGATGGGGTTATCGTTTGCAGTAGCACTTAGTTTAGTTGTAATGACAGGAACAGAGCTGTTTACTGGAAATAATATGGTAATGTCTGTAGGTATGCTAAATAAAGGGGTAAGTATAAAAGATACTTCTAAAATATGGATATACAGTTGGGTAGGAAATTTAATAGGAGCTTTAATTTTAGGTATAATGTTTGTAGGAACTGGTTTAGTAGATAAAGGTCCTGTAGCAGAATTTTTTGCAAACACAGCAGCAGCCAAGGCATCTATGCCATTTATGTCTCTTTTCTTTAGAGGAGTTTTGTGTAATATTTTAGTTTGTGTCTCAGTTTTATGTTCATTTAGAACTAACAATGATAGTGCAAAAATAATTATGATATTCCTATGTTTATTTGCTTTCATAACAACAGGGTTTGAACATAGTGTAGCGAATATGACAATCTATAGTGTTTCATTATTTTCTCCAACAATTCAAACAGTTAGTATTGGAGGAGCTATTTATAATTTAGTAGCAGTAACACTTGGAAACATTGTTGGAGGAGCTTTATTTATGGGACTTGGTACTTACATACTAGGTAAAGAAAAAATTAAACAAGTTTGCTAGATAAATCTTACAACGCCCTCAATAAGTACAAAGATTGTATTATTGAGAGCGTTGTTTTTAATTTTAAAAAAATATTTGAAAGAAAAAACGTATGCTGGCATATGAATATATATGTTATATATGATTATAAAGTTCGTTAGTATATGAATTAAAATTAGAATTATAAATAGAAAAATTAGAATCCTCACGTAGAAAAGACGATTTTGAATACGATAATAAGTGTGATAAAATTGACTTTGTTGAAATTTTTAAGGAGGTATTTGATGACAAAAAAATTAATAATATCAAAAACTAAATTGTTTATTTTTATAATAGCATTTATATCTGCATTTATAGCTTTATTTGGAAGTAAAAATACACTTATAGGTGTGGCTATAGTAACAGCTATGCTAATGCTTTTGGAAAGGGATTTAACTATTTCTCCAATTAAAAATTTACTGAAATACTTGATAATAAACGTAACATTAGGAGTATTATCGTTTTTTGCAGTACAAAATATGTATTTAGGAATTTTATTAAATTTTATAGCATTATTTATAATAGGATATTTATTTAGTTATGATTTGAAAAGGGCTGTATATGTACCTTTTGGCCTTATGTATATATTTATGATAAGTATACCTGTAGGATTAAGTGAATTTCCTATAAGATTATCGGCTTTAGCTAGTGGTTCACTTGTCATAATGATTGCTCAATTTGTTATGAATAGAAATAGAATGAAAAAAATTGGTGACAAAGAATTAATATCTATATGTGATGAGTTGTTGGAAAAAATAAATCTTTTAAAAAATATTGTTAACAGTGATAATTCTGTAAATAAGTCTAATATGAGAAAAATAGATAGTTGTAATTACACAATAAATTCTATATCAAAAGGTCTTAAAATGGTTATATTTGATAATAGAAAAGATGATTTTTTTATTAGTATTAAAGGAATGGATATAATAAATATCTTATTTTCATTAGAAAGAATAAGTTTAATCTTAGATAGATATAAAATAGATACTAAGGAATTTGAGGATGAAGACATAAAAAATATGCTAAAAGAAAGTAGTACAAATAGTAAAGAAGATGTTTTAGTTGTAGTATCTAAAGAAGTAAATTATATCAAGATGTGCTTAGAAAATAAAGATAAGATAACTGATAAAGAAATACTTGGGTTTAGAGACTATGTTGTCGCTCAAGATACTAAAAATATAAATTTGAAAGAAATTTATAGTGTTTTAGAAAATCTATATGAATTTTTATTAGAGTACAAAAAGGTAAAATCAAAAGAGGAAAAAAGAGTTGAAAGAAAAATAAAGATACCACGTGAATTTAAAAGAATATCAATATATAAACAACATTTTAATTTAAAATCTATAAGATTTTCTTATGCAATAAAAATCGCTTTGGCTGCAGCAATCTCAGGTTTTATTATGGATTATTTTCACTTAAAAGATGGAAGATGGATAATGTTAACTGTGTTTTCATTAACGCAACCTTATGCAGAGAACTGTTTGCAGAAATCCAGAAAAAGAATAGAAGGTACACTAGTAGGAGCGGTAATATTTATTGTTTCATTTTCAATAATAAAAGATAATACATTAAGGTCATTAATAGTACTTTTAGCAGGATACATAAACTCATATGTAGTTGATTATAGAAAACTGATAGTGTGTGTAACTGTTTCAGCCCTTGGTTCGGCAGCAGTTATGGGAGACCCTAATGTTTTAACTATGAGTAGAATTTCATATGTAGTATTAGGTGCAATTATTGCATTAATAATAAATAAATTTGTTTTACCATATGATGCAAAAATGGGGTATCAGCATGTTATAGATGTGTATAAAGGTATAGTTAAAAATATAATTAATGAAGTTAATAAATCTATTGAAAATTCAACCAATGTTCATTATATAAAGAATCTATTATTAGTGCCATCACTTATTGAAGATAGACTTATGCTGATAAATACTATATACAAAGATGAACATCAAGATGATTTCTTAGAAAATCAACAATTACTAATAAGTAATATGTACAATTTATATATAAATGTCAAAAAGAAT
The DNA here is from genome assembly GCF_020658465.1 of Clostridioides sp. ES-S-0049-02. NCBI lineage: Bacteria > Bacillati > Bacillota > Clostridia > Peptostreptococcales > Peptostreptococcaceae > Clostridioides > Clostridioides sp. ES-S-0049-02. Next base: position 631,232 of record NZ_JACVWG010000001.1, read on the forward strand.
AATATTAGAGATGAAGATGTAGAAAGAATATTGAGAGATACTAGTTATATTTCAAATTATGATGCTGATAAATATGATGAAGGAAGAAGTGTAATTTTAGATAGTATTGAAAGTACAGTAAGTTTAGGTGATAAAATAATTTGTCTAAATTTACTTCAAACCTTAAATGGTGTAAAAGAAATGTATAGAATAAGTAATATCAGTAAAATGTTAGTGCAAGAAGTTGCATAGTTTTCTAATCTAATTAAATTATATAAAAAGTCATAGCTTTAAAATAAAGTATATGACTTTTTCTTTTATACAATGTTAACAGAAAATAGTATATTAAAAACAAAAACCATATATTTATGAATTTTGTGTGAAAAAGGTTAAAATATTGATTTTTTTCATTGGTTGAAAAAACAATTTACTTAGGATAAACTATAATAGTATTCAAATATTATGGGGGTTAGATTTATGAGTAAAGATGTAAAGGTAAAGCGCAATAAGAAATATGATACATTTAGTATAACTATGGAACTTGAAAGACCTTTACTTTATGATGAGGTTGAAAACGAAGATGATAAAAATGATAATAGAAAATTTAATATAAAAAAGAAAATATTCATGGGAATAGGTATACTGTTTGTATTGATTCTGCTTAGTTTTTTCATATGGATAAACAAAACATATGAACCTCAAAAACTAGCAAAAGAAGCATTAGTTAGCAATAGTAAAGTTGAGGTAACCATAAATGAAAATATTTCATTTACACCGAAGGGTAGAAAAGTTTCTAAAGGTCTAATTTTTTATCCAGGAGCTAAAGTAGAAATTGAATCATATGCACCACTTGCAAGAAAAATAGCAGAAAGTGGATATGAAGTGGTAATTGCAAAAATGCCACTTAATCTAGCTATACTTGGAACTAATAAAGCACAGAAAATTATGGATTCTTACAATAATATAGAACATTGGGTAATAGGAGGTCACTCATTGGGTGGAGTTGTTGCATCTAATTTTGCACGTGACAATAAATTAATTGATGGAGTTGTGTTTTTATCTTCTTATCCAATGGGCAATGAACTAAAACAGCTAGGTAAAAAGGTTATATCTATATGGGGAAGTAAAGATGGAGTAGTTAATTTTAAAAATCTTATAGAAGCAAAAGAAAAACTTCCTGATGATACAACTTATGTTGAAATTGAAGGGGGAAATCATGCACAATTTGGAGATTATGGAAAACAAAAGGGAGACAATGATGCTATTATAAGTCAAGAAAAACAGCTTAAGATTACTGCAAATAGTATTATTAAATTTTTAAATAATATATCTTAAACAAAAGCTTGAAGTTTATAATATATATAAAGTATTATTTTAAGTAAATATTATTAATATAATAAAATTAAGAGTTGATTAAAAGGGGGATTTTAATATGGAATATGATATGCCACTTTATAGACCGCCAAGTGAGGCTTATAGTCTTATAATACAAGTTACACTAGGATGTTCTCATAATAAATGTACATTTTGTAGTATGTACAAATCAAAGAAATTTAAAATAAAACCATTAGAAGTAATAAAAAATGAAATTGATATATTTAGAAGACATTATAAAAATGTAGACAGAATATTTTTAGCAGATGGAGACGCATTGATAATACCAATGGAAAAACTAAGAGATATAATATTGTATATAAAAGAAGTTTTTCCAGAGTGTGAAAGAATTACTCTATATGGCTCTCCTAAGTCTATAGAGAAAAAAACTGATGATGAACTTAAAGAGTTAAAAAAACTTGGTGTTAAGATGATTTATCTAGGGCTTGAGAGTGGAAATGATGAGGTATTAGAAGATATTAAAAAGGGATTTAATAGTGAACAACTTATAAAAGTTGGTAGAAAAGTTAAGCAAAATGGTATTAAATTATCAGCTACTGTAATAGCAGGTCTTGGAGGAACTAAAAAAACGAATCAACATGGAGTTGATACAGGAAAAATGCTAGGAGCAATTTCACCAGATTATGTAGGTGTATTGAGTTTAATGGTAGAACCTAATACTGAACTTTACGATTTGCTTCAATCAGGTGAATTTACAGTATTGGAAGATAAAGCTGTGCTACAAGAAATTAAAGAAATGATAAAAAATATAGATACCAATGAAAAAGTCGTATTTAGAAGTAATCATGCCTCAAATTATGTTAACTTAAAAGGAATATTACCTGAGGATAAACAACGTCTAATTGATGAGATAGATTATTATCTAAGTAACTTAAAATTAAAAAGAGAAGAGTATAGAAGACTGTAAAATTTAGCTATTCTTAATATATATGTGTATATGTAAAATATTAAAATTATCTAGAGTTTAAGTAATCATGCTACATTAATAGTGTATCACTATTAATGTAGCATGATTTTTTTTGTTAAGAAACATAATCATAAAATTATAGAAAAAATCTATCAATAATGATGAAAATATGCACTGGTTTAATAGATTTCTACGCATTATAATAGAGACATAAATTTAAAACACAAAAACTATAAACATAAAAACGTGTGGAGGAATAGAAATGAAAATATATCAAAATATCTTTGAACCATTAACTATAAAAAGGATGAATGTAAAAAATAGAATAGTTATGCCACCAATGGGAACAAACTTTGGTGGAGAAAGTGGAGAATTTAAAGATGAACACATTAAATATTATGAACAAAGAGCTAAAGGTGGAACTGGACTTATAATTGTAGAAAATGCTTGTGTAGATTTTCCTTTAGGTTCTAATGGAACTACACAAATAAGAATAGACCATGACAGATACATACCTGCTTTATATAAGTTAACTGAGAGTCTACATAAACATGGTGCATGTGTAGCTATACAAATTAATCATTCAGGTGCTTCAGCTATGCCAGATAGAATAAATGGATTAACTCCAGTATCTTCTTCGAACATACCCTCAAAAAATGGAGGAACAATACCAAGAGAATTAAAGAAAGAAGAAATACTAGATATAGCTAAAAAATATGGAAAGGCAGCAAAAAGAGCTCAAATAGCTGGTTTTGATGCTATAGAGATACACGCTGGACACTCATATCTAATAAGTCAATTTTTATCCCCAATTTACAATAAGCGTACAGATGAATTTGGTGGAAGTCTTGAAAATAGAGCGAGATTTGCAAAACTAGTAATTGATAAAGTTAGAGACGAAGTAGGAGCCTTATTTCCTATATCTTTAAGGATAAGTGCTGATGAATTTATAGAGGGAGGAAATACTTTAGATGATACTTTAAAGCTTCTTGAATATTTAAATGAAGAAGTAGATATATATAATGTATCAGCAGCATTAAATGATTCTATACAATTTCAAATCGATACAATGACATTAGAAGATGGGTGGCGTTCATATATGTCTAAAGCAGTTAAAAAAAGATTTGGAAAAACAACAATAATAACTGGAAATATAAGGAATCCAGAGATAGCATCAAAAATACTTGAAAATAATGAAGCGGATTTTATAGGTATGGGAAGAGGCCTTATAGCTGACCCTAATTGGGCTGAAAAGGTAGAAAATGGAAAAGAAGATTCAATAAGAAAGTGTATTTCATGTAATATAGGATGTGCAGGTAATAGAATTGGAGCAAATAGACCTATAAGATGTACAGTAAATCCAGACTTAATAAATGGAGAAGAATATAAACAAAGAAAAGTAAATAAGACAACAAATGTGGTTGTTATAGGTGGAGGAACGGCGGGTCTCGAAGCCGCAGCCACAGCAGCAGAGGTGGGATGTAATGTATTTTTATTAGAAGAAAAAGCAGATATAGGAGGGCTTGCTGAGACAATATCAACTTTTCCGGATAAAAGTAGAATAAATGATTTTCCAAAGTATTTAAAACAGAGAGTTAATAAATTAAAAAATTTAATTGTTTTTAAAAATACAAAGGCCGATATTAAATTTATAGAAAATTTAAAACCTGATATAATTATAAATGCTACAGGTTCAAAACCATTACTTCCACCAATAACTGGTTTGATGGATAGGATAGACCAAGAAAATGGAAAGGTGAGTTCAATATTTAAGCTATTTAATGATATAGAATATTTTAAAACAAAAGACTTAGAAAATAAGAAAGTAGTAGTTGTGGGTGGTGGAGCTGTTGGATTAGATGTTGTAGAATTTTTCTCAGAAAATAAGGCTAAAACTTCTATAGTTGAGATGTTACCAGTTGTGGGCAAAGATTTAGACCCTATAACAAAGGTGACAATGATGAAGATGTTAAAAGATTACAATGTTGATGTTTATACAAATACAGCATTATTGGAAGTTGAGGATGATAATTTTAAAGTTAAGAAGAATGAAGAAGAGTTCTTACTAAATTTTGATTATGGATTTATATGTTTAGGAATGAAATCTAATAATCCAATTTTGAATAATTTAAAGAAATATTTTGAAGCTAAAAATGTGGAAGTTCTAAATATAGGAGATAGTAAAATAGCTCGAAGAATAATCGATGGAGTTAGAGAAGGAAGAAATATAATAACAACTTTAGAAAAGTTAAATCTTTTATGATAATAAATAATAGAGATGATTTTAGAAAAGTCGAATCTCTTGTAGAGAATAAATAATAAAAGTAAAGTAATTTTAGAAAAGTTAATTTATCTTTGTTTTATAACCTTAGTACTATTTTTAATTTTAATTATATCAAGTAGGACTATTGGCAATATAGTAGATTTAAGGGAATTCCTAAAAAGATTTCCCCTAAATCTCGTTTTAAGATAAATTAGTCATAAAATATTAAACTAATCTATCAATAGCTCCTGATTGAATGTGTTGAATACTTGATTGGATTTTTTCATATGACCAATCCCACCACTTAATTTTTAATAATTTTGAAATTATATCATCATTAAATCTTTTCTTTATAATTTTTGCAGGTATTCCTCCAACAGTAGAATATGGAGGGACATTATTAGTAACTACAGCTCTTGTTCCAATAATTGCTCCATCACCAATTTTTACACCTGGCATAATTACAGCATCATAGCCTATCCATACATCATTTCCAATTACAATATCACCCTTATTATCCCAAGTATCTGTTATATGATTTATGTCTAAATCCCATTCTTCATAAAAGATTGGAAATGTATAAGTAGAGAGTGATTTCATAGTGTGGTTTCCACTAGTCATTAAAAACTTTACATTACATGCAATTGAACAAAATTTTCCGATTATTAATTTATCATTGTTTATAGGATATTGATATAGTACATTATTTTTTTCAAAATCCCTTGGGTCATTATAAAAGTCGTTATATATTGTATAGTCTCCAACTTTTATATTGTCTCTTGTAATCACATTTTTAAGATATATAGTTTGATAATCATTACTTCTTGGATATATTTTATCTGAATTTGGAATAGTCATGTTTAAATCTCTCCTTTATATTATGTTGTTTTCCTGACTATCCCATTATTACAATGCATCTATTCACAGAATCACTCCTTATATATTACTTATTTATTTATAGTTTATTATTTTATTTTAAATAAAATATTTTTAACTAAACTGTATTTTATTACAATTGTCTATTTATTTGATTATATCAAAGTGATAAAAAATTACAAGTATTTAAGATATACTAAATATAAATCATTTTTTATTAAGTTAAATAATGCTATTATTGAATTAAACTTTAATTTTCAACAGTGATTTGACTAGAATATATTGGGTATGATAAAATTATGTTTATATAAATATTTATGTAGTATTTATGTAAATTTATTATCTATATTATATAAATAGATAGTATTTATATGTATTTATTTTTAGGAGGTTTTATTATGAGTCGACTAGAGAGACTCGAAATGAAGAAAGTAGAAACTAAGCATTTGCAACAATTCAATCAATTGTTACGTTATGTATTTCAAGTGACAAACCATGATTTACAACAAGTAGGTTGGGAGGAAAGAGAAATAACTCTTGCTAAACTACCTGTATTAAGACAAGCAGATGTATTTGGTTGGTTTGATGAGGATAAACTAGTATCTCAAATAGCTGTTTATCCATTTAAAATCAATATATTTGGTCAAAAATACGATATGGGTGGTCTTACTGGTGTTGGAACATATCCTGAATATTCTAATTTAGGTCTTATGGATAAATTGATGCGACAAGCATTAACAGATATGAGAGAAAGAAAGCAATCTATATCTTATTTATTTCCATACTCAATTCCATATTATCGTCGTAAGGGATGGGAAATAATATCAGATAAGATATCTTTTGAAATTAAAGATACTCAGTTGCCGAAACCTAAAGTGGTATCAGGAGAAGTTGAGCGTGTAAGTATAGAACACGAAGATGTCAGAAATGTTTATGAACGATTTTCTAAAAAGAGCCATGCGTCTATGATTAGAAGTGAGTTGGCATGGGAAGAATACTGGCGTTGGGATTTAGATGACTTAACATGTGCAATTTATTATGATAAAAACCATGAAGCACAAGGTTATGTGTTATATTGGATTTCTGATGAAATATTCTATATTAAAGAAATGGTATTTGTAGAAGAAGAGGCACGTGCAGGATTATGGAATTTTATAAGTGCTCACTTTTCAATGATAAATAAAGTGGTTGGAAATACATATACAGATGAACCATTGGCATTTTTACTTGAAGATGGAGACATAGAAGAAAATATAAGACCATACTTTATGGGTAGAATTGTTGATATAGAACAATTTATAAATCAGTATCCATTTAAAGAACAAGAAAATGAAGTAAAGTTAGTATTTCAATTAAAAGACCCTTTATTAGATTGGAATACAGGAGTATTTACACTAAGTGTTTCTAAAGAAGGTAAAGGTATACTAACCTCTGGTGGTGATAAGTATGATTTGAAGCTTGATATACAAACACTTACAACTATGTTGCTTAGTTACAAAAGACCAACTTATCTTCATAGAATAAAAAGAATTACTTGTGATAAAGAAATAGTAGATTTATTAGAAAATCTTATTGAACGTGAAAATCCATATTTCTCAGATTATTTCTAATAAACTTTAATAAATTTTAAAATGTGTCTGGGATTGTACAGAGTATTTACTCTGAAACAATCCCTTTTTAACTTGTTCTTATTCCATTTTATCAATTAGATTATTGTTTTTACTGTAATTAATAACAAAGTTTCTAAAACTATTAACAGCAGGAGTTAAATATTTATTTTTCATTGTAGCTAAATATATGTACCTTTCATGTATAGGATTTGTTATTGATAAAACCTTTACATTAAAATATTTAAGAGCAAAAATATTTGGAACAACTGCTATACCATAGTTAATAGAAACTAAACCTGCGACAGCTGTATCTTCTTCTGTTTCACATACAATTTGTGGTTTTACATCAACTTTTTCAAAGAGCTTATCAATAATTGGTCTAACTCCACTATCTTCACTAAAGAATATAAAAGGATAATCCTTTGTATCCTTTAAGTCTACACTTTCATTTGAGGCTAAAGGATGGTTATATGGCACTATTACAACCAATTCTTCCTGAAGTATAGCTGTAAAATCTATGTTGGGTTCATTTGGAACAAAAGAGCAAAATGCTAAATCGAATTTTTCATCTTTTAAACTTTGGATAATCTTTTTAGTAGTACCTTGACCAAATGAAAATGAAATATTTTTATTTGACTCTTTTTCTAAAAACTTACCAAGTATATCTGGAATGAAGTAAGCTCCCAATGTATAAATAAATCCTAAGTCTATGACACCTTTTGATATACTTGTATATTCTCTAAGCTTTTTTTCTCCTCTTTCTAATTCACTCAATGCTTTATCAACATAAGTTAAAAAAAATTTACCATATTTAGTTAAACGAACATTTCTACCTTGTTTTTCAAATAAAAAAGTTCCCAGTTCTTTTTCAAGAGCAGATATAGCATGACTTAAGCTTGGTTGAGTTATAGACAATTGTGTAGCTGCTTTTGTATAGTGCTCAACTTTGGCTAAAACTCTAAAGTAATGCAAATGATTTAGGTTCATTGATATTCAATCCCTTCATAAGAAATAAAATTCGGGTTATTTCTACAAAATTATACCATATTATACCATAATTCATAGATTAATTCTATCAATATTAAGAATAATATGTATTTTATTAATAATAATTAAGTAATATAATGAAATTACAAGAAAGAGTGTAAAAAAATTAAATGTAAGTATATAAAATGAAGTTGAAGTACTACTGTAGAATTAGTATTGTTATGACTTATAGTATTTTTACGATATAATAATATTGTGATGTAAAGAATATAAAATCTGATAAAACTTCTATATGTGTGGAGGAGAAATATGAATAATATAGTACAAGTAAAAAATATTAGAATAGGAGAAGGTATACCTAAAATCTGTGTACCAATAGTTGGAAAAACTAAAGAAGAAATTATTGAAGAAGTTAATGACTTAAAGGAAATTTGTTTGGATGTTGTAGAATGGCGTGTTGATTTCTTTGAGAATGTAGAAAATATTCAACAAGTTAAAGAAGTTATTAATGAATTAAGAAAATATATACCAGATACACCTCTATTATTTACATTTAGAAGTATAAAAGAAGGTGGACAAAAATTAATATCAAAAGATTATTATACTATTTTAAATAAGGAAATCTCTAATACAGGATTAATAGACTTAATAGATGTAGAGCTATTTATGGGAGATGAAATTGTAAATGAAATAGTCGAGTTTGCTCATGAAAAAGAAGTGAAAGTAGTCATGTCGAATCATGATTTTAATAAAACTCCCAAAAAAGAAGAGATTATATCTCGTTTATGCAAAATGCAAAAACTAGGAGCAGACTTACCTAAAATAGCTGTTATGCCAAAAAATGAAAGAGATGTTCTAGTGTTGCTTACAGCTACAAATGAAATGGTTCAAGTTTATGCAGATAGACCAATAATAACTATGTCTATGGCAGGAATGGGAGTTATAAGTCGTTTGTGTGGGGAAATATTTGGCTCAGCATTGACTTTTGGAGCAGTTAAAAAGGTTTCTGCACCAGGTCAAATGTCAGTTGAAGAACTAAATTCAATACTATGCATATTACATAAAAGTATTAATTAGTTTAAAAGACTTGAGTATATATGATAAAGGTTGATGTTGTTTCAGGTTTTTTAGGAGTAGGAAAAACTACACTCATTAAAAAAATATTAAAGGCATAAGGTTTTGTAAATTCATCTGATGTATATTTAGAATTTAGCTATTCTTCTGGCAAAACTAATGTTTTTAAATATAGCGGAGTTAAGGATGGAAAAGTAACTATAATAGGATTAAATTTAGGTAATAAAGTTTTAAAAGAATTATTTAATTAAATAACAAAAATATATAATTCTAATTTTGATTATTAAAAGATTATTATAAGAGTCTTTACTAATATAACTAATATGTGAAATTATGGAAAAATAATAATTTTATAAAAATAGATGATAAATATAAATTAAATTATATATGTATATATTGTAGTCCAATAGTGATATAATAATATAAAAAATTTTTATAGAGAGTGAGATTACATATGCGAAGACTTGAAGAGATATTAGAGTACAATAAATCATTTGTAAAAAATAAAGAATATGAACAGTATGCAACCTCAAAACATCCAAATAAAAAAATAGTAGTCCTATCATGTATGGATACAAGATTAACTGAACTTTTACCTAAAGCCATGAATCTTAAAAATGGAGATGTTAAACTGATAAAAAATGCAGGTGCTACTATAATGCATCCATTTGGAAGTATTATGAGAAGTATTTTAGTTGCAATTTATGAATTTGATGTGGATGAAGTTATGGTTGTAGGACATCATGGATGTGGTATGTGCAATGTGGATACGGATAAATTACTAAATAAAATCTTAGATAGAGGAATATCAAATGATGTAATACTTACACTTCGTAGTGCAGGAATTGATACAAAACAATGGTTACATGGATTTGATTCAGCAGAGGATTCTGTAAAAGATAGTATTAATTTAATAAAAAATCATCCTTTAATTCCAGAGGGAATTGTTGTGCATGGGTTGATTATATCGCCAGAAACTGGAAAAATAGATGTTGTTGTAAATGGATATGAGGATAAATAATATATTTTTATAGTATATAAGTAATATATTATTAAATAAGAGGTTGTTTCAAAATTTATTTTATTTTGAAACAACCTTTTTTAATTGATAAATTTATGAAAAGGTTTATCTTAAGGTTTTAATGAAAAATATAAGTAGTTAGCTAATTAAAAAACTTATTATTAGCTATTAAAATCATAACTAATCAATAGAAAAATATTTAATAAATGAAATTTATATGAATTTTTTATAAATATATTGAAAAAAGATATCTGTTATAGTAAAATAATCATTAGCCGACTAAGTAATATAAAAATAAGGAGGGTAAGTATGAATAGCAATTCTGAAGAAAAATTAAATGATGTTTTCTTGCAATTGATGCGAATATATTTTATAAGAACTCATTTTTATTTTGATAAATTAGGCTTGTACCAGGGTCAGCCACAAATACTTTTTTCTCTTAGGATGAAAAATGGTCAAAGTCAAAAAGAATTAGCAGATAAAAGAAAAGTAAAAGCATCTACAACGACAGTTATGATAAAAAGAATGGAAAAAACTGGGCTTGTAGAAAGAAAACAAGATGAAAAGGACCAAAGAATTTCTAGAATTTTTTTAACAGATAAAGGCCTAGAAGTATGTAAGAAAGTTGAGGAATTTAACAAAGAATTAGAAAGAGAAATCTTTTTAGGATTTAGTGAAGAAGAAAAAATAGTACTTAGAAGACTTCTAATGCAAGTTAGAGACAATTTAAAAGCAGGATGTCATAAACATGAGCATGAAAAATATTTCTAAAGTTTAAAACAATGTTTTTCAATTTAATGCTATCAGACTAATTAATATTACAGAAGGGAAGAAGTGTATGTTTAAATTAATTAAATATTTAAAGAAGTCAGCCTTATCAATAGTAATAATAGTATGCTTATTGGTAGTTCAAGCAGTATGTGACCTTTCTTTACCAAAATATACATCTAATATAGTAAATATAGGGATACAGCAAGGTGGAGTAGAAAACTCTGTTCCATCTATAATTAGAAAAAGTGAATTAGATAAGATTACTTTGTTTATGGATAAAGATAATAAGGATAAAATATTAGACAATTATACTTTATTGAATAAGGAAGATTACAGCAAGTATAAAGAGAAGTATCCAAATTTAAAAGACGAATCTCTTTATGAGTTAAATACTAAAAACAAGGATACTATAGAGGAGTTAAATACTATTTTTGGTAAATCTATTTTAATTGTATCAGGGCTTGAGGGGGACAGTAAGGAAGTAAAAGCAATGAAATTTCAGATAATGAGTCAACTTCCTACACAAGGGACTCAAGGTGAAGAAGTTGATATATTTAAAGTGTTATCAATGATGCCAACAGAACAATTAGACAAATTAACTAAAGAGATGAGCAAAAGCTTTGAAAGTATGCCAGAAAGTATGATAACACAAAGTTCAGTATCATATGTAAAAGCAGAATATGAAAACATAGGTATTGATACAGAAAATATGCAAAATAATTATATATTACTTACTGGTGCAAAAATGCTTGGTATAGCTATGATTAGTATGATAGCTACAATTACAGTTGGATTTTTAGCAGCAAGAGTAGCAGCAAGCGTAGGAAGAAATTTAAGAAGTGGAGTTTTTAGAAAAGTTATGTCATTTTCAAATAGTGAAATGAATGAGTTTTCTACAGCATCATTAATCACTCGTAGTACAAATGATATTCAACAGATACAAATGTTGATGGTTATGCTACTTAGAATAGTTTTTTATGCTCCAATAATGGCTATAGGTGGAATAATAAAAGTTTTAAATACTAATACTTCAATGGCTTGGATTATAGCAGTTGCAGTAGTAGCCATTTTATCTTTAATAATTGTATTATTCTCAGTTGTTATGCCTAAGTTTAAATTGGTTCAAAAGCTTGTCGATAAGTTAAACTTAGTAAGCCGTGAGATAATTACAGGTATTCCAGTTATAAGAGCTTTTAGTACTGAAAAACATGAAGAAAAAAGATTCGATGAAGCAAATAAAAATTTAACTAAAACAAATCTTTTTGTAAATAGAGTTATGACATGTATGATGCCTGCTATGATGCTTATAATGAACCTTATTACAGTTCTTATAGTTTGGAGAGGTGCATATAGTGTTGATTCTGGAGCAATGCAAGTTGGAGATATGATGGCATTTATACAATATACAATGCAGATAATAATGTCATTCTTGATGATATCAATGATATCTATTATGCTTCCAAGAGCATCTGTTTCAGCTACACGTATAGATGAAGTGTTGGTATCAGATATAAGTATCAAAGACCCAGAAAAATCAAAAGTACAAGAATTTAAAGAAGATAAAAAAGGTCTTGTTGAATTTAAAAATGTTTCATTCATGTATCCAGATGCAGAAGAAGCTATATTGACAGATATATCCTTTACAGCAAAACCAGGAGAAACAACTGCATTTATAGGAAGTACTGGTAGTGGTAAGTCGACTCTTATAAATTTAATTCCTCGTTTCTTTGATGTTACTGAGGGAGAAATATTACTTGGTGGAGTTAATATAAAAGATGTTGCTCAACATGATTTAAGAGAAAAAATTGGATATGTACCTCAAAAAGGAATATTGTTCTCTGGTACCATAGAATCCAACTTGAAATATGGCAGAAAAGACGCAACAGATGAAGAAATGAGAGCTGCAGCTGAAATAGCTCAAGCTACAGAATTCATTGATTCTAAACCAGAAGCTTTTAAAACTGAAATTTCTCAAGGTGGAACAAATGTCTCTGGAGGTCAAAAACAAAGACTTTCTATTGCAAGAGCAATAGCAAAAAATCCAGAAGTTTATATATTTGATGATAGTTTTTCGGCTCTTGACTTAAAAACTGATGCAGCTCTTCGTAAAGCTTTAAAATCAAAAACTGCTGAAAGTACAGTATTAATAGTTGCACAAAGAATTAGTACCATCTTGCATGCAGAACAAATAGTTGTTTTAAATGAAGGAAAAATAGTTGGAATAGGAACACATAAAGAGCTTCTAAAAAATTGCGAAGTTTATGAGCAAATAGCTTTATCACAACTTTCAAAGGAGGAGCTAGCTAATGAGTAGAATGGGAAAAGGTCCTATGGGAAAATCTATAGGAGCAGGACAAAAAGCAAATGACTTTAAAGGAACCATGCGAAAACTAATTGCATACTTATCTAAATTTAAAATATCAATAATTTTGGTAATTGTATTTGCTATTGGTAGTGCATCGTTTTCTATAGTAGGTCCAAAAATTTTAGGTAAGGCGACTACAAAGATATTTGAAGGATTAGTGAGCAAAGTCTCTGGAGGCAATGTAGGTATAGATTTTGACGCAATTGGAAAAATTTTAGCATTATTACTTTGCCTTTACTTGGTAAGTGCACTATTCTCTTTTATACAAGGATTCATAATGAGTGGAATTTCTCAAAAAGTATCTTATAATTTAAGACAAGAGATTTCAGTAAAATTGGATAGATTGCCAATGAAGTATTTTGACACTAAAACACATGGTGAAATACTATCAAGAATTACAAATGATATAGATACTCTAAACCAAAGTTTAAATCAAAGTATGACACAACTTATAACATCAGTAACAACTATGATAGGTGTTTTGATAATGATGTTATCTATAAGTGGTATTATGACATTAGTGGCAATTTTAATATTACCAATATCAATGTTTGTAATTTCAAGAATAGTAAAGAAATCACAAAAATACTTTAGATCCCAACAAGAATATTTAGGGAATGTAAATGGTCAAGTTGAGGAAACTTATAGTGGTCAAACAATAGTAAAAGCATTTAATCGTGAAGAAGAAGCAATTAATGAATTTGATAAATTAAATGATAGTTTGTATAATTCAGCATGGAAATCTCAATTTTTGTCTGGGATAATGCAACCACTTATGATGTTTATTGGAAACTTAGGATATGTAATGGTATCAATCTTAGGAGGTTGGCTTGCAATTAAGAAAACAATTGAGGTTGGAGATATACAGTCATTTATACAATATGTAAGAAACTTTACACAACCAATGACTCAGATTGCACAGGTTGCTAACTTACTACAGTCAACAGCAGCAGCTTCTGAAAGAGTATTTGAGTTTTTAGAAGAGGAAGAAGAAGACCAAGTTGTTGAAAATGCAGTTTCAATAGATGGTTTAGAAGGTAAGATTGATTTTGAAAATGTTAATTTTGGATATAATTCAAATAAGACTATAATAAATGATTTCTCAGTAAATGTTAAACCTGGTCAAAAAGTTGCTATTGTTGGACCTACAGGAGCAGGTAAAACTACTATAGTTAAGCTTTTAATGAGATTTTATGATGTTAATAGTGGTTCAATACTAATTGATGGTCATAATATTAAAGATTTCAATCGTAGTGAGCTTAGAGAAATGTTTGGTATGGTTCTTCAAGATACATGGTTATTTAGTGGCTCAATTATGGAAAATATAAGATATGGTAAACTAAAGGCTACAGATGAAGAAGTTATAGAAGCAGCTAAATCTGCACATGTTCATAGATTTATCAAAACATTGCCAGATGGATACAACATGAAATTAAATGAAGAAGCAAGCAATGTTTCTCAAGGTCAAAAACAATTATTGACTATAGCTCGTGCCATTTTAGCAGACCCTAAAATCTTAATATTGGATGAAGCTACAAGTTCTGTTGATACTAGAACAGAAGTATTAATTCAAAAAGCTATGGATAATCTTATGGAAGGTAGAACAAGCTTTGTTATAGCACATAGATTATCAACTATACGTGATGCTGACATGATTCTTGTTATGAATGAAGGAGATATAGTTGAACAAGGAAACCATGAGGAACTTCTAAAGAAAGGTGGATTCTATGCTAATCTTTACAATTCTCAATTTGAAGAAGATGAAGCAATGTAGTAAGAATTTACTTTAAAATATGAGTATCGTTGTAAGAGAAATATAGAATAAACTATGTAGATAAGATTATATTTTGTAAGATATAATCTTATCTATTTTTTTATGTATTTACAAAGTTGTGTATTTTGTTATAATATATAATAAGGAAAATGTTGGAGGTGATTATCAAAATGTATATTTAATCGTATTCTTTAAATTTTATTAATAATAAAATTTAATTTTAATAGTTAACAATTATGTAAAGTTATCTACTTTAGTTACTTTTATTAGTTGTGTAAAAAACTACTTAAATTTAAGAATTGGGTTAAATATAATATAATAATCACATATGAGTCAATTAAATTGACATATTTTTAATATATATTTAGAATTTTAATCCTTCTTATAATGTAAGTAGATTGTTTTGTATTACTTAGATTTATAAGGAGTTTTTTTATTGAAAAAACTACATAATATAATTGAGGAGAGGTGTTTTAAAGTGATTTTTTATATAAGATTAAGAAAATAACGCACGATTATGGTTATTATAATATTAAATTAGAAGTATCATTTAAGGATAAAATTAAACAAGCAAATTCTTAATGAATTTAATTATAGAGCCATAATCTCGTGCTATATATTAAATAAAAAATAGTATATAAGGAGAATATGGATATGGCAAAAAAAGGAATAATAGTAGGACTAAACATAAATAGTAAATCTGAGGATTTCAACGAACTAATGATTGAACTTGAAAACTTATGCTCTGCATGCAATATTGATGTTGTAGGAAGTATAACTCAAAATGCAAAGCAGGTTAATAGAGCATATTATATTGGTATAGGTAAAGTTGAAGAATTATTAAATATAATAAAACAAGAAAAAGCAGATATAGTTGTGTTTTATAATGAGCTTTCTACATCACAACTTAAAAACCTTGAAGAAAAATTAAACTGTGAAATTATAGATAGAACAGCATTGATACTTGATATATTTGCACAAAGGGCAAAAACTAGAGACGCCAAGCTTCAAGTGGAAGTAGCAAGTTTAAGATATATGTTACCAAGACTTATAGGCTCAAATGAAAATTTAGGGCGTCAAAGTGGAGGAGTAGGTACTAAAAATAGAGGTTCTGGTGAAAAGAAATTAGAGCTCGACCGTAGAAGAATAGAAGAAAAGATAACTTCTCTAAATAGGGAATTAGATGATTTAAAATTCCAACGAGAAACTCAAAGAAATATGAGAAAAAAATCTAATCTTCCAAATGTAGCTTTAGTTGGATATACAAATGCCGGAAAATCTTCAATAATGAATGAATTAGTTGATATATTTAAAAACTCTGAAGAAAAGAAAGTATTTGAAAAAAACATGTTATTTGCGACATTAGAAACTTCTATTAGAAGCATAGTTCTTCAAGATAATAAAGAATTTTTATTGTCTGATACAGTTGGATTTGTAAGTAATCTACCACATGATTTAGTAAAAGCATTTAGGTCGACATTAGAAGAAGTGTGCGAAGCAGATGTGTTATTACATGTTATTGACGTTTCAAATCCAAGCTATAAAAATCATATTAAAGTAACAGTAGATACTTTAAATCAAATTGGCGCAAATGATATCCCTATAATAAATATTTACAATAAAATTGATTTAGTTGATGAAAAATTATTAAATGATATTGTAGATGATATAGGCAAGGAAGGTATATTTGTTTCAGCCAAAAAAAATATAAATATAGACAAAATGATAAAATGCATTTGTGATAGCATATTTAAAGATTATATAAGATGTAAGCTTTTGATTCCATACAGTGAAGGAAATGTAGCTTCTTATTTTAATAATAATACAAGTGTCATAAATACAGAATATATGGAAGAGGGAACTCTTTTAGATGTAGAATGTAGTAATATAGAATATAACAAGTATAAAAAGTATGTTTTAGAATAAACTTTTTAAAAGGTATTGTAATCTAGAATTTATTTAAAGTAGTTAGTTTGGAGTTAAGTTGTAAAATTATTATAAATTATAATTTGTATAAAGCGGTATAGTTATCTAAGCTATACCGCTTCATTATATATGATAAAAAATAAGATTATTGACACAAAAGTAATTAATTACTATAATATAAAGTAACTAGTTACTAATTATAGTTATTATCAAGATTAAGGAGATAATTAACATGAAAAATATAGTGATAATTTATAAAAGTAAGTATGGTTCAACAAAAAAATATGCTAAATGGCTTTCAGAATCATTAGCTTGTGATATTTTTGAAATTAAGGATGTTAATCTAGAAAAGATTATAGATTACGATACAATTATTTTAGGTGGAGGTCTTTATGCTTGTAATATAGCAGGAATTTCTTTTTTTAAAAAGCACTATGAGAAATTAGCAGGTAAAAATCTAGTTGTTTTTGGTGTAGGAGCATCTCCATATGATGATTCAGTAATAAGAAAATTGAGAGAAGTTAATTTTAAGGATAAGTTGAATAATATTCCTTGTTTTTACTGCCGTGGCGAATGGAATGAAACAAAAATGTCATGGCTTGATACCACTCTTTGTAGTTTTCTTAAAAAGTCAATAGCTAAAAAACAACGTCAAGGTTTTAATCCAATAGAAGCTCCTTTATTATTAGGAGAAGATTTTGATTGGTGTGATAAAAAGTATCTAAATCCTATACTTGATTATGTGGATAAACTTCAAAATACAAGCTTATAACTATATTGTAATTTATAGAGTAATTAATTCTTAAAAATACAATTTTTTTATTAGTTCTCCTGTATCTAAAAGGGGGGCTTTTTTTATTTGTAAATTTATGTTATATTGATATGAATTTATTATTGTATAAAAATTATATTAATAGAAATTTAAACAATTTGTTTTAAAAATAGAGTAGTCTAATTCTTAAAGAGGGGGTTTTAAATAGTGGATATAAATAAGATAGTAATGATGCAAAGGGAATACTATAATACAGGTAAAACAAGAGATGTATCATTTCGTTTAGAGCAGTTAAAAAAGCTAAAGTCAGTTATATTAAAAAATGAAGATAAAATACTTTTGGCATTAAAACAGGATTTAAATAAATCAAATTTTGAAGGATTTATGACAGAAGTAGGTATTTTATATAGTGAGTTGAATTTTGCTATAAAAAATATAAAAAAATGGAGCAAAACAAAAAGAGTTCGTTCAAGTATGGTCAATTTTCCATCTATATCTAAGGTTGTTCCTCAACCTTATGGTGTTACACTTATAATGTCACCTTGGAATTATCCATTTCAACTAGCTCTTATACCATTGGTTTGGTCATTAGCAGCAGGCAATTGTGCAATAATAAAACTTTCTGAGTACTCTGTATCAACTTCACATATAATCAAAGACATACTTGAAAGTATATTTTCAAAAGAATATATTGCAGTAGTTCAAGGTGACCAAGAAGAAAGCGAAAAAGTACTTTTAGAAAAATTCGATTATATATTTTTTACAGGAAGCACTGCGGTAGGTAAAGTAATTATGAAAGCAGCATCAAAGTATTTAACTCCTATAACTTTGGAACTAGGAGGAAAAAGTCCTTGTATTATACTAGAAGATGCAGATATAAATCTTGCTGCAAAAAGATTGACATGGGGAAAACTAATAAATGCAGGACAAACTTGTGTAGCACCAGATTATATTTTAGTACATGAGAATAAAAAAGATGAGTTAATAGAGAAAATAAAATATTATATTGAACAGTATTTTGGAGAGAATCCATGTGATAATGAGCAATTTCCTAAAATTATAAATGAAAAGCATTTTAAGCGTATAATATCCCTTATTGATATGGAAAAGGTAGTATATGGTGGTAATTATAATAACCATACATTAAAAATAGAGCCAACTATAATAGATGATGCTAGTTGGGATGATGATATAATGAAGGAGGAAATATTTGGACCAGTATTTCCTGTTTTGACATATAAAAACTTAGACGAAATTTTGCAAGAAATTATACAAAGACCAAATCCACTAGCTCTTTATATATTTACAAAAGATAAGTATTTGGAAAATAAAGTTTTAGAAATGATTCCAGCAGGAGGGTGTTGTGTAAATGATACAATTATCCATATAGCTACCAACTACTTACCATTTGGAGGTATTGGTGAAAGTGGTATGGGTTCATATCATGGTAAAGCAGGATTTGATACATTTACGCATTACAAAAGTGTATTGAAAAAATTAAATTTAGATATTCCTATTAGATATGCACCATATAATGATAAATTAATTAAAATTCTTAAAAAAATGATGTAAACTATATTGTAGAAAAAATACAAATCAAATTAAAAATATATATTTTGATTATATTTTATCAAATTAAAAATTTTAATTTGGCATATTTGTTATAAAAGTAGTAATTTTGTGATAAAATTTAATTATATAGAAATAAGGAGGAAAAAATGAAAATTAATTGGAATACAAAGTACACGACAATAGCAATTTATACGTTTATAATATCTGCTTGTAGTATTATATTCTATCTTATATCATCACAAATTGATGTATTATCTAACAATTTAGATATTATGTTTACAACATTACAGCCATTTATAATAGGGTTTGCTATTGCATATCTTCTGAATTTTATTTTGAAATTTTATGAAGAAAGACTTTTTATCAAAAGTGAAAAATTAAAAAACCTAAAACAAAAATCAAAAAGAGGATTGGGTCTTTTATTAACATATGCAACAGCTGCATTGATACTTTACTTATTTATGCAATTCGTATTACCTCAAGTAATTGAGAGTATTGTTGGATTAGCAAATGATATACCTATGTATGTAAACAACGCAACTAAGCTTCTTGATAAATTAATGACTGATTTAAATCTTGATGAACAATACTTTAATTTAGCAGTAGATAAATGGAATGAATTTGTCACATACATTATAAAATTTGTAACAGATTTAATACCAATATTAGGAAATATGTTGAAGGATATAGCTTCTAGTATATGGAATATTGTACTAGGATTGATTGTTTCAGTATATTTGCTAATTGATAAAGAAAAATTCTATGGATTAAGTAAAAAAATAACTTATGCACTTTTTACAGAAACACAAGCTGCTAAAATTCTAGAATTAACTCACAGAAGTAACTATACATTTGGTAGATTTTTAGGTGGTAAGATACTAGATTCATTTATTATAGGTATTTTAACATTTGTAATACTTACAGTGGTAAAAATGCCATATACATTATTAATATCAGTAATAATTGGTATTACAAATATTATTCCATTCTTTGGACCACTGTTTGGAGCAATACCATCTACAATAATAGTAATGTTTGTTTCTCCAATACAAGCACTATGGTTATTGTTAATTATATTAATAATACAACAAATAGATGGAAATATTATAGGACCTAAAATACTTGGAGACTCAATTGGGATATCTGCATTTTGGATTTTATTCTCATTGTTAGTTGCAGGTAAATTATTAGGCTTTGTTGGAATGGTAATAGGAGTTCCTCTATTTGCAGTAATTTATTCTATAATTAAAGATATTATTGAGGGTAAATTAGATAAAAAAGGATTACCAACAGATACTTCTGATTATATGTAGTTAAAAATATATAAATTAATAAAATATTTAAAGCACTGAGACAATTAAAATCTTGGTGTTTTTTAGATAATAAATTCATTATAAAAGAGGTGTTTTTTGTGGCATTTATAGAATGTAAATTTAAATCAAAATATACAGGAGGAGAGACTGATATAATCGTAGTTTTACCTATAGCAAATGGAAAAGAACTATTTACTGGCAAAGAGATATATGACTTTGAAGGTAAGTTTAAAACATTGTACTTATTTCATGGGCTAGAAGATGACCAAAGTTCATGGATTAGATACACTAATGTAGAACATTATGCCAAAAGCAAAAATATAGCTTTAGTAATACCAAGGGTAGAAACTAGTTTTTACACAGATATGTTATATGGACATAAATATTTCACCTTTGTAAGTGAAGAGTTACCTAGATTTGTTAGAGCTATATTTCCTTTATCAGATAAGAGAGAAGATAATTTTGTAGCTGGAATGTCTATGGGAGGGTATGGCGCTTTAAAATTAGCACTTTCAAAACCAAATGAATTTTCAGCAGTAGCAAGTTTTTCTGGTTCACCTGATATGATTCATGAGTTGGAAAATCAGCAAATAGAAACAAATGCTGATATTCTATTCCATGACTTTGGGAAACCAGAAGATGCTAGAAATAGTGAGAATGATTTACTTTACATACTTAAGAATCTTAAAGAGAGTAATAAAGATATTCCTAAAATTTATCAATTTTGTGGTGATAGGGATTTTTTATATAAGAATAATGAAACCTTTAAAAAATATGCAGAATCTTTAGATGTTGATATTGTATATGAAGAGTGTGTTGGTGGTCATGAATGGCGTCTATGGGATTTATGGATAAAGAAATTTATAGCTGCAATTGGATAAGCATTTTATTGTCATTAGAGCAAAATATTATAAAGTATTTTTAAACGTAATAAAGACTGAAATATTAAAATACAATTATGATTTCAAAATTTCAGTCTCTAAAAGTTCAATAAAATTTTATTAAGTTCTTATGCGAGTTATTATTGGCGTAAAATTATCAACTATATCTATATAGTATTTACTCAATTCTTCTAAAATATCTTCGCATAAATCAGTGCTGTGACCAAGGTTAATTAGAAACTGTTTTGTAAAATATTTTATTACAGATTGATAAGATATATCATATTTATGTGAAGTATAGACCCTAATTATCTCAGGTTTCATAGCGAGTATACCAATACAGGAAAGTATCAATTCGTCATGTTCTATAGATTCTTTTTCATTAACATATCTTTTCATGACCATTTCAGTTACACTTCGTTGATAGCTTAAAATAGCTTCCTCATAAGCTATATCCAAATAAAAGTTTCTATACGCTTCATTTTTTAAAAGAAAACAAAGGTCAGCATTCATAGCAAGAAAGAACATCATCATTGTACCTTCTTCATGATAATTATAGATTAAAGATTGCATTTCATCCCTTATATCTTCATATATTATAGCTCCTATTTCACTTTTACTTGAGAAATAATAACTTATTAAGCCTAAATTTATATTGGCTCTTTCTGCAATTTGCCTAGTGGTTGTCTTGTGATAACCTTGTTCAAAAAATAATTCTCTAGCAGCACTTATAATACTAGCTTTTGTTTCCTTACCTTTTTCTGATTTTGACATATTTACTGTGTATACCTTTCTTTTCAATCTTTTTTTGAAAATTTACTAACTATAAATATCGTAACCGAACCACCTATTATAGGTACTAAAATTCTGTCAAAGACAGTAAGGAGGCCAATCATATTTAAAAATGCTAATATTGCACTTACTATGACAGCACAGATAGCTCCTTTTTTTGTAGCACCTTTCCAGGAAAGACCAATGACAAATGGTGCAAATATCACACCTGTACATAATGGTGCTGGCCAAAATAATAGTTCTAATAAACTGTCAAACTTGAGTGCTATAATTGCTCCTATTATAGCTGTTAAAGCTGAGGCGATTTGAGAGTATTTAAGAGTATTTTTTAAATCATTAAACTCTATATTAGGATGTAATAATTTATTATAAATATCTCTCGATATTATGGCACTCATTGAGGTCATTAATGAGTCAGCAGTGGACATTATGGCAGCTAATATAGCAGCTAAGAATAATACAGAAACTAAAGGAGGTAGAGTTGTTGATATCATTTGAGGTAAAACCTGAACAGATGATATGTTTGGAAATAAACTACCACCAATAGCTCCAATTATGCCTATAGGGAAAGCAAGAAATAATAGTATAAATCCTGCAATAACACTGCTTTTAACTGCATTTTTAGCATTATCAGCACATTGGTATCTCAAAAAACTTTCATAAGAAAATATTGAGCCTAAAACCAATGGTAAAACTGTATACATAAAATCACTAAGCGACTTATTTCCTGGGAAGAATGGTTCTTTTACCATTGATTGTAACATAAGTAAAGGATTGTCGCCAACTAATTTTAAGCTTATATAAGCTACTATTGGCAAAAATACTACACAAATAGCAAGTTGAATAAATGCTGATACTGCAACTCCCCACATTCCTGATGCATAAGTATATATAATGATTACTATGACTCCTACAATTACAGCTATATCATAAGGGATACCAAATGCAGTAGATACAGAACCAAAAGATATTAGTTGACTGCCCATAATAGCTAATATTGATATTGGTGTTACAAGACATTGATAAGCTCTTAAGAATATACTATGACCATATCTAGTTTCAATATAGTCAGCAGGTGTTATATCACATGATAAGCTTCTTAATTTTCCTGCAAAAAACGCATTTACAAAACAAGCTAAAGCCGCACCTATAGTAGAGTACATACCAACCCATAGTCCTCTTTCAGCTCCCCATTGAACTCCACCAACCAAACATCCTCCTCCAAAAGACGTAGCAGCAATAGTTGCGGCAAGTATGGGTAAAGGAAGATTTCTACCAGCAATTAGGAAATCGGATGCTGTTTTAACTTTTTTAGAAAAATAAAAGCCAATCCATATGTACACTGCACATGTAGCAATTAAAAGTAACATAATTTTTTCTCCTTATATAATATTTTTTAAATAAAATTTATAAAATATATTTATAAAATATATTTTATATAAAAGTAAGACAATATTGACTTTAACTGGCTTTGGATTAGTGTAGCTACAATAATTTAACATATTATGTTATGTAAAAGTTAGATAAAATAAGAAAATTGAAAATTCTGAAATTAAAGATTATAATAAACGTTTACTTGATATATTCTTTTTTGTAATTGTAACATGCTTTTATTTTAAAATCAATAGTACATGTATAAAAATAAAAGGAATTTAAAGGGTGAAAAAATATTTTTAATATCTGATTGTAGTATATAAAAAGAAGATAAAAATTATTCTTGAATAAATTTATAATAATTTAAAATAAGTAAAATTTTGATAAAATAATTTGGAATGTATGCTTTGGGGACACTTTATATGGATATATTAATAAAAATAACGATTTAAATTAAGTATAAATGCCTTTTTAGTTCATTTGAGTAATGAAAAAATAAAACCAAAAAGTGTTTGACAATTTTGAATTTTAAGAATATAATTAAATTAAAATTATACACATATAAAAATTTGATTCGAATTATAAAAAGTGTAGAGTTGGATTTGAAATTCAAATTATTATACGTGAATAAAAATAAATAAAGAATAAATTATATTAAGGAGGGGTAGATGTGAGTAGTCAAGAAAGCAAACCAAAAGGAAACCTTATATCAAACTTTAGAGATGATATGAGAGACCCTAAAAAGAGAGCAGTATACACTTACTCAGGTTCTATAAATTTGGCATATAATTTTATAGGCTACTTTGTATCAACAGTAACAAACATATTTTTAACTGATGTAGCAAAGCTTGGGGTAATTATGGCAGGTGGTATGCAAATAATACAATCTTTCATAAAGATGGCTGTGGCTCCAATAACAGGTACTGTATTTGACAAACAACCATTTAAAAAAGGAAAATATTATCCTTGGCTTAGATATACACCAGCAGCATTAGCACTAACATATGGAGTATTTTTCATAGTTCCATTAATGAAAATAAGCCCAACATTACTTTTACCTTTAATGACAGCATTATTGTTAATAGCATCTTGTGCTCAGCAAGTAGTTTTCACTATAATCTATGCTATTTACCCTGTGGTTACTAAAACACCTAGAGACAGAGTTATAGGTTCGACTACTACAAATATATTCAAAGAAGTTGGAAAATTTTTAGTAGGTTTTTCATATCCGTTATTATTAGTTTTATTTGCAGATGTACTAGGTGGAGAAGGAATGGGTTATTTAGGTACTTATCTATTCTTTGCAGTAGGATGTCTTCTAGTATTTTGGTTTTCTTCAACAGAGATAATAAAGTCTGGAGCAGAAGCTGAAGTACTTCAAAAAGAAGAAAAACCAAAAATTAAAGCAAGTGAAATGCTAAAAGCTTTATTTACTAATGTACCACTTATGATGGCATTCTGTTTAGAGTTTCTTATATGCATAAGATCTATAGGGCTAGGACCTTTAGCTCCTTATTACTTTAAGTATGTAATAGAAGATGAACGTGGATTAGCAGTATTTTTAGCAATAATGCCTTTGGTAAGTGTAGGCTTTATGTTTTTCGCACCAGTATTTATAAGAATTTGTAAAGAACAAAAATTAGCTTCAATAATTTCTTTCTCTATATGTGCATTATGTCACTTGTTAGTTGCATGGACTCCTTGGGGGAGAACAACTTTAGGTGTAACTATGTTATTGGCAATTGGTGGAGGTTTCTCAAATGTAGTATCAATAATAAATCTTAACTTCTTTGCTGGTTCTTGTGATTATGGACATTGGAAATCAGGAAAAGATTTACCAGGTTTAAGTATGTCACTATATCCAGTTGCAATACAAGTAGGTGTATTACTTGCGACTACTATAAGAACAATTTTAATGAATTCAATGGGATATCAAGCTGATATGGTAGTTACAGCAGCAGTTAAAACAGGTTTTATAAATATGATTTCTTACTCTATGGCAATACCTTTAATAATAGCTGTTGTTATAGCAATCTTATATCCAGTAAGTGATAAAAAATTAAATCAAATAAGAGAAGAATTAAATCAAAGAAACGCTTAATAAAAAATTTGAGTAAATGACTTAGTTTAGTTGTGAGAGTAAGTAGACGCAATAACGTTTATATAAATGAAAATACATATACAGAGGGGGCTTTTAAAAATGATAGAAAAATTATTGAGAAATACAGTAAAAGAATTACATCAATATGTTCCAGGTGAACCAATAGAAAAAGTAAAAGAAAAATATGGTGTAAAAGAAATAATAAAACTAGCTTCAAATGAAAATCCTCTAGGACCATCACCAAAAGCAATGGAAGCTATGATTGAAATGTTAAAACAAGGTCAACTTTATCCAGAGCCAGAAGCTAATGAACTTAGAAGAAAATTAGCTGAAAAATTGAATCTAAAAGCAGAAAATTTCATTGTTGCTAATGGAGCGGATAACGTTATCACGCTAATAGGTGAAGCTTTTATAAATAGAGGGGATGAAGTTATATACTGTGACCCAACATTCCCATCTTATAGAACAGCAACTGTTAAAAATGAAGGAATACCAGTAGAGGTACCTTTAACAGAGGATTATAAGTATGATTTACAAGGTATATTAGATAAGATTACAGATAAAACAAAATTAATATGTGTATGTAATCCTAATAATCCAACAGGAACAATTGTAGATGATAAAGAATTGGAAGAATTTTTAAAGAAAGTCCCTGAAAATATTATAACTATATTAGATGAAGCATATATAGAATTTTTAACAGTACCTAATTATGTGGATGGGCTTAAATATGTAAGAGAAAATTACAATGTTATAGTGACAAGAACTTTCTCTAAAATATATGGTCTTGCAGGACTTAGAGTAGGGTATGGTATTGCTAAAGATGAGATAATAAGAACTTTATTTACCGTAAAAGAACCTTTCTCTGCTAATCGTGTTGCGATAAGTGGAGCAACAGCAGCACTTGATGATGATGAATTTATAAAGGAGACATATGAGTTAAATAGAGTTGGAATGGATTATTTCAAAGACGAGTTCACAAAAATGGGATTTGATGTTGTAGATTCACAATCAAACTTCCTTTATGTAGATATGAAAACAGATATACCTAAGCTATTTGAAGACTTAAAACAAAGAGGTTTTGTAATAAGACCAAATGCTACACATGCACGTGTAAGTATTGGAACTATGGAAGAAAACAAGAAATTTGTAGCAGTTTTAAAAGAAATATTAAATCTTAAGGAAGAGCCAAATATTGGCTAATAGATAGAAATATTACGAAATGGGGTGTAACTATGAGTTTAAAAATAAACGCAGAGAGATGTAAAAGTTGTGAATACTGCGTTATATCTTGTAAAAAAGGAGCATTAAAAATATCCGATAATATAAACACAGAAGGATATACTCATGTAGAAGTCGATGAAAGCAAATGCATACTTTGTGGAATCTGCTATCAAGTATGTCCAGATAATGTATTTGAAATAATTAAAGAAGAAGCATGTCAAGAGGCTTAAAAGGAGTTGGGAGAATATGAAAAAAATGTGGAAGGGGAATCACGCCATTGCAGAAGCAGCTCTAAGAGGTGGTTGTGAGTTTTATGCAGGATATCCAATTACACCACAAACAGAGGTAATGGAATTTTTATCACATAGAATGTCTGAACTTGGAAGAACTTTTATACAATCTGAAAATGAAATGGCTGCTATATATATGGTATATGGAGCATATGCAAGTGGAATGAGGTCTATGACAAGTTCTTCAGGACCAGGAATATCTTTAAAACAAGAAGGAATCTCATATTTATGTGCAAATCATTATCCTTGTGTAATTGTAAATGTGCAAAGATGGGGACCTGGTCTTGGTTCACTAGATTCAGCACAAACAGACTACCTAAGAGACACTAGAGGGGGAGGAAATGGAGATTATCATCTAATAGTTTATGCACCAAATAGTATTCAAGAAACTGTAGATTTAATGTATAACTCATTTGATGTAGCGGAGAAATATAGAGTGCCTGTTGAAATTTTGACAGAAGCAGCTTTAGGTCAAATGATGGAACCAGTAGAGTTTCCTGAATTTAAGAAAAGAGAAGAAGACTTAGGTTGGACTTATGATGGAAGCAATAGAGACCATGCAAAAGTTCCAGATAACCAAAAACCAGCTTTTTGTATGGAAAAGCGTATGAGAATAACTGAAAATGAACAACAATGGGAAGATTATCAAGTTGAAGATGCAGAATATGTGTTTGTAGCGTTCGGGATACCATCAAGAACAACTATGAATGCGGTTAGAAGACTTAGAGAACAAGGCGAAAAGGTTGGAATAATAAGACCAATAACAGTGTGGCCTTTCCCATATAAAGCATTTGAAAAGGTAAATAAAGATGTAAAAGGATTTATCTCAGTAGAGTCAACTGATACAGGGCAGTTAGTAGAGGATGTTGCATTAGCTTCAAAGAAAATATGCAAAGAAAATGTACCTGTTTATGGATTATTTAGTGGAAATCATATACCAAAAACATTACAAGTAATGGACACTTACAGCAAAATAAAATCTGGCGAAATTAAGGAGGTGTTCTAATATGGCTACAGATAGATTAACACCTAGCATTGTTTCAATACCAAATAAATTTTGCCCAGGTTGTGGTCATGGAATAGTAAACCGTATAATAGCAGAAGTGATAGAAGAAAATGGATATGAAAAAAATCATGTATTAACTTTAGGCGTTGGCTGTGTTTGTAATATGAATTTTAGCTGGAATGGAGATAAGATGCAAACCGCACATGGTAGAGCTTCATCTACAGCTATAGGAGTAAAAGTAGCACGACCAGATATGTTAGTTATGACTTATCAAGGTGATGGAGATGCATATGTTATAGGTCTTTCTGAAACATTAAATACTGCATATAGAAATCATAATATAACTGTGTTTGTAATAAATAACAATAACTTTGCAATGACTGGTGGTCAAATGTCATGGACTACTATGCCAGGTCAAGTTACAACAACAAGTGTAAATGGAAGAGATATAAAAACTACTGGTAGTCCATTAAAAGTTCCTGAAATGGTGGCAAATTACTTTGATGTAGCCTATGTAGCAAGAGGTTCAGTTCATAGTCCAAAAGAAATAATTAATCTAAAAAAATATATAAAAAATGCTATAGAAGCTCAATTGAATGGAGAGGGATATTCATTGGTTGAAATATTAGCACCTTGCCCAACTAACTGGGGTGTATCATTAGAAAAATCTATCCAGTGGATTGAAGAAGAAATAGTGCCATATTATACTCTTGGCGAATTTAAGCAAAGGGATGGTGAATAGTTATGGAAAAAGAGTTAGTATTTGCAGGATTTGGTGGTCAAGGAGTCTTAACTTTAGGTTTAATTGTGGCTGAATCAGCACTTGAATTAGGAAAACAAGTTACTTGGATGCCAGCATATGGTCCAACTATGAGAGGTGGAAAAGCATATAGTGTGGTTAAGTTTTCTGATGAGAGTATAGGTGGACCTGATATGGAAGAAATAGATGTTTTAGTAGCAATGAATAAGCCATCCTTAGATTATATAAATTTAGTAAAAGAAGGAGGAACAGTAGT
Organism: Clostridioides sp. ES-S-0049-02; assembly: GCF_020658465.1. Classification (NCBI taxonomy): domain Bacteria; kingdom Bacillati; phylum Bacillota; class Clostridia; order Peptostreptococcales; family Peptostreptococcaceae; genus Clostridioides; species Clostridioides sp. ES-S-0049-02. The sequence continues at coordinate 660,521 of NZ_JACVWG010000001.1, forward strand.
TATTAATACGTCTGCTATAGATGAAAATATAGTATTAAGAGAAGATGTAAATGTAGTTAAAATAAATTGTCAGGAATTAGCTCAAAAGGCAAACAATCCAAAAGCCGCAAATGTAGTAGTTCTTGGAGCATTGATTGCAAAAACAGGATTATTTGAGAAAGAATTAGCTATAAAAACTATGTGTGATTTCTTTGAGGAAAAAGGAAAAGGCAAATTTAATGTTCAAAATGAAGCAGCATTCATGGAAGGCTATAATAACGCCATTTAATAAATTACCCTTATCTTAAGTGATTCATCTCAAGATTTAGCAGATTTTAAGTGCCAAGAGAAGCTTTATCTTGAGATGGAATTCACTTAAAATCACAACTATAAACATATAGGAGAGTGAATTTATGAGTTTGGAAAAACTTATTAGACCAAAGAGTATTGCTATAGTAGGAGTTACTGATAAACTTGGTTTTGGTAGAAGTGCTGCACTTAGCATAGTAAAAAGTAAAGATACAGATAGAGTATATTATGTAAATCCAAAAAGAGAAGAGTTATTTGGCAGAAAATGTTATAAGACAATACAAGAAGTTCCAGAAGTTGTAGACTGTGTGGTAGTATGCACACCTAGAAATGTAGTTCCATCTGTGTTAAAGGATTCTGGAGAATTAGGAACAAAGGCGGCAGTGGTATATGCTAGTGGATTTGCAGAAGAAGGAACAGAAGATGGAGTAGATTTAGAAAATCAACTTATAGAAATATCTAATACATATGATATGAAAATATTAGGTCCAAACTGTATGGGATTACTAAACTGTATAGATAAAGTTAATCTATGGGCTGGTGGTTCTAAGTGGGATTTGGATACTAAAAAACCAGGGATAGGAATTGTAGGGCAAAGTGGATTTATAACTGCAGAAATTGTTTCAAGTGATTATTTTAATATATCTTATGGTTTTTCAACAGGAAATGGAAATATAGTTACACTAGAAGATGCAGTAGACTTTCTTGTAGATGATAATTATGCATCAGTAATAGCTATTTATCTTGAGGGACTAAAAAATCCTCAAAAATTTATAAATGCACTAAAAAAAGCAGCTCAAAAAAGAAAACCAGTAATAATCTTGAAGTCAGGAAGGTCAGAAAAAGGAGCTATATCAGCTGCTTCCCATACAGGAAACTTAGCTGGTTCAAGTAAAGCTTTTGAAAGTATTTTTGAAAAGTATGGAGTAATTTCTGTAGAGAATTTAGAACAATTTATGAGTTTAGCTCAGGCTTTTAGTGTCTTAGAGGGTAATTTACCTAAAAATTCTAATTTTGCAGCAATAAACTTCTCAGGCGGAGAAAATACTATTTGTGCAGATTTAGCAGAAGAAAATTGCGTAGAACTTGCAGAAATATCTGCTGAAACTAAAGAAGAGATGAAAAAATATCTTCCAGGATTTGCAACACCTAAAAATCCATTGGATGCTACGACTGCATTATTCCATGAAAAAGGTATGATAGTAGGATTATTACACACATTTGATAAAGATGATAGTGTTGGATTTACTATGATAGGTGCAAATATAAGAGATGAAGAAAATGAAATGCATGAGACTCTTTGTCAAGCTGTAAGCGAAGCTAGAGAGCAGGGATTAAAGAAACCTGTATTTGCAGTTCCTACACTTGAAGGAAATAGATATCTGAATTATAGGGCTAGGTTAGAAAACAGCCAAGTACCTATAATGTCATCAGTTGGGACTACATTTACTTGTTTCAATAAAATGGCTAAATTTGTAGATTATGATTATTCAAAGAGAACTTTAGAATTTGAAGCTGTTAAGAAAAGAAACTCAAATAATGTAGTAGCTTTATCGGAATTAGACAGTAAAATTGAAATGAAGAAATATGGAGTACCAGTGCCAGGTCAAGGTATTGCAAAAAGTATTGATGAATTGGATGAAATTTTAAATTATATAAACTATCCTGTTGTCCTAAAAATAAACTCTTCAGAGATATTACACAAGTCTGATGTTGGAGGAGTCAAAGTAGGAATTAATAATAGAGAAGAGGCAGTAAACGCATATAATGAGATTTTAACTAACGTAAAAGAAGCAAAGCCAAATGCCAAGATTGATGGTATATTGGTTCAAGAAATGGTTGAAAGTGGAATAGAAATAATTATTGGTATAACTAATGATGACCAGTTTGGACCAATGTTATTGGTTGGTTTAGGTGGAGTGTTTGTAGAAGTATTTAAAGATACTACTTTATATCCTTTGCCTATAAATCATGATGAAGCTATAATGATGCTTAAGAAGTTGAAATCATTTAAGCTTTTAAATGGATACAGAGGTAGTGAACCTTGTGATGTTGATGCTCTTGCAGATATGATGGTTAAATTAGGTAAATATGCTTATGAAAACAAGGATGAGGTTAAGGAAATAGATTTAAATCCTGTGTTCGTATATCCTAAAGGAAAAGGTGTATGTGTAGTAGACGCCTTAATAGTTAAATATAAATAGTTAACAAGTTTTGGTATTCAACCATAATTAAAGTACTGACTGAAAATCACACTAATTTATAGATTGTGATTTTCAGTCACCCCACATTTAATACACCTTATCTATTATACTAAAAATTTTAATGGTAATATTTTTATATTGTTACAGGTGGATTTGTTGGTGCTGAATATGTACGAGTAGCCAATTCTTGGTCCACAAAGAATAACCCACCTTCTCCAGCAAGTTTAACACGTTTTATATTGTCTTCGCAAGTTGTCTCTTCTTCTGCTTGTTCAGATATAAACCAAAGTAAGAATTGAGAAGTTCTAAAGTCTGCTTCAGAGTTTGCTACAGCAGCTAGATTGTTTATTAAAGCAGTAACTTTTTGTTCATGAGCTAATGTACGCTCAAGAACATCCATTGCAGAAGTGAAGTCTGCATCTGGCATTGGTATAGCATCAAGCTGAACATTTCCTCCTACATTATGTAAGTATTTGTAGAAATACATAGCATGGTCTGTTTCTTCTTTATATTGAACATAAAACCAATTAGAAAATCCTTTAAGTCCTTCTGCTTCAAGGTAAGAAGACATAGAAAGGTAAAGATATGCAGAATATAATTCATGGTTAATCTGTTCATTAAGTAATTTTTCCATTTTAGCTGAAATCATTTTTATACCTCCAAATTTTAAACGCTCTTATAAGATATAATAATATTAAATGGAAAAATATTCAACAAAAGTGATTAAATATTTTAATATTTTACATATTTAATCAAAACTTATACTACCATTAAAAAAATTATAGCTTACTATGGCTACAGAACCAATTAGTGGTGCATTTGCTCCAAAATTTGAATGCCTTACATTTATTTTTTTATATTTAGAAAAACTTGCTGAAGCAGTCAATTTCTTTAATAATGTATTTTCTATAAATGTACCAGGAATATTAAAGTCATAACCTATTATTATAGAACTACAATCAATTAAGGTAAGTGTATTTACTAATGCATATGATATATATGTACAAAATTCATCAAGTAAAAACATACCTAGATTATCCTTGTTATTGGCTTCATCTATTAACTTGACTAGAGAAAAATCTTTACAATTAATTAGTGGAGAATCTGGATAAATATGACTTAACGATTCAATTCTTTTAATTAACTTACTCACACTTGTATAATAGTCTAGACATCCATTATTGCCACAACTGCATACTGGACCACTAAAATTAATAGATGTATGCCCTATTTCACCACTTTGCCCTAAATTACCAGTGTGAAGTTTATTTTCTAATACTAAACCAGCTCCGATTCCATTCATTATATGTAGATATATATAATTTGGAATATCTTTACCTAGACCATACATTTTTTCAGCCAAAGCACCTGCATTAGCATCATTTATCAAAAATATAGGTAAATCAGATATTTCTCCTATAAAATTTACTATGTTTAGGTTTGATACGTTTCCAAAGTCTGGAGGATTTAATATTATACCATTTATATTATCTACAGGACCTATTGAAGAAATCCCAATTCCAATTATATCTCTTTTGTTATTTTTCATTATTTTAGAAAACATTCGTTTTATTATATCTTTTAAAACGTCATTTGACAGATATTTAGGGTAAGTCTCAAAAAGTTGTTTGACAATATTACCTTTTAAATCTGCAATGATTACCTTACAAATATTTCTTCTTATCAAAATGCCACAAACACAAGGAGAGATATTAGAAATATCTAATAAAATAGGTTTACGACCTGATGAATGTGCATTTAAAGTTGATGATTCTATCTCTCTAATCATATTTTCATTAATAAGTTCAGTGACTAGGTTTGATAAAGTCATTTTAGTAAGACCTGTAGATTTAGCTAAATCAACTCTAGACATAGGAGTATTTGTAGAAAGTAGTTTCAGTATTATTAACTTATTTTTAATTTTTACATCTTTTATGTTAGAACCTTGTTTGTTGCTCATCGTAGATCTCCTTAAAAAAGTTAAGTATTTTTATGTATTTTCATATATATACTATGACCTTATAATAGAATAACATTTGATTAAGTTCGAAAATACCATTAATTAGAATATATCACATTATATATTAGAATAGCACTAAAAATATGTTATAATAGTATGAAAAAATATTAGAGTAAGTTAAGGTATACAATAATAAATTAGGATTTGAGGTGAAATACTTATAGATAAATATACAAAAGAAGAATTGATACAAACACTAAGAGTTGTATCTTCAGTTATCGTAAGATGTGAAAAAGCACAACTAAAGTTTATGGAAGGGACTTCTCAACACTCACTCCTTAAGAATAGGATAAAAGCAATGTATATTTCAAAATCATTAATAACAGATGAAAATATAATTGATAAATATACAAAAGAAGAATTAATAGAAGCACTACGACCTGTATCTTCAAGTATAGGCAAATGTGAAAAAGCACAGTCAAAATTTGCAGAGGGTACTACTAATTACAAACGATTTAGAAATATAATAAAAGCAATGTATATTTCTAAATCATTAATAACAGACGAGATTAATAGAAGAAGTTAGATTCCAGATTTTTAAGTTATTAGAAGCTTATTTTTTAGGTTATTTTGAAAAAATAATTATTCCTATTTCTAAAATGGGAAAGTCATTTTATATAATCAATTAGAATAATAGTCATCCACTTAAATGCTATATTTTTGTGCCCTTTCTTAACTTTTTCATATCTAAAATTTTCTATTTTAATATCATGATGAAGGATTAGTCATACCTGCTACACTTGTTACTATAATATTTCTGCTTAAATTTATTACAATTGTTCCTGCACATGTAGTTACAAATACAATAATAAGGGTTTCAAGAGCAAAACCGAACATTAAAGAAAGAAGCAGTGAAATATTGATTGTTATTTTTCTCATTAACTTTAAAATAACAATTAGTACAATAAATAGAAAGAGCAATGTAATAGCAAATAACATGCAAATGATAAATGATAATATGATTTTTGAAAAAAACAAATCCTAAATTGTCTTTGTGCTGTTATTGAAAAGAGCTACAGTACCACCAGTCAGTACAGGTATTAAAGATAGGAGCAGAAGAGAAATCATTTTTTTGACTCCTTGGTTCTTATCTACTACGCAATACATTATATTTCGTTTATTCAAATAAAGCAATAAAAGATATCTTTTATTGCTTTTTATAATATGTTTATTCAATAGTGAAAGTCTTATATAATTTTTATTAAATTTTTATATGCAATAAATTTCATTATTGTATAATATTAAAATGAATACAAAGTGTATTTACTATCTTTTATTACAAATTGTTACCAAATATGTATACATTAGAATTAAAAAATGGAAAATTGTAACTAAAATGTAAATTTTTTCTCTAATCTATCTAATATTATGGAAACTTTTTGTAATTTATGATATAATAAGAAACATATAATTATTAAATTATAATAAATGACTATAGCGTAGATGTATTACTATGTTATAGTCATTTTTGGATTAAACTTGATATATCAAGGGGGAAGAATATGAGAACAATTAAAAGAGTTTTAGCATTAGGTTTAACATTAGCTATATTTCTAATGAACGCACCTAATGTAAGTGCATTAACATCAGATACCATTAAAGGTAAGAACATATACGAGACGGCTGGATTAATAGCAGATAAAACGAGTTATGATACAGCAATTGTGGTAAATATGGATAGTTCTATAGCAGATGGTCTTTCAGCAAGTGGTCTTGCTGGTGCTGTAGATGCTCCGATTTTACTTGCTCAAAAAAGTAACATACCAAATGAGACAAAACAAAGATTAAAAAATGTAAAAAAGATATACATAATAGGTAAAGAGTTATCAATAAGTAAGTCAGTAGAAACTGAACTGAAAAATACAGGAGCGCAAGTAACTAGATTAGGTGGAGATGATAGAATAAAGACTAGTTATAGTGTTGCCAAAGAAGTAAGTAGCATTAAAAAAGTTGATGAAGTTATATTAACTAATGCATATAAAGGAGAGGCTGATACTATAAGTGCTGCACCTGTCTCAGTAAGAGATGTAGCTCCTATAGTACTTACAGATGGAAAAAGTGTTCCTTTTTCAACAAGTAATGTAAAATCATATGCTGTAGGTGGAAGTATTTCTATGAGTACGAGTTTAGTTAACAAGACTAACTCTAAGAGACTTGGTGGTTCAGATAGATATGATACAAATAAAAAAGTTATAAAAGAATTTTATCCAGATTCATCAGAATTTTATTTAAGTGATGGATATGATTTAGTAAATGCTCTTACAGGTTCTACAATTGCTAAAGATAATCCAATTGTATTAGTATCAGAAGATAGTGATAAATCCATACTAGCAGGAGCAGATAAGATTACTAGATTAGGCTCAATAAGCGATAGTGTATATAATAAGTGTGTTTCTGCTGCACAGAATAATGGTGATTCGTCTACAAAAGGGGATTCACCTATGAAAGATGAGACAAGTATATTAGGTGAACCAACAGCTAGCTTAGAAGCTTGTTTAAAATGGGCAAAATCTAAAAAAGCCAATGATTTATTTATAGAATTAATACCAATACTGTATGATACAGCTGTTCAAGAAGGTGTAAATCCTGTTTTAGCTGTAGCTCAATCAGCAAAAGAAACTGGTTTCTGTAATTTTGGTGGAGTATTAGATGCATCTTTTAAGAATCCTTGTGGACTTAAGACTTCTGTTGGTGGTTCTGATACTGACAAAAATGCACACTCAAAATTTGATACTTGGGAAGAGGGAATACTAGCTCAAATTCAACATTTATGTCTATATGCAGGACAACAGGGTTATCCACTTTCAAATCCAGTAGACCCTAGACATGAAAAATCTTTGTTTGGGAAAGCTAAAACAGTTGAAAGTCTTTCTAATAATTGGGCTGGTGGTCAATATGGACAAGACTTAGTTAGAATGATGGGAGAAATTGAGGCGATAAAGTAATTAAATTATTAATTTAATGGTTATATTTAATGAGTTTCATTAAATAACCAATTCAAAATTACAAATAAGGAAAATTTATTATGAAAAAGAGTAATGTTTTTAGTATTATATTTCCTACAATCATAATGTTATTGGTGTTTTTGACTTTTGCTACAGATATATTCAATATACCAGATATTCATTCTAAAGGGATTTTTGTAATAGGGATGATTTTAATTTTTCCAATTGCCTTTTTAATTCAAGGGATAGTTTGTGTATTGAGTAAAACCAACTGGATTTTATCACTTGTAGTATCTTTAATAACTTATATAATATTAATGTATATGTTTTTAAATGATTCAGCATATATCTATATTTTACTTTATGCCGCTTTTTATATGATTGGATATATAACCACTAAAATTTGTCAAAAAATGCAAATTTTTAAAAGATAAATTAACCAAAATATATTACTAAGGAAGTGTCTGCATTGATTTTTTTAAATCAAAAGATAGACACTTCTTTTATTGTAAAAATAAAATATTTATTTAAGAGGAAGTATTGTAAATAAAATTTAACTATTATCATTTTCTTTTAACAATTGTATACAATAAACCTGTAGTATAATTAAGATAGATAAAATAAAGGGAGGGATAATATGAATTTAATTGATAATCATATTCATACTAATTTTTCAAGTGATGGAAAGGATTCAATAGAAGATACAATAAAAAAAGCTATAAGTATAGGTGTTAGATATTTAACTTTTACAGACCATTTAGAACATGATGAAGGGAAGGGATTTTGTATAGATTATAACAACTATGTCCCAGTGTTTAATACACTAAAAGAAAAGTATAAAAAGGATATAGAATTATTGTTAGGTGTTGAAGTAGGATATAGAAAACATTTAAAAAATGAAATAAAAGATGTAATAAGTTCACATCCTTTTGATTTTATATTGTGTTCAACTCATACAATTGATAACGTACCTGTTCCATCAAAAAAATACTTTGAAGGACTTAGCAAAGAAGATGCGTACTATAAATATTTTAATAGCATACTTGAAACTAATCATGAGTTTAAAGATTATAATATATATGGACATTTAGATTATATATCTAGATATGGGATATATTCAGATAACAGAGTAATATATAATGATTTTAAAGATATTATTGATGAAGTTTTAAAGTCAATAATTAATAATGGAAGTGGAATAGAGTTAAATACATCTGGTTATAGATATGGATTAAATGCCATACATCCAAATGAAGATATCTTAAAAAGATATAGAGAACTTGGTGGTTTTATAGTTACTGTAGGTTCTGACTCTCATAGAGTAGAAGATATCTGCAAAGATTTTGATGTGGCTTACGATATGCTTAAATATCTTGATTTTAAATATGTATCATTATTTAAAGAAAGAGAAACTTATTTTTTAAACATAGAAAAAGTTAAATCTAATAATATAGCATAAAGAACTAATATGGCATATAGAGTCTTTTTAAATAATTTGAAAGTTAGTATAAAAATTAATAGCAGAATATTGTATCCTCTAGGAAAATACTAGAGGTTTTTATTTTGTAAAAAATGATAATAGAGAAGAGTTTAAGTTTAAGAAAAATGATTGTCTCAAATTAGAAAACTATTACTATTATATTTAACTATTATATCTTTTTATTATGATATAATAGTTAAATACATTAACCTATCTTTAAATCATGCAAATTATTAGAAAGAAGGGATAAAGTTGTCTAATAAAAATAAAGAAAATATAACCTTAAGCAATCAAATCACAGAATCAACTCAACAAACTTTAACAAAAGAGGCTATACTACATATACCAATGAGCAACTATGCTTATGGCTATGATAGAGAAACATTACATATAAGAATTAGAACCAAAAAAAATGAGGCAAAAAAAGTGACCTTAAGGATAGGAGACCAATATGTATGGGACAAAGGAGGTGCAGGAGGAGGGAATCTAAATGCATCTGGACTTGGTTGGTCTGGTGGAACAAATATAACAATGAACAAAGAAGTAGAAACAGAATTATTTGATTATTGGATAGCTGAGTGTAAGCCTTTAAATAAACGTTCGAGATATGGATTTATAATAGAAGGTCAAGAAGAAAAAATTTTATTTACAGAGAAAAAGATAATAAAATTAGGAAACGAAAATGATGAAAAAGAGTTATGCGAAATAAGTAATTTTTTTGGATATCCATATTTGAATTATATAGATATACCTAAAGTTCCAGATTGGGTAAAGGAAACTATTTGGTATCAGATATTTCCTGATAGATTTGCAAATGGAAATCCATCTATAAATCCAGAAGGAGTAGATATATGGGGCGCTATTCCAACAAGAGATAATTTTACAGGTGGAGATTTACAAGGTGTAATAGACCACCTAGATTATTTGAGCGATTTAGGGATAAATGGAATTTATTTTTGTCCTATTACAGTTGGAAAAACTAATCATAGATATGATACGATGGACTACATGGAAATAGACCCTACCTTAGGTGATAAATCTACTTTGAAAAAACTAATAGAAGAAGCCCATAAAAGAAATATAAAAATAATGTTGGATGCTGTATTTAATCATATAGGATATTATTCTAAGCAGTGGCAAGATGTAGTTAAAAATAAGAATAATTCGAGATATAAAGATTGGTTTTATATAAAAGATATGAGTAAAGTTGATACTCCAATAGAAGAAATAGATGAAAAAAACATACCTTATGAAACTTTTGGGTGTGAAAAATATATGCCAAAACTTAACACAGAAAATTCAGAAGTAATAGAATATTTATTGCGTGTAGGGAGGTATTGGATACAAGAATTTGATATAGATGCATGGAGATTGGATGTATCAAATGAAGTAGATCATGTTTTCTGGCGAAAATTCAGACAAGAGATTAAAAGAATAAAACCTGAGATATATATATTAGGAGAAATTTGGCATGGAAGTTTACCATGGTTGATGGGAGACCAATTTGACTCAGTTATGAATTATTTAATGTCAGAAGCTATGAAACAATTTTTTTGTACAAATGAGATAAATGCTGAAGAATTTAAATACATGATAAATGATGTAATAGTAAGCTATCCAATGCAAGTTAATGAAGTTATTTTTAATTTACTTGGAAGTCATGATACTACTAGAATATTGAGCTATGCTGATGGAAATGTGGATAAATTTAAACTTGCATATTTGTTTATGTTTATACAATCAGGAGGTCCGTGTATATACTATGGTGATGAAATAGGAATGCAAGGAGAACTAAGTCCAGTATCTGAAGGACAAAGAAAATGTATGGAATGGAATGAAGGAAAGTGGAATAAAGATATACTTGATTTTATGAAGAAGATTATTAGACTTCGTAAATCAAATAGAGAACTTAGAACTGTATCAAATGAATGGATACTAGTAGATAAAGAAAATGGAACAATTATATTAAGGAAAGAATCTATTACAATAATAATAAATAATTCATCCAAAGATTTAACCTTAAGATTACCAGATTATTTGGTAAATAGAAAAGTAAAAGATTTATATGAAGAAAAAATAGTTGATTTAAAGGAAGAAATAACATTAAAAAAATACAAGTTTATTATTTTAAAATAATATAACCATGTGTTTGTTAGATTATACTATAACTTTTTATATTATTTAAACAAAGTATCATTAATTATAATAAGTGAATTCAGTATAATTTTATATACAAATTATTTGCAGTAAAACTTGTTAAGTAAAGTTTTTATTTGAATAAAAATTAATATTGAAATTTTTAATTATTTTGTAGTTAAGTAAAGATGTATAATTACTGAATAAGTAGAGGGAAGAGAAAACATGAATGACTATGAAGAATATATAGTTACAGTAAAATCTAGTATCGTGAATCTAATTTTAGGTTTAATATTTTTATCAATTGGGATTGTATTAATTGTATTTTATGTATATATTAAACAGTATTATATATTATTAATTACTCTTGTACTTACAATGTATGGATTAATTTCAATTCTCAAATATACAAGAAAGTATATTATTTTTGATTTATATAATATTAAAGTTCGTAAATGTATAGGGAGTGAAAAAGAGTATTCATATAATGATATTACTAGAATTTCAATAAATAATAAGAAACAGGAATGTCCAGTTAATATATATGTGGATAATAATAAAATTGCAACTTTTTTTGTATCGGATAAAAGTTATATGTCTGCTATAGCAGAAATGAAGCGAAGAGAGTTGCCATTTGATGATAAAAGTATAGACTATATATCAGATATGCCACTTTGGATTCCAATTCCATCTAGTGAGATTAAAAAATTTTGCAATGAAGCTTCAAGAAAACTTGAAAAACAGGTTAAAGAGGATTTGTGTAAAATAGAAAAGGAGTTTGGAAAAGATATATCCTTTTCTTTTGGTATAGATGTTGAAGAAAAAATATTTGTATGTGTATTTTTAGTATGTATTATGAAGAATGGCAACTATACAAAAGTTATAAAAAAATACAGAGGAAAAAAAGCATGGGCTATGTTTCCTGTATATATAGTGGGTCCACAACTATATAAGAAAGAGATTGAAGATGGCAAATTTATTTGTAATATAAATTATTTAAATGCTTTTTCTGGAAAAATGTGGTCAAATTTTTCTAAAATGATAAAAAAATATGGTGTGCAAGAGAGTGAAATAGAAGTTGATTTTGAATTAAAGAGTGAATTGGATTAAATAGTTCTATAGAGAATATCTTAAATATAAGGTATAGACACAAAATAAATTAATTATTAGTCTAAAAAATCCTTATAGAGAAAGGGGTACAAGAATGCTAGAAGCATTTATATTTGATTTAGATGGAGTGATTACAGACACAGCATATTATCATTATTTAGCTTGGAAAAAACTAGCTGATGACATTGGCATAGATATAGATATAGAATTTAATGAGTCTTTAAAGGGTATAAGTAGAATGGAGTCATTAAATAAAATATTAGAATATGGATATAAAAAAGATTTATTTTCAGAAGAAGAAAAAATGAAAATGGCAGAAGACAAAAATAACTATTATGTATCTTTAATAAACAAAATAACTTCAAATGATATTTTGCCAGGTATAAAAAATTTACTTGATGATATAAAATCTAATGATGTAAAGATAGGGTTGTCTTCTGCAAGCAAGAATGCTACAAATGTATTAAAACATCTAGGCATAAGTGATAAGTTTGATTTTATAGCAGATGCGTCAAAATGTAGGAACACCAAACCATATCCAGATATATTTCTTATGTCAGCAAAGGGACTTGGTGTAAATCCTAAAAATTGTATAGGAATAGAAGATGCAAGTGCAGGTATTGATGCTATAAACTCAGCCAATATGTTTTCTGTTGGAGTTGGAGATTATAAAAATCTAAAAAAAGCAAATTTACTTGTAGATTCAACAAGTCAGTTAAATTTTAAGTATATATTAAGTGAGTATAATAAGTATATAGTTAGGAGCATTATATGAAATGTTTGTTTGATAATATAAATGAGTGGAAAGTTATACAAGACAAGATTGAAATTAAAGAAAATAGATTAGCAGAGTCTATAATGAGTATAGGCAATGGTTATATGGGTATGAGAGGAAACTATGAGGAAAGATATAGTGGAGATAGCCATAGAGGTTCTTATATAGCTGGAGTATGGTTTCCTGATAAAACTCGTGTTGGATGGTGGAAAAATGGATACCCAGAATACTTTGGTAAAATTCCTAACTCAGTTAACTATATAGGGATAAGAATTTTCATAGATGGGGTAGAGTTAGACCTTGAAAAATGTAATGTTGAAAATTTTTATAGAGAATTAGATATGAAAAATGGTATTTTAAAGCGTAAATTTACTGTGAATATTAATGGTAAAAAATTTGAAGCTAATATAACAAGATTTTTAAGCGTATCAGTTAAGGAATTAGCTGTAATAAAGTATGATATAAAGGCTTTGAATTCTAGTGCTAAAATAAAATTTATTCCATACTTAGATTCAAATATAAAAAACGAAGATTCAAATTACGAAGAAGAATTTTGGAATGCAGTTTCTTCAAGTTCCTCAGAATATAGAGGAAATATACTTTCACGTACAAAAGAAAATACATTTAAGACACCCATATTTACAGTAGGTGCAACGATGCATATTAAAACAAGAGGTAAAGTAGATGATATATCTTATTTAAGTACTGATAATTACTGTGAAAATTCAATAACAATGGATGTTTTAGAAAACGAAACTATTGGAATAGAAAAATATGTAACAATAACTTCCACTAGAGATTATAGTGAAAATGAGTTATTAAAGAAATGTGATGATATCTTAAATATAGAAATATCTAAAGAGTATGAAGAAATTTTAAATGAACATACAAAATTGTGGAATAAAAGATGGGAAAGTGCAGATATAAAGATAGAAGGAGATAAGAGTAGTCAACAAGGTATAAGATATAATCTATTTCAATTATTCTCGACTTATTATGGAGAAGATTCAAGATTAAATATAGGGCCAAAAGGTTTTACTGGTGAAAAATATGGAGGTGCTACTTATTGGGATACAGAAGCATATTGTCTTCCAGTCTATTTAGGTGTAGCAGATAAGAGTGTAGCAAGAAATCTTTTAGTATATAGATACAATCAGCTAAAGCAAGCAAAAGATAATGCCAAAAAACTTGGACTTAAGGGAGCACTATATCCAATGGTTACTTTCGATGGAGTGGAATGTCATAATGAATGGGAGATAACATTTGAAGAGATTCATCGCAATGGAAGTATAGTATATGCAATATATAATTATACAAATTATACAGGTGATTTTGGATATATAAAAGAAAAGGGCATAGATGTAATAGTAGAAGTAGCTAGATTTTGGGCTAGTAGAGTACATTTATCTACAAGAAAAGATTTATATATGATACATGGAGTTACAGGTCCAAATGAATATGAGAACAATATCAATAATAATTGGTATACTAATTATATAGCTAAGTGGTGCTTAGAATATGCTGTAGAAAATGTCTTAAAGTTAAAAAAAGAGTACAGCGAATGTGTTGAAAGAAATAATGTAAGTTTAGAGGAAATTGAAATTTGGAGAATAATATCAAATAAAATGTATTTGCCATATGATGAAGACTTACAAATAATAGTTCAAAATGATAATTTTTTAGATAAGGAATTTATAGAGGTAAAGGATTTGCCAAAAGAGAATCTTCCTCTTAATCAAAAATGGTCTTGGGATAAGATTCTTAGGTCATGTTTTATAAAACAAGCAGATGTGTTGCAAGGAATTTATTATTTTGGAAACAGGTTTACTAAAGAAGAGAAAAAGAGAAACTTTGATTTTTATGAAAAATATACTGTACATGAGTCTTCTTTATCTTCTAGTGTTTATTCTATTATTGCTTCTGAAGTAGATGACTTAAAAAAAGCTTATGAATTATACTCAAGAACAGCTAGGCTTGATTTAGATAATTATAATAATGATACTAATGATGGTCTTCATATAACTTCAATGTCTGGCTCATGGCTTTCTATTATACATGGATTTGCAGGGATGAGAACATGGAATGAAACACTATCTTTTGAGCCTAAGTTACCTCAAGAATGGAATAATTATTCTTTCAATATAAATTATAGAGATAATAATATCCATGTTGA
Organism: Clostridioides sp. ES-S-0049-02; assembly: GCF_020658465.1. Classification (NCBI taxonomy): domain Bacteria; kingdom Bacillati; phylum Bacillota; class Clostridia; order Peptostreptococcales; family Peptostreptococcaceae; genus Clostridioides; species Clostridioides sp. ES-S-0049-02. The sequence continues at coordinate 675,652 of NZ_JACVWG010000001.1, forward strand.
TGTATATAGTAATTTAATTAAGATAGAAAATTTAAAGGGAAAACCAATAAAAATTATTGTATATGGAGAAGAGTATGTATTAGAAAAATCTATAGAAATTAATAGAAGTAAATTGAAATAATGTCTTAGTGTATAAATAGTTAAAATAAATTTATCTAATTTTAAATTTATTTTAACTATTTTTTATTTAATGCAAACCTATATATTATAACAATAATCGTGCTTTAAATTAAATATATTACATAAATCTTCATAAAATCTTCATAATTTCGTAAAGAATATGTAACAAAAGTAGGGTATATTGTATTCTGTAGAGAATATAAGGGAGGAAATAATTTATGAAGAATAAGAAGTTCATTATAGCAATACTGATAATAATAGTTGGAATAGGTGTGTTAGTAAAAGAATATTCAATTAAAGAGATAAATAAGGCTGATATAGATGTTAGTAAGTATATAGAATATGCTGATTTAGCAAGTGAAAATAATGCACAAGTTAATTGGAAGTATGTGGCTTCTATCATTGCTGTATTAAATAAAAATAAGTTAGAAAAAGTTAATGATTCACAAATAAAAGAAGTATCAGATTTATTTGTTAAAGATTTTTCTAAAAATAATAAAGTAGAAAATTTAAGTAGTGTTTTAGATGAGTTGAAATTTAATAATAAACAAAAAAGATTGGTTAATGATTATATAGAGGACCTTAAAGATTATGGAATAAAGCCAGAAAGATTAAAATCTGATACACAATATATGAAATTTATTAATGAGATTGAAACATCTGCTATACAAAACTATAAAAATTATAAAATATTGCCATCTATAACCATTGCACAAGCAATAATTGAGTCTAGTTGGGGTAAATCAAGTTTAGCAAAAGAGTATAATAACTTATTTGGTATAAAGGCTGATGCCTATTGGAAAGGAAAATCAGTTACTTTAGAAACAAAAGAACATTTAGATACAATTATAGATGATAAATTTAGAATATATGATGATAAAAGTGAATCTATAAAAGACCATGCAGAATTTTTAGCTACAAATAAAAGATATAAAGCCAATGGTGTATTTGATGCAAAAACATATATCTATCAAGCTAAAGCATTAGAAAAAGCAGGTTATAGCACTGCAAAAGATGAAAGTGGAAGTAACATATATGCAGAACGTCTAATAGAATTAATTCAACAATATAATCTTCAATTAATAGATAGTGAAATTCAAAGTAAATTGTAACTTTGGTGTAACATAAGGGTGATATATTTATCGAGGAGGTGGATTTTATGAAAAAAATATTCTCGGTATTTACAAGTTGTATGATTATTGCAACTACTATCACTGGATGTAGTAGTAGTGAGGTTATTAATGACACATCATCTATGTATAATGTCAAAAATCTGGACTTTAATTTTGAAGTAAAACCAGAAACTTTTGAGGTATCAGTAGAATCTAATGGTTTAAAGGAAAAGATATCTGAACCATTAAAAGAAAGGAAAGTATCAAATTTTAAAAAGACGAAGACAGAGACATCATGGACATATCCTGATGAAGATATAGACATAAATATAAAAAAAGAGGAAAGCTATTTAGATGTAGATATTAAATCTAATTCAGAAAAAGAAGCTAGTTTTAATTGGCCAAGAATTGAAGGCGAAAGTTATGTGTTACCACTTTATGAAGGTAAATTTATACCAAGTGATGATAAATACTGGAAAGAGCATTTAAATGAATCAGCTTACAATGTCATAGAATCCTTTTCAATGCAATTTTTTGCAGTAAATAAGACAAAGTATTCTGTGCTTTATATTATTGAAAATGAATTTAATAATGAGATTAAATTTAATTCTAAAGATAAAATTAATTTTACATTTACACATGAATATCCAAGTATAAATAAAAATAAAGAGTATGGATTTAAAGTATATTTGACTGATAAAAATATTACAGATGTAGCAAAAACCTATAAAAATTATATAGTTGATAAAGGTGAGTTTAAAACATTAGAAGAAAAATCTAAGGATAATAAAAACATTGAAAAGCTTTATGGAGCTCCTCAGATTTATTTTGCAGACAAATCTATAATAACAGTAGGTGATATTAAATGGGACAAATTAAAGGAAAATTTATCAGATGATTTAATTAATTGGATGAAAGAACTCCTAAGTAAAAAACCTGATAATAGTGAATTTATAACTGTACTTAATCAAATAAAAACCCAAGATTATATAGATAAATATCAAAAAAATCAAATAGTTCAAGCCTTTAATCAAGTTATGCAACTAAATACTTTTTATAATAGTAAGGTTTTTGATAGTAATGATAAAGAAATAAAAAAAGTACTAGATAAAGGAATATCTAAATTAAATAGAGTAGAACTTATAGAGTTTAACAAAAAGTTATTAAAGTCAAAATTAGGGAATAGTGTGAATAAAATTGATACATGGGCAAGATATAATACAATTGATGTAATTAATGATATGAATAAATCTGGTATTGATAATGCTTGGATAGGGTTTGATGATATGGAAGAAGGTTATGTATCACCAGAAATAGTCAAAAGAGCTAATGATTTAGGTTATCTTGTAGGACCATACGATTCATATCATTCTATACACAAGCCAGGGGAAGAAAAATGGAGTACAGCATCATTTAAAGATAAGTCACTATATGAAAATGCTACTATAGAAAATAAAAAAGGTGAAAAAGAATCTGGATTTCAAGGAGAAGGAAGACAACTAAATCCTACATTATCTTTACCAAGTGTAAAAGAGAGAGTAAAAAGTATATTGAATGAGGGGTATGAATTTAATTCTTGGTTTATAGACTGTGATGCTACAGGAGAAATTTTTGATGATTATTCTCCAAATCATATAACAACACAGTCACAAGATTTAAAAGCTAGACTTGAAAGAATGTCATATATAAGAGATAATGCAAATATGGTTATAGGTTCAGAAGGAGGAAATGACTTTGCAAGTAGCACTATAGCATTTGCACATGGGCTTGAAACACCAGCGTTTGCTTGGGTAGATAAAGATATGAGTAAGAACAAAGAAAGTGAATATTATGTTGGTAGATACTATTCTCCAACAGGAGGAGTGCCAGAAGTCTTTTCAAAGCAGATACCTGTAAAAGAAAAATATAAAAAAATATTTATAGACCCAACTTATTCTTTACCTTTATTTAGATTAGTTTATAATGATTCTGTTGTATCTTCTCATCAATGGCTATGGGGAACTTTCAAAATTAAGGATGAAGTTGGAAGTAGAATGATGAAAGAAGTATTATATAATACACCACCTATGTATTATATAGATAGAACTGAATGGGAAAAACATAAAGGTGAAATAATTTCTCATGATAAAGTATGGTCAGAGTTCAATAAAAAGGCTATTAAAAGAGAAATGACAGACTTTAAGTTTATTTCTGATGATAGATTAGTTCAAATGACTAAATATGGAGATGATTTAAAAGTAGTAGCTAATTTCTCTGAAAAAGATGTTAAATATGAAAATGAAATTGTAAAATCAAATTCTTTGGTAATATATGATAATAATAAGAAAATTATGTATAAACCAGAATAATAGATTTAATGAAAATAAATTCTATCAAACTCACATATAAAATAATATTTAATTAAACTATACAAAATGGTGACTATAATTAATTTTAATAATTAAGATAGTCACTATTTTTATATCATTTTTAATATTGAAAGCTTTACTTCAGTAATATTAAATATCCTAATTATTCTAATATATGTCATACTTATTGTGCCTCTTAATAAATATAAGTTTTATTTTTATTTTAGACAATATATTGACTTTTTGTATTTGAAATAGTATCCTTAGATAAGACACTATATTGTCTAATTGAAGTAATATTATTTTATGAATTATGAATGAAGCAAATTTGAAAGATTTAATAAACACTAAAAATAAATACTGGTTCATAGAGAAAGGAAAATATTAAAGAAAATGAATACAATCATTAAAGTTCAAGATTTGGTAAAAGTATTTGATAATCAAGAGCTCATAAAACATTGCAATATAAATGTAGAGAAAGGAAGTATTTATGGATTTTTAGGTGCAAATGGAGCTGGAAAAACTACAGTACTAAAATTGATAGCAGGTTTATTAAAACCAACCACTGGGAATATAATGATTTCTGATATGAATATATCAGAAAATCGTAATAATATTTTAAGAAAAATTGGATGTATTATAGAAACACCAATTTTTTATGAACATTTATCAGCTGAGGAAAATTTAAAGATACATAATGCTTACATGAATTTTTATGATGCAGATATAAATGCTGTTTTGCAAAAAGTAGGACTCGAAAATACTGGAAAGATACAGGTATGTAAGTTTTCTTTGGGTATGAAGCAAAGGTTGGGGATTGCTCGTGCAATGATACATAATCCAGATATTCTTTTACTTGATGAACCTATCAATGGTCTTGACCCTATGGGAATAAAACAAATGCGTGATTTATTCAGAACACTTGCAAAAGAATATGATATGACACTTATTATTTCAAGTCATATATTAAGTGAAATAGAGTATATAGCTGATACAATAGGCATTATTTCGAATGGAAGTATTTTAAAAGAAATTCCTATGTCTACAGTAAAACAAGAATTTCCTAATGGCTTGGAAGAGTATTTTTTTGAAATAATGAATGGAGGAAACAACTGTGTATAAACTTATAAAATTAGAACTAAAAAAAAATAATATTCGCCCTTATCTTCATGCCATGGGTATCATTACCTTATGTGTATTAGGATTTTTGTATACATTTGCTATGATTGCTTATACAGGGGGGGATACAGATTCTGCTGAGTTTTCTAATTACCATAATATTTGGGTAATCACTAACGTTCTACAAATGTCAGCTTATGCCATTTTATCAGCTGTATTGTTTTCCACATTTGTTATAAAAGAATATTCTGGAAAAAATGCAATTTTGATTTTTACTTATCCAATAAATAGAAAGACTTTATTGAACTCAAAGATTGTATTGATAGCTACATTATGTTTGAGTTTTATGTTGCTTGGGACGATTATTTCCCTCCTTATATTTATGGTTACAGAAGCTTTTTTTCCTATGATTTCTGATAATTTTACTCTTGGATTGTTTTTTAAGATTATTATTGAAACAATTTTGTGTGCTGTATTCTCTTTATTTATAGGTGTAATTTCTGCTAGCATTGGATTTCGAAAATATTCCATTCAAACAACGATTATAGTCTCTGTTATTCTTGCCTCCTGCACTGCTAACATTATAACAACTATGATTCACACATATATTCCTTTTATTATTGTATGGATAGTAGCAGCAGTATTAGCTGGACTTTCGTATTTATGGCTTATCTCAAAAGTTGAAGACATAGAAGTATAATTGTATACTTAATAAAGGTAGTTCTAATGAATAAAGCAACAGATAATAATGCGTCATACTTTATTTATCTGTTGCTTTTTAACATTTTGTGGATGATTAAAGTATGTTTTCCAATCGGTTTGTACATTTAAAAAGAATTTTTAATTATTTTATACTTTATGCTTTTGATTCATTCTTATATAGATACTTAGCAAGAATTGAAATTAATAGCATAATTATGAACATACATACTATAGGTATATAGACTGTGGAACTGAAAATTTCAAATAATTTTCCATGCATAATTTGACCAACTGGAGCAACACACTGTGATACAGCGGTAATAGTAGCCATTACTTTACCCAATAATTCATTAGGAGTTTGTTTTTGAACAATAGTTAAAACGAATATAGTAATAATTGTTATAGACATGGCTATAGGTATAACACAAATAAATAACAATATAAAAGATGGATAATATCCTAGTCTAAGCATTAAAGGTGAAATAGAAATAGCCATTGGTATCATCAGAATACTAATTAACATTAACCAGCGATACAGTGTATTCATTTTCATTTTTTTAGCAAACAGACCTATTGAAAGTGCACCTAAAACACTACTAAATTCAATAATTCCTATCCCTATGCCATACATATTATTACTACTATGCATTGTTATACGTAAAATATATTGTATTCCTACAAGTAAGAATGGAGTCAAAAATAAATTTAAAGAAGCAGCTAGAATCATGGCTTTACTAATATAAGATTGTTTTATAACATAAGAAAATCCTTCTTTCATATCACTGACTATTGTTGATACTATGCTTCCATTAACTTTTCTTTTATTAAAAGGTATATGAATAAACATTTCCATTACTGCGGATAGAAAAAATGCAATACAACTTACAATAAGAAGCATCTTAATTCCAATAAGGCCATATAACAAACCTCCAAGTACAGGAGCAAACATACTTGAAAGAGAGCTTATTCCGTTTACAATTCCATTTGCTTGTTCTAAATCTTTTTCATTTGCTATTAAAGGTATGCTTGCTTGCACAGTAGGTTGATACATAGAACTAATAATTGATAATAGTACCATAATAACCCCAATTAATACAATAGAATTATTTAAAGTAGAAAGAAGACAAATAAAAGTAAAAATAATAACTGAACTAATAAAATCAAATATAACCATTAAATTTTTACGATTAAATCTATCAGCTATTGCACCACCAATTGGAGAAAATAAAAGAGGTATGCTTGATATTGCGTATAAAGTTGCAAATATGTCTGCACGTCCTGTCATATCTAAAATATAAGTGGAAAGTCCAAATCTTAACAACGATGAACCAAGTATAGAGACAATTTGACCAAGTACTATTAAATTAAAATTCTTATTAAAACAACTATTCATTTTATTTAAATCTTGCATTTCTAGAACACCTCACTTTTTAAGACTGACCGTCGGTCTAGAAAAATTATAATCAATCACAAATAAAAAGTCAATAGAAATATTTAATTTATAATTTTAAAATTATATTTTTATTTTAAATAAAAGGTATGATATCTATCAAAAATATATCATATCTTATAAATAGCGATATTTCTTTCATACAAAATTAAAAATGGTAATTTGAAATAGTTATAATGAATAGTATTAATATATAGATATAGGGAGATTGATGAAATCATGCATGAAAAAGATAAGGTTATATATAATCTGGAAGAATGTGAGAGTCTAGAAAATACACTTTACTTTTCTCAATTTAATACATATAAAAATTTTAAGCTAGTTTCTAAAAAATCTGGAGTAAATTTATTAGATACATCTGTTTGTGGCATGAATATCCACGATATAAAATTGATTGATACAATAGAATGTATGTCGTTAGAGGATGAGCAGATGACTGGTAAAAAGTTAATTTTAGTTGGCGATATAAATACTAACATAAGGTTAGAAAATATAAATAATGCTAAAAGAAGTAAGAATTTTACAAAGAAAAATATACTTGAATTAAAAATACCTTTTAGTACATTTATACAAATGCCTAGAGGAATAAAAAATAACGATAAAATTAATTTAAAGTATATTATACAAGATATAACATCATCCATTTTAGATGACAATAATTTATTTATAAGTGTAACTACAATTATAAGTTATGACAATAATTTTAAAATAAGATAATATTTAAATTATAGAAAGGTGGGTGCAATGAGAGGTATCAATGAATATGGGGGAGATTTTAGTTATAAGCTATTATCTAGAAGCCCTATAATAACAAAAACTACTTTTAGTAATATTGTTTCAAATGATATGAGTGGAAATATTTTAGAGGTAGAAAAATATGTTGATAAAGAATGTGCATCTGTATTTGATACTTTAACATATACTATTGTTGTTACAAATATGAGTAATCGCAAAACTGGGAATATATTTTTTAAAGATTATATTTCTAAGTACATAAAATTTATAAATAATACTGTAGAAGTTAATGGTATCAGAAAGGGTGGATTAAATCCACAACAAGGTTTTTACATAGGTAAAATAAATGGAAATTGTAAAAAAATAATATCTTTTAAAAGCATAGTATTAGCAAATTCAGCATGTAGGGTTATAGAAAACCACGCTAATATATATTATTATTATAAGTATGATATGGAAAAATTTCCAATGAAAATATCAATAGAAAGTAATCGTGTTTATACAAGTATTAAAAAAGCTGTATTTAAACAATTAAATATAAGCAATACTTTAAAAGCACCTAAAAATCTAAAAGATATATTAAAAGTGAATACAAATAGCAAAATACTTAGTATAAAACTTATAAAAAATCCTATAAATAAAGACAAAAATCTAAAACTATGCAATTTAATAATTGTTGGAAGTATAGAGTTTGAAATTAACTATAGTTGTAGAAATTATAGTAGATTTAAATCAGTAAATAAATTAGATAATAGTTATAACATTCAAGAAGATAAGGACTATAGAAGTAATATAAAAATGGCTAATGAAAATATAGAAAATTACAAAAATCAAATTAATATTACTCCTAGCAAAGTTAAAAAAGTTACTAAAACCTTTGGTTTCTCTTGCTTTATTTGTTCACCTGTTGGAATAGTTTATGAAGATGTAAAAAGTATAAATATAAAAACTGAACATATATCAATAAATGAACTGAATAATGGTGAATTATTCATAAATACATCGCTTTTATTATACTATTAATTGGTTGTACATAAAATTTAAAATTACTAAAACAATTATATGGTTTAATGTATACAAATATTATTATAGATTAGATATAAGGTGATAATTATTGTTAAAATAGCATCAATTATAAAAAATCAGTTAATCAAGTATTTATGACTTATAAATTGATTATAAAGCCTTAACAATAAGCTATTATCAAATAATCTATTCTAATATTATAATTACAAGTATATAGTTTAAGAATAAAAGTGTTAGCAAAGTTAGAGATAAGAAATTTATGATTCTTGAGGAAATTTTAGCTTGCAATATATCTGTAATAAATATAGAAATATAAATTTAATAACCACAGTATTCTTAGGAATACACCAAATAATTCAATGTTTGTAACATATACTGTTAGATAATGTGTTGAACTATAATACTTATACTAGATTTACAGTAGTTATTATGAAGTAGAGTTAAATAATAATTGTAATAAATAAAATTAAGCATCTAGATTTATGCTAAAATAAGACAAATATGTTAAAAAAATGATAAGTTATGAGAACTTTTGCCATCTTCAATTAATATATTATTACTAGTAATAGCTTTAAAATCATATTACTATTATACAAATTTTAGCTTTAAAAGAAGGTGACAAAAAGTAAATGAAAATATGCATAACAGTAGGTCATAGTATACTAAAAGGTGGAAAAAGTACAGGTGTAAATGCAATAGTTGATGAGTATAGTTATAATAAAAAATTAGCTCCTATGTTAGCAGAGATGCTCATAAGTCAAGGTAATACAGTAGATGTAATAATTTGTCCAGAAAGACATTTTGTAGCAGAAAAAGAAGAGTTTTTTTATAGAGTTCCAAAAGTAAATAGTGGCAAATATGATTTACTAGTAGAGCTACATTTAAATAAAAGTGATGGAAAAAGCTTTGGTGCAGAAGTACTTTATTATGGTAATGAAGGATTAGAATATGCTAAAAGAGTATCTAATAAACTTGGAGAATTATTTGAAAATAGAGGAGCTAAAAAAAGAGAAAATTTATATATCTTGAGAAACACGAATCCAGTTGCAATACAAATTGAAAGTTTTTTCTGTGATAATGTGGATGATTGCAATAAAGCCAATGAAGCAGGTTATGACTATATAGCACGATTAATTACAGAAGGTATTTTGAATAAAGATATAGGTATGTGAGATTATGGTAATTTAGGTATTGATTAATACCTTTTAATCTTAGATATAAATTGAAAAATTGTCTAGGAATATAAATTAAACCTAAGAAGTATACTAATTCAGTTTATTTAAATCAATTTAATTATCTAAAAAAAATACCCCTTGAAAATATTGACTTATCAATGTTAATAAGAGGTATTTTTTTAGATTTTATTTTGATTTAAGGACTAGTTCATAATTTTTTCTGCTAAAATCTATATATATATAATGATAAAAAGTATAAAAATATCGGTGTCTTACATTATAATAATATAATGGAGAAAAATATAATTGATAAGATAAAAATAAACATAATAAGGTGGTAATATATGAAATATACATTCGAAAGTTTTAAATTGGATAAAAAGATACTTAAGTCATTAAAAAATTTAGAATATAATGTACCTTCTAAGGTACAAATAGAAGTTATTCCAGAATTGTTAAATAGTAAAAATATAGCAGTAAAATCAAAAACAGGAAGTGGGAAAACAGCAAGTTTTGCAATACCTATATGTGAAAATATTGATATAGAATACAATAATATTCAAGCACTTATAGTAGTACCAACGAGAGAATTAGCGCTACAGGTAAAAGATGAGATATCAAGTATAGGAAGGTTAAAGAAGGTAAGATGTAGTGCTATATTTGGTAGACAATCTATAAAAGAACAAGTAGCTGAGTTAAAGCAAAGGGTTCATGTCGTTGTAGCTACTCCGGGTAGAATAATTGACCATATAAATAGAGGCACTATTAATTTAGAAAAAATAAAGTATTTAATAATAGATGAAGCTGATAAAATGTTTAATAAAGGTTTTCTTGAACAGATGGAAACAATATTAACAAATATACCTAAAGAGAGAACCTTAGGTCTTTTTTCAGCTACAATAGGTGAAGAGATAAAATATATATGTGAAAAATATATGCCAGATTACGGCATTATAAATGTAGAAGGAAATGAAAGTAACACTAATGAAGGATTAAGACAAATAGATGATAAAATAATCAAGTCAAAGGAAAGAAATAAGTATGTAGTTTTAAAAGAATTAATATACAGCGAAAATCCAAGGAGTGTAATAATATTTTGTAATACTAAAGAAAAAGTATCTAAACTATATAATAAAATGAGTAAGGAAGGTTTTTTGGTAAGAGAGTTACATGCAGATTTATCACAAGAAAAAAGAATATTTGTGATTAAGGATTTTAAAAATATAAAGTTTAATGTATTGGTTAGTAGTGATGTAGCATCTAGAGGAATACATATTGATGATATTTCTTTAGTCATAAACTATGATGTGCCACAAGATAAGGAAAACTATATACATAGAATAGGTAGGACTGGTAGAAAAGGAAATAGTGGAAAAGCTATCACTATAGTAGATGAAAAAGATGAGAAATATATAGATAATATAGAAACATATGTAGGATATAAAATAAATGAGTTAACTAATATAGAACAAAGTAGTATTATTAAGGGTAAAGTTTTGTTTGAAGAATATTCAAAAGAAATTTTGAAAGAAGTATCGAAAAGAAAAAAAATTGCTAAAAATTCAAACAAAAGTAGAGATATAAAATCAAATCTAGAAAATGAAGTAGTTAAATTGTATTTAAATGCTGGCAAAAAGAAGAAGATAAGGGTCTTAGATATAGTTGGAGCATTTAGTAATATAAAAGGTATTACTAATGATGATATAGGTGTAATCGAAGTTCAAGATTTATGTTCATATATAGATATATTAAATTACAAGGGAGACTTGATATTGAAAAGATATAAAGAGATTCCTATAAAGAAAAAAATGGTTAAGGTAAAAAGAGATATACAATAATTCAATTATCATTATTAGTTAATTATTATAATAAATTGCATTGGTTTTGTATTTTCTAAGTATAATGAGATTATAAAGGCTAGATAAAATAAAATTAGAAGAAAAAAGAATTTGATTAAGAGGTACTATATGAAATATTTTGGAAATGGGTTAAGTGAAGTACACAAAGAATTAAATAAAATCATACGTAAAGAAGAAAAAATAGAACAGGTAAAAACACTATTTTTAGAAATTCATTCAAAATTACATCTCTCAGAAATATCAAATACAGAAAAAAATGAAGTGGACAAACTTATTAATGACTTAAACAGAAATGAATATGCTATTGTGCCAACAAGTAAAGACGAAACTATTGCATGGGTTTTGTGACATATCTCAAGGATTGAAGATTTAACAGTAAATGTACTAGTTGCCCAAAAAGAACAAATTTTTAATGAACAACGGAAAGAGAGATTGAATATTTTTATTACAGATACAGGAAATGCTCTCTCTGATTATGAAATTATGAATTTAAGTAAAAGTATCAATACTAATGAATTGCTTTGCTATCGAAATGAAGTTGCAAATGGAAAGAACATTTTCGTACAAAAAAGAAACTTTACAGAAGTTAGATTATAATAACTTAAGTAAACAACAAATCAACTAAGGTATTATTGATTTTGGTTATACTCTAAGTTATACTATTTTTAAGTGTTTATGACAATAGTCATTTTAAATGTAAATCATAAACATATATTTATAGAAATATTAAAGGGGGAAACATATGGCATACTTTAAATATAATAACAAACAGTGCTACTATAATGAAATTGGAGATGGTACACCATTACTTTTTTTACATGGAAATACAGCCTCATCTAAGATGTTTGATGATATAATCGATTTTTATAAAGATGAATATAAAATAATATTAATTGATTTTGTTGGTCATGGCAAATCTCAAATGGTTGATAAGTTTTCTGTCGATTTATGGTTTGATGAGGCTATGCAAGTTATATGTTTTTTAGAAAAGATGAACTATAAAAAAGTAAATATAATTGGCAGTAGTGGAGGAGCTCTTGTTGCATTAAATGTTGCACTTGAAAGACCCGATTTAGTGAATAAGGTAATTGCAGATAGTTTTGAAGGAGAAGCTCCTCTAGAGTCCTTTGTGCAAAATGTGAAATTAGAGCGTGAAGCATCAAAGCAAGATGATGATGCAAAAGCTTTTTATATTTACAATCAAGGCGAAAATTGGGAGCAAGTAGTAGATAATGATACAGAAGCTATTTTTGAACATTATAAAACTATAGGTAAATTTTTTCATAAGCCTCTAGAAACTATGCAACCAGATGTACTTTTAACAGGAAGTAAAGAAGATGAATTTGTATCTTTAGTAGCTCATGATTTCTTTGAAAATACTTTTTCATCACTTCTTGAAAAAATTAAAAATGGAAAAATGCATCTGTTTAATAAAGGTGGGCATCCAGCTATTTTATCAAATGGATTAATTTTTTCAAATGTAGCAAAGAAATTTTTAAAAGAATAATTTAATGATATAATTTGAGCATGGAATAGAGTGTGTTATGGAAATAAAGAATACTTTATATTTTATAAAGGCGTTGGAATATATGAGATACGTACATACAAATATAATAGCAAGAGACTGGGAAAAGCTGTCTGAATTTTATAAAGATGTATTTGAATGCAGAAAAGTACCACCACAAAGAAACCTAAAAGGTGAATGGTTGGATAGATTGACAGGGATAAAAGATGCTCATATTGAAGGTGTGCACTTAGCTTTACCTGGATATGATGATTGTTTACCAACATTAGAAATATTTTCATATAATTTATATGGTGAAGTGCTTCAAAAAAATATAAATAATTATGGTTTTTCACACATCGCATTTGAAATTGAAAATGTTGAAGAAACCCTAAATAAAATAAAAAGTGCAGGTGGAGGTCAAGTTGGAGAAATTGTTAAAACAAAATATCCTAATGGACAAGTTGCTACATTTGTATATGCAACAGATATAGAGGGAAATATTATTGAATTACAGAGCTGGGATTAAATAATAACACAAACAAATTTTTATTTATATTACAAAAAATTTAAAAAGGGTGTTATTAAAATATGTAATTAGACATATCTATTATGTATTGATAATACTTTTTTAATAAATTGGTCATCCTGCAATTTTATCAAATGGTCTTGCTTTCTTAAAAATAGCTAAAGGTTTTCTTAAGAAGTAATTTAAAAAGTTTTTGTATATAATAATGAATAACAAACAATGGAAGAGAGACTTATAAAAAATAACAAACATTGTTTAAAAAGGATACTTGAGTATCTCATAGAATTTATCAAGTATCCTTTTAAATGCTAAATTAATTTACATAGTTTTTCTAATGAGGCAGATTTATACTTATTTTTATTTATTACTACAGTAATATCATTAAAAAGTTTAAAATCAGGAATAAATATCTGTATAAGGTTTCCTTTTTCTATTTCTTGCTCAACTAGAATTTTAGGAAGAATTGAAACACCTAAACTATTTTTAGTAGCTTCTATTAGGGATTGTGAATCTACACTTTCCCAGCTTGCATGTACTTTGTAACCTTGCAAGGTTACAGCTGATTCAAAAGTTTCACGTACAGCACTTCCTCTTTCTCGTAATAGTAAATCCATACCCAATAGTTGAGATAAACTTAACTCGGCAGTATTGCAATAGCTTGGTGAAGATACAATGCATAATTCATAAGAAGAAAATTTTCTGATTTCTAATGCGCCTTGTATGATTTTCCCTTCAATAAAAGCTATATCAACCTTTCCTTGTTTCAATAATTTTAATGCTTTTAATGCACTATGAACTTCAACATTAATCTTAGTATTTGGAGATATTTCTTGAAATCTCCTTATTAATTGAGGCAGCCATATTTGAGCAAACGTAATACAAGACGCAATATGTATGGGCGTTTCACACTCTAAGTTTTTAATCCTTGATTCAACATTTTCTAAATTTTCAAGTATTGGCAAAATTTCTTGTAAAAGAAGTTCTCCTGTTTTTGTTAATTTAACACTTTTATGTAATCGCTCAAATAATTTGGTTTCAGCCTCATTCTCAAGCTCTCTTATTGCATGGGAAACTGCTGATTGTGTAATAAATAGATTATTTGCAGCTTTAGTGAAATTTTCTACTCTTGCAACTTCTCTAAAAATAATGCAATGTTTAAAATTCATAATTAGACTCCTTTACTCATGAATTAAATTCATGTCTGCAACAATATTTTATCATTTTACAAATAGCATTACAACATTTATAATATGTCCATGTGCACATAGAAAGGAATATTATGAGAAAAAATATTAAATTGTATTTATGGCTTTGCTATATAAATTTATTTATAAGTGCCTTTACTTTTGGTGGTGGATACGTTGTTGTTCCTATGATAAAAAAGTACTATGTTATGGATAAAAAAATATTTAGTGAATCAGAGCTTATGGAAATGGCTACAATTGCTCAATCTTCACCTGGAGCAATTGCAATCAACTTAAGCATTTTAGCAGGTAAAAGAACAGCTGGATTTATAGGAGTAATTATCAGTTGTATTTGTTCAATTATACCTCCTATAGTAATTTTAGGACTTGTTTCAAGGTGGTATGTTGCGTTTTCTTCAAATATTTATATAATTGCAATCTTAAAAGGTATGCAGGCATGCGTTGCTGCATTGATTGTAGATTTGACTATAGATATGTATAAAATGATTCTTAATGAAAAATCAATGTTATTAAATCTATTAGTACCATTTTCATTTATTGCTTGTACTTTCCTTAAAATTAATGTAATACTCGTATTACTTTTAAGTTGTTTGATTTGTTTATTTGCTATATATATTCAACTTCGAAAAAAGGGGGAGAGTATATGATTATAAATTTATTCTTTACGTTTTTGAAAATAGGAATGTTTAGTATAGGTGGTGGTTATGCTATTATTCCAATTATACAGGAACAGGTAGTTTTTAAGCAAGGATGGATAACACAAAAGGTTTTTACTGATATTATTACAATTTCTCAAATGACTCCAGGTCCATTAGCTGTTAATACTTCTACTTTTGTTGGTATGCAAGTGGCAGGAATTGAGGGTGCTATATCAGCAACAGTTGGTTGTATAATATCAGGAATAATTATTTCTATGTTTTTATATGGATTTTTTAAAAAATATAAGAATTCGAAATTTGTTTTTGAAATTTTAAATGGACTGAAAGCATCCTCTTTAGGATTAATCATCTCAGCAGGATTTACAATTATATTGTTGACATTTTTTGGTTCTTCAAATTATTATACTACCAATATTTTCAAAAATATAGATATTATAGCTGTTATTTTATTTTGTTGTTCATTGTACTGTTTACGAAAATATAAGATTGGACCTATACTTATGATGGTGTTATCTGGATTGTTTGGATTAATTGTATATTTATAAAGAAGGTTAATATATAAGCAAAGAAAGATTTATATATAACTTGCAAAGCTTAAGATATTATGGAGTTTCCTATATTTTAGGAAACTCCTGTTTATCAATTACAAATAACATAGTAGTATTTTATTTTTACTTACTATATATCTTACCTTCAATTAAACAAGTCCATTATCTCACTATCAGATAAACTTCTTAATACACCTTCGTTAGAAAGCTCTCCATTTATAAATTGATTTATAAGCTCTTTTTTATTTTCTTGTAATTTTATTATCTTTTCTTCTATAGTGCCTTTAGCAATTAACTTTATAACTTGTACTACATTTTTTTGACCGAATCTATGAGCTCTGTCACTAGCTTGATTTTCTACTGATGGATTCCACCATGGGTCAAAGTGAATTACAATATCAGCAGTTGTAAGATTTAATCCTGTACCACCTGCCTTTAAAGATATTAAAAAAACTTTTTTGTCAGTACTATTATTAAATTTATCTACAAGTTCAAGCCTTTCTTTAGCATTAGTTTTACCATCTATATAGTGATATGCAATTTTACACTTATCAAGTTCCTTGCCTATATTTTTAAGGACAGATGTAAATTGTGAAAATAATAATATCTTGTGATTTTCATTTATACTATCTCTAAGTATTTCTAGACATGTTTCTATTTTTGAACTTTTTTTATTATAATCTTTTACCACTATACTTGGGTCTAAACAAAGCTGTCTTAGTTTAGTTAAATAAGAGAAAATAACTATTTTATCTTTCTTAAGATTTTTATCTTTCATTTTATCTTGTATATCTTTTGCATACACACTATATATTTTTTTCTGTTCCTTATTTAATTCAACAAAAAAGTTTTTCTCAATCTTGTCTGGGAGTTCTTTCATTACTTCTTTTTTACTTCTTCTAAGAATAAAAGGCTTTATAAGTCTTTTTAAATTTTCAACATTATCTTCTTTATTTATAAATAACTCTTGAAATTTTCCTCTACTATATAAATATCCAGGCATTATAAAATCAAATATAGACCATAACTCTACTAAATTGTTTTCCATAGGTGTACCAGTAAGTGCAAATTTATTTTTGGCATTTATATTTTTTACAGCTTCTGTTACTAAAGCCACTGGATTTTTAATGTTTTGAGCCTCATCTATTACACAATAATCAAAAATTATTTCATTATATTTTTCTAAGTCATTTCTAAGAGTACCATATGTTGTAAGGACTACATTAAAATCGTTTATTTCTCTAAAGCACTTTTCTCTATCTTTTTTATTTCCATGTATCAATAGAACTTTTATATCTGGAGCAAATTTTTCAAATTCATTTTTCCAATTATAAATAAGTGATGTTGGCGTAACAATAATACTTTTTTTATTGAATACAGATAGTAAAAATGTAATAGTTTGTATTGTTTTTCCAAGACCCATTTCATCAGCTAATATACCACCAAATTTATAAAAATCTAAAACTTTAAACCAATTAAAACCATTTATTTGGTAGTCACGTAGATTTGCTTTTAAATTACTTGGAATTTCTGAATTTATAACATTAAAATTTCTAAATTTAGCACATGTATTTTCTAATTCATTTTTACCAGTTATAAATTTTAAATCTTTACCTTTTATCATTTCATTTATATATAGAGCTTTATTATTATGAATTTTATTATCTTTTGATTTATCAATTACATCCAAATTTTCAACCAGTTCAAAAAAATCTTTAGTTTCTTTTTCTGATAAGTCTATAAAACTTCCATCTTTTAGCTTATAAAAAGTACGTTTTTCTTGGAGAGCTTTTAGAATATCTTTGTACTCTTTTGGATTTATATCAGATATATTAAAATTAAATTCTAGATAATTTTGATTAGTTTGATTAATTGAAGCTTGAATTGATGAAGAATTATATATTTTCTTCAATTTAAACTTTTCAGAATAATAGATATCTCCAAATTCCTTTAAAGATTCTAACTGTAAATCTAAAAATGTAAATAGGTCATAGTCAGTTCCTTTAAATGTATATCTGTTATTTTCTTTTACAAATTGTGAAGAAAGCATTTTATTTTCAATTTTAGCCTCCTTTTGTATATTGGGAAGTATAAATTTTTTACCACCTTCATCATCATAGATATACTTTATGTCGCAACATACATTGCCATCAATTATATCAAAGTAAAACTCTGTTTCAAAATTATTTGCTATATTATTTTTTATGTTTTCATCCAAATAAACTTCTTTGGATATTGACTTTAATTTAGGCACTAATAGCCCTAAAACATCTTTAGAGTCTTCTTTATCAAATTTTAATTCCTTAGATTTTGATAATACTTGATAGATTTTTGAATAATCTCGAGCCTTTTTATGAGACAATAAGTAGATATTATTCTCATATAAAAGTACATCACCTTTTCTACTAAGTGGAACAGGTAGTAAGTCTTTGGAGGATAAGACAATTTTATCTTCTATATTTTTAAAATTAAATTTTATTGGTAAAATATCACTTGATACTTTTGGATGATATTCTTCCTTAGAAAAAATTAGAGTAAAATCCTTGTCCTTAAGAGCATTCAAAAATTGTTTCAGAGAACTCATATTTATTTCCATGAACTTTTTTGAGTATGACGAAGAAAAATTATATGAAAGATTTGTTCCATATTCTTCTATCATATCTATTAACTTCTCATCTTCATCAGCAAAATAATGGATGTTAGGATTATAAATAAATTTTTTTCCAAACTCCAATTCATATCCATTAAGTTTTGAATATGCAAATTCAGTGATATTTTTTAAAACATACATTTTATCGATTCCAATTTTAAACTCAGCAATTGCTTTGTTTGAATCAATGTTTAATAATACATCTAAATTGACTCTTTCTTTTTTAGTATCATTTAAAAAAGAAAGTAGTTGTTTACTTAAGTCCAAGCCGACTTTAGAATCAGTCTTAGAAAGTTTATCTTTATCATCATCTAATATATCTATTAGAACAGGAGGAATGTCATTTTTACTTTTTATTTGCTTTAGGCTTTTTATCACAATAGCAACTAGATGTTTACATATAAAGATGCCTCGATTTGTAATATTTGATTGACAATCAACACAACTACAGTCACTTTCAATTATTTTAAAGTGTTTTATATCTATTGTTATTGAATTAAAATAAAAGCTATAATTATCCTCAGAATTGACTCCACCACGAAATGTTAGCAAGTTATTTTGTAAGTCATCAATATCAATGTCTATATAATCAACTAATTGATTACTATAGTATTTTATACCTCTTGACCATCTTGATGGTTCTGTATTTCTTTTGATTAATTTATATATCATATCTATTTTCATTTTATTCACCTTACCTCACTGTATATATTATAATCTAAATCTATTCAATTTACACTCTAAATACAGTGTTTAAATTAAAGCATATATAAATAGCTTTTATCTATTGCAAAATATATATAAATAACAATTTGCTATTAGATTTTTATTGTAATCTCCTGTAAACTAGGAGTGAAAAATAATGATTTAAGTAGTTTATAAATGTATATAAAATTTAATTATTAAAAACATATTTTAAGTTTATGATATTTAAATTAAAAGAATGTATAATAATTATAGTGTTTTATATTTATCATTGGGAAAGGAAGATATTGATATGGATAGTTATAAATTGATTAAGGCTAAGATACCATGTAAGGAAACAGGAATAGAAATAAAGAAGACTTTATGTGATATTTGTTCTCCAGGAATTCATTGTGGAATTGATGCATATGTCAAAGATGGCAAAGTAATAAAAATAGAAGGAACAAAAGAGCATCCAATGAACAGAGGGTTGTTGTGTACAAAGGGGCTTTGTAATAGAGAATATATGTATCGAGAAGATAGAATAAAAACACCACTGAAGAGGATTGGAAAAAGAGGTGAAGGAAAGTTTAAGCCAATATCATGGGAAGAAGCTTATAGTGAAATAGGGGGAAAATTAAATAAAATAAAAGACGAATATGGAGCAAAACATGTAGCATTTTTTACAGGGTATGGAAAGTGGTATAGACCGTTTTTACAAAGGTTTGCATCTTCATTTGGTTCTCCTAATTATGGTACAGAATCAAGCTCCTGTTCAACATCAGCACAGATGGCTGGAAATGTTGCAACTGGGAGAAATTTTACAATGCAGGATATGGAAAATGCAAATACTTATTTAGGTTGGGGGTTTAATCCATACTACTCTAAATTTTTAAATAGTGTAAATTTAAGTAAACTAAAGGAAAAAGGTTTAAAATTTATAATTGTAGACCCTAGGATAACACCAACAACTCAAAAAATAGCAGATTTGCACTTGAGAGTTAAGCCTGGTACTGATGGAGCTTTAGCTCTAGGAATGGCTAATTTATTTATAGAAAAAGATTTGATAGATAAAGAATACATAGAAAAACATGTACATGGGTTTGATGAATACAAGAAATATGTAAAATTATTTGATTTAGATACTGTCAACAAAATTACAGGGGTTTCTAAAGATGATATAGTAAAAGCTGTAGAGATGTTATCGAAAGGTCCATTTTGTATAAATGAAAGTGCTGCTCCAGTAGTTCATCACCAAAATGGATTTCAAAATTATAGGGCAATGATGTCTCTATCTGCTATAACAGGTAATTATGATAAAATTGGAGGTAACATACCAAAACAAGATTATTTTGCTGGTAAGGTAGGAGGATTTCAAACATTAGAAAAAGAGTTTGTAAAAGAAGTGCTACCTAAAAATATAAATGAAAGAATTGGTGGGGAAAGATTTCCTCTTTGGAATGAAATGGTAAATCAATTTCAAGCTATGGATTTAACTCGACAAATAGAAGAAAAGACACCTTATGAAATAAAAGCATTGTTTTGTCATGGTATAAATGCTAGAATGTTTCCTAATTCAGGTAGGCTTTTTAACGCTCTAAACACTGTAGATTTCTTTGTCAATATAGATTTATTTATGACAGATGCATCAAAATATGCAGATATACTTTTACCTGCATGCACATCTTTTGAAAGAGAAGAATGTAAGAGTTATCCAGGTGGATATATTACATATACGAAAAAAGTAATTGATACATTATATGATTCAAAATCAGATGTAGAAATACTTTCTGACTTAGCAAATGTTATGGACAT
The DNA here is from genome assembly GCF_020658465.1 of Clostridioides sp. ES-S-0049-02. Classification (NCBI taxonomy): domain Bacteria; kingdom Bacillati; phylum Bacillota; class Clostridia; order Peptostreptococcales; family Peptostreptococcaceae; genus Clostridioides; species Clostridioides sp. ES-S-0049-02. The sequence continues at coordinate 696,892 of NZ_JACVWG010000001.1, forward strand.
AGATGATGATTTCTTAAAAGCAGGTTATGAAGCAAGTATAAGACATATGTTTAAAGGAACTTGTGTAGATGTAGATGAACTTAAAGAAAGTGATTTACCATTGAAATGTAAAGATTTTAAATCATATGAGGTAGGTTCGTATACAATGGAAGGTTATGATACTAGTACATCTAAGTTTGAATTAAAATCTACAATTATTGAAAAATATAAAGATTTTGGATTAGATACATTACCAACATACAAAGAATTTAATGATGATATAGATGAGTATAATTACCTATTAACATCAGGTGCAAGAATTCCAAATGCATTACACTCAAGACTTCATGATGTTAAGCTTTCGAGAATATTAAAAAATGAGGCTAGTTGTGATATTTCTAGTTTAGATGCAAAAGACTTAGGTATTAATAATGGAGATTATATAAAAATAACTACTAAAATAGGAAGTTTGAATGTTAAGGTCAATGTTACTGATAGAGTTTTATATAAAAACATACATATGTATCATGGATATAGAGAAGCTGATGTAAATAGTATCATCTGTGATAATTTTGACCCTTATAGTGGATTCCCTGCATATAGAAGTTGTAAGTGTAAGATTGAAAAAGTGAATAAATAATTGGGGGGATATAATGAAAAGTTTATTTGAATTCAATAAAGAGTTATGTACAGCATGTGGGGCTTGTTTGCTTGCTTGTATAGACCAAAATGATAATGACATAGATAAGGGTGAATTTTTTAGACATGTATTTACAGTGGAAGAAAAAGAAAAGGTAGAGTATTTTTCATTATCATGTGTTCATTGTGATGAAGCAAAATGTGTAGATGTATGTCCTAAAGATTGTTTTAAAAAAGAAAATAAATTTGTCATATTAGATAATCAAGATTGTATAGGATGTAAACTTTGTGAAAAAGCTTGTGAATATGGAGCTTTGATTTATGGAAATGATGGTAAAGCAAACAAGTGTAATGGTTGTGTTGAACGAAATGAGTGGGGTATGGATGCACCTTGTGTAATGGTATGTCCTACAGGAGCATTAAAGTTTAATATGGAAGTAGATTAATTATAAATTATAATTTATACTAAGATGTAAAATGAACTTTGTAAAAGACTACATTAAATTTGTATTATAACTAATTTAATGTAGTCTTTTTATGTATATACTTATAAAATAAAAAATTGAGATAGTTAGAAGTTTAAATTTTTATTTTAAAAAGTTTGTCTTATGGATTACTAATCAATTAACATGTTTAAGAATTTTTCTTTATGATTTAAAAAATCTTGAGTAAGTTGATAATTTTCACTATCTTCGCATTTAACTTTATTAATGCCATTCTCATTTATTTCATAGATGATTGAATTAGGATAACAAATTAATATGGGTGAGTGTGTTGCTATGATGAATTGGCAATTTTGGGTTACTAATTCGTGTAATCTTGTTATAAAAGCCATCTGTCTAGCAGGTGAAAGTGCTGCCTCTGGTTCATCTAATATATATATTCCTTCTTTAGAAAATTTATGAATAAATAATGAGAAGAAGGATTCACCATGAGATTGTTCATGCAATGATACTCCTCCATAATAGTTTATAGTTTTTATTCCTGACGAAAACCTAGAAGCTTTATCTATTGCAGTAGCTACATTATAAAAAGATTCAGCTCTCAAAAAAAAATTTTGCTTAGGTTTTTTAGGTCCTTTTGTGATTGTTATATATTTATGAAGTTCAGAGTGGCTATTATAAGTACTAAAGCCAAAGTTTTTTGTCCCACCTTCAGGGTTGAATCCATATTCAATAGCTATTGCTTCTAATAATGTTGATTTTCCACTTCCATTTTCACCAATTATAAAAGTTACGTTTTTATGAAACTCAAGTTGATATAAGTTTTTTACTATTGGTAGATTAAATGGATATTCATTTATACTATGTATACCTTTTCTGTTTAGTTTAACTGACCTAATATATTGATTTATTTTTTCAGCATTCAAATTTAAAACTCCCTTTTATTGATTTTAATATACTTATTATAACTTAAAATTAGTGACTATATTTAGGTTTTTATCTAATAAATTTTAATATAGATATTAATAATTTTTAAATTGGAATCTAGATATAGATATTCATAGTGTTAATTATCAGAAACCTTACACTAACAACAGATAATTTTAATTACTCTTAAAATATTTACTTAGGAAATTAAAATATTTTATATTTTTAACAATAAAAATATATCTTTTATTATAAAAAAATTATTGAAAAACGATATTGTATGATGTAGTATATAATATATAAAATATTTTAAAGGAGTTGATATAGTGTCTGATAAATTTATAAAAAATCTATTAAATGGTATATTACAAATTTTATTTTTTCTTTTAGCATTAGTACTTTCTGTAGGAGGAATTAAAGGCTTTAGTTATATTTGTTTTAGTGGTGAAGCAACTATACAAAGTTTTATATCTGGTATGTTAAGGTTTTCTTTGGTTGTATCATATTTTATTATAGTAAAGTCATTGTTAGAAATATTAAATAGTTCTGAATATAGCTTATTCATAAATGAAAATGCAAAAAGATTTAGACTTATTGGCTATCTTTTACTTTTAAATTCTGTTATAGAATTTAGTTCAACTTTCGGTACTACTGGAACAGGAATGAGGTTCCTAGATTTAGGATTCGGATTTTACTTTACAGTCCCAACTCTTGTATATTTTGTGGTTGCTCTTATGAGTTTTGTGATTTCAGACGGATTTAAGAAGGCAATAAAGATAAAAGAAGATAATGATTTAATTATTTAGGAGGCACACTATGTCAATTATAGTAAATTTAGACATGATGTTTCGATAACTCTATATTTATGTTTAGTATATGGTAATAAAATATTTAATATATACTCAGTCTTTATTTTAATATATCCAGTATTCGTTCCATCACTACATCCATAATAATTCTTCTGAAGTAAATGATACACGAGATATATTTAATTCTTTACTAAATTTTTTCGTATCTAATTTTTTATTGATTAATATACAGTCTTCCACGGAGGTTGATTTGCAATAGCAGTAATGATATGTAAATATCTATATTACAACTTTTTCATATGTTTTAATTTTATAAAAACGAGTTAGACAGCCCAATCATATTAAATAAATTTGATATTAAAAAGGGCTATATAAGTGGGTAAGGAAATAGTTTTTTTCTATTGGAAAAATAAATAAAATTCTATTATAATTTAATATGTGACAAAAGTTTGCAAAAAACAACATTAAGTGAGGGGGACTTATTTTATGATTTTTAACATGAAATATTTTTTGGAATTATTTCCAATAATAATGAAATCATTCAATGTAACTGTGATTTTAGCAATAAGCTCACTGATATTTTCATTAATTATAGGAACGATAGTAGCGTTATTATCTTAGAAGAAAAAGTGCTTTAAAAATACTTGGAGATGAAAATATTGAAATGATTGATTTTTCAGCAATGACAGGTGAAGATTTTGCTATTTATATGAAGGAAAGACCTGGTTTATTTATGTATATAGGGGTAGGAAATAAAGAAAAAAATATAAATTACAGACTTCATAATAACAAGTTTAATATAGATGAAAAATGTTTAAGCACAGCATCTTCATTATTTGCACAACTTGCAGTAGGTTATCTTTGTCAATGTTAGATTATAATTATAAGAATATATTCTATTTAAAAATAAAATGACTAAGTTATTTTTAGATTTCAAATTAACATATTAATTTTTAGTATCAAATATGTGATTAGTCTATTATATTTATTAAAAAAGGTGGATACTAATGATAAAAGTAGAGAATTTACATAAAAGTTTTAAAGGTACAGAAGTTCTTAAAGGTATAAATTTAGAAATAAATCAAAGTGAAGTAGTAGCTATACTTGGTCCATCTGGAACAGGTAAATCTACGTTACTTAGATGTTTAAATTATTTAGTTGAGCCTACAAAAGGAAAAATAATGATTGGAGATGTAAAAGTAGATGTAGAAAAAGCAACAAAAAAGGATATAGCAAATTTAAGAAAACATACATCTATGGTATTCCAAAATTATAACCTATTTAAAAATAAAACAGCATTAGAAAATGTAATGGAAGCATTGATAGTAGTACATAAAAAGAGTAAACAAGAAGCTAGAGAAATTTCGATAAAATTAATAGAAAAAGTTGGGATGTTAGATAGAAAAGATTTTTATCCATCAAAGTTATCTGGAGGTCAGCAACAAAGAATAGGTATAGCTAGAGCGATGGCAGTAAATCCAAATGTAATATTATTTGATGAACCAACATCTGCACTTGACCCAGAACTTGTTGGAGAAGTTTTAAGTGTTATAAAATCGCTTGCAAAAGATGGAATAACAATGCTTATTGTGACTCATGAAATAAATTTCGCAAAAGAAGTTGCTGATAAAATTATATTTATGGATAATGGTGTGATAGCTGAAGAAGGAACTCCTGATGAAATATTTAATAATCCAAAAAATGAAAGAACGGCAAAATTTTTAAATATTATTAGGAAAGAAGAAGTATTTAATTAAAAACATATAATTGAAGTATGTCTTAAGACATATGAGATACTTTCATAAAAGTAAGCTAATTAACATACAAAATTAATAGATATCTTAATTTATATAATTAAGATATCTATTAACTTTTTGAGTAAAAATATAAATTCTAGATTTAGACGTAATGCCTATAATTTGAATTAATTAAAATTATGTGTATTGAATCATATAAGTTTAAATATCAAACTTATTTTGGAAACAAAAGATTTCAAACTTATTTTTGTTAAAAGATAATAGACCTTCATCTCTCATTTTTCCAAGTTCTCTTGACATAGAACTTCTATCAACACATAAAAAGTCAGCCATTTCATTTCTTGAAAAAGGGATTGTAAACTTATAGTTACCCGTTCTCTCTATTTGATTTGAAAAGTACATGAGCAATTTTTCACGAGTTGTTTTACAAGAAAGCAACTCTATTTTGTTATGAAGTAAAATATTTTTTTCAGCTATTAATTGTAACATATTTTCAACAAGTCTATTGTGAAATTCACATGTAGACGAGCAAATACCAGTCACACTTTTAAACTTTATAAATAGAACTTCACATGAAGATGTTGTCACTACTGTTACAGTACTTTTATGTAGTCTAGTGCAAGCAAACACCTCTCCAAATAAATCACCAGGTAAAAGTTCAGCCACAATATTTCTATTACCTTCAATATCTTCTTTTATTATGTGTGCACTTCCCTTAAGCATAATTCCAATAGAAGTCACTTCATTTCCTACAGAAAATATTATGTCATCTTTTGGATAAGTCTTATCAGTAACACCCAAACATTCTAACATTGCTTCAAGTTCATCATCTTTAATCCCTTCAAACAGAGAAATCCTTCTTAATAGATTTATATGTTTTTCTAAAAATTTTTTCAAATAATCACTTCCTTGTTGCATATGCAACCGATAATTTCTTTTCATTGTACTATACTAAATTTATAAAAGCAAGGAGATATAAAAATCCTGATACAAAAATCTAAAATAAAAAAGACCTATGTCTTAAAAATAAATATCTAGTAAAGTAGTATTTTAAACAAAAAAATTTTATGAGGTGATATAAATGATTAGAAAAATAATTAAAATTAATGAAGAAAAATGTAATGGTTGTGGATTATGTGTTGAAGCTTGCCATGAAGAAGCTATAGGTATGGTAAATGGAAAAGCAAAACTTTTAAGAGACGATTATTGCGATGGTTTAGGAGATTGTTTACCAACTTGTCCAACGAATGCAATTTCATTTGAAAATAGAGAGGCTGCAGAATATGATGAAGAAGCAGTAAAAGCAAATATGGAAGCAAAGAGAGCACAAAAAGAAAATTTAGCATGTGGATGTCCAGGTTCTCAGTCTAAGTCTATAAAAAGACAAGATTTAGATACTATATCTACAAATAACAATATAGTAATGGAGGCACAAGAGTCTCAGCTTAATCAGTGGCCAGTGCAAATAAAACTAGTACCTGCTAATGCATCATATTTAAAGAATGCAAGTCTTTTAATAGCAGCAGACTGTACAGCATATGCATATGGAAATTTCCATAATAAATTTATGAAAAATAAGGTTACATTAATTGGTTGCCCTAAACTTGATGAAGTTGATTATGCTGAAAAACTTACAGAAATTTTAAGATTAAATGATATTAAAAATATAGTGGTAACACGTATGGAGGTACCTTGTTGTGGTGGTATCGTAAATGCAGTTAAAACAGCCCTACAAAATAGTGGAAAGATGATACCATGGCAAGTAATTACTATATCTGTAGATGGGAAAATAGTAGATGGAGAAATCTAATTAAGTAAATCGTAAACAATTTAATAAATTTTAATAAATAAAATTAAATGGGAGGAATAAAAGATGGAGAATATGTTTTGTTTTCAATGTGAACAGACAGTTGGTGGTAAAGGATGTACTATAAATGGAGCTTGTGGTAAAAAAGGGGGAACAGCTAATTTACAAGATGAACTTACAGGAGTATTAATTGGACTTTCAAGAGCAACTGTTGGAAATAAAAATAGACCAACAAGAGAAACAGATAAAGTTATGATAGAAGGATTGTTTACTACTGTAACAAATGTAAGTTTTGATGATGAAGCTATAAAAAGACAAATTGAAAAAATTGAACTAGCAAAAAGTGAACTTGTACCTAGATGTTCAGATTGCTCAACAACTTGTAGTAGAAATGATAACTATGATATGAAGAATTTATGGAATGATAATGAAGATATACGTTCATTAAAATCATTAATTTTATTTGGATTAAGAGGGATGGCTGCTTATGCTTATCATGCAATGGTACTTGGATATACAGATAAAGAAGTGAATGACTTTTTCTACGAAGGGTTAATAGCAGTTGGAGAAGACTTATCTAGTGATGAACTTTTAGGATTTGTAATGAAAACTGGGGAAATAAACTTAAAATGTATGGAATTACTTGATAGAGCAAATACCGAAACTTATGGAACACCAGAGCCAACTCAAGTACCTATGAAAATTGAAAAAGGTCCATTTATTGTAGTTACAGGGCATGACCTTTATGATTTACACAAATTGCTAGAGCAAACAAAAGATAAGGGAATAAACATATACACTCATGGAGAATTATTACCAGCACATGCATATCCAAAATTAAAAGAATATAAGCACTTAAAAGGAAATTTTGGTACAGCATGGCAAAATCAACAAAAAGAATTTGACAATATACCTGCTCCAATACTATTTACGACAAACTGTTTAATGCCTGTTAAGGATAGTTATAGAGATAGAGTATTTACTACAGAAGTGGTTGCTTATCCTGGTATGGTTCATATTGGAGAAGATAAAGATTTTTCTAGTGTAATAGAAAAAGCACTTGAACTTGGAGGATATAAAGAAGATATGCATATGACTGGAATAAATGGAGGTGATATGCTAACTACTGGTTTTGCAAGAGGAACAGTTTCATCTGTACAAGATACAGTAGTAGAAGCTGTAAAAAATGGTGACATAAGACACTTTTTATTAGTTGGTGGTTGTGATGGTGCAAAACCTGGAAGAAATTATTATACTGAATTTGTAAAACAAGCTCCTGAAGACACTGTTATATTGACTCTTGCATGTGGAAAATATAGATTTAATGATTTAAATCTTGGAGAAATAGGTGGTTTACCACGTTTAATGGATATGGGACAATGTAATGATACTTACAGTGCAATTCAAGTGGCTATTTCATTGGCAAATGCTTTTGAATGTGATGTAAATGAATTACCTCTTAGCATAGTTCTATCATGGTATGAACAAAAAGCTGTTTGTGTACTTCTTACATTGCTTTACTTAGGTATAAAAAATATCTATATAGGACCTTCTTTACCAGCGTTCTTGTCTGAAAATGTATTGAATATATTGGTTGAGAAATTTGCTTTAACTCCTATATCTACTCCAGAAGAAGATATGAAAAAAATATTAGGATAAAGAAAATACGCTTAGCTGATAAGGTATAAATTTTATAATCAAAGTATTATTAAGATTAATTATAATTAACATAAATAAGGGGTGGCTTTGTATAAGGTCAACCCTTATTTATATTTTTATGGTCTATTACTAAAGTATATATTATTTTAATCAATTATTTATAATAAATCATACTTTTAAATATTTATAATAAATCATACTTTTAAACTTATAATACTTAAAATATGTGTATAGTACAAACAAATAAAAAGTATAGTTTTAATAGTGCAGGATACTGAATTTAATTATAGAAAGAGGAACTTTGTAATATAGAATTTGCATAATATATATATATTATAGTGTAATTATTTTAACTAAAATTTAAAATATATAAGGCATTTTATATGGGGGTATGTATATATGAAAAATTCGAATTTTAATATATTAACATTCGATGGTGGTGGATTAAAGGGAGCATTAAGTATATCCATACTTGAGAGAATAGTAGAGGAGTATCCAAGTTTGTTAAATAACATAAATATGTTTGGAGGAACATCTACAGGCAGTTTGATTGCATTAGGGCTTGCATATGGTGTAAGCCCAAAAGAGATAAAGACTCTCTATTCAATTGAAAATTCAAAGTATATTTTCAACAAAAGTTATGCAGAAATGCTCAGACCAAAGTATGAAAATAAAAATTTAAAGGAAATTTTACTAAGTATATTTCCAGAAGACTTAGAATTGAAAGATTTAAGTAAATTAGTCATGGTACCAAGCTTTTATATAGGTAATGAAGAACATTCATGGAAGCCTGTATTTTATAATAATATGCCAAATTCTCTTAATAAAACTAGTAAAGTTGTGGATGTAGCAATGGCAAGTAGTGCTGCACCAGTATTCTTTCCAACCTATAATTGTCATGTTGATGGTGGTATAATAGCAACTGACCCAAGTTTAGCATGTATAGTTTATTCAATTGACAGTGGACTTAAGCTAAATTATAAAAATACAAGACTTTTTTCTATAGGGACTGGATATGTATATAATAGTATAAAGACAGATACAACTGAATGGGGAGCTATTGACTGGATAATCAATAAGGAGCCAGACTTACCAATTATATCTGTTACACTAGAAGGGAACTCTCAAATGAGTCAACTATTTTCTCAAAAACTTCTTGGAGATAATTACTATAGGTTAAATCCTAAAATGGAGAGAGATGTAGCTATGGATGATTGTGATTCACTAGAATATTTAATATCTCTAGGTGAAAACTGTGATATAAAAGATGCATTTGAATGGATAAATAAAAAAGGTTTTTATAAAAATTAGGTATAGTTTTTCATTATATTTATAAGTAGAAAATTTTTATAGTTTATAATTTTGATAAAAGATTTTGTAATTTTAAATACTTTAATATCATATAGTATTTTCTAAATAAAGTAAAAAATAATAAAATACAAGATTATTAAGTTACTTCTTAGGGAATAAATAAAATATAATTTTTTTAAGGAGTGATGAAAATGATAAAACTTGCTACTTTTGCAGGTGGGTGTTTTTGGTGTATGGTAAAACCTTTTGATAAATATGATGGGGTTATAAAAGTAGTTTCTGGATATACATCTGGTCATGTTGAAAATCCTACATATCAAGAAGTATGTTCAGGAACAACTGGCCATGTTGAAGCTATTCAAATAACTTATGATGATAATATAATAAGTTATGATGAACTTTTAAATATATTTTGGAAACAAATTAATCCTACGGATGATGGTGGACAATTTGGTGATAGAGGAACTCAATATAAAACTGCTATATTTTATCATGATGAAGAGCAAAAAAATACAGCTTTGAAGTCAAAAGAAAGCTTAGAAAATAGTAAAATATTTGATAGTAAAATAGTTACTGAAATAATTCCAGCAACTAAATTTTACGAAGCAGAAGAAAATCATCAAGATTATTATAAAAAAAGACCATTAAATTATAATATGTATTATAAAGGTTCAGGAAGATATAATTTTGTAAAAAGTTATTGGGATGGAAATAATGTAGATAGGGAAGCGTTAAAAAAGACTTTAACTCCTATTCAATTTGAAGTTACTCAAAATGACATGACAGAAGTACCTTTTGAAAATGAATATTATGATAATAATGAAGAAGGTATCTATGTGGATATAGTAAGTGGAGAGGTTTTATTTTCTTCAAAGGATAAATTTGATGCAGGATGTGGATGGCCTAGCTTTGCAAAGCCAGTTATAGATAAGTCTATAATTGAAAGAAGTGATTTTTCACAAGGCATGTATAGGGTTGAAGTAAGAAGTGCTAAAGGAAATTCTCATCTAGGTCATGTTTTTGATGATGGGCCAAAGGAACTTGGAGGTTTAAGGTATTGTATAAATTCTGCTTCTCTTAAGTTTATACCTAAAAAAGACATGGAAGAATTAGGATATGGAGAATATTTAGAGCTTTTTAAATAATTAAAACTAGTTATATCATATATTCAGATTAGAGATGGAAATATAAATTTATGTTTTCATCTTTTGTTTTTTTGCCAATAATATGATAAATTATTAATTGTAATGTTATAATTTATATTTGTATGACTAAAGAATTTAATTTTTGAAAGAGAGAAAACAAATGAATTTAAAAGACTTTAATGGAAAAAGATTAAAATCAGCTAGAGTTTTTAGAGCTAAAACTCTAGAGCAGTTATCTAAAGAAACTAAAATAAATAAAAAAGATTTACAAGCTTTTGAAGAAAATAAGTATGTTCCAAATATTGAAAATGCATTAAAATTATCAAATATATTAAACTTCCCAAAAGAGTATTTTTATAAAAACGAAAGTATAAATGTTATTGTGGAAGATAGTCATTTTAATCCTCAATCTAAACTTCCTAGAGTGGAGGAAATTTCTTATAGAGAAAAAATAATAATCATTCATAAAATATACTCGTTTATGGAAAGTTATATAAAATTTCCAAAAGAAAACTTACCAAATAGAAAACTAATTAAGGATGTTAATATAAATGATATAGAAAGTCTTGCTAATAAGACTAGAGAACTTTGGAATTTAAACAACAATCCAATAGTAAATATGGTAAGTTTATTAGAGGCTAATGGGATTATAATATCAGGAATGAATGTAGATAGAAAAGGAGCAACCGTATTTACTCAAAAACAGAGAATAGGTAAAGAAACTAAATATCTAATATCTCTTGGGAATGATAAAAAATCAGCATCAATTAGAAACTATGATTTAGCCTATGAGCTTGGATATATAATATCAAGTCAATTGGGAATACCAAATAAGCAATTCTTAGCAGATGAATATGCCTGTGCATTTTTGCTTCCAAGAGAGACTTTTTTAGAAGACTTGGTTTATCCAGAAGACCTAGATTATTATGTAGAACTAAAGCAAAAATGGATTGTACCTATATCTGTTATGATTTTTAGAGCATACAATTTAGGTGAGATAAGCTATAAAAAGTATAATTATCTTATGAGCGAAATGGATAAACGAGGATGGTTAATAGAAGAACCATTAGATAAAATGAAGGGTGTAAGTCCAGTATATTTAAAAAAAGCAGTCGAATTACTGATAGAAAACAAAATAATGAACACAGACAATATAGTATCAAATTTAGGAGATATAGGAATAAGTCTTTATCCAGAAGACCTAGAATTATTGATGGGATTGAAAAATGGACTCCTATCTCAAAATACAAAGAAAAAAAGTAAAGTTATAAAATTTGATGGGAAAAGATAAATTAATATTTTAATATTGAAAGATAAAAGCAGGTATTTATGATTTAAATTTAAGGTTTATTAAGATAATTTTTTATCATAAGAAATTTACCTGCTTTCAATATTAAATTTGAGATACACTTAAAATATGCTATTAACTTAAATATGTATTCTAATATGGTATTAATCTAAATATCCTTAGCAATTTTAATGTATTCTTTTAAAATAGTACATGATTTATTGAATTTTTTTTGTTCATCATCAGTTAAATTAATTTCTACTATAGACTCAACTCCATTTATGCCAATTATGGCAGGAACACCAGCAAACACATCTTTTTGCCCATACTGACCATCTAATAAAGTAGAAACAGGAAGGATTTTTCTTTCATTATGAAAAATTGTCTTTACTATTTCTGTTAAAGCAGTACCAATACCAAATTCAGTAGAACCTTTGCCATAAAGTACATCCCAACCAGCTCTAGCTGTTTTTTCAGTTAATTCATCTAAGTTTAATTTTCCATAAGTGTTAGGATTTTCTTTCATAATATCAAATAATGGTTTACCACCAATTGAAACATGAGACCAAGGAACCATCTGAGAATCTCCATGTTCACCCATAGAATAAGCTTGTATTGATTGTTGAGGAAGATTTGTTTCCTCAGATAAAAGCCTTCTAAGTCTCGAAGAATCGAGTGCAGTGCCTGTACCCAAAACTTTATTTTTAGAAAATCCAGAAACTTTCCAAATATAATCAGAAATTATATCAACTGGATTTGAAATTACAATAAATATACCATCAAATCCAGAATCAACAATAGGTTTTACAATTGTTTTTACAATGTTGACTGTAGACTCAAGAGTATCCAATCTAGTCTGATTTTTTTCAGGTAATGGACCTGCACTTATTACTACAATATCAGAATCTTTACAATCATCAAGTGTTCCACTTTTTATTTTTGTAGCATGTTTAAGATAAGAAACTGCATCTGATAAATCTAAAGCTTGAGCCTTTGCTTTATTTTCATCTATATCAATCATCAGTAGTTCATCACAAACACCTTGAGTTATTAAACTAAATCCACAATGTGAACCGACATGACCAGTTCCTATTATTGATACTTTTCTTGGTTTTATTGACAAATTTAACATCTCCTTACAATTTGTTTTATGTATACATATGAGAATACTCTATAATAATTATAGAGTATCTAAATAAGTTAATTAAAGAATAAATCGTATAGATTTAAAACTAAATAGTCTTTGAAAGTGCAATATGGTCTCTTAAAACAGAACAAGATTTACTAAATCCTTCTTGCTCATCATTAGTTAAATTGATTTCAACAATTCCCTCAATCCCACTTTTTCCTATAATACAAGGAACACCTGCAAATACATTTTCTTCATTGTATTGACCTTCTAATAATGTAGAGACTGGTAAAATCTTTTTCTCATTATGTAGTATAGCCTTTACAATTTCTACTAAAGCAGTTCCTATTCCAAACTCTGTGCAATCTTTGCCATTTATTATGCCTATACCTGTTTTCTTGTTTTTTTCAACTATTGATGGTAAGTCTAATTTGCCATAAGTATCTGGATTATCCTTCATCATATCTAAAATTGGTTTGCCACCAATTGAAACATGAGACCAAGGAACTATTTGAGAATCTCCATGTTCACCCATTGAGTAAGCCTGTATTGATTGTTGAGCGATTCCAGTTTCTTCAGATAAGAGTCTTCTAAGTCTTGTTGAGTCTAAAGCTGTTCCAGTTCCAATAACTCTGTTTTTAGGGAAACCAGACTTTTCCCAGATATAATTTGTAACTACATCAACTGGATTAGAAATAACGATAAATATACCATCAAATCCAGAATCAATTATAGGTTTTACTATAGATTTTATCATCCCAATAGTTGGTTTTAGTAAGTCTAACCTAGTTGTGTTTTGTCTGCGTAAAGGACCTTCTGAAGAATCTGCAACACTTATCACTACGATATCAGAATCCTTACAATCATTAAAAGTTCCTTTTTCTATATGTACTTTATGTGGAAGATAGGAAACCGCATCAGCTAAATCTAAAGCTTGAGCCTTTGCTTTAGCTTCATCAATATCAATCATAAAGAGTTCATCACAAACTCCTTGAGTTATCAAACTAAATCCACAGTGTGAACCAACATGACCTGAACCTACAATAGATATTTTTCTTGGTTTTATTGGCATTTTAAATCACTCCCCCTACAAAATAAAACGATATATTTATAATACAATGCTATATGTTATTAAGTATGTTTTTTATAGATTGCAATATTCTATCATTTCAGAAAATTTATTTAATATGATTTTATACTAAAGTTTTTAAAAAAGCAATGTTAATATACTTTATATTATTGAATATTTAAAATAATATATAATTATAAATTTGTTAACATTAATATCTATATGTTAAAATATAGTAGAAGATTACTATTAAAAAATAGGTTAAGCTTTATATGGTGTAATTACTTTAAACTTAACCTAAGATATGTGTATATTTAAACAATAAGGCAGTTTACAATAAAGGAAATGGAGATAAAATCATAATGGAAAAGTTATACTATACAAATCAGTATGTAAGAGATTTTACGGCAGAAATAATTGAGATAAGAGAAATAGAAAATAAGTTTCATGTTTTGTTGGATAAAACAGCGTTTTTCCCTGGTGGAGGAGGACAATTTGGAGATTTAGGAAAAATAGATAATTATGAAGTAATAAGTGTATATGAAGAAGATAAAAAAGTATATCATATATTAGATAAAAAGCCAATAAAGATACATAAGGTAAAGTGTAGTATTGATTGGGATAGAAGAGAAGATGGTATGCATCAACATTTTGGACAACATGTACTCTCAGGGTGTTTTTTTAAGACTTTTAATGCAAATACAACGGGTTTTCATTTAGGTAATGAGTACAGCACAGTGGATATAGAGGGTAATTTAGATGAAGAAAAAATTAGAGAGATAGAGTTGCTTGCCAATGAAATTATTCATCAGAATATACAAGTAGAAACATTACTTCCAACTAAAAGAGAATTAAAAAAAATTTGGTTAAGACGTGCTTTACCAAACACAAATGAAGAAATAAGGGTAGTAAAAATAGGTGACTTAGATACAAATGCGTGTTGTGGAGTACATCCAACATCAACACGTGAGCTTAGAATGATAAAAATAAAGAAATGGGAGAAGCATAAGTCTAGTACAAGAATAGAGTTTTTGGCTGGTAAAAGAGCTGTAGATGAAGTATTAAAAAGGGATATATATTTAACCAAAATCTGTAGATATTTAAGCTGTAGTGAAGAAGATGCTATAAATGGAATTGTAAATTTAAATGAGAAAGTGGAAGATTCTCTAAGTAAAAAGAGAAAACTTGAAGAAATAGTAGCTAAGTATCAAGTTAAAGAAATGGTTGAAAATGCAAATAAGATTGGAAATATTTCAGTTGTTAAAAAAATTTATGATGAAGAAGATTTAAAATATGTAAATAAAATTGCAAATAAAATTACAGAAGATGAAAATAAGATTGCATTATTAGCTGTTAGATTTGAAGAAAAAATAAACTTGATTTTTGCATGTTCTGAAAATTTGAAGGCTGTTAATATGGGAAGTTTATTGAAGGATGCAATAAGTCTTATAGATGGTAAAGGTGGAGGAAGTCAGGTTTTAGCTCAAGGTGGGGGAAAAAATAATGGTAACTTAGAATCTACCTTCGATTATGCATTTATGAAACTAGAAAAAATTTTATAATGTATTATTACAAAGAGATTAATGTAATACGTAAAATAGATATGGGGGAATAAGTATGGAACAAAAGGACTATATAGAATTATATGAAAATGAAGAACTGATAGAGATAAGAGAAGCCCGTTTAGATGATTTGGATATAATAGCGAGATTTAATTATAATTTAGCTAAAGAAACAGAAGGAAAAGAACTTGACATGGATGTTTTAACTAAAGGTGTAAGGGCGCTATTATTAGATGAAAGAAAAGGAAAATACTATGTATATACAGTATTTGATAAGGTTGTTGCACAGATTATGTATACATATGAGTGGAGTGATTGGAGAAATGGAAACTTTCTTTGGATTCAGAGTGTATATGTAGAGAAAGAGTATAGAAGAAAGAACATCTTTAATTATTTATTTAATCATATAAAAAATATGTGTGATAGAGATGAAAATATTGTTGGCATGAGATTATATGTAGAAAAAGAAAACATAAATGCAAAAGCAACATATGAGTCTTTAAATATGTATGAATGTGATTATAATATGTATGAATATGAAGTAATAAACTAGTAATGTAAATATAAGAAGTAATAAACCAATAAGATAAACTTATACTATTATTATATTAAGATTATACGTTTATCTTGGGTATATTGAGAATTGTATGAAATAAAGCAGATATTATAATTAAATTTTTTAGGGGGTATAAGTATGGGCGTTTTAAAAGTCATGTTTTATGTATTTTTGTTTTTAGATTTAGTATCAATATTCTGTTTCTTTTTTAATAAAGGCAAGATAGCATCTAATACAATTGTATTTAATGCAATAGGTGTATATACATTTGTACTTTGTTTCATGCATTTTAGTTCTTATCCAAGTAATAATATTCTTGGTAAATTTATTGCATCTCTCTTTTTTATACTTGGAGTTGCAGGAGTCATGCTTAAAGAAAAAAATTTTTTATATGCTAGATTACTTTTAACTTTGGTTATTGTTTGTTCTACACTTAAATTGTTTGTTATTTAATAAAATGTATCTATAATGAAATTTATGAAGGTCTATATTTTAAAGTATAGATCTTTTTTAATATGTTTTAATTTAACACTTAAGGAAAATTTAAGAAAATTTTAAAGGCATCTTAAATACTTGTTGGTATTATTAAAATATTAAAAGAGAGAAGGTGTTATTATTGAAAAAAGACATGTGTAGAACTTCAGAAAAATTATTATTATCAATTATATACATAATATTTTTTGTATATGTTCTAATAACTATAAGGATAATTTTATTTAAAGATATACCAATTTATGCCATTTTCAAGGGTGGATTTAGGTCTGTCAACTTAATTCCATTCTATACAGTATGGGAATTTATGACAGATAGTAACATTAGTCTTATAAGAGCTATTGCAAATATCATAGGTAATATTGGTATATTTATTCCAATGGGAATTTTTCTTCCTGTAGTATTAAAAAAATTAGATAAAAAAACTATAATTATAATAATTTCTCTTATTAGTTTAGGATTTGAATTAATACAATACATTTTGGCTATTGGAAGCAGTGACATAGATGATGTGATTCTAAATTCATTAGGTGGGATACTTGGTATTATTATTTATACAAAGGTGACCAAATTATTTCCTAATAACATTAAAAAATTCCAAGCCATAATAAGTACAAGCATAGTTTTGGGAGTAATAGGATTAGGTGTCATTGTTACAAATTACCAAAGCTTGTTAACTTTTAAACTCAAGCCAGATAAACAAGTTTCAAGAATATTAGTTGAAGAAAATAAGGAAATAATTAAAGATATAGATAAAAATGAGGGAGATATAATTGGCTCATTTGAAAGCTTTAAAAATGGTGTATTAACTATTAAGGCAGCTTGTAATAATAATATAAAGAGTCCAGATAATTTAATGGATAAGAATGGTAATATAAAAGTTTATCTAAGTAAAAATACAAAACTAATATCCTTTGTAATCACTGAAGGAGAGAATAAAGATATAATTAGATATGAAGAATTTGATGCTAAAAATTTGCCTCTGTTAAAGAAATCTGATACATTTGAGATTTGGATTGATAAGTATAATCGACCAAAAGATGAACATGGAATTACAGCTGCTAGATTATTAATCGGATTAGATGAATAGAATATCCAACAAAAAAGAATAACAAAAGTAAAAAACGAAAAAACTATTTCTACAATTATTTTTACATTATGCACAAAAATATATCAACTATTGAAGGAGTAGAGATAAATTATGGAGATAATAAAATATATTTTGTATTTTTTTATATATTCATTTCTAGGATGGGTAGTAGAAAGTGCAGGATGTTCTATAGCAAGCAAAAGGATAATCAATAGAGGTTTTTTAAATGGCCCAATATGTCCTGTTTATGGTTTTGGAGCAGTACTTGTGATATCAGTATTAGGCAGGTTTGACAATATAATTATTTTATTTTTGATAGGAATGATTTTGACTACAATACTAGAATATTTTACAGGATTTATTTTAGAAACATTATTCCATGCCAAATGGTGGGATTATTCTGACCAAAAATTTAATGTAAAGGGAAGAGTCTGTTTAAAAAATGCAATATATTTTGGAATAATGTCTGTTGTAATAATAAAATTTATACATCCCTATATAGAATACATTGTGAGTACTATTCCGTATAATATATTAATTTCAATAGTGGTAATTACGACTTTATGGACAATTGTGGATTTAATTGTTACTATCATATCACTTAAAAAATTAGACATGAAGCTCAATTTATTAGATGAAATAATTACAGACCTAAATGGTATAAACATGAAATTGGATAAGTTTGATAGAAGAGAGATACAAGCTTTATTTAAAACAATAAATAGTGAAGAGTTAGAAGCCAGAGAAAAATTAAACAAAATAAACAGTAAATTAGACCGTATAGAATCTAATATTATCTTACAAAAAAGAATTATCAAGGCTTTCCCAGATATAAAACATAAAAAACAACAAGAACAATTACAATATTTTAAAGAAATCATTAATGATAATAAAAGATGATAAGATGATTTAATTAGAAATAAATGGAAAAATAGTATTTATAAGATAATTTGCAAAGAACTCTATTATAATAGAATAGAGTTCTTTATTTTTTGGAGAAATAGAGTTGATTTGCTGAAAATAAAATATATTATCTCTGAATAACAAATATTTTGAAAATTATAAAAACATATATTGACAATTTGTGTCAAAAATACTAACATTAGTATATAAAGAATTTTATATAAAAATATCTTTATAAATTGCAATAATTCTAAAAATATAAATTTACTTAAAGAGGGGAATGATTTGCCAATGAGCGAGATAACTAGTCAAATGATAAGTACAGAAGAAAAAAAATATGTTGCTAAGACTCAAAAAATACCTTATTATCCAGTAGCATTTAAATCAGGTGAAGGTGCGATGTTATATGATTATGAAGGTAATGAGTATGTAGACTTTTTAGCAAGTGCAGGCTCTGCAAATGTAGGTCATGGAAATAAGGAAATCTCACAAGCAGTTAAAGAACAAATGGATGATATCACACAATATACACTTGCATATTTTCATAGTGATCCTCCTGTAAAGTTAGCTGAAAAGCTTGTGGAAATAGCCCCTGGAGATAATGATAAGAAAGTATTATACAGCGCAACAGGCTCTGCTTGTATAGATGCTGCTATAAAATTAGCAAGAGGATATACTGGAAGAACAAAAATAATATCTATGTGTGAATCATATCATGGAAGTACTTATGGAGCTATATCTATATCTGCATTAAGTACAAATATGAGAAGAAAAATGGGTCCATTATTACCAGAAGTTTATCACTTCCATTATCCAGATAAAAATAGAACTGCCAAAGAATGTTTAGATGAAATGGAATATGCTTTTGCACACTACTTACCAGTAGAAGAAGTAGCTGCAATATTTATAGAACCAATTGCAGGAGATGCAGGAATAATAGTGCCTCCAGTAGAATGGATTAAAGGATTAAGTAAAATATGTAAAGAAAATGGAATACTACTTATAAGTGATGAAATACAGCAAGGTATGGGAAGAACAGGTAAATGGTTTGGTATAGAAAATTTTGGTGTTGAAGCAGACCTTATAGTTCTTGGAAAATCTGTTGGTGGAGGATTACCTTTAGGAGCAGTTGTTGGAAGAACAGAAATAATGCAAAGTCTTGATGCACCAGCACATCTATTTACTTTAGCTGGAAATACAACAGTATGTGTAGCTGCTTTAAAATCTATAGAAATAATTGAAAGAGAAAATTTACTTCAAAAGAGTATAGAAATGGGAGATTATATTAAAGCAGGATTTGAAAAACTAAAAGAAAAATACGATATAATTGGAGAAATAAGAGGCTTAGGTTTATCTATAGGAGTTGATATAGTTAAAGGAAAAGGTTCTACTGAAAAACATCCAGATGCTACAGCTAAGATATGCTACAGATGTATACAAACTGGTTTGATAATGATATTCTTAGGACAATCCACTTTAAGAGTACAACCACCTTTAGTAATAACTAAGGAACAAGTAGATAAAGCAATGAGTATTATAGATTCTGCAATAGATGATTATTTAAATGGTAGAATTGGTGACGAAGTTTATGAAGTAACTCAAGGTTGGTAAAATAGATATTAAATAAAAAAGAGTTATCTCAATTTTAGAAAATAATTTCTGAAATGAGATAACTCTTTTAAGTTACCCACAAGTAAGAAGATTAGTCGATTCATTAAAGGTTATGTTTTGGGTATTACTTTTGTGAGTATTAGAAACAGTATTGCGAGAGTAGTTACTCTTACTCGAACTATCTGTCAGTTTTGTTATAATCAAAATTGCTAAAAGAATAAAAATTACTGTGTATAAAGCAATAACATATGGTTTTCTTTTATATTTGTATTTGTTATTAAAAAAAGAATGTCCATAATTATCTTTATTGACCTTATGTTTATTTATATTTGTATTCTTTTTTTTGTTATTCTTCTTTTTATCATCCTTTTTTCTATTTTTAGGGTAAGGAATGACTTTGTGTGTATCATCAAGTTTGACATTTTTATTTTTTTGAATATTGTTTTCTAGGCTAGCTTTTTTTTCTCCAAATTGAATAGTTTTATTGGTATTGTTGTTATCTTTCAATGTTAATCTCCCTCCCTTAAACTTTCCCTTTAGATAATATTACTACTAACCTATAGAATATACAATAATAATATACAACGAATAAAATTTTATAAGTATAAATCTCTTTCCCCACGTTCTAAGGCAGTCATATTGTTAGATACGATGTTTCTTATGTCTTCTCTTTCTATCTTAGATATTTCTTCAGTAATAAGTTTTTTACCCATAGCTTTAAGTTCTTCGTCACCATAATCAATTAAAAATTCATTCAATGTAGTAAGTGCATTTGGTGTGCAGACATTGTGAATTTGACGACTCTTAGCCAAACTCATAAATCTATCTCCAGTTCTACCTTTTCGATAACAGGCTGTACAGTAACTAGGGATATATCCATCAGTGATTAATTCCTTAAGGACTTCTACAGGGCTTCTGTGGTCTCCAACCTCAAATTGTTCTGTATTGTCACCATCTTCATATGCTTTATATCCACCAACACCTGTTAGAGAACCTGCACTAACTTGTGATACACCATATTTTAGTAATTCGTTTCTCATTTCAGCAGTTTCCCTAGTAGACATTATAATTCCAGTAAAAGGAACTGCCAATCTAGTTATAGCTACAATTTTTTTGAACATATCATCAGAAACTAAATGAGGGAAATTTTCTAAACTCATACCCTCAGCTTTTTTTAATCTAGGGAAAGATATAGTATGGAATCCTACACCAAATTTTTCTTCTAGGTGTTCATTATGCATCATAAGTCCTAAAACTTCAAATTTAGGGTCAGCTAGACCAAATAAAACTCCTGCACCAACATCATCAACTCCAGCTTCCATGGCTCTATCAAAAGCTGTTAAATGGTAGTAGTAATCATTTTTTATAGACTGACCATGCATCTTTATAAATGTTGGTTTATGGTAAGTTTCTTGGAATAGTATATAAGTTCCTATTCCTTTTTCTTTTAGTAGTTTATATTCTTCTACACTAGTAGCTGCTATGTTAACGTTTACCCTTCTTATGTTTCCATTTTCATTATATGTTGAATAAATTGCATCTAAGCAGTCTAATATATAATTTATATCACAATTTTTAGGGTCTTCACCAGCTTCTAAAGCAAGTCTTTTATGACCCATTTTTTCAAGTATTTTAACTTCTTCTCTTATTTCGTCCATAGTAAGTTTTTTTCTTTTAAATTTATTACATGTATTGAAACCACAGTAAACACATTCATTTACACAGTAGTTTGATACATAAAGAGGGGCAAATAAAACCACTCTATTACCATATATTTCATTTTTTATTTGCCCAGCTATACTAAATAATCTATCAAGTTGTTTTTTATCTTCTACTTCAAGAAGTGTAGCTATATCTTTATAACTAAGTTTTTCTCTTCTATCAGCCTTATCAAGTACTTTCTCAATATCATCCGAAGTTGAATTTTTTGCATCCTCTAACAAAGAATTAATAAGTTCATGTTTTATGAACATTTACAAACGCCTCCATTCAATATTATCACCACGAGAGTAGTCAACTTTAAGTCCTAGTGACTTGATATTTTCCTCTAAACTCTGGTGATATTCACAAGCTTCTTGACCAGTAAAGGCTTTGTTATCATAAAGAGAATATTGTTTTCTAAATTCTTGAGGAGAAAGGTTTGGCATAATTACATTACAACCAGCTAAAAGACCTGCATTTCTACCACTAGGGTTTATAGATGCAAGAGCTGTTGTAGCAGGTAATAAGACTTTTGGAAGTAGAAGTCTTGTAATTGAAAGCATAAGTAGTGTTTTTTCTAAATCACCATGTTTATAATCTTTAAAGATTGTATCATGATGTGGGATAAAAGGTCCTATACCAACCATATGAGGATTTAACTCTTTTAGGTATAATAAGTCACGAACAAGGTCCTCATTGCTTTGGAATGGTGACTCAACCATAAATCCAGCACCTACTTGATAACCAATTTCCTTGAGGTTTTTAAGGCATTCTTTTCTAGTTCTAAGTTCAATGTTTGGCGGATGTAATTTTTTGTAATGGCTGTCTGTAGCAGTTTCATGTCTTAAAAGATATCTATCTGCACCACTTAAAAAGTATTTTTTATAGGAGTCATAGCTTTTTTCTCCTAATGATAATGTTATAGCACAATCCTCATATTTATTTTTGATACTTGAAACAATCTCACATATCTTATCATCAGTAAAATATGTGTCTTCACCACCTTGTAAAACAAAAGTTCTGTATCCTATCTTATAACCTATATCACAACATTCAAGTATTTCATCCGTTGAAAGTCGATATCTTGTAATATTTTTGTTAGAAGATTGTATACCACAGTAGTAACAATTGTTTTTGCAGTAGTTTGTAAGTTCTATAAGCCCTCTTAAGTAGACTCTATTTCCATAGTGTTTATTTCTCATATCGCTAGCTTGCTTGTAAAGATAGTTTCTCAAATTTTGTTCAAAGTTATATTCTTCATTGTCGATATTCTCTATTAAGTATAGTAGTTCATCAAAGCTTAGTGAATTAATGCTGTAAAGTTTATCTATAAAGTATTTAATCTTATTTTTAGTCATATCTTAGTATGTATTTATTAAATATATTTAAATTTTTAGTAATTGAAAAGTTCAAGGGATCTTTCCAAAATACCTTTTGTATATGCTATTAAAATACCATAGTTTACGATAGGTACATTGAAAGATTTTGCCTTTTCTATTCTAGATAACATTCCAGCTCTATTCATCATACAAGCTCCACAGTGAACTACAAGTGCATATTTAGTTATATCTTCAGTGAAAGATACTCCAGAACTAAATTCAAAAGTAATATTTTTACCAGTTTTCTTTCTAATCATATTAGGGATTTTAACTGTTCCAATATCATCAGTTTGTCTGTGATGAGTGCAACCTTCAGCCATCAAGACCTTGTCACCATCTTTTAAATTTTCTAAAGCATAGGCACCATCAATTAATTCTTTAAGGTCTCCTTTTTGTCTAGCGAACAATATAGAAAAAGATGTAAGAGGAATATCTTTTGGAGTATCTTTATCCACTTGTGGAAATACTTGAGAGTCAGTAATAACAAGCTTAGGTTTTTTACCTAAATTAGATAGAGTTTCTTTTAAGCTATCTTCTTTTGTAACTATAGAAATTGCTCCAATATCCAAAATATCTCTTATAACTTGCTGTTGAGGAAGTATAAGCCTACCTTTTGGAGCTGCCTTATCTATTGGAACAACTAAGACAACTAAATCATTTGGCTCGATTAAATCTGATACCAATTTAAACTCATTACTGTCTTTAGGCAAAACCTTTATTATTTCATTTTTTAAATCTTCAATTCCAATTTTATCTGTTGATGAGACAGAAACAACTGGACATTTAACTTTATTTTTAGTTAAGTTTAAAATTTCAGATTGATTTTTAATTGTATCAATCTTGTTAAGTACTAAAATATGAGGTATATTTTTATCATTAAACTTTTCAATTAGTGATAAATCTTCTTTTGACACACCAATTTGGCAATCCACTACTAGTAAAGCTATGTCTGTCTTTTCTAAAATATCTAATGATTTGCTTATTCTAAGCTCACCAAGTTCACCAACATCGTCAAGACCAGCAGTATCTATAAGAACACAAGGTCCTATAGGAAGGATTTCCATTGGTCTAAATACTGGGTCTGTAGTAGTTCCAGCAATATCTGATACTATTGCAGCACTTTGATTTGTTATAGCGTTTATTACGCTAGATTTACCTGCATTTCTTTTACCAAAGAGACCTATATGTACTCTTATTGATTGTGGAGTAGAATTTAGACTCATTTGTACTCACCACCTTAAATTTCTTTTTTTGATATACTAGTTTTTACAGATACATGAGGTATATTTCCCAATTTACCAGTCAAACTATTGATAATATCCATTTCGCCAACAACTGCTATACATACAATTGAGACACCTTCTTCTTCACAAGGAATTCCCATTCTACCTTTAATAATACCTTTAAAAGTTGATACAACTTCATTAAATTTAAGCTGACATTCTTTTGGTTCTTCCAAAATAGCACTTATAACCGCAACCTTTTTCATAAATATCCTCCTAACTCAGAAAATATGTTCTTAAACAAATCCAAAATCAAAAAACTTTTCTTTTTAAAGAAAAGTTTCTACAAAAGAAAAGTTATTAATTACACAATTATAATGTGCTATATTAAACTATTTCCTTACAGATTAGATAACTCTTTTCTGGTAGGGTTAGCTTGTAAAATTTATTTTAACAACAATTAGCTAAAGAAAATTTTTATACAATTTGTGTGAATCATATAAAAATTAACTAAAGAAAATTGAAGTTACTTATATAATAGTAGTAAATCGAGATTAAGTCTATAGAAAAACCAATTTTTGTATAAAAATAAAAATAAAAATTGGTTATTTACAAAGAAATGACTTTAATAAAATATATAGTTAATTATTTTTTTAGCATGTAGTTTATAAGAAGTTTTAGAGTATTTTCAATTGCTTCTATATGAGTTCTTTCGTAGTGGTGGCTATTATTTGTTCCAGGGCCAACACAAGCTATTTGAACATCTTCTCCCCAACGAATAGCCTCTGAAGCATCTGAACCATAAAAAGTAAATACA
The DNA here is from genome assembly GCF_020658465.1 of Clostridioides sp. ES-S-0049-02. Lineage (NCBI taxonomy): Bacteria > Bacillati > Bacillota > Clostridia > Peptostreptococcales > Peptostreptococcaceae > Clostridioides > Clostridioides sp. ES-S-0049-02. The sequence continues at coordinate 722,188 of NZ_JACVWG010000001.1, forward strand.
TCGACAGCATAATCTAAATTATTATCTTCTGCAACATCTACAAGTTTATTTCTTAAACTAAAATCATATAGAGATAAGTTATCTTTTGCAACTATAGTTACACCATGTTCACTAGATGTTTGACTTGGTCCAGTAGGTGCTATATCTATTGCTACAAATTCTCTAGTTTTTTCAGGTAAAGCTTTAGAGACACCATGTCCAATTTCCTCATAATTACTTATATAAAAGTTAGTAGTATGCTTAGGTATTAAGTTGTTTTCCTTAAAGTATCTAGCTATTTCAAGAACCATTGCTACAGCTGCTTTGTTATCTATATATCTAGATTTTATAAAACCAGATTCTGTAGCTTCAAAACGATGGTCTAGACATACAAAATCTCCAACATTTATTCCCAAATCCAAAATATCCTGTTTATTAAATACTTTTTCATCAAGTCTAATAATCATTGTTTCTTCATTTCTTTCAGATGCAGCTTTTGTCTGTCCATATATATGAGTAGAAGCGTATTTAAACACAACACTTCCTCTAACTTTTTTACCTTTTCTAGTTATAACAGTGCAATTTTCACCTTCTATAGCGGCCCAACAACCACCACCGACTTTATGGTATTTAAGAGTACCATCTGGTGATATTTCTTTTACCATAGCACCAAGTGTATCCATGTGTGCAGATATTGTTATTTGATTTGAATCATCTTCACCAGGAAGAGTAGCTATAAGAGCACCTTTTTTTGTAAGAGTAGTATTAAGACCCAAAGTTTCAAAATCCTTTTTGCTTTCTAAAACTGCATTTTCAGTATATCCAGCTGGACTTGGTATATCAAGATACTTCTTCATCAAATTTATAGTATTAGTTAAATTTAAATTCATATTATTTCCTCCTAAAAAATGTATATTCATACAAATTATAACATAAATACGAATGTTCTGAAAACTGTATTTGAAAGAAAAATTTCTAAATCTATTAAAAAAAATAATATATAAGGTAAAATTAATTTATATTATATGGGTTTAAGTTGAAAATAGTTTTATTGTATAAATAATAAAAATAAATAAAAAACAAATAAACAAATAAAAACAAATAAATAAAATATTTAGTTTAATTCTCTTTACAAATAAAGATTTTAGTAATAAAATAATTTTTGAAAAAGATTTTAAATTCAGACTATTCGTTTTTAAAGTAATTAATCTGTAAACCTTTATTAATATGTGTAAATAGTTGGTTATATATGTATTTAATTAGCTAAATATAAATAAAAAAGTTTATTTTAATTATTTTCATTATTGGGAAAAAATTTATTAGGAATTATAAAAAATCTGGATTACTTAGAAAAAGAGAGGGTGTGTATAATGTGATTGAAAACGGATTCGTATTTTGTAGTTTTTTAGTTGTATTTGTAGGTGGCATTTTTTACATGGTTGATAAATTAAAATGGAAGATATTCGATGTTATTAATCCAATGCTTTTAATCTATTTAGGAGCTGCTATACTTGCATCATTTGGTTTATTTGCACAAAATGAAGAAGTTGGTATCTATCAGAATATAATAACCGTAAATTTTCTACCATTAATGTTAGTATTCTTATTAATTCAATGTGATTTAAGAAAAATATTAAAAATGGGCCCTAAAATGTTATTATCATTTTTCTGTGCTACATTGACATTTATGCTTGGATTTGTTATAGCCTTTATAATTTTTAAAGGTTCAATGGGTGCAGATTCATGGAAAGTTCTTGGTGCAGCATCTGGGTCATGGATAGGTGGTTCATCAAATATGATTGCAGCAGCTAATGCTTTAGGTGTTGCAGAAGAAGGGCTTAGTTATGCAATACTTATGGGTTCTATAGGATATACAGTATGGATGTCTGTTTGTCTAATGTCTGTAAAATTTGGACCTAAATTTAACAAATGGACAAAATGTGATACAAGTTTTATAGATGAGGTTACAGCAAAGCTTGAGAAAGAAAATAAAGATAATACAGCACCTACGTTTGTGGAACTTATGACTTTATTATCTGTTGGATTTGGAGTTGCAGCATTTGCACAGATTGTATCTAAGATACTTCCAACTTCAGGCATACTTAATGAGACTATGTGGGTAGTGCTTGTTGCCTCTACAGTATCAATATTGTTAGGTATGACTAAGATATCAAAACTTAAAGGAAGTACATTAGTAGGAAATGTGTTTATGTACTTGCTTCTTGCAGCAACAGGAAGTAAAGCAAATTTCTTTGGACTATCAGAGGCTCCTGTTTACATAATGTTTGGATTAGTAGTAGTTCTTGTACATGCCATTTCATTTATAGGACTTGCAAAACTATTTAAATTAGACTTATTTACTTGTGAGGTAGGAAGTATAGCTAATATAGGTGGTGTAACTACAGCACCAATGATTGCTGGGGTTCATAATCCAGTATTAATTCCAGTAGGTGTACTTATGGGGCTTTTAGGAAATGTTATAGGAACTTATTGTGCTCTTATAGTTACTCAAATATTACATATGTTAGCTTAATGAAACTATAGTATAAAGCTAAATAATTCATATCAAAAAAGTTATTTCAATTTAAGCATAAGCTTTTATCGAAATAACTTTTTTTATTTGGCAAAATAAGTCGTTTTAAAAAGTTGTTTTGACATATTTAGTGAATAATATTGTAAAAATTACCAATAACGATATATATTTAATTTTTATATTGAATCGAACGTTTGTATGATGTATAATAAATATATAGAACGAATGTTTGCAGAACGAATGTTTTTTGAAATTATTTTAATAATTTATGAATATATATCACAATGCATAAATATATTTAAATATAAAGATAAAAAGAATTTAAAGGAGTGTTGATAACTTATGATAATTCCATCAAGAAAAATACAGGATATAACATTAACAAATTTAAAAAATGGTGAAGTGACTTTAATTGAATTAGATGAAATATATAAAAAGATGGGATTTTTATTTGTTGTAAGTGAAGGCAAATTGAAAAAAATAAAAAAGGAGAATCATCATTAAAAATGCATAAAATAAATACTATAAAATTTTGTAAAACCTAACTTATGTAGAATATAAATACTTAAGTTAGGTTTTTTTGTGATAAAATCTGTGATTACTTGAGTTTTAGAAAGCAGTACAGTGTTTTATAAACTAAAAAATAAATGAGTTTAAATCTCAAGGGCATAATACTGCATAAGAGGTGATATTAATGAAAATAGTAACCTACAATATTCATAAAGGTATGGATTCAAATAATAAATTGACATTATCTAAAATGGGAATATATTTAAAGAGCTTAAATTGTGATGTAGTTTGTTTGCAGGAAGTACTATACCCTCAATTTTTAGCTTTAAAGGCTGTTTTAAATATGGATGGTGTATTTGCTACAAATGTAAAAAAGGTAAATATGCTATATGGAATTTGTACATTTACAAAATTAAAAATATTAAACAATAATCATTTTTTTTTAACTAGTAAAAAAGAACAGCGAGGAGCACTTTGTATAACTGTAGATGATTATGGAAGAATTATAAATATTATAAATGTTCACTTAGGTTTAGATAGAGAAGAGAGAGCAAAGCAACTGGATGAAATAATAGACTATAGAAATAGATTAGTAGGAGCTGTTGTTTTATGTGGTGATTTCAATGAAAAAAATATCTCTTTAAATATGTTTAGTGATATGGCTGTTTGTCTAAATAAATCTCAGTTTGCAACCTTTGAAAAGTCAAATTCTAGGATAGATTATATTTTTGTTGATAGAAAAACTGAACTAAAAGGATATATAGTAGAGAAGATTTATTTATCAGACCATTATCCAGTAATAGGATATATTTGATTTTTAATGTAACTTAATCAATATTCGTAAATAAAGAGTAAATTTTTTATTAAGGTATAATTAAAAAAATATAATTAAAAAGTGTCAAAAAGAAATCTAATTATAAGACATAAATTTACAATAAAGTTACATTTGCTTAAATGCCTTGTTTAAAAAAAGCTATTCAAATATAATCTAAAGTAGTTTTGAAAGGGAAACTTTAATAAGCAAAATTAAGATAAATTAAGTTAGTGTTAAAATGAGGTGAATTTATGAGCAGAAGTACAACAAGGGTTTCAAAATTAGGAAAAGAAAAAAAACGAAATTTTATAATAGTGTTAGCAGTTTTAGCTGTAGCGATTGGTGTGTCTACTTATTTTTTTAACAACAAATTTCTATATAATGGGAAAATAGCTAAAAATGTATATATAGAAGATATAAATGTATCCGATATGAGCAAAGAAGAAGCATTAAAAGCTGTAACAGATAAGTATACTCCAGAAGACCTGAATCTTACTTATGATGGAAAAGATTATAAAATATCTCCAAATGATATTGATTTAAAATATAACACAGAAGAAGTTGTAAAAAATGCTTATGAGAGTACAAAAAAAGGTTCTTACTTTCAAAACTTAAAGAAGTATATTGATATAAGAATAAATAAGCTATCCCTGAAAATAGAATCTGGATATGATGAGGCAAAACTTAGTGCTCAAGTATCTTCAGTAGCAGATAGCATCAACGTTAAAATGAAAAATGCTTCAGTTAGTGTTGGAAGTGGTGGATTAAATTACACAGAGTCTGTTATAGGTAGAGAATTTGACTTGGCATCAAATAAAGAATCTATATACAACATGATAAAAAATAAAGAGCATAAGCCTTTAGAACTAAAAGTAAACCTTCAAAAACCAGATATAACGACAGAACAAGTAAAATCTGTGAATTCTGTTATAGGTCAATATTCAACAACATATTCTCAATCTGTATCAGGTAGAGCATATAATGTGGCATTGTCAGCAAGAAAAACTAGTGATGTTTTACTAATGCCAGGTGAAGAATTTTCATATAATAAGCTTACAGGGCCTAGCAATAAAGCTAATGGTTACAAAGATGCACCAGTTATAGTTTATGGAAAATTAGAGCAATCAGCAGGTGGAGGTGTTTGTCAAACATCTTCAACAGTTTATAATGCAGCTCTTCTTTCAGGTATGGAAATAACACAAGTTACAAACCACTCATCTGCATCTACTTATGTACCAAGAGGTAGAGATGCTACGGTAAGTGATGGAGGATTAAATTTAAAATTTAAAAATCCATATAACCATCCTGTATATATTAAAAATTATGCAGGTGGAGGAAGTGTATCATCTATAGTATATGGCAATTCTGGTGATAAACCAAATATATCTATAGAAGTAAAAAACACTGGAAAAGATAAATATTCTACATATAGGGTGTATAAAGACTCAAATGGAAAAGTCATAAAAAGAGAACATATATCAAATAGTTCTTATAAAGAATTGAAAAAATAGATTATTTTTTAGCTTAATATTGAATTGATACAAAAAACAAGAGAGTTGATAACTCTCTTGTTTTTTGTATAAGAGTAGACTTACTAATTGTCGTTTTGATATTAGAATCATTAATATATAGAAAATATTCCTATATATTGGTATAATTATAAATAGATTTAGTTATATAAAATGTATGAGGAGGTGACAGGGTTGAATTTTATAGGCAATAGGTATGAGGTAGTAAATTCTGATGACGTTTTAGAAATTAACAAAATCTATAAAGCTAGGGATGTTTTTTACAGAAAAAATGTGTTAATAAAAGTTATAAAACACAATAACTATATTTGTGAAGATTTTGTATCAAATTTAATTGATGAAAGTACTGCTTTAGATGAAATAAACTCTCCTTATATACTAAAAATAATTGATGTTGGGATTCATTGCACAGAAGAAACAACATTATATTATATTGTAAGTGAAGACTTTGATGGTATTGGCCTAGATGAATTAATTCTAGGTAATTATCTTCATCTAGAAGCAATTATAAATATAATGATACAAGTTTTAAAAGCTTTAGAAATGATACATAGAAATTATTCATATCATGGCAGTTTAAAGTCAAGTAGTATAATGGTGAATACAGAATATAATATTAAAATTTGTGATTTTGGAATTACAAAAGCAAATAATGGGGTTAATACAAGAAGCTATGGAAATAGAAGATATTTATGTCCACATCAACTATGTATAAACTATACTGATAGAGAGAGTGATTTTTTCGCAACAGGTCTTATTTTATTTGAGTCTATATTTAAGAAATTACCTTTTGGAGAAGCAAATTCAGAAGAAAAAATGTTACAATTGATTGATAAAGGGCTAGATTGGAATAGTATAAGAGCAATTAATGGCAACATAGAACTTATAAATGTTATAAAAAGACTGCTTGGTAGAAATAATAAATATACTAGAGCTAATGATATTATTGTTGACCTTAGTAAGGTAATGTATGAAAAAGCATATATAGAGGTTGAAGATAAATTAGAAGAAGAACCAAAAAAAATTGTTCAGGTTAGAAAAGAAGATAAAAGTAAAGTGAGAAGAAAATTACATAAAAAAATTGTTGTTGCTGGCTTAGCTATAGTTATGATTTCAATGATTATTATAGGTTCTATAATATAAAAATTATATATTGTACATTTTAAAATAAATGTCTATAAATAATATACATATAGATTAAAATTTTAGTATTGTTTTAATTATGAGAGGAAGTGGTTATTATGTTAGCAAAAAATAATGAGGTGTTAAACGTTTAAGAGTATTTTAACAAATAGCCACCTGCTTTTGTAGTTTAAAATAAAAAGCTGTGGCTAAAAGTCACAGCTTTTTGCTACTTTTTAAAGGCAGGAGTATATTAAAAAGGAGCAAAGTATGAGTGAAATAAAAATAATAGCAAGTAACAAGTGTTGGATTGAAGATATAGCAAAGAAACAACTTGAAGATATTTTAAAATTGAATGGAGTTTTAAGAATAGTAGGATTGCCTGATTTACATGCAGGTAAAATACCTGTGGGCCTAGCAGTTGAAACCAAAGATATTATCTATCCACATATAATTGGAAATGATATAGGTTGTGGCATGACTTTATTTAAAACTGGAATTTCCAAAAAGAAATTTAAAAAAGATAGATGGATTAAACGTCTTTATGAAATTAAAGATTTATCTGATATAAAAATAATAAATCCATATGAAGAGGAATGCCCAATATCAAATTTGGGGACTATTGGAAGTGGAAATCATTTTATAGAATTTCAATGTGTAAATAAAATTCACAATAAAGAAAAATTTGAACTATTAAGATTTTCATCTGATGACATAATGATGTTAGTTCATTGTGGGTCAAGAAATTACGGAGAAACCATACTTAAAAAATTTTATAATAAAAATGGTATTGAAGTTGGAAGTGAAAAAGAAAGAGATTATATGATAAATCATGATAAAGCTTTAATCTGGTCAGAGCGTAATCGTGAAATTGTTAGTAAAAAAATCATGCAATCAATAGGTATATCTAGAGATATTGAAAAAATATTGTCTATAAATCATAATTTTATAGAAAAAAGGGAAGATAAATTCATACATAGAAAAGGTGCTGTTTCAAGTGAAAGAGGAGCTGTAATTATACCTGGTTCAAGAGGAAGTCTATCATATATAGTTATGCCTACTGAAAATACAGAACTGTCTTTATATTCTCTATCACATGGAGCTGGTAGAAAATGGTCTCGTTCAATTTGTAAATCTCGTCTTAAAAACAAGTATAATAAAGATACTATAAAACAAACAAAATTTAAAAGTCATATTCTATGTAATGATATAAACTTGTTATTTCAAGAGGCTCCAGAAGCATATAAAAATATAGAACAAATTATTGAAAGTTTGATAGAATATAAGCTTATTCAAGTAGTGGCAACTATGAAACCACTAATTACTTATAAAGGGTAATTTTAAAAATTATATTAAATTATAAATAACTGATTTTATTAAAGCATATTAAGAATGCTTTGATACTATCAGTTATTCTTTTGTTTTTTGTTAGGGTTAATAATTTAAAGAGCTTAACTTCATAATATGTAATTTTTATAAAATTACATTCTGTAAGAAATGTTGGGTATAAATGAAAGAATAAACATTATTTTTATTTTAATAGTGAGTATTATAGGTGTTTTATTATGTTAAAAGATAAATAAATTTATTTATATTGACACTAGGATATAATTTATGAAATAATGTTAAAGTGACTAAAATAGTTAAGTAAAAATAGAAAAGGAGCAGTGTTTTATGAAAAAGAATACTAACATTAGTGAGTCCGGGGTTAGACTTCTTAATAAATAAGGAGTTTAATGAACAATAATTCCTTATTTATTAAGTCGATTACAAATAATTATTATAAAAATAAGTGAAATAGTTATTTAAAATTCATGACTTATAAATAAAGGAGAAAGTAAAATAATGAATAGTAATACAATTGAAAGACTACAACTAAATGAGGTTAAAGAATTAATAAAAATACATTGTGTAAGTTCACTTGGAAGAAATTTAATAGACAAATTAACTCCTAGTGGTAATATTGAAGTAGTAAGAAGGAAATTAAAAGAAAATAAAGAAGCTAGAAAAATAATTGAAAATAGTAATCATATACCACTTGAAGGGTTGTTTAATGCAGGTTCTACAATAGATAAAATTGAAAAAGGAATGATAATAGAACCTATTGAACTTGTAAATATAGAGGATTTTTTAAGAGGTTGTAGGAAGATGAAAGCTTTTATGTTAGACAAAGAATTTTATTCGCCTACATTAAGTTCTTATGCTTTAAATATAACAGAATGCAAAAACATAGAGGAAGAGATAAACTACTGCATAAAATCAAATAAAGTTGATTCTAATGCCAGTAAAGAATTAAAAAAGGTAAGAAGAAATATAGAAGTTACAGAAGGAAAAATAAAAGATAGATTAAATAAGTTTATAACATCAAGTATAAACAAAAAGTATATACAAGAGTTTATAATAAGTAAAAGAAATGATAGATATGTAATACCAATTAAATCTTCTTATAAAAATGAAGTTGATGGTACTATATTAGATACTTCATCAAAAGGAAATACTGTATTCGTTGAACCAATAAGTGTGTCAAATTTAAGTACAGAATTGACTATGTTAAAAGCTGACGAGACTATTGAAGAATATAAGATATTATCTTATTTAACAGAGCTTATATTTGATAAAATAACTCAGATAAAGTTAAATATAGAAATACTTTCTGAATATGATATGGTATTTGCAAAAGCTAAATATAGTCAAAAAATAAATGGTATTACTCCAAGAATAAACAACAATGGATATATAAAAATAATCAAAGGTAAGCACCCACTTTTAACAGGAGATGTGGTACCTTTAGATTTTGAAATAGGTAAAAGTTATAGAAGTCTTGTAATAACAGGACCTAATGCAGGTGGAAAAACTGTAACTCTTAAGACTGTTGGTCTATTAACTTTGATGGTTCAATGTGGTTTTGATATTTCTGCTAAAGAAGACAGCGAACTAAGTGTATTTGAAAAAGTGTTTGTAGATATAGGAGATAATCAAAGTATTGAAAATGCTCTAAGTACTTTTTCATCACACATAAAAAATATTGCAGAAATTATGGACTCATCAAATAATTCTACACTTGTTCTATTTGATGAGATAGGTAGTGGAACTGAACCCAATGAAGGAGCAGGACTAGCAATATCATTGCTAGAAGAGTTTTATAGTATGGGATGTATAACAATAGCATCAACTCATTATGGCGAAATAAAAAAGTTTGCTAATTTGCATCCAGAATTTGAAAATGCAGGTATGATGTTTGATAAAGAAACTTTAGAACCATTATATAAATTAACAATAGGAAAATCTGAAGATAGTAATGCTCTTTTTATTTCTAAAAAGATGGGAATAAAAAATAAGGTATTAAGTAGAGCTAAAGAATATATAACTGATAGAAACTACAATTTAGATTTAGTTAAGAGAAGTAAATTAAAATCCCATACTGAAAATAAAGATAATGTTGAATTTATTTCCAATTATACAGAGTATAATACAGGTGATAAAGTAAAATTATTGGATGAAAATGACTTTGGAGTTGTGTATAAACCTAGAGACAAATTTAATAATGTAGAAATATTATTTAAAGACAATTTTGTTTTAGTAAATATAAAAAGATTAGAACTTAGTATAAAAGCAGAAGAGTTATATCCAGAAGGATATGATTTAAATTCATTGTTTACTAGTTTTAAAGATAGAAAATTAGAAAAAGACATTCAGAGAGGTTCAAAAAAAGCTCTTAAACAGATTCAAAGAGAAATTAGAGAAAATAGAAAACAAATGTAAAAAACATAAATGACTATTTAAAATGTAAATAATTATTTTACAAAACATGAGTAATAAATGCGATTATTTTTGCGTATTTTACTCATGTTTTTTTGTGTGTAAAAATTTATACTTTAAACATAGATGAAATAATATTAAAGGAGGTATAAATATGGATGTTCTATTATCTGTAAAAGATGTAACAAAGACTTACAGTAAAAATAAAAAACCAAGTTTGAATCATGTTTCATTCGAGGTAAATTCTGGTGAATTTGTTGGAATTATGGGAGCATCAGGTTCTGGAAAAACAACTTTACTAAATGTATTATCTACAATAGATAGTGTAAATAGTGGTGAGATAGTAATTAATGGTGTAAATTTAAAAGAATTAAATAATAACTCTACTGCGGATTTTATAAAGGATAATATTGGATTTATATTTCAAGAATACTTTTTGATTGATAGTTTGAATGTTTTTGAAAATATAGCTGTACCACTTACTTTAAAACATATGCAAGCAAGTGAAATCGAAGATTCTATCAAGTTATTGACAAAACGTTTTGGAATAGATTCAACTTTGTATAAGTATCCAAATGAGTTATCTGGTGGTCAATGTCAAAGGGTTGCTGCAGCAAGAGCTATTATAAAAAAACCATCTATAATACTTGCAGATGAGCCAACTGGAGCACTTGACTCAGTATCAGCAAATGAGTTACTAAAAACACTAAGTGATGTAAATCGAGAATTAAAAACTACTATATTGATGGTAACACATGATGCTTATGTAGCTAGTTTTTGTAGTAGAATTTTGATTTTTAGGGATGGTCAAATTATAGATGAACTTCAAAAAAATGAAAAAAATCATAAAGATTTCTTTGAAGCTATAGTTAGCAAGACCAGTAAACTAGAAGAAATATATTAGTATACATTAAAAGGAGATAGTAAAAATGAATATATATAACATTGCTAAAAAGAATCTCAAGAAAAACTTTTCGTTTTATTCATTATATTTGTTTTCTGTAGCTTTTATACTCATGATATTTTTTAGTTTTGTATCTTTTTCTGTGAATGATATTATAATGAATAAAATTTCATCAGATGGAAGAGTAGAAACTATGACAAAAACTATTTCAATTTTTATAATTTCATTTGTATTATTCTATATGCTTTACTCAAATAGATTTTTTATAAGACGTAGAATGAGAGAGCTTGGCATATACACCTTGATGGGATATAGAAAATCAAGTATATTAAAATTAGTTATGATTGAAAATATATTTATTTGCATGATTGCTTTTATTATAGGTGTTTTAGCTGGTTCATTATTACATAAGTTTATTATACATGTAATTGTGCATTCATTAAATTTAAATGTAGATAGTTCAAAGATACCTTTTTTCAATGTAAATGCTGTTATTTCTAGTATATTATTTTTAATTGTTATATTACTTGTACTATATTTTTCAAATTGGAAATTGATTCGAAGAAATTCTCTTCTTAATTTAGTCAAAATAGAACGAAACGAAGAAAAACAGATTATAATAAGACCTTTGATAGCTTTTATAGGTATTTTTATGCTTGTATTAGGATATGTACTAGCTTTTGATATGACTAGAGGAAAGGATTCTGTTTGGTATAGTATTGGTTTTTCTCCAATTGCTATATTGACCTTACTTTGCGTAGTTGTTGGAACTGTTTTTTTTATAAATTCATTTTTACCTTATATTATTAGAATATTAAAAACTAAAAAAAATCATTTTTATAGAGAAATACAGATTATTACAATTCCTAAGTTTATTTACTCCATACGTTCTAATGCAAAAACATTAATTTTATTAACTTTGTTGTCAGCAGGAACATTATGTATATTTGCGTCAACTGTTTTATCAATTTATTATCCTGTAGTAGCAGTTTCTCGTATAGTACCTTCTGCTATTGAGTTTAAGTTAGAAGAAAAAAGTAATGTTGATAAAATTATTAATGCTGTAAGAGATTATGAATTAATAGAAAACCTTAAATACAGAGAAACAAATATTATAAAAGTAAATTCTTCATCAAAAAATTTACCGATTGAGTATTCTATTGGCAAAGACAAAGGAAGAATCTCTGGATTTGACTGTATATCAGAGTCTGATTATATAGAATTAATTAAACAACAAGGGAAAAAATTTGATTTAAAACCTCTGAATTATAATGAAAGTGTATTAGTAAAATATAGACCAAGTGAAGAGAATGTGGATAAAGGGAAAATCCTTAATTTAGATTTATATTCAGATAAAAAGGTAGATGTGGTTATAAAGGATACTACATTAGATAATCCAATTAGTTTTTCAAATAGTATTGGAACATTAATAGTGTCGGATAAATTATATAATGAAATATCTAGATACAATAATCTATCAAGAAATTCTATTATAAGTATTGATGGAAAAGATATGAGAGATAATAAAGAAATTTATGAAAAACTTAAAAATTTATTAAAGAATAATCCATATTTTATAAGTGCTTATCAAAGAAAATTTGAAATTGTGCATGAGAGTAGTTCAACTTTTTTATTGATTAGCTTTCTTTCTGTTATATTTTTTATTGCTACAGGAAGTATGCTGTATTTTCACAGTATTTCTAATGCCATTTATGATAGAAATAGTTTTAATATATTGAGTAAAATAGGATATAGTCAAAAAAATATAAAGAAAATAATTAAGAATCAGATTTTAGTGTTTTTTTCGATACCATATGTATTAGGAATGGCACATAGTATATTTGGATTAATTGCTTACAAATCTGCTTTAATAGATAACATATTAGGAAATAATACACCTATAATAATTCCAATAGTATTTGCAAGTGTCATATTTACACTAGTATATATAGGATATTACATTTTAACAAAGTATTCATGTTATAAAATAATGCTTAAAAAATAGCATTAAAAATTTTATAAAATATTTGGAAAATAGAAGATAAGCATCTTGTATATAAATTAATTTACAAGTTATGTAATGTTATCATATAATTAATTATCAGAAAGGAGTTAATATGTTCAAAGTCAGTTATAATAAAAGAAAGATTTTCATATTAATAAATCAATTATTGATAATATTATTTCTAATTTATGAATTTTTTAATAATAAAAATATTAAAAGTATTTCCATTTTCAATCTCTTACTTGTATCTATTATAGTTGTTGATATAATGTACATTGAATTAATTAACTTGAAACAAAATAGAGTGCTCGTACAATTTACAAACTTGCTTGTTTTGCTTTCTTGGTATTTTTTATTTTTATTTGATAATAGTAAAACATCTTCTGAATTAATTTTTTTCCTAAGTCCAATTATTGTTTTTGAAAGTGTAAGATTTTTATTTGTATTTTTCTTTCAAGATTACAAATACAACTACCAGAAAGGCTTAGAATTTATATTGAAACTTATGTGTGCTTTGACAGTCGTTTCAAAATTTATTGATAATCATCTGTTTGCACTACTTTATTTATTACAAATAATTATAAGTTTGATAAGCTTTATATTCTTAATAGTCTTATATAAAAAAACTGTGATACTTGTTTTAAAGTGTGAGAAAAGAAATTTTATATATTCAGCTATTTTATTGTTTATATTCCTTGTATATGCTATAGTTTTTTCTAAAAAACAGGAATATGTTGAGAATCTAGGAATGTATTTAATTATATCATTAGCCATATTTAGTATCCATAATATTGCTATAAAAGATAAAGGTTATATAAAACAAAATACTATGCTAAATGGTAAGAAAAGATTGATTTTTATTTCTTTAATAAGTGTATTTTTCGTTGGAATTGGAAAACTATTAGACCTTAATATAATTACGTATTTTATAATAATACATTGTATATTTTGGTTTACTCTACTTTACTTTATTTTAATTTACACAAACATTGATGATATCATATATAATAAAAATTCAGTAAAAAAATTTAGTGTGCAAGAAAGTAACTTAATAAATAATCTAATGCAGATATATAAAGAGGAAGAGCTTAAAAAGGATTTTTCTAATTATCTACATGATGAAGTATTACAAGATTTACTGTCAATTAAAAATATGATGAAAAAATCTGAAAATCCAGATGTAAAATATATAATCGTAAGTACATTAGAAAAATTAAATCTATCTATTCGCAATCAAATGCAGGATTATCATCCAATATTGTTAAAAACACTTACATTAAAAGAAAATATAGAAAATATGTTTGTTATGGTTAGAGGTAATTATTTATCTAAAAATATAGAAATTTGTTTTACATGTGAAGATAATATATTTTTGGCTGAACCATATAATTTTATTATATACCGTATATTAAAAGAGCTAGTAACAAATGCTTTTAAACATTCAAATTGCTCTAAAATCGAAATTTCACTAATTCAAAAAAATAAAGATATAATTCTTTCAGTATTAGATAACGGAGTGGGAGTGGAAAGTGAATATGATTTAATAAGATATCAAAATAATGGGCTATCTTCTATTCAAGAACAATTACACAGATTAAATGGTGTTTTTAATATTGATAAGACAGCTTCTGGGTTTAGTATTGTTGTAAAAATTCCTATGGAAGGAGAGAATTATTATAAATATTTTATTAATAGATGACCATGTATTATTTGCAAAAAGCTTAGAAATTGCATTAGAAGATTATACTGAAATAGAAAAATTTATTTATATTAAAGATATTTCCCAGGTAATTTCAATAATTAAAAATGAAAAACCAGATATAATTCTTATTGATATTAATTTAGGAAAAATTGACAATGATGGGTTGTCTCTAGCAAAAGACATTATAAGAATAATACCTAAAGTAAAAATAGTCATGTTAACGGGTTATGATTTGCCTGTATATAAGTATGAAGCTCAAAAAATGGGTGCAAAAGGCTTTATAAATAAAAATATCGAGCCAGATAAATTTATTGAAATATTAAATCAGATTCAAAATGGATATAATTATTTTCCCAATGAAATAAAATATATTGAAGAGCTAACACATAGAGAAAAATTAATATTGCAATTTCTATATAATGGAGTTAAGAGAAAAGATATAGCAACTCAATTATACTTAAGTGAGCGAACAGTATCTAATCATATCCAAAACATTTTTGATAAACTAAATGTATCTTCTTCATTAGAAGCTGTCACAAAGGGAGTTCAGCTTGGATATATTAAACTCAATATGCAATAAGAGAAGTTTGTAGTTCGGTAAATGTATTTGATTGTAAATTTTCATCTAATATAATAATTAAATTTAAGTAGAAATTTTTATCATTTAAAATATATATAAAAAGGCTATCTAAAATAAAATTTTAAGATAGCCTTTTTGTTAACATATTTTCATAAATCCAATAATTAGTAAAATCAAACCGCTTAACCAAGATAAATTTAGATTTATATTTTTAACAAATACATTTCCTAGTAAACAACCAAATGATACTGCTAATATATTTGAAATTAGAGAAAATAAGATAACTTGTATATAATTTACACCTACAAGACCACTTCCAAATCCAATAGCTAATCCATCTAAGCTTAAAGCAAGTGCAAGTGTAAATGCTTCAGCAGGTTTAAGAATTTTAGATTTATTTGTATCTAAAGTGTCAGGTTCAACACTAACATTAAAATTTAACTTAAGATCTAGCATATTAAAATTATAATCTTTTGAATGTATGGATTTTTTTTTGAAATAAGATTTAAAGAAACTCTCAACTAATCGAGAACTTCCTAATAAAAATAAAATTAAAAAGCATATCAACATTGTTATATTTTGAGGTAAGAAGTCTCTAGCTATTGTACCTGCAAAAAGTGATATTGCCAAAATTGCTGAAGAAACCACACTAATAATCATATTTGAATATAAAGGAACTTTAACTTTATTTACGCCATATCCAAAACTTGTTACAAAGGCATCTATACAAAGAGAAGTTACTAATAAAATTGATTCAATCACAGTAGATTAACATCCTTTCTCTTAAATTTTATACTTATATAGTTATAGTATTGTAAAAAGAGATAAATTGTTACAGATAAACCAATAGAGTGTTGATAGAATTTCAACATTTTGTAACACCTAAAAAACAAAAAATTCATATTATATAATATAAAATCAAACATAATAAAGCAGGTGAAAATAATGGAGCAACATATTGAGGTTGAGAGTTTTGGTAATCTATTGAAGGCATTACTAAAAGAAAAATCAATATCAATGGGAGCGTTGAGTAAAAAAAGCGGAATTGATAAATCTACTATATCTCGCATAGCAAATAATAAACAAAAACCGAATATAAATCACCTAGAAAAGATTGCAATACACTTAAATGTAAATTTAGAAGAGTTATTAAAAGCATCAGGATATGAGTTTAAAAACAGTAATAATAAACAAATTTTTAATATAGATAGCGATTTTAGTAACTTTGATGATGTACTTGGATTTGCAAATTTAATTAATGATAAAAATTTCAACGGAAATATTGAGAAAGAGTTAAGTAAATGTGAATTATATGTTCAAACAGATGAAGGGAAAAAATTACTTTTTGATAGTTTTAGTAAAAAAATAGATTCTATAGAAAAACAAGGACAATTTACAGATAGACTGAGGGACATGTATGCTGAATTTTGTACAGGAAAATTAGGAATAAAAAAATATTTATTGACTGGAAGTATGCTGCTTTACTTTGTTATATCAACGGATGTTATTCCAGACTTTGTATTTCCAATAGGATTTATGGATGACTTAGTAGCATTAAATATGATTACAAAACTACTTAGAAAAGATAAGTAGTTTTGTAATTGTACTACTCTATGGGGATGACAAACAAAGATACTGAGTATAGATAAATTTTAATGTTTATCTAAGGAGAAATAACTTGAAAATTTTAAAATAAACAATTTAATATATATTTTGTATGTATTTAAGTATATAAAATAAAATAATATCCAAACTAATACAAAATAGTGATAATTTTTTTGTACTGGAGGATATTTATGAATTGCAAATGGATATCTAAAATAGATGAAAGAAAAAAATGTCATAGAGAAGCAGATTCTTCTGGATATTGTATTTTTCACAAAGAGAATAAGTCTAGTGAAGATATAAAACTGATGATGGACAATATATATAAGGAAGAAATAAATGCATTTAATGGATTTATATTTGAGAATGAATTTAATGCAGAAGAAATATTAACTTATGACTATAAATTATTAAATTTTTCTGAAACGATATTTAAAAAAGAAGCAAATTTTAGAAAATATCTTTTTAAAAAAAATGTTATTTTTAACTATACAGATTTCAGGGGTCAAGTATCTTTTAATGCTTGTGTATTTTTAGAAAATTGTGATTTTAATAAAACAAAGTTCAATAAGGTATATATAAATGATAAGATATTTGAAAAAGTAAAATTTAAAGGGCCTGATTTAGTAGTTAATAAAGTAGAAAATTTTCCAAGAATGGATGGAATAATTTTTAGTATGTGTACAAAATTTATACTTAAAAATGTGGAGTATGGAAAAAGTGAATGCAAGCATGGAAAAATAAATTATAGAATAGCTAGAAATCAAGCTACAAAAATTGGAGATTATGAGATGATAGGTCCTTACTATTATAAGGAAAGAATTTATAGTAGCAAAATGATAAAACGTTCTGACTATCCAACTCTCAGCAGTTATTTAGTTGAAAAGTTTTTTGACCAAATAGCGCACTATACTACAGGTTATGGAGAAAAACCATGGAATATATTATTTGTGATTATAGCTATAATAAGTAGTTTTGCCTTATTATATCTATTCGTAGGTATAGAAAGTTCAAACAGTACACTTATAACTTTAAATATAAATAACTTAGGTAATTATTCAGCAAGTGAGATTTTTAAAACATATATAGATTTATGGTATTTTAGTATGGCTACATTTAGTACAGTAGGATACGGAGATATGGTTGCTACAAGTTTGATTGGTAAAGCTTTAGCAGGTATAGAAGTATTTTTAGGAGTTACAATAGGAGCAATTTGGGCATCTGTGATTATTAAGAGAATGATAAGATAATATCTGTGTAAATATGGATAGGTATTAATTACTAGATATAAATTGGACTAAAGAGGGAAAATTTAAATATAAATATACTTAATAATCCAAGAAGGTGAAAAAATTGAAAAACGGAATAAAAAAAATTTTAACATTAACTCTAATTCTAGCATTTATAATACCAAATTATTCATATGCTGATGAAAAATCCGTAGACAAATACTCAAAAACATCTATACTTATAGACCAAGAAACAGGTAGAGTCTTGTATGGTAAAGAGCCTGATATGAAGGTACCTTTAGCAAGTTTAAGTAAGATGATGACTTTTTTACTTGCAATAGAGGCTATTGAAAATAAAGAAGTAAAAGAAACTGACACAATAAAGATAGACAAGTCTATTGCTTCAGTGAAAGGTTCAAGCTATAAACTAAAAGTTGGTGAAGAAGTACCACTTATAGAACTTATGAGAGGTCTTATGATTGTATCAGGAAATGATGCAGCAATTGCTATAGCAAAACATATTTGCAAATCTAAAGAGGCATTTGTAGATAGGATGAACAAAAAAGCAAAAGAAATAGGAATGACTAATACTCATTTTTTAAATCCAAATGGTCTTCCAATATATGATTTAAGTAATCCCAAAAAACCAGCAAAAGAAAATATATCTACTGCAAGAGATATATCTATTCTTGGAAAATACATGTTTGACCATTATGAAAAGCAAGTAACAGCTATAACTGATATGGAAACCTATACGAACTCAGATAGAAGCTTTGAAAAAAGCAATACAAATGCATTATTGAGAATTATACCTGAAGTTGATGGTATAAAAACAGGGTACACTGGGAATGCTGGCTATTGTTTATCATTTTCTATGATTGTTAATAAGAATGATAAAAATGAGAAAAAACGTAGAGTAATAGGCGTTGTATTAGGTGCTAATCATAAAGATAAAAGAATATCCTCTTCTTTGGCTATGTTAAAATATGGAAAAGAGAATTTTAATATGAAAAAAGTAATTGATAAAGATAGCTTTATTGGTAAGAAATATATAAAAGGAATGAAAGAACTAGAGGTTACTTTAAAAGCAAAAAATGAACTTTATACAATATTAAAAAATGATGAAAATATAAAATCTGAAGTAAAAATTAAAAATATGGAGTATCCTGTTAAAAAAGGTGATACTATGGGTACTATAAAATATTACACTAGTTCAGGTGATTTACTTGGAAGTGTAGATATAGTCAGTGATAATAGTGTTGATAATGTACCACTAAAAATAAAATTAAAAATGAAATTTGCAAATTAAATTCAAAAAAATGGTATAAAATATACAAAAAAATATAAAAATAGAAAATATGGAAAAAATATTGTTATTTTTTCACCTCTATGATATACTACTAGAGGTGAAAAAATAAAATAAATCACACACAGCATTGGGATCCTTAAAAGGTGCCTATTACATGGTTTTTTAGGGAGAAGATCAAGCTGGAGGTATAAAACCAGGAGGTAAATATGTCAGTAATATCAATGAAACAATTATTAGAAGCAGGTGTTCACTTCGGTCACCAAACAAGAAGATGGAACCCTAAAATGGCTAAGTATATATTCACAGAAAGAAATGGAATATATATAATCGACTTACAAAAAACAGTTAAAAAAGTTGAAGAAGCTTACAAGTTCACTAAAGAAGTAGCTGAAACAGGAAAGCCAATTTTATTCGTAGGAACTAAGAAACAAGCTCAAGATGCGATAAAAGATGAAGCTGAAAGATGTGGAATGTACTTTGTTAATGAAAGATGGTTAGGTGGAATGTTAACAAACCACAAAACTATAAAAACTAGAATAAATAAATTAAGAGAATTAGAAAAAATGGAAGAAGAAGGCGTATTTAACGTTCTTCCTAAAAAAGAAGTTATAAAATTAAGAGCTGAAAAAGAAAAACTAGAAAAGTACTTAGGTGGAATAAAAGACATGCCTGAATTACCAGGTGCAATGTTCGTAGTTGACCCAAGAAAAGAAAACATAGCTATTCAAGAAGCTCACAGATTAGGTATACCAGTAGTTGGTATAGTTGATACAAACTGTGACCCAGAACAATTAGACTTTGCTATACCAGGAAATGATGATGCAATAAGAGCCGTAAAATTAATAACTGGTGCTATGGCAACAGCTGTAATTGAAGGTAGACAAGGTGCTGAAGAAGAAGTAGCTGAAGACCAAGAATAATAATTTGACAATTAAATGGTAAGGGTCGCCCTTACCATTTATAATATGGAATAGAATAAGTAGGAGGAAACTTAAAAAATGGCTAATATAACTGCTCAAATGGTAAAAGAGTTAAGAGAAAGTACAGGCGCAGGAATGATGGACTGTAAGAAAGCTTTACAAGAAGCTGAAGGAAATATGGAAAAAGCAGTAGATTTATTAAGAGAAAAAGGATTATCAAAAGCTGCTAAAAAAGCTGGTAGAGTTGCTGCTGAAGGTCTAGTTGCAATAGAAATGAACGATGATAATACAGTTGCTTCTATGGTAGAAGTTAACTCAGAAACAGATTTCGTTGCTAAAAATGAAGACTTCAAAGTGTTCGTTAAAGATGCTGCTTGTATGGCATTAGCTACTGATAAAGAAGATATCGCTTCTTTATTAGGTGAAACTCATAGAGAAGGAATAACTTTACAAGAAGTTTTAAATAATAGAGTTGCAAAAATAGGTGAAAAATTAGACTTTAGAAGATTTGCTAAAGTTGTAACTAATGGACAAGTTGCTGGATATATCCACGGTGGTGGAAAAATAGGTGTTCTTGTTGAAATGGAAACAGAAGCTAGAGATGCCAAAGTTTTAGAATTAGGTAAAGATGTAGCTATGCAAGTTGCTGCTATGAATCCTAAATACGTTTCAAGAGATGAAGTAGATGCTGAATACATAGCACATGAAACAGAAGTATTAACTCAACAAGCATTAAATGAAGGAAAGCCAGCTAATATAGTTGAAAAAATGGTTAAAGGAAGATTAGAAAAAGAATTAAAAGAGGTTTGTTTATTAGAGCAAACTTTCGTTAAAAATCCAGATATAACTGTTAAACAATTAGTTGCTGATGTTGCTAAAGCAGTAGGTTCTGATATAAAAGTTGTTAAAGTTGTGAGATTCGAAGTTGGTGAAGGTATACAAAAGAGAGAAGAAAACTTTGCAGAAGAAGTTGCTAAGCAACTTAAGTAATAACCAAAGAGAGAACACGCAGGTGTTCTCTTTTTTAAAAAATAGAAAAAATGGATATGAAGGATTGAAATAGGAGGTTTCTGATGGATAAACCAATGTACAAAAGGGTATTGTTAAAATTAAGTGGAGAAGCATTAGCGGGAGAAAGAGGTTTTGGTATAAATAATGATGTAGTTAATGATATTGCTATTGCTATTAAAAAAATACAAGAAATAGGTGTTGAAGTGGCTGTAGTTGTAGGTGGAGGAAACTTCTGGAGAGGTAGAACTAGCGAAGGAATGGATAGAACTACTGCTGACTATATAGGTATGTTAGCTACAGTTATGAATGCAATGGCATTACAAGATGCACTAGAAAATATAGACGTTGCTACAAGAGTTCAAACTGCTATAGATATGAGACAAATTGCAGAACCATATATAAGAAGAAGAGCAGTTAGACATTTAGAAAAGGAAAGAGTTGTTATATTTGGTGCAGGAACTGGAAACCCTTACTTTACAACAGATACAACTGCTGCTTTACGTGCTGCTGAAATGGAAGCAGAAGTTATTTTGTTAGCTAAAAATGTTGATGCAGTATATGACAAGGATCCAAAAGTACATGCAGATGCTAAGAAATTTACAGAATTAAGCTATATGGAAGTTATACAAAAAGAATTAAAAGTTATGGATTCTACAGCTACATCTTTATGTATGGATAATAAGATTCCAATAAAGGTATTTGAGCTTACAACGGAGAATATAATAAGAGCAGTAAAAGGTGAAAATATAGGAACTACTGTAAAATAATGAAGAATGAAGGAGGAGTAAAATTATGAAACTAGAAATACATAAGCAGTTAGAAGAGAAAATGAATGGGACAATTGATGCTTTAAAGTTCGAATTTGGAACTATAAGAGCAGGAAGAGCCAATGCACAAATGTTAGACAAAATAAGAGTTGATTATTATGGAACTCCAACTCCAATAAATCAAATTGGTGCTATATCTGTACCAGAGCCAAGAATACTAATGATATCTCCTTGGGATAAATCTGCTATGTATGAAATAGAAAAAGCTATAGCTAACTCAGATTTAGGATTGAATCCATCTAATGATGGTGAAGTTATAAGACTTTCTGTACCAGCTTTAACAGAGGAAAGAAGAAAAGAATTAGCTAAAAAGGCCAGTAAAGCTTCAGAAGAATTTAAAGTTAGAATAAGAAATGAAAGAAGAGACGCCAATGAAAAAATTAAGAAAATGGAAAAAGGCGGAGAAATAACAGAAGATGAATTAAAGAAAGCACAAGATGAAGTTCAAAAAATGACTGATAAATTTATAAAAGAAATAGATACATTATTGGCTAAAAAAGAAAAGGATATAATGGAGGTATAATATTGAAAAAATATTATAACCTTTTAGGTCTTCATATAGATGAGGTAAAACAGTATTTTGATGAACAAAATCTAGCTTATACCATAAAATCTATTGAAGGTAAAAAGGATAAAGATAAACTTGTAGTTCCTAGAGTTATAAAAATATCTGAGATAGGTGATAGTGTAGAACTAATAATCACATACTTTTCTGACTCCTTAATTTAAGGAGTCAGAACAATATTGGAGGCAAAATATGAATAACAACATCATGTATGACATAGACTTAAATAACATACCTACTCATATTGCTATTATAATGGATGGGAATGGAAGATGGGCAAAATCCAGATTTCTTCCAAGAACTGCAGGACATAAGGCTGGAGTAGAAACTATAAGAGATATAGTTAAAGAATGTTCAAATTTAGGTGTTAAGCACTTGACACTATATGCATTTTCAACAGAAAATTGGAAAAGACCAAAACTTGAAGTTGATACACTTATGAACTTATTATCTACATACTTAAGAAATGAAATAGCTGAACTGCATCAAAATAATGTAAAAGTAACAGCTATAGGAGAGATAAGTGCTTTACCAAAAACTTGTATAAGAGAATTAAATTCAGCTAAGGAAATGACAAAAGACAATACAGGAGTTAACTTAAATTTAGCATTGAACTATGGAAGTAGAGCAGATATAAAAAATGCTCTTATAGATATAGTAAAAAATTGTGAAAGTGGTAAAATAGATATAAACAATATTGATGAAGATATTATAAAAAACTATTTAAGCACAAAGTCTATACCAGATCCAGACTTGGTCATAAGAACAAGTGGGGAACAAAGATTGAGTAACTTTTTACTTTGGGAAGTTGCTTATTCTGAGTTTTACTTTACTGATATACATTGGCCTGATTTCAACAAAGAAGAATTACAAAAGGCTATATATTTATATCAAAAAAGAGATAGAAGATTTGGAGGACTTAAGTAAGGAGATTATTTTATGCTTACAAGAATTATTGCTTCACTAGCTCTGGTTCCATTATTTCTATTTGTTGTATATGGAGGGATTCCTCTTTATATAGCTGAGATGGCAATAGTTTATATTGCATTACATGAATTTTATAAAGCATTTAAAATAAAAGATATACATCCAATATTTATTATAGGGTATATATTTTCTATTTATTTAGCTGTAAAAAATATTTTTAACTTACCATTGGAATATACTTATGCAGTGCTTTTCATTTTATTTTTAGCAAGTATAATTTATATGTTGATGGGCAAAAGCAATGTTATAGATGTTTCGATTACATTTTTAGGAGTTTTTTATATAGGAGTATTTTTAGATTTTATAGTTATAACTATAAATAGCTTTGAAAGAGGGAATATCTATGTATGGCTTATATTTGTAATATCTTTTATGACAGATATATTTGCATATTTTAGTGGCTATTTACTTGGCAAACATAAGTTAATCCCTAAAGTGAGTCCTAAAAAGACTGTAGAAGGAGCTATTGGAGGAATAATAGGAAGTACACTTTGTTGTATTTTATTTGGGTATTTATTTGGTATTGATTTGCTTCAATTGGCTATAATAGGAAGCATAGGAAGTATAATAGCTCAATTAGGAGATTTATTTGCATCCTCAATAAAGAGATATGTAGGGATAAAGGATTATGGAAAGATAATACCTGGTCATGGGGGTATATTAGATAGATTCGATAGTGTTATATTAGTAGCGCCTTTTGTATATAATACTATTAAATTTTTTATTAGATAAAGATTGGTTGGTTTTAAAAAGGCAGTCTATAATTGCTAGTAATGAAAATAGCTATGTAACTTTTAAAAAGCAGAAGAATTCTGTGAGTATTTAGTTACATGGCTATTTTCATTTTTTTATTTAATAATTTCGACATTTTTAAATATAGTATCTTTTTATAAGCTATATATCTGAATATAACTAATTTATTCTCAATTATAAATTTTATTTTTATGTATAATTAATAAGTCATAAGTATATTATTGATTTTATTTGATAAGTATGGGTATAATTTAAGTAATATATCAAAAAAAGGAAAATGTTTCCAAAATATGATAAAATAAATTCAAATAGTTAAATTCTCAATAAATAATATATTTTAATTGTTTATTGAAATATATTAGGTACTCCATCTTCAACATCATCAAGTTGATGATGTAAATTTAAAGTATACCAGTATAAAAATAGCTTTTGAATTAGGTAAGAATTTATTATATATATATAAATTTTCATAACTAGAAAATATGATTGGAATTAAAAAAATAATAGAAAAAAGTTTATTTCAAGAAGTTAAAGCAATTTAGGGGGGATGGATTAATAGGCATGTTAACTAATAATATTATAGACAAATTAACGAATTTAAATGGAAATTACAATTTGAGAATGATGCTTTCAAGTCTAGAAACACAGAAAAAGACATATGGTATTATGTTTATTGGAATTGATGATTTCGAACAAATTAATAACTTATATTCTTATTCATTTGGAGATAGGGTTTTAAAAAAGTTTTCTAAATCTATTTTACCTTTTTTACCTGAAGATATAAGTTTATATAGATTAGATGGAAATGGTTTTGGAATTTTGTATCCAAATGGAGATTGTTATGAATTAACAAAACTCTTTAATAGGTTTCAAGATATCGCACAATGTATAAAACAGATTAATGGACATGCTATTTCATTTACTATATCAGGAAGTATTTGTTTTTATCCAAAAGATGGTATAGATTGTGATACACTATACCAAAATGCACGTGTTACATTTGAAAAAGCAAAAAAGCAAGGGAAAAAAACACTAATTGTCTATTCAAAAGATGAGTTGACTTTTTCGCAGTATTCTATACAGTTGATAGAGTATCTAAGAGAAAGTGTATTAAATAATTTTAAAGGATTTTATTTAAATTATCAACCACTTATTTTTAACAATAGTAAGAAACTATATGGATGCGAAGTATTGCTTCGTTGGAGAAATCCTAATTTTGAAATGAAACTTGGTCCAACTGAATTTATACCTTTTTTAGAATCTTCTGGGCTTATGGATACAGTTAGTCAATGGGTAATTAAAACAGCTTTAAAGCAATTAAAAGTATGGACAAAATATATGCCAAATTTCAATATGAATATAAATGTGTCATATCAGCAGCTTGAAGACCCTAGCTTCAAGTTTTTTATTTTAGACACTATAAAGCAAGAGGGTATATCTCCATCTCTGATTACATTGGAATTAACAGAAAATAATAACATAAAACAAATAGAAGAAATAAGGAGTTCTTTTGATTTTCTTCGAAGTCAAGGTATTAAGATTACATTCGACAGCTTTGGAGCAAAACATTCATCTTTAGAAATTTTTCGTGAACTAAGTGCTGATTCTTTAAAAATTAATCATACTCTTTTAAACCGTATTACATATGATGTAATAGACCAAAAAATCGTCTCTCAAATTATTAATCTATGTCATAGTATGAATATGTCCGTTTATGTGGAAGGAATTGAAAATAAAGAAACTTTAAAAATAATTGAACAGATGAGACCAGAAATATTGCAAGGATTTTATTATAATGAGCCTATAAACGCAGAGAAGTTTTATGAGCATTACTTTGAAAAGAATATTGAGAGCATTAATTATCAGGAAGATGTTATATCAAAAGAACTTTCTATAGAAAAAGAAAAAAGTATGGTATATTCTGCCTTTACTCCAACACATTCAATGAATATAAAAGAATTGGTTGATAATGCTTATGCAGGCATATTTCAAGTAGGAATGAACCCTGAATTTACTTTTCTTACATGTAATGAAGGCTATAGAAGGATGTTAGGTTATACCATTAAAGAGATGGAAGAAAAATTTAAAAATCAAGCATTAGGATTTGTGCATCCAGATGATATGGAATATGTGAATTATGAAATTAGAAGGCAACTTGGAATTAGCGATATAGTTACAATTGAATTTAGGGTAGTAAAATCTGATGGAACTCCTATATGGATACTTGGAACAGGCAATGTAGTAAAAGGTAAGCAGGGTTCTAAAAGTTTAATTGTAGTCATAATAGAAAATGATAGGCTTAAGAAAAGGTCTTTAGAGATGGAAGAATCCTATTGGAAATACAGAAGAGTTTTAGATAATATTCCTGCTTGTGTAAAATGTATCCATTTTGATGAAAATTTTACTTTAGATTATATTTCTCCTAGCTTTATATCATTGATAGGTTATACAGAAAAAGAAATTAAAAGTAAGTTTGATGGAAAGTATATCAATTTAATTATAGAAGAAGATAGAAGAGTTGTACTTGGAGATATGATAAGCCAAGTTAATTCTGGAGATATAGTTACACTTCATTATCATGTTAGATGTAAAGATAATCGTTTGATTTCTTTAGAAACGATTTCTAGATTATGTGAAAATGATAAAGATGGCAAGAAGTACTTTTATTCAAGTATTGTGGATGTAACAGAGGCAACAGATGTAACTTCTGAAAAAAGTGATAAAAAATCTAATAGACTTGTTAATCGCTATCAAACAGCCTTAAAACAATGGGGAGATATATTATTTGAATATAGTTTTAAGGATGGTACAATAACATTTT
Organism: Clostridioides sp. ES-S-0049-02; assembly: GCF_020658465.1. Lineage (NCBI taxonomy): Bacteria > Bacillati > Bacillota > Clostridia > Peptostreptococcales > Peptostreptococcaceae > Clostridioides > Clostridioides sp. ES-S-0049-02. Next base: position 749,652 of record NZ_JACVWG010000001.1, read on the forward strand.
CTGATAACTATTATAGTATATTTGAGATAGAACCAAGAGGAACAATTTCTGAACAATTATCAAATATTTATGAAGAAGACCATCAGATTTTACTTGACGCTTTAGAAAATGCACGTATTGGTAATAAGCCAGAAGCAATAGAGATACGTATACGTTCTAAAGATAACATACATTTATGGTGTTCTATAGTATTTAATGAACCTGATAAGATTGGAGATGCTACTATATCGATACTAGGTAAAATAAGAAATATTGATGAAGAAAAGAGAGAGTATAATAAGTTAATTGAGCAATCTCAAAATGATTTAATGACAGGATTACTAAATAAAAGTACTACTGAGGAAAAGATAAGACACATGTTGCTATCAGTTGATGAAAATAAGAAATATGCATTATTTATGATTGATGTAGATAATTTTAAGGATGTTAATGATACTATGGGGCATGTATTTGGAGATAAAATCTTAATTGAGTTAGCGGAATGTCTAAAAAGTAATTTTAGGAAAACAGATATTGTTGGCCGTGTTGGAGGTGATGAATTTATAGCATTTATGGAGTATAATGGAGATAAAGAAAGCCTACAAAAAAAAGGTCATGATATATTAAAAAGATTAGATACCACGTTTACATATGATAAATTATGTTTTGAAGTAAGTGTAAGTATAGGTATTTCTAGATACCCAGAAGATGGGAAACAGTTTTACGAGTTGTATCATCGTGCAGATAGTGCATTGTATAGAGCAAAAGAAGAAGGTAAAAATACATATTGTATGTTTTCCATCTAAAAATAAAATCAATCAAACACATGTTACTACAAAGCTTTTGTAATCACCTTTACTAAGTGATTAGTTATTTGTAAGTTATATAGATACATTATAATAGAGGTAACTGAAAGTGCTTTTAATGAAATATCAGAGCCAGTTAATTCAATTTTAGAAAAGCTTACTTAAAGAAACCTTTAATTGAGAAAAAGTCTACAAGTATCATTTAGTACATTATTAAAATGTCACATCGTATAGATATGTATGTTGTATGTTAAGGAATTGAAACTAAGAAAGACTTAGATTTTTTAAAGACTATTAAATGTGATGTGGGACAAGAATTTTATTTTTCGAGACCAATAGAAGAAAAAGAATTTTTTAATAAATATGTGACTGAAAAATAATATAAATATTGTAAAAGTGTAATAAGAACATAACATGCTAGAAGAATTAAAAATTTGTAATTAAAATTAGCAATAGATAAAAAGTATTAGTAATGTAACTAATGCTTTTTCTTATTGGCTTTATTTAGATTAATAATCATAAGAATAAAATGTTCATATAATAATTGAGTTGATTTCAATTTGATTTTATTAATAATGTAATAATGTTATTTGTGTAATGTCCAGTATTCATAACCAAAGATACTCTTTCTTTTACAAAGTTGAACTGAGTTATTTTTATTTGTCGAATCATACATGTTATTAGTAACTTTCATTTTTTTATTTTATTATTTACATTTATTTTAAGATAGTAATCGTTTTCAGAGCGAGAAGGATTTATTTCTTTATCAACAACTGTTACAAATTCAAACTCAGGTTTATCTAATGTTGCTATATAATTTAATGCTGGTGTTGTAGAAAAACTAAGAATAAATGTAGATAAGGTAACCAGTAATACTTTAAGTTTTGTTTCATGTCTTTTTTTGATAATTAATACTAAGGCATAAAAAATTAATAACACTATCATGTAAATAGCAGAAAAACTAAATCTTTCATTATTTGGTGTATTTAGGGTGTTTGTTGATAAAAGTGGAGTTAACATAGATAATGAACATGCTGTTAAAGGAAATGGTATATGATACTTTCTTGATTCTTTTGCTTTAGGTATTTCTAGTAGCATTTTAGGATATAGCCATAAATACATCATCCAACTGAATAGTAATATAAATATATAGATGGAAAATTTAATTTTCATAGGAGTAAGGAGAGCAATGATAGCAAGTATTGTTAGTAAATAACGAATAATACAAGTAACCTTTTTTTCTTTTTCTATGACAGCTAAAGTCCATCTATTTTTTATAAATTCATTTTCTCTTTTTTCACTCTGCTTCATTTAATAACCCTCTATTAATAGTATAGTTTTTTAATCCATTACTTTGTTTTATTTTAACATATTTATATAAAAAAGTAACATTGAAGTTTTTTATTTTTTGGAATGTTATGTTAACTTGGGATAATGATTATACAAATTTGTAATCAGAAGAAATTACTTCTATCATTACTTAAAGTTAATAAATATAATTTTCTGTAAAGCTTTTTAATTAGATACAGATTATTTTAAAACATATTTTTGATAGGTGCTATTTATTGTTATATTAAAATGAATTTATTTATCAATATTGAAAGAACATGGTTTTAGCCAATTTTGAATAAGTGATTATTTATCGAAAAAGATGAAAATTTTTCAAAATAGATAAAATATGATAAAATAGATTTTAGAAGAGGTGATAAAATGATTTCATACACTCCATTGTGGAAATTGCTAATTGATAGAAAAATAAGAAAGATGGAATTTGTAAATATATCAGGTATAAGTATTTCTGTTTTAGGTAGATTAGGAAATGATAAGTCTGTTTCTATGGATACAATGGAAAAGATATGTTTAGCACTAGACTGTAAAATAGAAGATGTTGTAGAAATAAAAAAGGATGTTTAATGATGCTAAAATATTTTAATAATATTATAAAAAACATATAAAGAATAGGTAAGGTTTAATTTAATAGATAGAGTTTTATTGGATTAAAAATAAAAGTAACTATATGTGAATAAATTAAAATTAAAGAGTAATGCTATAATGTAAACTAAATATATTTTTCCAGTAATTATATGAAGTTTTTGTGAATAGTAAAAATAATTGTTTTAGTAGTGTTATAATGTCTTGGTAGGGTATATTTATTATTAGAAAGGATTATTATATGAAAAAAATATCAATTTTAGGTTCTACAGGCTCTATAGGTAAGCAAACCTTAGATGTAGTTAGAGAAAATAGAGACAAGTTTGAGGTAGTTGCAATATCAGCTAATAGCAGTATTGAATTACTACTTGAACAAATTGTAGAATTTAGACCTAAATATGTAACAGTTTTTGAGGAAAGCAAAGCATTAAAATTAAAAGAAATATTGCCACAAAATATAGAGATAGAAGTTTTAACAGGAATGGAAGGTTTAAAAATAATTTCATCACTAGATGAAATTGATGTACTTTTAACTGCTGTTGTGGGAATGATAGGATTGGTCCCAACACTTTGTGCTATAAAGAAGGGAATAGATATAGCATTAGCGAATAAAGAGACATTAGTAACTGCTGGAGAGCTTGTAATGGCAGAGGCAAAAAAATATAATGTAAATATTCTTCCCGTTGATAGTGAACATAGTGCTATATTTCAGTGTTTAAATGGAGAGAATAATAAAAATATAGAAAAAATAATACTTACAGCTTCTGGTGGTCCATTTAGAGGAAAGAAAAAAGAAGAACTTTTAAATATAACTAAAAATGAAGCTTTAAAGCATCCAAACTGGAGTATGGGAAGAAAAATAAGTATTGACTCTTCAACTCTTATGAATAAAGGACTAGAAGTAATAGAAGCTAAATGGCTATTTGGAGTAAAACAAGAAAATATAGATGTAGTAGTTCATCCACAAAGCATAATTCACTCAATGGTACAGTATACAGATAGTTCTATAATTGCACAATTAGGATGTCCAGATATGAGGTTGCCTATACAATATGCTCTTACATATCCAGATAGAATGGAAAGTAATTTTGAAAGAATGAATTTTTCAAAATTTAGTACTTTAACCTTTGAAGAACCAGACTTAGAGACTTTTCCATGTTTAAAATTAGCTTATGAATGTCTAAAGATGGGTGGAACTTATTCTTCTGTTTTAAATTCTGCAAATGAAGTTTTGGTAAGTGAATTTTTAGAGGATAAAATTGGTTTCTATGACATACCATATTACATAGAGAAAACTTTAGAGGTTCATAAAAGCATAAGCAAACCAACGTTAGAACAAATTTTAGAAACAGATAGATGGAGTAGAGCTTATGTTGAAAATCTGATAAAAAAATAGGAAGGTGAATTTATGACTATAATAGCTGCATTAATACTATTTAGTATAATTGTATTAATACATGAATTAGGACATTTTATATTTGCAAAAAGAAGTGGGATTAAGGTAAATGAGTTTTCTATAGGTATGGGACCTAAGATATATAGTGTAAAAAAAGATACAGAGTATTCCATAAGAGCTCTTCCAATTGGTGGATATGTAAGTATGGAGGGTGAAGACGAAGAACAAATAAGTCCAAATTCTTTTGGAAATAAATCTATACTACAAAGATTTAGTACTATTGTAGCAGGACCAATATTTAATATAATACTGGCAGCAGTACTTTTAGTACCAGTGTTTTTGTATATAGGTTCTCCAACTACTACACTTGGAAAAATAATGCAAGATACTCCTGCACAAGCAGTAGGACTTCAAGTAGGAGATAAGATAAATAAAATAAATGGTAATTCTGTTAAGACTTGGGATGAAGTTGCAAATATTATAAATACTTCTTCTGGTGGAGAATTGAAGCTTAGTATAACTAGGGATGGAAATGATAAAGTTGTAAATGTAATTCCTAAAGATAACAATGGAAAGTATGAAATAGGAATTCAGCCACAAAGAGAAAAAGATTTCTTTGGTTCAATAGTAAATGCATGTAAAACTACTGTGGATATGACAAAACAGATGTTAACATTCTTAGGTCAAATGGTTACAGGACGTGTACCAGGAGGAATTGGTAATGCTGTTGCAGGACCAGTAGGTGTTATTGGTATGGTATCAGATGCAGCCCAAACAGGTCTTATAAATGTAGTCTATTTGGCAGCTGTCATAAGTTTAAATCTAGGTATAGTAAACTTATTACCAATACCAGCCCTTGATGGTTGGAGAATACTTATGTTATTATTAGAAGCTGTTAGAGGCGGTAAAAAACTTGACCCAAATAAAGAAGGTATGATAAATGTAGTTGGATTTGGAGCCTTAATGTTATTTATGCTTTTTATAACATATAAAGATATATTAAGGTTATTTCAATAATTTAACTTTATATAAAGTTTAAAAAAGCTATGTAGTTTTAAGTGAGAATAAATTAATTTTAAAAGGTTAAATTTATTCTTAGTTGTTTAACTATATAGCTTTTTAATTTATAATATATATGTAGTTTGTAGTATTTTTTAAGATATTGAATAATTTTAATATAAAATAATATATAGAGGTGAAATATGAGTTACAAGAGAAGACAGACAAGAGAAGTTAGTGTTGGGAGTGTAAAAATAGGAGGAGAAAATCCTATAAGCATACAATCTATGACAAATACTGATACAAGAGATGCAGAGGCTACAATATCTCAAATAAAAAGATTAGAAGAAGCTGGTTGTGATATAGTTAGAGTTGCTGTTCCTGATATGGAAGCAGCTAAAAATATAGGAAAGATAAAGTCTAATGTAAATATACCTGTTATTGCTGATATACATTTTGATTATAAGTTAGCACTTGAAGCTATAGAACAGGGTGTAGATGGTGTTAGAATAAATCCTGGTAATATTGGAAACATAGAAAGAGTTAGAATGGTTGTTGAGAAATGCAAGGAAAAAAATCTAAAAATTAGAATTGGTGTTAATGGGGGTTCTTTAGAAAAAGAACTTTTAAATAAATATGGTTCTGCAACTGCTGAAGCATTAGTTGAAAGTGCTATGGGACATATTAAGATTCTTGAAGATTTAGGTTTTTATAATATAGTTATTTCTCTAAAATCATCTGATATTTATAAAACTGTTGATGCATATGAATTAATATCAAAGAAAGTTGATTATCCTCTTCATATTGGAATTACTGAATCTGGAAGTGTTCATAAAGGAACAATAAAGTCTTCTATAGGTGTGGGAGCACTTCTTCTTAAAGGGATTGGAGATACTGTCAGAATATCTTTGACAGGTGACCCTGTTGAAGAGGTTGTTGTTGGTAAACAGATTTTAAGAAGTTTGGGTCTTTTAAATGATAAGATTAAAGTTATATCATGTCCTACATGTGGCAGATGTAATATAGATTTAATTAGTGTTGTAAATGAAGTTGAGGATAAAATTGGTAGTATGGAAAAAGATATTACTGTTGCAATTATGGGGTGTGCTGTAAACGGACCTGGAGAAGCTAGAGAAGCCGATATAGGCATTGCTGGTGGTAAGGGCGAAGGTCTTTTATTTAAAAAGGGTGAAATTGTAAGAATGATTAATGGTGATAAATTGGTTGATGAGTTACTGGATGAAATTGATAAGTTATAGAGTATATATTTAAAACATATTAAACAGCTAGATGATTAAATACTTTTAGAATAAACTTTATCTATAGTATTTAATTATCTAGCTGTTTTAAATTTTAACATTTTATAGTTGTATAATACTTTGTTTTTGATATTTTAACAGTATAAAGCTGAATTAACAAAGTTGATAGAATAAAATTGATTTAAAATTTAAGTTAAATGATTTGTCGAACAAAAAAATAAAAATTTTAAAGGAAAAAGTTGTTTAATAAAGAAATTATTAGATAGAAGTTATTTTTTATAATTTATTGTTGTTAAATAGATACAAAGGTCTTAATATATTTAGTTTATTAATATCAATTATCAGAAAATGGGGGGTGTTTATGAATTGGTTAAATGTATAGAATTATCAGTGAAGGTATACCTTCTTGAAAATATTTATTTAGATAATGTAGCCAAAGAAATATGCAAATTAATAGATGATACATTAATTATGGAAGATAAATATAGAGAGTTTCATAATAAAAATGAATTTAAGTATTATTCTTTCAATCTGCTATATCCTTTAGAAAAGGATAAAATTTATAAGAAGGATTGTATCTACACTTTTATTATTAGAACAGTAGATAGTGAGTTAGGAACTTATTTTATGAGGAATCTAAAAAATCAATATTCTGATAAAATAAAGGTCATTACAATGAGTAAAAAAGTAATTCCTAAAAAACATATTGAAAGTATTTATTCTATTACTCCAGTGATAGCAAAGTTTGAGGATGGATATTGGAAGGGTAGTAATACAGTAGAAGATCTGGAGAAAAGAATTAGAGAAAATTTAATAAAAAAATACAACGAATTTACCAACAGCAAGATAGATGAAAATTTTGAATTATTTAATATGATTAAGTTTATAAACAAAAAACCTATTTCCATGAAATATAAAAATATATCCTTACTTGGAGATAAAATAAGTTTTAAAGTATCAGAAAATGATATGGCTCAAGAAATTTCAAACTTTGCACTTGGAGTAGGGGTTGGAGAAATCAATTCTCGTGGATTTGGTTTTGTAAACTATAGATGGTTATAGGAGGTGAAGGTTTGTTAAAGGATTGCTTAGAGATTTTTGAAAAAGAATATAGGGCTATAGGGAATAGTCTTATAACAGATAATTATGTTTTATCTGAGGGCTCATATGTATTGGTAAAAGATTTTTCTATCATAGAAAAATTGGAAGTTTCAAAGGGTAATAGAGATAATACAGAAGAATTATATAGCAAGTTTTCAAAACTGGATTACTTGTCAAAACTGGTAGATATGAATAAACCTATTGATGACAAAAAGATAATTCATAGTAATAACTATCTTTCATTTTTTATTAAAAAAGAAAATTTAAGACCCGACAAAAATAACAGCATAAAGCTTACAGAAGATATTATTAATAACTATTATGATGTGTTACTAAATCCAGGGCTTAAATATGATAAAAAGAAAAAAGAAATATTTGATTCTATGGAAAAAAAATATGGTAGAACAGATGAAAATAATCTAAATAAGGTAAAGGTGTGGATAAAAAATAATATATTTACTTTAGTTGAAGATGTAAAAAAAGATAAAAACTATTTAAAAATATTTTTTGATGAAGAGATAGATATATACAATATAGAAAGTCAAAAATATGTAATTCCCAATATATATAATAAAAATGATTTTAATGTAACTATTGATGGTAAAACCTATGGATTACCAAACAATAATATGCAGTTAAATGCAAAAAAGCCATTTTTAGAATTAAAAACACGAAAGAAAAACTCAACACCATATCTAATTGATGAAGATGAAGTTTTGTTACAGAAAGCTTTCTTTGATTATTTAATGAATAAAGCATCCAGTGGAGAAGAATTAGTATATATAAGTAGTGAAAAAGGAATCCATAGAAAAGCTGATATACCAAATGAGTTTAGTGGATATATACTGAGGATAAAAAAGGGTAAAGAATTAGAAATACATGATTTTGATACTGTGGTAAATTTAAATACTAAAATAAAAAAAATAAATGTAAAGTTTGTAATACCAATAGAATATGACAAGTATGGTTTAAATCCAAGTTTAGAAGTAGGATATATTAATAATCTTAAAAAATTAGAAAAAACTATTGATACTATATATTTTAATACATTTATGTGTAATAGTTATTTCAGAGAAGTTAAAGAAATAAACTTAAATGATTTAATTCTAAGAGATATATTGGTTAGAAATAGAGATGGGTTATATACATGGTTTTATAAAGGTAGGGATAATATAGTAAGACAAACTTTTTCAAACTATTCTATGGAGATAATTAAAAATTCTATAAAAAACAATAACTATGTAAAAGCCAAGGAACAGTATAACTTAAGAATAGCTATAATAAATTATTTTTATGGAGGATATAAAATGGCAGATAAAATAAAATATATTAGTGAATCTTTATTTGAAAAAATAAATTCTAAACAAACACAATGTATACAAAGTGATGAAGAATACTATTTTGCAATTGGACAATTAGCTTCATATCTTATATCTAAAAATAAGTCATCAAAAAATAAAAACCATTCTCTAATTAATCCTATATTAAATGCACGAAATAAGGAAAAGCTTATGCTAGAGATAAGGAAGTTGTTTAAAAAATATAATTATGCCATAGATTATGGTAGTAAGAGGTTTGATAATTTATATGCTATGATTGTAGGATATGAAGTAGAAGATAAAAAAATTAATGGGGATTTATTAATAGGTGGTTACCTATATTCTAATTTAATATATACAAAAAGAGAGGAGAAAGAAGATGAATAAGAGAGTATATGGGGTGTTAGGAATAAAATCTGTAATGTCAAATTGGAATGCTGATTTTTCTGGATATCCAAAAACTATATCAACAGGAGAAATTTTTGGAAGTGACAAAGCTCTTAAATTTCCTATGAAGAAAATGTGGGAAAATGAAGGTGAAAAAGTATTATATATAAAGTCATTAAAAATAGATGAATCTAAGAAAGGAGAAATCAAAGTCAGACCAAAGTCACTAAAAGAGAGGTATGAAGAATTGTTTGATATAGAAGATTTAAAGGTAGAAAAAAATCAACAAAATGTGTTAGAAAATTTATTTAAAGCTATTGATGTCAAAAACTTTGGAGCTACATTTGCAGAAGTAGGAAATAATATAGGAATTACAGGAGCAGTACAAATTGGTCAAGGATTTAATAAGTATGAAGATAGCAATGTCGAAGAGCAACAAATACTTTCTCCATTTAGAGACTCAAAAGCTAAAGATAAGAAAAAATCGACAAATGAAGAAGAAAAGGAAGATGCTAATTCAACTACTTTAGGTAAAAAAATAGTTAGTGATGAAGCGCATTATTTTTATCCTTTTTCAATAAATCCAAAGGCCTATGAAGCTTTTGTTAGTATGGGTGTAACTGAGGGGTATACTGAAAATGATTATAAAAAATTTAAAGAAGTTGCTCTAGTGAGTGCGACTGCGTTTAATACAAATTCAAAAATCGGATGTGAAAATGAATTTGCAATATTTATTGAAACAAATGAAGAAGTATATTTACCAGATTTAACTCAATATATAGCATTTAAAAAGAAAGAAAATGAAAATGATTTAATTTCTTTAAATATGATTGACTTAATGATTGACTTAGCAGAAGAAATTAATAGTATAGAAATATATTATAATCCATATAAAACAGAAATAAAGCCTTCCAAAGAGAAAATAGCATCAAAATTAGATAAAGTAAAGTTTATAAATATATTTACAAGAAAAGAGGTATAAGATGGAAGTCTTAAAATTTAACCTAAGTGGGAGAACTGTATTTTTTAAAAAGCCAGATGTAAATAGTATAGTTTGTTTTACTTATGGAAATATACATAAAGTCGCACTTATGGGAATTTTGGGAGCTTGCTTGGGACTTAAGGGATATAATCAACAGACTAAAGATGACGAATATCCTGAATTCTACTCTGAACTTGAGAATATAAAAATATCGATAGTTCCAAAAAATGAATTTGGATATATAGATAAAAAGATTCAGAGATTTAATAATTCTGTAGGATATGCTTCAAAAGAAGAAGGGGGAAATCTAATAGTAAAAGAGCAATGGCTTGAAAATCCTAGTTGGGATATATATATACAATTAGAAGATACAGATATTTGTAGAGATTTGAAAAATAGATTTTTATCTAATAAATTTGTTTACATACCTTATTTAGGAAAAAACGACCATATAGCAAATATAAGTGGAATTGAACTAATTAGTGATGCTTATAAATCAGAAAGTGTTGATAAAATAGATAGTTTTTTTACAAGGGAAGATTTTGAATTTGAGAAATATGATTTTGATGATGATGACGATGATTATGAAGAACCTTTTAAGTATCAAGAGAAGCTTCCTTGTAAGTTAGATAGAATAACTAATCAATATATTTTAGAAACCATAATATTTACTAATATGCCAGTTAAATTGCTTAGTAAAAAAGATGTATATAAAGTAAGGGATATGAATTTAATATTTATTTAAATTTATAACTCCAGGAGGGATATATGTATTTTGAAAAAGTTGAATTATTTGATATAAATAGCAATGTAAATAATTATCAAAATATTTATGCACATATAAATAAGGATAAATCTCCAGAAACTTTGAAAGAACATTCAGATTTAGTATACTCATACTTTATGAAATTATGTGTCAAAAAAGATTTAGAATCTTGTTTAAAAAGAATAGAAGATAAATTTTTTAAAAATAACTCTTATTTAAGTAAGAATTTTTATAGAGAACTTATGTTAAATATGGTTTACATGCATGATTTAGGTAAAATTAATGTTTCATTTCAATCTGTAAAAATGAACAATAAAAATTTTAAAAGTATTTCAACAAGATATACTAAACATTCTTTTATTTCGTCTATATTGTATTTTGATTATTATTTTGAAAAGTTAAAGAAAGTTGATGTTGAAGAGAAAAAGATATTGAAGTTGTTTTTAATGATAAATACATATGTAATATCAAAGCACCATGGAGTCTTGAAATCATTTAGGGAATTTTTATCTTCTTTTGAGGATGAATTTGTAAATATTGAAGATAATTTTAAAGATTTATTTATACATAATTATAATTTAGAGATTAAATCAACTTCAAAAACTATTAAAAAAATAATTAGTGATACATATAAGTATTTGGATGATAGTTCTATAAAAGATGGTTTAGATATAGAATTATATATATATTCAAAATTAATGTTTGCAATTGTTACATCTTGTGATTTTTATGCTACATCAGAATATAATGGTGGAAAATCTATAAATGATTTTGGGACTATTGATAATCATAATAAATATTATGATGTATTTAAAAAATCTAAAATATATGAAAATATGAATAGGTACAGAGAATATCTAAATAACGATGAAAAATGCCCATATGAAGATAATGATATAAATAAATTGAGAACAGAGATGAGTATAGAAGTTGAAGAAACAATGACATGTAATCTAAGTAAAAATATATTTTACTTAGAAGCACCTACTGGAAGTGGAAAAACTGTTACATCTATAAATTTAGCATTAAAATTTATAGAATTAAATCAATCATTAAGTAAAATATTTTATATATTTCCATTCAATACATTAGTAGAACAAACCAAAAGTGTATTTATAAATGATTTGTTTAATTCTGTTAAAGATATAGAAAAGGATGTTGTAGTTATAAATTCTATAACTCCGATACAGACCTATGATGACGAAGAAGATAATAAAGATGTTAAAGACTATAGCACAAAACAAAAAATTGACTATGAAAAATCCTTGCTAAATAGACAGTTTTTACACTATCCTATAGTACTTACTACTAACATAGGTTTTTTTAATTATTTATTTGGAGTTTCAAGAGAAGAAAGTTTCCCATTGGTACATATGATAAATAGTGTAGTTATATTAGATGAGATACAAAGCTATAAAAATGAGATATGGAAAGAGATTATTTTATTCTTAGAAAAGTATGCTGAAATATTAAATATAAAAATTATTATAATGTCTGCAACTTTACCTAGATTAAATAAATTAGGATGTAATGATGATAATTTTGCTTATTTAGTAAGGTACAGAGATAAGTATTTTAAGAATCCACTTTTTAAAGATAGAGTAAATATAAGTTTTGAAATGTTAAATTCAGAAGTTAATTCTATTGAAGAAATAGCAAAAAAGGTTGTAGAGGAATCAGAAAGATATAATAAGATACTAATAGAGTTTATAAAGAAATCATCAGCATTAGAATTTTACAAGGATATTAAAGAAAAGTTGAAGGATAAGTCAGAAAGCATTTATTTAATAACGGGAGATGATAATAAATTAGAGAGAAAAAAAATAATAAATAAAATTAAAGATATAGGATCTGTAATCTTAGTTGCTACACAAGTTGTAGAAGCTGGAGTGGATATAGATATGGATTTGGGATTTAAAGATATATCTATAATTGATTCAGACGAACAATTTTTGGGAAGGATAAATAGGTCTTGTAAAAAATTAAATTCAAAAGTTTATTTTTTTAATTTAGATGATGCAAAAGAGATATATAGGAAAGATATTAGAAAAGAGAAAAATTTAACCCTGAATGAGGAGAGCAATAGAGAAATTATTTTAGAAAAAGATTTTGAAAAGTACTACGACAAAATAATAGCTAGAATAGAAGAAAATAAAAATAAACATAATGACGAAAATATAGATGTTTTTACAAATGATATTGTAGGTAAATTAGATTTTAAATCAGTAAATAAAAGGATGACATTGATAGATAAATTAAGAGATTATACAATTTTTTTGAACACTCAAGTAGAAGATGAATCTGGAAATATAGTTGTAGGAAGTGATGTTTGGGAAGATTATGTTTCTCTATTAAAAAATAATGATATTGACTATTCTGAAAAAAGAGTAAAGATGTCTGACATTATGGAAAAATTAGATTATTTTACATATAAACTTCGTAAATTTGATAATTCATTTAATGATTATATAGGAGATATTTTTTATATTGATGATGGTGAACAGTATTTTACAGATGGTAAATTTGATAGAAGCAAATTTAATGAAAATGTAGAACATGAGTATATATAGTAAGGTTAGATTAGAAATAGGATATATAGTATAGTGTAATTAAAATTTATCCCAAGCTAGTAAATGAAGAATAGTTTCTAAGTATTGAAATTTAAATATTTTATAACTTTTATAGATTTTTTATGATTAGCTGGGATAAAAAATCTATATATCAGTCTTTTCAATGTGTTTAAAAGCAATATCCTTTTAAGAGATATTGCTTTTACAGTGGTTAAACAGTAACATGAGATGTATTTAAATCCTATGTGGTGGGTAGGTATGTTTATTAATACTTTTGTTAAACAGTAACATGAGATGTATTTAAATTTATGATGTTAACAGTTTATATCCTTATGTTATGAAAGTTAAACAGTAACATGAGATGTATTTAAATACACTTTGAAAATTACATAAATTCAGCTTGTATAATGTTAAACAGTAACATGAGATGTATTTAAATTAAAGTGATAAGGTAGTTTTGCATGAAAAGACAGTAGTTAAACAGTAACATGAGATGTATTTAAATAATATAAAAAAGTACTTATAAAAGAATTTTCAACAAGTTAAACAGTAACATGAGATGTATTTAAATTGGCATAGAATACATCTAACTTGTTTTGCAACTCTTGTTAAACAGTAACATGAGATGTATTTAAATTCAGTATCCACAAAGCAACATTCGACTAAGATTGACGTTAAACAGTAACATGAGATGTATTTAAATTAGAAATACATTTACTAAAGTTGAAGGACATTATCGTTAAACAGTAACATGAGATGTATTTAAATGTAACAAAGTAATCATCTATGTTATCTAAATCATTTGTTAAACAGTAACATGAGATGTATTTAAATCTCACATATATTGGTATTTCTTCCAAAACAGGCTGTGTTAAACAGTAACATGAGATGTATTTAAATTTTTTTTGCTATACTATTATTGTAAAGGTTGTTAAAGTTAAACAGTAACATGAGATGTATTTAAATTGGCATAAAACACATCTAACTTAGTTTGTAACTCTGTTAAACAGTAACATGAGATGTATTTAAATACTGTACTTTTTCCAGTTTGCGCTTGAAACGAATTGTTAAACAGTAACATGAGATGTATTTAAATTAAATATATTTGTGAAGGATTAGAAGTCTATTTAAAGTTAAACAGTAACATGAGATGTATTTAAATCCAACACCCCGACAATGATATGTATTTGAGTATTTGTTAAACAGTAACATGAGATGTATTTAAATTAACAACACTATATAAGTAATAAATAAGCATACAAGGTTAAACAGTAACATGAGATGTATTTAAATCTACAGCCCATTTTCCAATCTCGTATTCTTTTTTGGTTAAACAGTAACATGAGATGTATTTAAATCCAGTAGAAAAATCAGTAGTCTTTAAAATATCAGTTGTTAAACAGTAACATGAGATGTATTTAAATAGGGACAATTTTTCAGAAAGAGAAATTAGAGAATTTGTTAAACAGTAACATGAGATGTATTTAAATCTAACTTTAAGTATTTTGAGTTGGCAGACTTCTTGCGTTAAACAGTAACATGAGATGTATTTAAATAGAGATAATGACATCAGAAAAGCAGTATTTAATGACGTTAAACAGTAACATGAGATGTATTTAAATAAACAATCTCTATAACTAAGTCTGTAAGCATAATCGTTAAACAGTAACATGAGATGTATTTAAATCAAGTATAAATCTGCATTTACATTATAAATATTAAATGGTTAAACAGTAACATGAGATGTATTTAAATCAGAGAAAGAAAGTTATAAGAAATTTAGTAAAGAGAGTTAAACAGTAACATGAGATGTATTTAAATCTAAGGTTAATAATAAAGTAGTTAATAACTATCACAGTTAAACAGTAACATGAGATGTATTTAAATACCAAAGGTATATCACTTGGAGGATTAGGGTCAGGGGTTAAACAGTAACATGAGATGTATTTAAATAACCATATAAACTTTTTTTCATGTTGCACTCTAAAAGTTAAACAGTAATATGAGATGTATTTAAATTTTAATTTATATTTTATTTCTATATCATTACTAAAGTTAAACAGTAACATGAGATGTATTTAAATTATTATACAATATTAAATTAAATAAAAATAATTTTATAGTAAATTATATTGTAAAATTATAAATTTTAATATTCTGAATAAGACAATATATGATATACTTATATATAAATAATCAAATAAATAGGTGATATTATGAAGCTTACAGGAACTTTAATAAATTACTATTTTCATTGTAAAAGACAATGTTGGCTACTTGGCAATAGAATAAACCTAGAAGAAAATAGTGAAGATGTAAAAATAGGTAGAATTCTTCATGAGCTAAAAGAAAAAAATTCAAAACATAAAGAAATTGCAATTGAAAATATAAAGATAGATAAATTAACAAAAGAATATTTAGTAGAGATTAAAAAGTCTGATGCTGATGTAGAAGCTGTCAAATGGCAAGTTCTTTTATACTTAAAAATATTAAAAGAAAAAGGAATTGTTAGAAAAGGAAAAATTGAATTTATAGAAAAAAACAAAACCGACAAAAAAATAGTTTTTGTAGATTTGAGAGAAGAAACTGAAAAACAGCTTGTATCTATAGAAAAGGACATTGTCGATTTAATAAATAGGGATAAAGCACCATATCCAGATTTAAAAAAAGGGTGTAAAAAATGCGCTTATTATGAGTATTGTTATATATAAAATTAGATAACAACATATAAGGAGGTGTCATTATTGGGAAAGACAAAATATATTGGCTCAATGGGAGAGCTTTCAAGAAAAGACAATTCAATATGCTTTAGAAAAAATGGAAAGAATGTGTACATACCAGTAGAAAATACTAGCGAAATATTTTGTTTAAATGAAGTATCATTAAATTCTAAATTACTTGATTTTTTATCGAGAGCAAATATTGTTGTTCATTTTTTTAATTACTATGGTGGATATAGCGGAACCTTTTATCCTAAAGAATTTTTGATAAGTGGAAAGGTAACTGTAGCTCAGGTAAAAACCTTTGAGAATAGAAGAGAAGAAATAGCAAAATCTATAGTTAATGGTATAAGGATTAATACAATAAATACATTATCACATTATTATAAACATGGAAATTCAGAAATACAACCATTATTATCACATCTAAAAAAAGATTCTCTAAATAAATTAGAAAAATCGAATAATATAAAAGAAATATTATCAGTTGAAGGAGATATTTGGCAAATATTTTACTCTTCCTTTAAATATATTTTAAGAGAAGAATTTATTTTTAATAAAAGAGTTAAGAGACCACCAGATAATCCCCTAAATGCTATGATATCATTTGGAAATAGTATATTATATGCTAAAACTGTAACTGCTATATATAATACCCATCTAAATCAAAGTGTAAGTTTCTTACATGAACCAAGTGAAAGTAGATTTTCTTTAAGCTTAGACTTAAGTGAAAATTTTAAACATGCAGTAACATTTAAAACTATATTTGATTTAGTAAATAATAGAAAAATAAATGTTGAAAAACATTTTGATAAAAAATTGAATTATTGTATTTTAAATGATGAAGGAAAACAGCTTTTTATAAATTCCTTAGAAGAAAGGTTAGAATCTGTAAAAGAGCATCCAAAATTGAAAAGAAAGGTAAGTTTGAAAACATGTATAAAACTAGATGCTTATAAAATATTAAAATGTATAATGGAACAAAAAGAATTTATTCCTTATAATTTAAAATATAGTCTATAATTTTAAAAATAAATAAAATTCCTTAATGTAATAACACTAGAATTATAATAGTGATATTATTATTAAATATACATAATATACTATTATAATAGTGCAAATTAAAAGTAGAAATTCTCAGAGATAGTTGAAAATATGAAAGGAGGAAGTTCTGAAAAATAATTATAACATTTTGATTTATTGAAAGTTTATATGTTTTTCAGTTTAAGTAATATATTATATATGAAAAAGAAAAGTAATTTAAATTATAATTATGTATTTGTGGTTTATGATGTAGGAGAAAAAAGAGTAAATAAAGTTTTTAAAATATGTAAAAAGTATCTTTCACATTTCCAAAAATCAGTTTTTAGAGGAGAAATAACTCCATCTAAAATTATGAGTTTGAAACATGATTTAGAAAATATTGTAGATAAAGATAACGATTTTGTATGTATAATAAAATTAATGAATTCTAATATATTTGAAGAAGAAATAATAGGTAATAATAATAGTAATTGTGAAAATTTAATATTATAAATAATTTACTTAGTATACTCATAAAAACAAATATAATAAATTGTTAAAGGATAGTGAAATTAGACGATAGTTAAATTAAACTTGGAAATATTTATTAGTAAGGCTATGGCTGAGAGAAGCATAGTCTTATTTTTATATTTTTTAAAATCTTTTAAAAATCCTTTTTTATATTTAAACTTTCTAAATTAATATCTATAGCTATACATGTTGATTTGTTTATTTATTCTACTTTCGCTTCTAGTCTTATAATGTATTGAATTTATAAAATACAATTGGATAAATCATATCAGGTGGTCTATTTTACCATTCAAGAGTCAAATGCATAACTTTATCAGTAACTTTTAGCTAATAGTGAATGAGGCATATGATGTCTTGATATACTCTGAGTAGAAATACCTTTTATTTCTATGTCTATTTATAGAATTTTAGCATCTTTATTCTTATTGTAATAGCTATAATCATTTAAATGATTATAAAGCTCCGTTTCCAATATTTAATGAATTGTATTTGTAAATAAATCTTTTAGTATCTTTTAAATATATATTGTTGTTTTAACATCATATTGTTAAATAAGTTTTATATATTATGATTCAATTATATAAGTGAGTACCAAAATCCATTCTATATTTATTATAATAAAATTATATTTACTAAAATGAAAATTACAACAGTAGTATTGAAATATAATTACTATTATGGTAATATTTAGTTACTAAAACTATTGATGTATTATGTCAACACAAATATCAATGCATTTTACAAAATGTTTTAGTAAAGATTAATAATAGAAAGGAGAGCAACTTGTGGGATATAAAAAAATATATAGATTGCCTATTTTGGTTATTGCTTTATTGGTTACTGGTACGACAACGGCCTTTTCTCTTAATACAACCAATTCAGAACAAACAAGTGTATACTTAACAAATTCAGAAAGTACTTCAACACAGAAGGTTTTAGACATTTCAAATAGCAAAGGTATTGCCAATAATAAAAATCTTCCACTAGCCATAAACAATAGCAAAATACAGTTTGATGATAGTCCATATCATTGGCCTAGCAATGTTATAAGTGTTAAGAATAACAGTAAAAAGGCAATCATAGATTATGAAATTGTGTGTCTTGCATATGACAAAAACGGAAAACCACTTGAACTATATTGGGATGCTCAAAATGTAGCCACAAATGGAGAGGTAGGAAGTGTTGGATTTGGTACAGATGGTGTAGATTATGGTATTGTTGCAGGTATATCTCCTGTATCTAAGAAAGCATACTCACATACTTATAGAAGAGTGCAACAATCACCACCAAAAGATATAATAAGTATGTTTGAAAAACAACAAGGTAAGGCATGGGTAGAAAAATGGCTGAAAGAATGGCAACAAATAGAGAAAGAATATGCAAAGAAAAATGCAATAGTTCCAGGTAAGAATCAAAATGATGCTTCTTTATTGTTTGATAAATGGAACCAATCAACTGGAAAGCATGATGTGAAGTATATTATATCATGTGTAAAGCAAGTAACATTTACTGATGGTAGTGCATGGAAAAATTCATCATATGAGACTTGGATGAAAGATTTTCAAGGAAAATCAGTGTCAACTAATGTGTTAGAAAATTACTGTAAGTAATATTTGACACTAATAAGATAAAATCAGGTATACACTTAATTGGTGTTAAGCCAGCTAAATACTTATTGTTCCAATGGAAATAGACATTTTTACAGATGTATTTTAATTGTGAAAATGAATCTTATAGATAGATATACCATAGACAGATATACATAAGATTATAGGCATGTATCAACTTTTGATAGGTGCTTTTTTTATTGGATAAAAAAGATAATGAATGCTATTCAATTTAGAACCTATTTAAGAATATATACTATAATTCTTCCTTGTATCATAAGTATACATGTAGTAAATACTTAGAAATAGTTTGTTTTTAATAATGAACTTATAAAAAATAAACTATTAAATAGTAGAAAAATAGATAAAAATAGCAATTTTTTATCTATTTTTCCATTCTCTATAAATACTCTTAATTATATGGATATAATTCATAATAAGTTAGCAATAAATCAACCATTTTACCATAACTTTGAGTTCCTTCAGCAATTCCATTAGCTTTTAAATAAGAATTATTAAACCCATTGGAAATTTTATCGATTTTACCTTCATATCTTTGCCAAAATTCACTCTCATTTTTTAAATCCCTACGAACAGACTCTGAAATACCAGCAGAAATATCAGCATATGCCTTATAGTCAACTTTGCTTAAAGCAGAAGCAGTATAATTTAAGGCCAAAATATAGCCAGAATAATTAAAATCAATATCAGGATGTTTTATTGAAGTAAGATAACCTATAAAGTTAGCTTCATCTTCACTAGCAAATCCTCTCTGATGTGCCATTTCATGACCAACTGTACAAGGAATATATAAGTCAGGGATTGCAATATTAATATTTGCCTCACCTGTAAAGGGAAAGTATATACCAGTTATTCCTGTATAACACATAAGATGTGATGAAATAACATACTTTGGCTTAGAGTAACTACCACTAGCACTAGGTAAAATATATGAAATTTTATCATATCCTAATTGAGCTCTATTTATGACACCTTTATAATCTGTATTAGATTTTACGACACCATTTTTATCTTGTAGTGTAAGTTTTCTAGTTTCATTTGCTTTAGCTACCAAAAATTTATATAACTCAGAAAGTTCTTTAGTACTATGTTGCTTTGATTGGACAGAACTGTTGTTTTTTAAATTGTATTGGTTGATAAGGGTATTCTCGAGTGGAACTCTATTGTAGTTTATACCCCAAAGTACTACAAAAAGAAAATAAACTATTGATAAAATGGATAATATATTTAAAATAGAATTCTTTAAAAATGTCTTTAAATTTCTATTCTTTTTGAAAATTGTAAATACAATAGAACATAAAAATAAAAAAATAGATATAACTATTATGTACATTGTAATTTCGTAGATAGAAAATGGAAATATTCCTGAAACTTTACTTAATAGCTGTATAACTTTTTTATCTATGGCTTGAGAATAATATTTTTCAACAATATGTGGAATTTTACTTGCTATGAAATTTAAAAACAAAGCAATAGGAAAAAGGATTAAAGAAAAATATTTTATTTTTTTACTCATATTTCACCTCGCAGACTTTAATTTATATAAATATATTATATATCAATTAAAGTTATATTGTAAAATAGGTATAGTTATTTATATTTATGACTTTATACTAAATAAATGATAAGTTATAATATTCATATGAATAAACAATTTATGTATAACTAATAATAATTAAAAATAACAATTGTATAAGGAGTAAAAAATATTATGATAATAAGGCTTACTAAAGATAATTTTAATTTTAGATTTAAACAATATGAAGGGATGTTTTTTCATGCTGAAGTAAACGAAGGAGAAGAATCAATTAAATACAAAATAACTAAAGATAAAGATGGCACTGAACTAAAAGAGTTTGGAAATACACATATAAAGGATAATATGATATATATACCTCAAATAGAAGCATACATAGATTTAAACAGTATAAAATAAAGATTGTAGGTATTAATTTAAAAAGAGGGTTATGTTTAGGGGGGAATACAGTATGAGTAAAGCATTAGACATAGTAATAAGACCAGTAAGAAGGGAAGACGCGAAATCGATTAATGAAATGAGAAGAGCATATAATGTTATGAGAAATACACTAGCATTAATGAGTGATAGGCTGGATAGAACTATAGCTATGCTAGATTCTCTAGGTGAAAATGATTATATGTTTGTGGCTGAAATTGATAATGATGGAGAAAAAAATGTAATAGGTTTTGCTGGTTTACATGTGAATCCATCTCCAAGATTAAGACATAGTGCAGAACTAGGAATAACCGTTGATGAAAAGTATCATGGTATAGGAGTAGGTCAAAAGCTTATGGAACAACTTTTAGACATAGCAGACAATTGGATTAAGTTGATGAGAGTAGGGTTAGAAGTAATTGTAGACAATGAAAAGGGATTAAACTTATACAAAAAACTGGGATTTGAAATAGAAGGAACTAAAAAATATGCTGTAATTAGAGATGGAAAATTTGAAGATGTTTATATCATGGGAAGATATAATAAAGATTTAATTTAACTCATTCCAATAAAAATAGAGAAGTAGAATAGATTATCTATTAATAAAGAATTTTCATTAAAGATAATTTAATATTACTTCTCTATTATATTTTAAAAACTTTATTATCGAAAATTTATAAAAACATTCTATATACAAATAGAATTATTAGCAATATCAAAGCTACCTTAAAAGCTAGACTAGCAACAGTTTTTATAATTTTTACAGAAACGCCTATAGCAACTATAGCAAATACTATTTTAAAGAGTAAATCTATATCCATATTTAAGCCTCCTATTCTATCATACATATAGATATTATTGACAAATATCTAGGAAAAAATTCCATCAATACACTATAATAAATTGTTTATATTTGTAATTTATTGAGTCTATTATTATATAATACATAAAAGAATAAATCAAGATAGTAAAAAAATACTTATAAAAGGTATTGATATAACTGAAAATAATGTCGTAAAAAATACACATTGTGAGGCTAGTGTTACATTAGAATCATATTGATTAGCAAATATAGCAGTATTTGCAGCAGCAGGCATAGAAGAAATTACTACTGGTATAGCTAAAATCATTTTATCATTAACCCACCCTTTTAGAATAAAGTATATAATCACAGGAAGTACTAATAATCTTACAATAGTAACTAGATATAATCTTTTATTTACAAAACAATCTATTGCTGAAGAATTAGCAAGCAAACTACCAATAATAATCATAGATATTGGTGTAGTCATATCTCCTAACATCTTAAGTGGATCATTTATAAACTGAGGTAATCTAAGACCTGTTATAAATAAAAATAAACCAATAACTACTGCTATTGTAGCAGGGCTTATAAGTGATTTCATTGAAAATCCTTTAGTGGTACTACCTTTAGATAACAAGTAAATTCCCAAAGTAAAAGAAAACAAGTTAAATGGTAGATTAAAAATAGCGGTGTAGAATATAGCTTCATGGCCTAGAACTGCTTCAATTACAGGATAACCCATGAAAGCTACATTTGAAAAAACAACTATATACTGATATATCCCCAGGTCTTTTGTATCTTCACATTTTAAAATGTATTTTAACAAAAAAGCAATTATAATAGAAACTATATACATAACTAAGGATATAAATAATAATAGTAGTATTTTTTGTATCATTTTATTATCAAAGTTAATCTGCATAGAACTAATTATCATAGATGGTAAAAAAATAGTCATTGTCAAATTTGAAAGTTTAGATGTACAGTGTTCATCTAATAAGTTGAATTTTCTGACAAAGTATCCTACTAAAATAATTATAAATAAAACTGCAACTTGAACAAAAATATTGCTGAAATTCATAAAATGTCCCCCCTATATATACATTATATACCAACTCAATAATAAAATCTAATGATTATAAAATTTAAAATTCAATATTACAATATAGTGACAAAAGGTAAAAATTCAATATTATAGCATTAATTATGGTTTATAATGTATAATAATGTTTGAGAGAATATATTTTATAAAATGGGTAGGTAGCGAATAATGAAAAACACAAAATTTTCTATAAGAAAAATAAAAAATATATCTAGTGACCCCAAAGTTATACATACTAAGGGAGCTCTTTTTGAAAAAATGGGAAAGACAGAAAGTGCAATAGAATTATATAAAAGTGCAGCATTAGATAATTATGTAAAATCTCAATATACTTTGGGAAATATATATGAAAATAAAAAGCAATTTAAAGAAGCAGAAAAATGGTATTCAATGGCATATAAGAATGGAAGTGAAGATGCTGCATTTGATTTGGGTAATATGTATTATAGATTAGATGGATATGAGTATGCTATATACTGGTATGAGAAAATAGCTACTATAGGATATTTACAAGCACAAAATAATTTAGGTGTATGCCATTTTAAAATGAAAGATTTTATAAGATGCGAAAAGTGGTTAAAAGAAGCAGCAGATAATAATCTAGGTAAGGCTTGTTTTAATCTAGGAGTATTGTATACATTTTTAGAAAAAGAAGATGAGGCATATGAATATTATAAAAAAGGTTCTGTACTTTTAGATGATGATGCGAAGTATAATCTAGCAATACTAAATGGAAAGAAGAAGGACAATAAATCTACAGTAAGTCTATATAAGCAATTGTATAAGTCTGGTCATATGAAAGGTTGTTTTAACTTGGGTATGATTATGGAAATCAATGATAATTTGGAAGAAGCAGAGAGATATTATAAAAAGAGCGCAGATAGAGAAGATGTAAAATCTGAGTATAGACTTGCATATGTATATGATAGAAAAGAAGAATTAGGAGACGCAATTTATTATTATGAAAAAGCAATAGAAAAAAATCACACACTTTCTAAATATAGACTTGCAAATTTATATAATAGAGAGAATGAGATAGAAAAAGCAAAGACTTATTATAAAATGGCAGCAGAAGATGATATAACAGAAGCTAAAAACAATCTAGCAGGTATATATTTTGAAGAAAAAGATTATGAAAATGCTATAAAGTACTATGAAGATGCTATAGCTGTTGGATGTAAAAGTTCTCTTGAGAATCTTGGAGACTTATATTATCAAAATCAAGATATAGAAAAAGCAGTTTCATATTATTCTAGAATTCCAAATAATGTATCGTGTCAAATAAAATTAGGGAATATATATGAAGATTTAAATAACATAGAAGAAGCTATAAGTTGGTATAAAAAAGCATCTGAAAATGGAGATACCAAATCTAGCTATAGATTGGGATGTATATATGAGAATTTAGGAAATACAAAAAATGCTAGAAAGTATTTTGAGATGGCAAGTAGTAAAAATCATATGAATGCGCGTATACATTTAGGTAGAATTTATTTTAGAGAAGGAAAACTAGAAGAATCTAAAATGATGCTTGACACACCTGCTAATGAAAATAATATATATGCTCAACACATGGTAGGACTTATTTATGATATGTTTTACAAAGATTATGTTAATTCCAAATACTGGTATGAGAAGGCTAGAGCACAAGGTTGTGTTGAATCAATATATAATTTAGGGCAAATTTATTTAAAATTAAATGATGATGCAGAAGCTGAAAAATATTATAAAGAAGGTATTAAATTTGGGAGTAAGAAGTGTGAATACATGCTTGCAGGACTTTACTACAAAAAAAGTTTAGATATGTATATTTCTCTAGCAGATGAAGAATATGATAACTGTGGAGAAATAGTAGAAGATTTCCCTAAACTAAATATAAACTTTGATGAAATATTAATTCCACCATTTAAATTACAGGAAGAAATACTTGATGAAGAAGAGTATGTTCCAATTTATATATTGAACATAAAAGAAAGTTTAGACTCAATGTTGGAAGGTCTTGAAACTGAAATGAGTATAGATGAAGAATATGATAATTAAAAAACCTGATAAAAAGAGTATTTTTAAAATAAATAAAAGCCATTGGAGTAAATGTAAATTAATTAACTCTAATGGCTTTTTCTTATTAATATTTTATAATAGCTTGTTTCTTGACATAAAAAATGTAATTATTATGCATATTATAGAAGTAATGAGCATAATTATCCAAAATCCATTTGGGTTATCAGAAAATGGCATATTGATAACATTCATACCAAAGAATCCTGATATTATTGTAGGTATTGAGAAAATTAGTGTAACTACTGTTAAAAATTGCATAACATTATTTTGATTATTACTTATAATTGCACTGAAAGCATCCATAATTCTACTCAATATATCTCCATAGATTTTAGCCATATCAAGAGCCTGTCTATTTTCGACTATAACATCTTCTAAGAGGTCTTCATCATCTGGATATTTCTTTATACCAGCAGTTCTAACCATCTTGTTTAAGACCAATTCATTGGACTTTAAAGAGGTAGAGAAGTATACCAAAGACTTTTCTAATTCCAATAGTTGTACTAGTTCTTTATTTTTCATAGATTTGTAAATTTCTCGCTCTATTATGATTGTCATTTTATTTATTTTTCTTAAGTAATGCAAGTAATAAGCTGCATTTTTATGAAGAATTTGAAGCAAGAAGCGAGTTTTTTTAAATGTAAAAAAATCTTTAATATGACCAACTATAAAGTCATTTAAAATCTTAGTTTGTGCATTACAAACTGTTATAATAGCTTCTTGAGTTATTATAATACCTAAGGGTATTGTAGTATAATGAGAAGAATTAGAGTCACTTTCGTCTACTGGTATATCTATAAGTATAAGAGTATGATTGTCTTCAACATCTATTCTTGAGCGCTCTTCTTCATCTAGTGCAGATTCTATGCTTTCTACATCTATATTTAATAAATTAGAAATTTCGTTGATTTCACTATGATTAGGTTCAACAAGATTTATCCAACAGCCATCTTCAAAAAAACTAAGTTTCTCTAATTTTGAATCTATAGTTTTGTAATATCTTATCATGGCAACACATCCTTTATTCAGTTTTATATAAATCTCATCATTTAATAGTATCTATTAATTAACTAATTTATATAACTGAATATCTGTATTAGTTTTAAAGTTAGATATTATTAAGTGATGAAATTGTAAAAAATTCTCTCCGCAACGGACTAGTATCCATTGCTCATCACTCTCCTTATTTATTATTTTATACATGCCTATATACAAAAGAAGTATTTTAAGCACTCTTTAATATAATACCTTTTCCAGGTATATAAATCAAGTTTTGATTTAGTCAAATGATATTTTTGTTATAATTTACATGTAAAACATAACAGTCATATTTAACTTAGATAAAGTATATATATACTCTGAGTGAAAATATTAAATATATTAGAAAATGAATAGGTATCTATATCCTTACTCCTTTATAATATGTTTAATAAAAAATACTTTGTTTTTCAAAGTAAATTCTAGTAATAATTTATGATGAAAATAAAAGTATTATCAATATAATAGAATGAGAGGTTATTAGAGGTATGAGTGAATTTAAAGAGATTATGTCAGAAGAAATTAAAAGTAATCCATTTAAGTTGATAGGTAAAGACTGGACATTGATAACAGCTGAAAAAGAAGGTAAAGTAAATACAATGACTGCTAGTTGGGGTGGACTTGGAGTTATGTGGGGAAAAAATGTTGCTTTTGTAGTAATAAGACCACAACGTTATACTAAAGAATTTATAGATAATACAGATTCATTTTCTCTTACTTTTTTTGATGAAGATTTTCGTGAAGAACTTTCTTATTGTGGTAAAGTATCTGGCAGAGAAGAGGATAAAATATCTAAAACAGGATTTAATGTAGAACATTTAAATGGTACACCTTATTTAAAAGAGGCAAAGTTGGCTATTATATGTAAAAAAATGCACTGCCAAAAAATTGACCCACAATGTTTTATTGATGAAGAGATAGATGGAAGATGGTATCCACAAAAAGATTATCACACTCTATATGTAGCTGAGATAACAAATGTACTTGTAAAAGAAGATTAAATAATATGCAATGATAGGGTTATATCAGTAAGCAGTATTATAGGAAGCAAAGAAAATTTAATTATGATATATAAGTGATTGAGTTTTTATACATGAAATTTTCTACAATTGATTGGAAAATAAATTAAGTAAGAGCAAGTGAAATTTTGAAATATACTATTAATAATGGTGTAAATTATATTTATATAGTATCTTAATAAAAATAAAGATGAGAATATAAATAAGCTAAGGATATAAATATGTTAATATAGATTGATTAGTAACATATTTAAACATCCTTAGCTTAATAAAAATTTAATTTGTAA
Source organism: Clostridioides sp. ES-S-0049-02 (assembly GCF_020658465.1). Taxonomy (NCBI): domain Bacteria; kingdom Bacillati; phylum Bacillota; class Clostridia; order Peptostreptococcales; family Peptostreptococcaceae; genus Clostridioides; species Clostridioides sp. ES-S-0049-02. The sequence goes on from NZ_JACVWG010000001.1 coordinate 777,316, forward strand.
ATTTTCAAATTATAATTCAGAAATTAATTCATTGATAACATCTTCAACAGAACTTAACTTATCAATTTTATACGCATTATTGCCACAGAATAAAAGTGAATTTTCCACATCTCCTTTAACAGCATTAATTAATGCTTGAGAAATACAGTATGGTGTTTCTTTTGGATTGCAAGGAATCAAACAGTTGTAACATTTTTTTATCTCTGGACGATTAGTTTTAACATCTTCTATAAATTTATTTCTTATAGCACGTCCAGGAAGACCTACAGGGCTTTTAACTATGTGTACATCTTCTTCTGTAGCATTTATATACGCCATTTTAAAGTTTTCATGTGCATCACACTCATAAGTAGCAACAAATCTCGTACCAACTTGTACACCACTTGCTCCCATATCAATATATTTTTTTACATCACTACTAGAAGTTATGCCACCAGCAGCAACAACTGGAATGTTCTTGCCAAATTTTTCTCCATAATTATTTGCAACTTTTAATATCTCAACAAATTCTTTATCATAGTCTATAGAATCTATGTTATCAAGCTCCTCATTAGAGTATCCAAGATGACCACCAGCTTTTGGACCTTCAACAACTATTAAGTCAGCAGTAGTTTTCTCTTTTCTATCCCACATTTTTAAGATTACACTAGCAGCTTTTGCAGTAGAAACTATAGGTGCTATTTTTACATTACTTCCTTTTACTAAAGATGGTAGTTTATTAGGAAGTCCAGCCCCTGATATTATAAGGTCTACACCAGCTTTAACAGCTTCTTTTACATATGTTTCATATTCTTTCATAGCGACCATGAAATTAATGCCAATAATGCCACCATTTGAAATTTCTTTTGCTCTGGAAATATGTTTTTTTATAGCTCTTAAATTTGCATTTATAGTGTTAGTCTCAAAATCTTCCTCATCATAACCAATTTGAACTCCAGAAACTACACCAACACCACCAAGCTTAGCAACAGCACCAGCAAGTGATGATCTAGATATACCAACGCCCATTCCACCTTGAATTATAGGAACTTTTGCAACTAAATCTCCAATTATTAACTCTTTTATGATAATCCCTCCTCAATGTAAACATGTTTAAAGAACTAGATTATAATACTTAATATTATTACCTAGTCCTAATTATTATACTACAAATTATAATAAAAGAGTAGTTATATTTTATATGTGAGACAATAATTATAGAATATTTAAAACTGCTCCTTTAGAATCACAACACAACTCTTTTATTTCCCAATTAGATTTTAAGTTTGATAGATGATCTCTCATATTATACACGAAATTATCATCATTTTCTTTTATTAAAGCCATTATAGTAGGCCCAGCTCCACTTAAGAATACGCCAATACTATTTAATTGTTCAGATTTTTTAACAATATCACTGTAGTTTTCAATTAAAGTACCCCTATAATCTTGATGCAATTTATCTTGACAAGCTACTTTAAGAAGCTCAAAGTTTTTGTTTAACAGTGCAGACACAAGTAAAGCGACTCTACTAACATTAAACACTCCATCAGAATATGGTATTTCTTTTGGTAAAACACCTCTAGCTTTTTCAGTTGACAGTTTGAAATTAGGTATCATTGCACAAAATTTGAGTTCATTAGGGATTTCTATAATATCGTAGTGTATATTGTCATTATCAGTAACAGAAACAACCATATTACCTAAAATAGCAGGAGCAACATTATCTGGATGTCCCTCTATTTCTGAAGCTATATTTAACAACTGGCATTTATCTAAATTAGCATTTGATAGAGCATTTGCAGCTATAACGCCAGCAACTATACAAGAGGCACTACTACCAAGACCTCTACATATAGGGACATCACTTTGGATTTTTATTTTGATACCAGTAGGTATTTTAGCTGGCTTAACTCTATCAAAGAAGTATTTCATAGATGTATAAACTAAATTATTTTCATTTTTGTAGGCATCTTCGCAACCTTCTATTTCAAGACCACTTTCAATTTCTTCAACATAAAATTTATTATATATATTTAAAGCAATTCCAAGACAATCAAATCCTGGACCTATATTTGCACTTGTTGCAGGAACTATAATTTCTAACATAATAATCACCTATACCTTTAAGAATTTTTCTATAGCTATTTTTAATTCATCCTTTTCATAAATATCTTTATGTAGTATTTCTGCATTTTGAAGATTTCTAATAGGTTTTGGTATATCTACCTTAGCAATATTTGATAATCTATCTATTATGGCAAAATCATCAAGATTTCCAAAATTGGAGTCTATAGATTTTAAAACATCTTCAGAAAACTTAAATGGGCTTGCAGTACTTACAACAACAGTTTTTGTATCATCAGAAGTTTCTTTTTTGTATTTTTCATAACAATTATATGCAACAGCAGTATGAGTATCGATTAAATAATTGTAATTTTTAAAAATATTATTTATCGTGTTTTTAACTTCTTCCTCATTAGAATATTCACCATAGAATGAAGCCAGATTCTTTTTCATATCTTCATTTATTTTATAAACTCCATCTTCACTAAGATTAGATAGAAGTCTGCTTACAGTTTCAGTATTTCTATTTGATATTTCAAATAATAATCTTTCTAAATTACTTGAAATTAATATATCCATAGAAGGTGAAGAAGTCAATTTCAATGCTCTATTTTTATCATATATACCAGTTTTAAAGAAGTCATAAAGTACATTGTTGTCATTTGATGCACATATCAATTTATTTATTGGAAGTCCCATTTGTTTAGCATAATATCCAGCTAAAATATTACCAAAGTTACCAGTTGGGACTACAAAATTTATTTTGTCATTTAACTTTATTTCATCACTATCTACCAATTTCATATATGAATAAAAATAGTATGCAACTTGAGGAAGAAGTCTTCCTATGTTAATTGAATTAGCAGAAGATAAGATATAATTACTATCTAATAGTTTTTCATTAAATTCCTTATTAGAGAAAATTTTCTTTACACCAGATTGTGCATCGTCAAAATTTCCTTTTATACCAACTACATATGTATTTTTTCCAGTTTGAGTCTTCATCTGAAGTTTTTGCACTGCACTTACACCATCTTCTGGAAAGAATACAATTATTTTTATCTTGTCTATATCTTTAAAACCTTCAAGTGCTGCTTTTCCTGTATCTCCAGATGTAGCAGTAAGAATTACAACATCTTTTTCTAAATTATCTTTTTTAATAGATGTTTTAAGAAGGTGAGGCATTATAGTAAGTGCCATATCCTTAAATGCTAAAGTTGGACCATGATATAATTCTAAGAAATAAGCATCATTTACTTTATTTAATGGAGCTATACTAGTGCAATCAAATTTTTCGTCATATGCATTTGTTATACAATCTTTAATCTCAGATTCAGTAAAATCGCATAAAAATTTACTAAGTACAAAAAATGCTATTTGGGAATACGTTAAATTTACTAAATCTATAAGTTCATTTTTTACATTTGGAAATTCACTTGGAACATAAAGACCACCATCGTTTGAAATTCCTTTTATTATTGCTTGTGATGCAGTTACTTTTTCTTTGGTGCCTCTTGTACTTGAATAATACATTTCTATAATCCTCCATATATTTTAAATTTTTAATTAGCTAATTAAACTAGATACAGAATATTTTAAAAACTGAATTTAGGTAATAAAAAAAGACCCTCATCCCTAAAAAAGGGACGAGAATCTGTTTCCCGCGGTTCCACCCAAATTGATTTTAAAAAATCCACTTGATACTTTAACGTAAGTAGTAAAACGTCTATTCTTACTAAAATCATAAGATAACTTCAGATAGAAGCTCATAGGTAGTTTTCAATCTTTCTAGTTAAAGAAACTTTTCAGCTAATAGTTTCCTTCTCTGGTAACCGATTCAGATTTACTCTTCCTAATCAAAGCCTTTAAATATTCTTAATATTATTAATTATTCTAGAATATAAAACAGACAAAGTCAAGTATTAATATAAAAATTTGGAAAAAATATTTTTTGAAATATAAAAAAACTGTAATCAAATTGACTTATATACAGAATATTTTTTTAACCTTTTTAAATCTATAAAAACTTGAATTTTCATAGAAGTGAAGTGGATTTTAATAAAAATTAATTAGAAGATAAGAGTTACATATCTGTAATATTAAAATTTTATGCTACACCATATTACAAAAAAAGTTTACAAAACTTTAATTTGAAAAATGTAATTATATGGTATATCATATAAATATAGATAAATAGCGTTAATATTTAAACGATTAATTGTACTTGAATTAATAAAAGTATATAATTTTTAATTTGAAAAAAATACTATTGTAAAATTACAAATATGTTCAAATTAAATTCACAAGTATTTCACATAATAAGAGTATACTGTAAACAAAAGGAGGTATTAAATATGGGAATAGTACTTATAACAGCAGCATTAGTTTTGGTTATGTATGGACTTTCAATTCTATCATATATATCAGAAAGCAATATATTAGAAGACACTGTAAATGATAACCAATAAGGTTTTAAATTATATAAATAAGTAGAACTGTAAGTAAAAATTACTTTTTATTTACAGTTTTTTTATATATTTATTAAATAAAGTTAACATATAAATAAATAAAGTTAAAATGTAAAAAATAATACTTTATTTATAGCTATCAGTTTTTAAATTAATCCTTTCTATAAACTAACAAAAATAATGTTTTGTTTATAGTATATATGGATAATAATAGTAAAGTATAAGAATAATGAGAATAATATATAAGAAATAATAATATAAAGAGAGGTAAATTGTCATGGTAGATATTATTGTAATTGGTGCTGGACCAGCAGGTTTAACTTCAGCAATTTATGCTATGAGAGCTGGTTTAAGTGTAACAGTCTTTGAAAAAAGTATTTATGGAGGTCAAGTTGCAAGTACATCTGAGGTAGAAAATTATCCAGCAGTTCAAAAAATCTCTGGTATAGAGTTTTCTACTAACATATATAATCAAGCAGTCGATCAGGGTGTTGATATTCAGTTTGATGAGGTAGAAAGGATAAGTTTAGAAGGTAAAGTAAAAATTGTTAAAACAGCATCAGGAGAACATAAAGCAAAGGCTGTTATCCTTGCAAATGGAGTCGAAAGACGTAAATTAGGATGTGTTGGAGAAAAAGAGTTTACAGGTAGAGGAGTATCTTATTGTGCAACATGTGATGGAGCCTTTTTTAAGAATAAAGAAGTTGCAATAGTTGGTGGAGGAAATACTGCATTAGAAGATGCTTTATTTTTAGCTAATAATTGTACAAAAGTGTACTTAATTCACAGAAGAGATGATTTTAGAGGTGAAGAAGTATTAGAAAAGTCAGTAAAGGCAAGAAAAAATATTGAGATACTTTATAGTCATGGTGTAGAAAAAATAGAAGGTGAAAAGACAGTATCAAGAATAGAAGTAAAAGACTTAAAAACTGAGGAGAAAAGAACTATAGATGTAAGTGGTATTTTCATTGCTATAGGACTTAAACCTAACAATAAAATGTTTGAAAATGTACTTGAGTTAGATGAAGGTGGGTATATAGTTTCAGATGAGTCTTGCACAACATCAGTTGAAGGTGTATATGTAGCAGGAGATAATAGAACGAAGTTTTTACGTCAAATAATAACAGCAGCTTCAGATGGTGCTATCGCAGCTGTTCAAGCAGCTAATTATATAAATGTTGAATAAATATAACTCTTAAATAAAAATAGCCATATAACACTATAAAGAAAATATATCTTTAAGTATTATATGGCTATTTAGTAAATAGATATTAGAATTTATTTACCTTGTCTAGACTTATTATATCTTAATCTATCATGTTCATTTAATAATCTTTTTCTAAGTCTTATAGAATCTGGTGTGATTTCAACTAATTCATCATCTTCTATAAATTCTAATGCTTCCTCAAGAGTGAATATTCTAGGAGGTGATAATTTTATAGCATCATCTGAACCAGAAGCACGTACGTTACTCATTTTCTTGTTTTTACAAGGATTAACTACCATGTCATCTTTTCTAGAATTCATACCAATTATCATACCTTCATAAACTTCTACACCAGGGTCTACAAACATCGTAGCTCTATCACTTAAAGCATTAAGAGAATATCCCATAGTAACACCAGGCCCTTGTGCTATTAAGACACCATTTCCTCTTGAAGGTATTTCACCCTTAAATTCTTCAAATTTTTCAAATGAACGAACTAGAGTACCTTCTCCACGAGTAGCATTTATAAACTCACTTCTATATCCTAAAAGACCACGAGTAGGAGCTAAGAATTCTATTTTTACATAGTCTCCTTCTATTGACATAGACTCCATCATACCTTTTCTCATGTTCAATTCATTTATAATAGTACCTGAATAAACTTCTGGACAGTTTACAATAACTCTTTCTACTGGTTCCATTAATTTTCCATCTTCTTTATGCATTAAAACTTCAGGCTTAGAAACACCAACTTCATAACCTTCACGTCTCATATTTTCAAGAAGTATAGATAAATGAAGTTCTCCACGTCCAGAAACTTTATATCCATCAGTAGTATCAAGAGGTTCAACTTTAAGTCCTACATTTACTTCAAGTTCTTTTTCAAGTCTGTCTTTTAAATGTCTAGTTGTAACGAATTTACCACTTTTTCCAACAAATGGAGAATCATTTACTAAGAAGTTCATAGAAAGAGTAGGCTCTTCTATTTTTATCATTTCCATAGGAAGTGGATTATCTAAATCACATAGAGTTTCTCCTATAGATATATCAGGAATACCAGATATAACAACTATTTCTCCACTAGTAGCTTCATTCACTTCAACTTGTTTTAAACCTTCATATACAGAAAGTCTTGATACTTTTCCTCTAGATACAACAGAACCTTCTCTACAAATAGCAACTTGTTCATTGCTTTTAAGTGTTCCTTTATAGATTCTACCTATACCAAGTCTACCTACATAATCATCATATGCAAGAGCTGATATTTGGAATTGTAGAGATTCATTGTCGTAATCAGGATAAGCTTCAACATGATTTACAATAGTTTTAAATAGTGGAGATAGGTCTTCACTGTCATCATCCATTTCAAGTTTAGCTATACCTTGTTTAGCTATTCCATATATTATAGGGAACTCACATTGTTCGTCTGTTGCATTTAAGTCTACAAATAAATCGAAAACTTCATTAACTACTTCTTCCGCTCTTTGGTCTTTTTTATCAATTTTATTGATAAATAGTATTGGTTTTAAACCGAACTCTAAAGATTTTTGTAAAACAAATCTAGTTTGAGGCATTGGGCCTTCGCTTGCATCAACTAGTAAAATAACTGTGTCAACAGTTTTCATAACACGTTCAACTTCAGAAGAAAAGTCGCTATGTCCTGGTGTATCAACTATATTTATTTTATAGTCTTGATAGTTTATTGCACAGTTTTTTGAATATATAGTTATGCCTCTTTCTTTCTCAAGGTCGTTACTGTCCATAACGCAGTCTTTAACTACTTCATTTTCTCTAAAAACACCACTTTGAGAAAGGAAAGCATCAACTAGTGTTGATTTTCCTGCATCAACGTGGGCAATAACTGCGATATTTATAATTTTATGTTTTTGTGACATTTTTGTTGCTCCCTTCGATTAAAATAACTTATTAATTATATCACAATATATTATTAGGTACAAGGAAAAATAGATTAAAATGCATTAATATAATTTAAATTAGGTAAAAATGTTGATTTCAAATATATAAATTTATTTTGTTTAAAAAAAATTTTTAGACAAATAATAAATTTATAAATGAACATACTAATTTAAAAGTAGAGGATGATATATATTGGAAGTAACTAAAATAATCATTAAATATTTTACAAGTGAAAGTGATACTTTCATAAAAGAGGAAGTAGATAATTTTGAAGAACTTTTAAGATGTTCTAAAAAGTTTATTGAGGGTAAAAAAATAGAAGAAGATGTTTTATATATAAAATCTAAAGAAAACTACAAAGTAAATGTAGTTAAGTTTATAGAAGTTAAAGAGTTGGAGATAGTAAGAAAACAGCAAATACCCCCATACATGTAATAATAAAATTACTATAAAATGGAATGCATGGAAATAATTTATTGTAAAAAAAAAATTACAAAGCTTATATTTGGGTATAACTGTATTAATTAGACATTAATTAGGAGGAACTTAAATATGATAAGAGTATGCCCAAACTGTTCAAATGTGGATGTAAATAAGCTAAAAACTTTAGTTGGAGAAGAAAATGTGAAGACTGGTTGTATAGGTCAATGTAGAGCATTTAAAAAAGAAGCTGTAGGAATAATAGATAATGAGCTTGAAATAAGAGAAACAGAGGAAGAATTTTTTGAAGTATGTAAGAAATAAACTATACATGTAAGAAAAAACTACAGTAGAAAATAAATTATATAAAAGAGAGCATATAAATTGAGTAAGTATTTAGCAATTTATTTGCTCTCTTTTTATGTACATATTTAATTATGAGTATACTTTTTTATTAAATACAAATAAATATAACTAAATTAAATTTATTTATTAAAAAAATATTGATTAAATATACCTATAGGGGGTATAATAAATACTATAGATTTCCAAATAAAGAATTTATCAATATTACATATCAAAATAAAATATACAAATTAATTGAAAATATATTGAAAGAGAGGAAGAGTTTATTATGAGTTCAAATAAAATAGTAGAAAATTATAAAATAACAGGTATGACATGTGCAGCTTGTGCAAAGGCAGTAGAAAGAGTAACTAAGAAATTAGATGGAGTATATGACCAAAGCGTAAACATAGCTACTGAAAAACTTAAGATAGAATATGACAATTCTAAAGTTAGCTTTGATGACATAAAGCAGGTTGTAGAAAAAGCTGGATATGGAATTATAAAGGAAGAAAGTAATAAAAAAATTGATATGAAAATTGATGGAATGACATGTGCAGCCTGTGCAAAAGCTGTAGAGAGAGTAGTAAAAAAATTGGATGGAGTAGAAAGTATTAGTGTAAATATTGCAACTGATAAAGCTAATATAGACTATAATCCATCAAAAGTAAAATTATCTCAGATAAAAGCAGCTATAGAAAAAGCTGGTTATAAACCAATAGAAGAAGTAAAAAATAAAGTTGATGTAGATGAAGATAAATTAAGAAAAGAAAAAGAAATGAATACTTTATTTATTAAATTCATAGTTGCAATAGTATTTGCAGTACCTTTGTTTTATATAGCAATGGGTCCTATGATAATAAAACCTATAGGACCATGGCCTTTACCAGAAATTCTAAATCCTATGACAAATACTTTAAATTATGCATTAGTTCAATTGATTTTAGTAATCCCAGTTATGATAGCTGGATATAAATTTTATATAAATGGGTTTAAAGCACTTTTTTCTTTAAGTCCTAATATGGATTCTTTGGTTGCAATTGGTACCTTGGCAGCATTTTTATATAGTCTATATACAACAGTACAAATAGCAAATGGACAAATTCAGGGTATGCACCATCATCAGTTGTATTATGAAAGTGCAGGAATAATAATAGCACTTATATTACTTGGTAAATATTTAGAATCAAAATCAAAAGGAAAAACATCAGAAGCAATTAAAAAACTTATGGGGCTACAACCTAAAACTGCAATAGTAATAGTTGATGGTAAAGAAATAGAGACTCCTATAGAAGAAGTTGGAATAGGAGATATAATACTAGTAAAACCAGGGACTAAAATACCAGTAGATGGAGTTGTAATAGAGGGATATACATCAGTTGATGAATCTATGCTTACAGGTGAAAGTATACCAGTAGAAAAAAATATTGGAAGTAAAGTTACAGGAGCTAGTATAAATAAAAATGGTGTTATTAAATTTAAAGCTGAGAAAATTGGTGGAGATACAGCTCTTGCTCAAATAATAAAATTAGTTGAAGATGCACAGGGTACAAAAGCACCCATTGCTAAACTTGCTGATACTGTTTCTGGATATTTTGTACCAATAGTAATTGCAATAGCTATAGTATCATCATTATTGTGGTTTTTAGTGGGTGGAAAAGATATAGTATTTGTACTTACTATATTCATATCAATACTTGTAATTGCTTGCCCTTGTGCATTAGGATTGGCTACACCAACTGCTATAATGGTTGGAACTGGAAAAGGTGCAGAAAATGGAATACTGATAAAAGGTGGGGAAGCACTAGAATCTGCTCACAAAGTAAATACAGTAATATTTGATAAAACAGGTACAATAACAGAAGGAAAACCAAAAGTAACAGATATTGTATTAAATAATGTGAAAGAAGAATACCTAATTAAGATTGCTTCAAGTGCAGAGAAAGGTTCAGAACATCCTCTAGGAGAAGCAATAGTTAGATATGGAGAAGAGAAAAATATACAGATTGAAAAAGTTGATAACTTTAAAGCTATACCAGGTGCTGGTATACAAGTTGCTATAAATAATGAAAATATATTACTTGGAAATAGAAAGCTTATGAACGACAATAATATTAACCTTAAAGATTTAGAGGAAAAATCTAATATACTAGCAAGTCAAGGTAAGACACCTATGTATATTGCTGTAGATGGAAATTTATCAGGAATAATTGCAGTTGCAGATGTGGTTAAAGAAAGTAGTAAAAAAGCAATAGATATTCTTCATGATATGGGAATAAAAGTTGCAATGGTAACTGGAGATAATGTTAAGACTGCAAATGCTATAGCAAGTCAAGTAGGTATAGATATGGTATTAGCAGAGGTTTTACCAGAAGATAAATCAAAAGAAGTTGAAAAATTACAAAATCAAGGTAAGTTTGTTGCAATGGTAGGAGATGGAATAAATGATGCACCAGCTCTTGCAAAAGCTGATATAGGAATAGCAATAGGAAGTGGAACAGATGTAGCAATTGAGTCTGCAGATATAGTGCTTATGAAGAGTGATTTAATGGATGTTCCAACTGCGATTAAACTTAGTAATGAAACTATAAAAAACATAAAGCAAAACTTATTTTGGGCATTTGGATATAATACAATTGGTATACCTGTAGCAGCAGGATTATTGTATATATTTGGAGGACCTCTTTTAAATCCAATGATTGCAGCAGCAGCCATGAGTTTAAGTTCAGTTTCGGTAGTTTCAAATGCGCTTAGACTTAAAAATTTCAAAGCATATAAAAAAAATTAGAATAATAAATTAAGTAAAAATGTATTTAAAAGAGCTATCTTTAATTAAAAGGATTAATTTACAAATTAAGATAGTTCTTTTTTCATGTAAAATTCACAACAATGAGATAAAATATAAGTAATATAAGAAATTTTAAAATAGAAAGGATTGATAGGATGAACTCGTCAATACTTGTAATCGAAGACGATTCAAACATACAAGAATTAATATCAGAGTTTTTAAGTGCAGAAGGCTATCAGGTTGAGTCAGCAAATGATGGATTAGAAGGTATACAAAAATTTAAGCAAGGAAGTTATGACTTGGTAATATTAGATATAATGATGCCAAACTTAGATGGTTATGGAGTTTGTAAAATGATAAGAAAATCATCAAGTGTTCCAATTATATTTTTGACTGCTTTAAACGATGAAGGAGATCAACTTAAGGGATTTGACTTAGAATGCGATGATTATATAACAAAACCATTTTCATTTAATCTTCTCATTAAAAGAGTAGAAGCTATCTTGAGAAGAAGCAACAAAACGATAAATGATAAGTTTATAGTTTTTGAAAAATTAAAGTTAGATTTAAACACATATATTGCTGAAATAGATGGAGAGCCTATAGAACTTACATTAAAAGAATTTAATATATTGAAAGCTTTGATAGAAAAATATCCACAGGTTATAACTAGGGAAGGTCTTTTAGATAGTATATGGGGTTATGATTATTATGGAGATACTAGAATTGTTGATGCACATATAAAAAATATAAGAAAAAAAATATCATTACCATATATTAAAACTGTAAAAGGAATAGGATATACACTTGAGAAGGATATTTGATAAGTGGGAAAAATTAAGTATAAAGTATAAATTATTTTCCATAACAACATCATTATTAATAGCATTAGCTTTAATAATATACCTAATTTTATATTTTTTATTGCCATCATATTATCATGAGTATAAAATTGAGTCTCTTCAAGAAAGCTTAAAATCTCTAGTAGATAGTTCAATTCACTTTGATACATATACTTTAGAAGAAAGACTCTATTATATGGCTAAAGACCAAAACCTTGCTATTTTACTAAAAGACAACCAAGGAAAAATTGTATATGGTAAAAATGAAGTAGTTATTTTAAGATATAGTAAGTATATGATTAATAGTATTGAAGATGAGTATAGAACATCTATACCTATATATACAAAAGACTCAAAAGACGGGCCATATAGTTTAGAACTTGTTATGCCATTACAGCCAATTGACGAAGCAAATGAAGTCATAAGAAAGTTAATGCCATACATTATATCAATAGCGATATTAATAGCAATTATTGGAGCATATATATATTCAATCGTAATAACAAAGCCTCTTATAAATATAATAGAGAGTGAAAGAGAACAGGAATATAGAAGAAAGGATTTTGTTGCAACGATATCACATGAATTAAAAACTCCAATAACCATAATAAGTGGTCAAATTGAAGGAATGATTTATAGTGTAGGTAAGTATAAAGATAGGGATACTTACTTGAAAAAATCATATGAATGTACACAAGAGCTAAAAGATTTAGTAAATGAGATGATAGAGGTTTCAAAATCAGAAATACTAGAAAAAGATTTAAAATTAGTATCAATAAATATAAGTGAACTTTTAAATAGACTGGTAAAAAGACAAGTATTTTTAATAGAAGAAAAACATATGAAAACTATTCTAAAAATAGAAGAAAACCTAGAAATTAAGGCAGACCAAGAGAGAATAACTAAAGCAATTAATAATATAATAAATAATGCTATAAAATATTCTCCTGAAGGCTCAGACCTTATAATTAGACTTTATGATAAAAACAATCGAATAAACAAAAAAACTTCTAATCAAAGAGTTATTTTAGAAATTGAAAATACTGGTGTAACTATAGAGAAACGTTACTTAGAAGAGATATTTAATCCATTTTATAGAATAGAAAAATCTCGTTCAAGAAAAACTGGAGGAAGTGGTCTTGGTCTTTATATAGTCAGTCAAATTTTTAAAACTCATGGGTTTGAATACAGTATAAAAAATAAGGAAAACTCTGTAGTATTTACGGTTGAATTTAAAAATTAGCTTTAAAACATATATAGAGTATCTTTTCATAAGTTGGAAAATGTCAGCATAGCCTGTATTTACGAGTTTTGATAAGGATGGTAGTAGAAAATTAGCAAAATCAAGGCTTTGCAGACAGCAGGCAGACAGTGTGATTATATAAAACTGAATATTATGATAGAAAAAGGACGCATTTTTTGAAATCTGCGTCCTTTTTCTATTGGATTTTGCTTATCCTTGAAAAGTCAGCAGGCAGTAAAGAACGTCATTGAATGGGCCTTCATTAATGGCGTTTGACTGAATGGGTTTTAGAGCCGTGTTACAGTCATTTTTAGATACCGAAGATACAAGGCATTTTACTTAGAGGATGGGCAAAATCTAGCGCTGGATAAGGTAGATTTTGGTTATCTCATTGAGCATTTATACAGGCAGACTGGAACTGAATATGAGTTATTCCCTGCTGAATAAGAAATTTGAGAGGGATTTTTTGGATAAATTGCAAGGTTAATGCAAGGTTCTAGCAAGATTAATGTAAGATTAGAGTGTTATAATGGGAATCAGAATAGGGGGAATGTATATGAACAAATACATAATTGAAACGAAAAATCTTACAAAACAGTATGGTTCGCAAAAAAGTGTTGCTGACCTGAACATCCATGTACAGAAAGGGAGAATTTACGGTCTGCTTGGTAGAAACGGAGCAGGAAAAACTACCACAATGAAAATGTTGCTTGGATTAACACAGCCTACTTCTGGTGAAGTGAAGATTTTTGGAAAATGCTTAAAAGACAATGAAAAAAAATTGCTGCCACACATAGGAAGTCTGATTGAATCGCCTGGTTTTTATCCGAACCTGACTGCTACGGAAAATCTGTGTATTTTTGCTACTTTACGTGGAATTCAAAACCGGAACGCTATCAAAAATGCTTTGGATTTAGTAGGTCTTCCCTATAAAGACAAAAAGCTGTTTTCTCAATATTCTCTGGGAATGAAACAAAGACTAGCGATTGCCCTTGCTATTATGCACGAGCCAGAATTATTGATTTTGGATGAACCAATTAACGGTCTTGACCCTATTGGAATTGCAGAAATACGCTCATTTATCCATGACCTATGTAAAAAAAGAGGAAAGACCATTTTAATCTCCAGTCACATTTTATCAGAGATAGCTCTGCTGGCTGATGATATAGGAATTATCGACCACGGAGTATTATTGGAAGAAGAAAGTCTATCTGAACTGGAACAGAAAAGCAACAAACATATTCATTTTACGATTTCTGATACAGCACAGGCAGGAAGAGTTTTGGAACACATATTCCATGAGCAGCACTTTACAATTCAAGATGACCACAATTTAAGACTGCATAATCTTGATTTATCTGTTGGAAAAATTGTAACTTCGTTTGTAGAGAATGGATTAGAGGTTTTTGAAGCACATACTTGCGAAGAGACCCTTGAAGACTACTTCAAACGAGTAACCAGAGGTGAGGTAATTGCTTAAACTTATAAAATGTGAATTTTGGAAGTTAAAACGCAAAAAGTTATTATACGCACTTTTGTCATTATCATTATTCTTTCCCTTAATTTTAACATATATGGCAAAATCCAGAACAAACACAGATATGACAGAACATTATCTTCAAACAAGATTTGATTATGTCTATACAATGATGTTAGGTTATGGATTGGTTTTTTTACTGCCTTGTTTAATTGGTATTATTGCAGCTATTCTTTTCTTTATAGAAAGAGACTGTAATACTTCAAAAAATATCAGGACAATACCTATTGCAAATACGCAACTTATCATGGCAAAAATCTATATGTTATTTATTTTTGGAATTGCTTTTTGCCTAATAAATACCTTATCAGTTGCATTGTTTTCCAGTTTGTTTCATGCAGGAATGGTTTATGGTATGTCCTATAAGTTAATGATGAGTTTAGTTTTTGCTGTGCTTATTGTAGCGGCTTCTTTACCGATTGTTTTTCTGATTATTTATTTTAACAAAACATTTTTATTGTCCATCTTGCTTGCATTTTTCTATTCTATTTTCAACTGGGGAATATTGGGGACTGTGGGAACCTCCATAAGTGCTTCTAAAATCACTTTTTTAAATTTCTTTCCAGTTATATGTGTTATGAACTGGGCGAGCGGTTCCATGATGAATAATCTGCAAAAAGATAATCTTTTACCAGAAGCATACGATATTGTACCAACCACCAGCCATACAGTTTTACTCATGGTGATTACTGTTACTATCTTCTTATGGCTGATAGTTCGATTCTACAAAAAATGGACGAGGTAATATATATGGAAAATATAGTAAAAGTTGAATTTTTGAAATTAAAACGATATTCTGTAATAAAGGCTGGAATTATTATGACAACACTTTCTCCACTACTGTCATTATTTTATTCAACAGCTAGTGGTGAACAATCATGGACATTTGAATATTTCATGCAACAGGTTATGACTAGTAATTGTACCCTTTTCTTCCCGATTATTATTACATTGATTGCTGGATATATCATAACACGGGAATATACAGACGATACCATAAAAAACCTATTAACAATTCCTATTCCTTACAAACAACTACTTTCCAGCAAATTACTTGTGTTACTACTCTTAACAATTTATTTCAGTTTTATAGGATGTGTTATAGCGTTAGTAATCAATATAATTGCTGGATTTCCAGGAGTAGGTTTTGGCAATATCATTAATATGTTTATTCATATTATCGGAGCAAACATTTTTGTATACATTGCTGTTTTACCCATTATCTTACTTTTCTGTTGTTCAGTAAATAACTTTTTGGGTGGTGTTGCACTTGCTTTTGTGTATGGATATTTTGGAACTTTTGAAGGAACATTATTAAATTATTATCCAATTAAAGCAAGTATGATTTTAATGGATTCTAATTGTAGTGCAGAGTATGGATATACTTATCGTATTTTTCCTGCTTTAATTGTAC
Organism: Clostridioides sp. ES-S-0049-02; assembly: GCF_020658465.1. Classification (NCBI taxonomy): domain Bacteria; kingdom Bacillati; phylum Bacillota; class Clostridia; order Peptostreptococcales; family Peptostreptococcaceae; genus Clostridioides; species Clostridioides sp. ES-S-0049-02. The sequence continues at coordinate 793,543 of NZ_JACVWG010000001.1, forward strand.
TGCTGTTCATTTTATTGATTTCTGGAATTATCCTTGCTGGCAAAAAGAAAGAAACTAGTGTATTAACGATTACTAAAAAGAAAAAAACAGCAAGAAAAAAGGGATGGTAATAATTTAAAAATAAGCCAACAGAAGATTATTCTTCTATCAATTTATATTGGATAATTTTGTAAATTAAATACTGATGTGCAATACAATATCTTTACATATATAATATTTTCTACATTAAAAAGTAGAAGTTTCAATAATAGTTCATTGTAAAATCATAAAAAATTCATACTAAAAATGTATTATGTAAATAGAAATAAAAAATTTTAAACCATAAAATAACACCAAGCTATAATGATGATATAACCTAATATCCTCCAATTAAATCATCATTATAGTAATTCCCAACAATTAAATGCAATGAATTTAAAAAATAACATCGAGCATAGAGTATATATGCTTGATGTTATTTTTATTTTAAAACGAAAAATAGGTAATCTTTATTAAAAGTTATATATTCAGATAGTCTTAAATTACATTTAATAACTTAAAAATTATACTTGATAGAGCAAATAAATATATACATTTTGGGAAAAATAACTGTAGGAAGTATTATATTTACAGAGGAGGTAGTTTTGATGGATAGACTTAAAAGAGATATGAAAAACATGAAAGAAGATTTAAAAGAAGGTGCTAAAAAGACAGCTTATGTAATGAAAAATACTGCTGAAGACTTAAAAGATGACGCTCAAGGTGCTATGGTAAACCTAGAAATGAAGAAAGATGAAATGATGGAAAGATATGAGCAAAAGAAATTTGCAAAAGATTTAGAAAAGCAAATGAAAGATGAAATGAAATAAAGTTTTGTCTATAGATTTAGGTACTATTATCAATAATAGTTCTTAGATAAGAAATACTATAAAAGGTTTTACAGAAGAAATAGGCTTTCTAAAAATAACTGTATTATATTTAGAAAGTCTATTTCAAGTATGTTATATTTAAATCATATCAATTTTAAAATTTTAAATATTAAATTTGATTATTGCTGTAATCATATAGAATTAAGGCTTTTAAGGATATTTACAAAATAATGGTTTATCTTTTTAATCTATTTGAAAAATATATCATTAAGTTTATAAAACATTCACATTAAATTCTGATAAAGTATTTATTATGTCAGGAGTAGGTGATTTTTCTGTAATTATAGAACTAATGTCTTCTAAATGAGCAAATTTAAAGTTTCCATCAAATTTAAATTTTTTATCTTCCATAACTATAAATACTTTTTTACTTGAATTTATTATAGCTTTTTTTGTAAGTCCATCTTCAATTTCAAATGTTGTAAGAGAAGAATTAAATACATCTATACCACAACTGCCCATAAAAGTTTTATCAAATTTATATCTTGATATAAAGTCTATTGTCGGAGTACCAACAAATCCATCTAAGCTAAGATTTAATAAACCACCAGTAGAAATTACATTTAAATTATTGGGCTTTGAAGTAACTACATTTAGTATATCTAGCATATTTGTGACCAATGTTACTTTCTTATTGCTTTCAGCTAACAGTTTAGCCAACAATATATTGATTGTAGATATATCTAAAAATATAGTTTCTCTATCTGAAATTAGATTAAATGCTTTTTCTGCTATTATTTTTTTTGTTGGTATATTAATTTCTTTTCTATCTTTTGTATCTTGGTTTTCAAGGGTTTCTCTGACTAGTACAGCTCCACCATAAATTCTTCGTATCGAAGAAATTTTTTCTATATTTTTTAAATCTTTTCTTATACAATCTTCAGTAACATTAAATTTTGAACTGAGTTCTTTTACAGTAACTCTTCCTTCTTTTTTTAGGATATTTAATATAGCTTGAATCCTTTCTTCCGCAAACATCTTTTACCTCTTTTCCTGAATATAGTATTATAGTAAATATTATAAGATAAAAGATAAAATATCAACTATTTTAATATGGAATACAACATTAATTTAATATAAAAAGTATATTATTCTTAATAGTCTATTTAAAACTTAATAAATAAAGAAATTATAAAAATATACAACAGAATCAAACAATAAAAAAACATAAAAAACAATAATAAAAAAGTTGAAAATAATACCAAACCAATATATAATAAGAATAAATAAAATAAAAAAATAAAGTTTAAAGGGGGATATTTTAATGCAACTAATCTTAGATACAGGTAACATAGAGGAAATTAAAGAGCTAAGTACTTATTTACCAGTTGATGGTGTAACAACAAATCCAAGTATTATTTCAAAGGAAAAAAAGAATTTTAAGCAACTTATAAGTGAGATTGGTGAAATTATAGGTGAAGATATGCCTATACATGCTCAAGTATTAAGTACAAAGTATGAAGATATATTAGATGAAGCATTATATATAAGTAGTTTGAGAGAAAACATATATGTGAAAATACCTGTAACACAAGATGGTTTAAGAGCTATAAAAGACCTTCATAAAAAAGGAATAAAAATAACTGCCACTGCAATATTTACTGCTCATCAGGGATTTTTAGCTGCAAAAGCTGGAGCAAATTATGTTGCACCTTATGTAAACAGACTTGATAATATATCTGGGGATGGTGTATCTGTGGTTTCAGAGCTTATAAAAATAATAGATACTTATAATATGGATACAAAGGTACTTGCTGCTAGTTTTAAAAATGCACAACAGGTTATAGAATTAATGAAGTGTGGAGTACACAGTGTTACAGTGCCATATGATATTTGTAAATCCATGATGAATCATCCATTGACAGATTGGAGTGTTGATAAGTTTATAGAAGATTGGGAAAATACTTTTGGAAAAGGTAGCAAAACAAATAACATTTAATTTTAGAATAAAAAATTAGTTTTTATGCAATTTTATAAATAGATTTTTATAAAAAAGATGAAAATATGAATTAACTTAAGATAATAATGTTCTAAATTATTAAAAAGAAAATTCATATTTTCATCTTTGTTAAACTTCTAGACCTATAAATCTCCACCAAGGGAAGGTTATACAGATTATTATAAAATAGGTTAAAGGAATTAAAGTCAAACCATACTTAAAAATAACCTTACTATTATATAGATTCTCACCATGTCCAACCATTATTGTTGCATGATGAAAAGGCAATATGTATTGTATACTTACTACAATATAAACAAAAAGGCAAAGAACAATACTATTTTCTTTCAATATATGTAAACTTCCAAGTAATGGTATCACCACAGAGGATGTAGTGACAGCACTTCCAAGGCATATATTCAGTATTATTGTCAGGGTTATTAAAAATAATATTGAAATAGTTTTTGAAGAGTTTGGAATTAATTTTATTAAATAGTTTCCCATTATATCAACAACTCCAGAATACTTTAGTACTCCTCCAATTGAAAACGCTGCTACAAAAAAAATGAGAACTTTCCAATTTATTTCTTTTAAAGTATTGAAACCAATTATTCTTTTTAACAACAAAAGAAGTACACAAATAGACATTATAATTAGTGTATTTAAATTATGAATAAATTGAGTTAAGAACATAAAAAACATTATTCCTAAACATAAAAATACATGTTTTTGTTCATCACTTAATAAACAAAATTCTTTTTTTAGATTAGAATATGAAAATTGAAATTTATTAGAATTAAGATTATCATAAGAAGTAAATTTTATTAAAGATAATTCTTTTTTAAAAACAATTATAAATAAAAAATAAGTTATAAAACAAGTAATTATAGTTGGAACAGACATATAAAAAGCCCACTGCCCCCAGTTTATATTACAATTTCCAAGTTCTAGGACTACATAGTTTAAAAGAGTATCTCCATTTACAAAAAACATTGATGTAAATGTAGATGCTGTAAATATACTAAAGAGAAGTATAGATTTTGAATCATCAGCTAAGTGTTGTTCTTTAAAAAATTCTTTATAAAAAGCTGACACAAGAATGACTCTTGGAAATGGCTGTGGTATGAAAAATATTAATAATACACCTAAAATATATGATAAAAAAATCATTTTTTTAGGGGTATCTACAGTATTTAAAATTAATTTTTCAGAAATAATTTTTGCAACACCTGTCTTTGCAACTGCATTAGTAATTATGTAAGCAAGGATTATTATATAAAAATTTTCTGTAAATAAAAATTGTAAAATGACTTTCAAAGGTGCAATATTAAAAATAAAAGCTAATATTACAAAGACTAGTGCAACTACAGTTTTTTCAACAGAGTCTACAGCCCATATTAAGATAGTTAAAAACGATAAGCATATAGAAAATTTTATATTGAAACTATAATTTAGAAAGAAGTAAAGAATTATAGTAACCATAATAGTCATGCAAAATTGTTTTGGTTTAAGAATAATATCCATTTTTTGTATCCACCTCCATAATTTATTATATCATAATGAAGGTGAATACATTTTATTAAAAGATTATTCATTAATTCTATGATTTACAATAGCTTTAGTTTTCCAATAACCTTTTTTATAATAGATGACTGTAACAATAAGACCTAAAGTCCAACCAAAAGGTATACCCATCCAAATTCCATCTGTTCCAAATAATCTAGAAAATAAATAAGAAGCAGGAATTCTTCCAAGCCATAAAGATACGACTGAACTCATCAAAGCAAACATAGAATCACCAGCACCTTTCATTGCACTTGAAAGTACAAAGGAAGTACCAATAAATAAGAAAAAAGGTCCTATTATAAATAAGTAAGAAGAACCAATTTTAATGACATCTTTGTCTGTATTAAATAGAGAAATTAAGTTTTCTCTAAATAATAAGATTAAGGCAACGACAACAATTGCTAGAATTAAAGCCATTTTTATAGATTCACGAATTCCTTTTCTAACCCTTTCATTTTCTCCAGCACCTATATTTTGAGCAACAAAAGTGGAAACAGCAGAACCAAGGTTCATGATAGGTAAGCTTATAAAGTTTTCTATCCTAAGACCAGCTCCAAAAGCTGCCATGGCAGATGTACCATAACCATTAACTAAAAATTGAAGAGCCATGTTGCCAATTGAAAATAACATCTGTTGAACTCCACTTGGAAGTCCTAATCTAAGACCATCTTTAAATATTTTATTGTCATATACAATTCCTTTAATCTTAAATTTAAGTACTTCATGTTTTTTATTTAAATATATTATGCTAATTATAAATGATACTGCTTGAGCCATTATAGTGGCAAGTGCAACACCTTCAACTCCCATTTTCAAGACAACAATAAAAATTAAATCTAAAACTATATTTAAAATTGTGGCTATTATTAAAAAATAAAGTGGAGTTACTGAATCTCCAAGTCCTCTAAGTATTGCACTTACTGAATTATATCCAGCAGAAAATAAGATTCCACCAAATATTATAGTAAGATACAGTTTTGATTGATTAAAAACTGATTCTGGAGTATTCATAAGCTTAAGCATAGGACCTCCAAATACTATTCCAATAACACTTATCAATATAGAGCCAATAAATAAAAGTATATATGTAGTATCAATAGTAGCTTTTACTTTTTTTAAATCTCCTGAACCATAAAACTGTGAAATTAAAATAGAAAAACCAAGACTGACACCCATAAGCATTGCTACAAGCAAAAACATTATAGGGTTAGCACCTGAGACTGCTGCCATAGCTTCTTTACCAATAAATCTACCAACTATAATACTGTCAGCAGTATTGTATAGTTGTTGAAATAAACTACCAATAAGCATAGGCATAGCAAAAAAGAATATAGATTTTCCCTCATGACCTGTAGTTAAATCTTTCACCCTTATTCCTCCAAATTTAAAAATTATTAATTATCAATTTGCTATAATAAATATAATATAATCTTAACATAAACTTTATATCTGTACTATAAATAAATTGTATTAAATAATCATATATTTTATAAAAATGTAAAGAATATAAGTATGACGTAGATATAGAAAATTAACATTTAATATAATCGAATATTAATACAAATTTATTCTAATATATACGCATATATTGACAAAATTAACTATATAAATTAAAATAATATTCGTAAAGAAAAATTCATGTTTTATATTGTATAACATATAATTTTGACAATACGGGTCATAAGTTTCTACCGGAATACCGTAAATATTCTGACTATGTATACTATTATTTAGTTAAATAAATATTTATTTAACTAAATTATGAAGGATACGACTCAGCTTATTAGTTACTGCGTCGTTTTTTTGTAAAATTTAATAGGAGGTGTTGTTATGCAAACAACAAACAGTAGTACCATGCAGAAACTTTTTCCAATTTTGACTAATAAAAATGTCGACATGAAGAAAGAAGTAATTGCTGGTGTAACTACTTTTTTAACTATGGCTTATATAATAGCTGTAAATCCAAACATTTTATCAGCAACAGGGATGCCAGCAGGTGCTCTTGTTACAGGGACATGTCTAGCAGCAGCATTTGGATGTATTTTAATGGGAATGGTTGCAAATCTTCCTTTTGCTTTAGCATCAGGTATGGGTCTTAATGCATTTTTTGCATACACAGTAGTCTTACAAATGGGGGTTCCTTGGGAAGTAGCTCTTACAGCGGTATTTGTAGAAGGTATCATTTTTATAATATTATCAGTAAGTGGAGTTCGTGAAGCTGTTGTAAATGCAATACCAAAGAATATGAAGCTTGCTGTTACAGGTGGTATAGGTATATTTATTGCACTTATAGGTTTAGTTAATTGTGGAATCGTAATTGGAGATCAAGCTACTCTTATAAAGATGGGGAAATTTACTCCAGCAGTAATAATAGCTTGCATAGGATTAATAATTGTAGCAGTATTAGATAAAAAAAGAGTTAAAGGTTCTATCCTTTTTGGAATAGTAGTAAGTTCATTACTTGCTTGGGGATTTGCATTTATGAATCCAGAATATGCACAAAAATTAGGTATATACTTACCTAGTGGAATATTCAAGTTTGAAAGTTTAGCACCGATAGCAGGTAAAATAGATTTAGGATATGTATTACATCCAACAAATATAGGTGGTTTCTTTGTAATAGTTTGTACATTCTTATTTGTTGATTTCTTTGATACAGTAGGTACATTAGTAGGGGTTTGCTCTAAAGCAAATATGCTAGATGAAAAAGGAAATGTTCCTAATGTAGGTAGAGCTTTGCTTACAGATGCAGTTGCAACTACAGTAGGTGCAGGGCTTGGAGTATCTACAGTTACAACTTATGTTGAGAGTTCAACAGGAGTTATTGCAGGTGGTAGAACTGGATGGACAGCAGTAACAGTTGGTGTTTTATTCTTAGTTGCAATGTTTTTCTCTCCTGTATTTATAGCAATTCCATCATGTGCTACAGCACCAGCTTTAATTTATGTTGGGTACTTGATGCTTGGTACAGTTAAAGATATTGAGTTTGACAATATAACTGAAGGTGTTCCAGCTTTCGTTACTATTGCTTGTATGGCATTAACTTATAGTATAGGTGATGGTTTAACTCTAGGTATATTAACTTATGTTTTTGTAAATGTATTTTACAACATATTTGGAGCTAAAAAGGCTGAAGATAAGAAACATGTTTCAGTAGTAATGATTGTTCTTGCTATATTATTTATAATAAAACTTTGGCTATTATAATAGATATTGTTTAAAAATTTAATTCAATAAAATAAAGAACTGTAATTTCTAATCTATTTTGAGAAGAAGTTACAGTTCTTATTTTTTTGTATTACTTAGATATATCTACTAATTTTCCCTTTTCTAAGGTTTTAGGCACAATTGTTATATTAAATTCTTTTTGCAATTCTTTTATAATATCTAATTCTTTTTTTGTTATTATTGAAATAGTATCTCCACTTCGGTTTCCTCTAGCAGTTCTACCACATCTATGCAGATATTCATTTTTACTATTTGGAAAATCTAAATTAAAAACATGGCTTATATCTACTATATCAAGTCCACGAGCAGATAAATCTGTTGTAACTAAAATTTTTGCTTTTCCAAGTTTAAATTTATTTATTGCATTTTTTCTATCCTCTTTTGGCATATTTCCAAATATTCCAATTGCTTTATAATTATGATAGTTTAATTTTGATACTATAACATCTATGTTTTTTTCATTGTTTACAAATACAATAGCTCTTTTTGGGTTTGTAGCAGCTAATGTTTTTCTAAGAAAATTAAATTTATCTCTTATTTCCCCTAACATATATGTATGATTTATATTAGGATTTATCTGTGACTTTTCTTTTGTTTTTATTAATTCAAATTCTTTCATAAATTTATCACAAATTTTTATAGTACTATCTGTAAGACTTGCAGAACAACCTATGATTTGTCTATCTCTTAATGTAGTTTTTATTATGTCTTCTACACAAGTTATATTTTTACCATTCAACAAATTGTCCACTTCATCTAAAACGATAGTTTTTATGTTGTGTGATTTTAACTTCTTCTGCTTTATTAAGTCTAAAACTCTTCCACAAGTTCCTATTACTATATGTGGTTTTATAGCCTTTATATTTTTTATTTGTTTTTGTATATTAACTTCTCCAATTAAGGATAGTGAAGTCAAAGGAGTTTCTGAGTTTTTTGCTAATAATTCAATTTGATTTGTAATTTGCATCACTAATTCATGTGTTGGTGCAAGTATAAGAGCCTGAGTTTCTCTTTTTGATGTATCAATTCTTTCAAATATAGGTAAAACATATGCAAGTGTTTTTCCTGTTCCAGTTTGTGAGTTGATTAATAAATCTTTATTTTGCATTATATTTTCTATAACAAGTGACTGAACTTCTGTTGGAGAAGTTATGTCTTGTTTTTTAAGTCCATTTATTAGAGTAGAACTTATCTTTAATTGTTCAAATGTGTTCATCTTTTGCTCCTTCTATTAAAAACTTATATTATTGTAGTTAACTATTTCTTATTATACATTGTTTAGTCAAATCTAACTATACATTATTTTATAATTATGTGCAATTTAGAAGTAAATATAGATGTTTTTTGTATATTTATATTGAGTTCAGTATTTTTACAATTGTCTAATACTTAAATTTAAAAATTTAGCAAATTGTAGTTGCAATTGCTTAATACTTGTTATATATTATATATAACAAGTATTAAAACTATAATATATAACATGGAGGGAAATTATGTTAAAGATAAGTAATGTATCTAAATCATATAAAAATAAAAAGGTAGTAAATAATATTTCATTTGAGGTAAATGATGGAGAGATTTTTGGCTTTATAGGTCATAATGGTGCAGGAAAAACTACTACTATTAAAGCAATTGTTGGGATACATGATTTTGAGGGAGGAGAAATACTTATAAACTCTAAATCTATAAAAAAACAATCTGTTGAGTGCAAAAAGGAAATGGCGTATATTCCTGATAATCCAGATTTATATGAAGCTCTAACTGGAATACAATACCTTAATTTTATAGCAGATATATTTGAGGTAGATAAAAATGAAAGAGAGGACTTAATAAAATACTATTCAAATAAATTTGAAATTAATAGGGCATTAGGAGATTTAATATCTTCGTATTCACATGGAATGAAACAAAAACTAGCTATAATTTCAGCTTTAATCCATAATCCTAAAATTCTAATTCTTGATGAACCTTTTGTAGGTCTTGACCCAAAAGCTTCCTTTATATTAAAGGAAATCATGAAGGAGTTTTGTAAAAAAGGTGGTTGTATATTTTTCTCAACGCATGTATTAGAAGTTGCTGAAAAAATCTGTGATAAGATTGCCATAATAAAAGATGGAAATATAATTGCTTATGGAACTACTGAAGAAGTGAAAGGAAATAATTCTCTTGAAAATATTTTTATGGAATTAATAGAAAAATAAAATGCTATTTTTACAGAATATAATGTCTAAAGTGAGGTATGATAAATTATGAGTAATCTAAGTATATTAATAAAAACTAATATAATAAATGAGTTTAAATTGAATGCTTTAAAAAATATAGACAGCAAAGAAAAACAAAAAATAATAGGAATGATGTTTTCAATAGTTGTTGTAGTAGGGCTATTAATATTTTATGTAACAAGTTTAAGCCTTTCTCTAGTTGATATTTTAAAACAAATAAATCAAATGGAAATGTTGCTTGTGTTTGGCTTTGGATTATCAACAGTAATGGCAATTGTTACATCATTATATAAAACTTCATCATATCTATTTCAAGCGAAGGATTTAGAGTTATTAACTAGTTTGCCAATAAAAGAATCTACTATATTGGCTAGTAAAATATTAATGTTAGTTGGAACTAATTATTTGTTTTCTTCAGTGTGTATGATTATACCAGCAGTAGTTTATTTTTTTAATGCCAATGTAAGTATAACCTATTTTCCTTACTTAATATTATTATTTTTGGCTCTGCCATTACTACCAATAGTTGTTTCATCAATAATTTTCTTATTTATAGGACAGCTATCATCAAGGCTAAAATATAAAAATTTAGTGTTAATCATAGGTAATGTAATATTAATTTTGGCTTATACTGTACTTATGTCAAAACTAAACTCTATATCAGTTGAGTTATTAAAAAATAGTGTATCTATTTCAGAAACAATTAATAAAATATATCCACCTATATACTATTTTGTTGATGCTCTTAAAACTGGAAGTATAGTTTCATTTTTAATGTTTATGGCAACATCATTAATACCATTCTTTATCTTTGTGACTCTATTTGCAAAAGGATTTACAAAGATAAATGCTAGAATGGGTGAAAGTTATAAGACTAAAAACTATAAATTTAAAAGTCAAAAAATTTCAACACCCTCAAAGGCTCTATTGAAAAAAGAATTTAGAAGATATACTTCTTCATTTATTTACTTTTTGAATTCATCTATTGGTCTGTTATTTTTAATAGTGGCTACAATCGGTGTGTTGGCATTTGGAGCTGATAAAATAGGTGAGTTACTAAAAATGAATATAGATTTTAGTATTATAAAAATACAGTTATTAGGTGCGTTTCTATTTATAATAGTAATGAACTGCACAACATATTGTTCAATTTCTTTTGAAGGAAAGAATCTATGGATACTAAAGTCTTCTCCAATAGATGAAAGGGAGATATTTTGGTCAAAAATATTGATGAATTTTTTATTAAATGCACCATTATCTGTTTTATGTCTAATATTAGTGTCTATAAAACTAAACTTTGAAATTCAGTTCGTGATGGTAGCAAGTTGCTTGATTGTAACTATGTCAATGTTTGTAGCTTTAATGGGATTGTTATCAAATTTACTTTATCCAAACCTTGATTGGAAAAATGAAGTGGCGGTAGTAAAAAGAAGTGCAAGTATGATAGTTACAATATTAGTATCATTAATTTATATAGTTATACTTGGAGGCACATATATGTTATTGAAAGTTTCATTTCTAAATATATATTTGATTTTAGCAAGTGTGCTTACACTTATATTAGACTTTATGCTATGGAGAATTATTTCCACTAAAGGAGTAAAAATATTTAAAAATTTATAGATATATTTGTGTTAAAAATAGACTTATTTTTTAAAGTATTGCAAAGAATATGCTAAGTAGTATACTATTGTATAGTGATATGAAAAAATTTAGGAGAAAATAAATGAGAAAATTATCCAAAAAAGAGAAAGATTTTATTCAATATGGATTTCTGATATTTTTGATATGTATTACTACTTATTTAGTATCAACCACTTTAGATGTAAAACTAATACCTAAAATTATAAGTCTAGTAAATAAAACCTATATATTTCTTGGCATACTAATAATGTTAATATATATGATAATTGAATCTATTGTGACACATTTGATAATAAATGCAGTTCAAAAAACAAAAGTAAAATTTATAGGTATCAAAATGGCTACAATGGGATTTTATTATAATTTAGTTACTCCCTTTGCATCTGGGAGTCAGCCAATGCAAATATATGCACTTACAAAGTATGATGTTAGTCTCAGTAAATCTGTAGCCATAGTTACTAATAAGACCGTTGTATTTCAAAGTACAGTTACTATATTTTGTGGAATTTTAATTTTATTGAATAAGTCATTATTAATGGAACAAGTGCATTCAGTTAGAGTTTTAATCGCCGCTGGGATGACCATGAATGTAAGCATGCTATTAGGAGGACTCTTAATAGTATTTAGTCCTAAGCAAGTAAAAATGATAGCAGAGGTTTTGATTAATTTTTTATCTAAATTTAAAGCATTTAAGTTTTTAGATTTAAAAAGAGATAGAATAAATCATTATATTGATGACTACAATTATTCTATAAAAATATTTATCAAAAATGTAAGGATTTTATTTTTAAGCATATTGCTTACTGCACTACAACTTATAGCATACTTTAGTATAGTTTATTGTGTGTATAAAGCTTCAAATTTAAAAGGAGTATCATATATACATATAATGACATTGCAAGTATTTTTATACATGGCAATATCACCAGTTCCAACACCAGGAAATGTTGGAGCAAATGAAGTTACATTTTTTACCATGTTCTCAAACATAATTCCAAAAGAATTATTGGGATATTCAGTGCTTTTGTATAGTGGATTTGTATATTATATGTTATTAATAATTTCAGGATTGTTTACATTCAGAACACATTATACATTGAATAACTGGAAACATGATAACAAAAGTAATTCTAGTTTAGGAGAAGTTATTGAAAAAGTTTAATTATTAGAAAATAAAAAGAAATATAAATTACTTAGTTTGTAAAATTTAATCGATAAAATTATTATTAGGGAAATTCTAAATATAAATATACTGCTAAAATAAGCTGTATTGTATTGAGATATTTCCCTTTTTTGATTAAAATTATAGAAATTTGAAATAATAAGTAATAAATACAAACTCTATATTATTTAGAAAAGGAGAAAATATGAAACAAAATAAAGAAAATGAAAAACAAATGAGTAATTCTAATATTAAAAAAAATAGTGATAATAAAATCGAAATTGCTGAAGAACTATATCCAAATAAAAATATAGGTAGTATGCTTGGAGATAGAATAGATAAGAAAAAAATCAATCGTCCAAGTTAATGAAGTAGTTGAAAATGGTGTGTTTTAAAAAAATAATATAATGAGATGTTTTATTGTTAAATTTAAACTTATTTTAATGAGAAAAAAAGTCGAAAATCGTCTAAAATGCACCTGTATGGGGGATAACGTTATTTTATAGATGCATAAAACTTGACAAAATCAACCTTTTCTTGGCAAGAAAAAAAAGATAAAATTATATGAGCGTTATTTAATTGTCAAAAATGAAGGTAAAGTTGCAAGTGATAAAAAATATGATTGATAACATTTATTTCTGTGCTATAATTGTATAGTAAAATGAATAAATGAATATGTTGTATACATGCATATTAGGAGGAGAGACTGACATGGAATCATCTATACATACAATTGCCAGCAATAATTTATTGATAATTTTTGCTATTGTGAGTATAACTGGAATAATTTGCAGCAAACTTAGCGAAATCGTAAAAGTTCCAGATGTTGTATTATTTTTACTAGTAGGTATTTTAATAGGACCATCATTTTTGAAATTTATAGATATTCGTGGATTCCAAATAGAGAATCAGCTGATACTTACATTTGGTTCTGCATTTATATTATATTTAGGTGGAAAAGAAATAAGTTTAAAGGTTTTGAGAAATGTAAAGATATCTGTATTTTTACTAGCTACTGTAGGAGTAGTGATATCTGCTTTTATAATGCAACAAGTAATAGGATTTACTTTTGGAGTAAGTGCAATGACTGCTTTATTAGCAGGAACTATAATAGCATCAACAGACCCTGCTACTCTTGTACCTATATTTAATCAAGTAAAGATAAAGGATAGAGTAAAACAAACTGTAATAAGTGAATCAGCTTTTAATGATGCAACAGGAGCTATATTAACATCAGCAGTGTTAGCTGTAATTTTATCAAATAAGTTTTCCTTAAGTGCCAATATTTATGAATTAGGTACAATGGTTGTTGTAGGAATTGTAGTTGGTCTAATTACAGGAATACTGCTTTTGAAATTGGTTAATGATAAGCCATATGGTATATTTAAAGATTTTGCACCAATAATATCTGTTATTTCAGTTGTGGTTGCATATGAATTATCTACAAAATTAGGCGGAAGTGGATATATGTCTTGCTTTATTGTAGGTATAATAACTGGTAACAAGAAAAACTTTAAAATATGGTTAAGCCAAAAATCTTATGATGCAGATTTTTATGTTGCTGAGACTTTAGGAACTATTTGTCGTATGGCGATATTCATAATATTAGGTAGTCAAGTTAATTTGGCTCAGTTAGGTAAATATTTTGTACCATCTGTAATTGCAGTGCTAGTATTAATGTTTATAGCAAGACCAATTTGTGTCTTAGTATGTGCACTTGCAGACAGAGAAGCAAAATGGAGTAAAAATGAAATATTGTTCATGATGTGGGTAAGAGAAACTGGTGTAATCCCAGCTGCACTTTGTGGTATTATTTCAGCAATGAAAGTTCCTGGATATGAAGTAATTTCATCAGTAGTATTTATGTCTATATTAATTACATTAGTAATACAAGGAAGCACTACAAAATTGGTAGCTAAAAAACTTGGATTATTAGAAGAAGAAGTGATAAATATAAGCGAAAAGGTATCAACTTTTTAGTTTTTCACTTTAAAGGATACATAATAATGGCTATTTTAAGGTTATCTAGTGATAATTATTGAAGTAGCTATTTTTTATGTAAAAATGAATTTACATAATTTACATATTGCATATATTTATTATCAAAATTTGTTGAAGCTGTGATATAATTAGTTGTATTTAAAATAAGAATAGCGAATAAGGGAGGAAATTTATGTTTACGGTTATAGATATTGTACAACCAGATACAGTGGAAGAAGCGTACTCAATTTTAAATAAAAGAAAAACTAATCAAGTAATTGGTGGAAGTGCTTTTTTAAGAATGGGGAAAAAAAGAATAGGAACAGGAATAGAGTTATCTAACCTAAACCTAGATTATATAAAAGAAGATAAAGAGTATGTTGAAATTGGTTCTATGACTACTTTTAGAACATTGGAAACAAGTTCAATAATAAAAGATAATTTTGGTAAAATAATAGAAGATTCAGTTAAAGATATAATAGGAATTCAGTTTAGAAATGTAGTAACAGTTGGTGCAACAGTATTTTCTAAATATGGGTTTTCTGATTTGATAGTGGCATTGCTTTCATTAGATACAGAAGTAGAGTTATATAAGGGTGGGAGAATTAGCCTTGAAGAGTTTTTAGATAGAGATTATGGGAAGGACTTATTGACTAAGGTGTATATAAAGAAGGAAAATAAAAAAGCCTCTTATAAGTCATTGAGAAATGCAAAAAGTGATTACCCTATTTTGAATGTGTCTGTTTCAAAAGATGGTAAGAAGTTTAAGTTGTGTGTAGGAGCAAGACCTCAAAAAGCTATGATTGCAAAAAAAGCTAGTGAATTTTTATCTAATAATGAAATTAATGAAGCTAATATAGATAGGGCAATAGAAATAGCTTCAGAGGAATTAACATTTGGTTCTAATATGAGAGCATCTAAAGACTATAGAAAAGCTATGAGTAAAGTACTTTTAAAAAGAGCTATAATGGAGGTTATTTAATGTTAGTAAAGCTTAATATAAATGGAAAAATGAAAAATATTGATATAGAGCCAGAAGAATATTTGGTTGATACCTTAAGAAAAGTTGGCAATTTAAGTGTAAAAAGGGGTTGTGATACAGGTTGTTGTGGTCTCTGTACAGTTTTAATAGATAAGAAACCTACATTATCTTGTGCGACATTAACCTTGAGAGTTTTAAATAAAGAGATAACTACAATTGAAGGTTTAGAAAATGAAGTTAAAGAATTTAGTGAAGTTTTGGTAAAAGAAGGAGCTGAACAATGTGGTTTCTGCTCTCCTGGTTTTATACTTACTGTACTTGCAATGAAAGATGAGCTTAAGAACCCTACAGACGAAGAAATAAAACATTATTTAACAGGAAATTTATGTAGATGTACAGGATATATGGGACAGTTAAGAGCTATCAAAACTTATCTGGAGGTAAAGTAGAATATGAATATAGTTGGAAAAGGAATTGAAAAAATAGATGGAATGAGTATAACAACAGGAAAACCTGTATATACTGATGATTTAGCAGCAAAAGATGCTTTAATAGTAAAGATACTTAGAAGCCCTTATGCTTATGCAAAGATAAAAGATATAGATACATCAAAGGCAGAAATGGTTGATGGTGTTGAATGTATTTTAACATATAAAGATGTACCAAAATCTAGATTTACACTTGCTGGTCAAACCTATCCAGAGCCATCACCTTATGATAGGCTAATTCTTGAAGATGTTGTGAGATATGTTGGTGATGAGGTAGCTATAGTTGCAGCTATAGATGAAAAAAGTGCAGTTAAAGCAATGAATCTTATAAAGGTAAATTATGAAGTACTAACACCTGTTTTGAATTTTGAAGAGGCAATCGGAAATAAAACTATAGTACATGATGAAGATAGACATTGTAATTTTGAAATAGG
Source organism: Clostridioides sp. ES-S-0049-02 (assembly GCF_020658465.1). Classification (NCBI taxonomy): domain Bacteria; kingdom Bacillati; phylum Bacillota; class Clostridia; order Peptostreptococcales; family Peptostreptococcaceae; genus Clostridioides; species Clostridioides sp. ES-S-0049-02. The sequence goes on from NZ_JACVWG010000001.1 coordinate 810,096, forward strand.
TATGCAGAGAGAAAAGAATATAGTGTCACATCATGACTATACAAAAGGTGATATAGAAGAAGTATTAAGTAATTGTGACATAGTGATTGAAGAAACATATTATACTCAAGCTCAAGCCCATGCAATGATGGAGACGTATAGATCATATAACTATTTAGATCATGCTGGAAGACTAGTTGTAGTAAGTTCAACTCAAATACCATTTCATGTTAAAAGACATCTATCCCGTGCATTAGAACTACCAGCTAGTAAAATTAGAGTTATAAAACCTAGAATTGGTGGTGGCTTTGGTGGTAAACAAACTGCTTGTGTTGAGATTTTTTCAGCTATTGTAACTTTAAAAACAGGTAAGCCAGCTAAAATAATATATGATAGAAAAGAAACTTTTAATTGTTCGACTAGTAGACATGCAATGAAACTAAAAGTTCGACTAGGTGCTACTAATGATGGAATAATAAAGGCTATCGATATAAATGCACTTTCAGATACAGGAGCATATGGAGAACATGCTTCTACAACTATTGGCTTAGTTGGGGAAAAGACTTTACCAATGTATAATAAGGTTGAGGCAACAAGATTTATCGCAGATGTAGTTTATACTAATAAAATGCCAGCAGGTGCACTTAGAGGGTATGGAGCTTCTCAAGGCTGTTTCGCTGTTGAATCAACTATAAACATGTTAGCTGACAAATTAAAAATGGACCCAACGGACTTGAGATTAAAAAATGTAGTAACACAAGGTGAAACTACCTTTGCATATGGAAAAACTTTAAATAGTGTAGACTTAGTAAAATGTATAAATAAAGGGAAAGAACTTATCGGATGGGATGAAAAATATCCTTGTAAGCATCTTGAAAATGGAAAAGTTAGAAGTGTGGGTATGGCAATTACTATGCAGGGTTCTGGTATACAAGGGCTTGATAAATCTTCAGCTGAAATAAAACTAAATGACTGTGGAGACTATACACTTATGATAGGTTCTACTGATATGGGTACAGGAAGTGACACAATTCTAGCTCAAATGGCTGCTGAAATTCTTGAGACAAGTATTGAAAATATAACAGTTATATCAGCAGATACAGACTTGGTCCCATATGACCCAGGTTCATATGCTTCAAGTACCACTTATGTAACTGGGATGGCAGTAGTTAAGGCAGCTCAGGATTTAAGGGATAAAATAATATCTGCTGGAGCAACTAAACTAGGTGTAGATAAAGACGAATTAGAATTTGATGGTATAAAATTAACTAGTAAAGAATGCAGTACTTCGTTATTTGACATAGCAGTTGACTCTACAATTGGACCAAATACTAATCAATTAATAGGTCTCGCATCTCATGGTAGTCCAGTATCACCACCACCTTTTATAGCTGGTTTTGCAGAAACTGAAATTGATAAAGAAACTGGAAAAGTTGACTTATTAAATTATGTAGCCATAGTGGACTGTGGAACAGTTATAAATAAAAACTTAGCAAAGATACAGGTTGAAGGTGGAATTGTTCAAGGTATTGGAATGGCAATGTTTGAAGAAGTTAGATATACAGAAAAAGGTAACATGGATACAAACACATTTATGCAATATAAGATTCCAGCTAGATGTGATATTGGAAATGTGGAAGTTGATTTTGTTGAAAACTATGAGCCAACAGGACCTTTTGGAGCTAAATCTGTTGGAGAGGTTGTTATAAATACACCTTTACCAGCAATACAAGAAGCTGTTTTTAATGGTGTTGGGGTTAGAGTAAATACACTTCCTATTACACCTGAAAAAGTTTTTATGGAAATGAATAAGTAAGTATTTTATACAGATTTTAGACTAGTTTTACATGTTAAACAACCAGTTATGTCATACCTGTTGAAAGATATTTAATAAGTAGTTATTATAATATTATGAAACTTTACTTGTAAAATATAAAATTAACTAAGGGGATGATGTTTTGGCTGGAAATCTAAATAATATGAGAGCAGTAAATAATTTTAGAGGAGATAATAACATTTTAGAATGTTTAGTCAGCTTTGAGGGTCGTTCAATAAGTCAGAGAAAAGCAAGGGTATTTTTTAAGGAAATGAAGAATCAAATAGAAATCGACTTCGTAGAAGAAGAAATTTCTAAACTTGTTGAAAATGTTGTTTTAAATACATCATATCAAGAAATGTTATATGATGAAATAGAGAAACAGCTGGAAATTGATTGTGTAGGAACTTGGATGATATTATCTAAATTAAAAGATGCTAGAGTTCATTGATTTTAAAATAAATTATTAGAGCCTAATTTTAAGGCTCTTTTTTAATGTTTTTAATTAAGATATAAACTTATTTTAATTTATATATATGATAATTATAACATATATTTAAAATCTAACTATTTAATTTTATATGTATTCTATTGTATAATATAAATTAGATTAATAAAATAGTTCGTTAAAATAATTTATTTATTTTAAATTATTGTTTAAGTTTATAAATTTTGTATAAAATAAAATTATATTATTAATTTTTAGCAATAAAATTTTCACTAGGAGAGATATATGAGAAGAAATAGTACCAATATAGCAGTAACAGCAGTTGTTACATCAATTTATGCAGTTTTAACTTTATCATTAGGATTTATAAGTTATGGACCAATACAATTTAGGATAGCCGAGATTATGATGCTTCTAGCATTTTTAGATAAGGGATATATAGTAGGTCTTACATTAGGTTGTTTTTTAGCCAATGTAATAGGTCCATATGGTGTACCTGATATAATTTTTGGAACATTTGCCACATTTGTAAGTGCAAGTTTAGTGTATATTACTAGAAAGTTAGGCGGTCAAAATAAAAGCACATTAATTATAGCTTCTATATGGCCTACTATCATAAATGCAATTGTAGTTGGATTAATGTTAAATATATTTTTTGGACTTCCTCTAATATTATCGATGATACAAGTAGGTTTTGGAGAATTTGTAGTAGTAACCTTGGTAGGAGTACCATTCTTTTGTTTTTTAATGAAAAAATATAGAAATATCATTGATATTAAGTTTTAGAGTGCAGAAAGTTATTTTGTAGATTAAAAAATTAGTGTGAATTAAGAATAGTATTATTATAAGGGGGATTTTATTTGTCAAAGATAAAGAGATTAACTGATGTTTGGACATATATTAATGATAGACAAAAGTTTACAATCAAAGAGTTGTCAGAGAAGTTTAATCTTTCAACTAAAACTATTCAACGATATTTAATAGAATTAAATGAAATGGGGCTTCCAATTAAAGCAGAAAAAGGTAGAAATGGAGGTTATAGGGTATTAAATAATAGCTATATACCTCCTGTTATATTTACAGAAAAAGAAGTTATGTCTATAGTTTTTGCATTTAAGTCACTACAAGTTTACAATTTTTCACACATAAAAAAAGAAATTGATTCTATAATTAAAAAAATAAATTATAATCGTGAAAGTAGTGCAAAAATAGGTATAAACAACATTGAAAAATATATTGAGTTTATAGCTAATTATAAAAATATTGATGCCAATATTGTGACTGAATTTTTCAGGTCTTCATCAAACTCTTGTGTTTTAAATATCAAATATAAATCTGGAAATCAGTTGCTGGAGAAAAAAATATGCCCAATAGGTATATATTTAAATGAAGGATTTTGGTTTTCACCAGTGTATGACTATGAAAGTGATAATATTATACTAATACGTATAGACAAAGTACTGGAAATTGAAAAAGTAGGAGAGTCTAAAAAAGCATGTATAAGTTTGAAAAGTTGGCTAGATTCAGTATATAGCAAGTTAAATGAAGAGATGGCAATTACTAAGAAAACTAGTGAAATTGTTCATTTGCATATATTACTCACAAAAGAAGGTATTTCTAAAATAACTAGAAGTTTTTTAGATTTGGATATAGAATTAAATGAAAATGGAAGTGGAACAATTAGTAAATTTATAAAGTATGAAGAAATAGATTGGTGGATATCTACATTATTTTCAATAGGAAAAGATGCTAAAGTTATAGAACCAAAATTTATGAATAAATTACTTTATGATAGGGCTAAAGAGTTAAAATATTTTTATGAAGAAAATATGATATAATATTTAAAAATGTTAAAATTAAATAATTATTAAGGAGATATATATTATAATGGAAAGTTTTAATAAGAATGCTAAGATAATTGGTATTGGAGCTAAAGGTATTAATATAATAAATGAAATAGAAGAAAAAGTAAAAATAAATATGGATATAGAAAAAATTACTATGAATCAAGAGGTTGAAAAAGAATATGTTAGAAGTCTTTTAGATGGAGTTGACATATTATTTTTAGCATATTCAGCTGAAGATAAACAAAGTCGAGAAGTTATAAAAGCTATTTCATACATGTCTAATGAAAGACGAATTTTATCTATAGGTATAAATTCTTCAGAAGAAGAAAATAAAGATGACTTAGGAATTAATAGAGAATTTAAAGTCAATGAAAATAGTATTTTAAAATTTGTTGATTTGATGAATGTTATGATAGAATCTATTTCAGACTCTTGTATGATAAATATAGATATAAGTGATTTAAAAGAAGCTATTATAAGTGATAAAGGGATTAAGTATTCTTTTGAAGAATTTGAAGATTCAAAACAGCACAGTGAAATAGTAGATATTTTATTTGAAAATATGGAACATTTTGGTGAAGAATTTATTGGGAAAAAAGGTATAGTTTTTGTTGAAGGAAATGATAAATTTTCACTAGTTGAATTAAATGATTTGATGAATAATATTCAAAGTAAGGTAGAAGAAGGCTATGAAATAATATTTTCTTTATACTTAAAAGAAAATTTAGATGGAAAGATTAAAGTGGGAATGTTATATAATTAATGTATTTTAGATATTAAGGAGAAGTATATGTCTGAAAATATAAATGTTACAGAGTATTGGCTAATGGAAGAATTTTTTTATCAAGAGACAGATACACCACAAATTTTTAAAGAAGAAAGCATAATTGCATTGGGATTTGATATAAAAATAAATTTAAAAAAAGTGCTTAATATGGGAAAAAAATCTGAAAAATACATTAATGAGAACTGTAATGACAAAGATTTTATAAAAAAATTTATTTCAGTTAAAAAAGGAGATTATTTTCTATATAAGGCATATCAAAATGTAGAAGAAAAAATTAAGTATAGTGTTCTTATTGGTATTGTTGAAGAAAGTTTTGAAAATGGTTATGAATTAAGTCATATCTTGGGTCATACATTACCTATAAAATGGATGTACACATTTGATACAGTTTTAAATTGTAAAATATATACGAGTGAGTTTTATAAATTAAATAATGAAGATATAAATACATATTTAGACATTATTAAATTGCAACATAATAAATCATTAAAAAAAAGAATAGAAGAAAATGACAATAATAAATGGTACCTAAAAAACTATTATTATATAGATGTAGATAAGTGTGTAGAGAATGAAGAACTGTTTATTCAACCCACTAATTTAGAACAATTAGAAAACTTGAAAAATATAAATACAGATGATTATATTCTAGTATATAATAGCGAAAAAGTAAGTTACGAAAATGACCATACAATGAAAAGCTTATTTGGTGTTTGTCAAGTTAAAGAGGGTTTTGATAAAGACAAAATAACTACTTCAGAAGGTGGATGTTTTTTACCTGTAGAATGGATAGAAAATGAAAAAGAGAATATTGATGGAAATGCATGGGTTATCTTTGAAAATAATAATTTAGTTGAAAAATATATAAAAAGATGTATTAATAAAATTCCATTAAATACCATACTTTATGGTCCACCAGGGACGGGTAAAACATATAATGCAAAACAAATAGTTTATAATTTAATAAATGAAACTAGTTTAAAAAATAATGATTGTACAAGTTATGTAGATTATAAAAATAATGTAGAATTTTGTACTTTTCATCAATCATATGGATATGAAGAGTTTATAGAAGGTCTCAAATCCGATGGTGAAGGTAATTTTAAGCCAGAAGATGGTATATTGAAGGAAATATCTATAGAAGCATGTTACGATGGGTTGAAACTTGAAAAGAAGCTAAATCTTGAGTTAGAAAAAGATACTTTAACTATAGAAGATGTAAAGGCAAGAAAAAAGATGTTGGTGCTTGATAATATAGAAGATGTCGAGAACTTTAATTTTGAAGAATCAGAAAACTATGTTTTAATAATAGATGAAATCAATAGAGGAAATATATCTAAAATATTTGGGGAATTAATAACATTATTAGAAGATGATAAAAGACTTACTAAATCAAATCAAACTATCGTAAAACTACCATATTCAAAAGAAAGATTTTCTCTACCTCCAAATTTATATATAATTGGTACTATGAATACATCAGATAAATCCATAGCTCTTTTAGATATAGCTTTGAGAAGAAGATTTGCTTTTGAAGAAATTATGCCAGACTATGATTTATTGTCCGTTGTAGATGGAATAGATGTTAAAAATATGCTATATACAATTAATAAGAGAATAGAGTTTTTATATGATAGAGACCATGTTATTGGACAGGCCTACTTACTAAATGTAGAAAATATTGATGATATAGTGGCCATATTTAGAAAAAAAATAATACCACTTCTTCAAGAATATTTCTATTATGACTCAGAAAAAGTAGGACTTATTTTAGGTGGTATAGGTAAAAATGAAAAGGATAAATATATTGTTTATAAGGAAGAAATCACAGCATCTAAATTATTTAAAAATAATAATTCATCAATAATGGAAAGTAAAGTTAATTATTGTATAAAACGAAATATATCTATTGAGGAGTTAAAAAATATATATGAGTAAAAATATATATGTAAAGGAAACTTATGAATGGATAAAAGTAGGTAATGGTGAAAATGAACTTACAGAAACTGAATATGAAAAATTACTTAAATATCTGGATAATAATAAGGATGTGTTAAAGAGTAATATAATAGATATCAGATATAAAAAACTGAGATTCATAAATTATGTAGGTGTTATATATTTTGAAAATGTAATATTGGAGATACTTCCAAAGCTGTCATTAAGTAATGATATTGTAAAAGATAGAGAAATGCTATTACAAATGCTTTCTACATGTAATAAGATTCCAATTATAATAAACGAAAATATAAAATCAAGTTTAAAAAATTATAATCTCATGAATTTTTTTGTTATGTATTTTATTGAAAGTATGCAAATGCAAATTAAGAGAGGGATTTATTTTGAATATATAAATAAGATAGATAATTCGAATGTTGTAAAAGGCAAGATATTAATAAGTAAATATGCAAGAGAAAAAAATATATCTCCAATGAAAATAAAATGTGAATATGATGAGTATAGCGAAAATAATTTTTTGAATCAAGTTTTAAAAAAGGCATGTATATCTATATTATGTAGAGTAAATGACAATTTAATTCAAAATAAGATAAAAAAAATTTTGAGTTATTTTTATAATGTGGACTTAGTTTATATAAATAGAGAAGAACTATTGGATTACAAATTTTATAAAAATAATGATAGATTTAAAGATTGTTACTCATTGGCGAAACTTATACTTTTAAATTTATCGATGGATAACAGCGAAAATAATCAAGATGCATTTTCTATATTATTTGAAATAAACATTTTATATGAAGAATATATCGGAAACTTAATAAAAAATATATGGAATAATGAATTTAGAGAAACGTATATACAAGATAAAAGTAAATTTCTTTTAAAAAATGAGCAAACAGGAAAGAAAACTTTTAATTTAAGACCAGATATAGTTTTATATGATTCAAAATATGAATCTGAAATCATAATTGATACAAAATGGAAAGCTATTGAAGTGGATTCAAATATCTTCTATAGATCAAGTGATATATATCAGATGTATGCATATATAACATCTTATGAAAATGCAAAAAGGTGTATATTATTATATCCTTGTATTAAAAAAGATAAAAATTATAGCTCATGGAGATTATTGGAGTCGTTTAAAGGTAAATTTATAGAAGCAAAAACTGTAAGATTAGATAATATAAAAAACACCATATCTGATTTGAAAAAAATAATTTTTAATTATAAATTTTAAAAATAAGAATTATAAAAATAATAAAAATACATTGTATAAAGCAATAAACAATTTTATAGCATATAAGAACTATAAAAAAATAATAAATGAAAATTTTTGTAAACTATTTTAGATGTTAAACATGGCACTATAATTGCTTATTTAGCATAGAATGCTTGCAAAATAAAGACAGTATACCTGCTAAATTGAAATTTAAGTAGGTATACTTTTTCTTAAGCTTCATTTGAAAATTAAAATATTATTGTAAAATTATAACTAAGCTTTTCTGTTATGATATAATTAAATAGATAATTTAAATGATGATTATATATAATACTTATTTGGAGTTGATATTTTATGGATAAACACAGTGATTCAGTAATGTATGGTGGAATGGAAGTATACAATATTTGGGGAACAACAACAGTAGACTCTATAATTGGGGAGTCTGATGTAATGCTTGCTCTTAAAAATAGAATTTGTAAAATTGGAAATAGTGATTCTACTGTAGCGATAACTGGAGAAAGTGGCACTGGAAAAGAGTTAATAGCAAGAGCCATTCATCTCGCAGGAAACAGAGGGAATAAAACATTCGTTGCTATAAACTGTGCTGCTATACCAGAGCCCTTGCTAGAAAGTGAACTTTTTGGGTATACAAAAGGAGCTTTTAGTGGGGCAGATTCAAAAGGCAAAATTGGTAAATTTGAATTAGCTAATGGAGGAGTTGTATTTCTAGATGAGATAGGGGATATGCCAATTCAATTACAATCAAAGCTTTTGAGAGTGTTACAGGAAAAGAAGTTTACAAGAATAGGTTCAAATGAACTAATTGATATAGATGTTAGAATTATATCAGCTACTAATAGAGATTTATTTGAGTTGGTTAAAGAAAATAAATTTAGAGAAGACTTATATTATAGATTGAATGTAATACCTCTAGAAGTACCTCCTCTTAGAGATAGAGGAGATGATATACAAATATTAATAAATAATTTTATAGATAAATATTCAAGGAAGATGAAGAAAAATGTATACCATATAGAGCCAGATGTAGAACATATGCTGCTTAAATATCCGTGGCCAGGAAATATAAGAGAATTAGAAAACACTATAGAATTGGCTTTAAATCTTCTTGAAGAAGATGGGATAATACATAAAGGTATAATAAATAGAAAGATAATTGAATATTTTAAGTTAAACAAAATAAATATAAAATTACTTGAGGAAAGTGACTATGAAATAAATATGGAACAAGATATACTTACCCTTGAAGAATTTGAGAGAGCATATATAAAAAAGGTATTAAAGTTTTATGGAAATGATACTAAATCTAAAAAGTTAGCTGCTAAAAAGCTTGGAATATCGCTAGCAACATTGTATAGAAAGATAGATGTATAGTAATTATTCTTTTAATTCTCAATTCTAAAATTTGAAATTATAAAATTGATAAAAATCACTTGAAAAACTATTTTCTAAGTGATTTTTTTTGTAATAAGATTTTATTATCCAAAAATAAAAAAAATTTGAAAGAATTTAAAAAAAGAAATGGTTTATCAAATTATTAAATACTAACAAATATAATAAAAATTATATATGTAAAACAATTTTGTTAAAATATTGGCATTATAATTGCTTCATATTAAATCAAGATGACAAAATAAAAAAGAAAGGATGTTGAATAATAACTGTCATTAAAAAATAGTTGGGAGTGATAACCTTGAGTAAATATCAAAAAAGTGTATCTATGTTTGATATTGATGGAAGGCCACCAATTTTAAAGTGTTTACCACTATCAATGCAGCATATACTAGCAATGATAGTTGGAACTGTCACAGTACCTATAGTTGTGGGAGGAGCTGTTGGTGCTAGTGCCACACAAATAACACTTTTAGTGCAATATGCATTAATAATAGCTGGAATATCAACACTTATACAACTATATCCAATAGTAAATATTGGTTCAAGATTGCCTATAATTTTTGGAGTCGGTTTTACTTATGTGCCAACACTCGTAGCAGTTGGAGGAAGTTATGGACTAGCGAGCATATTGGGAGCACAATTAATAGGGGGAGTGGCTACAGTATTAATAGGAATATTTATAAAAAAGATAAGAAAATTTTTTCCTAATATAGTTGCAGGAACAGTAGTTTTTACAATTGGATTATCTTTATATCCTATAGCAATAAATTATATGGCAGGTGGTGTAAATAGCCCTACTTATGGCTCTATGCAAAATTGGGCAGTAGCAGCTATAACACTAGTGGTAGTTATAGGTATTAGTCAATTTGCAAAAGGTTATGCAAAATTGGCAGCAATATTTTTGGGAATTATAGTTGGATATTGTGTATCTTTAGTTTTGGGCATAATAAATTTTGACCCTATTAGAGAGGCAGCTTGGTTTGCTATACCTAAGCCACTTGAATTTGGACTTAAATTTGATATACCAGTAGTAATCTCTGTAGTAATTGTAAGTATAATCAATGCTGTTCAAGCAATTGGAGATTTGTCAGCTACTACAATGGGAGGTATGGATAGAAATATAACAGATAAAGAACTGTCAAGTGGAGTAATAGGAAGTGGAATTTGTACTATGATAGGTGCTTTGTTTGGAGGTTTACCACCATCATCATATAGTCAAAATGTAGGTATGGTAGCTATGAACAAAGTAATAAGCAGATTTGTGCTTGGAATAGCTGGTATATTTATGTTATTATCGGGGTTTGTACCTAAGTTTGGTGCATTGATGACAACTATACCATATTCTGTTTTAGGAGGGGCTACAATATCTATATTCAGTATGATAACAATGACAGGTATAAAGTTAATTATTACAGAAGAATTGTCATCAAGGAATATTACTATTGTAGGTTTGGCAATAGCTTTAGGTATGGGAATAACATCAGTTCCGGCAGCACAGGAAGCATTTCCTCCATTTGTAAAGTTAGTATTTGGAGAATCTCCAATAGTAATTGCGACATTGGTTGCATTTGTTTTAAATCTAATAATACCAAATAAAAGTCTAGAAGATGAAGCTAAAGAAAGAGCTGTTATGGAAAAGGCTAATTAAAAAATGATAATTTAAAAGGGTTGTTTAAATTATTTTATTATGAGATTGTTAGATTACTTCAGATAGCTATTCATTTTAATAAGAAATTTAATAAAGAGTATACATCAGACATTTAATGTTTAGTCAAAAAGAAAATCGGGGAGGGTATATTTGCACGTTTGTTAAATTTTTATAAAAATAGCTCAGTTTAGCTGTGGTTATCGGTTGAGCAATAAATTCATGGTCATAAAAATATTTATAGAAAATAATTATAAAATATTTAGTCAAGATATTTATGTATGGGAGGATTTATTTTATGAAAACACGTAATACTTCAAAATATGATGTGGATGGGATACCACCACTAAAGGAATCGGTACCTTTAGCTTTACAACATTTGTTAGCAATGATAGTAGGAAATATGGTGCCTGCAATATTAATAGCAAACGTGGTAGGACTTAACCAGGGGCAAGCGACGATGTTGATTCAAGGCTCTATGTTAGCAGCAGGTTTGGCAACGTTTTTACAATTATATCCAATACCTTTATTTAAAGGATTTAAATTAGGTTCAAGATTACCTGTAATGATGGGAATGAGTTATGTATTTTTAGGGGCCTGTCTTTCTGTAGCAGCTAAAGACGGTTTAGCAGCTCTATTTGGAGCACAAATTGCTGCTGGGGTAATCGTATTCTTTGTAGGATTTGCAGTTAAGAAAATTAGACATATATTCACTTCTATAGTTTCTGGAACTATAATAGCATGTATGGGACTTGGATTATTTGCAACAGCTATAAAGAATTTAGCAGGAGGAGAAGGTGCACAAACATTTGGAAGTCCAATAAATTTTATAGTAGGAGTTATAGTTGCTTTTGTAATAATAATGATAAATAAGTATGGTAAAGGCTTAGTTAAAAACTCTTCAATATTAATTGGAATATTAGTAGGATATGCTATATCTTTAGTTTTAGGATTAGTTGATTTTTCTGCAGTTAAAGGTGCAGCTATAGTATCTTTGCCAACACCAGCAGCTTTTGGATTGGAATTTAGACCAGAGTTAATAGTAATGTTTACTATTATTTACATAATAGGTATAGCTGATATGATGGGTGCGTGTACAATAGCAACAATAGGTGCAATGGACAGAGAGGTAACTGATGAAGAGTTATCATCAGTTGTTTTAGGAAACTCTGTAACTTCTATAATTTCATCACTATTTGCAGCTCTTCCAACTGGAGTATTCAGCCAAAACACAGTAATTGTATCTATGAATAAAGTTACAAGTAGATTTGTAATAGCATTAGGAGCACTTGTATTATTGCTAGCAGGAATATCTCCAGCATTAGGAGCAATAATGACAACTATACCATCTTGTGTTGTTGGTGGAGCAACTTTAGTAGTATTTTCATCAATAGCAATGTCTGGTTTCTCTATTATGAGTATGGATGGTTTTACTGAAGAAAATAATCTTATAGCAGGAGTATCTATAGCAACAAGCATGGGTCTTACAACTGCTCCACAAGTTTTAGACCAATTTCCAGCAACAATTGGAACTGTCCTAGGAGGCTCAAGTATAGTTTCTGGAGCAATAATAGCTATATTACTTCAAACACTATTTAAACTAAAAGGAAGTAAGAAAGCTGAAAACGTTACTTCAAATCTTGAGGAAAATATTGGATAAATGTATTAGATATGATATGAGAAAGCTATGTGATAAAATGTTGTAATGAAAGTATTAAAAGGGGGATTTAAGATGATTGATATACTAATAAAAAATGCAATAGTTGTTACAGTTAATAAAAATAGAGAAGTTATATTTGATGGAGCAATAGCTATTCAAGGTGACAGAATCTTAGATATAGGAAATACAGATGATGTTGAGGTGAAGTATACTGATGTTAAAAAGGTTATAGATGCTAAAGGAAAAGTGATATTCCCTGGATTTATAAACACTCATAATCATCTATTCCAAGTATTATTAAAAGGTCTAGGAGACGACATGGCACTTCATGAATGGTTAAACACAATGATGTTTCCATCAGCAAAGTTCTTGACAGAACAAGATACCTATGATGCTGCAATGCTTGGATGTATGGAAGGTTTAAAAAGTGGTATAACTACAATGGTTGATTATATGCATACACATAATAGACCAGGACTTACAGATGGAATAGTAAAAGCATATAAAGATTTAGGTATAAGAGGAGTAGTTGGTAGGGGCTGTATAGATTTAGGTATTCATAAAGAGCTTATAGAAGACGTGGAAACGGTTGAAAAGGATTTGAGAAGAGTATTTGAAAAATATCATAATTCAGAAAATGGAAGAATAAAAATTTGTGTAGCACCTTCTTCAATGTGGGCTATATCTGAAGAAATGGGTAAAATGCTTTGGAATATAGTCAAAGAGTATGATTCATACTTCACAGTTCATATTTCTGAAACTGAATTTGCAAGAACAGCAACAAAAGATATACATGGGGAAATAGATATAAAATTACTTGAAAAATGGGGAATAGTAGGTCCAGAGGTTGTAGCAGTGCATTGTGTATGTATAACTGATGAGGACATGGAAATGCTTAAAAAGTATGATATAAAAGTTTCTCATAATGTTGCAAGTAATATGTATCTTGCTTCTGGTGTTGCACCTGTTCCAGAAATGTTAAAGAAGGGTATAAATGTAAGCTTAGGTCTTGATGGTGCAGCAAGTAACAATGCACAAGATATGGTAGAACTTATGAAATTAACAGCTTTACAACATAAGGTAAACAATTGTGACCCTCTTGCAATTTCTGCAGAAAAAGTCCTTGAAATGGCTACAATTGAGGGAGCAAGAACTCTTAGAATGGAAGATGAAATAGGTTCTTTAGAGGTTGGAAAAAAAGCTGATTTAGTAATATTTAACTCAATGCTTTCTCCAAAATCAATACCTCTTCACAATCCTGTATCAACTTTGGTATACTCAGCTAGTATGCACAATGTAGAAAGTGTCTTAGTTGATGGAAATATAATACTTGAAAATGGTAGAGTTACTACAATTGAAAGTGAAGAACAAGTCTTATTGAATGCTCAACATGCAGCAGAAGAATTATGTAAGAGAGCTAATGTAACTAATAGAATGGAAGGGCATAAGTGGAATAGCTTATACTAGTATAAAAACAAACTTGTAATAATATTCTATTACAACATTAGTTTATCTGTAGGAGGAGAAAATGGAAAAAATAAAATTAAATATTAATGATTACATGTATGAAGTAGAAGTTGAAAAGAATGAAACTCTTTTGCATGTACTTCGTGAAAAATTAAATCTAACTGGAGCGAAACAAGGTTGTAATAGTGGCAGTTGTGGAGCATGTAAAGTTTTGATAGATGGAGTAGATATAAAATCTTGTAAACTTCTTGCAAGGAACTGTGAAGATAAAGTTATATACACTATAGAAAGTTTTGCTAATGGAGAAAATCTTCATCCAATACAAGAAGCTTTTATAGAAGTTGGAGCTGTACAATGTGGATATTGCACTCCTGGCATGATTATAACTACACAAGCTCTTTTAAATAGAAATTCATCTCCTAGTGAAGATGAGATTAGAGAGGCTTTTAAAGAAAATCTCTGCAGATGCACAGGATATATAAAAATTATAGAAGCTGTAAAATTATCTGCAGCTAGATTAGGAGGTAGATAGTTATGGAAAAAGTCATAGGAAAATCATACCCTCTAAAAGATGCAGCTTTAAAAGTTACTGGTCAAATGAAGTATGTAGCAGACATGAAACCGCAAAATGCACTTCATGCTAAAATGCTTTTAAGCCCAGTAGCACATGCAAAAATAAAAAGTATAGATACAAGTGAAGCCGAGAAAATCGTTGGAGTTAGAGCCATAGCTACACATCTCAATACATCACAGAGAAAATATAATGGTTCTTTACGATTTTATGAACATAATATACCTGAAAATGAAGTTATTTTTTCAGATACAGTTAGATTTGTAGGTGACCGTGTAGCAGCAGTTGCAGCAGAAACACCAGAAATAGCAGAAAAAGCTGTAAAACTTATAAAAGTAGAATATGAAGAATTACCAGCTATATTTACTATACAAGATGCAATAAAAGAAGATGCTATATGTATACACGGAGATTCAAACATGGTTTCTCAAAATAATATAAATGGTGGAGATGTAGAAAAAGGTTTTAAAGAATGTGACTACATCTTTGAAGACGAATACTCTACTCCTGCTATACATCATAGTGCAATAGAAACTCACAGCGTAATTGCACATTATGATTATAATGATAAATTGATTGTACATACACCTTGCCAAAATACATTTGGTTTTAGAATAATATTATCTCAAATTTTTGGGATGTCATTAAATAAGATAAGAGTTATAAGACCTGCTATTGGAGGTTCATTTGGTGGGAAATTAGAAATGACAATTGAGCCAGTAGCAGCAGCATTGTCAAAAATGACGAGAAGACCAGTCAAAATGGTTCTTACAAGAAAAGAGTCTATGATATCAACAAGAACTCGTCATGGGTCTTTTGTAAAACTAAAAACTGGTGTAAATAAAGATGGAGAAGTAATAGCACAGGAGATAAAAATATACACAAATACAGGTGCATATGCATCAAGTGCATTAAATGTTATAGGAGCACTTAGCCATAAAGTGTTTAAAGTCTATAAAATACCAAATATAAAATTTACTGGAATACCAGTATATACAAATACACCAATAGCAGGTGCCATGAGAGGTTATGGTTCACCTCAAATATTTATGGCTCAACAAGCTCAATTTGCAAAAATAGCTAAGAAAATAGGTATGGATTTAGTAGATTTTCAAAATAAGAATGCTGTAGAGCCAGATGATGTTGATATAATCTTCCACGGTTCTCTTGGCAATCCTAGAGTTCTTGATTGTATTGAACAAGGTAAAAAAATGTTTAAATGGGATGAGAAGAAAGCTCTTCCAAAAGAAGAAGGAAATTATTTAAGAGGTATAGGTATGGCAATAGGTGCACATGGTAATGGAGTTTTTGGTGCACATAGAGATGTTGTCACATTGACTCTTAAATTAAACGAAGATGGTACACTAACACTACTTACGGGAGCACATGATATGGGTAATGGTGTTGTAACTATGCAAACAATGATGGTAGCTGAAGTTTTGGGAATAACTCCTGATAAAGTTGATACTTTTGAAACTGATACTGATGCATGTACATTTAATCTTGGAGATTATGCAAGTAGAGGTGTATTTGTAGAAGGTGGAGGAGCTAAAAAGACAGCAGAAAAATTAAAGACTTTAATACTGGAAGAAGCAGAAAAATTACTCGAAATTTCAAAAGAAGAGCTATATCTAGATAATGGATATGTAATCAGTAAACTTGATGAAAATATTAAAGCATCATTATCTGATGTTGCAGTATATAGTCAAAGTAAGTCTTTGAGAGAATTGACAGTTGTTGAAGATTACTCTTCTCCAGCAGGTATTACTTCTTATGGTGTACATTTTGCTGAAGTTTTAGTAGATAAAGAAACTAAAGATGTAAAAGTAGTTGATTTTGTAGCTGTACATGATGTTGGTAGAGTTATAAATCCTCTAAATTTAGAAGGTCAATTAGAAGGCGGAATTCATATGGGGTTAGGTTATGCGTTAAGTGAAGAGCTAGCCTTTGATGAGCAAGGAAGACCTAAAGCTACTGATTTTAAAAATTATAAATTATTTAGAACTGTCGATATGCCAAAGTGTCAAGTTGCATTTGTAAATAGTTATGAAAAAGCTGGACCTTTTGGTGGCAAGAGTATTGGTGAATGTGCAGTTGTACCAGTTGCACCTGCTGTAGCAAATGCAGTATATGATGCAACTAATGTAGAGATACATTCATTGCCAATAAAATTAAAATAATAATACTTAAACTTAAAATGAAACTTTATTAAAGTTATAGAAAGTAATAAAAATAGATTTATTTGATGAGGAGATATTGTTATGGCAAAGATATTAGGTATTTGTGGAAGTCCACGTAAAGGAGCAACAGAATATGCAGTATTAGAAGCTTTGAAAGAAGCTGAAACTATACCTGGTATAGAAACTGAGTATTGGTCAGTTAGAGGGAAAAAAATAAGTCCTTGTGTGCATTGTGATGCATGTATAAGAAAAGAGACTATGTGTATCATAAAAGATGACATACAAGAATTAGAGCAAAAAATATTAGAAGCAGATGGAATTATAGTGGGTTCTCCAGTGTATGATATGAATATAACTGCTCAACTTACAGCAGTATTTAATAGACTTCGTCCTATGTATTTAGTTCATCCAGGAAAACTTCAAAATAAAGTTGGAGCAGCTATAACTACTGGTGGAACTAGATATGGTGGTCAAGAATTAACAAAACTTCCTATAATAAATTTCTTCTTAATGCATGAAATGTTAGTATCTGGAGGATTAGGAGGATGCTATATAGGCGGTACAATATGGAGTAAAGATGGAAAAGCAAAAGGGGCTCAAGAAGACGAAACAGGTATGGACACAGTAAAAAGACTTGGAAAAGGTGCTGCAGAAGCAGTTATGGTTTCTAAGTTTGGTCTTGAAAAATGGAATCTTGTAAAAGAAGAATTAGATGTTAAAAAAGATGAAAAATCACCTCTTAGAGACCATTAAAAAGCAATTACTTCTTCAAAAAAAATAAAGACATATGGATATGTGAGATATAAAGTTGACACTCTAAGGGAAAAGGAAATATAGCATTTTACTTTAATCTGACAGATGATAATTACAAATCTGCAATTATTTATGTGAATGCCAAAAGTAGTGTTGTTTGTTTCACTTTATCACAAAATTCCATAACTGAAAACTAAGTTGATACAGTTACAAACTTATATACATACGAGTTGAATTTTTACTATTCGCTCAATAAAAAATAGTGATGTAATAAAATATTACATCACTATTTTATGTCTTTTATTAAATATTTTATAGATTTATATGTCAAAAAATACATAAGGAATACGTTTTAAGTATTAATTTTTAAATTTTAAAAATGAGAATTAAAAAGTGAGAAGATGAAAAAGGTTTTTTTATTATCAAATTCTATATACATTAGATAACCTAATAGATAAAAGTAAAAAAAGTTGAAAGTATTGCAAATTCTATGCTAAATAGACACAGAAAAATATTTGATATATATTAAGTGTTGGCATGTTAATTGCTAATATATAGAGTATAAAAATTTAACAATAATTTGGAGGTATTTTAGATGCTAAAAGAAATTAAATGGAAAGTAAACAATCTGCCAAAGGGCGATAAAGAAAATTGTATCAAATTTTTAAATGAACAAGAAATAACTAAGGTTAGAAACTTCCATAAAAGCTTTCCTCAATATAAAGAAACTCCATTAGCAAACCTAGAAGGTTTAGCAAAAAAATTAGGTGTTGCAGGAGTATATGTTAAGGATGAATCTTATAGATTTGGATTAAATGCATTTAAAGTTTTGGGTGGTTCTTACTCTATGGGTAAATACTTAGCTCAAAGATTAGATACAGATATATCAGAGTTAGGATATGAAAAATTAACTTCAGATGAAATAAAAGAAAAATTAGGAGAAATAACTTTCTTTACAGCTACAGATGGAAATCATGGTAGAGGAGTTGCTTGGACAGCTAATAAATTAGGTCAAAAATCTGTTGTATTAATGCCAAAAGGTTCTTCTGAATTTAGATTAAATAAAATCAAGGGAGAAGGTGCAGATGCTAGTATAACAGACTTAAATTATGATGACGCAGTAAGATTAGCTAATGATTATGCAGAAGCTGATGACCATGGAGTAATGGTTCAAGATACAGCATGGGATGGATATGAAGAAATACCAGCATGGATAATGCAAGGATATGGAACTATGGCTCAAGAAGCTATAGAACAATTAAAAGAATATGGAGTAGATAGACCAACACATGTATTTGTGCAAGCAGGAGTTGGTTCGCTTGCTGGTGCAGTTCAAGGATATGTTGCTTCAATATATGATGAATGCCCAATAACAGTAGTAGTAGAAGCTGATGAGGCAGATTGTTACTATAAATCAGCAGAAGCAGGAGATGGAAAACCAAGATTTGTAGGTGGAGATATGCCAACTATAATGGCAGGTCTTGCTTGTGGAGAACCAAATACTATAGGATTTGAAGTATTAAAAAATCATGCAGCAGCATTCGTTTCAGCACCAGACTGGGTTTCTGCTAAAGGTATGAGAACATTGGGGAATCCTTTAAATGGTGATGAAAAAGTAATCTCTGGAGAGTCTGGAGCGGTTACAACTGGTCTTTTAATAGCAGCTATGGAAAGAGAAGATTTAGCTGACTTAAGAAGAGATTTAAAGTTAGATGAAAATTCAAGAGTACTTTTAATAAGTACAGAAGGAGATACTGACCCTGATAAATACAGAAGTATAGTTTGGGATGGAGAGTATCCAAGCATATAGATAATTATTAAAATATTATCTTTATCAAATAATCATTTACATATTAAAAAGATTATAAGTTCTAAAATTTAGAAATTATATAAATTATAAAGGCTTAAATTAAAATATACATTTATAAAATCTAGGGGGATAACGAAATGCTAAACGAACAAAGAAAACAAGAAGTAACTGAGATATGTCAAAAACTAATCCAAAATCCTAGTTCTTCTGGAAATGAAGAAGGGGTTGTAAAAGCAATAGAAGAATCTTTTGAAAAATTAGGCTTTGATAGCTGGTCAAGAGATAGATATGGAAATATAGTAGGATGCATAAAGGGAAATAGACCAGGTAAAAAAATATTATTTGATGGTCATATAGATACAGTTCCAGTTCCAGATGCAAGTAAATGGAGTGTTCCTCCTTTTGAAGGAAAAATAGTAGATGGAAAGATATATGGTAGAGGAACTTCTGATATGAAAGGTCAGTATACTGCAATGATGTCTGCTGTAGCATATTTTGCTAAAGATACTAATAAAGACTTTGCTGGTGAATTATATGTAGCAGGAGTTGTTCATGAAGAAATATTTGAAGGAGTTTCAGCTAGAGAAATAAGTAAAGCTGTTAAACCTGATTATGTTGTAATCGGAGAATCTTCAGAACTAAACTTAAAGATTGGTCAAAGAGGTAGAGGAGAAATAGTTGTAGAAACTTTTGGTAAACCAGCTCACTCTGCTAACCCAGAAAAAGGTGTAAATGCAGTTTATAAAATGGCTAATGTAATTCAAAGAATACAACAATTAGTACCTCCAACTCATCCAGTTTTAGGTGATGGAATATTAGTTTTAACAGATATAAAATCTTCTCCATATCCAGGTGCATCAGTGGTGCCAGATTATTGTAAAGCTACTTTTGATAGAAGATTATTAGTTGGAGAAACAAGAGAAGGAGTATTAGCTCCAATACAAGCATTATTAGATGAAATGATGAAAGAAGACTCAGAATTAAATGCAAAAGTTTCTTATGCATCTGAAAAAGCTGACTGTTATACAGGAAATACTATAGAAAGTGAAAGATTCTTCCCAGGTTGGTTATATGATGAAGATGATGAATTTGTTCAAGCAGCATACAAAGGATTAAAAGAAGCTGGAATAGATTCAGAAATAACTCAATATTCATTCTGTACAAATGGAAGTCACTATGCAGGTGAAGCTGGAATAAAAACAATAGGATTTGGTCCTTCTAAAGAAAATCTTGCTCATACAATAGATGAGTACATAGAACAAGAACAATTATTTATAGGAACAGAAGGTTACTATGGAATATTAAAATCTGTATATGGAAAATAATATTTAGTTCACAATAAATTATTTAAATATAGTCTAGAGGTGCTAAATTTAGCACCTTTGGCAAACATAAATTTATGTAAACAATATAAAATTAAAATTCTAAAAGAATCTACTAGAGCTTAAAAGTTAGGAGGTATATATGGGAACAATACTAAGAGGTGGAACTATAATTACCTCTGATAAAACTTATATAAGTGATTTAAGAATAGAAGATGAAAAGATAACTGAAATAGGAAATGATTTAGAAATAAATAATGATAAAGTAATTGATGCTACAGGGAGACTTATAATTCCTGGAGGTATAGATACACATACTCACTTTGATATGAATGCAGGCTCTATAACTACTGCTGATAATTTTAAAACAGGAACAAGAGCGGCTATAGCTGGAGGAACTACCACTATACTAGACTTTGCAGAATCAAGTGAAGGAGAAAATCTAATACAAGGTGTAGAAACATATCATAAAAAAGCAAGTGGAAATTGTTATTGTGATTATGGATTTCACATGACAATCACATGCTTAGATAAAGATACATTTACGCACATGGAAAAGCTTATTTCAGATGGAATAGTATCCTTTAAAATGTATATGGCATATGAAGGTATGAAAGTAGATGATGGAACAATATACAAAGTACTAAAGGAAGCTAAAAGCCTAGGTTGTATAGTTGAATTTCATTGTGAGAATGGAGATTTATTGGATGCATTAATAGAAGAACGTTTACAAAATGGAGATTTAGAACCTAAATATCATCCACTTACAAGACCAAACATAGTTGAGAAAGAGGCTGTTTCAAGACTTGCTGATATAACTGAATTGTCAAACTCAAAATCATATGTAGTTCACCTAAGTTGTAAAGAGTCACTAGAAAGTATAAAGATAGCTAGACAAAAAAATGTAGATATGATAGTAGAAACATGTCCGCAATATCTATTATTAGAAGATAGTTTATATAATAAGGATGAATTTGAGGCAGCTAAATATGTAATGTCTCCTCCACTTAGAAAAAAAGAAGATATAGATTTTCTTTGGAAAGGTTTGTCTGAGGGCGATATTCAGACCGTAGGTACAGACCATTGTTCATTTAATTTTAAAGGTCAAAAAGATTTAGGAATTGATAATTTTAGTAAAATACCAAATGGAGCACCAGGTGTTGAACATAGATTATCTCTTTTATATACATATGGGGTTTTGGAAAATAGAATAAGTGTAAATAAATTTGTAGAAGTTACTTCCACAAATGCTGCTAAAATATTTGGGATGTATCCTAAAAAAGGTGAAATAGCTGTAGGAAGTGATGCAGATATAGTGATTTTAAATACAGATAAAGAAGAAATAATCAGTTATAAGAATCAAAAACAAAATGTAGATTATACTCCATATGAAGGAGTTAAAGTCAGATGTAAAGTTGAAGATGTTTTTTTAAGAGGAAAGCATGTAGTACAAAGTTGTAATATCATGGAGCAACCAGCAGGTCAATATATTAAAAGAAAAATTACTAAATAATGCAGGGGGAAATAAGAATGATGGATATACTTATTAAGAATGCCATAATAGTAACTGTAAACAAAGAGAGAGAAGTTATTTTTGATGGGGCATTAGTAGTAAAAGATAACAAGATTGCAGATATTGGGAATTCTAAAGAAATAGAAAGTAAGTACACTGATGTTAAAAAGGTAATAAATGCTAAGGGCAAAGTCCTATTCCCAGGTTTTATAAATACACATAATCATTTATTCCAAACTTTATTAAAAGGATTAGGAGATGATATGGTACTTAAAGATTGGCTAGAAACTATGACATTTCCAGCAGCCAATTATTTAGAGCCAAAGGACACTTATGATGCTGCAATGCTTGGCTGTGTGGAAGGTCTTAGAAGTGGTATAACAACAATGGTTGACTATATGTACCCTCACAGTAAACAAGGTCTTTGTGATGGAATAATAGATGCTTATAAAGAATTAGGAATAAGAGGAATACTTGGAAGAGGATGTATGAACACAGGTGCTCAATTTGGAGTTCATCCTGGAATAATGCAAGACGTAGAAACGGTTGAAAAAGATGTAAGAAGATTGTTTGAAAAACACCACAATACAGAGAATGGAAGAATCAAAATAGGAGTAGCTCCAGCAGCAATATGGTCAAATTCTCAAGAAATGCTTGAGATGCTTTGGAGAGTAGTAAAAGAATATGATGATGCTTTATTTACAGTACATATATCAGAAACTCCTTTTGATAGAGAAGCAGCAAAAGAATTGCATGGGCAATATGACATAGATGTTTTAAAGAAATTGGGAATACTTGGACCAAATGTACTTATGGTACATTGTGTATATTTAACTGAAGAGGATATGGAACTTACTAAAAAATATGACATGAAGGTGTCTCATAACACAGCAAGTAATATGTATTTATCTTCAGGAGTTGCACCAGTACCAGAAATGCTTAAAAAAGGAATAACAGTTAGTTTAGGCGTAGATGGAGCTGCTAGCAATAACTCTCAAGATATGCTTGAACTTATGAAATTAACAGCACTTCAACATAAAGTTAATAAATGTGACCCATTAGCAATGTCAGCAGAAAAAGTTCTTGAACTAGCGACTATAGATGGAGCAAGAGCTATTGGAATGGAAGATGAGATAGGTTCACTAGAAATTGGTAAAAAAGCAGATTTACTAATATTTAATCCAATGCTTTCACCAAAAGCAATACCTATGCATAATCCAGTGTCTACATTAGTATATTCTTCTAGCATGAAAAATATAGAGAGTGTTATAGTGGATGGAAATATAATAATGGAAGATTCAAAAATATTAACAACTGATGAAGAAAAAGTATTAAAAGATGCTCAAGATACAGCTGAGAGACTTTGTGTAAGAGGGACTATAAAGAATAGAATGGAAGGCCATAAGTGGAATAGTCTTTATTAATAAATACAATATTATTCTTAAATAAATTAAATATAGTATAGACTTTGGCTTAAAAATATGAGTTTTGAGGTGATTTATTTGATTATCAAATGTACCATAAATAATAAAGAAAAAGAATTGAATGTAAGACCAGATGATTTTTTAGCAGATACATTAAGGGAAAATGGATATGTAAGTGTTAAAAAAGGTTGTGATACTGGCTCATGTGGTCTATGTACAGTAATGGTAAATAACAAAGCTGTGCTGTCTTGTAATTATCTTACTGCTAGAGTAGAGGGACAACACATTACAACACTTGAAGGCGTAGTAGATGAAGCTAAGAAATTTGGGGATTTTCTTGCGGATGAAGGCGCTGACCAATGTGGATTTTGTGCTCCTGGATTTATAATGATGGTTTTAGCAATGAAAAGAGAACTTCAAAATCCAACAGAAGAAGAAGTTATAGATTATGTAAATGGAAATCTTTGTAGATGTACAGGATATAAAGGTCAACTAAGAGCAATACATAAATATTTGAACACTTAAATTTTTTTAAGTGAAAATTAAATTGATATGGGGAGAGAATATGATAACTATAAAGGAATATGTAGTTCCAAAAAGTTTAGATGAAGCTTATGAACTGCTAATATCAAGAAAAAACAACATAATACTTGGAGGCTGCGGATTTTTAAAACTAGGTAGCAAAAATATTGGTTCAGCAATAGATTTAAAAGACCTAGGTTTAGATTATATAAATGAAACTGAGAATAGTATATTAATTGGAGCAGATACAAGTTTAAGAACTTTAGAATTAAATAAGGTTATTAAAAATTACTGTAGTGGAGTAATTTCAAACGCTGTTTCTAATATAGTAGGAGTTCAATTTAGAAGTGGAGCTAGAGTGGGAGCTAGCGTATTTGCTAAGTATGGATTTTCAGATTTAATACCTTCATTACTAGTAGTAGATGCAAAGGTTAAGTTATATAAAAAAGGGGTTATGAATTTAGCTGATTTTTTAGAAAGTGAGCTTGAAAAAGATATATTAATGGAAATTATATTACCTAAAAAAGATGCTATAGGTGTATTTGATTCAATAAGAAAATGTACAGGTGATTTTGCGGTATTAAATGGGGCAATGTTAAAAGAAGGAAATTCTTATAAAATTGCAATAGGAGCTAGACCAAGAAGAGCAAAGATTGCATACAAAGCAAGTGAAGTGCTAAGCTTAGAAAATGATGCAAACAAAGCTGGAGAGGTATCAAGTGAAGAACTTTCATTTGGAAGTAACATAAGAGGAAGTAAAGAGTATAGAAAAGATATGGCAAAAGCATTAGTTGTTAGAATGTATAATAGTATTGGGGGTGAGTTTAATGGTAAATAAAGAAGTAAGAAAAATAGATAGTGAAGCCATTGTTACTGGTAAACCAATATATACTGAAGATTTAATTTTTCATAGGGATGTTTTGACTATTAAACTTCTTAGAAGCCCACATGCTTTTGCAAAAATAAAAAATATTGATATAAAAAATGCATTAAAAGTAAAAGGTGTAGTAGATATATTTACTTACAAGGATGTACCAAATTATAGATATTCAATGGTTGGAGAATCATATCCAGAAGCATCACCTCATGACCAATTAATACTTGAAGATATAGTGAGATATGTAGGAGATGAAGTTGCTATAATAGCGGCTGAAGATGAAAGAGCAGCTATTAAAGCAATGAAACTTATAAAAGTTGAATATGAAGTAATGACACCAATATTAGATGCAAGAGAATCAGAAGGTAATAAAATTTTAATACATGAAGAAGATGATTTGTTTTGTCCGTTTGATTTTGGATTAGATGCTACAAAAAATATAGTATCAAGAGAAAAAATGGGTAAAGGTGATGTAGAAAAAGAGTTTAAAGAGTGTGATGTGATAGTAGAAGAATCTTATATGACTCAATCACAAGCACATTGTATGATGGAAACTCATAGAGCTTACACATATATAGATACTAATGGTAGACTAGTAGTAACTTCTGCAAATCAATCAGCTTATCATATGAGAAGACAGGTTTCAAGAGCATTGGGAATACCTCTTTCAAAGGTGAGAGTAATAAAGCCAAGGATAGGTGGAGGTTTTGGTGGAAAAAATATAGCTGTAACAGAGATATATGCGTCATTTGTAACTTGGATGACGAAAAGACCAGCAAAACTTATATATACTAGAGAAGAAACTTTTGCAATGACTAATACTAGACATCAGATGTTTTTTGACATAAAAGTTGGAGCAGATAAAGAAGGAAATATAAAAGCTATAGATATGAAAGCATTAAACAATACAGGTGCTTATGGTGACAATGGACCTTCAGTTTGTTCCGAGTCAGGGCATAATGTGCTTCCAACCTATAATAATGTACCTGCAATAAAGTTTGATGGAAGGACTGTATATACTAACTTAGTTCCAGGGGGAGCATTGAGAGGGTACGGAGCAACTCAAGGTACATTTGCACTTGATTGTGCAATAGACGAATTAGCACATAAACTTAATATGGACCCAACAGAAATAAAATTAAAAAACATTATAAAAAAGCAAACTGAAGGCGGAATAATGAATTTTCCAATAAGAAGTTGTGCACTTGATGAATGTATAATTAGAGGCAAAAAGCTAATTGGATGGGATGAAAAATATCCTGTTATAGATATTGGGAATAATAAAGTAAGAGCTGTTGGAATGTCAGTTGGAACTCATGGTTCTGGTATAGCTAACATAGATATGGCAATAGTAAATATGAGAATGGATGAGGATGGAACTTATAAGTTATTTTCTGGGTCTTCAGATTTAGGAACTGGTTCTGATACAATACTTGCACAAATTGCTGCCAAGACACTAAATACATCTATTGATAGAATTTCTGTTTATACAGGAGATACAGATATGTGTCCATATGATACTGGAGCATATGCTTCTTGTACTACTTATGTAACTGGAAATGCTACAATAAAGTCAGCTGAAAGTTTAAAACAAAAGATATTAAAAGTAGCACAGAAGAAATTAGACCTACCAATCGATGATTTAATGCTATATGAAGACAGAGTTTGTTATAGTGAGGATGTAGAAAAGTTTGTTTTATTAAGTGAATTAGGAAGAGAATCTGTTGGTGGTGGAAATCAAGATGTCTTATACTCATCTGAATCTTATGGGATAAAAGAGAGTGCAAAACCATTTTTAGCAGGTTTTGCAGAGATTGAACTAGATAAAACAACAGGTGAGTTTAAGGTGATAAACTATGCTTGTTCAACTGATTGTGGTACAGTTATGAATCCTGCACTTGCAAGAATACAAGTTGAAGGAGGAGTAACTCAAGGTATAGGGCTTGCAATGTATGAAGATCCTAGACATGGTTCTGATGGTAAACTTCAGACTTCTAATTTGTTACAGTATAAAGTTCCAACAAAAAAGGATATAGGAAATATATTAGTAGATTTTGTAGATAATTATGACCCAACAGGACCATATGGAGCAAAATCTTTAGGAGAGATAGTTATTCATACGCCAGCACCAGCAATAGCAAATGCAATTTTTAATGCAGTAGGTGTGAATATAAGAGAACTTCCTATAACTTCTGAAAAGGTTTATATGGCTATGAAAAAACTAAATCAGGGAGGTAAATAAATGGTTGCTATAAAAAGTAAATACTTAATATCTTCTGCTGATGAAATATATACAAATTATGCTGTTGTAATAGAAAATGACATTATAAAAGATATATTGCCAAATGAAGAAGTTGAATTAAAATATAAAGATATTTCAGAGATAATAAATAAATCAGATGCCATAGTAATGCCAGGCTTTATCAATGGGCATATGCATCAATATGGAGTGCTTTCTAGAGGAATACCAGCAAATGTACATTTTACTGATTTCGAAGGATTTTTAAATGACTATTGGTGGCCGTTTATAGAAAATAGAATAGGACTAAAGGAAGTAAAAGCCACAACTAAAGCATCTGCAATAGAACTTATAGAATCTGGTGTAGTAGCATTTTGTGACACATTAGAAGCTCCAAATACAGAAAAAGGAACTTTAATTGAGCAAGGGAAGATACTAGAAGAAATAGGAATGAAAGCAGTTTTATCTCTAGAAAGTTGTGAAAGAATAAGTTATGAAAATGGGTTAAGATGTTTAGATGAAAATTCTAATTTAATAAAATGGAGTAGAGAAAACAGTAAATTAATAAATGGAATAATGTGTACACATACTAGTTTCACATGTTCAGATAAATTTATCAAAAAAGCTAAAGAAGATGCAAGAAAATTAGAGGCACCAATGCAATTTCATTTATGTGAGAGTATATATGAACCAAACTACTCTAAAAAACACTTTAATAAAAAAGCAGTTGATTACTACAATGATTTAGATATATTAGATGAGACTGTATTAGCGTCTCAATGTGTAAAAGTAGATGATGAAGAGATAGACATATTAAAGGAGAAAGGTGTAAAGGTAGTTCACATGCCTCTTAGTAATTGTGAAGTAGGTGGCGGTTTTTCTCCAGTTCCACGAATGATTAAAAAAGGCATAAAAGTAGCATTAGGCACAGATGGATATATAAATGATTTTTTTGAAGTTATGAGAGGTGCATTTTTAATGCATAAATCAGTTGAAGAAGATGCATCTGTAATGCCCGCAAGTTTAGTATTTAAGATGGCAACAGAACATGGTGCTTATGCATTGGGACTTCAAAAATCAGGAAAAATAACAGTTGGTAATAAAGCAGATATAATAGTTATGGAAGATGAATTTAAAACTCCTGTAACACTTGATAATATATTTGACCAGATAGTAGTGCAAGGTAAAAAAGAATTTATATCAAATGTATACATAGATGGTAAACATATTTTAAAAGAAAAACAATTGGTTAACTTAGATAAAAAAGCTATTGTTAAAGAAATGAAAGATGTTGCCTGTGAATTCTGGAAGTTTTAATAAATGTAAATAAATATGAAAAGGGGAAGTAAATAATGTATAATTTTTTAGGGAAAGAATTAAAATCACCTTTTATAATAGGTTCAGGTCCGTTGACATATAGTGCAGCTGGATGTAAGATACTAAGTGATGCAGGAGCAGGAGCAGTTGTTACTAAGACAATAAGAAAAGAAAGAGCTATAAATCCAGCACCTCATATGGTGAGAAATACAGCTAATGCTCTTTTAAATAATGAGAAATGGACAGATTTTGAACCAGAGCAATGGATAGATTTTGAAATACCACAAATGAAAAAAGATGGAACTGTATGTATAGCTTCAGTAGGTCATACAATAGAAGAAAGTAGTGAACTAGTAGAAAAGATTGCAAATGCAGGAGCTGATTTTATAGAGCTGGTATCTTATGACTATAGAGATTTAATACCAATGCTTAAGGATGCGAAAGAAAGAGTGAATATACCAGTAATAGTTAAACTTCCTCCTATGATAGATGAAATAGGGGCTTTTGCTAAAAAATTAGAAGAAGCAGGAGCAGATGCAATAACTGCTTGTGATTCTGTAGGACCAGCACTTAGAATAGATATAGAAACTGGCCAACCTTTATTAGGTGGAAATGGAATTGGATATTTAAGTGGAGAAACTATTAAACCAATAACTCTACAAAGAATATATGAAATAAAAAAAGAGGTAAATATACCTATAATTGGATTAGGTGGATGTGTAAGTGGAGATGATGCTTTAGAGATGATTATGGCAGGTGCTGACTTCGTTGGTATATGTTCAGTAGTAATATTAAAAGGAGCTCAAGTAATAGCTAAAATACACAATGACCTAAATTCTAATCTTGACAGACTAGGATATAAAACTATAGAAAATGCTTGTGGGGTAGTACATAAGCATATGGGAGAGGTAAATGAAAGACTTAGTTTTGAATTTACTTATGATGAAGAAAAGTGTACTAAATGTAAGATGTGCGAGAGAGTGTGTGCATATCAAGCTAGAAAATTAAATGACAAGATGGAATTAAATGAAGGTGAATGTAGATATTGTGGTCTTTGTATATCAGTATGTAAACCAAAGGCACTTGGAAGAAAGATTTCATGTCCAGAATTAAATGCATAAGATGTTTTATAAAAAATATAACTTCAAAAGATAAAAATTTATATACAGATAAAGGATACCATATTAAAATGGTATCCTTTTGTTTGTAATTATTATTTTTAGATTTATATCTATATTAATTATTTTTTGTAGTAATTATACATAATAATTTTAATAATTAAATTTATGACAACTATTTTAGAGATATATGTTAACATTGTATAGCATTTGTATAAGATGTTATAATAATTAATAGGGATGGTGATGTAAGTGGAAGATAAAATTTTAGAATTATTACATATTATAAATAAAGATGTGGTTAGCATGAAAAATGACATGTCAGAAGTAAAACAAGAAATAAGTGTAATGAAAGAAGAAATAAGCGAAGTGAAACAAGAAATATGCATAATAAAAAATGACATGTCAGAAGTAAGACAAGAAGTAAGTGTGATGAAAAAAGAAATGAATGAAGTAAAACAAGAAGTAAGTGTAATGAAGAAGGAAATGAGTGAAGTAAAGCAAGAAGTAAGTGTAATGAAAAAAGAAATGAATGAAGTAAAACAAGAAGTAAGTGTAATGAAAGAAGAAATGAATGAAGTAAAACAAGAAGTAAGTATAATGAAGAAAGAAATGAGCGAAGTAAAACAAAAAATAAGTGTAATGAAAGAAGAAATGAATGAAGTAAAACAAGAAGTAAGTATGATGAAGAAAGAAATAAATGTAGTGAAAGAGAATTTACATGAAGTTAAATTAGAAATGAACTCTATGCAAAATCAAATAAGTAGTGCAAGTAAAGATATAAGTGAAATTAAAGCAGAAAGTATTATAGTTAATGAAAAACTATATGAAATAGATGTTAAAGTAGATGCCTTAGAATCTGAAGGAAAATCAATTAAAGAACAACAAATTGAACAAAATAGTATTTTAGGAAGTTTATTACATAACTCTGAAATAAATAAAGCTACTCATGATAATATGGAACATAGTATAGCACATATAAAAGGTGATACAAACTCCATAAAAGAAGATGTTTCAGAAATAAGAAGAGATTTAAATTTAGTAGAATTAGCTACAAGCAAAAATTGGAGCGATATTGTAAAATTAAAATCAGCTAGATAATCTTTTAATTACATTAACTTATCATCCATAAAAGTATAAACTTTCATATAAAAATAGATGCTTATAATAGTCTTACTATTTATTATAAATTTTAGAAATTAAAATAAAAATTTGAGAAAAGATCATTTGAAAAATACTTTTGGTCTTTTTTTTTATGTAATTATAAAAATATCATAAAAATAAAATTTAAAATTTGCTTAATAAAAAATTACAGAACAGTTGGAATAAGTAAATTTTTATCAAGGAAAGTATAAAAAAATTATTCTATGCAAATGTATGCAAATATTGGCATTAAAATTGCTGTATAGAAATAATAAATAGTAATGTACATAAAGATTGTATTATACAATAGTATTACTATTTTTAATTATAGATATTGGTTTATATCTATATGCTAGATAGAAACTTGTATGTTTTATGTTGCAGATACAAATATAGTAAAGGAGAGTACATGGGTACAACTGAGATACATAGCTTATTAAGTTTTTCTGTCTTATGATAATTATATTATAAAATATTCATAAATATTTTGATTTTCAATTTGAAAATTATTTTATGCTTAAATTAATTATTATGTAATTAATTTAATAACAAAAACAGTGAAAGAGTAAATAATATTATTTACAGGGGGTAATAAAAAAGTATATTAAATAAGTTGTACTTTTAGCCCCGTACATAAAGAAATTTATGTAGGACACAACTTTAAAACCAGTAAATCCTAAAGCCTTGCAACTACAATAAAAGATAGAAAGAAACTTTTATGAATGTGGTGAAAACCAGAAATAATAGCAAGGATGGTATATGGTGAGAGCCTAAGTACTTTACAATGGACATTTGGTCGCCAAGCCTAGAAATAGGAAGGTCAAACGACTATCTCGAAAGAGAGTACACTATAAGCTATTGATAGTGGAAACGGGTTGCTCTTAACAGGTAATGCTGAAGATGAAGAAATAGTCTACGCTCATATGAAAGTATGAGGTCACTTAAGATTAAAGTGGCATCTATAAAGTAGCGTTTATAGGTAAATGTTTAAAACTTACAAGATATAAATACTTATGAAAACTTATAACTTATAATGATTAAGATTGAAAGATTTAGATTGGATTAGAATTGTTGTAAAAAATTTTAAAGTCCATAGCTACAATACTCTTATATTTGTAAAGCACTATAGAACATATACAAAATAATAGAATAAATTTAATTGTTAATAATTAAATTTGTTGTACGTGATTTTTAAGTATAAAAACTTAAATGTATTACTGAGTATAGTAAGATTTATAAAAGTCATTTAATTTAATATATTAAATTTTTAAGTATTTATATAATTCAATAAGTTTTATGTAACGGGAGTTTTTATTATGAAAGCAAAAAGTACATCAAAATTTGAATTAGACGGAATACCACCACTAAAGGAAGCAATACCTTTGGGGTTACAACACTTAATGGCAATGGTAATAGGTAGCTGTTTACCAGCGATACTAGTTGCAAATGCGGCTGGACTTAATCATAAAATGTCTACACTATTAATTCAAGCTGCTTTAATTTTTGCAGGATTATCAACTTTGTTACAATTATATCCAATACCACTATTTAAAGGTTTTAAATTGGGAGGAGGAATACCAGTTATAATGGGAGCTACAGCAATGTTTATAGGAGCTGGAGTTTCTGTTGCAGGCAAGTATGGATTACCTGTCTTATTTGGCTCTCAAATAGTCGCTGGTATAGTGATAATCATAATTGGTTTTGGTCTTAAAAAAATAAGGTTTATATTTACCCCAGTCGTATCTGGTACTATAGTTGCATGTATGGGTCTTGGACTTTTTCCAATAGCTATAAAAAACTTAGCTGGAGGTATGGGTAATGAGACATTTGGACAACCAATTAATTTTATAGTTGGAATAGCTGTATCACTTATGATATTAGGATTAAATAAATATGGAAAAGGATTGTTTAAAGATGCATCAATATTAGTTAGCATAGTTTTTGGATATATTTTATCACTAATTTTGGGAATAGTAAATTTTTCTTCAATTCAAGAGTTTACTTTGGTTGCACTTCCAAAACCACTTGCTTTTGGATTGGATATAAAGCTTGAGGTTGTAGTAATGTTTTCAATAATATATTTGGTTGAAATAGCTGATATTATGGGAGCATGTACACTTTCTACAGTAGGAGGACTTAATAGACAAGTTACAGATGAAGAACTTTCTTCTGCTGTTTTAGGAAATGGAGTATTATCTACAATAGGAGCATTATTTTCTGCTACTCCAATGGGAATGTTTGGTCAGAATTCTGCAATCGTTTCTAATACAAAAATTATAAGTAAATTTGTATTAGCTATTGGAGGCATTGGATTATTTCTGGCGGGAGTATCACCTTTATTAGCTAATTTAATTAGAACAATACCTCCTTGTGTGGTTGGAGGAGCAACACTCGTAATATTTTCAACTCTTACAACATCTGGATTAAGACTTGTTAGTATGGATGGTTTTAATCAAGAAAATAGTATGATATTAGGTCTTTCTATGGCAACTGGGATAGGATTTATGGTAGTTCCTCAGGTTCTTGAAAAATCTCCAAAATTTATAGAAACACTACTTGCAGATTCAAGTGTAGTTTCAGGAGCTATGGTTGCTATAATAGTTCAAGGTTTATATATGATAAAATTTTCAAAAGGTAAGGACAATAAAAATAAAAAGGAAAATATATAGAGTAAAAAACTAATAGAATTAAATTAAGTTTACTATATATTTATAAAAATAAAGCAAAGTACTTAGTAGGTTTCAAGTTTTAATAAATATAATATAAGGGGGATAAGATGGTTACTATAAAAGAATATTCTGTTCCACAAAGCCTAGAAGAAGCATATAAAATTTTGATTTCTAAAAAAAATAATGTTATTTTAGGTGGTTGCGGATTTATAAAATTAAGCAATAAAAACATAGGAACAGCCATAGATTTAAAGGATATAAATCTAGACTATATAAAAGAGGATGAAAAAAATATACTAATAGGAGCAGATACATCTTTGAGAAGTTTAGAAATAAACAAAACTATTAAAAATTATTGTAGTGGAATAGTCTCAAGTGCTGTTTCTAATATAGTTGGTGTTCAATTTAGACAGGGTGCAAGAATTGGAGCTAGTGTATTTTCAAAGTATGGTTTTTCTGACTTGATTACAGCACTTTTAGTTGTTGGTGCGAAGGTAAGGTTATACAATAGTGGAATATTAGAGTTAAATGAGTTTTTGGATAGTGAATTAAATAAAGATATATTAATTGAGGTAATACTTCCTAAGAAAGATGCAGTAGCTGTATTTGATTCAATAAGAAAGTGTACAGGAGATTTTGCTATATTAAATTCAGCTATGTTAAAAGAAAATGATACTTATAAAATAGCAATTGGAGCAAGACCTCAAAGAGCTAAATTAGCACTTGAAGCAAGTCAAATATTGAGCAAAGAAAAGGATATAGATAAAGCATCTATTATTGTAGGTAAAGAATTAATTTATGGAAGTAATATGAGGGCAAGTAAAGAATATAGAATAGATATGGCAAGTGCACTGCTTAAGAGGATGTATAGTGCTATTGAGGGAGGTAATAAATAATGATTAATAAGGGGATAAGAAAGATAGATAGTACAGCAATTGTGACAGGAAAGCCACTATATACTGAAGACCTTATTATGCATAAAGATGTTTTGACTCTTAAACTTCTTAGAAGTCCACATGCACATGCCAAAATAAAGAATATAGACACGTCAAAAGCTGAAAAAATTCCAGGAGTTGTAGGAATTTATACCTATAAAGATGTACCACAAGTTAGATATTGTGTTCCAGGTCAAACAGAACCAGAAGCATCTCCTTATGATAGAGTTTTACTTGAGGATACAGTTAGATTTGTTGGAGATGAGGTAGCATTAGTAGCAGCAGAAGATGAAAAAACTGCACTTAAAGCTTTAAAAATGATAAAAGTAGAGTATGAGATTTTAAAGCCTGTATTTAATGCAAAAGAAGCAGAAGGAAATGAAGTTATTATACATCCAGAACAAGATATAGTAGAACCGTATCCTTTTGGATTAGATGCAAAAAATAATATAGTATCAAAAGAGTTTTTCGAGTTTGGTGATGTTGAGGCTAAGCTTAAAGAAAGTGAATTTGTGGTAGAAGCATCATATAAGACTCAAAGTCAATCACATTGTATGATGGAAACTCATAGGTCATATGCATATAAAGATATAAATGATAGGATTGTTGTTGTGTCATCATTACAATCACCACACAATATAAAGAGAATACTTAGAAAAGTATTGGGGATTCCTTCTTCTAAAATAAGGGTGATAAAGCCTAGAATAGGTGGTGGATTTGGAGGAAAGAATATAGCAGCAACAGATATATTTACTGCATTTGTGACTATGAAAACTGGAAGACCAGCAAAATTTGTCTTTACAAGAAGTGAAACCTTTGTAGGTTCTAATAGTAGGCATGAAATGTTTTTTGATGTTAGAGTAGGTGCAGACAAAGAAGGAAATTTAAAGGCGATAGAATTAAAGTCACTAAATAATACAGGTGCCTATGGTGGTAATGGAGTTTCTGTTTCTTCAGAATCAGGTCATAATACATTACCAATATATAATGATATTGATGCTGTTAGATTTGATGCTAGAACAGTATATACTAATAGATTACCAGCAGGTGCACTTAGAGGTTATGGAGCTACACAAGGCATATTTGCAATAGATAGTGCTATTGATGAATTAGCCAATAAGATTGGTATAGATCCTCTTGAATTTAGAGTTAAAAACATAATAGATAGGTACACTAATGGAAAAGCAGCAGAAGAAGAAATTCTAAGCTGTGAATTAAAACAGTGTATAGAAAAAGGGAAAAAATTAATTAATTGGGATGATAAATACCCATGTAAAGATATAGGTAATAACAAGGTAAGAGCAGTAGGAATGGCAGTGGCAAATCATGGTTCTGGTATACCACGTGTAGATATGGCAACAGTGACTATACGAATGGACGAAGATGGGACATATAAGTTATTATCTGGTCTTGCTGATTTAGGTCAAGGTGCTGATACAATTCAAGCACAAATTGCTGCAGAGACTTTAAATACGACTGTAGATAGAATATCTGTTTATACAGGTGATTCAGACCTATGTCCATATGATACAGGTGCGTTTGCTTCTTGTACTACAACAGTTACAGGAAATGCAACAATAAAAACAGCAAATAAATTAAAAGAAATAATACTTTCAGTAGCAGAATCAAAACTAGAGTCTAAAAAAGAGGATTTAGAGTTAAGTAAAGATAGAGTTTTTGTTAAGAATGATGAGAGTAAATTTGTGTTATTAGAGGAATTAGGAAGAGAGTCAGTTGGAGGTATAGGGTTTTCAAGTGACGATGTACCAGTTGTTTTAGAAGCAACAGAATCATTTGGTATGTTAAAAAGAATAAAACCATTTATAGCAGGATTTGCTGAAATAGAACTAGATAAAAATACAGGAGAATATAAGGTAATAAATTTTGCATGTGTACCTGACTGTGGTACGGTTATAAATCCAACATTAGCGAGAATACAAGT
Organism: Clostridioides sp. ES-S-0049-02; assembly: GCF_020658465.1. Classification (NCBI taxonomy): domain Bacteria; kingdom Bacillati; phylum Bacillota; class Clostridia; order Peptostreptococcales; family Peptostreptococcaceae; genus Clostridioides; species Clostridioides sp. ES-S-0049-02. The sequence continues at coordinate 846,677 of NZ_JACVWG010000001.1, forward strand.
AGAAGGTGGAGTAATGATGGGGATAGGGTTTGCAATGTATGAAGACCCTAAATTTGATAAAGATGGAAAGTTATTGACAGACAGTTTCTTGCAGTATAAGGTTCCTACAAAAAAAGAAGTAGGAAATATATTAGTAGATTTTGCTGATAATTTTGACCCAGGAGGGCCTTATGGAGCTAAATCTTTAGGAGAAATAGTTATACATACGCCAGCACCAGCAATTGCAAATGCAATTTTTAATGCTACTGGAGTTCGTATAAGAGAGCTTCCTATAACTTTTGAAAAAGTGTACATGGGGATGAAAAACAACAACAAATAAATTTAATAAATGATATACTATAAAAGTATAAATTTAAGTTATTTTGCAAAATAAAGTAATTTAATAGACATTATATATGGTGCTTTATAAAAATACCATATATAATGTCTAATAGAGTAGGAGTTAAAGGAGGTGAGTTTATGCCAAATAGAACAAAAAACATACATTATGGGACTCAGAGACAACAATTAAAAAATTTAACTAAGAAAGAATATCAGGCTTTGCGAGAGATGTGCTTTTTAGCAAAGAACTTGTATAATGTTGGTACATATAATGTCAGACAACACTACTTTAATCAAGGGGAGCATCTTAATTATGAAGCCAATTATCATGTATGTAAAGAAAATGAAAACTATAAACTACTCAATAGTAATGTAGCACAACAAATACTAAAAGAAGTTGATAGTTCATTTAGGTCATTTTTTGGTTTAATTAAATTAGCTAAAGAAGGCAAGTATGATTTTAGAGGAATAAAATCACCTAAGTATTTAGATAAAGAAGGATTTTTTAGTATAATAATAGGACAAATAAGAATTAAAGAGGATGGAATTTTAAATGTGCCTATGTCTCCCGTATTTAAAAAAATGTATGGAAAGGTGAGTATAAAAGTTCCAAATAATATATTAGACAAAAAAGTTAAGGAAATAAGAATAATACCTAAACATAAGGCTAGGTTCTTTGAAATTCAGTATTGTTATGAAATACCGAAATCAGAGGAAGTTTCAAATAAAAAAAATGCACTGGCAATAGATTTAGGTTTAGAAAACTTATGTACTTGTACTACCAACTTAGGTGATAGTTTTATTATAGATGGAAGAAGGCTTAAGTCTGTGAACCAATGGGCAAATAAGCAAAATGATAAAATAGAGGCTTTAAAATTAAAAAAGAATATAAGTTTAATTACAAGAAAACAATTTAAAGTATGGAATAAAAGAAATAATCAGGTTAAAGACTATGTAAATAAAACTTGCTTTTACATAATTGACTACTGTGTAAAAAATAATATTGGCAATTTGATTGTAGGATATAATGCTAAGTTAGAAAAAAGTGATAATATGGAAAAGAAAATATATAGAAATTTTATAAGAATTCCTTTTGGAGAGATAAAAGGAAAACTAGAGTATCTATGTAAAATAAAAAATATTAATTTCATTAGACAAGAAGAAAGTTATACTAGTAAATCAGATTTTTTTGCCAATGATTATCTTCCTGATATTAATTTGGATGATGTACAGAAACACAAATTTAAGGGAGAAAGAATAACACGTGGTCAATATAAATCTAGTATGGGTATGATTATAAATGCGGATGTAAATGCAAGTCTTAATATATTAAAAAAATCACAAATAGTTGATTTATCTTACTTGCAGAATAATCCTCAGATGTTAAAGCAACCACAAAGAATAAGAATATCTTAATAATAATTAAAAGATAAACTGATAGCGTATAAGCTTACAGCTTAGCGGCGAATTGGATCCGCCTTGTTGTTTACAACAGAATCTATTTACTTTTTAGTTTATAGAATTTCAAAAATCACTTTTACTAAAACAGTTAAATTATAAATTTCAAATAAATCAAATTTAGGATATTTAAAAGAAATATTTATGAGAGGTGAAAGTGTGAAATTATCAGATATGATAGGAGCAAATGAAATAATAACTGTAGTTGGAGCAGGAGGAAAAACTTCATTTATAAAATACTTTGCGAATTTTTATAGAGATAAGCTAAAAGTTTTACTTACAACAACTACTAAAATATATTTACCTGATGAAAAAGACTATGACAATATATTTATGACAATAGATGGAACTTCTATTCCATCTATTTGTTATGGAGTAACAGTATGTGGAAGCTGTATAAATAATGAAAATAAAATAGTAGGAATCAAGTTATCTGATTTAGAAAAAATGATAGACAAATTTGATTTGGTATTGATAGAAGGTGATGGTTCAAAGAGAAAAAAACTTAAAGGTTGGAATGATGGAGAACCAGTAGTATATTGTAAAACTACAAAAACTATAGGTATATTAGATATAACTTCATTTGGAATGGATATTAATGAAGAAAATATACATAGGTTAGATGAATTTAAAAAAATAACTAATTTAAATATGCGTAATATAAATGATAATTCTACAGTAAATCTTGATAATTTAAAAAATGTAGTATTAAATCCAAAAGGATTGTTTAAAAATTATCATGGTAAAAAAATATTATTTATTAATAAAGTCGAAAATGAAATGTATGAAAGTTTAGCTATAAATTTAATTAAAATTATTAAAGAGCATGAAAGTGAAATAGACATATTTTATGGAAGTATAAAACAAAATTTTTGTATAAGATATTGAAGTATTAAAATAATTTATGTGATATTATATATATAGATAATATCAATAAAGATACTATAAAATCATAACAATATCAATACATTATAAATGTTAAGGAATGATATATATGATAAATGCAGTAATAATGGCGTCAGGATTTGCCAGAAGAATGGGAGAAAATAAACTTTTACTGGAATATGATGGATGTTCTATAATAGAACATGTACTTAAAGCAGTTAGTAAAATTAATTTTCATCAAGTTGTAGTTGTAAGTCAATATAAAGAAGTTTTAGCATTGTGCAATAAATATGGCTTTAAATATGTAGATAATAAAGATGCAAATATAGGTCAGAGTGAATCCATAAAATTGGGCATTTTAAATAGCTCAAAATGTGATGGATATATGTTTTTTGTGGGAGACCAACCATTTATTGATGATTTATATATAGATAAAATTATAAATACTTTTAAATTAGATAGAGATTTTATAGTAATTCCAAGATGCAAAGATGTATGTGGAAATCCAGTTATATTTCCATTTAGCAAAAAGAAGGAATTGTTGGCACTTAAAGAAGATGAAAAAGGGAAAACTATTTTAAAAAATTCATCAAAAATAAAATATGTAGAAGTTCCCGAAAAAATGTTATTAGATATTGATACAAAAGTGGATTATGAAAGAATAGGGGGCAAATTATGAAATTAATAAAAACTATAGATGCTGTTGGACAAGTTTTATGTCATGACATTACTCAAATAATACCAGGAGAATTTAAAGGAAGAAAATTTAAAAAGGGACATGTAGTAAAAGAAGAAGACATTCCAGTTTTATTATCTCTTGGTAAAGACAACTTATATGTATGGGAAAAATCAGAGGGAATGATTCATGAAAATGAAGGAGCTTTATTTTTAAAAGAATTAACTGCTGGAGAAAATTTAGATTTCAGTGAAATAAAAGAAGGAAAGATAGATTTTATAGCAGCATGTGATGGGCTTTTAAAAATAGATGTCGATGCACTTTTTGATTTAAATTGTGTTGGCGAAATAATGATGGCAACTCTTCATAATAATTTTGTAGTAAATAAAGGGTTGAAAGTAGCTGGAACAAGAGTCATACCTTTAGTTATAGATGAGAAAAAACTAGAAGAGGCAAAAAAAGTACTTGATAACAGAAAGATAGTCAATGTGATACCTTTTAAACCTAAAAAAGTAGGAATTGTTACCACTGGTAATGAAGTGTTTTACAGTAGAATTGTTGATAAATTTGGACCAGTAATAGAAGAAAAAGTAAAGGGGTTTGGATGTGAAGTTATAGGTCAAACTATATGTCCAGATGATAAAGATATCATAAAAAATGCAATAAAAGAATTTATAAGTCAAGGAGCAGAACTTATCTGTTGTACTGGTGGAATGAGTGTAGACCCAGATGATGTCACACCAACAGCTATAAAAGAGACTGGAGCTGATTTAGTTACATATGGGTCACCAATATTACCAGGAGCAATGTTTTTACTTGCTTACTATGGAGAAGTCCCAATTATGGGTATACCAGGGTGTGCAATGTATCATAAAACTACAGTGTTTGATATAGTTCTATCTAGGATTTTAATAGATGAAAAACTTGACAAATATGATATAGCTAAATATGGTCATGGTGGTCTTTGTATGAACTGTGATGTATGTACTTACCCTGCATGTAATTTTGCTAAAATATAAAACCATAAAAATAGAGTACTTACAAACTTAGGTACTCTTTTTAAGTATTAATTATACAGAAAATATCTTTTTACTAATAGCTAAAACAGTTTAAAGATTCAAATAAAGTATTTAGAGTGTGTAAAAGAATTAATAAAGTTGCAATTTGATTTTTTTATAAGTATAATATAATAGATTGTTAATTTTTATGAAACTTACAATCTTTAATACAATTTTAATAAATATTTCACGAATTTGGTATAAAAAATATGCTGTTTACGTGAGAATAAAAATGTTATCAAAATTTTATGATAAAATAAATTATGAACAAAAAGAAAGGAAAATACATTAATGTTACAAGTTACAGGTGTTGGACTTAGATTTGGTGATAAGGAACTATTTAAAGATGTTAACTTAAAATTCACTAAAGGAAATTGCTATGGAATAATAGGAGCTAATGGTGCGGGAAAATCTACTTTTTTAAAAATATTATCAGGAGAAATAGAACCAAATACAGGGAATGTGTCTATAACTGATAAAGAAAGAATGTCAGTTTTAAAACAGGACCACTTCGAATATGAGGAAGAAACTGTTTTAAATGTTGTTATAAGAGGTCATGAAAGACTTTGGAGTATAATGCATGAAAAAGATGCTTTATATATGAAAGAAGATTTCAGCGAAGAAGATGGAATAAAAGCTGCTGAACTTGAAGGTGAGTTTGCAGAACTTGATGGATGGGATGCAGAAACTAACGCTGAAAAAATACTTATGGGTCTTGGTATAACTAAGGATATGCATTACAAACAAATGAAAGAATTAGTTGGTGGAGAGAAGGTTAAAGTGTTATTAGCACAATCACTTTTTGGAAAACCTGAAATACTATTAATGGATGAGCCTACAAACCACTTGGATTTTAAATCAATAAATTGGTTAAATAATTTTATAATGGATTTAGAAGAGTCTATAGTTATAATAGTATCACATGATAGACATTTCTTAAATCAAATATGTACTAATATAGTTGATGTTGACTTTGGTAAAATACAGATGTATGTTGGAAACTACGACTTCTGGTATGAATCAAGTCAATTAGCATTACAACTTGCTAAAGACCAAAACAAAAAGACTGAGGAAAAGATAGCTCAATTAAAGGAATTCATAGCTAGATTTAGTTCTAATGCTTCAAAAGCTAAACAAGCTACATCTAGAAAGAAACAATTAGACAAATTAGAAATTGAAGATATACAACCATCAAGAAGAAGATATCCATATGTAGGATTTACACCTGCTAGGGAAATTGGTAATGAAGTTTTAGAAGTACACAATTTAACTAAAACTATAGATGGAGTTAAAGTACTTGATAATGTTTCATTTAGATTGGATAGAGATGACAAAGTAGTATTTATGGGTGATGAAATAGCTACTACTGCACTTTTAAATATAGTTATGGGAGAACTTGAACCAGATAGTGGAGAATATAAATGGGGAGTAACTACTTCTCAAGATTATCTTCCAAAAAACCATAATAAGTTTTTTGATGGAGTAGAGTATTCTCTAGTTGACTGGCTTAGACAGTTTTCTGAAGAAAAAAGTGAGAGTTTTATAAGAGGATTTTTAGGTAGAATGTTATTCTCTGGAGAAGAAGCTTTAAAAGAAGCTCAAGTTATATCTGGAGGAGAAAAAGTCAGATGTATGCTTAGTAAGCTAATGCTTTCAAATGCAAATGTACTTGTGTTAGATGACCCTACTAACCACTTAGACTTAGAAAGTATAACTTCTGTTAACAAAGGACTTGAAAAATTCCCTGGGGTGCTTTTATTTACTTCTCATGACCATGAGTTTATATCTACTATAGCAAATAGAATTATAGAGATAACTCCAAATGGAATAATGGATAGAAAGATGGATTTTGATGAGTATTTAGAAAGTAAAGAGATACAAGACCAATTAGCTAAAATGTATGGGAAAGATAAATAATTGTTAGTTTAAATATTATTTTTACTAATTATAATTATTAGAATAAAAACCTTTTAATGTTTGAGAATACGCTATAGAAGTATGTAGGTATTTAATCAAATATTAGGAGGTTTTTTATTTAGTATATATATTGTAGTAAATAGGGTTGTAGAGATAACTCAAACAGAACTACGGATAGAAAGATGTATGGATTTTTATTATAAAAAGTACATGTCTCCAAATCAAAATTGATTGTTTACATTGGGTCAAATTACAATAATGTTTGGAGACATAATAAGAAAAAGTTATATAATATAATTTCATAAGTCTATAGACATTCTCTTTTATGATAATGTATTTTTTGTAAGGTTATAGGTGTTACTTTTTCATCATAAAAATCTTCTGCTTTACTAGTAACAATACCACCTAAGCTACAAATGATTTTAACTGTTGTGTTACGTGCTTCCATAAAAATTTCATCAACATCTTGAGAAAATAAATTAAGTTTATAACGCTAAAACTATTTTGTAATAAATATATTTTAACTCTTCTATTATAAAATTAAATTTGAATATTAATTTAACTTTAATTTTATTAGTAGTAAAAATTAATTTTATAGATGATAAAGGCTAGAGTAGTTATAATTAAAAAATGTAATATTAGTTGGCATTAAATAAGTTCTCAGAAATTTTGTCAGATGCTTCTTTATCCATTTCTTTTAGAACATGGGAATAAACATTTAAGGTTGTATTTATATTTGAATGACCAACTCTTTCTGAGATAACTTTTATAGGTACCTTAGAATTTATAAGTAAAGTAACATGTGAATGTCTTAAATCATGAAATCTAATGTGTGGCAAGTCATTCTTTTCTAAAAATCTTTTGAATTTTTTACTCATAACATCTTCAGCAATAGGTTCACATTTTTTATTGAAAAATAACAAGTCATGACTATTTCTAATAGAAGACTTTAATAAGTTTTTATTTTGTTTTATCTTATATTCCTTTAGTAAAAAGATTAATTCCTTTGGAGCAGATATTTTTCTAATAGAGCTTTCAGTCTTTGGTTCTTTAAGAATTACAGAGCCATTAATTCGAGCTGTTATCTTATTTACAGTTATTGTATTCTCTTCAAAATCAATATTATCCCAAGTCAAACCTAAAACTTCTGAAATTCTAAGACCTAAACCAACTGCTAAATTAATAGGTAATTCCATATATGTATTTTTTGACAATTTCAACAATTTTATCATTTGTTCTTTGTCATAAATTTCATTTTTAAATTTTTTATATCTTGGAGCTTCTATATTATCCATAATATTTTCTTTTACTAATTTGAGTCTATATGCTCTTTTTATTGCAAGTTTCAATATATTTATATGAATCTTAATTGATTGAGGATTCAATTTATGAGATAGTTTATCAATGTAGTTCTGTATATGAATTGGATGTAAATCCTGTATTTTATATTTACCAATAGAGGGATTAATATAATTCTTACAAATACTAACATAATTGTTGTATGTAGCTAATGATATATTTTCACTGTACTTTTTTAAAAAATCTAATAGAAATTCTGAGACAGTGATTTCGTTTGGAATTAAAAAGCCATCTTTATACAGACTTTCCTTTACTTCATTTAACCTTTTGTTCGCATCTCTTTTTTTATCAAAAATACCCATGTTCTTTTGTTTTCTTTTTCCAGTATCTTCATCTGTAAATTCAAGATAAACTACATAATTCTTGTTTCGTTTTCTAATAAATGCATTCATATATAACCCACCAATCAAAATTTTATACATTTATTATAACATATGGATAAACTCAAAAATAGTTTTTGAAATAAATTTATGGCTATTTCAAATATTGATATTTATTGATTATAAAATGAGTATATTATCTTAAATATTAGAATTTTAATTTGATAATCTGTTATACTTATATATATAAATAAAATTTATTATTTACTTTTGGGTTTTTTATGTTTGATTGGTACTGAAAATATAAGTTTTTTATATTAATAAATTTGAATTGTATATTTTGAATAAAACCTTTGACTGGGAAAGTTTATTAATATAGTATTTAATTATGTATAAGTTTGAGAGGAGTGTAAAATCATATGACTATTACTAAAATACCACCAGCGGAATTAAAGGTCATGAAATTTATTTGGGGATCAGATTTTACAGTAACATCAAAAGATGTCATTGAAGCTATGGAAAAACTATATGATTGGAAGCAAACTACAACACTAACACTTTTATCAAGATTAGTAAATAAGAAGTTCTTGGATGCTAAAAAGATAGATAGACATACACATTATACAGTTATTATTGGAGAAGCTGAATATTTACATTTTGAAACAAAAACTTTTCTAGATAATATGCATGGAAGTTCTATTGAAAGCTTTATGAAAGCATTGTTCAAAAAGGGGGTAAATGAGGAGGAATTAAATTCTGTTGAAAAATGGGTAAAAGACATTAAGAAAGATGAATAGTTTGTTTGAGATCAATAGCAAGAATAACTTTAAACATATATTTTTTGTAGTAATTGTATGTTTAAATGTATGAACATTTAAGCATTTAATAGTATATAAAAACTAAGGCTTATTAGTTATTTTTAAGATGAATTTAATTATCATAAAATAAATAGTTTTTACAATAATTAGTAAAATGAATTAAAAGTGAAGTAAACTGTAAAATACATAGATTTATTTATTAAGTATCCCTAGTTTTCTAATGCATTTTAATACTATAAGTCTAATATAAAATAAAATTTATTGATATTTAATTTTATATTAGACTTATAGTTAATCGGAGCTTAGCTAAATATCGATTATTAAAATAGAAAACTAAAATTTTTTTATTATTTATACAAATTGATTATTTTTTAGGTATATTAAAAGTTGTAATTTTATTTTTATATTGATTATTTATAGTATATTAAATGACAATGTATTAGATTGTCTTGTTGTTTAAATAAGTATTTATAAGTATAAAATAAATATTACTAAAATAGATATTAATAGCCATTAAAATAAAAAGAAAAGTTCCTAATTTTTAGGAACTTTTTATTTGTTTAGTATAATGTATGAGTTTTTGCTTCAGCAATAGCTCTTGCTGCACTTTTAGGATTTTCTATATTCTCTTTTTTATAGAAATTAATTACTTCTTCTAAATCTTTATTTTCAATGTCATCTTTTCTATTTTCAAGAATATAATTTATGATTGATTCGTTTATAAAGTTTGATAAATCTGTATTTTCATTATTAGTCATTTTGTATACTTCTTGTAATAAAATTTCATTAACTTCAACTGTAATTTGTTTTGTATTTTTTATCATATTAATCACCTCTTAAAAAAATTATAGCATTTCAAAAAAATAAAATCAATATGTTTTAAAATTATAGAATTTTAATTCTTAAATTCTTAAAAATAGAAAAATTAAATAGAAGTAGTTTTGAGCTATTAAAAAGATTAATAAAAAAATATTTAGTCATAAAAGCCTTATACTATATGATTCTAAGATGAAGGATTTATAAAGGTTTAGGGTGAATTAAGTATAAGACAACTTCTTAAAGCAAATGAGTATGGCATTTAAATCTAAATGTAGACATATAATATTAAATATGCTAATATATCAAAATAATAAGGGGGGAATTTATGAAGCTTAAAGAAGCATTGATTACATGTGTTGTATGTAGTGTATGTTTAACTCCATTATTGGTAAATGGAGAAACAAAAATAGATGCAGAGCATTGTAAAGAATCTATAGTAAATATAGATACTATAGTAACTTCAGGTAAAAACTTTAATTCTAAATATAATCAAGGTATGGAAGACTATAAAAGCAGTGATGAGTATAAATTGAAAGTGCAAAAAGAGAGACTAGAAAACCAGCTAGGAATCAAAATAAAGGATTTAATTCCTATAACATTTGAAGTGAGTTATTATACCAGCCTTAACCAAGAAAATGGATATGGAGCTATAACTGCTACAGGAGATGATTTAGAAGATGGTTTTGTGGCAAACAATCACTTAAGTTTTGGAACTAAGATTATTGTAGATGGTAAAGTAAAAACCGTTATGGATAGGGGGTCTAGTAAGTATTTTAGTAATTCTAATGCGATAGATGTATTTGTACCCAAATGGAGTAATGAAAGTGAATCAGAGTATTATGACAGGGTTAATAATATGGGAAGGCACTATAAAAAAGGATACATCATTATGGAATAATAGTTCTTCTTCAAGTAATATGTATTGATTGCAATATTTATTACATATATAATAGATATTAAGTTAATTAATACAACAATGTATATTACTGGGAGGGCAATATGGAACAAACTTTTATAAATGGGAAAATAAACTTATTAATGGAAAATTATAAAGCATTAAATGAAGTTAAAGGTTCTTGGCAAATGGGATTAATTCAACATAGTTGTGCACTTGCATTTACGCTTAAGAACAAGAGGATAAGCCCTAGATTAGTAGAAGAGCGAATAGAACTTATTAAAAAAAATACTGGATTATTCTCTAACTTTAGAGGATATAACATATTTTATATTGCAACACTACTTTCATTTGAATCAAATCCAGAAAGTAGTTTTAAGATGATTTTAGAGATATATAAAAATCTTAAAAATGAAAAGTTTTGGGGAGATACATATTTACCACTTACAGCATCAATAGTCTATGAAAATAGAGATAAAATGGATTATATTACATGTATATCAAAAATGAAAACAGTATACGAATATATGAAGAAAAAACATCCATTTTTAACATCTAGTGATGACTATTGTAATATAGCACTTATTGCAATTCATTCAAAAAATTTAGAAGAAGATTTAGAATACATAGAAAAATGCTATGAATTTCTAAATAAAAATGGTTTTTATAAAGGAAATGACTTACAAGCACTATCTCAAATTCTTTTATTTAGCGAAGATAGAACAATGGGTAAATGCAAAAAAACTATTGAACTTAAAAAAGCATTTAAAGAGAATGATTGTAAGTTAAATTATTATGGGTATCCAATAATAGGAGCAATTTCGTTATTAGATTATAAAGAAAATGAAATAATAGAAAATATAAAAAATGTTTCAAATAGACTTAAAGAAGAAAAAGGTTTTGGGAATTGGTCTTTAGGAAAAAGCAATAGAGTAATGATTAGTTCTGCTGTTGTGGCTTCTATTTATGCAGATTCAATACAAAAAGAAAATAATATAGATTCTATAGCTAATAATATATTTTTAAATATTATTATTGCTATTCAAGTTGCTTGTGTAATGGCAGCTACAAGTGCAGCTATAGCATCTTCTTCATCAAATTAGTGACATTATTTATTAAAATTGGATATAATAAACCTAATAATACAATTTATATGTTTAAAAAAGAATATGATATTACATTTAAATTAATTGTGATATTTAATAAAGTAAAGCATATAATTAATATATAGATTTCAGAAAATATATAATACTACATACAATATAGGGAAAGTAGAAAAATACATCTACTTTCCTTTTTAATTATAAATTATGAGTTAGTCTTATAAAAAAATTTATGGAAAATTTATTTAAAGTTTTATATTGTATTTTTTCTTAGATGTACTAAAATAAAACTATAAAGAAAATAAAATTTATAACAAACTAATACATATTGAAAATAAGGGGGAAGTTGAGATGGATCAAAATCTAAATTGGCTTAAAGAAAAAAGAATAGAAAAAACAATAAAATCTCTAGAAAGTAATAACATGAAAGGGTATCTAGTAAATAATAAAGAAGAGCTTCTTAAAAAAATTGAAGAAATAGTAGAAGTAGGTTCTTTAGTAGGTTGTGGTGGCTCTATGACTTTATTTGAGACAGGAGTTATTGACTTTATAAGAGAAAAATATGATTTTCTTGATAGATATGCAAAAGATATTAAACCAGAAGAAATGAAAGAAATATACAGAAAATCATTTTGTGCAGATGCTTATTTTACAAGTACTAATGCAATAACAGAAAATGGAGAGCTCTATAATTTAGATGGAAATGGAAATAGAGTAGCTGCTATGATATATGGACCAGACAAAGTAATAGTTGTAGCAGGTGTAAATAAAATAGTTAAAGATGTAGATGAAGCTATAAAAAGAACTAAAACAATAGCCGCTCCAGCAAATTGCAAGAGACTGAATACAAATACTGGATGTAAGACTACTGGCATATGTATAGATTGTTCAAGTCCAGGAAGAATTTGCTGTAGCTATACACTTATAAAAAGACAATTAGCACCAGAAAGAATACATGTAATTTTCTTAAACGAGGACTTTGGATATTAAAAGAATAAAATAAGTAAGGAGAAATAATGAAAAAAGTAAAACTTATATACAATCCTAATTCAGGTGAAAAAAAAATATTATCAAATTTAGATACTATTATAGAATTATATCAAAAACAAAATTATTTATTGATACCCTATAGATTGAATATTAAAGAGCCTGTAAATAATGCATTTAAAGAAGTAGATAGTTCCTATGACCATATACTAATAGCAGGTGGCGATGGAACTATAGATTTAGTTGTAAATTCAATGAAAGAGTTAGATATAAAGATTCCAATCGGAATTTTACCTACAGGAACTGCAAATGATTTTTCAAATGCTCTTCAAATTCCATTTGATATAAAAGAAGCTATAAAGGAAATCATAAATTCAAAGCCAAAGAAAATAGACATAGGGAAGGTAAATAATAAATACTTTATAAATGTCGCAAGTGCAGGTATGTTTACTGATGTATCACAAAGAATAAGCACAGACTTAAAGAATTCGTTTGGAAGAATTTCTTATTATATAAAGGGAATAGAAGAAGCATTGTATATGAGGAAGTTTAAGATAAAAGTATATTCCAAAGAGATGAATTATGATGGAGATATGTATCTTATGCTGATTTTTAATGGAAAAACAGCAGGAAATATAAATTTAGCATATAAAGCTGAAATAGATGATGGATATTTAGATGTAATTATTTTTAAAGGAATGCCAATTCCAAAATCAATACCAGTTTTGATAAGTGTGCTTAGAGGTGATTACTTAGATCAATATAATGGAAATGAAATATTGTATTTTAAAACTAAAAAAGTAGATATAGAATGTAAAGATTCTCTTATAACAGACATTGATGGGGAAAAAGGTCCAGATTTTCCTCTCAATATAGAATGTATAAAAGATGGAATAGAGGTTATGGGAATCTGTAGTGGAAAAAGTTAATTATTTAAAATAAATGATGAAGACTAAAATAAAAAATTACTTCTAACTAAATTTATTTATAGTAGAAGTAATTTATATCTTAAGTCTTCATTTTTTAGTTATAACAATTATTTAGCAGGTTTAAAAGAGCTTTTTAAAGGAACTATTCTATTGAACACAAGTTTTTCCTTAGTTGTGTATTTATTATCTATACTAAAGAACCCATTTCTAACAAATTGGAATTTATCAAAAGGTTTAGCATCTTTTACTTGTGTAGGCTCAACAAAACCTTGTAATATTTCTAATGAATTAGGATTTATCTGTTCTAAGAAATGCTTTCCTTCATTTTCAGGTAAATCATCAAGAATCAATGGCTCAAACAATCTAAATTCACATGGTATAGCTGATTTAGCATCAACCCAATGTATTGTAGATTTTACTTTACGACCTGTAAATCCAGAACCACTCTTAGTTTCAGGGTCATAAGTACCATGTATTTCAACTACATTTCCATTTTCATCCTTAATTACATCCGTACATTTTACGAAATAAGCTCCTTTTAAACGAACTTCATTTCCTGGGAAAAATCTGAAATATTTTTTAATAGGTTCTTCCATAAAATCATCTTGTTCTATATATAATTCTCTAGAAAAAGGAACTAATCTTTTACCTTGAGATTCATCTTTAGCATTGTTTTCTATTTCAAGCATTTCAACCTTATCTTCTGGGTAGTTGGTTATAACTAGCTTTAAAGGTCTTAAAACTCCCATAGCAAGTGGAGCCTTTGGCTGTAAGTTTTCTCTTAGGAAATAATCAAGCATTTGACTGTCTACTGTAGAGTTAACTTTCGATACTCCTATTTCACTACAAAAATTACGTAAAGCTTCAGCAGTATATCCCTTACGTCTAATTCCAGATATAGTAGGAACACGAGGGTCATCCCAACCATCAACAATTCCTTCGTCTACAAGTTGTTTTAATTTTCTTTTACTCATAACAGTATTGTTTATGTTAAGTCTAGCAAATTCTATTTGTCTAGGTACATTTTCCATTTCACATTCTCTGACAAACCAGTCATAAAGAGGTCTTTGGTCTTCAAACTCCAAAGTACATATAGAGTGAGTTATTCCTTCAATTGCATCTTCAATTGGATGGGCAAAAGCATACATAGGATATATACACCATTTATCTCCTGTATTATGATGTGTTGAATGAGCTATTCTGTATATAATTGGGTCTCTAAGGTTTATATTTGGAGAAGACATATCTATTTTAGCTCTTAATGTTTTTTCTCCATCTTTAAATTCACCATTTTTCATTCTTTCAAATAAATCTAGGTTTTCTTCAATAGTTCTATTTCTATAAGGGCTTTCTTTACCAGGTTCAGTAAGAGTGCCACGATACTCCCTCATTTCATCTTGTGTTAATTCACACACATAAGCTTTACCTTTTTTTATTAGGATTAAAGCTCTTTTGTACATTTCATCAAAGTAGTTAGATGCAAAATTTAATTCACTCCAATCAAATCCTAACCACTTAACATCTTCTTTTATGGATTCTACATATTCAACATCTTCTTTTAATGGATTTGTATCATCAAATCTTAAATTAGCCTTTCCATTAAATTCTTTAGCTAGTCCAAAGTTAAGACATATACTTTTTGCATGACCAATATGTAAATATCCGTTTGGTTCAGGTGGAAAACGAGTTATTATACTGTCATGTTTTCCTGTTTCTAGGTCATTTATAATAATATTTTTTATAAAGTTAGATGAGTTCGTTTCATTTGACATATTTTCATACCTCCTATTTAATTTGCTTATAATACAGAACACTACACTGTATTGCATAATATTAATTTTAATCCAAGATTAGAAAAAAATAAAGGTGTAATTAAGAGTATTATGCAAAATATTAACTTTTATACTAAAAACATGTTTTTTTACAGTTTATTTACAAAAAAGCAGATTAGTTGAATTAATCTTTAAAAGACTGTATTATAATATGTATATTGTTAAGAATATTATGTGAAGTTAGTTATCTAAATTTATTTTAAATCTGTTGACAGATTTGTAAAGGAGACGATTATGGGAAGGATTGCAAAGATTATATTAAGCTTAATTGTTATTATTTTAGTGTTAACAGGTATTGTTGTATACATATTAACACCAAAAGAGAGATATGATGTTAGTTCACAAAATAATAAAATCATAGACGAAGAGTATTTATCAAAAGGTTCATATATAAATTCTATGGAAATAGTAAAAAATCCACTTAGAATGGTTGGAAAAGTATCTGTTTCCGAAGAAGAGTTTAGAAATCTAATATATACATTAATGAATAAACATGGAATTAAAGAATTTGAAAATAATTTTGTTGAGATGAAGGATGGAAAAATAAAAGTGGCAGGTCCATATAAGGTCTTTGGTCTAATCAATAGCCAATATGAGCTTGAACTAAAACCCACTTTAAAAAATGAAGATTTGGTTGTAAGTCTTGAAAATGTAAAGATTGGAAAATTTAAAATAAGTGATAAAATGCTAGAAAAAATACTAAGTAATTACAATAAAAAGGTTCCATTTGAGGTTAATGGAAATAAAATTACTTTAGAAAAAAGTTATCTTTATCCAGTAACACTTAAAAATATATCTATAAAAAAAGGAAATGTTGATTTGGATATGGAAGTAGAAATAGATTTAAAATCACAAATAAATGGAGCATTAGGTTATCTAAAGGATTCTGGAAAAGCTCAGGATATACTAAATCATTTGATTAATTTAAAGAAAACATCTGTTGGTTAAAAATATAGAAAATTTATATTTATATTTTTATTATATTTTATATAATATTAAAGCACTTTAAAATCAAAATTTGTAAAATAGCCTTTATTATGTTAGAATATTTTATGACATTAAGTTGTAAGTGTATAATATTATTTAATTACTAGATTGGGGGGAAATGATGAATAAAATTTATATTGTAACAACATATACAGGAACTGTATTATCTTATTTAATAAGAAATATAAGTAAAAAACTGTATACACATGTGTCAATATCATTAAATGAAAATTTAAAGCCAATGTATTCTTTTGGGAGATTAAATCCAAGAAATCCATTTATTGGAGGCTTTGTTGAAGAAAATATAAATCAAGGCTTATATGCTATAAGAAAAAATACTGTATGTAGAGTATATTCATTAGAAGTAGATAATTCACAATATGAAAATCTATTTAAAAATATAAAATTAATTAGTGATTATAGAGAAGATTACTATTATGATATAATGGCATTGATATATTTGTCTATGAATATTCACAGAAAAGTTGAATATAAATACGTATGTTCAAACTTTGTTGCTGATATGTTAGAAAAAAGTGAAATAGATATTTTGAATAAAGAAGCATTTGAAGTAACACCAAATGATTTCTATAATTTAAATGGTTTAACTTTAGAGTATGAAGGTTTATTGTCAGAATATAATTCTAAACAGCATTCTTATGTATCCAAAATGGCAAACATATAAAAAATTTATTTTAAAATTTATCATATAAAAATATTGCTAAATAATTAGGCTGAAGATGGTAGTTTAACTTCGAGAGGATTAAGAATTCGTAAATCTTAGTTAGAACACTTTCTTCAGTTTTTGATTTTCTGTAGTTATTTACATGATTATAATATTTTTTTGAGATATATATCAAATATAAATAAACAGTGGTACAAAAGTATAAAGATATCTTAATACATAATAAATATGATAAATATTTATTTTTTGTAAATATATGGATATAATAGTAATAATAATATTTTATAGAGAGGAGTATTAAATGAAACGATATCTTAAAACATATGGAGTTTCACTCATAATTGTAGCAATTTATGCATTTATTAAATTACCTGTACTTAGACTGGACTTCACATCTTTATTTTCAGTAGGAATAATATTTTTTGTTGTAGCAGGAATATTAGATATGATGCTAGATAGAAATGAAAGAACATCTAAACTTGCTAAATATAATTTTTCAATAGCAATAGCTTTACTTGTATATGTTGTAGTTGTACCCTTTATAGCCTCTACACCTGTACTTCATGCAAAAGCCTATAAAGACTTATTAGGAAAGGTGACTGAGAGTAAATTTACTGATGATATGAGTCCTGTCAGTGTAAATGACATTCGTCTTGTAGATGAAGACATGGCAATGAAATTAGGTGATAAAAAACTTGGAGAAGTTCCAGCTATAGGTAGTGTATCAAAATTAGGAAAGTTTCATATACAAAATGTAGATGGAGAGTTGTACTGGGTAGCACCTCTTGTGCATAGAGATATAATTAAATGGGTTACATCTTTAAGTGGTACAAGTGGATATGTAAAGGTATCAGCAAGTAATCCTCAAGATGTTCAACTAGTTCAAGAAATAGATGGAAAACCAATAAAGATAGTATATCAACCAGAAGCTTATTTACATCAAGATTTACAAAGACATTTATACATACATGGTATTGTAAATGTTGGTATGACAGATTTTACTCTTGAAATAAATGATGAAGGAAGACCTTATTGGGTTGTAAGTTTATATGAACATAAAATTGGTTATGGAGGAGCAAATGCCACAGGCATAGCTACCGTTGATGCAGAAACTGGAAAAATAAATGTCTATAATGTTAAAAATACACCTAAATGGGTAGATAGAATACAACCACAAAAATTTGTAACAGACCAAATTCAAGACTGGGGTGTTTATGTCAATGGATTTTTAAATTCTGTTATATCAGAAAAGGGAGTACTAGTGCCAACAGAAGGGACATCGCTAGTCTATGGAAATGACAATAGGTCATATTGGTATACAGGTATAACATCGTCTGGTGGAGATGAATCTACAATTGGATTTATGCTTGTTGACTCTAGAACTAAAGAAGCTAAACTGTATAAGCAGCCAGGAGCAACTGAGACAGCTGCGATGAAATCAGCTGAAGGTAATGTTCAAGAAAAGAATTATGAAGCTACATTCCCTGTTATGTACAATATATTAGGTCAGCCAACATATGTATCATCTTTAAAAGATAAAGCTGGTCTTGTAAAGAGAGTAGCCTTTGTATCTGTTGAAGATTATAATGTACTTGGTCTAGGGGAAGATAAAAATGAAGCTTTAAGAAATTATAAAGATTCATTAGAATCTAAAGGCAATGACTTAAAGCTTGATAATGATATGAAAGATGAAGTTATAGAAGGTGTAGTAACTAGAATAAGTCCTGATGTGCGAGGAGGAAATACTAATTACTATGTAACTTTAGATTCTAATAAAGAGATAATATTTAAAGCTACCTCAAAAGTATCTAGCGAATTACCATTGACTCAAGTTGGAGACAAAGTTAAAATATCATATTCAAAAGAAGATTCTGGTGTAATTGAAATGTCAGAATTTGATAACTTAAATATTGCAAATTTTGATGATAAAAAAGCAAAACAAGAGACAGGAACTAATGAAGATACAAATTCACAAGATTCTGAAAGTCAAAGCAATGTGTAACTTAGTAAAAAAACTGTAGATAGTGTTTAGTGCATTAATAGCTAGTTTTTATAGAAATAAATTCTATAAAAACTAGCTATTTTATTTTAATTCTTTGTAAATTTAATGTCATAAATTTAATATAATATTAGTACAACTTTGCAAATAATACTTCAAGGAGAATGTACTATGACGAATATGGAAAAAGAGATATTGCTTTTAATTAGCAGGGTTAGATGTGTTACAGAAGCTCAATTTAGAAAGATTTATGGAGACCAAAAAAGATACAATAAAAAAAATTTCAAAAAAACATTGAGAAAAATGTGTAGTGAGTATACACTAAAAAAATATCCATGTGATGTGGATTATCGTAACTATAAGGACCTCTCATATGTTTACTATTTGAATGGTAGTAAGCTTTTTAAGGGAGATGATTTAATAAAGGCTCTAGTAGGGTCAGAACTAGTTGTTAGAATTAATACTGCAGGTTGTGATGTAAAAAGATTTTATCGAAATGTTAGTGTAGATGATGTTAAATATGATTTATTTATTGAATATACAGATCAATTTGGCAATATAAAGCAGGTTTTAGTAGATGTTGATTTAAATAATGAAATAGATGTTTCTAAATATGAGAATCTCTCTAGAAAAATAGATAAATCTACAATTCCATTTTTTAGAGTACCAAATATTTTGGTGGTTACACCAGATAATTTATCTGAATTAAATGACTTAGAGAAAGAAGATAATGAATATAGTATAAATTTTATAGATTTAGGATTAAATAAACTATTTAATTGTATATAAGATATTTTTAGAAAATAAAGTTTTTGATTTGCCACATTTTGTAAAAAAATTGTTGCAATATTATATAGAATATGATAAAACTATATTAATAAATTAATTAATAATAATGAGCCTAGGGTAGAGGTAGCTATATTCAAGAGTAATCAATAGTAGCTGGTAAGTGTTGATGATTGATGAAAGGGTCTATAGCCGAAGAAAAGTTGTTGACAAACAGATTTTCTGGACTTATGCAGAATATGCATAAGGCTGTCACTTTTAAAGTGGTGAGCTACAAGGTTACTTGGTCTATGAAGTTCACACGTCCAAAGTATACCTTTGGGCGTTTTTATTTATCAAAATTTAGCTTGAGGGGGAAAAAGCATGAGTATAATTGTCCAAAAATATGGAGGAAGTTCAGTTGCAGATACTGACAAAATAAAGTCAATTGCAGAAAATATAATAGAAAGAAGAAAAGAAAATCCACAAATGGTAATAGTTGTATCTGCTATGGGAAAATCAACAGATGAATATATAAACTTGGCAAAAGAATTGAGTAATGAACCTAGTAAAAGAGAGCTAGATGCTTTAATGTCTACTGGAGAAATGATTTCAGCATCTTTATTATCAATAGCATTAAATGCACTTGGTTGTAAAGCCATAAGCTATAATGCTTATCAATTAAATATAAAAACAAGCGGACTTCATGGAAAATCTCAAATTGACGATATAAATGTAAATAGAATAAAGAATAGTTTAGATGAAGGGAATGTTGTAATAGTAACTGGATTTCAAGGAATCAATGAAGATGGTGATGTAACTACTCTTGGAAGAGGTGGTTCAGACACATCTGCTGTAGCTCTTGCAGTTAAATTAAATGGCAAATGTGAGATATATACAGATGTTGATGGAATTTATTTTACAGACCCAAGAAAATATGCAAAGGCAAATAAACTTGATGAGATTGAATATGAAGAGATGCTTGAATTAGCAAGTTTAGGAGCACAAGTAATGCATTCAAGAAGTATAGAACTTGCACAAAAATATGGTGTTGAAATTTATGTTGGACGTACATGTAGTACAGTAAAAGGAACATATATAAGAGGGGGAAAAGACATGAAATTAGAGGATAAAGTAATAACAGGATTAGCTACTAGTGATGATGATAGTTCTATAACAATAAAAGATTTTAAAGTAGAAAATATATCTAGTTTATTTGAAGATATAGCAACTATGGGAATAAGTGTGGATATGATAAGTCAAACTGCACCTATTTTAGATAAAATAAGTGTGTCATTTACAGTTCCAAAAGAAGAATTAGGAGAGTGCAAAAAGATAGTGTCTAAATATACAAATGAAGAACATGTAGTAATTGATAATAACATCACTAAATTCTCTTTAGTAGGTCTTGGTATGAAAAATACTTCTGGAGTTGCTGCTAAAGTATTTAAGATATTTAATGAAAATGGTATAATGGTAAAACTTATAACTACATCAGAAATTCGTATAACTTGTGCCATAAATTCTGATGATAAACAAGTAGCTATTGAGAAAATAGCAGAAGTATTTAATATATAAAACTTAGGGAGGATATTATGAAACTTCATGGAACTATGACTGTAAAAGACAATGAATTATATATTGGAGGTGTAAGCTGTCTAGAGCTTAGTAAAAAATATCAAACTCCATTATATGTATTTGACGAAGACTTAGTAAGACAAAACTGTAGAGAATATATAAAATATTTTAAGGCTAAAGATGGAAAAAATAAAGTTGCTTATGCAGGTAAGGCATTTTTACCTCTTTATATGTGTAATCTTATAAATGAAGAAGAGATGTGTTTGGATGTAGTTTCAGGAGGGGAACTATATACAGCTTATAAATCAAATTTTCCTATGGAAAAAGTTTTCTTTCATGGAAACAATAAAACTGAAGAAGAAATAAATATGGGATTAGATTTGGGAGTAGGTAAGTTTGTAGTAGATAATTTCTATGAGTTAGATTTAATTGAAAAATTATGTGAAGAGAAGAAGAAAACTCAAGAAATATATTTTAGAATAACACCTGGTATAGAAGCTCACACACACGATTATATAAAAACAGGTCAAATAGATTCTAAATTTGGTTTTGCTTTAGTAAATGGAGATTTGTTTAGAGCAATAGAAAAATTGAATGATTATACAAATATTAAATTGGTAGGTCTTCATGCTCATATCGGTTCACAAATATTTGATGTAGAACCATACATAGATACAGTAGATATAATGATGAACTTAGTAAAAGAAATAAAAGAAAAATTTAATATACAGCTGACAGAAATTGACTTAGGCGGAGGTGTAGGTGTTTATTATAGTAAAGGTGATAAACCTAAAACTATAAGAGAATTCTGTGAAACTATAATCACTAAAGCAGAAAATTCTTGTAAAGAACTTGGAATAGAAGTACCTACATTGGTAATAGAACCAGGAAGATCAATAGTTGCAAATGCAGGAAGTACATTGTATACAGTAGGTTCAATAAAAGATATAAAAGATGTTAGAGTTTATGTAAGTGTAGATGGAGGTATGACAGACAATGTAAGACCTTCACTATATCAAGCTAATTATGAATGCAGTATTGTAAATAAGATTAACCATGAAACTATGAACCATGTAACAATAGCTGGTAAATGTTGTGAAAGTGGAGATATATTAATTGGAGATATAGATATAATGGATATAAAAAGTGGAGATGTACTTATAACAACATCAACAGGTGCATATGGATATTCAATGTCTTCAAATTATAATAAAATACCAAGAGCAGCAGTAGTGTCAGTATTTGATGGAGATGACAAGATAATTTGTAAAAGACAAAGTTATGAAGACTTATTATCTTTAGAAGTATAGAAGAAGAATTAAATATTAATTTTTAAAATAAGTAGATTAGACAATATATCTATAGATTTAAACTAATTTTTAGTTTGTTATAGTTATTCAAGTCATATCTACTTATTTTCTGTTTTATTAACAATTTTCCTGTAATAAATATAAAATATTTTAAAAACTTCCTGATTATGATAAAATTTAAAGTATATGACAAGGAGGGATTTAATGAGAGGAAGAGTAATTTTATTGATATCGATATTATCTATATTTCTTGTAGGATGTTCATTTAATAAAAAAGATGAAATAAGTTCAACTGAGCAAGGAAAAATATATTTAGAGAAACATGACTATAAAAAAGCTATGGAAGCATTATCCTCTGCATTAGAAGAAGATAGCGCTAATGAAAATGCAAGAGCTATGTATATGCAATCTATGAGAATGCTAAATGTGGATGAATTTGAAAAAGCTACAAATTATACGGATGCAATTAAAGAGCTTAAGCTTATAGAGAAAATTAAAAACGGCTCATCTGTTATTAAAAATGAAGCATCTAAAAAGAAAGAGGAATTGACTAAATTAGAAAAAGAACAGAATGAAGCAGAGGAAGAACGAAAGAAAAAGGCAAAAGACACAGCTGGAGAAGATAGGTATAGAGTGGAATCAGAAGCAAAGAAATCTTCCTATAGTGAAAAGAGTAAAAATAATAAATCTAATTCCAAAAACAAAAATACAACTTCAAACAATAACAAAGATGTAACTAACAATGATTCTTCTCAAAATCAAGAAAAACCAAATACGAGCAATCCAACACCGACACCAACTCCACCTTCATCAGAAAATAGTGGAGGGTCAGATAGTAGTGGAAATTCTCAGAACTCAAATAATCAGTAAATGTAAAGTATTACATATAAACAATTAAGACTTTGTATCAGAAAATGAAATTAACTTTTAGCATATATTCTTTGCCAAGAGTTAATTTCATTTTTTTATAGTAATGTAATAGATAATAATTAATTTTTAAAATTATAAAAGATAAAGCTTATTGCAATCTCTTGTCAATATATTTGTCAATAGAAGTTTTTACAACAGCAGCTACAGGTACTGAAAGAAAAACACCTATAAAGCCAAAAAGAGACTGTCCTATTAAAATCGCAGAAATTATCCATATAGCTCCTATTCCAACTTGATTGCCCATAACCTTTGGCTCTATGAAATTTCCATCTAGTTGTTGTAATATAAATATAAATATGATAACCCATATGGTTTTTTGTGGGCTGTATAAAATTGTCATAGCTACTGGAGGTATAGCTCCAATAAATGGCCCTAGATAAGGTATTATGTTTGCTAAAAATATTATTGAAGCTAAAAATAAAGCATTTTCTATTCGAATGATAAATTGAAATCCTATAAATGCAATTATACCAATAATGAGAGAGTCTAAAATTCTACCAATTAAATAATCATAAAAAATATCATGGGTAGTTCTAAAAAATTCTATAATGTCATCAGCTTTGTTTCTAGCAGTAGAAGAATATAGCAATCTTTTAAATCCTAATGCAATTTTTTCCTTATCATATATAATATATATAGATAATATAAAGCCCATTACCATACTAAATAGCATAGATGATATGCTAAGTGTATAGATTAAAAAGTTTTTAGGAATTCTACTAATAAAATTACTAGCTTCTTTTAATGCATTATCTAAGCTGTGTTGTATATGAGGAATTAGAGCTTTTAAAAAATCTATGTTTGACATATTTTTTTCTATAAAATTATCTATATAATCACTGTAGATAGGCATTTCATTTATTAATCTATTTAATGTATTGGCTATTGAAGGAATTAGTAATCTAATACCAAAAGCTAAAATAATACCTATCAATATATAAGATAAAAAAATGGATAAAAGCCTATGTGTTTTAAATTTTATTTCAAAAAGCATTACAAGAGGATTTAAAAGCAAAGCGAGTAAAATAGCTAGTAAAAATGGACTAAAAAAACTTAATAATCCTTCAATGCTAGATATAAAATCTGCTGGAGTATTAATAAACTTAAAAAATAAAATTCCAATAAACACGACCATTAAATAATATTTTACATTTTCTTTTGAAATAATAATCACTTCCTTAAAATAGTGTTTAATCAGCTATTACATATTAATAGTATGTGAAAAGAAATTACAATTATTTAGGAAAATTAAATAATTTTTTGGCTTGTTTTTAATTAAGGTCTAGTATAGTATAATAATGTAACAAAATTAATGTTGATAAAAATATTAAATAACATATAATTTAAGATAAGAAAGGATTATGTATGAGAATTAATAAATATATAGCTTCTTGTGGAATTGCATCTAGAAGAAAAGCAGAAGAAATCATTCTTGAAGGAAGAATAAAGGTAAATGGAAATATAGTAAAAGAGCTATCTTTTAATATTGATGAAGAAAAAGATATAGTAGAATTTGATAATAAAGCAGTAAAGCCAAGCGAAAATTATGTCTATATAGTATTGAATAAGCCAGAAGGTTATATAACTACTGTAAAAGATCAGTTTAATAGAGCAAGTGTAATAGATATATTAAAAGATGTAAAGGAAAGAGTATATCCAATAGGGAGGTTAGATTATGAAACAAGTGGGCTTTTGATACTTACTAATGATGGAGATTTAACATATAAACTTACTCATCCAAAACATGAAATTAATAAAACTTATGTGGCAAGTGTAAAAGGAATTATAAATAAGGATGAAATAAAAAATTTTGAAAAAGGACTAAAAATAGAAGATTATACAACAGCACCTGCTAAAATCAGAGTAACTAAGGAAAATAAAGAAAAGAATTATTCAGTATGCGAAATAACTATACATGAAGGAAGAAATAGACAAGTAAGAAAAATGTGTAAGGCTATAAATCATCCAGTTTTAAACTTAAGAAGAATTTCTGTAGGGAAAATAGTATTAAAAGATATAAAAGTTGGTGAATATAGATACTTAACAGAAGATGAAATAAAATATTTAAAATCAATAAAATAACATGAAAATGAAATGAAGTTAATAGTAGGGAGAAATAATATTATGGCATATGCAAAACATTTAACTAAAATTACAGATATAAATAAATTTTATTTAGAAAATATTATTAATAAAGGTGATGTAACAATAGATGCTACCATGGGAAATGGTTATGATACAAAGTATTTGGCTGAAAAGGTTGGAGAAGAAGGCTTTGTATATGCTTTTGATATACAAGAAGAAGCTCTAAAATCTACAAGAAAAAAATTAGAAAAAGAAGGATATATAGATAGAGTAAAATTAATACTTGATGGTCATGAAAATATCGATAAATATGTAAAAGAAGAAGTTTCATGTGTTTTATTTAATTTAGGATATCTTCCAAGAGCAAAACATCTAATTATAACTAAACCAGATACAACTTTAAAAGCTATAAAGTCTAGCTTAGAAATATTAAAAGAAAATGGAATAATAAGTATTGCTATATATACAGGACATGATGGAGGGCAAGAAGAAAAAGATAGTATATATAATTTTGTAAATAATTTAAATCAAGATGAATTTAATGTTTTAGAATCTAAATTTTTAAATCAAGTCAATAACCCACCACAATTGATTTTAATTGAAAAGAAAAAATCACAATAAACACTAAAAAAAACTTGACAAGATTCTATTAAGAGTTAATATATATATTGTAACCTTTTAAAAACACTTTAAATAATAAGTATATGATAATTTACTTTTGAAGTAAGTAATGTGCTTAAATATGCAAAATAAAATATTTAACTTTTAAATGAGTAAAAATTGAAAATTTTAAAAGAAATATTGAATAAATCTTAAAAAATGCAAGGAAAGATGGTATAATAAATTTAATCGAAAATACTATGTGAAGTATAAGGTACAGAAAAGTTAGAATTTTATGAGTTTAAGAAGCTGAGATAAAAACTAAAATAATAAAATTTTTAGAAAAAATATTAGTAGTGATAAAAAGAAAATAGTTTATATAACTAAAAGGAGAAAAAAATGGAAGAAACAAATGAAATGAAAGATAGTAAACATTTGATATCAAATATACAATCTCAATACACGAGGTTAAGTAAGGGGCAAAAACTTATAGCACAATATATTTTGAATAATTATGATAAAGTTGCATTCATGACTGCATGCAAATTAGGTGAAACTGTAGGAGTGAGTGAATCTACTGTTGTAAGGTTTGCAAATGCTCTAGGCTATAGTGGGTATCCAAAATTACAAGCTGCACTTCAAGAACTCATAAAAAATAAATTAACTACAGTACAAAGAGTTGAAATGGCACATGATTATTCTGATGATTTTGCAATATTGAACAAAGTTTTAAAGAGTGATATAGATAATATAAGATCAACATTAGAAGAAATTGATGAAAAAGCATTTAAGGAAGCTTCTAATAAACTTTTAAAGGCAAGAAAAATATATATACTTGGTATGAGAAGTTCTTTTGTAGTAGCTCAATACCTAGGTTTTTACTTAGATATAATACTTGATAATGTCCATATAATTAGAATGGATATGGGAGATGCATTTGAACAGATTGTAAGAATAAACGAAGAAGATGTTATAGTTGCAATTAGTTTCCCACGTTATTCAAAAAAATCTTATCAAATTGTCAATTATGCTAAGGAAAAAGGAGCACATGTAATTTCATTAACAGATAGTTTATTTGCACCAGTAGCAGCACTTGCAGACAATACTCTTTTGGTTAAGAGTAATATGGCTTCATTTGTAGATTCACTAGTTCCAGCACTTAGTATTTCAAATGCTCTTGCAATCTCTGTTGGTATGAAAGAAAAAGAAGATATTAAACAGCACTTCGATGACTTAGAGCAAATCTGGAAGAGATATTCTGTATACGAGTAAAGTTTATATATTAATAAGTATGATTAATTATTAAAAATCTCAAATCCATCAGTTTTTGAGTAAAAATACTATAAAAAACTGACTGACATTTAACTGACAGTCAGTTTTTTTATTTAAATAAAATTTTGCTTAAATTATCAATAAAAAAAGACCCTCAAAAGAGTCTTTCCCGAAAAATCTATATATTATAATATAGTTATATTTTCTGCTTGAGGACCTCTAGCGCCTTTAACTATATCAAAGCTTACTTGTTGACCTTCTTCTAATGATTTAAATCCTGAAGTTTGTATAGCTGAGAAATGAGCAAATACATCATCTCCACCTTCTATTGATATAAACCCAAATCCTTTTTCATTATTAAACCATTTCACTATTCCATTATTCATTAAAAATACTCCTATTAACCTATATCAAGATATACTTGATTTAATTGTGTATTACCACAAATACTATTATATCATAGATTAATAGTAATGTCTATTTAATTATATTTTTTAGTTAACATCTTTGGTTATTATTAGTCTTAAAAATATATTTAAGAGTTTTATATTAAGATATCTTAATATAAAACTAGATAAAACTAAAAAGGGTTTTCTAGAAAATAAAGTCTATTTAATTTAATACCCATTAGTACACATGAAAAAGATTTGACAACATGTCTAAATTTTCAAGTAAAATAATAAAGGCTATAGGTGATAATCAAAAAGAGTGTTTTAGACACTCTTTTCTTAATCATCTTCTACATATTCAAGTATATCACCTGGTTGGCAGTCTAAAGCTTTACAAATTTCATTTAGAGTGGTGAATCTAATAGCTTTTGCTTTACCAGTCTTTAAAATTGATAAATTAGCATTTGTAATATCTATTTTTTCAGCCAAATCTTTAAGTGATATTTTTCTTTTTGCCATCATTACATCTAGATTAACTATAATTGCCATAATATCACCTCTATATCGTTAAATCGTTATCTTCTTTTATTTTTATAGCTTTATTAAATGTTTCAGCAATTACAAAACACATTAGTGAAAAGATAAAAGAGATGACCATAAGTGGTGAAATTCCTCCATTATCAGTTCCAAAAATTCTTATATTGCTGGTATTCAAACTATAACCATTGATACATTCAATTATAGTATTTATCAATAAGCAATATCCCATTATTTTAAATCTCTTAACATTTTCAAGTATAAAAGGTGAGTATTTATTGCTATTAATTATAAAAGTTAGGAATAAAATAACTATGAAATAGTTAGAAAAATACATTATTCTAACTACTAAAATAAATAATTTTTCAAGGTTAAAATCATGTAAAAACATAGGTATCATACACATGAATAGTATACCAGATACACTTAAAATTACTAGTATAAAGTATAGAAATACTGATAGAATATTGTTGAAAATTCTTGTAATCATTAAATACCATCTCCTTAATATAAGTTATATTATTGATTATAATATATAATTTATTGTTTTTCAATAAAAAAATATTGATTAAAATATAAAAATATTATTGTATATATAAATAAGAATATTAAGGTGGTAAGTTTATATGAAAAAGAATATAAGTTCTAAAATGTTGAATAATATTGTGCTAGTTGGAATAATTTTAACTTTATTATCGCTTATTTTAATGATATTAAGGTAAAGTGAATTGATAGAATAATTATTCTAATTTAGAGATAAATAGTAATAATGAAATTATCTTCACTCAAATAAAGTATTTGTCCATTTATTTAATACTTTTAATTGCTCTGGTGTATTAAACCAATGCTCCCCGTTTGCTATAACTGTTAAATTACAATTAAAATGGCGTGTAAATTTCTCTACCACACTTAGTTCTGTAAGTTCGTCATGTTTACCATATAGTATTCTTGTTGTAGTGTTCCATTTAGTAATAGGATGTTTTTTGACATATTGCAGATATTCCCATGAAAGTGTATGACCAAATGAAGTTGGAATAATTAGTTCATGTTTAAGTTGTTCTTCTGATACATTTGCCCAAAACATCATATTAGAAATAAGTTGTTGCATATCGAGAATTGGAGATACAAAAACACACTCTTCCAGATTCTCATTTTCAAAACTTAACATACTAAACCATGCACCAATACTATTTGCATATAATGCAATCTGATTCCAATTAGATTTTGCATATTTCATTATAGCTAATAACTCTGGAACAACATTCCATGGGTCAAACGAAATGTTTTCTTCTTTACGTTCTCCATGTTTAGGTAAATCAATGCTTAAAACCTGCCATCCATGATTAACAGCGATATTAGCAAAAATTTCGGCTTCTTCTTTATAACCACATTGTCCGTGTATATAAATATACAATTTGTTTGAAGGATTTCCCCAAAGAATTGAAGGAATTCCATGAATTTGAAAATATTTCTTTTCCATAAAAATCTCCCTTCAGTTTAATATATAGTATCTATTAAACTATAAAATTATACTGTAATATTCTAATTTAATTACCTATAATACTAATTTAATTAGTTATAATACTAATATAGTTAGTATTATATTAAACTAAAATTAAATTGTCAACATTGCACTCAATATAAAGTTTTTTATAAGTCTTAATTGTTGACGAAGCTAATTAGATTAGTTAAACTAATAAAGTAATTAATTTTAGTTGAGAGAGGTATAATCATGCGTGTTAGTAGAGATATAGTAATACAGGTAGCATCTGATATAGCTGATAAAGATGGGCTTAACAAGCTTTCTTTAAAAGTTGTTGCAGAAAAACTAAGTATACGTACACCTTCTTTATATAATCATATAGAAAGCTTAGATGATTTGTTGAGAGAGGTTGCTCATAATGGTATGAGGAAAATGAATAAACAGATGGAGAAAGTTGCTATTGGTGATTCTGGAGATACAGCTATAAAGTCTGTAAGTATTGCATATTTTAATTTTATAATTGCTCATCCTGGGGTTTATGAAACAATTCAATGGGCTATTTGGCATGGGAACAAAGAAACATCAGAGATATTTGAAGAATATAAATCGCTATTAGAAAAACTTATTCTTTCTTGTAATTTAAGAACAAAGAATATAGATGAAGTATTAAATTTGTTGATGAGTGTGATTCATGGATATTCAACTTTGCAACTTGGAAAAGCTCTTTTAGATTCAGAAGAAGCCATAAAAAGTCTATCTGACACTGTTGATACTGTACTATTAGGTATTCATAAAAAGTATGACTAAATATATCGCTAAATATTAATGTAAATGATAGAATTAATAATCAACATTACATATATATCAATAAATTATAATATAGTTGATTTAATTAATAGATTGGATTAGAAAATAAGAAGTAAAAAAATAAATATTAATGTCTTTGCTAGAAGATTCTTTCGAAGTATATTACTTAAAACTTAAAGAAAAATAGTGTACTTTAAAAATTTAATCTAAAAGCAAATCAACTTTAAAAACTTTAAGTGGATTTGCTTTTGATATATTTCTTTGTTAAATTAATTTGATATTGATAGTTTCATTGGAGTAAAACGTATACCATTGACAATCTGTTCAGCATTAGTATTTTTAAATCCTAATTTATGGTAAACTTCAACAGCATAAGGGGATGAATTTACAGTTACTTCAGTTAAATCATCTATGTTTTCAGTACAATACTTTACACCTATAGCCATTAATTTTTTTGCAACACCACATTTGTGATAATTTTTATCTACAAATAACATACATATATGATTTAGGTCTCTGATAGCTAAAACCCCAATTAACTTTTCACAATCAAAACAGCCCCAAAAGAAAATAGATTTTTCTTTGACTTTTTCAATAATAGAGTTATATTCTATAAATTCATGGAATGACTTAATTCCTTCAGCACAATAATCTGGAGACTCAAATTCTTCAAATACATTCCAAATTAAATTTAATGCACTTCTAATATCAGGTTCTTTTAATTCTCTTATTAGGTACTTTTCACACATTATAAACAACACCTCTATTATTAAAAATTTTTCTTATAATTATATACCTTAAATATATTTATTTCAATATAAATTGTTTTATTAAATTTGAATTTAAAGGTGATTAATAAAACAATCCATATATAATATAGTTAGAACATAAAAATTTATTTAATTTTACATATAATTTAATAATAATGATAAATTTGAAATAATTTAATATAAAATGAAAATATATATGACATATAAGTGTCATATATATAATAGTACAATTAAAGATATAGTATATATATGAAAACTATTTTGTAAAGAGAGAAGGAGAGGTAATATGCAGATTATAGATATAAATTCAAACAATATTGATAATGAACATGTATGTTGTGCAATTACTGAAAAAAAGGGAGAAAACTGTGTTTCTTCTAAAAAATATTGGATGAAAAGTAATTTTGACAAAGGTCTTGTATTTAAAAGATTAGATGAAAGAGGTAAAGTTTTTATAGAATATATACCAGCAGAAAATGCATGGTGTCCTATTACTGCAGATAATTATATGTATATTAATTGTTTCTGGGTATCTGGAAAATTTAAAGGACAAGGATACTCTAATTTATTACTACAAAAATGCATTGATGATGCAAAGTCAAAAGGAAAATATGGGTTAGTTGTACTTTCATCTGAAAAAAAGCTACCATTTTTATCTGATTCTAAGTATTTAAAATATAAAGGATTTTATCTGGCAGATACATCAGAACCAAGTTATGAGTTATTGTATTTTCCATTTACTGATAATGCACCTATTCCATGCTTTAAAGATTGTGTAAAACAAAGTAAATCAAAGGAGAATGGGATAGTTTTATATTACAGTAATCAGTGTCCACATACTGCAAAATATGCTCCTATTTTAAAAAAAATTGCGAATGCTAGAGGTGTTGAAGTAAATCTTATAAAATTTGAAACAGCAAAAGAAGCACAAAATGCTCCTGCACCATTTACTACATATAGTCTTTTTTTCAATGGAGAATTTATAACTAATGAGATACTTTCTGAGAAAAAAATTGAAAAATTTTTAGATAGTAAAGGTTTTTAAAACTTAATTAAAATAAGATATAAATTTAAATCTTCTAGTTTTTGTGCAATTTTTAGGTGTTTGTTTGGACATAAATGAGAATATACATTCCATGTTGTTTCAATTTTTTCATGTCATAAATGTTCTGCTATTGTTAGTATATTTATTCACTAGTCAAATTATAATATTTTACAGAATAACTAAACATTGCAACAAGATGGTTGTGTATTGTTTTTAGATATTTTTGACTGTAATTAACTTTTAATAATTAGTTTTGTCACTTTCTTACATGGGAAGGAATAATTTCATTTATTTGAAAATTTCAAAAGAAAGGAAGTAATTTTAAATCTATTGTAAGCTTTTCATTAATAGTAGTATCCTTTGCTGTTGTTTGAGTTCTTCTATATTTATTCTCCATATACTTATATTAACATTATATGTGTATGTATCAATGTTTTTTATATACTATTTGTGCTATCCATTCAACCTAAAGGAGTGTGATTTTAACACTAAATTGTAAAAGCTTCATATAAATCCTATGATATATTTAAGATATTTTTATAATAATTATAAATTTATATTAATAAACAACTGTAAAGGTGAACTTGCTTATAGTATAATAAATTAATATATTATGCAAAGAGTTAAGGAGAGATACTTATGCAGACTTTAGATGTATACATGAAAAAATTATGTCCACAATATCTAATAAAACATAGTGAAATCGTTGATGAAGTAACTGTTGATGTACGTACATCGATAGAATATGGTAGTATAGCCAAATTAGAACATAATATCTCTGTTATTAATGAAAAAGAATATGACTTCCTGCACAGGAATAAACCCATCGCAGGAATTGTTGTCTTATATGGTTTAATAAAAAATCGTAAAAAAATAAAAGATAGGCTTCTATCTATTAGCGATAACAATAGTAAAAAGATAATAATTGTTTGCTCTAGAGGTAGGCTTCGTAGTCCAATTGTTTGGATGTATTCTAGATATTTAAAAATAGATTCTAAAGTATTAATAAATGGAATACACTCTCTAAAAAATAATTCTTAAACTTATAAAAATATAGATCATTCTCGATATTATGCAACTAATTATCACATATATAGTATCAAGCTAGAATGTATATATATTTACACAAATCTATATGTATTCTCACTTGTTGTTCAACTGTGTTGAATTAATAATGATACTTTTATCAGTTAATTTCCATCAATTTTATTTTCAATAATTACAATTGTAAAATTGAGGATGTTGTAGAAATAAAAAAAGATATTGAGTAGTAAAATTTATGATACTAATATACTTTATAGCCTGTTAGAAAATATAGAACTAATAGAACTAATAAATGAAATTTCATGTGATAGATGAGCTTTTATCAGATTAAAAAGAAAATCAGCAGAAAGACTATTGTTGTGTATGATTAAGAATTCTTTGATAACAATTTTAGTCTTTCTCTTAAAAGGAGAAAAAATGATATTAAAAACAGAAAGATTAACTCTAATTCCACTATCACTTCGTCAACTTGAACTTTGGACTTCCAATAATTCAGAATTAGAAAAGGAATTAGAATTCATTTATTGTGCAGAACCAATGACTGGTTTTTTTTATGATATTGTAAAAGGACAATTAAATATTGCTAAAAAAGATGAAAAAAATATATTGTTTTATACATTTTGGTTTATTATGTTAAATGAAAACCGTACAATTATAGGATTAGCCGATTTTAAAGATGTGCCAAATTCTTATGGTGAAATTGAGATTGGTTATGGATTAGGTGAGGATTATAAAAAACAAGGATATATGACAGAAGCTATTAAAAAGATATGTAGCTGGGGATTAAGTCAACCAAATGTTTCTTCTGTGATAGCTGAAACTGATGCTTACAATACAGATTCACAAAATGTTTTATTAAGATGTGGTTTTAAGTTATATCGTAACTCGGATACAAAATGGTGGAAATTAACAACCTAGAAAAAATTTCCAAAAATTTATAAATAATATTGACAAACTACTAAAAATAAATTATTATATAAAACAACAAGAAAAGAAATTGAAATCCTATGAAAAAGAAAGTAGCATAAAAGGATTTGATAGAGAGCTAGGGATGGTGGAAGCCTAGTAATGAATTTTATTGTGAATAGAGCTTTGGAGGAAGTTACCAGAATTAGTAGTATGGTAATTGGTGAGTCTCGCCTTAAGAGATTAGAGTGGGTAAGATTATCTTATCAATTAGAGTGGTAACGCGGGTGTATATTCGTCTCTTGGTCTTTGACCAAGAGGCTTTTTTAATTTTAAATATACATTTGCAAATACTTTTTAATTCATAAGAATTATTATAATTGTAATTTTACCAATAAGAGTGGTACCGCGGAAATTCGCCTCTTAGCATTATAATGCTAAGGGGCTTTTTATTGTTAGTTAGATAGTTTTAAACTTATATATTATCAAATGATTATTAAATAATAATATTAATTTAAAAAAATAATTCGAAATATTCTTAAAATAATTATAAAACGGAGGAAATAAAATGAGCAAAATAAAAGCTGGAATTATTGGAGCAACTGGATATGTTGGTGTAGAATTACTAAGATTACTAATAAATCATGAAGGAGTAGAAGTTACAGCTATAGGTTCAAATTCATACATTGGCAAAAACATAGTTGATATATACCCAAGTATAGGTTATGAAAACAGTATGACATGTATAGAAAACGAAAAAGTAATTGATATGTGTGATGTTGTATTTACTGCTCTTCCACATGGTGTAAGTGAAAAGTTTGCAATAAAAGCAATTGAATCTAAAAAGAAAGTCATAGATTTAGGTGCTGATTTCAGAATAAAAGATGAAAAAATATATAGTAAATGGTATGGAGTATCTTTTATAGATACAATTTTGCACAAAAAAGCTGTATATGGATTAAGTGAGATATATCAAGAAGATATAAAAAGTGCTGATATAGTTGCAAATCCAGGATGTTATCCTACTAGTATTTCTTTACCATTGATGCCATTATTAAGTTCTAAATTAATAAAAAATAATAATATAATAATTGATTCTAAATCAGGTCTTACAGGAGCTGGTAGAGAGTTATCAACAAGTAGTCATTTTACAGAAGTTAATGAGAATATAACTGCATATAAAATAGGAAAACATAGACATACTCCAGAAATAGAACAAAATCTAAGTGAAGCGTATAAAGAAGATGTAGATGTAGTTTTTACACCAAATCTAATTCCAGTAAATAGAGGGATACTATCAACTATATACTGCATAAAAGAAGATAATGTATCTATAGGTGATATACATAAAAAATTAACTGATTATTATGAATATAAAGAATTTGTAGAAATACTCCCATTAGATAAGATAACCTCTTTAAAAAATGTTGTATATTCAAATAAATGTGTAATATCAGTACATGAAAATAAAGATACATTAATAATCTGTTCAACTATAGACAACATGATTAAAGGGGCAGCAGGGCAAGCCGTACAAAATATGAATATAATGTTTGGAATTGAGGAGACTACAGGCTTAAAGCATATTGCACCAGCATTTTAGGAATAGAAAAATACTAAACTCATATAATTAGGAGGATAAAAATGGAGATTATAAAAGGTGGAGTTACAGTTCCAGAAGGGTTTGTTGCTTCAGGAATTCACTGTGGCTTAAGAAAAAATAAAGAAAAGAGGGACTTAGCTTTAGTTTATTCAGATATTTTATGTGATGCAGCAGCAGTAGTTACTCAAAATAAAGTTAAAGGAAATCCAGTTTATGTAACACAGGAGCATATTAAAAATGGAAAAGCACAAGCGATTATAGTCAATAGTGCTAATGCTAACACATTTAATGGAAAAGAAGGTCTTATAAACGCATATAAAATGGCTAAATTTACTAGTGAAAAATTAAATATTAAAGAAGATGATGTTTTGGTTGCATCTACTGGTGTTATAGGAAAACCACTAAATATAGATTTAATAGAAAAAAATATGGATGAGTTAGTAAGTAATCTCAGTAAACAAGGTCATATTGGAGCAAGAGAAGCAATTATGACAACTGACATTATAAAGAAAGAAATAGCAGTAGCAATAATGTATGGAGATAAAAAAATAACTATTGGAGGTATGGCAAAAGGTTCAGGAATGATACATCCTAATATGGCAACAACATTGGGATTTATAACGACAGATGCAAATATCGATAGCGTTCTCTTAAAAGAAGCTCTAAAAAGTGCAGTTGATAAAAGTTTTAATAGAGTTAGTGTAGATGGAGATACAAGTACTAATGATATGGTAATGATTTTGGCAAATGGAAAAGCGAAAAATGAGAGAATGGATGAAAAAGATGAACATTATCAAGTATTTTTAAGTGCGCTTACATATGTTTGTATAGAACTTGCTAAACTTGTTGCTAAAGATGGAGAAGGATGTACAAAATTAATTGAATGCTATATAAATGGAGCACTAAGTGAAGAACATGCAGTAAAGTTAGCAAAAACAGTTATATCTTCTTCCTTGGTAAAGACAGCTGTATTTGGAGCTGATGCAAATTGGGGAAGAATATTGTGTGCTTTAGGATATGCGGGTGAAGAAATAGATATGGAAAAAGTAGATATTATTTTTGAAAGCATGAAAGGATATATAGAAGTATGTAAACAGGGAAATGGGTTGGATTTTAATGAAGAAAAAGCGAAAAAAATTCTTGAAGATGATGAAATAAGTATATTAGTAGATTTGAACATGGGAAATGCTAGAGGAAATGCATGGGGATGTGATTTAAGTTATGATTATGTAAGAATAAATGGAAGTTATAGAAACTAGGAGGAAATGCTTAATGATTGATATAGAAAAAGCAAATACACTGATAGAAGCTTTACCATATATAGAAAAGCATCAAGGCAAAACTATTGTAGTTAAGTATGGTGGAAGTGCAATGAAAAAAGATGGTTTAAAAGAGTCTGTTATGGAAGACCTTGTACTTATGAGTTATGTTGGAATAAATATAGTTTTAGTACATGGTGGAGGAGCAGAAATCAATAAAATGCTTGCTAAAGTAGATATAGAAAGTAAATTTGTAAATGGGCTTAGATATACAGATGAAGAAACTATGGAAATTGTAAAAATGGTCTTAGCTGGAAAGGTAAATAAAGACTTAGTAAACAAGATACATACAAAAGGCGGAAAAGCAGTAGGGCTTTGTGGGATAGATAATAATATGATTTTATGTGACCCATATAAAAATTATGAACTAGGATTTGTTGGAGAAATAAAGAAAGTAAATGTTGAACTTATAGAATCTTGCTTGAAATCAGGCTATATTTCAGTAATTGCAACTATTGGAGTAGGAGAAGATGGTGAGACCTATAATATAAATGGAGATACAGCAGCATCAGCTATAGCTAAAGAATTAAATGCAGATAAGCTGATACTTCTTACTGATGTGCCAGGTCTTTTAAGAGATCCAGATGAAGAAAAGTCATTGATAACAGAAGTTATACTAGATGATGTTGATAAGCTATTTGATGAAGGTATAATTACTGGTGGCATGATACCTAAGATACATGGATGTGTAGACGCTTTGAATAATGGGGTAAATAGAGTCCATATTTTAGATGGAAGAGTTCCTCATTCTATAATAACAGAGTTATTTACTGATAGTGGAATAGGCACATTAATAAGAAAAGAAAATGAATAAGAAAATAAGTTAAATATAAAAAAGATTATAAACTTAAGTGAGGATGATAAAAATGAAGATAAATAACAATAATATAGTTTCAAAATGGGAGGAATATTTCATAAATACATATAGCCAACCTGATTTTATTATAGACTATGGCGAAGGTAGTTGTTTTTTTGATACTAAAGGCAATAAATATATAGATTTTACAAGCGGATACGGAGTATCTTCTCTTGGATATAGTAATAATAATTTAAAAACTGCTTTAAAGGAGCAAGTGGACAAATTATTACATACATCAAACTTATATTTCAATGGTCCAGTATTGTCTGTAGGAGAAAAAATAATTAATATAAGTGGATTGGATAAAGTATATTTTTGTAACTCTGGAACAGAAGCAAATGAAACTGCTTTTAAAATAGCAAGAAAGTACAGTAGTGATAAATATGGTGAAGGAAGAGGGACAATCATAAGTTTAAAGGATTCTTTTCATGGTAGAACAATGATGTCTTTGATGGCAACTGGTATGGATAAGTATCATAAATATTTTTATCCACTTCCCGAAGGATTTAAATATGTAGAAAAAAACGATATTGAAGATTTTAAAAATAATATTGATTCAACTGTTTGTGCAGTAATTCTTGAAGCAGTTCAAGGTGAAGGTGGAGTTAATGTTCTTGAAAAAGATTATATTTTAGAACTTGTAAAAATATGTAAAGAAAAAGACATAGCAGTAATATTTGATGAAGTTCAATGTGGCATAGCAAGAACGGGGAAACTTTTTGGATATGAATATTTTGATGTAAAACCAGATATTGTTACAATTGCAAAAGGTTTAGGCGCAGGGATACCAATAGGAGGAGTATTAGTAAATGAAAAATTTTCAAAAGTTTTAGGGAAAGGAGACCAAGGTACAACATTTGGAGGGAATTTATTAGCTATGGTGGCAGCTTCTGTTGTGTTAGATGAAATATCTAAAGAAGGATTTTATGAAGATGTGTTAGAAAAAGGAGATTATATAAGAAAATCTATTGAAAATTTTAATAGTACAATCGTAGTAAAGACAAAAGGTATGGGCTTGATGATAGGAATCGAAACTACTATTGAATCTAGCACTATAGAAGAAAAAGCTAGAAAAAAAGGATTACTTATTTTGACTGCTGGAAAGAATGTACTTAGATTTTTACCACCTTTAACTATTAGCTACAAGGAGATAAATGAAGCTCTTGAAATTTTAAAAGATATATTACTAGAAGATAATTAAGTTATTAAAAGATTCATTGTTAGGGTGAGAATTAGAGTAGATAAAAATATATGAAACTAAAAATTTTATAGCATTTAAATAAATTTACAAAAAGGGGAAAATCAATATGAATAATATAAGTTTAAAAGGAAAGAGTTTTTTAACATTAAAGGATTTTACAAAAGAGGAAATTAGATATTTATTAACTTTATCTAGTTATTTAAAAACTAAGAAGAAGGTTGGTATAAAAGGAGATTTATTGCAAGGTAAAAATATAGCATTATTGTTTGAGAAGACATCAACAAGAACTAGATGTTCGTTTGAGGTGGCTGCTCATGATGAAGGTGCTCATGTAACTTATCTAGGACCCAATGACTGCCATATGGGTAAAAAAGAATCTGTATCCGATACAGCAAAAGTTTTAGGAAGATTTTATGATGGTATAGAATTTAGAGGATTTAAACAGGAAACAGTTGAAAGTTTAGCAAAATACTCTGGAGTACCTGTTTGGAATGGCCTTACAGATGAATATCACCCAACTCAAATACTTGCAGATTTTCTAACAGTAATTGAAAATGTAGATAAAGATTTAAATAAAGTTAAATTTGTTTATGTTGGGGATGCTAGAAATAATATGGGTAACTCATTGATGATAGGATGTGCTAAAATGGGAATTCATTTTGTAGCGCTTGCTCCTAAAGAACTTTGGCCAAATGAAAAGTTAGTTGAAGATATGAAAGAAATAGCTAAAAAGTCTAAAGGAGATATATTGTTAACTGAAAATATTGATGATGTAAAGGGTGCTGATGTTATATATACAGATGTATGGGTTTCTATGGGAGAAGAAGAACAATATGAAGCGAGAATAAATCAACTTAAAGATTATCAAGTGAATATGGATATGATAAAGAAAACTGAAAATGAAAATGTTATATTTTTACATTGTCTTCCAGCTTTTCATGATTTAGAAACTAAAGTTGGTCAAGAAATTTATGAAAAGTTTGGATTATCAGAATTAGAGGTTACTGACGAGGTATTTAATTCCAAGTATTCAAAAGTATTTGAAGAGGCAGAAAATAGAATGCATACTATAAAGGCTGTTATGGTTTCTACTATGACTGATGTAAATATGAATAATAATTTAATATAAATATTTTTTAATCTAGATTTATGTTTTGATAAAAGTCATAAATATTCTAAATATATTATTAAAAATCCTCATTATATGTTAAAATAATTTATGTATCAACAAATTAAGAGGGAGGATTTGAGATATGAAAAAAATCATATTACTTTTAACAACTTTTTTATTAGCAATATCTTTGACAGCATGTTCAAGTGCAAAACCAGAAGATACAATCAATAATTTTTTTAGTAGTGCAAAGAAATTTGACTTTGAAGGTATGAACAAAGTTATGGAAAATAATGATGAAAAATATAAGGATATACTAAAAGAATTAGAAACAGAAGACCCAAGTACACAGTATGTTTTAGATTATCTAAAACATAATGCATCTAAAATAACATACACAATAAAAGACAGTGAGATTAAAGATAATAATGCAAAAATTCAAGTAGAGTGTAAGTTTGTAGATTCAACACCATTACTTAAAGAAATAGTGGCTGAAGCATTTACAAAGATGCTTGGCATGAGTTTTTCAGGTCAAGATTTAACAGATGAGAAAACAACTGAAATGTTAGTGTCAATTATGAAAGAAAAGCAAAAAAGTGTTGAAGAAACTTTTGTAACAAAAACTGTAGAGTTTGAATGTACTAAGAAAGATAATAAATGGATAATAAGTTCAGCTAATGATGCACTGGCTGATGTATTATTATCTAATCTTGTTACAGCAGGAGAGGAATTTTCTAACTCTATGAGTTAAGTTGAATATTAAATTGGAACTATAATAAAAAATGAATATATAACATTTATAAGGGATATCAGCTTTGGTATCCTTTATATTTTTAAGGTAAATAGATAAAAATCAATGGAGATATTAAAAATAATTTGAATATTTATTGTCATTATTAGAAAAATATTTACTGTATAATATATATTATTTAAAATGAGATAATTACGAATAGAATGTATAATTATAAGTAAGACATATATCTAATGGAAATGATAGATGTGATATTATTGATGAGAAATCAACTTTTATATAAATAGAATTAGAAGGTAGCAATTAGAGTTAGTTGCTACCTTTTTCATGTTTATTTTCTTTTTTTATACATCAGAATGAAGAGTATTATCGTAAAATTATTTTAGATTAAGATTATCTAGTATTTTTAAAAATATTTTTACTGCAATATCTAAATCATTCACAGTAACATTTTCATTAGGATTATGACTTATGCCTTCAGTACATCTTATAAATACCATGCCTATATCAGTTATATTATCCATTTCTTGAGCATCATGACCAGCGCCACTATAAATATAAAATGGGTTGAGATTTAAATCCACAAAACTTTTTTCTATAACTTTTGTCATTTTATCAGAACATGGTACAGGAACATTTTCAAAAGAGAGTTCACTTGTATAATTAAGTTTTCTATTTTGACATATGCGAGTTATTTCATCAAATATTTTTATTACTGAAGTATCAAGAGTTTCTTGTGAACATGAGCGGACGTCAAGAGTAAAATCAACCCTTTCAGGAACTACATTTGATGATGATGGATAGAAATTCATCTTTCCAACTGTAGCA
The DNA here is from genome assembly GCF_020658465.1 of Clostridioides sp. ES-S-0049-02. Classification (NCBI taxonomy): domain Bacteria; kingdom Bacillati; phylum Bacillota; class Clostridia; order Peptostreptococcales; family Peptostreptococcaceae; genus Clostridioides; species Clostridioides sp. ES-S-0049-02. The sequence goes on from NZ_JACVWG010000001.1 coordinate 888,918, forward strand.
ACTAAATCAGGCGTTATCTTAGCTATATTTTCAATTGATAATACACATTCACAAGCACAACATCCAGCATCAAATCGCATATCCATTGGGAGTGTTCCAGCATGGCCAGATTTGCCATTTACTGATATTTTAAAACTCTTAAATCCTGTAATACTTGAAACAATACCAGCAGGAAGAGCATTGTTTTCTAAGACAGGTCCCTGTTCGATATGGAATTCTAAATAAGCATCAATATCTTTTCTAGGGTGTAAATTTATTAAATTTTTAGTATCAAATCCAAATTTTGTTACAGCTTCTTCAAGCGTAATTCCATTTTCATCAACAGATTTGAGTAGTTCCTCTTTAAAAGTACCAGCAAAAACTTTACTTCCCATTAGAGATGTTTCAAATCTTGTTCCTTCTTCCTCAGCAAATGCAACTAATTTAATATTAAATGGATAAGACTTATTATTATTTATAGATTCTTCAAGTCCAATTAGAGGAACAATTATTCCTAGCATTCCATCAAATATACCTCCACATTTTACACTATCTTGATGAGATGCAACTACTAATGTAGGTGCGTTTAAGAAATTAGATTTATATGTACCTATAATATTTCCAATATCGTCAATTTCAATATCAAGATTCAAATTTTTCATCCAAGAACTTATTAATTCAATCGATTTTTTATGCTCATCAGTTAATATAAGTCTTGTAAGTCCTGTTGTTGTTGAACTTATTTTTCCTAATGTTTGTAAATAATCCATACATCTTTGTCCTAACATGTGTACCCTCCTAAAAATATAATTGTCAACTAAATTTATCAGATAATTATATTATATCAGTATATTTAGAAAATAATAGGATGTTACTGAATAAATAAATAATAAAAAAACAAAAATCCTAGTAGAAATAAATTCATAAAAAACAAAAATACTATCAAATTTTACCCTGATAGTATTTTTATAAAATCTTTTATAAAACCACTTAAATATAAAACTAGTGTTAATATCTTTTACACTTCTTTTTTACAATAAATTTTTGTAGAAATAAAATATGAAATTACAAATAATAAAATCGCAATAAATGGAAGAGAATAAACTAAAGTATTAAGTATAATTTCAATAGAAATACTTGAATTAAATCTTTCCAAAAGACTTTTAAATCCTAATATTGCAGCAGTAGGAAGTAAAAAGCATGCAATCATTAATAAACGAGCTTTTTCTGTACCAAATTTATAAATAAGTGGTAAAATAAGGCTAGCAAAACATACTGAAATTGATAAAATTAATCCTGTAATAACTAAAGTATCATCTAAAACAAGTGTATTTTTAAAATATCCATTAACAATGCTAATAATAAGTGAAAAAAATACACCTATAAAGCTAAATATTAACATAGTTAAATATTTACTTAATACAATAGTGTCACGTTTGATAGGCATTGTAAGTACATAGCTATCCCATTTATTTAAATCATCATATGAAAATGTTGAAACAATCATTGTTGTACATAAAACTATAATAACACCTATAAAACTACTGTTATTTCCATCTCCAACAGAAGAGATATATCCAAATACAATCATAAATAAAATTAGAAATTTTATATTGCTTTTTAAATTAAGTAAGTCCTTTAAAATTAGTCCCTTCATTATTTATCACCTCTCACATAAAATAACATAATTTCTTCAATTGATGTATTATCAACTATAAGGTTTGGATGTTTTGTAATAAATTTATACTTATCTTTAAGTAGTACTTCATATCCAAACTGGCTTTTACGATAATATGAATAATCTTCATTTGTAAGTTTAGCAAAATCATTAGAATTACATTTTAAGATACCCATAGTATCGATTAATTCATCTTTGCTTTCGCTAAATACAATTTTCCCCTTATGTATAAATGTAATATAATCTGCTATTTTGTCTAAATCACTTGTAATATGTGAAGATAAAATAATAGAATGTTCTTCATCTTGTATAAAATCTAAGAATATATCCAATATTTCTTCTCTTACAATAGGGTCAAGTGAACTAGTTGCTTCATCTAATATTAATAACTTTGGTTTATGAGATAAAGCTACAGCAATACTAAGTTTCATTTTATTACCTTTTGAAAATTCTTTAATTAGTTTATTATTTGGAACTCTTAGTTGTTTTAAATATTCTTTAAATAGTCTATCATCCCAGTTTTTATAGATATGGCTCATAATTTTTGAGATATTATTTGTATTTAAATTCTCATGAAAGTTGCTTCCTTCAAATACGACACCAATTTGTTCTTTGATTTCTTTTTCATTTTTTATGTTATCAAGGCCAAAGATTTCAATATTTCCACTATCATAAGATATTAAATTTAAAATTGATTTTAGTGTAGTAGTTTTTCCTGCACCATTTTCACCTACAAATCCCATTATAGAGCCTTTTGGTACTGAAAAAGATACATCTTGTAATGCAAAATTTTTGTAAACTTTGTTTAGGTTTTTTATAGTTATTGCGTCCATAATTATCATTCTCCCTTATATAATAAAAGTAAAATATCTTGTAACTCATTATATGTAATGCCACTACTTTGAGCTGTATCAACTGCTTTTTGTAGGTATTCTTCGATTAAACGAAGTTGTTCTTCTTTAACAAAATCCATATTTTTGCCAGATACGAAACTACCTTTACCAGTAACTGTTTCAATAAATCCATCATGTTCTAAATCACTATATGCTCGTTTTGTAGTAATTACACTTATTCTAAGTTCTTTTGCTAATAATCTCATACTTGGAAGAGCAGTACCTTCTGGCAACTCTCCACTTATAATCATACTTTTAATTTGTGTAGTAATTTGTTCGTATATTGGCTTGCCACTTGAATTACTAATAACTATATTCAATTAAACACCTCCTTAAATTGTATATATAGTATATATACATTATATAAATATATATATACTATGTCAAGTAAACTTACAAAAAAATAATTGGAAATATTATGTGTTTAGTGGTTTTACTCTGTAGAAAAGATTATTTTACTGAGCATATTAAAATTTTTTAAAAAAATTTACAAATATTATTCAAAAATCTTACCAATAAATTGAAAATACTGATTTTAAAAAACAATAAAGTTTAGCTTATAGATAAATAAAAGTTTAGCTTATAGATAAACTTTTGTTATTTTTGTTTTTGACATACATATTTTTTTGTAATATATTTATATTATCAATTAGAGATAAGGAGAGTGAGAAGAGATATTTAATTTAGATAAGGCATTAAAAAAAGATTTAAATCAAGAATACACAGAAAGTAGAAATTTGGTTATGAACAAAAGTAAATATATGAATGTTTGCTTTAAAAATTATATCAAAGTGGCAGAAGGAATGTATACTAAAAGAGATTTAATTCCAATAAAATTAATAAATTCTATGGATAAAAATAATAAGATTAGGAAAACACTACATGAATTATCTTGCGAATTTGAATATCCAAAGACTTCCTTGTCTTCATTGTTTACAGAACTAAAAAAATTAGATTTTTTACAGAAAGTAAAAAATGGTGAGTATATGATAAATCCACATATAGCATATAAAGGAAATAAAGCTGATAAAGAAAGTTTACTAGAAGAATATAATCAGATAAAAAGACCTAATAAGGTTAGTAAATAAGGAAGAAGGTTTTTATATGAGTTTAAAACTTGATAGAAATGTTCTACAGTGGTTTGATTATGTATTTGAAAATGAAGAAACTAGTTTGAGATATTATAATTTTGAATGTACATTAAAAGAGATTAGCCCTACTAGTTTAAACAGAGTAGCATTTATATTAGAAAAAAATAATTCTGAATACTGGAAGTTGTATTTTGAAATACCAGCTGAAGTTACTTTGAAACTTAAACAAAACATTCATCCTTTATTTAGAGAGTATATATATGAACAAATATCACTGTATAACGATAATCAAATTTACAATTTTGTAAATTCAAATTTATTAAAAGTGTTTAATAATATTGCAATTTACCAATATAATCTTTTAGAAAATCTATATACTATTGATTTTAGAAAGAGTTTTATAGATAAGTGCCAATATTTGTTAATAGGTGAAAAAAGACTTATAGATGAAGATTTATATCTAAGAGCAAAATCAAAAGAAGTGTTTGATTTTTTTAATTCAGATGGAACCTTTAATCTGACATTAAGTTTTGACATACAAAAAAATGAAAGTTTGCTTGATAGTCTTTTAGAGCTTAGAAAATCAATAATCATAAATGAGAGAATTTAATTTATTTGGATATAATATTAAAATGGAGGGATTTATATGGACGTAGAAAAAATGACTTTAAGAGTTCAAAAAAGTTTAAATGAGGCTTATAATGAAGCAGTAAAAAATCATAACCAACAAGTAGATGTAATTCATCTTTTTTCAGCACTTATTAATCAAGAAGATGGATTAATACCAAATATAGTAGAAAAGATGAATATATCAATAGATTCTTTAAGAAATACTGTAAACTTTGAAATGGATAAACTTCCAAAAGTATATGGAGAAGGAGCAGATTCACAAGGAGTGTCAGCTACTAGAAAAATAAATGAAGTACTTATAAAAGCAGAAAGTATTTCTAAAGAATTTAAAGATTCATATATAAGTGTTGAACATGTTATGCTTGCAATGATGGAAACAGAATCAAAATCAGTTGTTGGTAAAATATTGAAACAATATAATATAAATAAAAATGATTTTTTAAATGTTTTATCACAAGTTAGAGGTAGTCAAAGGGTAGAAACGCAAGACCCAGAAGGAACATATGATGCACTTGCTAGATATGGAACAAATTTAGTAGATTTAGCTAAAAAAAATAAATTAGACCCTGTAATTGGAAGAGATGAAGAAATAAGAAGAATTATAAGAATTTTATCAAGAAGAACAAAAAATAACCCTGTATTAATTGGTGAACCAGGTGTAGGTAAAACTGCGATAGTTGAAGGCTTAGCAGAAAGAATAGTAAGAGGAGATGTACCAGAAGGATTAAAAGATAAAATAGTATTTTCTCTTGATATGGGTGCATTGATTGCTGGTGCAAAATATAGAGGAGAATTTGAAGAAAGATTAAAGGCTGTCTTAAAAGAAGTTCAAAGTTCTGATGGAAAAATCATTCTATTTATAGATGAGATTCATACTATAGTTGGAGCTGGTAAAACAGAAGGCTCAATGGATGCAGGTAACCTGATTAAGCCTATGCTTGCAAGAGGAGAGTTAAATTGTATTGGTGCAACTACTTTTGATGAGTACAGAAAATATATAGAAAAAGATAAAGCACTTGAAAGACGTTTCCAACCTGTAATTGCAGAAGAACCTACTGTTGAAGATACAATATCTATACTTAGAGGACTTAAAGAAAGATTTGAGATACATCATGGAGTAAGAATTCATGATAATGCTATTGTAGCAGCAGCAAAACTTTCTCATAGATATATACAAGATAGATTTTTACCAGATAAAGCAATAGATTTAATAGATGAAGCTGGAGCTATGATTCGTAGTGAAATAGATTCATTGCCAACAGAATTAGATGTGGTTAGAAGAAAATTATTTACACTAGAAACTGAGAGAGAAGCTTTGCTTAAAGAAAATGATGATAAGAGTAAGACAAGATTAGAAGATATTCAAAAGGAAATAGCAGAGTTAAAATCTAAAAATGATGAAATGACTGCTAAATATGAAAAAGAGAAGAGTCAAATACTAGATATCAAAAATTTAAAATCTCAATTAGATGAAGCTAAAGGAAAAGCTGAAAAGTACGAAAGAGAATATGATTTTAACAAAGCAGCAGAGGTTAAATATGGTGAAATACCTAAATTAGAAGAGCAAATAAAGAAATATGAAGAAAGTATGAATGATGGTTCTGAAAACTCACTTTTAAAAGAAGAAGTTACAGAAGAAGAAATATCTAATATTGTATCAAAGTGGACAGGTATACCAGTAACTAAATTAGTCGAAGGTGAAAGAGAAAAGCTACTTAAGCTAGAAGATGAACTTCATGAGAGAGTTATTGGACAGAATGAAGCTGTTACAGCAGTTTCAAATGCAGTAATACGTGCAAGAGCTGGCCTAAAAGATGAAAGAAAACCAATTGGTTCATTTATATTCTTAGGGCCTACAGGAGTTGGAAAAACTGAACTTGCAAAAACTCTTGCTAGAAATTTATTTGATAGTGAAGACAATATAATTAGAATTGACATGTCTGAATATATGGAAAAACATGCTGTATCAAGATTAGTAGGACCTCCTCCAGGATATGTAGGATATGAAGAGGGCGGACAACTTACAGAAGCAGTTAGACGTGCACCTTATTCTGTAATATTATTTGATGAGATAGAAAAAGCACATGAAGATGTATTTAATATGTTTTTACAAATATTAGATGATGGTAGACTTACTGATAATAAAGGTAAGACTGTAGACTTCAAAAATACTCTTATAATAATGACCTCTAATATAGGAAGTAATTATTTATTAGAAGCAGGTGGAAATATAACAGATACTACTAACAGTCTTGTAATGAATGAGATGAAGCATAGATTTAAACCTGAATTTTTAAATAGAGTAGATGATATTATAATGTTTAAACCTTTAGACCAAGATAATATCAAGAAAATTATAGACATATTTATGGAAGATTTAAAAAATAGATTAAAAGAAAAAGATATTTCTATTGAGGTTACAGATTCAGCTAAAGATGTAATGGTGAGAGAAGGTTATGACCCTGTGTATGGTGCAAGACCTCTTAAGAGATATATAGGAAATACATTAGAAACTATAATTGCAAGAAAACTTATTGCTGGAGATATATATAATGGATGTACTATAGTTATAGATGGGCAAGATGAAAATATTGAAGTTTTAGTTAAGTAATAAAAAGTCAGTAGAGCAAAATGTATGGTTTGATACATCATGCTCTACTGACTTTCTTGTTCATTAATGTTAATTAATTTATATATTTATGATTTTAATAAGGAAAATATAATTAGTTTTATTATTTATATAATATAGGGTATTAATTGATTTTATATAAAACAAATATTTTTAAACAGAGTAAAGTTTTTTTATTAAAAGTTGATAAAATATATGATATAAATAAGTAAAACTATTAATCATAACTGAAGATAAAAATAAATATGGAAGGATATAGTGCTCAATGAAAAATATATTTTACTATGAAACTAAAATTGGGAAAATAGGAATATCAGAAGAAAATAATTACATTACAGATTTATTCTTTGGGATACAAGAATTATCTTGTGAAAAATATACCATTAAAGAGACTAAAATTATAAAAGATGCAAATAAACAACTAAGTGAATATCTAAATGGTGATAGAAAAAAATTTGATTTACCATTACATCCATCAGGAAGTGAGTTTAGTAAACAAGTGTGGAGTGAACTTTGTAAAATTCCATATGGAGAAACAAGAACTTATCTAGAATTAGCGAATACAATCAATAGACCTAAATCATATAGAGCAGTGGGGTTAGCCAATAGTAAAAATCCTATTTCTATTTTTATACCTTGCCATAGGCTTATTGGTTCTAATGGAAGTTTAAGAGGTTATTTGGGAGGAATAAAAACAAAGGATTATTTATTAAAACTGGAAAGTGAAAATAAATAATAGAATTATATAGTAAGTACATATTGAAAAGATAATACTTATAATGAAAATTAACTTTATTTTCATTAATAATTAGGTTCCAATAATTAAGTCATGAAAACTTAAACTCTCAATAATAAAAATAGTTTCAAGCTAAATAAATTTTACTACACAAATATAAAGTGAATAACATAAATAAAAGATAAATAGTATTTTGTGAGAAAAATTTGAAGTGTAGTCAGGTAAATATAGCCTCTTTAGAAAGTGGATTTTAATTATGTTTATAAATGGTAAAAAAATACTGATAATGATAGTTAGCAAACTATAATTATCAGTATTTTTTATACTTTATCAAGTACTAAAAAGTAGATTAAATAAACATAAAAATTTATATATTTATACAAAGTTTTATAATAAGAATTATCTTGAAAAATATATAAAAACATAAAAAATATACAAAATTCTACAATAATAGATTTTTTTGTTATAATTACGAGTTTTTTATTGCATCTGTAGAATAAAAGTATTATTATATAGTTAAGATAATTATCCAAGAAAATTTTGGATAAGAGAAAAATATTTTATGAAATGAAAAAATCATAATTACATAATTTTTATTAAAAATTTGTTGGGAATCTTTGAATAAAATTAAGAACATAGGTTCGCTGGGGGATGGTGTATGTGGAAAAATCAAATACTACTATTATAAGAAAGGAAAAAATTAAAGACACAGGAATTAAATTAGATTTTTTATTGAGTGTAGATATTGATTTTTATGAACTGTTATTAGAAATATTGGAAAAAGTAAAAGAAGAGAACTAATTCTCTTCTTTTAAAAATCTCTTTATATAAGCATTATCAATCATTTTTTCTATAGCTTCCCTATCTTCTTCTTCAAGTGAATATATCTTTTCTAAAAGCTGCTTTGTTTTTTCACTAACTGATAAACTTTCTATTATTAATTTGTCTTCTCTATTTATTTTTGTATTTTCATTTATACCTAATAAATAATCTGTAGATGTCTTCAGTGATTTTGCTAATCTTACTATTATTTCACTTTTAGGTTCTCGAAGATTATTTTCATAACGTGATAAACTAGCTTCAGTTATACCAACTTTAGTAGCAAGTTCCTTTTGATTTATATTCAACTCTTTTCTTAGCTTTGCTATTCTATCTCCTAAACTTTCCATATGTACATCACTCCTTACCGAAATTATAAGTTATTTTGCTGAAAAGTAAAATAAAATTACCAAAAATATATAAAAAAAGAAAAAAGATAAGAAAAAAGATTGATAATTACCGTTTGTATATATATAATATAAATTATACAAATGGTAATTTATGGAGAGATGATATGTTGAATGGAAACAAATCAAAATTAAAAATGATGCTATAAAAAAATAATGAAATTATTAAAAATAAATCCTATAATACATTTATTTGAAGAAAATATAAAAATAAGTTTATAGAAAAGAGATATATATGTTGTAAAATATTGAGTTTTGATATAAATGATTTAATATACAAATGATTTGAATAAAAATTTTTATTAATACAATTACCAAATGTATAAATCGACATAGAAAGGGTGGTAAGGATAAGTTTTACTAAGTGAAATAGATTGTATAATGATGTTGGAATAATCAACAAATGATTTATTATGGAAATAAAAAAGAGAACTAATTAGCAAGGCTTTTAGGATTAAAGAAACTCTCAAAAGAGAAAGATGGTATATAAATATGTAATGGTAAAAGTTTTAATTATGTCAAAATAGTATATAACAAGGAAATGACTTAAAAATAAATTAAATATATTGGAGAATTTGAAATGATAATAATTAGAAGCCAGGATAAAACTAATTTAATGAAAGTTAGTAAAATTGAAATAAATGATAATCAAATATATGTAACATTTGAAGATATGTATAATACTAGGAAGATAGGATGTTATGAAAGTAAAGAGAGAGCAATACAAGTATTAGATAAGATACAAAATTTTATTGAGAATGGCACTGAATATGATTATATAACTGCTAATAAAGTTAGATGTAATGTAAATCGAATATTTCAAATGCCAATTAAGTAAGGTTATTATATTAGGCTATTCAGATTTGAAAATTATTCTAATAATTTTGTTGAAAGTGATTATAATTAAAATTTATTTTAAATATTGTTTTTGCTATAATCAAGCAGAAAAGTGAAAATAGGTATTATCAATAAGATAAAAAGTTATTGTTAAATATATTAAAGAATAAAATACCCTGTTCTTAAGGTAGTAAGAATGGGTATTTTATTTGTACATAAATATTAAGATAAAATGTAAAGCTAATAGATACATTAAATTATCTAATAAGTGATATAAAAATTATACAATAGAAATTCTCCTAAAATAGCTAATATTAAGTACATAATAGCTTCATTTTTAGGGAGGTTAATAGTTTTTCTATTTGTATCATCATCAGCTTCAACAGCAATTTCATCTTGAAGAATCTGTTCATATCGATGTGCAAAGATAGTCTTTTTACTTATATAATTAAATAAATTATCTATACATATCCATATGAAGTATCCCAAAATAGCACCTAGAGTATTCATCATCAAATCATCAATATCTGTAGTCCTATGATTAAATAATTGACAAATCTCAATTGCCAATGAAAAGCTTAGTCCAGTACATAATATGCTAATAAAATTTCTAAATCTTTTCCAAATCAAAGGAAGTAAAAATCCTAAAGGCATAAACATGATGATATTTAGAATGTAGGTTAAAGCACCACTTGAACTAAATGGAATTAAATTTATTTCATCTAGTCTAATAATTTCACCATATCTACCTATATCCCATATACTTCCAATACCTGCTTTGCTAAGTGCTAAGTAAATATAAAACAAAAAAACATAGACCCATATTAGATGTGTTACTAAATTCCTTTTTTCTTTTAAATTTACTCTTCTTATAACAATTATTTGGTATATTAAACAAGGTAATATTGCACAAAATAACGGATAAAGTGTACACATAATTTTAATTTATCTCCCTCCAAAATTTATATTTTTGACCTTATAAATACTATCTTTATTGTAATCTTTAAAAATAAACTTTTCTTTAATAAAACCTTAAAAATTTATTAACTTATAAAAATAAACTATGTATCCTTATAAGACTTAGAAAATTGAATCTTCTACACTTAATATGTAAGTATTTAAAAATTTTATCATATGTATAAATATTATAAATATATGGAAATAATAATAGTATATATTGGTAAAATAGGAGGAATTGTATGAAATGGATTAAATGGTATAGTATTACATGTATATGTATTTTTGCTCTTATAACTTTTTTTATGTTAATGTTTCCTAATAAAGTAAAAATACTTGATGCTTCATCTGCATATAGTTTTATTGAAAAAAAAGTGCCAAATAATGCTACCTATCAAGGATACAAGAGGAATCAAATTGATGGTACTACTACAATTTATTATAATTATAATAATTCAACTCATGTAGTAAAATTATCACACCCTGAATATAATTCGAGAGCGATTAACTGGGATAAAGTTTCAAATATTATATTTGATTAACTTAAAATTAGTACTTATATACAAGTATATTAAGTTATAATTTGTTTTACATTTGTAAATGTAGATATTAGAATCTAAACATAAACGATTTTTGTCTATCTTGAAGATAAGGCAATTATTGTGTGTTAGACTGGAGAAATAGATTATGAAAAATGTCGAAGAACTACTTCCAAAAGATAAGTTTGATAACTGTAATATTGAAAAATTAAAATTATTATCTGATGAAGAGATAAAACCTATTTGCCTTAAGCTTTTAGAATGGATACAAGATTACAATTGGCCTGTTGCAAAATATATATTGCCTGTATTGGCATCACATCAAGAAATTATTACTCCATTGATATAGATATTCTTACCCCAGAGGAACAAGATGATGATTGGAAATATTGGATAATCGTATGTCTATTACCAATGTTCACAGATAAAAAACTTGAACCAATTATACCTTTTATAAAGAGAATTGCAGAAAAGCCAACAAAATGGGAAAATACTTCAGAAGTAGATGAGGTTGCGAGAAAATTATTACAATTAAGGTTATGAGTATTTTTGGAGTGTGCTTTATTAGATAAGATATGTATAATAGTTCAACTTTACAAAACTATGCTATTATGTGATATGCAGTTAAAAATATGGGATTTTAGAAAATAATTATTTTATGAAGGTTTATGGATTTATATATGAATATATGAAGATATTTTAGACTTATATTCTCCAAAAAATATTGTTGATAGAATACAAATAGCAGTGTATTTCTAATATACTTATATACCTAAAAACATTCTCTTAATGGGAATGTTTTTTATTTATTAAAAAATCAATATTTATTAATGCATGAAATAATAAAGCTCATATTTTCTATAAATAATACTATCTTACATCTTATTAAAAAAATTTTCTAAGGAATACAATAAAAAATAATTATTTAGTTTAATTGTGTAATTTATTGATATTTTTTAGATTTTTTGTAATTAGTTAATATAAAAATGTATTATAATGATATTATTGAAACTTGAAAATCTGATAAAGAGATAATATCATAAGAAGTGATTACTATTAACTTTCATCTAATAAGTCTAAATCATATAGAATCTGAATTAATTAATATTAAAAATCTTATTTTAATTTTTGATGTAGGATTATTAACTTTGATGAAATTTTAAAAAGTCATGAAGAAGTTATTTAGATGGAATATAAATAAAGGGTTATTTATTGAAACTTAAAAAAGAAGATAAATAATAGAGATATACAATAAATACACATAGAAAGGATGATATTTATTATAAAAAGGAATTTGAAAGGAATTGTTACAGCACTTATCATTGTTATTTTTATACTCATTTATTATGCATTTTTTAGGGGTATTACAGCAGAGCAAATACGTCAATATGTGCAATCATATGGAAACTATGCACCCTTTGTATATATATTGATTTTCTCAATTTTGCCAATTACTTTTTTTCCAGTTCCAGTATTAGCATTGGCTGGAGGATTAGCATTTGGATTGTGGAAAGGGACACTTTATACGATAATAGGTGCAGGTGTTAATAGTGCAATTATGTTTATGATGGCAAAGGTATTAGCTAAGGATGCCATAACTAAGTTTTTAAAAAATAAATTATCACCATCTTTATGGAAACTTTTTATGGAGGCAGATGAGAAGAGAGGATTTTTTATTATATTTGTATTAAGATTGATACCAATTACTCCATATAATCTTATAAACTATGGAGCAGGGCTTACTAATATAAGATTTAGTAGCTATATGTTTGCAACACTTATTGGTATTTTACCAGGAACATTAGTGTTCTTAAATATAGGAGATAAAGCTATTGATATCACTAATCCTTCTTTTATAATTTCTATAGTGTTGTTGTTTTTATTAATAATAACATCTTTAATATTGGCAAAAAAGATTTCTCCAACTAGTATATCTAAGAGAGAATAACTATTTAATTTATTTGTGTAAGATATTAATATAAAATAGTAATATTTTTATATTAATATCTTTTAATATTTTTTGGGTTTTTTGTAATTAATTGATATAAAAATATATTATAATAATATTATGAAAATTTTTAAAATATAAGAAAGAGGTAATACCATGAGAAGCGATATAAAAAAAGGAATAGAGGGAGCTCCAAAGAGAGCATTAATGTATGGAATGGGTCTTACTAGAGAAGAAATTGAAAGACCATTAATAGGTATAGTAAATGCACAAAATGAAGTGATTCCTGGTCATCTTCATCTTGATGAAATAGCAGAAGCAGCAAAAAATGGAGTGAGAATGAGTGGTGGATTACCATTAGAATTTCCAGCTATAGGAGTTTGTGATGGTATAGCTATGGGGCATGTTGGAATGAATTATTCACTTGCTTCAAGAGAATTAATAGCCGATTCTATAGAGGCAATGGCAATGGCACATGGTTTTGATGCTTTAGTACTTATACCTAATTGTGATAAAATAGTCCCAGGAATGTTAATGGCGGCTGCAAGACTTAATATACCAAGTGTTGTTGTAAGTGGAGGTCCTATGCTTCCAGGAAAAGCAAATGGAAAAGTATATGACTTTAACTCTGCAATGGAAGGTGTTGGAGCTTGTAAGGATGGGACAATGAGTGAAGAAGAACTAGAAGTGTTGGCAATGAATTCTTGTCCTGGATGTGGTTCATGTTCTGGGCTTTTTACAGCTAATAGTATGAATTGTTTAACAGAGGCACTAGGTATGGGTATTCCATATAATGGTACTGCTGCTTCACATTCAGGAGAAAGAAAAAGAATCGCAAAGTATGCAGGTATGTATGTTATGGAACTTCTTAAGAATAATATAAAGCCTAGAGATATTTTGACAATAGACGCTTTTAAAAATGCAATAACTGTAGATATGGCAATGGCTGGTTCTACAAATACAGTGCTTCATTTACCTGCAATAGCCTATGAAGCAGGAATAGAACTTAATTTAGATTTATTTGATGAAATAAGTGAAAAAACTCCTTGTTTAACAAAATTAAGTCCAAGTGGTAAGCATCATATCGAAGATTTACATATGGCAGGAGGAATACCAGCTATAATTAATGAACTTTCAAAGATAAAAGGAATAAATTTAGATTGTAAAACAGTAACAGGCGAGTCTATAGGAGAAAACATAAAAAATTGTGAGATAAAGAATGAAGAAGTAATACATACATTAGAAAATACATATAGCAGTCAAGGTGGCCTATCAATTTTAAGAGGTAATCTTGCTGTAAATGGAGCAGTTGTAAAAAAATCAGCAGTAGCAGAGGAAATGTTGATTCATGAAGGTCCAGCAAGAGTTTTTAATTCAGAAGAAGAAGCTGTTAGTGCTATATTTGACAAAAAAATAAACAAAGGTGATGTTATAGTTATAAGATATGAAGGTCCAAAAGGAGGGCCAGGAATGAAAGAAATGTTATCTCCCACATCAGCAGTTGCGGGAATGGGGCTTGATAAGCATGTAGCACTTCTTACTGATGGGCGTTTTTCAGGAGCTACCAGAGGGGCATCTATAGGGCATATTTCTCCAGAAGCTATGGAAGGTGGTTTAATAGGAATAGTTGAAGAAGGAGATATAATTTCTATAAATATACCAGATAAAAAATTAGAACTAAAAGTAAGTGAAGTAGAAATAGAAAATAGAAAATCAAAATTTAAGCCTTTAGAACCAAAAATAAAGCATGGATATTTAAGTAGATATGCTAAGCTGGTTACATCAGCAAATACAGGGGCAGTTTTGAAATAGTAAATATATTAAAAAAGTAGAGAATATTAAATACTAACAGGATATCTTAAAAAGTTTTTACCATAAATAAGATATCCTATTTTATTGTTTTAAATGTATAAAATATTTTATATCCTACAAAAAAGTAAATTATCTATAAAAGTAAATCTGTATATGTAAGCAAATCTTTATTTTGATATAACATATAAATTTTATTTTGTAGACAATAAAATATGACTCCTAAAAATAAAAAACATATCATAAATATAAATAGATGAGTATAAGCATGTAACTATAAATTAATAATTTAATTTATAGTTTATCACTTTAACTTGTTTATAATTTTTTATATGCAATAAAATTTTTAGGGGGATACATTATGAATAAAAAAATGAAGTTAATTCCATATGAGATAAATGAAAATCTAAGAGGAACAAAGAATAAATTTCCATATGGTATAAAACAAATGAATGCTAAAGGAATGTGGGAAGAGGGTTACACTGGTAAAAATGTTGTAGTTGGTATAATAGATACAGGTTGTGATACATCTCACCCTCTATTAAAAGGAAAAATCATTGGAGGTGCAAATTTCAGTGATGATAGTAATGGAAATAAAAATATATATGAGGATTTTAATGGACATGGAACACATGTAGCAGGCATTATAGCAGCATCTAATTATAATAATGAAGTTATGGGAGTAGCACCAGATTGTAAATTATTAATAGCAAAAGCATTAAATAAAGATGGTATTGGGACATATCAGAGTATAATTAATGCTATCAACTTTGCTGTAAGTAGCAAGGTAGATATTATATCTATGTCTCTAGGAGGGAATAAAGATGATAAAAATCTAAAAAATGCTGTTTTACAAGCAGTAAAAAATAATATTCCTGTAGTGTGTGCAGCTGGTAATAATGGAGATGGGGATTCTAGTACAAGTGAATATAGTTATCCAGCAAGTTATCCTGAAGTAATAGAAGTAGGTGCAATAAATGAAAATTATTTAGTTGAGAAATTTAGCAATTCAAATAGTACAATAGATTTAGTTGCACCAGGAAGAAATATTTTATCCACTTATATGGATAATAAACTTGCTATTATGAGTGGTACTAGTATGAGTGCACCCTATGTAACAGGTTCAATGGCATTGATTAAAGAGTGGGCAAGAGAAGAGTTTGAACGAAATTTTGATGAAGCTGAGTTGTATGCACAGTTGATAAAGTGTACAAGAGCACTTGGTTTGCCTAGAACAGAACAAGGAAATGGTTACTTATATTTAAACCTTTATAAATACAAGGGAAATACTAAAAGATAATCTTTGTTTGCTAATGAAAGATAAGGACTATATATTTACGAAATAAATGATAAAAATTATTTAATGAGAAATATTATCAATAAGTATTGATTTTTAAAACTGTGCATGATATTATATATTTAGAAAAAATAAAGAGATTTCAAATAAAGAAATCTTTTATTTTTTAAATTCTAGTTAGCTATAGCTAACTAAAAGAATGATTAAAAATATCGTAGGAGGTAAAAATGAATAAAATATATATTGTTTATTGGAGTGGAACAGGAAATACTGAAAAAATGGCAAATTTTGTAGCTGAAGGTGTAAAGTCAAAAGGTAAAATAGCAGAGGTTTTAGATGTAAGTTTATTGAAACCAAGCGATTTAAAAGGAGAAAATAAATTTGCACTAGGTTGCCCATCTATGGGAGCAGAACAATTGGAAGAAGGTTATATGGAACCATTTGTATCAGAATTAGAAGCAATGGTATCAGGTAAACAGATTGGATTATTTGGTTCATATGGTTGGGGAAATTGTGAATGGATGAGAGATTGGGAAGAACGTATGCAAAATGCTGGTGCTACAATTATAGGTGGTGAAGGAATCACAGCAATGGAAGATCCAGATGGAGAGGCAGAGGCTAATTGTATTGAATTAGGTAAAATGTTGGCTGAATAAATTTGTATGCTATAAAAAGCTAATTTTTAAAAACTAATGATAATATTAGTATACATAACACTAAAAAATATTAATAGCATGATATATGTAATGAATATTTTATAAAAGATAAAATATTTAATATTTTGACTTCAATATATATTCAGTACTGCCAGATAACGATTTTTTATTTGTTATCTGGCAGTATGTTTATTAAGTATAAACTGAATAATCTGAGCTATTTAATCTTATGAAAGTTTTAATAAGTGTTGTAGAAAAATGTAAGGAAAAGGAGTAATAATGTGCTCAATTTATTGTAAAAGAAATATAACCATCAACCTGTACTATCTCTTCAAGATTGTCATAGCCTGATTTTTGTTCAATTAACATCATTTTCAATGTTTCTTTATCTGCATTTTTAATATAGTTTAAATAATTCATACGCCCATAATACGAAGCACGTTGGGGGTTGCATCCTCTTATGCCTTTTGGTGGATAGGTACAAACTGATACTGCTTTTTGTGCGTCTTGTACTGTATTAATAAATGGAAAGCCTATAATATCTGTTCCCATATTCATTATAGCTCTAACAAGAGTAGGGTCACTATTTCCCAATTTAACCAAAGAAGCAGCACCACCAACAGTGCTGCTATCATATGTTGCTGAATGTCTTTACGGTCTAAAGCTCCATGTTCTCCCTCAATCCATACAAAATCATATCCAGATAATCCTACTAATTCACTTACAGCTGAATCAGACAGTGAAACTGCAATCCCACAAAGTACTTTTCCTGCATTTAAATTTTCTTTAATCATAGTTGCATATTTTTCCATTTATATCATCCTTTCTTTTACAAATTGATTTTTACACTTCAAACTATACAACTTCAACCTAACTTGAAGTCAATATTTTTTATTGAATACTGATTGACTATTATGAAAGGAATTTTTATAATGTTATTATTCATTTAAAAGTTTAGGGAGGTAAAGAACATGCAATATTCCATGACTGAGGTATCAAAAATAACTGAAATTTCTCCATCAGCAATCCGTTTTTATGAAGAAAAAGGTTTACTACTTCCCATCAATAGAAAACCAAGCGGTGTTCGTTACTTTTCAGAAAAGGATGTAGAACGCTTGATATTTATTACAGAACTTAAAAAGGCAGGTTTATCTATAAAGAATATATATGAATGTTTTCATTTCTGCGATATGGGAGATGACACAATAGATAAAAGAATTTGCCTATTTGAGCAATATAAACAGAATATTCAAAATAAAATACATGTGTTGGAACATTGTATGGAGCAAATAGATGAAAAAGTAGCTTATCTAAATGAAAAAAAGGCAGTTAAGAAATAATTTCTTGTGCTCTTTTTATAACTATTTCTATTGAGGATAAGTAAATATAGAAAAAGGATACTAGTTTTTGATATTAACTTCTTAGAATTAATGGGTTGATAATAATTAAAATAGTGTGTAGAAAATGAATTAGTATTCCTGTCATTTATACCTGATTTTATGAAGGTTTTTCAACTATGTTGTCTATTTATTTATGTAAAGTCTCGTTTTTAATGATTTTTACACTATATATCAAAATCTAAAATGGGTTTTATTTTATATGATATTTCTCTATGTAATAAAAAAGAAAATTATGATAAGATATATTAATGTAAGTGATAAAAATACTTATGAGTATAAAAGTGAGTATTTTTTTATTATATATGAACAATCTAGATTATGATGTTAAAACATACAGTTATACTTTTTTAATTAGTATGATAAAAATATCAGAATTGAATTGTTATTGCTTGGGGGAAGTAGAAATGTATGAATCAAGAGAAAATTATTTAGAGACAATATTGATTTTGGAGAAGAAAAATGGAGTTGTAAAGTCTATTGATATAGCAAAAGAATTAAATTATAGTAAAGCAAGTGTAAGTAGAGCTGTAGGGATTTTAAAAGAAAGTAGTCTTATTATAATGATGCTTGATGGTGAAATTATTTTAACTGAGAATGGTAGAAAAAAAGCAGAAGAAATTTATGAAAAACATATTTTAATTACTAGATTTCTAATAAATACATTGGGAGTTTCATTCAATATAGCTGAAAAAGATGCATGTAGAATAGAGCATGTGATAAGTAATGAGACATTTGAAAGAATAAAAAAATATTTAGACAAAAACTAAGAGGTGAGCTTATGGAGTATTTTAGTGAGTCGAGTAAATATGAAGTGCAAAAATTTAATTGGGGAGAAGTTACATGGATACATGAGCCATCAAAAACACAATCTAATAGACTTAGTGCTGGAGTTGTAAAATTTTTTCCAGGAAATTGTCAAGAAAAACATTTTCATTTAAGTGAAGAGCAACTTTTATACGTGATTCAAGGAGAAGGAATACAAATAATTGATGGTAGAAAGATTAATATAAAGAAATCATCAATAATCTATTGCCCACCATATTCAGAACATGAAATTATAAATACTGGTAAAAATGATTTGATAATATTAATCGCCTATGTTCCCTATAAATTTTCGAGTTTAAAACAATTACCAATCATGTTTTCTGAGAATAATATACAAGAATTAGTTAATATAAATATAATTGAAAATATTGCAAATCAAATATCTAATATACTGAAGCTTAAAATATCTATTTATGATTCAAAACACGAAAAAATATTTGAAACTAATGGAGAAGTTAAATTTTGCGTTACTTGCAAAAATATAAGAACCTGTAATAGAAAACTTAATAAAAATATAAATAACGACAATTTTACTAAAATATATAATTGTGATTATGATGTTTCTAGTCTAGAGATACCGATAGTATTAGAAGAAAATATAATTGGGTATATAGAATGTGGAAATTTTATAATATATAAATCTATTGATATAGATAAAAAGTTGTCTATATTATCAAATAAATCAAATATAGATACAAAATATATAAATAAAATTTACAGTGAAATTCCATTAAATCCTAAAAGTAGATTATATGTATTAAAAGAAAATTTACTAATGGTAACTGATTTTATTCAGGAAATAGCGAAAAGAAAATTCTTTGAAAACCAACTTAGCATAAAGGATGAGGAAATATTAAAAAATAGAAAAGACAATATAAGGCTTGAAGATGCACTTAAAAAGGCTAATACTAGGCTGTTAGAAGAAAAATGTATTATAAGCCCTATAGAAATTAGTATACTTAATACTGCTGGTGGAGAGTATCCTTATGAATTAGAATTTTCTCTTGAGAAAGAAATTAAAAATATGAATTTAGAAGGTATTTGTAAATTAATAGAGGTAAATAAGAAAATACATAATAATATTAAGAGTATTGTTCAAGAGATGACGCTCATATTATCTAGAACAGTACTTAGAGATTTAGAAGATTTAAATCTTATTTATTATGTAAAAAATAAATATACTAAAAAAATATCACTTGTAAGTAGTGATGAAGACTTATGGAATATATTACTTGAATTTTCTAAAGAATGTATTGATATTAATAGAGACTTTTGGAGAAAAGATAAAGTAAATTTAATTGAAAAGATAAACGAATATATACAAAAACATTATAAAGAAAATATAAATTTAAATAGCATATCTGATGTATTTTTTATAAGTCCAAATTATTTAAGTTCTATTTTTAATGAAAAGAATAAAATTTCAATAACTGAGTATATAAATATTCTTAGAATAGAAGAATCTAAAAAATATTTAAAAAATGGAAATATGAGTATAGCAGATATTTGTAAGAAAGTAGGATTTAATAATAGCAGTTATTTTTCACAAATATTTAAAAAATTTAATAATAGTACTCCAAATGAATATAGAAAAAATATATTGGACAATAAAAATTAAAAAGAAATTGTATAGAGTATATATTATAAAGGAGATTGAAATAGAATGTATGGAGGAATTTTATGTTTGTAATTACTTTTTTATGTATCGGGGGTTTTATAGCTGCTTTTGTAGATTCTATAGCAGGTGGAGGTGGGCTTATCAGTATGCCTGTTCTTATGGCTATTGGAGTACCAATACATCTTGCTATTGGTACAAATAAATTTGCAGCATCAGCAGGTTGTATAAGTAGTGCTTATAGATATGCAAAATCTGGCAAAACTAATAATGAACTTTTAAAAAAGCTAGTTCCTTTTACTATTATAGGTAGTATTTTAGGAGTAAAATGTGTATTATCAATAAATGAAAATATACTAAATGTTTTAGTTGTATTAATGATTTTAATAGTGGCAATTTATACTTTTGTTTCTAAAAATTTAGGTCAAGAAGATAGATTTGAAGGTATTAATAAGAAAAATTTGAGATTAGGAATGCTTATGGCATTTATAATGGGATTTTATGATGGTTTTTTTGGACCTGGAACAGGAACATTTCTAACTTTCGGATTTATAAAAATATATGGATATGATTTCTTGCATGCTTCAGCAAATACAAAAATATTAAACTTGACAAGCAATGTAACTTCGTTATTATTATTTATGATAAATGGTCAAGTATATTATAAAATTGCTGTATTGTTTGCATTAGTGATGATAATAGGGGCCTATGTGGGTGCTAAAGTTGCAATAAAAAATGGTTCAAAAATGATAAAACCAATATTTTTAGTAATGGCATTGTTTATGGTCACAAAGCTAATGTACCAGACATTGTTTTAATTAGATATTTTTAATTCCTATAATTATTTATATACTATATAAAAATCTACAACCATTGTAGTTATATTAGTTATGGCTTTTTTATAGGATACTGATAATTAAAAACTTCAAGTGTTTTGTAGTTTCTAAATGCTCATTATAGTATATATGAGAACATATATTTCATGTTATTTTAAGATTTTCATGAGGTTAATGTTGTATAAATATGAATATATACAAATTTTACAAAAATTCTAATTATCTTCTAATACAGTTCATATATAATACATATGGAAATTGTAATATTATAATAGAAAAGTTATATAGTATAAAAATATAACTTTAATCTATGTATATGAAATATATAATAATTTGTAGGAGGAATATATATGAACATATCAAGAAGAGCTATGAAAATAATTGAACTGGCACAGAGAATTGCTAATAAAAGAGGTGTAACAGTACAAGAAGCTTGGAATGATGCCGTAAGAGAATACAGAGAAAAGTATGAATATGTTGCATAAATAGTGCGCATTATATTTTAAATATAAGAAAGTTTATAAAATAAAAGGACTTAGAGTTTTATTTCTAAGTCCTTTATTTTTTTGAAAGTAAAGTATTTAAATAAAACAATCTATGATTGAGATTGTTTTATTTAAAGCTAGTTTTAGAAATTTATATAATAATTTTCAATAACTATTTAGAAAAAAATCTAAATAGTTATTGAAATGAATAATTAATTATGTTATATTGTATTTAGATGAAATTCTAAATAGAGAGGTGATATTGTTGGGTTTTCCAGAAACGTTTAAAGCTCTTTCTGACCCTGTAAGAAGAGAAATCTTACTTATGCTAAAGAATAACAAGATGTCAGCAGGAGAAATTAGTGAAAAATTTAATATGACAAATGCCACAATCTCTTATCATCTATCTCAATTAAAAAAGGCAGGGCTCATATTTGAAACCAAGTATAAAAACTTCATTTTCTATGAAATAAATACTTCAGTTTTTGAGGAAGTTATGCTTTGGTTTTCACAATTTATGGAGAAGGGAGAAAAAGATAATGAAAAAAATGATAAATAAACAATTTGTTTTATCAACTTTAGTATGTTTTATACCATTTATTGTATCAGTTTATTTTTATAATAGATTGCCAGATCAGGTTGCAATTCATTTTGACAATTATGGAAATCCAGATAATTATGCTCCAAAAGTTATAGCGGCTTTTGGTGTACCATTATTAATGCTATGTGTTCATTTATATACATGGTTTAGAATTGAAAATGAACCAAAGAAAATAGGATTTTCAAAAATACTTCAAGGTTTTTCAAAATGGGGAGTTGCTATACTTTCAGTTATTTTGCAAGTAATGATGACTGTGTATTCAATAGGAATTACTTTAGAGACAAATTTTTATATAGGATTATTTTCAGGAATATTGATTTTCTTTATTGGAAACTATATTCCTAAATGTAAACAAAACTATACATTAGGAATAAAATTACCATGGACTCTTAATGATGAAGAAAATTGGAATAAAACACATCATTTAGCTGGATGGATTTGGATTATTGGTGGAATATTGTTAATTATTAATGCATTTATTAATATTCCTTTTTATAATACTTTTGTAATAATTATGATTGTAGTGATACCATTTATTTATTCTTATTTTATATATAAAAGTTCAGCTAAAAATAACTAGGATAGTTATATATTTTTATAAAGCGTAGCTAAATCTTATATATTTCAGAGCTAAAACAGACAATTAAAAACTTATTAAGATATTTATCTTAGCTCTGAAATTAATTAATATTAAAAGTAAGGAGTCATCAGTAACTATATATTCTAAGGTTATTTACCAATCAGGATATGCATTATAAATTGAAAATTCATATTTAATATTGAAAATATAAGTATGATGTTATATCATACTCTATAAAAATTATTTATGAACACAGGAGGTAGACATGAATCTTGAAGAAATGAAAGAATATAGAAAATTATATAATAATAAACTAAGTGAAACAGATGAATTTTTTAGAGCCTTTGGAAGTCTTGATGATAAGACTTATTCTGAGGGAGCTATAAGTAAAAAAAATAAAGAGTTGATGGGATTAGCAATTTCTATTTTAAGTCGTTGTGATGAATGCATTTGCTATCATATAGAGGGGTGTGTAAACTCTGAAGCAAGTAAGGCTGAAATTATAGAAGCAATAAAAATAGGTGTAATTGGTGGTGGCTCTATTACATATCCAAATGCAAGATTTGCAATAAAAATCTTAGAAGAACTTAATATATAATTATAGATTTGTTTTTGTAATTAATATTTAATATCTAAGATATATTCTAAGACAGTTTTTTTAATACTGATATAATAAAACCTATTAGAAAATCAAGTATATCAGAGGATGTATGAGATAAGATTGACGATTAAAAAAAGGAAGTGGTTCTTGGTACTTCATTTATCTTTTTCAACTTTAAGACTTTAGATAAATTTTATTAGATTTAAATATATTGATTGCTTAAAGTTATAATAAAAAATAGATAAACTATATAGTTTATCTATTTTTTATTATAATCTTGTTTAATTGTCAATAGTTAGAATGTTAAATAGAAAGATATATTTCTTCTTTTCAAAAATAATCTTCCTCTATCATAATTGCTATCTCACAGTCATATAATCTTTTTGACAAACTAGTATTATTATGCTGATATTTTTCCTTAATAGGTATTAGTAAATCAAGTTGTATATCTTTTACCTCATGGTCTGTCCTTTCTATATGGCTAAAATAGTTTAAATGTTCTTCTAAAAGACCACACATATGTTCTTGGTCTTGTAAATCACCTGCAAATTCATATTTCTCATTGTTATTCACCCATTCAAGAAGTGCATCCCATTCAGCAAAATTGCCAAAAGCAATCATATGTACACCATATAACCCTCCTGCAAATTGCTTTCTTTTAAGTGGTGCCGAAATCTCCATATTATCTGGAATTGTCACCCATGCCTCATAACCATGATAGCCTGTTTCATCTATTGGATTAGGATGATTGAAACCATAACGTCTTAAATCTGGTTTAATTTTATTCAAATTGTTTTTACACACGAATTCATCAAGCATTGTATTTGCATGAAGTTCTGGGTCATCACCAATATAATGAGCGGAAGCAATAGTAGTTGGTGGTAGGTATACTATACGTATATCATTGATTTTTGATAGTCTTTCATCTGCTTTATTTAACTTATTCATACCTTGCTCCTCCTTAAAATTAATACTAACAATATTGAGTGATTCAATAGCTGATAACAATGTGTCATTTTCAGAAATAATATTTTTGAATGGTAGTTCTGTAACTTTAATTAATTCTTTGATAAAACAAAAGAGAATATCCTTGATTGTTGAAAGAGCAGTAATTTCCTCGTCCAATTCATTTATATTTTGACGAAAGATGTTAATAGCAGTAACTGCATTTTTATTTTCTAGAATTGTTTGAATTTGACGTAAAGGAATTCGCAATTTACGCAAAAGCATAATCTGCTCAATTCTAGAAATTGCTTCATCATCATAAACTCTGTAAGCATAACCTTCACGACGAAAACTTTTAATTAATCCAATTTGTTCATAATAGCGTAGCATTCTAGTGGATATCCCCATATTTTTAGATACTTGGCTTATAGTGATTGTCTTCATTATACTTCCCTCCTTACAGCTTCAGTATAAACTACGACACGGTGTCAAAGTCAATAATTAGACATTATAATTATTTATAACCTTAATTTAATCAGTTTAAATATCTCCTATTACACTTAGCTCTTTGTGAAATTAAATAAGTCTATATAATAACATAAAAGTTTTTGAAATATTATATATCAAAGGCATACAGGCTATTTATTTCAAGCTGTATAATCATCTGTCATTATACTAGATACTGTATTTTACAGGAAAATCAAATATTTGATATGTTTTTTTAGAAAAATTCTACTAATAGCATATAAGTTTGAAACTTTTCTGTTATTAAATATTTTACCTTTTATTTACTTTTAGAAATAAAATAGTTAAGGAATCTTACTTATATATTAAATCTGCTACACAATAAATAATTTTTGTTATTTTTACTGTAAAACTTTTGAAAAGAGAAGTACTGATTTTATTACAGAGTTTTTTACAAATTAAATTGCATATTTTTATTTATAGGGTAGAATAAACTAGTTTTGTTAAGTATTTTGAAGGTAAAATAAAGTCAAAAAAATAAAGGAACTAATTTGTCTAACGTTTATTGGTGAAAAATAAACATATAGAAGTTATAATAAATATATAAAAATGTATGAGAGGTGTTGTATGTTTGGCAAACAAAAGGAAAGTGTTAGATTTCTAGAGTTTAATGATGTAGCAGAGAAGTTTGGAGAGAAAAAAGCTGTTGCAATTTTTGATGCAATAGCTGGAAAAAAATCTAAAGAACATATTATCAAAGACATAGAGAAATTAGTCAAAAACGAAGTGTAGATATTTATAAGGTATATTGAGCTTGAGGGTAGCTCTTTATACCTTCTTTTTTATTGTATAAAAATAATTAAATATTCTAGTATTCATTTAATTATGATTGCATTACTTTTATGTTGACAAGAAAGCGCTTTAAATATATGGTGTATATATTAAAATAAATTTAAATGTAATTATGAAATACAGCTATTGATTCATTTGTTTAGGTTAGGGATTTGTATAATCACTTTCCTAATGAATTTATTGTTATAAATAAACAAAATAGTCAAATTAGTAATGTGAGGTGAAACTTTATGCCAATTAATTCTTTTGAAAATTATCCTATGAATTGGAAACCAAAACGGCCATTAAGAGGACAAATATTATATAAAGCTATTGCAGAACAATTAGAACAAGATATTGATAATGGAACTTTGTTGCCTGGTACCAAATTGCCACCACAACGTGAATTGGCAGACTTCCTAGATGTAAATGTAAGTACTATTTCTAGAGCCTTTAAAATTTGTGAAAAGAAAGGATTAATAAGTGGGGTTACAGGAAGTGGAACTTTTGTAGCTTATGATATACGGTCAAATTTATTTTTGATGTCAAGTAATAAAATTACATTCATTGAAATGGGTACAATGAATCCTGATTTTGCATTAGAAGAAATGAGTACTTTATTTAAACAAATAACTAAAGAATTGGATTTTAAAACTATATTTCAATATGGACAGAGAGATGGTGCTGATTGGCAAAAAGAAGCTATAGCTAAATTGATTTCCCAAACTGGATTTAAAACCTCAGCTGATAGCTTACTTCCTGCAAGTGGAGGACAAAATGCAATTGTAGCCATTTTGGCAGGGCTATTTCAACATGGAGATAGAATAGGTGTAGACCCATTAACTTACCCTGGAATAAAGACAGCAGCCAAAATGCTTGGAATACAATTAATTCCAATTAAACAAGAAAATGGGGAGATTAGTGAAGAAGGTTTATTATATGCATGCAAGAATGAAAATATCAAGGGAATATATATAATACCAGATTATCAAAATCCCACTACACATATAATGTCAGAGGATGGACGAAAAATGATTGCACATATTGCATCCAAATATAACTTAATTGTTATTGAGGATGCTATTCATGGTTTACTTAATGAAATACATTTGAATCCAGTTGCTAATTATATACCTAATCAGACAATTTATATTACAAGTTTATCAAAAATTCTTGCACCTAGCTTACGTCTTGCATACATTGCTACACCTAAAAAGTATAGAGAAGCCTTATCAAGTGCTTTGTATAATATTAATCTCTCTCAATCATATTTTTTAACAGAAATAGCTTATCGTATGATTGCATCAGGAGAAGCAGATAAATTAATTGAGGCACGCCGTAAGTCTGCTAGAAAGAG
This sequence comes from Clostridioides sp. ES-S-0049-02, assembly GCF_020658465.1. NCBI lineage: Bacteria > Bacillati > Bacillota > Clostridia > Peptostreptococcales > Peptostreptococcaceae > Clostridioides > Clostridioides sp. ES-S-0049-02. Next base: position 916,364 of record NZ_JACVWG010000001.1, read on the forward strand.
AAATGAGATTGTCAATCAATATTTATCTGAGTATAATATTTTAGGAAATAATGAATGTATATTTAGATGGTTAATACTACCTGATGATATAATGGCTGAAAAACTTGAGTTACAAGCACTAAAAGAAGGTGTACAGGTTTATGCATCTGAGCGCTTTGCAGTTGGAAAAGAAAAACCTATTTCTGCAATAAGAATAGCTGTATGTGCTACAGAAAATATAGAAGAACTTAAATCTGGTTTAAGTGTATTAAAACGATTACTAAAAGAAAAAAGATAATTGTATTGCACACAATATTTTAATTGTGTGTAATTTTTTTTGCTGTTACAATGAAAATATGATAGATAATTGATTTATAAGAATTGACATATATTATTGCCTCACAACAAAAAGTAATTATAAATTAATAGTATTTCAAAATTAATTTATTTTTATTTATATAGTAAAGCTTATATAGTTAATTCAAATCTATGTTTAAGTATAATTGCAATTATATGATTAATCTATTTTATATTTTAATAATACTCAGTGTATTAAAGGTTAAAAGGAGTGATTTATCATGGAAAGAACTCAGCAACTAAGAGAAAGTTTTATTGCTTCTATACCCATATTTTTGGGCTATATACCAATAGGAATAGTAGGAGGAATACTATTGCAGAAATCTGGTCTTTCACCTTTCCAAATAGCATTAATGGTAACTTTGGTATTTGGAGGAAGTTCTCAATTTATTGCAGCTTCAATGATTTCAGCTGGTGCAAGTGTAACGTCTATTGTATTAACCACATTTATTGTTAATTTGAGACATTTTTTAATGAGTTCCAATTTAAATATGTATATAAAAAATAAAAGTCCAAAGTTTATATTGCCATTTTGCCATACCATAACTGATGAAACTTTTGCAGTTAATTATGAAAAATTTACTACTGGAAATTGGACTGATAAAAATGCAATCTATCTCAATTTTTTTTGCCTAGTTTCATCAGTCTTAGCTAACTTTATTGGGGCATTTTTAGGAGAAACAATATCTATAGATAGTTCTATTTCTGGATTTATACTGACCTCTATGTTTATAGCATTAATAGTTTCTCAAATAAAAAACAAGATTTATGTTTTAGTATTTATATCGTCAATTATTATTTCAATTATTTTATATGTATTGTTTAAGAGTAATTTAGTAATTATAGTTGCATCAATTTTAGCCTCTTTAATTGGGTTCTTTGCAGAAGAGGTACATTCGAAAAAGGAGGAATCTTATGAATAATAGTAATTATATATTTTTTATTATAATAGGAATGTACATTGTTACATACCTTCCAAGAGTTCTTCCAATGTTAATTTTTTCGAAAAAGGATATGCCTGAGTCTTTGAAAAAAATAATGAAATTTATACCTGTAGCAATACTTACTTCTTTAACAGCGAAAGATGTATTTTTTAATGGAGATAATTTATATTTGTCTGTAGTAAATCCTAAAATTATATCTTTTCTAATTGTGCTTCTTGTTGCATATAAATTTAAATCTATTGGAATTTCTATTGTTACAGGTGTGATATCTATATATTTATTTGGATTTATTATGTAATATTTAACCACTGTCATATACAAATTTAAAAATTATAAATATTTATAAATACATATTGCTTTAGATTTTATTATTTAACATAATTATATATTTTTAGTATTATCTTGTTATGTATTTTAAATTTAATTGATTAATGTTTTACGTACAAATATAAAGAACTTATTGCTCATATATTAACTTTCATATAGTAATAAGTTCTTTTTTATAATTTAAGTTTGTAATTAATTTATAGGTATTTTAATTTAATAGAGAATATTGTATAAATACATAATAAATATAAATGAATTTATTTTATATTTATATAAAGTCATATAGATTCAGTTACTAAGTAAACTTTAGAATAAGGTAATAATAAATTTAACTGGATTATAAATAAAAGTCTAAAACATGTTAATTTTAATCTATAAAAAATTAAATTATTATATAATAATTTTACATAAGTACTGTGATTTATATATGGAAGTAAAAAAATATTACTTGCACCAATTTATATGTATTTGTTGAATATAATAAATTAGGCATTTACTCTAATTGATTTTTTATTACTTTTAAGTTAAACTTTGCATCATTGTTATCCTTATTAGCATACAATGATTTATTTAAAAATTTTTTTGCTTCATCATATTTTTTATTACCCATACACATAACGGCCTTTAAATTATATGCATCACTTAAATCTTTTTTATAATTAGAATTTTTTTTATCTAAATATTTTAAGCAGTTATTAATTGAAATCAGACCATTATCATATTCGTCTAAATTCATATAGTGACATGTTTGTGCATAATAAGCATCTGAATTAGTAGGATCAATGTCAACTGCTTTTTTCAGTAGTAGAGTAGTATCTTTAAGTGCTTTTTTAAGTGTTTTATCTGAAACTATCTCATGTTTTCTAAATTTTAGATATACAACATCAAGGTATCTAGAACTAAGATTTCGTTTGAAATTTTCATGCCATAATAACTTATATTGATTATTTTCAACTATAAGGTACCTATTAATTTTTAAAGACTCACATTTTTTTAAGTAAATATTTTTTATATCATAAGTTTCTTCTAGTTTAACAAGATTTTTATATTCTTTTTTATCATATTTATATTTTTCTATATTTTCTTCTTTTATTAATTTATAACCAATTACTTTTTTTGTCTCAAGTAATACACTTTGATACTCTTTAAACCTTTCAAGGCTAACTTTTTTCTTGGTGTCTTTGCTTAGTAAATCATATGCTGTTTCATAATCTCCAGAATTTACTCTATCACTGTACTTTTTTGCTACTTCACTAGCACTTTCTCTTGGAGAACATCCTGTTAGTAATATTGCAATTAATACTATTAATATTAAGGGTACTCTTTTAATAATGTTCATAATATAGTCCTCTATAATTAAATATTTATTAATTTTATTTTATCATCAAACATTAGATAAGTCATCAGCTTTAATATATATGTGAAGTAGATAGTTTAATAAAATGTTGTATATCTTAATTTAGATATATGAAAAATTTCTTATAAACAATTATTGCTTTAAGAAGTTGTACTTATATTACTTTATAGATTTCCTAATAATAGATTTACTTATTTCTTTACTTATAACTATTTTGATTTTATAATATTAGTAATATCTGTTTTATTTATACTAATATTTCTAAAAACCTAATTCTAATAACCAGTTTGTAAGTTTATTTTCTCTTTCCTTTAAATTGTTATTATATTCATTAAACTTTCCTAATATAATTTCTCCAATGATTACACCATCAGACATAAATACTACTCGTTCTGTTTTTGCTGCAACTTTGGCATCATGAGTTACAAGCATAATGGTTGTACCAGAGTTGTTGATATCTAAAAGAATGTCCATCACTTCATTTGTTACTTTAGAATTAAGTGCACCTGTTGGTTCATCTCCAAATAAGATTTCTGGAGTATTAATTAATGCACGACATATAGCTGCTCTTTGAAGTTGACCACCAGAAACCTGAGTAATATCTTTATCTTTGATTTCTGAAATATTTGTTTTCTCCATAAGTGTTTTTGCTCGTTCATTAATTATTTGGCGGCTTTCTTCCTTTCTCAAATAGGCGGAAAGGACTATATTATCAAAAATATTTAAATTTTTTAGTAAATTGCTTTGTTGAAAGATAAATCCCATTTTTTCTAATCGTATCTTCGATAATTCTTCCTCAGACATACTAGAAATCATTTCTCCGCAGAATGTAATATTTCCAGATGTGAGTTTATCCATACCACTTAAGTTATAAAGTAGAGTTGTTTTTCCTGAGCCAGAAGCTCCCATAACAGATACAAACTCTCCATGTTGAATGGTTAAATCAATTCCTTTTAAAACTTGATGTATATTCTCTTTGCTGATGACATATTCTTTACTAATTTTTCTAGCTTCTATAATATTATTCATAATATACCTCTTATTCTATGATAGACATAATTTTTATTTTTTTGATTGTCATACTAATTGCTGTAATAGTAACAGATACAGTTATAATTAAAGTTATTGGACAAACTATATATACAATTAGTGGATTTGTTATAAATTGTAAATTGGATATACCAGAAAGAAGTAGCCCTGCTATTTTCTGACCAATTGTATTTGATGCAATAATTCCTAAAATAATTCCAATTGTAAGCACTAATAATGCTCTTGCAGTATATTGAGTTCGTATATTTTTAGTAGAAAATCCTAAACTAAGCATAATTGCAATTTGTGATGTATCTTTAGCAATCAGCATTTTGAAAAACATTGCTGTAATAAATCCAGAAATCGAAACAGATAGAATAATAGCTAACTTTATAACAAGTCTTAATTGGCTAATAACAGAGCCTAATGTCTGACTTACATAATCATCCATATTTGTAACTTTTGCAGGATAACAATCCATTCTATACTGATCTAATTTATCTGTTAAATTAACTCCAGGTTTCATATTTAAATTTATGATATACCATAAAATTGTATCTTTTTTGTAAGGTAGCATCGCTTTTGCAGTCTTACCACCATATGTAACATCTTGATAAATGCCACTAACAGTGAGAATTAGTTCATTATCTTCTTCTGAAAAAATGGATAAATTATCTCCAACACTTTTCCCTAGTTCATCAGCATTTATAACAGATAGAGCAATCTCATTTTCATTTGTTGGTGCAGAACCATTTACATATTCAAGTGGAAAAGTTGAAAAATCTCCATTTTCTATTTTCATGTTTTCTATCGCCCCATCCTGATTCACTACCTTATAAGAACTCGTTATAAAGGAATCATATTTTTCAACATCATCATCACTTTCAATCACATTCAATATAGAATTAAGATGGTTTTGAGTTTCATTTGTCTGTTGCAAATCAATGCGAATATCGCTTTGACCAGCTCCCATATAAGTAATAAATTCTGGAGACTGAATAGTATTTAGAAAATTAAGTGGTACAATCATGAGGAAGGTGCAGACAGCATAAACAAAGCAGAGTAAGCTATAAATGGTAAATCTTCCAGTTACTTCATTTAATCCTAAAAAGAGATTAACATTTGTTATTTTGCTTTTGTACAGTTTTATATTATATCTGTTTTGTTTAGTGGTCATTGAAGTACCTGTTTTTAATGCTTCTACTGCTGATATTTTATTAAATCTTTTGAGTATTAGATTACAAAAGAATATAACTGCTATAAATACAATAACTGCACCAATTAATGGGATAAAGACACTAAAAGTATTTTTTTCTACTGTACCGATATAAAGATTGATATTCTCTGTAAAAAAAGTTCCAATAAATAATGAGGTTATATAACCAAAAAAACTTGCTAAAGATGCAATCAATAGATATTTTGCAAGATACAACTTTCGGATATTAACACTTTGGATACCAATTGCTTTCATAACACCAATTTCACGATAATCTTCTTCAATAGTTGTAATTAGTGTAAATCGTAAGCATAAAGTAGAAATTATAATAAGTAGAATACTAATTAATATAATAATTGCAACTAAAATTCCATCAGATAATGCATTTAGTACTTGATAAAGAGAATAAGTTATTGATGTTCCTGTTTGTGGAAGATTAGTTGATTGATATAACGTTTCAAATTCACTAATTTTATTTATATCATTTAATAGAAATTCAATAAGGTACTCACTTTCACCTAAGTTAGCATGTAAAGTATTCCAATCATCATTACTGATTAAGAAACGCTTTGAAGTAACAAGGGAAGGGTTCATTTGTACATCACGCACAAAGTCTTTTATTGTAAATTCCATGAAGAAATCACCATTGGCTATTTGTATCTTATCTCCAATATTTAAATTATTTTGTTTCATGTAATAGACAGGAACCCCTATTTCTCCATTTTCTACTTTTAATATAGCATTATTCATGTCTAACAAAAAATCGAACTTACTATTTTGCCTCACAAAACTATTTTCTAAAACACTGTCAGATTGGCTTTTTTTCTCATTTCCTAGAAAAATATTTCTTCCATTGATATTTAGAAGTTCAACCGTTTGTTGTTCTTTTACAGACGGAGTTGAAGATGTAAATTCATTGATTAATTTTTGGTTTAATTCTCCAGAATACATTTGAACATAGTGAGGTGCGTGAGATTGTCTAAACAAGGAAGACATAGAACTAGTAAGTTCTATAATGATATTTGTAGCACTAGATACCAACATAGCTGCCAGGAAAATAAATATGAATAATGTGGCTGTTACTACTTTATTTCTTGCTAAATCTTTTTGTAATATTCTTTTTAACATATTTCATCCTCGTTTCTTAAAAATTTTAAAAAATTAAAAATAGCATAAGTATAGCAATGTAAATAACTAAAGTAAGTGAACTGAGTTGAATATAAAAAAACTCAAGAAAGTGTATCATAAGTGATTTTTTTATTAATGTTATATATTGATAAGAGATAACAATAGTTACCACTATTTTCATTAAAATTTTTATTAGTTAGTCTTTATGTACTTTCATAATCATACAAATATATGTAGATTTTATACTTATATCTATTCTATAGACTGACTGTCGGTTTATATTAATGATACAGTGATATACCTTTTTTGTCAAGTAAGCTTTAAAAAATTATGATACCTAAATAGTGTTCAATAATCAAAAAAGAGATATAAGGTATAAGAACCTGTATGAATACACACAAACTTTTTTGTTAATATATATTTATAAAAGTTCCTGTATTAAAGATATAAGAAATTATGAATTTGTCTTTATATCTTCATATTCTTAATATAGAAAAAAGTTTGTTATAAAAAATTATATGTTAGGTAAATTACTATTTTATGGATGATTCATAGAGAATAATACTTTATTTAGTAATATAAAGATATTTTTTATTTATTATTAATTAAAAATTGAATTTATATTTAATTAATATAAAATTTGAGGGAATATTATTTTGTAAATATTTAATTTGTGTTATTATTCAGATATAGGCAATATTAGATAAATCTAATGACGCAAAGCTATAGGGACTAAAATCTTTATATAATAAAGGTCATGTCAGCCAGTTGCCAAAAAGATAATAATTCTTTTTGTTAAATTTATTTTTTAAGAGTTAGGTATTTTTAATAACTTAAAATTTGGCAAGAGGAGGATTTTAAATGATATCTGAATTAATGTTAAAAAACTTTGATGAATCTAACATCAATTTTAAGACTAAGATTAAATTGAATTTAAGAGAGAAACCAGATATAAACAGTATGAAATTAAAAAGCATACCAGAAGGAAAAATGGTTAAGTTAAATTGTGTAAATGGAAAATGGGCAGAAGTTGAAAGTAATTATGACAAAGGTTGGTTACTATATAAATATTTAGAGAAATTGAGCAATGCTAAAAGTAATAATATTCTAGAAAACAGAAAAAGAAATTACATAGGAAATATAAAAACTAATGGTTTAAATCTAGAATTAAGAAATGACAGAACAACAGATTCAAAAATAATAACTACAATTCCTGATGGTTTTAAAGTTGAAGTCTGTTATAGTGTTGGAAAATGGACAAGAATCAATATTCACAAAAATGGGAAAAGATATTCTGGATATGTATATAGTCAGTATGTAGAAGAATATTCGACTTTGACATAATCATATATAATAAACTTTATAAAAAAAGAATCCTAATAAATGCAAGATGTCATTCATAAGGGTATATGAAAATATATTGAGAAAAAAGTTTTATACAATAGTTAAAGGTAATAACTAAAAATGAATATAATATAGATAGGCACTTCATATGAGGTGCCCTTTCTATATCTATGAAAGAAGAGTAAATAAAATAAATACAAAACAGTAAACTATGAATTATATGTGGAAAGCCATTATCTACAGTTTTTGCTTAACCCTTACAAACAGTTAATAATTTTTTTGTTCCAGAAATTTCTGCTAATACTATATCTATCATACGTTTTACATTAGCAACATGAAATTCACTAACTTCTTTTTCCCAATCATCATCTTTTTGCTTAATCCCTGTTAGATATTGATTTAAAACTTCTAATCGTTTTTCTAAAAGCTTCTTTCTTTCTTCTTTTCCTAGGTATTCAATAAAGAATGCTGTAATAGAAAAAATATTAGTGTCATAATCGAATTTTAAAATAGAACTTCTCAAAGTATCGTGAAATTCTATACTTCCTTTTTCTGTGATTGTGTAAACCGTTTTGTCTGGCATATTACCATCCTTTTTAACAGTACCTAAAATCAATCCTCTTTTTTCTAAAGTCTTAATTGTAGTATATACGGTTGAGTCTGCGATATTAAACCAGTACTTTACATTCATGTATTCTAGCACTTTTATAATTTCATAGGCATTAAGAGGCTTTTCATTTATTAGACCTAAAAGCATTGTTGCTGGTTTTGATAACATTATAATTCACTCTCCTTTGTAATATTTATTATTACATAATTATATATATATTAGTTTTATATTAAACTACTACTATTATCTAGCAGTATTATTGTATCATGGAATTTTAATGAAAGAAAGTATGAATATAGATTATGTTACAAATTAATAAATGTATAAAGTTTAAATTAATTATTTCAAAAATTTAAGTAATAAAAACTGATTTATAAGTTTAATTTTCTACTTAATCCATTTAGGAAGGAATATAAGAGACCTAAAGATAACAAAGCAATTGTATATGGTATGAATAATATGATAGATGTTAAAGTATGATTTTTATATGTTGATGTGATAAAATATGACTAACAAATAAATTGAACTTTGAAAGGAAAAATGAATGAAAAATATTTATATTATTGGTGGGACAATGGGAGTAGGCAAAACAACAGTATGCCAATCTCTAAAATTAATCTTGAAAAATAGTGTTTTTCTTGATGGTGATTGGTGTTGGGATATGCATCCATTTCAAATTACTGTTGAAACGAAAAAAATGGTTCTTTCAAATATTTGTTCATTGTTGAATAACTTTATAAAGTGTAGTACTTTTGAAAATATTATTTTTTGTTGGGTAATGCATGAACAAAGTATTATTGATACTATTATATCTTGCCTAGATATATCTGATTGTAGAGTAATAAATATTTCCTTAATTTGTGATGAAACTGTATTGAGAAAAAGGTTGAAGACCGATGTAGAGGAAGGTTTGCGTTTTACTGATGTAATAGAAAGAAGTGTTAACTATTTACCCATGTATGAAATATTAGCAACAACGAAAATTAATGTTTCTAATAAATCTGTCAAAGAGATTGTTGAAGAGATATCTAAATTGTAAAATTTTAGTTTTTAATTTAAAGTTAATGACATTATAGTATTGTTGAACATTCCACTGTTGATTGATAAATATAAAAAAGGAATGCATTGCTTAATTCTATTTGTGTAATTCCTATTGTTCCAGTTAGATTAAGAATAAGGACGAAAAAATATAGTCAAATTTTAATATTCTTCTGATATTATAAAAAATATCTAATATAAAAAAATTAGAAATTTGAAAAAATTTGTAGTTTTTGAGTGAGTATATATTATAATAAAATAGATATAAATTTTTTATGAGGGGAAAGTAAATGAAAAAAAAGAAAAAATTGATTAGGATAATTATATGTTTTTTGCTAGTAATCAGTATTGTAAATCCGCTACAAGTAGAAGCTGAAATTATTAACGATTTTAGTACATCTGTTTACTCAACACAAACGAACTATACATCTACTAATGCTAAGTTTAAGACTATTAAATCTAGAAAAAGACATAGAGGTAGTAGGTCAAATAAAAGTAAAATAAAACTAAAAAAACGAAGTACAAGTAATAAAAGGTATAGAAATGGAATTATAAATAGACATAGTAACAGAAGTATAAAAAAACACAATATAATATCAAAGTTGATATTGTTAGTAATAGTGATATTTATCATTATAGCTATAGTAATAGTAATATTAATTAAAAGAAATAAGAAAAGATTTTATTAGAATATAAAAATAGAATTATTAAAGCCTTATTAAGACTAATTCAAAAATTACATAAAATAGCTAGATAAATAATAAGAAAATAAATTAAATTATTGAAAATAAAATTTAAAAAGTTTGAATTAGGTATAAAATTTTAAGAAAGAAATTAGTATTGATTTTTATTAGTATTATTTTAAAAAAATAGTTTTAAAAGAAGTATATTTAAAAAGCTATAAAAATATATTGACATTTTTTAGAAAAAGTAATATGATTATTTCAATGGCAAAACAATATATAATAAATTAAATCCTATGACAAGGAAGAGTAGTTAAATTTAGGTTCAATATAGAGAGCCAAGGATGGTGGAATCTTGGTAAGAAAAAATTTGATGAATGGGCCTTAGAGGAGTAAATCGAAATCATATTTTTGAGAGTAGACTTTATCGTTAGTCGTACGTTATAGCGAATAGGGTATGTAAGTACCTGATAATGAGATATATAAAAATTGAGTTTTATATTAAGTTTTTATATAATTTAGGTGGCAACGCGGATAATCTCCGTCCTATTAATTTAGGACGGAGTTTTTTATTTTACGAAAAATTCGATATGTAGAAGGTGGTGAAATGGATGTTATGAATTTCTAAAGCTAAAGATGATGATTTAGAAAACTGGCAAAAAAATAAATTGAAAATTAAAAAAATTAGGAGGAAATACAAAAATGAAAACAAATACAAAAAAACTAACTTTAAATGCAATACTTTTAGCAATGGGATTATTAATACATCAAATTACACCTGCTATAGGATTACCAATGAAACCAGATGTACCACTAGCAATGCTGTTTGTGATATTAGTTTTAAATAGAGATGACTATAAAACTTGCTTAATAGCAGGAATAGTGACAGGTATATTTACAGCACTTACATCAAGCTTCCCAGGAGGTCAAGTTCCTAATATAATAGATAAAACTCTTACAGCCAATATAGTATTTTTATTAATATATGTTAGCTATAAAATGCCTTTTATAAAAAACTTATCTAAAAAAACACAGGATACTATAGTAGTTGCAATTATAATGCCAATAGGAACACTTGTAAGTGGAACAATATTTTTGTTAGCTGCTCAAGCTATAGTTGGTCTTCCAGGAGCTTCTTTTACAGCATTATTCTTAACAGTAGTATTACCAGCTGTTTTAATAAATTTAGTTGCAGGAATATTTTTATTCAAAATTGTTAATTTATCAATAAGAAGGGTTAGTTACCAAAGTTAAAATTTGATTAGATATATGGCTTATAATATTTAATTTGAGATATACTTGATATAATAAAAAGTTTATTTTATAAAGATATTATGATTATTTTATTTTCTTAAATAAGATTAATTTAATGTACTTGTATAGTATAAACTTAGTAAATTATTAGATATCAATAGAAATATATTTTGTAGAATTGTAAATGGATTGATTTAAAATCTATTTTTATATAAAAGTATAATATAATAAAGGACAGCGATTTGGCTGTCTTTTATTATAGTTAAAACTTTAATAATACCTTTAAAAGATTTTTCTTATTTGATATAATTAAGGTTATGTGTAATATAAGAAATTAACTAGGAGGAATAGAAGTGAGCAAAAGAAAACAAGTAACAATACCTATAGAGAAAATACAAGAACAAGATAAATATATAGAACAAATACACAGACAAAATGAAGAATACTTCAACAGAACTGGAAAGAGAAAACTCGTGTTTACTCAAACCTTTGGATGCCAGATGAATGAACATGATTCAGAAAAACTTTGTTCAATGTTAGAAGAAATGGGATACCAAATGTCAATGATAGTTGAAGAAAGTGACCTAATAATATATAATACATGTGCAGTAAGAGAAAATGCAGAACTAAAGGTGTATGGAAATTTAGGTCAGTTAAAGCATCTAAAAGGAAAAAATCCAAACATGAAAATAGCTGTGTGTGGATGTATGATGCAACAACCACATGTTGTAGAAGAACTAAGAAAAAAATACAAACATGTAGACCTTGTATTTGGAACACATAATCTATATAAATTTCCACAATTACTTACAGAATCAATAAATTCTGATAAAATGTTAGTAGATGTATGGGATGTAGATGGAGAAGTAATAGAAGGCCTTAGAAGTAATAGAAAATTTGAATTAAAAGCATTTGTAAATATAATGTATGGATGCAATAATTTCTGTACATATTGTATAGTTCCATATACAAGAGGAAGAGAAAGAAGTAGAACACCTGAAGATATAATTAATGAGATAAAAGAGCTTGTTTCAAATGGAACAAAAGAAATAACTTTGCTTGGACAAAATGTAGATTCGTATGGCAAAACACTTGAAAATCCAGTTGCATTCTCAGAACTTTTAAGAAAAGTTAATGATATAGAAGGAATTGAAAGAGTTAGATTTATGACATCTCATCCTAAAGACATATCTGATGAGGTGATATATGCAATTAGAGATTGTGATAAGGTGTGTGAATTTTTACATTTACCAATACAATGTGGAAGTAGTAGTCTTCTGAAAAAAATGAATAGACATTATACAAAGGAATATTATCTAGACATAATAGAGAAAGCTAAAAAAGAAGTGCCAGATATTGCTTTTTCAACGGACTTAATGATAGGTTTTCCAGGAGAAACAGAAGAAGATTTAGAAGATACTCTAGATGTGGTTGAAAAAGTTAGATATGATTCAGCATTTACATTTATTTATTCTAAAAGACAGGGAACTCCTGCTGCTAAAATGGAAAATCAAATACCAGAAGAAATAAAACATGAAAGATTTAATAGAGTATTAGAAGCAGTAAATAGAATCTCAGCAGAGATAAATAATGAATATAAAAATAGAGTAGTTGAAGTTTTGGTCGAAGGAAGAAGCAAAAATAATGAAAATAAACTTGCTGGTAGAACTAGACAAAATAAACTTGTAAATTTTGAAGGTGGAAGTGATGATTTAATTGGAAAATTAGTTATGGTTAAAATTACTGAACCTAGAACATTTTCATTGAATGGGGTACTAATAAATGATTAACACTGTATAAAATAATAAAATTATGTAAACTGATTGAAATAGATGTACTATAAAACAAAATATATTAAATTTTTTAATTTTAAGAACATATCATATATATTATGATAATTTCAGTTTCTATTATAAATAAAAATAAATTTGATATAGGATGTAAATTAATTGTACATCTATTTTTTATTCTATTTTATCAAAGCTTACTTAACTATATTTAGTATTTATTATATATTAAAATATCTAATAGACATAAAAAAGCAGTCAATCTTTCATAATTAACTGCTTAACTTACTAATTTTTATTTTTTACATTTCTTGTTAGAGTAATAGATATTGAAAAACACGCTAGCAAGTATAACTATTATAAATATTACAGCAAACGGAAGCATTTTTTTTTCATCCATTTGTCCACTCTCTATTCTATATCCCAAAAATGACATGATAAATAACATTATAGATACAATAAAAGTAACAATGCTAGAACTTCTACATAGTTTTTTTACATCATATCGAGCTTTTTCTTTATCACTCATAGTATTATAACCTGCTAATAGCATACTTCCTTTTCCATTAAATAACAATATACTTAAAATGAAAGAGGCAATTGCAATTATAACTGTGAATCCTACTGCAAACATTATAAGCACCTCCAGATACTCTGATTTATCAGTTTACTTAATGATTAATATTTTACCATAAACATACATTAAAATCATTTATTTCATAGATTAATCTTATTAGATATATTATCATATTATAATTTATTTATAATGTGGTATTAGTACATAGTGCTTAGCTTGAAATTGTATTAAAAATTGTGTAACAATAATTGAACAATAATCAAGCATAAAAAATATTATAAAACATAATTTACTATCTTTTTTAGAATTATAACATTTTAAAGTTAGAAAATTTTAAAAACTTCTTATATAAAAATTTGAATATTTGATTACAAGTATTATTCTGATAAGAAGTTTAAAAAATTTTCTAATATTTTTGCTGTTATTCCCCAAATTACATAATCTTTATATTTATAAAATAGAACAGGGTAACTTCCACTTTCAAATTTATAATCTTTTTGATTTGGAATTGAACCATATGGAAGATTTTCATCAGGAAAAACTTTGACTGTATTATTATAGGTATTTGGAGGATTTTCTAAAAGATATTTTATAGGTACCAAAAAAGTATGGTCAACTTCATCTTTATTTATATTTAAATTATTGATGTTTTTTATATATCCTAAGTAGGGATGTATTATAAATTTTACAGGAGTTATAAGTAAGTCAAGACTTGCTATAACTTCTATATTGTCATTAAAAGTTCCAAGTTCCTCACATGTTTCTCTAATAACGGCTTCATAAGGAGTTTCGTTAGACTCTATTTTTCCACCTGGAAAAGAAATTTCATTGGGTTGATGCTTTAAATTTTTTGAGCGAACTTCAAATAATATATGATGTATGTTATTTATTTCTACTATTGGAATTAATACAGATGCTCTTTTCATATTTTCATAACCGTTTATATATGGTTTGTAATCTTTAAATTTATTTTTAATATTGTTTATCATTTTTTCCTCCTAAAATAATATTATTAAAAAAATGTAGAATTAAATTTTGACAATAACAATATATACGTAATTATATTTATCTAATTCAAGATATAGTAATATCTATATTATTATATAATAAATCAATAAATATATATTAACAAGTATTAACAAATACTAAAGTATTTAAGTTTAGTAATATTTAAACTAAAGTATTATAAAATAATTTTGTGACCTTTAATTGAAAAATATATTTCTATTTTAACTGACATTCATTTTTTTATTTTTACAATCTCATTAAGGTGAATTTTATTTTAGAATCATCATCAAAAATAAAAAAGTGAGTATTTATAAAAAAGTAAAGTGGTAAGATAATCTTACTGCTTTACTTTTTTATGAATAATTTATCTAAAATATTTATAAATTAAAAATAGAGTAAATTCTATTTTTCTAACTCTAAATATTTCTTAATAACTGACTCTGCTAAACATTTTGACGAATCAATAATGTTAATTGATGGTTGTATATTTTCCAAGACAACATTTAAATCAGTGCAAGCAATCACTATGTTTTCAATAGATTCAAATTTTATACTTTCTAGAAGTTCATTCCAAATATTGATATTTTGTGGATTATTCTTATCTGTTTTTATGTTTTGTATAAGAGCATTTATCTTTTTTTGCCATTCTTCTTTAAATATAAATTCATGACCAGCTTTTGTTATACCTTTTTGATAAATTGTAGATTCAAATGTTGAACTTGTTGAAAGTAGAGTTACTTTTTGTGGCGTAGCAGGTAAATATTTAATAGTTTCTTCTACAATATTTAATAATGGAATACCTATTGATTCTTTCAATTCTTCAAAATATATATGAGCTGAATTGCACGGCATCGCAATAAAGTTTGTTCCAATTGATTCAAGTTTTTTTAGACCCTTAATGATAGTTTTTTTCATAAGTTCATGATTTATTGCGCGGTCAATATAAAATGGAGTAGGTAAGGAATATATCATAATTTCAGGAAACTCTTCATCGTATCTCGCTCCATACTGAGACTGACATTCATCAATAATTAAATCAACAAATGGCGCTGTTGACCTTGGGCCCATCCCAGCCAAAATTCCAATTAATTTTTTATTCATTTAAATAATCTCCTTAGATTCTGTATAGTTTATTTTGTATAGGCTTTATCCGCCAAAAATGAAGAAATCATATGTTTCTTTAATTCTAATATTTGGGTGTCTTTCTGTCAAATGTAGAATAAATCTTTGTAACAATCCTTATAGTCTTTTATACTATTTTTGTATCATTTAACAATTGTAGCGTAATTATGAAAAATATTTGAGTATTCTTTATTTATAGAATAGCTCTTGTGGTATTATGTCATGCTCTATGTTACAATCAAAATTATATAAAAGAAGTATTTAAATTTTTATAAAAAAAGATTCGGATGGAATAAAATTAAAACCAACTATGCTTATTGATAATAGAGGATGACTCGATTATGTCTTAAAAGAGATAAAAGAAAAGCTATACCTAAAAGTCATTATCCTATTTAATTAAATTTAAGTATGTCAACTGTCAAAAGATATTGGAATTTTTAACTGGTGTCATGAAGGAATTCTTTGTATTAAGAAAGACATAGTCCTGTTGCTATTTTTATATTGGTGCTTGTTTTTTAAATATTCCACAATTCACTCTAGAATAAGGGGGTGAAAATTTATGATTTCAATTTTAAACGATTTTTTTAGAACCGTTTTAGTAAGTAGTTTATTTATAGTTCTCTTATTAGTTTTTAGAATGACTATTTTTAAAACTTTCAGTAGAAAATTTAACTATTATATATGGTTTATTGTCATTATAAAACTATTATTACCATTTACATATTATACTTTTGCATTTAATGAATTGAAATATCAACACAATATTAATAAGGTAAATTTAGAAGGTTTTAACAATATTTCTACTTTGTGTACTATTATTTTAGTGTCTATTTGGATTACTGTTACGATATTTTATTTGATTTCTACTTTATGGAAATATATTAAGCTTAAAAATCTGATAGAGGATTTGTCCTATGATGTTGATGATGAAGACATAAACAATCTTTATGATAGTTTATTAAAAGAGCTTAATATAAATAAAAATGTAAAGATTAAATATTCTCATGAAGTTGAAACTCCGTCATTTTTTAATTTCTGTGTTCTTTTACCACCATATGATTATAAATTAAAAGAACTTGAATGGATATTTAGACATGAACTTATGCATTTTAAGAGTAAAGACATTTATATTAAATATTTAGTATTATTCTTAAAAATAGTATATTGGTTTAATCCTTTTATGTACATTATGGATAAAGTTATAGATTTAGATTGTGAACTTTATTGTGATGAAAGAGTTTTAAAAAATCGTAGTATAGAAGATAAAAAAGAGTATGCTTTGACTATTATAGGTGCAATGAAAAAAGATTTAAATTCTTCAAATAAATTTGTAGCTGGACTGCATAAGAAATCAGATATAAAAAAAAGAGTATCTAATATGTTTAATGAAAAAAATAAAACAGGAAATTTAATGGCATTAATTTTATGTTTATTATCATTGATTACATATTTTAAAATAGATATAATTGATTCTAAATCATTAATTTATTCATTACCAAAACAATTAACTATTGTAAATAAGAATTCTAATTTTAAATACTTAGGACAGGTTAATACAGATGAGTAATGTAAATTTTAAATAATACATTTAGAGATTTATTGAGAATAAATTAGCTTATTAATTACGCTAATATATATTTTGGTGTAAATTAGTTTGTTAGTTCAACTGTTATACTTTATGTATATTAAGTTTTATAGGGGGATAAAATGAATTTTAAAAGTAAAGCCAAAGTATTAAGTTTATGTTTAATATCAATTCTAATGATATTGACAGGTTGCACTAATTCTAAAAATGATAAAATCACTGAAATCAATATATTAGCAACTACAGACTTACATGGAGAAGTTACCTATAATGTAGCTGAAAAAATAAACGAAGAAAGAAAAAAAGACTCTAATATAACATTAGTAGATGCAGGAGATTTTTATGATTCGGATGGTTTAGGAGCAATGGAGCAATATCTTAGTGAGGCTCGAGATGCTTACGAAAAAGATGAAGTAATTAAAAAAGAAGTACCTATAGTTAGACAAATGAGTGAAGTTAAATATGATGCAGTAGTGCTTGGTAATCATGAGTTTGTTTCTAGCTCTAAAAAAAATTTAGATAAAATGATAAATGAATTTAATAGTGAAAATATAGAAGTTTTATCTGCGAATACATATAATAGTAACAGTTCAAGTTATGTTAAACCTTACACAATAAATACAATTGAAACAAAATATGGTGAAGTTAAGCTTGGTATACTTGGTCTTACAATCAAAGAAGTCGGAGAAGGATGGGATTTTGATGAAAACGAAAATAAAATTAAGGCTAAGTCCAGAGATTTAAAAGATATGGCTACATACCAGGATTTATATATGAATGATATGATAGATGATGCTAAAAAATGGGTGAAGGAAATAAAAGAAAAAGAAAATCCAGATATACTATTAGCCGTAGTACATAGTGGAGAAAAACCTAAAAAGCCTAAAAATCCAGGTAATAGAATACAAGAACTAGCTAAAGAAGTTGATGGAATTGATGCGATAGTAGCAGGGCATACTCATAAGGAAATTGAGCAACATGATTATACAAATGATATCTTTTTTTTATCAATTTTATATCAATAATACATTTAAAATGTAGATAAAACTAAAAAGGGTTTTCTAGAAAATAAAATCCATTTAATTATACTTACTTACCAATACCATCACTTGATGTAAACAAGATTCCACAACATTTTCACCATACTCTAGTATAAAATCGTTTAACTGCGTATCTATAAAATTACAGTAGTCATATGAACTACATATATAGGCAGTTAGTATATGTGTACATCTATCTATTTTATTCATAAACATATATTATTTATCCCCCTAAAAAACTTTCATAAAAAACAAAAAGAAAATATCTTTTTGGCAACTGGCTGACATAACTTATTTTATAAGTGTTAGTCCCTATAGCTTTGCGTCACTAAATTTCTCTAGTTTTGCCTAGTTAGTTTTATTCTACGATTATAATATTACAGGAAAACGTTTTATTTTTCAATATATAAACTAAAAAAATTAAATATAAAAGTTATTTTGTCCTTTAAAAATAAAACATACAAGTAAATTATGTAATAAAGCTTGTTGTGTAAAAGGAACTGTAAAGTTATATTATTAATCTATTTGAATTATATTGATGAAGTAGCACAAAATTAATCAACAGGAAGTGTTCAATATATTAAAAAGAGTATAGATAATAAATATATGTGTATAAAAATCTATTATATCAAAAATAATAGCATTAACAGAATAAAGCTATAGTAAATCAAAGATGGTTATTGAAATTTTACAAAATTAGTGAGAATAAAGACAATAAATCATAAACTACTATAGTAGTTTTGTAAATTTTAATACAAATAAAATATATGATATAAATAAAAAATTTGTTAAAATATGATAAGTGTAGTATAATCAAGTAGAAAAGATATAATATATTTCGGGGAGCTAATATGCTGAGAGGAGATTTTATCTCGACCCTTTGAACCTGTTTGGATAATGCCAGTGTAGGGAGACCAGTAAAGATAAAAATAAGTCTTATCCTATTTTGGATAAGACTTTTATTTTATTTAAATATACTATGTTTTTATCTATAAAATATTTTAATAAAAAACAAAATATACCTAGTAGGTATTAATTATTTTAAAAGGAGTGATTTAAATGGTAATTGCAGACATAGCAGTAATGCCACTAAGACCTTACAAAGGTGAAGAAGAAATGTATAAAGTAGTAGATGCTTGTATAGCAGAA
Organism: Clostridioides sp. ES-S-0049-02; assembly: GCF_020658465.1. NCBI lineage: Bacteria > Bacillati > Bacillota > Clostridia > Peptostreptococcales > Peptostreptococcaceae > Clostridioides > Clostridioides sp. ES-S-0049-02. The sequence goes on from NZ_JACVWG010000001.1 coordinate 935,898, forward strand.
ATTGAAAACAGTGGTCTTAAATGTGAAATAGGAGCAATGAGTACTACTGTTGAAGGTGATTTTGATGAAGTTTTTGAACTGCTAAAAAAAGTACATAAAATCCCTTTTAATCTTGGATGTGAAAGAGTTATAACAGTAGCTAGAGTAGATGAAAAAGCTGGAGGTTTAACTATAGATGATAAACTTAGAAATCATAGATAAAGTCAAAAATAGTATATATCCAATAGCAACATTTTTGTTTATACTTATTTTTTGGCAATCTGTGGTAGAAGTTTTAAGAGTTCCTCAATATATACTGCCTACACCAATAGATATAATTAATGTATTTTTTAAAGATTATCAAAATTTATCCATGCATGCCATGGTTACTATAGGAGAAGCAATATTTGGCTTTATAGTTGCAATAATAATATCTTTAATAATTGGAATATTAATGGATTTTGTATTGATAATAAAAAAATGTCTTTATCCTATTATGTTAGTGACTCAAATGATACCTACAATAATAATAGCTCCACTTTTTATGATTTGGTTTGGCTTTGGAACAATGCCAAAAATATTGATGGTAACACTTACGTGTTTTTTCCCTATATTAATAAGTTTTGTAGATGGTATTGAGAATATTGATAAAGATTATTTAAATTTGTTTAAGACTATGAATTCAAATAAGATTAATACTTTTATTCATCTTAAATTTCCTATGTCAATGGATAAATTTTTTTCTGGACTTAAAATATCTGCTACTTATGCTGTAATGGCAGCAACTGTTGCAGAGTGGTTAGGTGGAACTAAAGGTCTTGGTGTTTATATGCTAAGGTCAAAAAGTGCATATGCACTTGATAAAGTATTTGCATCTACTATATTAGTAGTTATATTTAGCTTAATATTTGTAGGAATTGTACAAGCTATAAAAAAAGTTGTTATAAAACATAGATTAGAAGATTAAATGTACTTGAGGGAGGATATTATGAATTTCAAAAAATTAGGAATATTAGGTTTAGTAAGTGCTCTTACATTAGCAACAATAACTGGATGTTCTTCTGGAAATAATAGTGATAAAGACAAAAAAAATAGTAAAGATACTTCTTCTAAAAAAGTGACTGTTGTACTTGATTGGACACCAAATACTAATCATACTGGATTATTTGTGGCGCTTGATAAAGGTTATTATAAAGAAGAAGGCTTGGATGTTGAAATAGTACAACCACCTGAAAGTGGAGCTGAGACTTTAGTAGCAACAGGAAAGGCTGACTTTGGTATAAGTTATCAAGAGCAAGTTACTTACGCAAAAACTAGTGAAGACCCACTTCCAATAAAAGCTGTAGCTACTGTTATACAACACAATACTTCTGGATTTGCATCTCCAAAAGAAAAAAACATAACTACAGCAAAAGATTTTGAAGGAAAAACTTATGGAGGTTGGGGTTCTCCATCAGAAGAAGCTGTTTTTAAAGCAGTTATGAATAAAAATGGAGCTGACTTTAATAAATTAAAGATAGTTAATACTGGTCAAGATGATTTCTTTGCAGCTATGAAAACTGTAGATTTTGCATGGATATTTGAAGGTTGGGATGTAGTTAAAGCTAATTTAATTGATTATGATTTAAACTTTATACCAGTAAAAGACCTAGATGAAAGATTAGATTATTATACACCACTTATAATTTCTAATGAGACTGTACTTAAAGACAATCCAGAACTTGCTAAGAAATTCTTAAAAGCTACAACAAAAGGTTATGAGTATGCAATAAAAAATCCTGAAGATGCTGCAAAAATTTTAGTAAAGCATGCTCCTGAGGTAGATGAAAAACTAGCAATAAAGAGTCAAGAATATTTAGCAAGTAAATATAAAGATGATGCACCAAGATGGGGAGAAATGAAAGATAGTGTATGGAATAACTATACATCATTCTTAAAAGAATATAAATTAATAGATAAGGATATGAAGGCAAGTGATGCTTACACAAATGAATTCTTACCACAATAAAAAGGCAAAAATATCTATAGAAAATGTATCAAAGACATATAAAGATGTAGATGTTTTAAAAGATATAAGTATTGATGTTTATGAAGGCGAATTTGTTTCTATATTGGGACCAAGCGGATGTGGAAAAAGTACTATCTTTAATATTATAACTCAATTGACAGACTATAATAGTGGTATGGTAAACATAAACGGTAATTATAGCTACATGTATCAAAAAGATTTACTTTTACCATATAAAACTATAATAGATAATGTGTCTCTTCCATTGGTACTAAAAAAAGAAAAAAAGAGCAAAGCTAGGTCTATGGTAAAACACTACTTTGAGGTTTTTGGTTTGGAAGGGTATGAGTATAAATATCCAGCAGAACTTTCCGGAGGTATGAGACAAAGAGCTAATTTTTTGAGAACTTTTATAAATTCTAATGACATAATGCTTTTAGATGAACCTTTTGGTGCACTCGATTCATTAACTAAAACATCTATGCAAAAATGGCTTTTAGAAGTTAAGAAAAAAGTAAATTCAACGATACTTCTTATAACTCATGATATTGATGAAGCTATAATGTTATCAAATAGAATTTATGTTATCTCAAAAAAACCATCAATAGTAAAAAAAGAATTTATCATAGATAATAGAAATATAAATGAAGATAATCTTGAGAATGTTATTAAACTGAAAAAAGAGATAATATCTTTATTATAAAATTCTATACGTTTTTACTTAGTGATTATTAAACTTAACAATCCAAAGTGCAATCAGCATTTTGGATTGTTTTTTAGTTATACGTCAAAATTTTATATATTATGTTAATAATAATCAAGTACTATGATATAATATTTAATTAGAAAAGAAGGAGGTTTAATAATGCAAATAGATATGAATAAATTAACTCCTATGATGAAACAGTATCTTGAAGTAAAAAATAGATATAAAGATTGTATACTGTTTTTTAGATTGGGAGATTTTTATGAAATGTTTTTTGAAGATGCATTAGTAGCTTCAAAAGCTCTTGAAATAGCATTAACAGGGAAAGCCTGTGGTTTAGAAGAACGTGCTCCTATGTGTGGAGTACCATTTCACTCAGCCAATTCATATATATCAAAGTTAGTAGAAAATGGATATAAAGTAGCAATAGGTGAGCAAATGGAAGACCCATCTACTGCAAAAGGAATTGTTAGGAGAGAGGTAATAAGAGTTATTACTCCTGGAACAGTTCTAGATGGAAATTTACTTGAAAATAAAAAGAATAATTATTTATTATCTTTATATAAAGATGACGCCAATATAGGTTTAACTTATGTAGATATAAGTACAGGAGAAGCTAATGCAACTTGTCTGAATGAAGATAAAGTAATAGAAGAAATTGCAAAAATTCATCCTACAGAAATAATTATAAATGATTTGAATTTTATAGAAAAACTTAGAGATATAGCTACTGTAAGCAACATATACATAAATGAAAGTTTTAGCGAAAACTATTTAGATATAAATATATTAAAAGAGTATTTTCCAGAGGTTTATCTACAAAAATTAAAGTTTGATGATAAGGGTCTTATAAAATCGAGTTTATCAATTCTTCTAAACTATATATATAACACTCAAAAGCAGATAACATCCAATATTAATAATATAAATATATACAATTCATCAGAGTATATGGTCTTAGATATGTTTACTAGAACTAATTTAGAACTTACTCAGACTATAAGAGGAAATAAAAAGAAAGGTTCACTATTACATGTTTTAGACAAAACATCTACTGCGATGGGAGGAAGACTTCTAAGAAAATATGTAGAAGAGCCTCTGATAAATAAACCTAAAATTGAAAATAGATTAAATGTAATAGAAGAAATAAAAGATGATTTTATACTAAGAGAAGATTTAAATGATATACTTAAAAATATATATGATATAGAAAGAATATGTGGGAAAATAGCATTTGAAAGAGTAACACCAAAAGAATTAGTTCACTTAAAAAATTCAGTAGAAAAATTACCAAATCTAAAAGACACAATAGACTTATCAAATGCAAATAGATTAAAAGAGTATGTATCAGAAATGGACAAGTTGGATGATATATACAGTTTAATAGATGAAGCCATTTTGGAAGAACCTACAATAACTATAAAAGATGGGAATATAATTAAGTCTGATTTTAGTGATGAACTTAAAGAATTGAGGGATATTTCTAAAAATGGTGCTTTTCTTATAAAAGAAATAGAAAATAGAGAAAGAGAAAAGACGGGAGTTAAATCATTAAAAATAGGATTTAATAAAGTATTTGGATATTATATAGAAATAACAAAGGCTAACTTTAAACAAGCAAAACTAGATGAGACATATATAAGAAAGCAGACACTTAGTAATGCAGAAAGATATATAACTCCAGAGTTAAAAGAAATAGAAGAAAAGATACTACATGCTGAAGAGAAAATTAAATCTCTAGAATATGAGATATTTGTAAGTATAAGAGATACTATATATAAAAATATAGACAGAATACAAAAAGTAGCTAAGATTATAGCTAATATAGACGTTTTTGTATCTTTGGCAACAGTTGCTCACATAAACAACTATATAAAACCACAGATAAACGAAAATAATAAACTCGATATAAGAAATGGTAGACATCCAGTTGTTGAAAATATAGTAGGTGAAGAAAATTTTGTTCCAAATGATACATATTTAAATCGTGGAGAAAACATCATTAACATAATAACTGGACCTAATATGTCTGGTAAGTCAACATATATGAGACAAACTGCTATAATAGCACTTATGGCACATATAGGTTCTTTTGTTCCAGCAGAATATGCTAATGTACCGATATTAGATAGAATATTTACAAGAGTAGGGGCTAGTGATGATTTATCTCAAGGACAATCTACTTTTATGGTAGAGATGAATGAGGTATCTCTTATATTAAAAAATGCTACTGAAAGAAGCTTAGTTATTTTAGATGAAATAGGACGTGGAACTAGTACTTATGATGGTATAAGTTTAGCATGGTCAATAGTAGAATATATTCAAAAGAATATTAGATGTAAGACACTATTTGCAACACATTATCATGAACTTACTGATTTAGAAGAAGAATTTAAAGAGGTTAAAAATTATTCAATAGCAGTTAAAGAAGATGGAGAGGGAATAATATTTTTAAGAAAAATAATTCCTCAAGGTGCAGATAAGAGTTATGGAATCTATGTTGCTAAATTAGCTAAATTGCCAGATGAAGTCATAGATAGAGCAAAATATATACTTAAGGATTTAGAAAAAAATCATGTTTATAACAGTGTAGCAATAAATGGAGATAAAGAAAAAACTATTGTGATTAATAAGGATTTAGATGAAGAACTACTTAAGGTAAATCAGAGCAATTTTAAAAATAAATACGAATCTCTAAAAATAGAGCATGAGCTTATAGTAAAAGATTATAAACACATGAAAAAGGATTATGATAAACTAAATTCTAAGTTTAAAACGTTAAACGATGAAGTTATTTCAATGAAGAAAAAGGATAGTAAAGAAGAAATTGATAAAGAAGATTCTGTAAAGGAATTAGCACTAACTCAAATATCTTTTGATAGTGTAAAGAGAGATATATTGTCAGAAGAAATTTTAAACTTAGATATTTTAAATATGACTCCATTAGATGCTATAAATTCTCTTTACAATCTTCAAAAAAAAGCAAAAGAAATAAAATCTTAGAGGTGTAAAAATGAAAAATATAATTAACATCCTAGATGATTTGACTATAAATAAAATAGCAGCAGGAGAAGTAGTAGAAAGACCGTCTTCTGCATTAAAAGAATTAATTGAGAATTCTATTGATGCAGGTGCAAATAAGATTTCTATAGATATCATTGATGGAGGAAAAACCTTAATTAAAATCACAGATAATGGAATAGGAATACCTTCAAGCGAAGTTGAGAAATCATTTTTAAGACATGCTACTAGTAAAATTAAAAAAATTGATGATTTATATGATTTGTACTCTCTTGGATTTAGAGGAGAAGCATTAGCATCTATTTCAGCTATATCAAAATTAGAAATGATTACTAAAACCAAAGATGAAATGGTTGGAACTAAAATATTTGTAGAAGGTGGAAAAATAGTTTCAAAGGAGCCAATTGGTTCCACTAATGGTACAACAATCATTATAAAAGAGATTTTCTTTAATACACCAGCAAGACAGAAATTTTTGAAATCTACCCATGCTGAAACCATAAACATAAGTGATTTGATAAATAAGCTTGCAATAGGCAATCCTAATATCCAATTTAAATATACAAATAATAATAAACAAATGTTAAATACACCAGGTGATGGAAAGCTCATAAATACTATTAGGAGTATATATGGAAAAGAAATAACGGAAAACCTAATAAATATAGAATTTAAATGCAATCACTTTAAAATTGATGGATATATAGGAAATAATAACATCTATCGTTCCAATAAAAACTTGCAACATATCTATATAAATAAAAGATTTGTAAAAAGTAAAATAATTATAGATGCAATAACTGAAAGTTATAAGTCTATAATTCCAATAGGTAAGCATGCTGTTTGTTTTTTAAATATAGAAGTAGACCCAGCAGGTATTGATGTAAATATACATCCTAATAAGCTTGAAGTTAAATTTGAAAAAGAACAAGAAGTGTATATAGAGCTAAGAGATTTTTTAAAAGTTAAATTAATACATTCTAACCTTATTGGAAAGTATGCTACATATAATGATAAAAAAACGCAGCCTCGAATTGCTATCAATAGTAGAGAAAAAAGTACAGATTATGAATTTAAAAATAAGAACTTCATTGAAGCTAATTCAAAAAATAATAATACAACTAAAGATAAAGATGAATTCATTGAAGTTGTAAGTTTATCAAGTGAAAAACCAATAGACGAATTTCCTTCTGTAAGCGAAGTTTTAAATGCAAATATAGAAAATGAATTAAAAAATACGGGCTCTTTAGAAGAAGAGGTTGTAAATGACAATATACAAGAAGAATTTCAAGTTGATAGGCCTAAACAAATTGATAGTTCTAAAAATGAAGATAGTAATTATTTAGAAAGAAGTATTAAAGACAGCCAAGAGGAATATTTAACTAATTCAAAACAAAGATTTTCTTTATATGGATATTCTGTAATTGGAGTCGTATTTAATACTTATATAATTCTAAGTAAAGATGATTCTATGTATTTGTTAGACCAACATGCTGCACATGAAAGAGTTTTGTATGAGAGATATATGGATAAGTTCTATAGACAAGATATCAATATGCAAATACTTTTAGACCCAGTAATTCTTGAAGTATCAAATGTAGATATGCTTCAAATTGAAAATAATTTAGAGTTATTTATGAAATTTGGTTTCGAATTAGAAGTTTTTGGCAACAATCATGTAATGATAAGATGTGTTCCAACTATATTTGGAATTCCAGAAACTGAAAAGTTTATACTTCAAATAATTGATAATATAGATGAGATTACAAGTAATTATGATTTAAAAGGTGAGAGATTTGCATCTATGGCATGTAGGTCTGCTATAAAAGCAAATGATAAAATATATGATATTGAGATAAAAAGCTTATTGGAACAATTAGAAAATTGTGAGAATCCATTTACGTGTCCTCATGGTAGACCTATAATGGTTGAAATTTCTAAGACCGAAATAGAAAAAATGTTTAAAAGAATTATGTAAAATATTTTGGATATTTAAAATATATGGAAAGGAATGTTATGAAAAAAATACCACTTATAATACTTACAGGTCCAACTGCTGTTGGAAAGACTGATTTGTCAATAAAGTTAGCAAAAGATATGGATGCAGAGATAATTTCAGCAGATTCTATGCAAATATATAAATATATGGATATTGGAAGTGCAAAAGTTACATCTGAGGAAATGCAAGGAGTAAAGCATTATCTTATAGATGAGGTTAAACCTGACTATCCATTTTCAGTTTCAGAATTTCAACAAAGGGCAAAAAAATATATATCTGAAATAAATCAAAAGGGAAAGTGTATTTTAGTGACTGGAGGAACAGGTCTTTATCTCAATTCTTTAATATACAATATGGATTTTGCAAAATCTGATGCTAATAATGAATTAAGAAAAGAGCTTCAAAAACAACTTCTTGAGAATGGAATAGATTACATGCATGATAGATTAAAATCACTTGATGAAGAAGCTGCTGATAGAATTCATAAAAACAATACAAAGAGAGTTATAAGAGCACTTGAAGTTTGTTTAAGTGGTAATAAAATGAATGATTTTTCAAGTGACTTAAAATTTAATGACGATTATCAACCTATAATAATAGTTTTGAATAGAGATAGAGAGCATTTGTATGAAAGAATAAATATGAGAGTCGATATCATGATAGAGAGTGGTTTAGTTGAAGAAGTTAAAAAACTCCTAAATATGGGATTTAAAAAAGATATGATATCAATGCAAGGTATAGGATACAAAGAGATGTTGAAGTATCTAGATGGAGAATATACATATGAAGAGGCCATTGAAATAATAAAAAGGGATTCTAGAAGGTATGCAAAACGTCAGATAACTTGGTTTAAAAGATATGAAACAGCAAAATGGTTTGATTTGGATAAATATGAAGATATAGATTTATTAAAAAATGAAATAATTATATATATTAAAAATTCTATAAAATAATATATATAAATTTTTAAGTATACAACTTCATATTGAAAATTTATCATAACTTATATAGAATATAAGATAGGAATATTTTAGATGTTCAATTTAATCTTGGGAGGGTACAAATCTAATGAAAAATACAGTTTTAAATTTACAAGATTTGTTTTTAAATAATGCTAGGAAAGAAAGGATACCTGTTACTATATATTTAGTCAATGGAGTTCAAGTCAAAGGGCTTGTAAAAGGATTTGACAGTTATATAATATTGATAGAAGGGGACAATAGACAACAAAACATGATTTATAAACATGCTGTTTCGACTATACAACCTGGTAAATATATTAATTTAACTAATCAAAATCAAAATAATAACAACAATAACAATAGATAACTAATTTAATTTAAGATAATTAAAAGGAGACTTATGCTAACTTATAAACTACAATTTATTTGTTTTAGTAAAATAGTCTCCTTTGATATGTTTAAATAAAATAACAAAGAGACAGGTGATAAAATGCTTAATGAGACAAAAGAATTATTGAAAGGTTACTATGGGATAGATGATGATACTTTTAAATTATCACAAGAAATAATGGAAGATATAAAATATAAGTTTGAGGAAATAAAAGAAATAAGAGAATACAATCAATATAAAGTTTTAAAAGCTATGCAAGAATCTAAATTAAGTGACATGCATTTTAATTGGACTACAGGATATGGATATAATGATATTGGACGTGAAAAAATAGAGGAAATTTATTCAAAAGTTTTTAATACAGAAGATGCTCTTGTAAGACCAATAATTGTAAATGGAACACACGCACTCACTTTATGTATACAAGGAATAGTCAGACCAGGAGATGAAATTCTATCTGTTACTGGAAGACCATACGATACTTTAGAGGGTGTTATAGGTATAAGAGAAGAAAAAGGCTCTTTAAAAGAATATGGTGTTACATATGATGATGTAGATTTTTTAGAAGATGGAAATTTAGATTTAGAAGGAATTAAAAGAAAAATAAATGATAAAACTAAACTTGTTATGATACAAAGGTCAAAAGGGTATTCTTGGAGAAAATCACTTTCAATTAGTGATATAAAAGAAGCCATTGATGTAATAAAATCTGTTAAACCAGAAGTTATAGTAATGGTTGATAACTGTTATGGTGAGTTTCTAGATACTAAAGAGCCAACTGATGTTGGAGCAGATGTTATGGCTGGTTCTCTAATAAAAAATCCTGGAGGTGGACTTGCATTAACAGGTGGGTATATAGCTGGTAGAAAAGATTTAATTGAGCTTATATCATATAGAATGACTTCTCCTGGAATAGGTAAAGAATGTGGTCTTACTTTTGGAACTACTAGAAATGTTCTTCAAGGATTTTTCCTAGCACCCTATGTAGTATCTCAAGCTGTGATGGGAGCTATATTTTGTTCAAGAGCTTTTGAAAAATTAGGATATGATGTATTGCCAAAACATGATGATTTAAGAAGTGATATTATTCAGTGTATTAGACTTAATAATGCTGATGAAGTCATAAGTTTTTGCCAAGGAATACAAGAAGCTGCTCCAGTTGATTCTTATGTTAAACCTGTACCTTGGGATATGCCTGGATATGAAAGTGAAGTTATAATGGCAGCAGGAGCATTTATACAAGGTTCTTCTATAGAACTAAGTGCAGATGCTCCAATAAGACCTCCTTATAATGTTTACTTCCAAGGAGGGCTTACATTTGACCACTCTAAAATGGGTACTTTAAAAGCAATTGAATTTATAAAAAAACTAAAAAAGTAAGCATATTTTTCTTTTAAAAGGTCAAAATATTTACTAGTATATTATGATGAGAATTGAAGGGTGATAATTATGAAAGAACAAATTAAAGAAAAAGTAAGTTCTCTACAAGATGAAATGATTTCTTCAATACAAGAAAGTGTAAAAATACCTAGTGTTATATCTGAGCCAACTAAAAATTTCCCATTTGGAGAAAATATAGATAAGGCTTTAAGAGGTATTTTAGACTTATGTAAATCTTTAGGGTTTAAAACAGTATATAAAGATGGATATTATGGCTATGCAGAAATAGGACAAGGTGAAAAAATGATAGGTATACTTGGTCATGTTGATGTAGTTCCAGAAGGTGACTTAGAAAGCTGGAATTATCCACCATTTGAAGGTGTTTTAGAAGATGGTAAGTTATATGGAAGAGGAACACAAGATGATAAAGGACCTACAATATCAGCAATTTATGCAGTAAAAGCTCTTATGGATTTAAATATAGATTTAAATAAGAGAATAAGATTCATTTTTGGAGCTGATGAAGAAAATCTTTGGAGATGTATAAATAAATACAAAGAAAATAATGAAGAAGTACCAGACTATGGATTTACTCCTGATTCTAGATTTCCAATAACAAATGCAGAAAAAGGTCTTTTACAAGTTCATTTAACATGTGAGAGTAAAAGTGATATAGAATTATCAGTTGGGAAGGCTTTAAATGCAGTTCCAGGAAAAGCAGTTTATATTGGAAAATATTCTGATAAGTTAAAAAAAGAATTAGATAAATTAGGTTTTGAATACACTGTTGAAGGCAATAAAATATGTATAATAGGAAAAAGTGTTCATTCAGCAGCTAGTGATACTGGTATAAATGCAGTAGCTAGACTTTGTATAGCTCTTAATAATATAGGAATAGATTCTAATATAATTAAGTTTTTAGCAGAAGTTATTGGTGAAGATGCTAATGGAAACAATATAGTTCCTAATTGCAAGGATGATGTATCAGGAAAATTAACAGTAAATATAGGTAAAGTAACTATTGATAGTAAAAAAGAATTTGCTGGAATTGATGTAAGAATTCCTGTAACATATAAAAAAGATGATTTTGTAAAAGAACTAAAGAAAATAACAGATAAATATAATTTAGATTATAAAGAATATGATTTCTTAGATTCAATTTATGTTCCAGAAGATACACTTCTTGTTAAAACATTGAGAAAAGTATATGAAGAGGAAACTGGTCTTGATGGAACACCTCTTTCATCTGGAGGAGCAACTTATGCAAGAGCTTTAGACAATTGTGTTGCCTTTGGAGCTATTTTCCCAGGGAAACCAGAAACTGAGCATCAAGCTAATGAACATTTGATAGTAGAGGATATTGTAAAAGCTGCTAAAATATATGCTCTTTCTATTTATGAATTATTAAAGATTTAAATATAAATATAAAGCTGTCTTGTAATAGGATTTTTTCTAGTAAAAGACAGCTTTATTGTTGTATTATTAAATAAGTTAATAAGATAAATATTTAATAGATATAAAAAATAATAGTAATGTTTATATTAGGAGGAATTATATGAAAATAGCTATATTTTTGGGAGCAGGAGCTTCAGCTGCAGAAAATTTACCCATTCAAAATGAATTATTTAGTGAATACTTTAAGAAATTAAAACCTAAAAATTATGATACTGATATGAATAGAGAATTGTATGCCTTTTTTAAACAAATGTTTAATATTGACATAAGAAAAGATAATCTAGATAATGCAAATTTTCCAACATTTGAAGAAGTTTTAGGGCTTTTAGATTTAGCAGAACAAAGAAGAGAAGCCTTTAGAAATTTTGGACTTGAAAATTTAAATAATAGAAGTGATAGTATACGTTTTTTAAGACAGTATTTAATACTATTGATGGCTGAAGCAATTCATAATACACCTAGAACAGATAATAAATATCACAAACTTTTAGTTGAAAATCTTTTACAAAATGATTTACTCCTTGATACAACTTTTATTAGTGCAAATTATGATATACATATAGACAATACAGTTACTGGCTTAAGAGATAAAAATGATTTGCCTATTATGCTTGATTATGGTGTAGAATTTACTAATTTTAAGGAAGAATTAAACTGGAGAAAACCAAAAGAACCATTAATTAAACTCTATAAGATACATGGTTCATTGAACTGGCTTTACTGTCCTATTTGCAACAGTTTAACTCTTACACCACATGAAGGTGGTGTTATGAAACTAATTGAAAATAGTTCAGAAACAAAATGTTTGGAGTGTGGAGAACTGACAGAACCAATCATAGTTCCACCAACATATTTTAAGAATATGTCAAATATATTTTTAAGTAATGTTTGGAATGAGACAGAAAAAACTTTGAGAGAGGCTGACCTTCTGGTATTTTGTGGGTATTCATTTCCAGAGGCTGATATGCATATAAAATATATGTTAAAAAGAGTACAAACAAATGGTGGAAAAACACCTCTTAAAATAATGGTTTTTAATAATCATTCACAAAAACAAAGGATTACTTTAAAAAAAGAAGAAAGAAGATATAAGCGTTTTTTAGGAGAAGATGTTATATTTACTGATAATTCTTTTCAAGATTTTTCTATGAACCCATTAAATTTTATAAAAAGTATATACTAATTTGGCAATAATAGGATAAAATCCAATAGAAATAAAGTGAATTTAGGTATATAATAGAAAATAAAACATAGGGGGTATAAAAAATGAAGGTTTTTGATTTAACTCATGTGACACATAATGATATGCCTGTATATGCAGAGACTAATAGACCTGATATAAAAAAAGTAGCTATTATTGAAGAAAATGGATATCAAGAAACATTAATCAGTGTATTTTCTCACAATGGAACTCATATGGATTCACCAAAACATATGTATACTAAAGGTGAATCCTTAGATACATTGGATATAGAAAATTTTGTCGGTAAGGCTTATGTATTAGAACTTGAGCAAGGAAGCAAAAACATAGAATTAGAATATCTAAAAAAATATGAAGATGAAATAAAAAGTAGTGAGTTTATAATATTTAAATCAGGTTGGTCAAAGTTTTGGGATAAAAAGCAATATTATGTAGGTTATCCTACATTAACAGAAGAGGCTGCAAACTATATAGCTGATAGTAATCTAAAGGGAATAGGAATTGATATGTTATCTGTAGATAGATACGACACATCAGCTTTTAAGGTACATCACATTTTATTTGAAAAAGGTAAAATAATAATAGAGAATCTTACAAATTTAGAAGCTGTGCCAGAAAGATTTCTATTTATAGCAGCTCCATTTAAGTATAATGACGCTGATGGTGCTCCAGTAAGAGCAATAGCCATAGTAGAATAATATTTACTATAAAACAGGAGAAGTGTAATATACAAAGTATTAAAGGAGAATATAGCATGATGAGTGATGTAAAAGATAAAATAACAGAATTATCAGATGCAACTGAAGTAAATTTAAATGAAACTAAAATATACAATATTTTAGATAAGTTAAATATTAAATATGAGGTAGTAGAACATGAAGCTGTATATACAGCAGAGCAGTTAGTAATTTTAAATGATATAACAAAAGGATGTCAGTGTAAAAATTTATTTTTAAGAAATGCTAAAGGAAACAAATACTATCTAATTGTAGTTAGAGGGGATAAACATGTTGATTTAAATTCAGTTAAAGAAAAAATAGGAAGTTCTAGGTTATCATTTGCTTCGCCTGAAAGATTATACAATGTACTTAAACTTCTTCCTGGAAGTGTAAATCCTTTTTCATTAGTAAATGATACAGAAAGAAAAGTAGAGCTTTACATAGATGAGGATGTAATTAAAGAAGAGTATTTAAATTTTCATCCAAATATAAATACTAAAACTGTAAATATATCAAAAAAAGGATTTGAAAAATTTTTGGAATATTTGGAATATCCACTACAAATCATTGACATTTAAGTTTTTAATGAACTTAAGCAAAATTTAATTAACTAATCGAGGGGAGAAAAAATGTTTGGAGTAATAGCAAATAGTCTAGCAATCGCAGGTGGGTGTATAGTAGGTCTTATAATCAAAGGTGGTTTACCTCAAAGAGTAAGTGATACTATAATGAATGGAATTGCCCTATGTGTATTATATATAGGGATATCAGGAGCACTAGAGGGAAAGAATACACTAGTGACAATAATATCTATAGCTTTAGGAGCTTTAATAGGAGAGTTAATAGATATTGATAAATGGGTAAATAAATTAGGTGCATTTTTGCAGAGTAGGTTTTCTAAAGGCAATAAAAAGGATTCTATTGCTGAAGGTTTTATATCATCTAGTTTGTTATTTTGTATAGGGGCTATGGCAGTAGTTGGTTCGTTAGAAAGTGGACTTACAGGAAGCCATGATACTTTATTTGTAAAATCAGTAATAGATGGGATAGCTTCTGTTATATTTACAGCTTCTTTAGGTATAGGTGTAATGTTTTCTGCTGTATCTGTATTTTTATATGAAGGTATTATATGTTTAGGGGCATCATTTTTAAATGGATTTTTAAGTGACCCTGTAGTTACAGAAATGACAGCTGCAGGAAGTTTATTAATTATAGGACTTGGTTTAAATGTACTTAAGCTAACAAATATAAAAGTAGCAAATCTATTACCAGCCATATTTATACCAATATTATTTGGTGTATTTGGAGTAATTTAGAGATTAAAAACTTAAAGTTTGTCTAATTTTTTTAAAAACTTTAGACAAATTTTTTATTTAGAAGGAAAATGGCTTTCATCATCAAATTAATAATTATAGTAGAAATAAGTTTAATATTATGATTATAAAGTTTATATTAAATTTATTTTATTGATGAAACTAATGGGGGAGGTTAAAACTCAATGATTACATTTGATGTAAATGGAGCTATTATCAGGTTTGATGATACAAAAAATAATTATAATAAGATAAGAAAAATTTTTAAATTGTATGCTTTAGAAATTTCTAAAAACTTTGAGAGAGATTGTTTAAATAATTTTCAAAATCTAAAACAAATATCAGATAGAGGTCTAAATCTAGGAGAAAAATATATAGAGGAATCTTTTAAGAAAGGAATCGAGACTATAGTGAGTTTTGGAATTATAACTATAGATATTGATACCTTTAAAAGTGTTTATTGTGAAAAATATTTAGATTTTAAAAGGCTTTTTAATAACTTAAATAAAACTTTTATCATACCAAATAAGAATAAAAAAAATAATCATGCAAATTTTTTAGAAATAGAATCTACAGTAAAAAAAATGAGCAATTATTTGTATAATGATTGTTTCAAAATTCATTATGCTGTAATAGATGCGCTTATAGAAAATAGAGTCAGTGAAGTCCATTCTTATATTGATGAAGAATCTATAAAAAAATCTAATGCCTTGTTTAATAATTACAAAGATGGTTTTATTGGAAAAGCAGATGAGTGTAAGGTTGTAAAACAAATAATAACATTAAATCCATATAGAGAAGATGTATACGAGTTTTTGGTAAAGGAAGATGGAGATTTTAGTAAGGAGATTGAAAGATTAACTGAATTTTTAGGATATAATATAAAAGAATATAAGGCTTCTTTAATGGACCTTTATATAAATGAACTAGTAGAGAGCGATGAAAGTGATGCTGAAAATGCAAGAGAGAAGATTGAAAAGTATGCTAAATATATTGGTTGTAGTGATGAAAATCTATATATAGCAAGGGTTAATGCCATATACACTTTTGCCAATGCATAAATTTTGTAAAATTTATAAATAAAGAAATACATGTTTGTACTAAAATTTTAAATAAAAAATACTTATTAAGCTTACTAAAAAATAATTTATATTTTCTAGATAAAACCATTTCTTTAAAGGAGTGGTTTTATTTTTTCTATCACTCAATATAAGCAAAATTTTAAATTACGAATAGCTCATATTACTAAAATAATTTTAAGTAAATAGAAAAGACAATATATTGACTAAATTGGTTCGAGTTGATATAATGAAATAGTCAACATGATGTCTTATATTTGGATTATTCATAGCTTGCTAAAGAAAGCTATTTCAAATATATAAATCATGAGCAATAATTATTACATGGAGGAATCAATTATGAAAGTAAATATATACAATGCAGAATCACTTGTAGATGATAAAATTAAAGTTATAGTTTCAGGCTTAATTCCAAATAGTAAATTAAGAGTATCTATGAAAATGGAATTTCCATGGTGTAAAGGAGAGGAATTCTCATCTTATGGGGTATTTTATTCAAATGAAAAAGGAGAAGTGGATTTAGATTCAATTGAACCTGTAGAAGGGACTTATAAAACTACTGACTGCATGGGGTTAATATATTCTCTGAAAAAATCAAAAACTGAAGGTGAAAATTTTGCAGAAAATATATCTATTGATAAACCAATAATCATGAATATGATATTTGAATCTGATATTGAAAGAAAAGAAGTTAAGTTGAAGAGATTGTTCAAAACAGAAGATATTATCACAAAAGATATATCTGATGAATTTATAGGAAAATTATTTTATAAACAAAACTCTAGTAATAAAACAATTTTAGTTTTAGGGGGTTCTGATGGAAATTTAGATGCTTTAGAACTCCTGGCAGCTCCACTTGCATCTAGAGGGTGCAATGTACTAGCAGTTGCTTATTTTGCTCTAGAAGGATTGCCAAGTAAGTTAGAAGAAGTACCATTAGAATACTTTGAAAAAATATTTAAATGGATTAGTGAAGATGAAATCACTAATACTAAAGAAATATTTGTACATGGGACATCAAAAGGTGGTGAGTTAGCACTTTTACTTGCTTCAAGATATAAACAAATTAAAAAAGTAGTAGTATCACAGCCTCATGCGTATTGTTTTCAAGCACTTGATGGACAAATGAATGGAAAAGATACTTCATCATGGTCATATAAAGGTAAGCCACTTCCATATATCAAGGTAGACAATAATATATTCTTTGAAGACCAGAAAAAAGATATAGAAAAAGGAATTCCATTTGGATTTGCCAGTACTTATAAGAAAAGTATTGAAAGGGCAGACAATAAAGAAGAGGCTAGGATAAAAGTAGAAAATTCTGAAGCTGACATTCTTATGATTTCTGGAAAAGAAGATAATATTTGGAATAGTTATGATGGTTGTGTAGAAATCATAGAAAAACTTAAAAGAAATAATTACCAATATAATGTGGAACTATTAACATATGATAAGATGGGACATCCTTTACCAATTCCATATATTGTACCTCTAAGTGAAACTTTATCTATGAATATGGCTGGAGGAATATTTTCTTCAGGAGGAACTGTAAAAGGTAATGCAAAAGGACAGTTTGAATCATGGAAAAGAACTATTGAATTTTATAAAGAACCTTTATCAATCGATATAAAAAAATAAAAATGGATATATCTTTCTATATATGCACAAAATCTATCAATTTTACAATTTTAATTTATTGTTTATGTAATTTATATGTTATATACTAGTTTTAACAAGATTGATAATTTATAAACAATTAATAAGAGTTATTGAAAGGTGGAGTGAAATTATGGAAAGACTCACTAGAAGTGAACAGCCTCACATAAAATTTGGAATGTTTAAGATACGAATTCCGTTTATACATTACAGATTTGAGAAACCGGAAGCTATTCAAGGCATAATATCAAGTATGACAAGCTTAGGAACTATTGGACTTAGCACGCAAATATTAGGATTACCCTATGAAGTAGCATGGAGTATGGCTATCATTAACTCAATATTGTATTGCCTGCATGTTTTTATGGGAGACCCAGTAGTTCCTGGCTGGATTACAGCTTCTATAACTCTTACAACTGCATATTTGTTAAAGTTCAATATTGGTATTGAAAGAATACAAGCATTAACAGCTTTACAAATAGATTTAGGAATTATATTTATTTTAATGGGTATAACAGGTATAGCTGGAAAACTAGTAAATAGAATCCCAAATTCCATCAAAGGTGGAATACTTATGGGAGTTGGTATATCAACTGTAATAGCAGAATTTAGCCCTAAAGGCAGATTTGAATCTTATCCAATATCTATAACAGTTGGGATTTTAGTTGCTTGCTTTGTAATGTTTTCTGAAAAATTCGATGCTCTAAAAGTAAAGAATAAGTTTTTATTTCGATTAGGTCAATATGGAGTAGTTCCAGCTATTTTAGTGAGTTTAATTATAGGAATATTTAGTAAAGAAATAGGAATTCCTAGCTTTAATTTTGAAAATATTATTTATATAATGGATTTTCAAAAATTAATAGATACAGTATCTCCTTTTGGAATAGGTTTTCCAAGTCTAATATTATTTATACAAGGATTGCCAATGGCTTTCATGATATACATAATTGCATTTGGTGATTTTATAACAGGTGAAAATTTAGTTCTTTCTGAAAGTAAAAACAGAACAGATGAGTATATTGATTTTAATTCTAATAGGTCTAATATTATAAGTGGGATAAGAAATATTGTTATGGCAGTTATTTCTCCATATATAGCTATGTGTGGTCCATTAGCTGCAACTCTTACTGGAAGTGTTGCTCAAAGATATAAGGTTGGAAAGGAAGCAATGCAGTCTATTTTTAGTGGTATGGGTACGTTAGTATGGGTTTCAGCTATTTTTATCTGCTTTTATCCAATTGCCCAAATAGCTACGCCTCTTATACCATTAGCATTATCAGTGACACTTTTAGTTCAAGGTTACTTATGTACTAAACTATCAATGGAACTATGTGATACTGGCGTAGAGAGAGGATTAATTGGGCTGATGGGTGGCGTGATTGCTGCTAAAGGTGGAACCTGGGGACTTGTTGTAGGTTTTATACTATATTTTGTCTTAATTGATTCTAAAAAAAGAAAAGAAAGTAATATTAATTCAAAAGAAAGTGATATTAATTCATCAGAAGATTATGTATATGAAATATCATGTAAAAAGAAAAGTATTTAAAGTAAAATATGAGTTGCAATCGTCTATTAATAGATTAATTGCAACTCATATTTTATTTGTCAGCTTCAGGAATGATAAAAAATGCAAAACTATTTCTTGACATAATTTTTTTAATGTGCAACAATTGTTATACAACGTATGTATTTTATAAAAATTTAATGGAGAAGTGAATTTATATGCCACCTAAAGCAAAAATAACGAAAGAAATGATTTTGAATATTGTCTTGGATATTACAAGAGAAACAGGATTTGAAACTGTAAATGCAAGGAGTATCGCAAGTAAATTACAATGTTCCACTCGACCAATTTTTACTTGCTATGAAAATATGGATGAATTAAAAGGTGAATTTCTTGCTTTTGCATATGAATACTATAATCAGTATGTTATTAATTATCATAATTCTGAAAATGTCAGTCAATATTTATTACTTCCACTTTCATACATTGAATTTGCTCAAGAAGAAACACATTTATTTAAGTTGTTGTTTATAAACGATTTAGATTTGATGATGGAAGAGCCAAATGATTTCTACAAAGAAATTGATAATGAAAAAAAGGCAAGGCTTTTTTCTGAAAGTATTGGAATAGAGTTAGAATGTGCAAAAGTCATATTTTTAGATTTATTTCTTTATACTCATGGCATAGCTGTCTTAACAGCAACGAAAAAATTGACATTAGATAGAAATAGTGCCGAAAAAATGTTGGAAAATATATTATCAGCTTTTATAAAACAAGAAAAAAAGGATTGGAATTTATCTATTTGATGTTTACTAACTAATACAGAAGGGGGTGCAATATGAAAACAAACCAATACTTAATTGATTTTTACAATAATTACGACGAAGATAGTCGGTTGGCATTAAAGCATGGAACAGTTGAATTCCTAACCACTATGCATTACATTGAAAAGTACATAAAACCTAGCGACCGTGTGCTTGAAATTGGTGCTGCAACTGGTCGATATTCTCACACGCTGGCACGTCAGGGATATGACGTCGATGCAGTCGAATTGGTCGAACATAACATAGAAGTTTTCCGTAAAAATATTCAATCAAATGAAAATATAACTATTACTCAAGGTAATGCTATGGATTTGTCTGCTTTCTCAGATAATGAATATGACATTACATTGTTATTAGGTCCGTTGTATCATCTTTATAGCAAAGAGGATAAACAACAAGCTCTACATGAGGCTATTCGTGTAACAAAACATGGTGGTGTGATTTTTGCTGCATATGTTATATCTGATGGCTGCCTTATTGATGAAGGGTTCAACCGAGGAAATATCAATGTAGCTGAATATATTGAAAAGGGCTTGATTGACCCACAAACATTTGCTACCAAGTCAGGTCCTAAGGATTTGTTTGAACTTGTCCGTAAAGAAAACATTGACGATTTGATGTCTGTTTTTCCTGTAACAAGACTGCATTACGTAGCATCGGATGGTTTAGCCCTATGTATGCGTGAAGCAGTCGATGCTATGGATGATGAAGAATTTGAGTTATATTTGAAATATCACTTTGCTACTTGTGAACGCGAAGATTTAATAGGTGTTACGAGTCATGCGATTGATATATTTAGAAAATAAATAATAGAAGTTAAAAAACAAACAGAGGGTCGTAAAATCAAAGTTTTCAGACCCTCTAAATCTTGAAAATCTATGTTGAGTGTAGTATAAAAGTAGCTATTTTTATATATATTTTTATTGAGAGCGTAAACGTTTTGTAATTGATTGTTTTTCTAGATTTCTTATAAGGAATTCAATTATTAATATTTGCATGCCTATTAATATAAATGAAAAAATTAAAATAGAAAGTATAGAGAAATTGAAACTAATGAAGTCTAATCTAACAACATCTTTTATAAAAAAGCAGAGTAATTTTGAACCACAATAACCCAATGTAATTGATACAAATACAGCTTTAATACTCAAATTTAAACCTTCTCGATAGAGCATTTTGCGCAACTGTTTTTTTGTCATTCCAACCGCCTGAAGTAAGGCAAACTCTTTTTTTCTAGTTAATACACTATTTACAAGGATATTTGTCATATTAAGGATACCAAAACAGGAAATTAAACCAACAAATACATATGCAGCTATAATCATATACTTAAAAGCTCTAGTTAGCATTTTATAATCGCTATCATATGAATAAAGGATTAAATTTGAATTATTTTGAATAATATTTAATAGTTTTTCTTCAACTTCTTTTGAATACTTTTTATCGGATAAAATTGAAAAATGTAAATTTGTATTATATGGTGTTATTTTATCTAAAGCCTTGTCTGAAGTAAAGAACATGCATCCTGTATTTGAATTATCAATTATTCCAACTATTTTCATTTGTTTTTTGATGATGTCATTTCCACTAAATATATTAAATGTAATTGTATTTCCAATTTTCAAATCAACTCCATAAGATTTTGTCCTATATTTATTTACAATCAAGCTGTTTGAATCCAATTGCTTATAATCAACTTTACCATTTACAATATACTTTTGGAATGATTTTGCAAGCTCTGGTGTGACACTTTCAATCAAAGTTGTAACATTACTTCCATCTTTATCCTTAATAGAAGGGTATATAACTTCACATTTTATTCCTTTAGATTCAATTACTTTTTGTACTCCATAAATTGATTTGATTTCATTTCTAAGAGTGTTTGTAAATGGATTATTTTGCTGAATTTGTGTAATTCGTTCATACAAATTGTCAATTTTATTTCCAATAATATAATTTTCATTATAAACGAATGTCTGAGACATCTGTTTATTAAAATCTATAGAATTAGACAGACTAGCAATTGAAATAAATAATATTCCACTAATACTCAATGAAATCAATGCTATTAAATTTTTCTTTCTATTTACCTCAATATTTTTTAGTGCTAAATTTTTAATATTTATATAATTAAGTGTTTTAATTTTATTTCTAGATTTAATTTCTGTGTATTGCATAGCTTCAATAGCGGAAGTTTTTGAAATAATTCTAGCTGGCTTATTTAAAGAAATTCTTACAGTCAAAAATATTACTATTGATAATACT
Organism: Clostridioides sp. ES-S-0049-02; assembly: GCF_020658465.1. Classification (NCBI taxonomy): domain Bacteria; kingdom Bacillati; phylum Bacillota; class Clostridia; order Peptostreptococcales; family Peptostreptococcaceae; genus Clostridioides; species Clostridioides sp. ES-S-0049-02. The sequence continues at coordinate 958,360 of NZ_JACVWG010000001.1, forward strand.
AGAATAATAAATAAGTCAGTAGTCATTTGCCATGCTAAAGGCTGAATTATATATGTAATTATGCAGGAAGATATAATGCCTATTGGAATAAAAATAATAGATAAAATATTTCCTTGTAGGTAAATAATCTTTTTCAACTGAAAAGAAGTCATACCAAGTGCTTTCAACTTTGCATACATTTGAACTGAATTAACAACTGAAATATAAAAAATACTATAAATAACAAACAAACTAGAAAAAAGAATAATTACTCCTACTATTAAAACTGTAATAACTTGTTCACCATCAATTAAATTTGATTCAATATAATTATCATTTAAATATATATTATGTTTTTTAATATTTAAAGAGGAACCAATTTCACTTAATTGAGTCTTAATTAAAGTAGGGGATTTTTCTGTATTTTCTTTTGATAATCTAACTAATACATCTACAGTGTTTGGAGTTGCTTCATTAAAATTATTACTTTTGATTTGTAAAGGTGTAGAAGCCATATGCTTGAGATAATCATTGGAAACAACTGTATAGTATTGCTTAGCATTATCTTGATAGTAATTTTCTACAAATCCAACAATAATAAAATCGTTTTGTATTTCTTTGTTAGTAATATTGTCGCGATATTTTAATGTAATGCTATCTCCAAGGTCTTTATTCAAGCCAAGTTCAGATAGATATTTTTCTGAAATAGCAATTTCATATTTATTTGTTGGCATACCGCCCTTTAATAGTTGAAAATTCAGAAGCTCAATTGCAGTGTTATCTACATATATCATTGACATTCTATAATCTGATTTTATCTCACTACCAAGTGACTTATAAACTCCTACACTACTAAAGTTTTTATTTTGCTGTAATAATGTTTTTGATTTTTCATTTACAGATTGATATCTTGCATGATAGGGAGATGAATTAACCAAATCCATAGAGCCATTATATGAAACTAAAGTAGTTGTTAATAATAAACATGTGGAAATCATTATAATAATACCTGAAAGAAAAAATTTAAGTTTATTAATTTTTAAATCATTCAATGCTATTTTTCTAATGAAAGCACCATTATTATTTTTAAACATATATTTCACCTCCTAGTTATAAATTTTTCCATCTTCAATACGAACGATTCTATCTGCTAATTGTGCAATTTCATTGTTATGGGTAATCATTACAATTGTTTGGTTAAATTTCTCACTTGTCATCTTAAGTAAGCCTAATACATCTGCACTCGTTTTGCTGTCAAGATTACCTGTTGGTTCATCAGCAAGTATAATAGCAGGCTTCGTCACAAGTGCTCTTGCAATAGCAACACGTTGCTGTTGTCCTCCAGAAAGATTACCTGGTACATCATATAATTTTTCATCTAGTGCAAGTAAACTTATAATTTCATTTATAAAGTCTTTATCTAGTGTTTCACCATCCAATCCAATTGGTAAAATGATATTTTCATATACATTAAGTAAAGGAACAAGATTATAATTTTGAAATATAAAACCTATATTTCTACGTCGAAAAATTGTAAGTTGTTCATCATTCATAGTTGATAAATCCTTTCCTCTTATAATGACATTTCCAGATGTAGGATTATCTAAACCTCCCATAATATTTAATAATGTAGATTTACCACTACCAGATGTACCTACAATAGAAATAAATTCACCTTTTTCAACAGATATGCTCACACCATCAAGAGCTTTTGTAATGTTTGAATTTCTCCCATAATATTTTTTTAAGTCTGTTACTTGTAAAATACTCACTATAAAGACCTCCTTTATATATTGTAAATACAGTATATAATCAAAATGTTGCAGAATTATCACAAATAAAATATTTAAAAATTTATTTATTAGGTAAAAATATAGAAAAAGTAGAGCCTTCTCCAATTTTTGATGTAACTTTGATATATCCACCTTGAAGAGATACAATTTTTCTTGAAAGATATAGACCAATTCCAATACCATCTATATCATGTACATCTTCCTCACGATAGAATCTCTTAAAAATTTCTGCTTGGTGACTTTCTGATATGCCTTTTCCAGTATCAGTAATATCTATTTTAGCATACATAACCCAGCATTCTGTAGATATATGTATCTTACCTTTAGGACTTGTGTACTTCACTGCATTGTCTAATATATTGAAAATAGCTTCAGAAGTCCATTTTTTGTCATGACATATATATAAGTTTGAATCACAATCAACTGTAACTTCAATGTCCTTTTTTTCAGCATCAAATAAAATTCCACTAAGTGAAGTCGCAATTGTTTCATAAATCGAATTCTTTTTTTTAGATAATGAAATTATACCTGTCTCTAGTCTTGAAGTTTTTATCATAGACTGCATTAAAAATTCTAATTTATCTAATTGACCTTGCATATCCATCAAAAACTCATTTTGAATTTCAGTTTTAAGATTCTGATTCAGTAGAGTATTATTAATTATCTTTAAATTTGCAATAGGAGTTTTGATTTGATGAGAGATATCAGAAACTAATTCTTGTAAATCAGCTTTTTCCATAGCAATATTGTGGCGATTTTCTTGAATGACTTCATACATTCTAATCAGTCTATGATTAATACGTGACAAAAGTGTTTCTTCCTCCAAAGTAATTTCCAGATTATCTTTACTATTCATCATCTTATCTAAGGTTAAACATATCTCAGAGCAAAATAGAGTTATTTTTTTATGAAGTAAGAGCATGATTAATAATATAAAACCAGAGAATATTATTGTGTATATCAATAATAGAACAACTATTTTAAAATCATTAGTTATTATATAAATTGCTATATTGAATAGAATAGCTGTAAGAGCCATACTAACAGCAATTATTAAATAAATAGTATTAAAAGAAAAATTTTTAAAATTCATTTTTTTCACCTATCCACATGTATCCCATACCATATACTGTTTTAATGTATTGAGAGCCATCTTTTTCAATTTTACTTCTAATTCTACTTATAACAGATGTCAAAGTATGTTCATCTACAAAATTAGCATCTATATCCCAAAGTTTTTCTAAAAGTATTTTTCTTGTTAGAATGTTTTTGGGATTCTCAATAAATAGTTTTAAAGTACGATATTCTAATGGTGTAAATACAATTTGATTGTCATTTATATATGCACAGAACTCAGAAAAGTTAATCTTGAGATATCCATCATCATAACAATCTTGTTTTGTTTTTGTTGTAATATGATTTAAAAGTGCTCTTACTTTTTGTTTAAACACATTGATATTAAATGGTTTTGTTATATAATCCAAAGCTCCAAGTTCATAACCTTTAATCATATCATATTCCATATCATTGGCTGTTAAAAAAATTATAGGGATATCATAATTTTCTTTAATTTTCTTGCACAAATCAAATCCACTTCTATCTGGTAGATTAACATCTAAAATAATTAAATCAAATTTGTGCTTAACAATAGATTCTAAAGAAGATATAGCTGTAAATTTTGAAATAACCATATATCCCTCTTCACTTAAGTTGTACGATAGTGTTTTATTTAATATAGTATCATCTTCAACTACTAATATTTTTTTCATATATTCACTCCTTTTATGTTTAATATTCTATATAAAGTTAATTATATAATCAAAATGTTGCTAAATTATCATATTATATTCATATAAATAAAATACTTAATAAATAATCTGTCCTAGAATTTATCATGGGACAGACTATTTATTAAATATATAAAATTATTTTAACCAAGATGGATTTCCAGGTACAAATATTCTTTTACCAAATTTTGAAGTATATTCATCCAAAGCTTTCTCAATAAGCTCATTATTGCCTTTAAAAGAAGTAGTGTTTTTTATAGTTTCAAGGTTTTGGCTAAATGGGCAAGCAGATATACACATACCACAGTCTGTGCCTAAATATCTCCATTTAATGTAACATGTTTCATGTTCAATCACCCAATTATATTTTCCATCATCACCAATTTTAATATCATTAGAAAGTGAGTGAGAAGGGCAATTAAAAGAACATTTTTTACATACTTTGCAAAAGTCTTCAAGTCCAAAATCAACATATTCATCTTCTATAAGTGGAATATCTGTAGTAACAACCCCTAGTCTAAGTCTAGAACCATAATCTTTATTTGTAAGTATTGCGTTTCTTCCTATATCACCCAATCCAGCATCACGAGCTATAAAAACAGGCATTACTAGATAATTAGCATCCATATGATTTCTAGCATCATATCCTAGGTTTCTTATGTAATAACTTAAAATCATGCCAACAATAGATGCATCTACATAACATTTTGAAGTTTCTATAACTTCACATATCATCGGGGCTCTGTTTATCATTTCTTTATCCATTTCACATCCAAATACAATTGCATATTTGTGAGATAGATTAACTTCTTCACCATAGTTTTCTTCATGTCTACCTCTATTTGTATAAATATGATAATCTTTTAATCTAGTTATACCAACCACAGAAGCTCCATATTGCTTTGCAAACCCTTTTATTTTTTTAGTCATAGACTTTGCATCTACATCCACTTTATTGTCACAAACTTTTCCTTCACATAGTGATTTTATATCAGATAAAAAGTCAAATGCACTACTTGCCATTGGAGAATTTATCTCATTATAAGTCATAGTTCCTTCACTACATAAATTTGGTCTACTTCTTATACTATCATCAACTTCTTTTTTTTCAGGATTTTTCTCATAATAGTCATTATAAGCAAAACCATTTTTTTTATAATTTGCTCTTGCAAACATAGTATTTCTTTCATCAACCCTTTTCAATTCTATTCCCCCTAGTAAAAGTATAATTAAATCATATAACCTTATCCTTATCCTTACATAATTTAATTATATAAGAATAAGGTTATATTTTCAATTTAAGCGTCATTAAATTAAATAATATGTATTTATATATGTTTTATAATATTTTTACATATAAATTATATTAATGATAAATAATAAGAAATTTAAGAATAAATACGATTTGTTGTCTTTAAATGGTGTGTATTGACATACTGTAAAAAATCTTATTATAATAAATGTATGAACAATTAATATAAATTGATAAAGAAAGAAGTGAATTTATATGTCAAGAAATAAACATTCTGACAAGATGAGAAGTCAGATATTAGACGTTGCGTGGAAAATATTCGAAGAAAATGACTATGATGATGTAACTATGCAACAAATTGTGGATACTCTTGATATATCTAAAGAATCTGTATACTACCATTTTAAAGATAAAGAACTCCTGTTCGAAGAGATTATATCAAGTAATTTAAAAGTAGAGATGGAAAATTTAAAGTTAATATTAAATAATCCTAACTTTACGATTAGAGAAAAAGTGTCTGAATTTATCTTACACATATCTAGTTCAGAAATAAGGAAAAAATTGATTGATTATATGTGCCTCCAAAAAAAACCTATCTTATTTATGAAGAGTATAAGAGCATCTACGCTTGAAATGACCCCTTTACTATCTTGCTTAATAAAACAAGGTGTTGAAGAAGGCATTTTTAAAACTGATTATCCAAACGAAATGTCTGAAGTATTTATAATATTAATAAATATTTGGTTAGACCCAGTATTGTTTAATGAGAGTACAGAAAAACATTTCAAACGTATTGAGTGTCTTGCTAATTTATTAAGTGCAAGTGGTGTACATATTATAACTGATAATGATTTAAAATCAATTAAAGCCTTTTATAGAGAATGTTCTAAAGGTGAATAGTCTATAAATAAAAAACTGTAACTAGATTTGAGAAAAAACAAATTTAATTACAGTTTTTTTAGTAAAATAGGTGTATCAATATATTTTTAACAAAAGATAAGAAGAAATACTATTTTAAAAGTTTAAAAATAAAAGGAGTAGAAAATTGAATTTATTAATTATTGAAGATGATACAAACTTAAATGAAGGTCTTTTTTATGCTTTTGAAAGTGAAGGATTTAATGTTTTAAAAGCTTATACAAAACAAGAGGGCTTACATATATTTAATAATAAAAATATAGATTTTATAATTTTAGATTGTAACCTGCCAGACGGAAATGGATTTGATATATGTAAGCAAATACGAGAAATGTCAGATATTCCAATTATAATGCTTACTGCAAGAGATTCAGAGATTGATGAGGTAACAGGATTAGAAATAGGTTTAGATGATTATATCACAAAGCCGTTTTCTTTGTCTGTATTAAAAGCGAGGGTTAAAGTATCAATAAGAAAAAAATCAAATAATAAAGTACTGTATTCTAATGGTATAAGATTAGACCAGAAGTTATTAAAGGTGTATAAAAATGAAGTAGATTTGGAACTTAGTGCTGTAGAATATAAGCTTATTAATTATTTAATTGAGAATAAAGGACAAATATTATTGAAGGAACAAATTTTACATCATATATGGGATAGTGAAGAAAATTATGTTGATGAGAATATTATATCTGTAAATATAAGAAGACTTAGAATGAAGGTAGAGGATAATCCATCTAATCCAAAGTATATAAAAACAGCTTATGGAATGGGCTATCTATGGAATGAGGTGGAATAAATATGTTACTATTATTTGTTGCAATATGTATGATAATTATAGCTATAATAACTATTAAAAAAAGTCAAAATACATGTGACGAATTAAGTCTAATGCTAAATCAATTATTGGAAGGTAAAGAAATTTCTTATCCAGATACAAAAGATACAAGAATATCAAAAATTTCTTACCAAGTAAAAAAAGTTAAAGATATGATAGAGATAGAAGTAGAGCAGTCAAAATCAGAAAAGGAAGCAATTAAAAGTTTAATTTCAAATATGTCACATCAATTAAAAACACCACTTTCAAATATTACCATTTACTGTGAACTTTTAGAAAATAGTAATCTTCCTACATCAAAAAAAGTAGAATTTTTACAAAAAATGAAAAATCAAACTTTTAAAATTGACTGGTTATTAGAGTCTCTATTTAAGATGACTAAATTAGAAGATGGGGTTATCAAATTTGAAGCAGAAGAACTACTAATTAAAGACACTATTGTTCAAAGTATTAGTACTGTTTTTAATAAAGCAGAATCTAAAAACATAAAAATAAATTTAGAAATATTTTCAGATATAAAGTTATTTCATAATAAAAAATGGACTATAGAGGCAATCGTAAATGTCTTAGAAAATGCAATAAAATATTCACCATCAAATAGTATAATTACTATTTCTGTAGAAAAAATGGAACTATACACTAAAATTATAATCAAAGATGAAGGAATAGGCATTGATGGTAAAGAATTGAACAATATTTTTAAACGATTTTATAGAGGTAAAAATGTTGAAAATCAAAATGGTACAGGAATTGGTCTCTATCTTACAAGATTAATTTTAGAAAAAGAAAAAGGGAATATTATAGTAGAATCCAAATTAGGAAGCGGAAGTTGTTTTAGTATCTTCTTACAAAATTGTAAGAGTTTAAATTAACTTTGTAGGATGGGTGTAATTATCGTCACTTACAATATCTTATAAGAACTTATATTTTAAGTTATGTTGAAAGGAGAAATAAAATGAGTATATTAGTGACGAATCATTTAGTAAAACATTATGGAGAATATGAAAACAAGGTCAATGCACTAAATGGGGTAAGCATAGAAATTGAAAAGGCTACATTTACTGCTATAGTTGGAACTTCTGGGTCTGGTAAAAGTACATTATTAAACATTATAGGTGGGTTGGATAGCCCATCATCAGGAGATGTAATAATTAAGGGTAAAAACATATCTAAATTAAGAAAAAAGGATTTGACTGTATTTAGAAGAAGGAATATAGGTTTTATATTTCAAAATTACAGTTTAATACCAGTATTAAATGTCTATGATAATATTGCTCTTCCTGTTACATTGGATAAAGGAAATTATGTAGATCATAGCTATATTGAAATGTTAATGAATACATTAGGTATTTGGGACAAACGTCTAAAATTTCCAAGTGAACTTTCTGGTGGACAACAACAGAGAGTAGCAATTGCTAGAGCCTTAGCAAATAAACCTGCACTTATACTAGCTGATGAACCAACAGGAAATCTCGATAGTAAGACTACAATGGAAGTAGTATGTTTACTAAAAGAAAGTAGTGCAAAATTTCACCAAACAATACTTATGGTAACACATAATGAAAATATAGCACAAATATGCGATTCTATTATACATATTGAAGATGGAATTGTAGTAAATAATGGTGGTGAAATACTATGATATCTTTAATGAAGTTTGCAATTCAATATATTAAACATTATAAAAAACAATCTATATCTATAATCTTAAGCATCGTACTATCAGTAGCCTTATTGACAGGAATTGGTTCTTTAGTAAATAGTGCAAATAAAAGTAAAATTGAGAAAATAAGAGCGGATAATGGAGATTATCATTTTTATTTTAAGGTAGATAATAAACAACTACAAAAAATTAAGAAAGACAAAAAATCAAATGAATACACTGTAAATAGGCTTGGTATCACAAATACTAAAGGTTCTATAGATGAACCTTTCATTATGAATTTTTTAAATGTGGATTCATCTTATTTAGATATGACAGGTAGAAAATTATTGAAAGGAAAGCTTCCTAGCAAAGGAGGAGAAATAGCACTTGATACCTATTCATTAAATAATTTAAATATAAAAGAAAAAATTGGAACAGAGATAAAATTAGACGGAAAAACTTATAAGTTATGTGGGATTTTATCTGATATTTTAAATCCAGAAACTGCTTTAGAGGGCTTTGTAGATAGTTCTACATTTTCTGAAGAAAATGGTAATTATATGGTTTATGTAAAATTTGATGAAAATAAAAATATAAAAAAACAAAGCGCTAGATTTATGAGAGAATTTAGTATATCGAAAAAAAGTTCCTATGTAAACTGGAATTTATCAAGTGAATTTGGTGTAAAACCTCCAATAACTTTTGAAAGATATAGTGTATTTCAATTTTTAAATTCTTTAAAATTAAATACAAATGCAATTGTTTTGATTATTGGAATATTTAGTGCAGCAGCAATATATAGTATTTTCCATGTTTCGATACTTCAAAGAATATCACAATATGGCGTTTTAGAAGTGTTAGGTGCTAATAATAAGCAACTTTTACTACTCTTGTTTTTAGAATTATTTTTACTTTTTATCATAGGTTTTCCTATAGGATGTATTTTAGGCATAGGAGTAGCTTCAACAATACATCAACAATTTCCTCATATATTCTTAGGTAGTGATATTATTCCAGGGTCATTTTTTATAAGTGAAAAATCTATTTACTTAGGATTTTTGTTTTTAGCATTATTGTTAATTTTAATCACTGTACGAGTTGTATATAAGCTAAGCAAATATTCTAGTATTGAGTCAATGAAAAATTTTGAAGTTATTAGTAAACAGAATAGAGAGATAAAAAGTATAAAGTTTTCTAACATGACAGCAGTATTATCTCATAAATATATGACTCAAAAAAAAGGAATGTTTATAGGGATTTTGTGTTCATTAGCACTTGGGGGAATTATTTTTCTATGTTCTAGCTATTCTATACAACTTACTAGAAATAATAACGAGCTTACAATGAAGGCTGATGATGGTTTAAATTCTGATTATCAAATAGCTATGCAAACAACTGATTTTGATATAGGAATACCAAAAGATAAAATTTCAAGACTAAACGAAGTAGAAGGTGTATCAAGTATTCACCCAGTAAGGTATTTTTTTGGTGGTATACACATTAGAGATGAACAATTACTTTGGAAAAATTTCTTTAAACCTCTTGAAAAAGATTACAGAATAAAGAATTTTTTCAATGGAATTTGCACTAAACAAAGTGATGGGGGATACCTTTTAAAGACAAATATCTATGGATATAATGCTAACATGTTAAAAGGATTAAATCCTTATATTATTGATGGAAAAATTGATAATTCTGACATGGTTAAAAATAATAAAGTGATTGTTAGACTTCCTATGGATGGTACTGGTATATATGGTGCAGTTGACATAAAGCCAGGAGATACTATCAAAGTTAAAGTGCCAAAAACAATGAAACCTACTGATGAGACTATTAAGTTTAAAGAAGAAGATAAAAATGATTATACAGTAAAAGAATTTGTAGTTGCTGCTACTGTAAAACGTGTAATGGCAAATAATATATACTTTATTGGCGATTATGGCATGGATATAGTTATGACAAATGAACAAATGGAAAGTAATTTTAATATCATAAATTACAATATGGCCAGTATAAAAAAGACGAAAGAAAGCAATAGCATGGAAGTAGCTAAAGAAATAAAAAATGTTATACATAATATAAAACGATGTATTGTGACAGATTATACTATTGCTATTGAAAAAAATAATATTTATTTAAACCAGAAATTATTGTTTATATATGGTATCGTATTTGTACTTCTAAGCATAAGTTTGTTTCATATTATCAATACAGTGAGTTATTTAGTTTTTTCAAGAAGACATGAATTTGGAATTTTAAGAGCTATGGGAATCACAGATAATAAGTTTTTGATTATGATGATGAGGGAAGGTTTTTTATATGGACTATATGCAAGTATTATAATGGTAATTGGAAGTATTATTGGGCAATCTATGATTTATTTTATAGTAAAACGCGTATATTTATATATAAATCCAGTTTTCAATATAAATATGTCTCTATATGTGGGTATGATTATTTTAAATATTACTATTAGTATTATTGCAGTTATCATTCCAGTAAAACAAATATTAAAGAGTGATATTATTTCAGAAATAAATAGAGATTAAAATTCTTAATAAAGATTAATAAATTAAACTATGTAAATATTAAATAACCTCTTAATTGATATACAGTAAAGTTATATCAATTAAGAGGTCTATATTAGTTTTTAATCTAAATAAATTACATAAAATGCTTTAATATATATTATTTTGTATAGTTATCAAAATAACCTTGTATGTAAATAATAGGAGTACCTTTATCTCCACTTCCAGAAGTTAAATCTGCTAAAGAACCTATAAGGTCTGTAAGTCTTCTTGGAGTAGTACCTTGAGAAACCATATTTCCTGTTAAATCATCAGATTTATTATCTTTTTCAACTATGTATTTTGAAATTGCTTCTTTTAACTCATCTCCAGATAAGTTAGCAAAATCATTATCAGCTAAATATTTTAATTTCACCTCATTTGGAGTACCTTCTAAGCCTTTTGTATAAGCAGGAGAAACTACTGGGTCAGCTAGCTCCCATATTTTCCCTACAGGGTCTTTGAACGCTCCATCTCCATAAACCATTACCTCTACATTTTTACCTGTAATTTCTTTTATATTGCTTTGAATTTTATTTACAACTTCATCACAATTTATAGGGAATAATTTTACAGTTTCTTCTGTAGCTTTGTTTGAACCTAAAAGTCCATATTGGTCATTATACCCACTACCATCTACACTTGATGTCATTATATCATCAAGAGAATATACCTTTTTAGCACCATTTTGATTTAAAATTCTCTTTGTTCTTTGTCTTGTATGTATATCACAAGTTAAAACACTTGTTGTGTAATTAAGTATAGTTTTTGGGTTGTTAGCAAAAACTATTTCTACTTCTGCACCACACTCTTTAATTAAATTTTTATAATAATCAACATAATCAACACCAGTAAATGTATGTTTATTATATCCAAATAGTTCTCTATATTTTTCTTCTGTTAACACATCTGACCAAGGGTTTATTCCTTTGTCATCAAGTTCATCAATACTTATCAAGTGATTTCCAACCTCATCAGAAGGGTAGCTTAACATTAATACAACTTTTCTACATCCTTTTGCAATACCCTTTAGACATATTGCAAAACGATTTCTACTTAAAATTGGAAATATAACACCAACAGTATCATCTCCAAATTTATCTTTTACATCTTTCGCTATATTGTCAACATGAGCATAGTTTCCTTGTGCTCTAGCAACAACAGCTTCTGTAACAGCAATTACATCTTTGTCTCTAACTTCAAAGTTTTCACTCTTTGATGCATTTAAGACAGAATCAACAACTATTTTAACTAAGTCATCTCCTTGTCTTATAATAGGTGCTCTAACACCTCTTGAAACAGTTCCAACTAATCTATCCATTATTTAAAATCCTCCTAAAGAATTAATATTGTCATATTAGTACCATGTATATTATAATTCAAATATAATCATAAGTAAAATAAATAATACTAATATTTGATATAAGGAGTAGTTATGTATGAACGTAAAACTTGAATTATATAAAGTTTTCAATGCAGTTGTAAGTCATAAGAGCTTTTCTGTTGCTGCCAAAGAATTATTTATGTCACAGCCAGCTGTAAGCCAATCAATTAAACAATTAGAAGAACAATTAGATACTATATTATTTTATAGAAATAATAAAGGTGTAAAGTTAACTCCAGAAGGGAAAATTTTAAGTGAACATGTTGCTACTGCATTAAACTTAATCGCATCAGGAGAAGATAGAATAAATAAATTTAAAAAATTGGAATATGGTTCATTAAAAATTGGAGTAGGAGATACAGCAGCACGTTTTTTTCTATTAAAGTATTTGGAAATTTTTCATAAGAAATACCCACATATACATGTATCTACAATAAATAGAACTAGTAGAGAGCTTATATCCTTACTTAAAGATGGTAATATTGATATAGCAATCATAAATATGCCAATAGAAGATGAAACATTAAATATCGTTGAATGTATTGAGATACATGACATATTTGTATGTGCAAATGATTACATAGAATACAAAGGAAAGCAAATATCTTTAGAAGAATTAAATTTGTTACCTTTGATAATGTTAGAAAATAAAGCAAATTCAAGGCTTTATGTAAATGAATATTTTTTATCAAAAGGTATAAAGCTAAATCCAGATATAGAATTAGGCTCTCATGAATTACTTTTAGAATTTGCATATATAAATCTTGGAGTATCTTGTGTTATAGAAGAATTTAGCATAGATTACTTAAATAGTGGAAAATTATTCAAATTAGACATAAAAGAGCCAATACCTAAAAGAAGTATAGGTTATTGCCATTTGAAAAATATCTCTCTATCACTAGCAACAAAAGAGTTTTTAAGTATGATATCTAATAATATGTAAGTTTATATTTGGCATTTCTAAAATAAGTTTAATAAAAATAAATTAAAAAGTACCTACATATACATGTATCTTACAATAAATAGAACTAGTAGAGAACTTATATTATTACTAATAATGTTGTAGATTTGAGAGATTTATAATAAGCTAATTTTTATTAAATTAGAAATAAGGTTAATTTGAGCACATTTATATAATTAATATCGTATTTTAAATATGAACAGTATATTAGATTAATGTATAAAGGAGGATTAGAAATGTCTGATTCTGAATATCCTCAAATGAAAACCTTAGAAACTAGAAACTGCATACTAAGACCTGCATCATTAAATGATACTGAGGATTTTTTTGATTGTTATAAAAATAAAGTAGTAGTAAAACATTTACCATTTAATGAGCATAAGTCTTTAGAAGACACAAGAAAATTTATAAAATCATTTTTTTTAAATCCATATAAAAAAGGAAAAATAGGTCACTTTGCAATAGTGTACAAAAGAGATAATAAAGTTATTGGGAATATGGGGTTTAATAATATAAATCCAAAGGCATTGGAAGCTGAAATTGGCGTATGTATTAATCCCAATTACTGGGGTCATGACTTTGCTACTGAGATAACTAAAAGAGTAATACAATATGGATTTAGAGAACTAAATCTAAATAAAATCATTGCGATAACCTATGAGGAAAATGCGAATTCTACAAAATCATTAGATTTATTGGGTTTTAAATGTGTAGGAAAATATATCAAAAAAATTCATACTGGAAGCACAATAAAAAATGTCCCATGTTATCAGTATGAATTGAAAAAATAATGAGTATTTAGTGTTCTAATAAATGTTAGATAAAAACAATGCCAAAATCATATTATATCTACTAAAAAGGTTTAGTATATTAATTAATATACTCACACTTTAATATGATATGATTTTGGCATCTATAAGTTATTAAAAGCTATATAAACAAAGTTATAAAACAACTTATTAATTTTCTAAGTTTTTAAATCCTTCTCCAAGAACCTCATGTACATCTGTAACAATAACAAATGCAGTAGGGTCAGTCTTTTTAACTAATCTCTTAAGATAAAGTTCTTGCTTTTTAGAAACTACAACAAGTAGTACTTCCTTGTTTTCTCTAGTGTAACCACCTTTACCATCAAGAATAGTAAGACCTCTATCAAGTTCTTTTGTTATGGCTTGTCTTAAACCTTCAGGTTCTTCAGAAATAATAAAAAATGCTTTTGAATGATCAAATCCTTCCATTATCATATCTGCTATTTTTATTAAGACACAAAGTGCTATCCCAGAGTAAAGGCCTGTTTCTATACTACGATTTACTATACCAGAAGATATAACGACCATTCCATCTAAACAAGACATAAATTTTGTAGCTTTTATCCCTGGAAACTTTTTACTAAGTATAAGTGCAATTAAATCTGTTCCTCCAGTAGAAGCATCTGATTTAAACATTATTCCTAAACCTATCCCAACTAAAATTCCTCCTGCAATAGCTGATAGTAGTAAGTCATCAGTTAATCTCAATTTTGATAGTGGGTCTGTCAATTGGACTATAGCAGAGAATACTATTGTCCCAAATAACGTTTTTAATGAATTTTTTGTACCCATAATTCTGAAAGCAAGTATTACTAATGGAACACCTATGATTAACATGATAGCTGATACTGGAAGTCCTGTAACTTTATTTAACACTAAAGATAGACCACTAAGCCCTCCAGGAGCAATTGTATGTGGTTTTAAAAACATATTTATACCAATACTCATTGATATACAACCAAAAAATAACCCAAGCATTTCAAGTAAAATTGGCGACTTTTGTTTTTTCATATAAACACCTCCATGAACTTGTCACAATTTAATATTATAACATATTTGACCAGTTTATATTATATAAAATTTCTTGACATAAGCAATTTCAAGTGTTTTATTATTCTTAATATTTGTGAAATATTTCCAAAATACATGATTTTCTGTCATTCTTCTAACACGATTATTTTTTAGTGGAAATTTTTTATATGTTATAATTTTTAATTCTTTTATTAAAGTATCCCCTATAAAAGTGGTTCTATGATATGCTTTTCTATTTTCATTAATATACACATATTATTTTGTATCCAGATTTAGATAGTTTAATATTTAATAAGTAATTTTAAACTGTTTTATATATCATCACTGTTTTGTATATTGTTACAGTGCTTTATTAAATAACAGATAACTTGATAATATAAAACTATACACATATAATTTAAGATAGTATCATATTTAATAAGATTTACCTTAAAAATAGTTAAAGAACACAAATATATAAGTTTTGGAAAAGAGTTGATTAAATGCGTAAGTCTGGATACAGGACAATACTTTACTCGTACATTATTTTTTTCTTAGTGCTTTTCTGCCTGGCTTTAACTGCAATAGGAATTTTCTTATCACTTATTAATGTCCAGCATCCAAATGGAAAAAGCATACGTAGTGACTGGCCTCAAAATTTTATGGAAAGTTTTACTGAGCAAATTATATTTATAGATAATAAACCACAAATAAAACAATCTGGTTTGGAAAAGCTTCGGGAAAATCAATTATGGATACAAATCTTAGATAGTTATGGAAATAGAGTTTATGGATTTTCAGAACCAAAAAATCATAAAAATCATTATTCTAATTCTGAGTTATTGGAATTAGCCAAGAAAGATACTTCAAATGCTGATACTGTATACTTGAGTACTATTAAAAATAATGAGGATGAATTTATTTATATTATACACTTTCCACTTAATATTTCTAAAGTAACAATGTTTTTTGATGGGACTAAATTTATAGGTGGAAAACCTATTGTGCTTTCAATAATAGGTATTATATTTTTAATAGTTTTAATTTCTGGAATTGCCTATGGATATTGGATAACAAAATTTATTTCACGAATCACGTCTTCTGTTAGTGATATTGCAAAAAGAACATATCTTCCAACCAAAGCGAAAGGAGCTTTTGCTGATGTCTATGATAGTTTGAATACTCTTAATGAAGAAATTCATATCAGTGATGAAATGAAAAAGAAAACAGATATTATACGAGAAGAATGGATTTCAAATATAACTCACGATTTAAAAACTCCCCTTTCGCCAATAAAAGGATATGCAGAGATACTTGTAGACACTGATAATATTCTTTCATATGAACAAGTACATAAATATGCTTCTATCATGCTTAAGAATATAGAATATACAAATACACTTATTAGCGATTTAAAGTTAACATATCAATTAGAAAATGGTATCATTCCGTTGAATAAGCAAAATAGCAACTTGATAAGGTTTTTGAAAGAGTTAGCTATTGATATTTTGAACTATCCAGAATATGGAACTAATACAATTGAATTTGACAGTAACATTGACAATATTAAATTTACTTTTGATTCTACACTTCTAAAGCGTGCATTTAGTAATCTGATTATTAATGCTTTTATGCATGGAAATCAAGATACCAAAGTTTCTTTGAATGTAATGATATATGATAAAATTAATATAACTGTTTTAGATAATGGGAGAGGAATGACAGAGGAGGAAGTATCAAATTTATTTAATCGTTATTATCGTGGCACTAATACAGAACAAAAAACAGAAGGAACTGGTTTGGGATTGGCAATAACAAAGCAAATTATTGAGCTTCATAGAGGAACTATATCGGTCGAGAGTATTTTATCTTTAGGAACTACATTTCATATTTCCTTTCCTATCAATTAAGGTTAAATAAGGTTAAATAAAAGATATATTAAGGTTGATAAATTATCATATTTATATGGTAGTTATCAACCTTTTATTATTTAGGAGGAGACTTAATTTTAGGAGGAAATTTAATGAAAATAAAAAATTCTATGATTATCATTACATAAGTAAAAGCTTTTTTATCTGATTTTGTTTATGGAATATTAATTAGCATTAAGAAACTTTAGAGTTACATTAAATCAAGAAAGTAGGTGTAAATTTGAAAATTATATTAAAATATATCCTAACAAATATTAAAGAACGAAAAATAAGAACAGCAGTTATGTTGCTATCCGTAATTTTATCAACAGTTTTACTTTTCGTTTCCTTTTCAATTGGATTGTCTTATGAAAGTGCACAGAGAAAAATGGCAAGAGGTATGGCTGGGACTGCAACAATAGCTGTTCAAGGTACAGGTTCAAATAAATTAATTAGTTTAGAAGATATACCAGATTTACATTCCATAAAATCAAAAGTCGGAATATTAGAAAGCTCTGCTGTTTATCATGAAGATGGATATTATGAATCGTTCGATATTATAGCAGCAGATTTACCACAACTAAACAAAATTAATAAACCACGATTGGTAAATGGAAATAATATCACTGATTTTTCTGGTGATAAAATTATTCTTCCAGACCGTTTCACATCAAAATATAAAATTAAAAAAGGTAATTTAATCACTTTACAAATTTATAGTAAGCCTTACACTTTTGAAGTGGCTAATATTGCTGTATATGACACAGTCTTTTTGAGACATACAAGAGGGGTAAATGCATTAATACCTAAAGACACGCTATCTAAAATTTTAAATAAAGAAAGTGGATATACAAAAATTTTGATAGAGCCGAAAAACGGCATAACAACAGAAAATTTGATAAATGAATTATCAGAAAAAATTTCAACTAAAGAATATAAAGTATCAAATACTGTAAATGAAACTCAGATAATTGCAGATGCTAGACAGAAAACAATGCCATTTTTCCTAATAAGTTTTTTTGCATTAACTATGAGTATTTTTATTATATATAGTAGTTACAAGGTAATTACATTAGAGCGTCTTCCAATCATTGGAACATTTCGAAGTATTGGTGCTAATAAAAAAACAGTAACTAATATTTTACTATTTGAAAGTATATTATATGGAAGTGTTGGAGGGTTACTTGGAATTCCGATTGGTATAGTTGTTTTAAATTTTATGCTTCATGGTCTTGGTAATTCTCTTGAACAAGGTATATCAATTCCAACAGTAATATCTCCAATAGTAATTATTTCTTCTTTTTTAGTAGCGATAATTGTTTCTCTACTTAGTTCATATATACCTATAAAAAAGACTAGTAAGTTATCAATAAAAGATGTTGTTTTGGGAACGGTGGAAGAAAAGAATATTTCAAATCGTACTATATTTTGTATAGGTTTTATAGTACTTTTTTTATCTATT
The DNA here is from genome assembly GCF_020658465.1 of Clostridioides sp. ES-S-0049-02. Lineage (NCBI taxonomy): Bacteria > Bacillati > Bacillota > Clostridia > Peptostreptococcales > Peptostreptococcaceae > Clostridioides > Clostridioides sp. ES-S-0049-02. Next base: position 976,676 of record NZ_JACVWG010000001.1, read on the forward strand.
CTACTTCCAAGGATAACAACTGAAAATACTTTGTATTTAGCTGGAGGATTTTCGTTATTAGGACTAATTGTATCTACCATTATTCTAATTCCTATTTTTACTGATACTATGTCTACAGTATTTGAATTTATTTATGAAAAGATTTTGGGAAATGAAGGTAAATTAGCTGCCAGAAATATGAAGAATAATAAAAATATCACACAAAACATTACATTACTATTTATAAGTATTTCTGCTGTAATTGCAATAAGTGTTGTAGGAAGTTTTGTCAAGACATATATAGGCGATGTATTTCGTGATGCCAAGTTACAGGGATTCGCAGATGGAAATATGAATCAAGAATTTATTGAAAATGTTAAACACATGGATGGAATTAAAAAAGTTTTACCTATCTATGTTATGAACAATGAAATATCTTGTGACAGTATAAAATTTTCAAGAGTAGAAGCAACTGATAATATAAAATCATATAGTTCTATGTTTGCAATAAATTATACTAATTCTCATATGAAGGAAGTAGCAATTAAATCTTTTGAAAAAGAACGCTCTATTATTTTAAATGAAGATACACTTAAAAAAACAAGTTTCTCTGTAGGGGATAAAATAATTGTATCTGATGGTGATAAAAAGGTTTTTTACACAATAGTTGGAAGTTTTAAATCTCGCGCAAATGATGTAGAAGCTGTTATACCATCTCGTTATGCAGTTAGTGATTTCGATAAAACTACATATGGATTTTTAGCTTACACAGCAGTCAATCCAGATGTGATTATGATTCAGATAAGAGATTTATTTGGAGATACATCTAATTGGAGTCGTACTGTTGAGGAATTCAACAATGACTCTTTAAATACTATAAATAGCTTTTTATCTCCTATGAATAATATGACCTATTTTATTTTACTGCTTGCTACAGTAGGTATAATTAATAATCTATTGATAAACTATATTCAAAAGCGACGTTCTATAGCTATGTATAAATCTGTAGGACAAAGTGATAAACAGAATATTAAAATGACTTTAATTGAAGGATTTACATCAGGTTTATTTGGTGCTTTTATTGGAGTATTAATATCTATATTAGAAATTCAGACGATTTTCATAGTTGCAGGACCAAAGATTTCAATGACACCAGATTTAGATTTTAAAACATTCATTTTTGTTGGAATGTTAGGTATTACGGTAACATTAATCGGTTCAGTAGTACCAATTATAAAAGGAAAGAAAATGAAATTAGTAGAAGAAATTAAATTTGAATAAAAATGGAGGATAACACATGAAAGCAAGCTATAAAAGTATAGCAATAGAAGCAAAAAATATTATTAAAGAATTTAAAGTTGATAATACAACTACTAAAGTTTTAAAAGATATATCTTTACAGGTGATGAAAGGTGAGTTCGTTTCTATTATGGGACAATCTGGTTCTGGCAAGAGTACTCTTTTATATATTTTAGGTGGGCTAGATACTCCAACAAGTGGAAAGGTATATATGAATGGAACAGATATATCACATTTCAATGACGATAAGATGAGTATAATACGTCGTAGAAATATAGGGTTTGTATTCCAATTTTATAATTTAATACCTAATTTAAATGTTGAAGAAAATATTATGCTACCTCTATTACTAGATGGGAAAAAAATGAATGATTACAAAAATCAATTAAACGATATTTTGGAAATTGTTGGATTATCAGATAAACGTAAACATATTCCACGTAAGTTGTCAGGTGGTCAACAACAACGTGTTGCAATAGCACGTGCATTAATAGGAAAACCAGAGATTTTATTTGCTGATGAACCTACTGGAAACTTAGACAGTAAGACAGGAGCAGAAATAATGCAATTACTCCGTAAAATAAATCAAGAAAGTGGTCAAACAATAATTATGGTGACTCATTCACCTGAAGCTGCTGGAAGTAGTAATCGTATTATTACAGTTCTAGATGGTGTAATAGCAGAATAATTAATAGATATATTTTGGTAATTTTTACATAATAATTTTAAATATTCTTAAAGATTTCAAGTCTTTTTAGATTGTATAATTTTTATATATATGAATTAGAATATGTTAAATGTGTTATAATATTAAGACAATGAATAAAAAATTATACTCTATGTAAATTATTTTATTTATTGTTTATTAAACATATTATTAGGGTATTTATTTAAGACAATAAAATATTTAAAAGTCTAAGTAATAATTGGTAGAAGTTTTGGCAAAATATACAAAAACTAATTGATTATATACGTTATATGGGTATATAATAGATATTGTTTTAATAAAATACTTGAAAGGGAATGATTTGATGAAAATTACTTTACCAGAAACAGCTATTGATACTTTAAAAAGTATCTTAAAAGACAATCAAGATAAACCTAACAATGTAAGAGTATACTTTGCAGGTGTTGGTTGTGGAGGTCCTTCTTTTGGATTAGCTTTAGATGAGAAAAAAGAAGATGACTTAACTTATGAAGTCGGAGAATTACAATTTGTGATGAACTCTGATGAATATAGTCAATATGGAGATATAATTATAGAAGATACAGGATTTGGATTTAGAGTAATTCCAGAAAATATGAAAGATCAAGGTGGAGGAGGATGCTCTGGTTGTTCAGGGTGCCACTAGAATTGATTTTTTAGTATATTGAGAACTCTCTTTGATAGAAATAATTTTCTATTCTAAGAGAGTTCTTTTTATTTTTAAGTAAGATAATGTATAATAAAAAATGTATTTTACTAATTTTTATATGTAAGGAGAATTTATTGTGAGAAGAAGACGAAAAAAAGGTGCAGATGAAAAACTTTTAAGTTATACAGAATATGTCTTAAGAGAAGATATAGACAAGTTAAAGGGCAAATGGAGTATAAAATTTGGAAATGATAATCCAATACATGTTGAATTTGGAACTGGAAAAGGTCAATTTATTACAACCTTGGCCAAGCAAAATCCTGATATAAACTATATTGCTATGGAATTAAAGGAAGAAGTACTTTTAAAGGCTGTTGAAAAAGCTGATGTTTCTAATTTAAATAATATATTATTTTTATGGGCTGATGTAAGTGATATTCTAAATTATTTTGAATCTAAAGAATTATCTAAGATTTATATAAATTTTTGTGACCCATGGCCAAAAAATAGATGGAGTAAAAGAAGACTTACTCATTCTGGATTTTTAGAGATGTATAATAATATTTTAGAAGATAATGGAGAAATTCATTTCAAAACAGATAATGAAAAATTATTCGAGTTTAGTTTAAATGAAATTGCTGCAAATAATTGGCTCTTAAAGAACATTTCTCTTGATTTAAGCAGTAGTGAGTATAAAAATAATGTTACAACAGAGTATGAGGATAAATTTATGTCACAAGGAATGCGAATATTTAGATGTGAAGCTAAAAAACGTAACTAGTAATATGTTTATAAGTTTAATAGTAGAAATTTATTCTAATTTATATTAATAAAGTGTACGAAAGTAGGCATATATAACAAGGAAACAGAGCCCTCTCATAGAAATTAATTTACTATGTAAAAAATTTTGTTTTATGTGGGAGGGTGCTATGAATTTAGCTAATTTAATACCATTTCTTATTTCTGCGACGGCTTTAAATCCAATAAATTCAAACGATAAGATTTTAAGTGAAAACCAACTTAAAGATATTTTTCCTGATGCTAACCTGAGAGCAGTTGTAAAGCGATATGTAAATCCAGATGAAATGACTATAAGTAATATAAAGGCTTTGGATGGTGAATTTTATGCAACTGGAGAAAATATTTCAAATTTAAAAGGTATATCATATCTTGAAAACATAGACAATTTTATTTTTTGGAACAATAACATAAAGGAACTTCCTAGAGAAATACTAGGTCTAAAAGATATGGACTCAATTAATCTTGCAAATAATTATTTAATTAATGATAATACAGTTAATTCTCTTTCAAATAATGGTGTAGATGTAAATTGTGATTTGAATTTTATTGATACAAAAGATAATCAATATAAATTAGATTCTAAATACCATAATATTGACATATCAAAAGGCGAGAGTATTGATTTGAGAAAAATAGTTACAAAGAAAATTGATAGTTATTACAAATACTGGGAAGTAACTAATAGCCTTCCGAAAGATTTAAACTTTGTGGTATCTGTAAGTGATAAGAGTATACTTTCATGTAAAGATATGATTGTTAAGGGTAATAATAAAGGGCAAGCAGTAGTGAAAGTTATACTAAATGACAAAGATGATTTAAATACATCTCAAGAAGTTTTAATCACTGTAAATGTAAAATAACATAAAATAAAGTGTATATTTATACAACTTATTTAATTATTATATTTTTAATTTTAATATTAAATCAAAACAAAGGTTGCTAGTAACAAGGCACTAATATTAATGTTTTGTTACTAGCAACCTTTAGATATCTATAAATAGATTATCTAAAAAATCCCATTTCTTTTGTTAGTAGACCATATTCCTATTAAAATTATCAATGAATATACTATATACAAAACTATTCTTATATACTGAACATCTAGTCCAAAAAACTCAATATTACTTTGTGAGGTATGCAACATCACAAGTACTGCAGATATACCAATAAGCAAAGGATTAATTACTATTTGCTTATCAGTTCTTAAAATCATTATTTTTCCCATCCAAATTATCGATAATATAAAAAATAAAACTTTAAGACCAAACTCTAATGTATCTACCAAAGCGAAAACATCCCTTCATTTATAATAAATTTTTCAGCTTAATCAAATATAAAACCCTAATATAACTTTTTAAACTTGTACTAAATCCATATAAGATAATTTAATTAAGTTCTATAAAACTTTATCTACATTAATATATACTACACTATACTTTGCATTTCTTAAATATAAATTATTAAAATTAATAAAATTTTGTTCATGAGTGTATAAAGATATATTTCATTATTTAAATGCATATCATTATATATACAGTTTTAGGAGGCGAGGTATATGGAATCTAAATTTTTTAATTGGTACACTCAATCCTTAGGAGGAACTTTTGGTATTATATCATGTATATGTGCTTATTTAAATGGATATATGTTTGTTTATACAAATAGTGCTAGCAGTTACTTTGAAAGTATAGGATTTTTAGGAATAATTTCAAGCTATGTATTACTTCCACTTTGTATGCTAACTTTGGTTTTTGGAATTATACGTTCTTATACTCCAGATACATCTGATAAAAGTATTTTTGATATACCATTTTTTACTTTAAATAAACGATTGATACTTGTTACAGTAGTTTTTGGATTTATTGGTGCTAGATTTTATTTTATAATTCCTGCAATTTTAATGACTTTTAACTTATATAGTAGTATTTTAATCACTAAATTAAAAGATATACTATATAAAAACAAAGAAAATGATACTAATATGAAAGAAAGCGAAGTCTAAATTGCATAATTTTGGTATTTGTCTTAAAATTTCCCGAGGTATTAATTTGTATTTTATTGTATTTTGCAAAATATATTGAATTTTATTCATTTTATACTTATAATTTATATTAATAATGGAAAATTAAAACAAAAGAATTTACTGGTTGTTAATTTAAAATTAAAATATATCTGAATGTGTTGATTCTATAGTCAGCACTTTTTCTTTTATAAATTTGCTTTTTGTGATATAATATTAGCACCAGGTAATAATACAAGGGGGTAACAACATGAACATCAATGAAATTAAGGAATTATTAAAGGTCATAGACTCAACTAACTTAGAATATGTAAAGCTTGAAAGTAGTGATTTTAAATTAGAAGCATCTAAAAAAACTGAAGTTACAAGCTCACCTGTTTTAAGTGTACAACAAGAATCGGTAGTAGATCTTTCTTTAGAAAAGCCATTTGTAAACGAGGAACCTGTAGTATCTAATGAGAATTTATCAATAGTAGTAGCTCCTTTGATGGGGACATTCTATGATTCTCCAAGTCCAGATGCAGAAGGTTTTGTCAAGGTTGGCGATGTAGTTGAAGAAGGTGACACTTTATGTATATTAGAAGCAATGAAGCTAATGAATGAAATAACAAGTGAAATTAAAGGTGAAATAATTGAAGTATTAGTTGATAATGAAGAACTAGTAGAATATAATCAACCTTTATTTAAGATAAAACCATTGTAGTAGGAGGTATTTAAGTTGATAAAAAAAATACTAGTTGCAAATAGAGGTGATATAGCAGTTAGAATCATCAGAACGTGTAAAGAACTAGGCATAAAAACTGTCGCTATCTATTCTGAAATAGATAAAGATTGTTTTCATAGATATATAGCTGATGAATCTATTTGCATAGGGCCAAACAATATAAGCAAGAGTTATAATAACATAGAAAATATTATATACCTTGCTCTTAAATTAAAATGTGATGCTATTCATCCAGGTTTTGGCTTTTTATCAGAAAACCCTGAATTTGCAAAACAATGTGAAGAGAATAATATTATTTTTATAGGTCCAACAAGAGAACAAATGATTTTGATGGGAGATAAATCTAGAGCGAGAGAAACTATGATGGAATTAAATATCCCTGTTGTTCCTGGTTCAGAGTCTGTTTTAAAAACTAAGGAAGAAGCTTTAGAAGTTGCAAGAGAAATTGGCTATCCTGTTATGATAAAAGCCTCAAGTGGAGGCGGTGGAAAAGGTATGAGAATCGTTAGAAAGGAAGAAGAACTTTTTTCAAATTTTGATATGGCAAGTTCAGAAGCTTTAGCAGCATTTTCTAATAGCGATTTATATATGGAAAAATTCATAGAAAATCCTAGACATATAGAAGTACAAGTATTTGGTGATAAACATTCAAATGCAATACATTTAGGTGATAGAGATTGTTCTATGCAAAGAAGAAATCAAAAAGTAATAGAAGAGTCTTTAAGTCCATACCTTTCAGATGAAGAAAGAATAAATCTTCATAAAATTGCAGTGGATATAGTAAAAGGTGTAGGTTATATTGGTGCTGGTACTATTGAATTTATAGTTGATAAAGATAAAAACTTTTATTTTATAGAGATGAATACAAGAATACAAGTTGAACATCCAGTCACAGAGATGGTAACAAATCTTGACCTTATAAAACTTCAAATATCTATAGCTAATGGAGAAGAAATACCTTTTAAACAAGAAGATGTTGTTTTTAGAGGTCATGCTATTGAGTGTAGAATAAATGCTGAAGATTCATCAAATAATTTTGCTCCATCACCAGGTAAAATAGAGTCATTAAATTTACCTGGAGGTTTTGGCGTTAGATTTGATACTTTTGTATATACAGGATATACTATTCCACCTTTATATGATTCTATGATAGGTAAATTAATATGTTGGGCTGAGACTAGAGAAGAATGTATAAATAGAATTTATAGAGCTCTAGATGAAATTATTGTAGAAGGTATTAATACAAATGTAGAATTCCAAAAGGCACTTGTAACAAGTGAAGAGTTTAGAAAAGATACTCATCATACCAAATTTATAGAAGATGTCTTTATGAAGAAAGAATTTGCTACATTATAAGGAGTAAATAGATTATGATAAAAAAATTTTTATCATCAAAAGAATCTAAGTATGTTACGATTTCTTTAGATGACAACTTTAAAAAGAATAGTGTAGATGATAAATTTTGGACTTATTGCAAAGGATGTAATAGTCATGTATTTAGAAAAGACATAGAAGAAAATTCATTTGTATGTCCAAAATGCTCAAGACATTATGGTTTAAGAGTTCGAAATAGAATAAATTTATTGATTGATAAAGGGACTTTTATGGAATTTAATTCTGATATAGAATTTCAAAATCCATTAAACTTTCCTAAATATAAAGAAAAAGTAGACTCTTATAAGGAAAAAACGAATGAGTCAGAAGCTGTTGTCACAGGTTATGGAAGATTAAATGGAATTAAAACAGTTATTTGTGTAATGAATCCTGATTTTATGATGGGAAGCATGGGTTCTATTGTTGGAGAAAAAATAACTTACTCAATAGAATATGCTGCCAAAAACAATTTACCTATAATTATTTGTTCTGCTTCAGGAGGAGCTAGAATGCAAGAAGGTATGGTATCTCTTATGCAAATGGCAAAGACTTCTCAGGCACTTGCTAAGCTTGAAGAAAAGTCATTACCATATATATCAGTTTTAACTGACCCTACTACTGGAGGCGTAACTGCTAGTTTTGCTATGCTTGGAGATATTATAATTTCTGAACCAAATACATTAATCGGTTTTGCAGGACCAAGAGTAATAGAACAAACAATAAATCAAAAACTTCCTGAAGGATTTCAAACTTCTGAGTTTTTACTTGAAAAAGGTTTTATTGACATGATAGTAGATAGAAGAAAAATGAAGGAAGTATTGTATCAAATTCTTGCTATGCACAAGAAATAGGGCATAAAGGAGGAACTGTTTTGATTGAAAATAATAATGATAAAATAAAAGTCTTGGAAAATGATATTAAACAATTAATAGCTATTTCTGAGGCAAATAACATAGATTTAAGTGATAAAATAAATTCCCTTAATGAAAAATTAGCAAAGCTTAGAGAAGATGCCTTTTCACATCTATCACCATATGAAAAGGTAGTGTTAAGTAGAGATATAAAAAGACCTACAACTTTGGAATACATAGAACATATTTGTTCTAATTTTTTAGAGCTTCATGGAGATAGGCTTTATAAAGATGACCCTTCTATAGTTGGAGGAATAGGGCAAATAGGAAAATTCAATGTTACTATAGTTGGTCACCAAAAGGGAAGAGATACTAAAGAAAATATAAAAAGAAACTTTGGTATGCCTCATCCAGAAGGATATAGAAAAGCGTTAAGACTTATGAAGCAAGCTGAAAAATTTGACAGACCGATAGTGACATTTATTGATACATCAGGAGCATTTTGTGGTCTAGAGGCAGAAGAAAGAGGACAAGGAGAAGCTATTGCAAGAAACTTACTTGAAATGAGTAAACTTTCTGTTCCAGTAATTACCTTTGTAATTGGTGAAGGTGGTAGTGGAGGAGCTTTAGGAATTGGAGTAGGCAATGATGTGTGTATGTTAGAACACTCAGTTTATTCTGTAATTTCACCTGAAGGTCTTTCGAGTATCTTATTTAAAGATTCATCTAAAGCAAAAGAAGCTTGTGATGTTATGAAACTTACAAGTAATGATTTATATGATTTAAAAATAATAGATAAGATTATAAAAGAACCTCTTGGTGGTGCACAAAAAGATGTAGAAGCTGTTTCAAAGGAAATGAAGTCTTATATTTTAGAAAGATTAAATCATTATAAAGATATGCCTAAAGAAGAAATAATGTCTCAAAGGTATAATAAATTTAGAAATATTGGAAAATGCTTATAGAATATAAAGAAATTTGTAGATTTTTCATTATAAAATGGTTTTAAAAAATAAAGGTTTTCTTAAATCTATTATAGAAGTATATTTTTATAAAAGTATACTTTAAATGATGATTGTAATTAGTAAATGGCAATTGTGATTTAGTACTTTAGGTAATGGATACTTTAACAAATTAACAAGGAGATGTTGAAATGGAAGTACTAAAAGTTTCATCAAAATCTAATCCTAATTCTGTAGCTGGAGCTTTGGCTGGAGTACTGAGAGAGCGAGGTATTGCAGAAATACAAGCTATAGGAGCTGGAGCTCTAAATCAAGCAATAAAATCAATTGCAATAGCAAGAGGATTTGTTGCACCTAGTGGAATGGACTTAGTGTGTATTCCCGCATTTACTGATATAGAAATCGAAGGTGATAAGAAAACTGCCATCAAACTTATAATTGAACCTAGATAATATATCTTTTTGTTAGAATTTAATCAAGTTTTAAAGGTTGACTATGGAAATGATGTCCTGTAGTGAACCTTTTTTACTTCGATATATTTTATTTTATATAAATTTTAATGTATAATCTTAATTAAACAAATAAGTTTGAAGGAGATGTATATTATGAAATTAAAACTATTTTTAGAAGAGTATGCAGTATGTAGATTAAATAATAACAGTAAAATACCAACATGGATAGATACAGAAAAATTTTACTCTATAACTAAAACTGATGATGAATTGAGCATTGTATGTTCAAATAACAATATTCCTTCTGATATTAAGTCAGAAAAAGAATGGAGAATACTTAAAATCTTAGGCCCTTTAGATTTTTCACTTATAGGAATTTTATCTAAGATAAGTGGGTTATTAGCTGATAATAAAATAAGTATATTTGCAATTTCTACATATGATACAGATTATATTTTAATCAAAGAAAAAGATATAAAAAATGCTTGTAAAATTTTAAACTGTAATGGATATGAGATAGAGTAGTTGAATACTTAAATGCGAGGTCATAGTTTATGATTCATATAGTTGAGATTTTTAAAATAAGTATAATAAATATCTTTTGTTTTATAGGAATATTTATTGTATTTGGATTGATTTTTAGTATTATAGAAAATTTAAATAATAAATATATCTTTTTATCTTTTGGAAAAACTGGTGTCATTGTAACTGGAGCTATAGGAACTTTTGTACATGAATTGAGTCATTTAATAATGTGTTTGATTTTTATGCATAAAATAAATTCAGTAAAATTCTTTAGACCAATTGAAAGTAAAAATGATGGAGTATTAGGATATGTAAATCATAGCTATAAAAAAGATAATATTTATCAGAGTATAGGAAATTTTTTTATAGGAATCGCTCCAATTATAGGTGGAACAATGATAATTATTTTACTTTTTAGAATACTATTACCAGATAGCTATATTAAAATAATACAAAGCATAGATTTAAAGTTATATGTAAGTATGATTAATAACTTTAATATAGCAGGTTTTACACAGATTATTTTAGATGATATTTTTAATTTTGTAAAAATAATATTGTTAACGCCTGATATATATTCATTAAGATATTTTATATTTATGTTTTTAATGTATTCAATTTCCACTCATATGTCACTTAGTAGTGCCGATTTAAAAAGCAGTTTAAAGGGTTTGAGTTTTATAGTTATAATTATATTTGCAATTAGTTTAATCATATACTTATTTGGGCTTAATAGCTTAAATATTTCTAATTTAATAGTGAAGTACAATATATTTATAAGTTTTTTTATGACAATAGGTGTTATTTTTTCAATAGTAACTCTCATAATATCTTATATTTTAAGTTTGGTAAGTCCATTTAAAAATTTTAATTAAGATATTAAATCTTATACTATTTTACTTTCATTGAAAAGATAGTAAAATTCAAAATTGAAAGAGAGTTTAATAAAACATAAAATTTCTCGATATATTTTAGTAAATACTTATTAAGTATATATTGAGAAATTTAAAAAGAGCATTTGAATTCAACTAGTCTTTAAATGTGGATTTAGGGAATAGTTAGTGCAAAAACCAATTAGAGCACTACTAATCTCTTAAAAAATACATTAATTGATTAAATTAAATATTTATGCTAACATAGCTACATTGTTATTAATAAAAATAACTTACAAATATTCATATTTTAATTTTAGGAGGTTTAAATTTGAATAATGATAAGAAAATTATAAAAGTACATAATAAATCTGATAAACCTGATAATATTGTCATCAAAGAAAATGAACTTATAGAAAAATGTCTACTTTTGGAAAATAAACTTCCTGCATTTATGAAAGATTATTTTATATATTTAAAAGGTTCTGTTGCTGTCTCTACACGACTTGCTTATTTAGAAGATATAAAGTTTTTCTGTTTATACATGATTGAGACAAAGGAATTAACAAGTGCAGATTGTATAAAAGACATTACAGAAAGTGATTTTAACATGATAAAATCAAGAGATATAAACTTATTTTTAGGTGATTATTGCAGTAGATATTATAAAAATACAGAGAAAAACACATTAATTTTTGAAAATAACAATAGAGCTCTGGCAAGAAAAAAATCATCCATCTCTACTCTATTTAAATTTTTATATAGAAATTCTCAAATAGATAGTAACATAACTGATGGATTTAATCCAATAAAGCTACCTAAACCACAACCAGATGCTATCAAGCGTCTTGAAATAGATGAAGTTGCAAAAATGTTAGAGTCAGTAGAAACAGGTGAAGGTCTTACTGAAAAAGAAAAAGTTTATTGGAAAAAAACTAGATTACGTGATAAGGCTATATTAGCTCTATTTGTTACATATGGGCTTAGATTAAATGAACTCAGAGAACTTAATATCTCCTCTTTTAATTTTTCAAGAGGTGAATTTAAAATATATAGAAAACGTGGAAAAGAAGTCTTAATGCCTATAAATCATACTTGTGAACATGTAATAAAAGATTATTTACAAAATGAGAGAACAAGAGATGACTTACTAGATGATGAAGTTAAAGATGCATTGTTCTTATCTCTTCAAAATAAGAGGATTACAGCAAAAGCTATAAGAACACTTGTAAAAAAATATACCTCTATTCCATTAGATACAACTAGAGATAATGGATATAGCCCTCATAAATTAAGAGCAACTGCTGCAACTTCTCTGATTCAAACAGGATTTTCTATATATGATGTTCAAAATTTACTCGACCATGATAATGTCACGACTACTCAACTTTATGCCGCACATAAAAAAAATGTAAAACGTGATATAGTTAAGAATTTTGAATGGATTGAAGATGATTAAAAATCAGGAACAAATGTTTGCAGATATAAATGGATTATGTTATAATTAAAAATATAAATGTATGGAAATAAAAACAAAATATGTTTGGAAATGAGTGATGTTATGTATTTAGATCTAACTGAAAAGCAAGTTTTAATACTGGAATTTATAAAATCTCAAATCATATTAAAAGGCTATCCACCTGCTGTAAGAGAAATATGTACTGCTGTAGGGTTACGATCTACTTCAACTGTGCACTCTCATCTAAATAAACTTGAAAAACTGGGATACATAAGAAAAGACCCTACTAAACCAAGAGCTATTGAAGTTTTAGAGCGTAGTAAAGTCAATGATGTTTCTGGAGCTAACCAGGAAATAATAGAACTTCCTTTAGTAGGTCAAATAACAGCTGGAGAACCCATTTTAGCTCAACAAAACATAGAGGAATATATTCCATTCCCTGCCAGTTTAGTAAAGGGCAGTAATAATTTTGTATTAAAAGTAAAAGGCGAAAGTATGATTAATGCAGGAATTTTAGATGAAGATTACGTTGTAGTAGACAAAAAAAATACAGCCTTAAATTCTCAGATAGTGGTTGCACTTATAAATGGTGAATCTGCGACGGTCAAGAGATTCTTTAAAGAAGGAAACTCTATAAGACTTCAACCAGAAAATGATTTTATGGAACCAATTATGCTTAAAGACTCAGAAGTTGAAATTGTAGGTATTGTAACTGGTGTATTTAGAGTTATAAAATAACTATTAAAGAATATCAAAAAAATAAGCTATTTAATAGATAAAATATATCTTAATTTCTTTATTTTATCTGTTTGGAATAGCTTATTTTTATATGCATTTACTTTTTTATAATATTTAATGCTTTTTATTTATTATTTCTCATACTTTAGCTATTGATATTTTAACTATTGCTTTCCATAACATATATCACATGGGTCATTTTTCTTACTTTCTGCAATTGTACCTGATAATATTTTTTTACTTCTTGAAAGCCCACTACAATTTTTAGTTGAGTGATAACTCTTCCCTTTTGGAGTAAAATACACTGTTTTTGACGAATTTGATACATTTTGTTCCTTATTTAAGGAGTCGTTTTTGTCTGTATTGTTATTTAAATTTTCGTAGTTTCCATTTTCTCTAACACCCTTTTTGTAACTTCCATCTTTACAGCTTGTAAAAACTCCATCACCTGTAGATTCAAATACTATATCTGAACATTCGTCACTTCTATGTACTTTTACACCCATCTTTTTTAATTTGTTCATTGTTTCCTCATGTGGATGACCATATGAATTACCTTTCCCAACTAAAATTACTGCATATTCAGGGTTTACTTTATCTAAAAAAGCCTGAGATGAACTACTACGAGAACCATGATGAGCTACTTTTAAAAGGTCTACTTCTCCAAGTTTTGATAGTATTTCTTTTTCTGTACCTTCCTCAGCATCACCTGTAAATAAGGCTTTATCGTTACCATTAGTATATGCAAGTACTAGTGATTGTTCATTAGTAGTATCTCCTCCATTTGTATTTAGAACTTCAAAATAGGAGTCTTCAAGATAAAACTTTTTATTTTCAAGAGGTACACTTGGAGATAAATCCTTATTTGCTAAAGCATTTATAAAATCTCTGTAACTCTTTGTTTCTGCTGAACCATTTGATACAAAAACATTTTCTATATTGAAATTTTTTACAACAGAATCAAGTCCCCCTAGATGGTCTGCATGAGAATGAGTAGCTATAAGATACTTAATATCTTTTACCCCTTGATTATTTAGGTAGTCTACCATTAAATTCTCATCATCGTTATCTCCCCCATCTATCAACGTAAAAGTTTTGCCCTCTTGAATTAATATTGCATCACTATTTCCAGTATTAATAAAATGAATTTTTATATTTTTATCATTTGATATACTACTAGATAAAGTTTCTTGGTTATTTGATTGATTATTTTCACTGTCTGTTGCACTACTACATCCAGTTAAATAAATAGATATAGAAATTATCAATAAAAATACCAAAGCTTTAATTTTACAATTTCTTTTGTTTTTTATATTACCTTCTATCATAACTTACTCCTCCATTTTCACAATACTTTATGTCATCTACCGACTTATTCTATCATAATTAGCCATTTGATATCAATATTTATCCTATACAGTTAATTTATCTTGTATTAATAATAAAACAATAATATTTCAACTTTTTTTATTTTAATAATATAATTTATTAACTTTTTATATATTTTTAAGTAATAATATTTAATATAATAGTAATGATGATAAATTACAAAATAAAGGATTTTTAAGCTTTAATCCATTGGAAAAATATACTATAATATATGTATTAACCAAGAGAAAATAGCTAAATAAGCTATTCTTAGTAATATAAAAATATATTTCTAGATTTTGATAACTGTCAGTTTAACTATCATAACCTATATTTGAGGAAAGAAATTCCCATTTCAAACCTAGCTAAAGGATGAGTTATTGACAGAATTTTTACTCAGGAGGTAAAAATGAAAGATAATTCACATTATACACTCATTCTAGCATTAGCTGATATAATTATTGGAAAACAAATAGATACAAAAAAAGTCACTAGATCGCTTGAACTTATATGTAATAGTTTTTCGTTTGAATGTGCTCTAGTATATGAAGTAGACCAATATAATCATTTTAATTTAATTGAGAATTACAGTTTGAGTGACATAAAATTATGTAATAGTTTCAATGCATATGAAATTGAATCGGATTTTCAAAAGCAATTAGCTCATCAGAAAATAATTTATTTAAATAAAAATAAAAATTATAAACCATGTGAGATTGATTTTATGAATATTTTTCATGCAGAATCTTTGATTGGAATATCTGTGATAGATGAGAATTTTAATAATTATGGCTTTATTTTATTTTTAAATACTACATCTAGGAAAATAGATTTTTCTGATTCTGAACTTAATACACTATGTATTGTCCTTTCACTACTTGAAAAGTATTTAAGTGTAAGAATACATAGAAATAAAGTTTTCTTCACACAGACTGCACTTGAAAGCATAATAAATAATACAGGCATAGATATTTATGTCATTGATTTTTATACATATGATATTATATATGTAAACAAGTCAATGGCTGAACCTTATGGTGGGATATCTCAATTTTTGGGTCAGAAATGCTGGCAGGTTCTTTTCCCTGGGCAGACATCTCATTGTGAGTTTTGCCCACAAGAAAATCTTATTGATGAAAACGGCAACATTACAGGAGTACATACCTGGAATTATCAAAGACCTTTTGATGGAGCATGGTTTAGAGTATTTAGTACAGCTTTCAGATGGATTGATGGTCGTCTTGCTCATCTTGTTAGTAGTGCAGATATAACTGATAATAAAAAGAATGAAGAATTAATTGAATATATGGCAAATTATGATGTATTAACAGGTCTTCCAAACCGAAGAATGCTTATTGAAGAATGTAAAAATAGAATTGACAATGCTAAAGAAGATGAGCAAGGGTATGTAATCTTTTTCGATATTGATGGTTTTAAGGTAATTAATGATAATTATGGGCATGATGCTGGTGACGAGTTTCTTATAAAATTGGGGGAATTCTTCTCATCAATTCCACTTCTTAAAAATTCAGTTTATAGAAATGGTGGAGATGAATTTGTTGCTGTAATTGGTGGTGACATTACAAAAAATAACATACGTAATTTAGTAAGTTTTATACATGAAAGGTTTAAAAACCCATGGAATTTAAAAAATGGTTCTATATATTGTAATACTAGTGTTGGTATAGCTTGCTATCCAGAAGATGGAAATAATGCTGAAGAATTAATTAATAAAGCAGATCAGGCAATGTATCAAATTAAAAAAGCTGGCGGTTCAGGAATATGTTTTGGCTACCAGTTAATAAAAAATGATTAAATCTAATTTTTTTAATCAGCAGTAAAAGGGTAATAACTAATTCTAGTTATTACCCTTTTACTAATTAATTGTAACATGATATGAGTTTTTACGATGTTTTTTTACATAATATTTAAATAATAATTTATAAAGCAATAACATAGAAAATTGACACCTTATAAGTTTTATATTATATAAAATGAATTATTTTACATCAGTAGTACCCAGTTATGCATTTTAAACGCCCATTTATGTTTAAAATATTGCAAAATTCTTCCAAAAACTATAATATATTAAATATCAACAAAAATAAATAAACTTTTTCCTTAAAGAAGGCTTAAAGCTCACACCAACTGCCTTCTTTTTTTTTATAATTTTTTAACTATTTATTTTGATTAATATTTATTTCATATTTTAGCTCTACTCTTCTAGATGCATCTCTATTTACACTATTATCTCCGTTTTTTAAGAGTTCAGCTTTTGACCTACCTATTGCAATAATATGTTTAGTTACCTTATCTTTATATTTATAATTACCTATTTCATCTCCTACTATAAATTTAGCAACGCTATATGCCCTTCTTTGTGATAAATCTAAGTTATAGATATAGCTTCCTACATCGTCTGTATGGCCTTCTATAACTATTTTAGATATATAGTCGCCATAATCTTTATAAATAGTTTCTATGTACTTTGGAACAAACATTTTTAACATCTCTTTAGCCTCTGGTTTCAAGACATCACTATCTACATCAAACATTGTCCTTTCACCAAAAGTTACTTGACCATTAGCCTTATCCACTTTCACAGGTATACCACTTTTTTTAAAGGTATCTTCAACAGAAGCATTCACATTTTTAGCTAAATCCTGTTCAACTGAACCTGAGATACTTTCTGAACTAAATAATATAAGAATTACAACCATCAACACAGTGGATAATAAATCTGTAAATGTTGGCCAGAAACTACTCTTTTCAAATTCTCTGTTAACAGTTCTTCTATATTTATTATTCATTTAACTCATCCTCACCTATGACCTTTATTTCTTTCTTTTCTATCTCATAAATTTCTTCACTTAAAGGATTAAATATACTATCAATATTACTTTCAAATAAGTCTTCACTATCAAGAGGAACTTCGTCTTGCATGAAGGAGTTATTAAACATAACATCTAGCTTATCTTGAATGTCTAAAGAGTTCTCAAACATTATATCTAGTTTGGCTTGTAAGTCATTAGAAAAGTTCTCAATAATACTTGAAAGATTCTTAATTGAATCGTCTAGAGTATATTTTTCGTCTAAAAGAATTTTTTGATTTTGAGATATTTTGTTTTCATGAGTCATTAATTTAGTTAACAAATCTTGAGCACTTCTTTCATATAAAGCAAATCCTGCATTTATATTTCTTATATAATCTTTAATTTTATGTTGGCTTTCAGTGGAATTATATATATTTTTTGAGGATTCTTTTATATCAAATAAAATTTCCTTATTTATATTATCTTGATTATCATACTTATCAAACAGTTTTACAAATTTTACATTTAAAATATTAAACTGTTTATCTAATTTTCTTACACTTTGGTCAAATGTCTTAATAGAACTTTGAGAGCCTTCTAAAAGACTTTTTAAAGCTTCTATTCCACTAATAAATTCGTCATTAAAATCATTTAAGTCTTTAGATATTTTATCAAATTTTTCAATAGCTTCTATAGACTTGCTTATTTGTTTTATTGTATTTTTTACCTCCTCTACTTTTAAATCCATTCTTTCTGATTTAATATGAGTTACCTCAGAAGTCAGTAGATTCTCAGCTTTTAACATTATTTGTATCAAAACATGTTCACAGTCTTTTATCTTTGTAAAATAGCCTATAATTAGAGAAAACACCACTCCAAATATACTAGTTGTAAATGCAGTTTGCATGCTACTAATAGTCGAAGGAAGTGAATTTATAATATCTTTAGTATCAACACATAAAAGCATTGTAGAAAGCCCAACAAATGTACCTAAAACTCCAAGTAATATACTTATTGAAGATGAATTTTTTATGCTCCTAATTTTTTCTAATATCGGTAAGTTATTATATTTTAAATCTGATACAACTTCTTCTACAAACGAAGTTATATTTACATCAGCATAAGGATTTTCTTTACTATATGTATAGTAATCATTCCTTATTTTGCTATAAAATACACTCGTTTTATAGTCTTGGTTGATTTCTTCTAGTTTTGAACTTACAAACAAATACAACTTGTTGTTTTCCATAATTTTAAAAATAGAATACACAGTTATTGCAAGTAAAAATAATATAGTTATTGGATTAGTAAATATTGACTCTATCAAATTAGTTATTATGTTACTCAATTTTATCCCCTACCTTATAATTTATTTATCTATAATTTATACGTACAAGTTACTAAGAAAATACGTAAATAAACAAAATATTTATATTATATTTATGAAAAATGGTACAAATAGGTTGTAATGTTAATAACATAATATATACGAGCTAAAAGTTATAGGGGGTGGCATAATGAATGACAACATAGTAGAAGTTAAAAATATCAATATGAACTTCTACACTAAGGAAGGCGAGCTTGAAGTATTAAAGGATGTCAATTTTAATTTAAAAGAAGGTGAAATACTAACATTACTCGGTCCTTCTGGAAGCGGAAAATCTACAATTTTAAATATTCTTACTAATCTTTTAAAACCAACTAGTGGTGATGTAAAGATTACTGGAAATATTGGATATATGTTTCAAAAAGACAATCTGCTTGAATGGAGAAATATAATGGATAATATAACTATTGGTTTGGAAATTCAAGGTAAAAAAGATAAAAAATCTTTAGATAGAGTTGAAGAGCTTTTAAAGACTTATGGACTATGGGATTTCAGAAGTATGTATCCTAAAGAATTATCTGGTGGTATGAGACAAAGAGTTGCTCTTATTAGGACACTTTCTGTAAATCCAGATGTTTTACTTTTAGATGAACCTTTTTCAGCTCTTGACTATCAAACTAGACTGTTGGTTTGTGATGATGTTTATAGTATTATTAAAAATGAAAATAAGTCTACTATTTTAGTTACACATGATATTGGTGATGCACTTTCTATAAAAGTGCAACTTTAGGAATTAATCTATTTTATTTAAATCCATCCATTTAGATTCTAACTCAGATATTTTTCATGATAATACTCATAAATATGAAGTTGTTATAGTCAATCTTAATATGTATGAAATGTAGAATAGTTGAGGGTGCTATTGCTTCTAACGAGCTAGGAATTATAAAAAAGTCCTTTTAATCTTAAAAAGGGGTTTGTGATATACAGTAAGATAGTAAAGCTGTTTTCATAAGGTTTTTATATTGACAGTTTTGCAATAAAGTTATAATATTAATAGGATTGTAGTTTTTTATAGCATATGGAAAATTATGTTCATTTTAAAACTATTAATAAATATAATTTTTTATATTTGGATAATCGTAAAATTAAAATAAAGGATGATAAAAAATGACAGAACAAAATTTAAGCTTGATTGATGAAGTTAAAAGAAGAAGAACCTTTGCAATCATTTCCCATCCCGATGCAGGAAAAACTACATTAACTGAAAAGTTTCTATTATATGGTGGTGCCATTCGTGAAGCCGGATCAGTTAAATCAAGAAGATCTCAAAAACATGCAGTATCTGACTGGATGGAAATTGAAAAACAAAGAGGTATATCTGTTGCATCAAGTGTTCTTCAATTTGAATATAATAACTTTTGTATAAATATTCTTGATACTCCAGGGCATCAAGATTTTAGTGAGGACACTTATAGGACTCTTATGGCAGCAGACTGTGCAGTAATGGTTATTGACTCTGCTAAAGGTGTCGAGGATCAGACAAAGAAATTATTCCAAGTTTGTAAAATGAGAGGAATACCAATTTTCACTTTTATAAATAAAATGGACCGTCAAGGAAAGGATCCCTTTGAACTACTTGAAGATATTGAAAATGTTCTAGGAATTCGCTCTTGTCCAGTAAACTGGCCAATTGGTTCTGGTAAAGAGTTCAAAGGTGTGTTTAACCGTCATAAAAATCAAGTTGAACTATTTGATGATGGTAACCATGGACAATCTATTGCTAAATCTACAACTGGAGATATATCTGATGAAAAATTTAATACTTTATTAGGTGATGCTCTTCATGAAAAACTACTAGAGGATATTGAACTTTTAGATATTGCTGGAGATAATTTTAATTTAGACGGAGTATTAAATGGTGAATTGACGCCTGTGTTCTTCGGAAGTGCCCTTACCAACTTTGGTGTAGAACCATTTTTAGAATCGTTCTTAGAAATAACACCTCCGCCAAATCCTCGTAGCAGTAATTTAGGTGATATTGACCCTAATTCTAATAGCTTCTCAGGATTTATATTTAAAATTCAAGCTAATATGGATAAATCTCATAGAGATAGAATTGCATTTTTAAGAATTTGCTCTGGTAAATTTGAAAAAGGTATGACAGTAACTCATGTACAAAGAAACAAAAAGGTTAAACTTTCACAACCTCAACAGTTTGTAGCCCAAGACCGTGTTATAATAGATTCAGCTTATCCAGGGGACATTATAGGGATACATGATCCAGGAATATTTAATATTGGTGATACATTAAGTGAAAAAAAATCAAATTTACAATACACTGGTATACCACAATTTGCTCCTGAACATTTTGTAAGAGTATCTACAAAGAATGCTCTTAAAAGAAAACAGTTCTTAAAAGGTCTTACACAATTATCAGAAGAAGGTACTATACAGATATACAAACAACCTAATTTTGGTATGGAAGAACTTATTGTAGGAGTCGTTGGAGTTCTTCAATTTGAAGTTTTAGAATATCGTCTAAAACAAGAATATGGTGTTGATATGATAATGAATACACTACCTTATCGTCACATACGTTGGATTGAACCTGATACTTTCAAATCGGATAAGCTTTCAATACCAATGGATACAATACTAGTTGAAGATAAAAATAGCAATCCAGTATTGTTATTTCAAAATGAATGGTCTATTAGACATCTAATTGAAAGAAATGAAAATTTAGTTTTAAGAGAAACTTCTTTATAAAAAATAAATATTAATGCCCCCTACGTCTATTTTTAAACGTAGGGGGGAGATTTCCGATTTTCTTTTTTCTAACCACTCTTCTCTTTTAATGCCATTAGTCTCATAAAATATATGTGAATCCAAATATTTTCTCATTTGTTTTTCCTCTCTTATATCATATGTATACCTTATCAAAATTTTAAGCTTTAGCTTCACTTTTTTCTAAATCTTCTTCTAGTATCTTAAAGGCTTTATCTAAAACTTCCTCAGGATACTTTTTTCTTAATGCATTTACAAACCATATAGCTTTAGCTGATTCTATTTTTTTTAGTTCCAGTGGATTTGTAGGAAAAATCTCCACAACTTTTATATCCATATATAACCCCCCTATGCCTTAATTGAGTTATTATATTAATCTATGAGGTTATAGACTTGTCTTGACACAACTAATTAAGTCTCAAATTTTCTCTATGAAAACGAAATCAATATTTTTTCATATGATGCAATAAAAATGTATTATTAACATTTAATGTATTCTTTACATCATATATTTATATATAAGTAAATAATAAAACACTATTAATACCTATACGTATTGAAAATACTACTATAAGGGGTGAACTGATAAATACATCTACTCTTTTGTGATATGAAATTGAATACCAGAATATTACTTATTCAAGTCAATTTATACCAAAGTTTAAGGGGGTTAAACTTATGAAGGCTGCAATTTATTCAAGAAAATCAAAATTTACGGGCAAAGGTGAATCTATAGAAAATCAAATACAACTATGTATGGACTATGCTAAATCTGTTGGTATAAAAGATTTTTTAATATATGAAGATGAAGGCTTTAGTGGTGGTAATATAGATAGACCTCAGTTTAAAAAAATGATGCAAGATGCAAAAGCAAACAAATTTGATTATCTTGTGTGCTATAGATTGGATAGAATATCAAGAAATGTATCTGACTTCTCTACTCTAATAGAAAAATTAAATAAATTAGATATATCTTTTATATCTATCAAAGAGCAATTTGACACTTCTACTCCAATGGGAAGAGCTATGATGTTTATATCTAGTGTATTTGCACAGCTTGAAAGAGAAACAATAGCTGAACGTATAAAAGATAATATGTATGAACTTGCTCGTACTGGGAGATGGCTAGGTGGTAAAACCCCTCATGGATTTAGCAGTAAAAAAATTAAATACTTAGATGAAAACCTAAAAGAAAGAAGTATGTATCAGTTAGAAGTTAGTGATGATGAGATGGAAGTTGTTAAAATAGTTTATGCTAAGTATCTAGAACTTAGATCTTTATCTCAATTATACAAATATGTTTATCACAATGGAATAAAAGGTCCTCGTGGTGGTAAATTTGACCCTAGTTCATTATCTGGTATACTTAGAAGTCCTGTTTATGTAAAAGCTAATGATGTTGTTGTAGAATATCTTAGAAATAATAATATGGAAGTTATCGGTACTCCTGATAATGAATGTGGAATACTTACTTATGCTAAAAATACATCTACACCTATCGCAGCTATTGCTAAACATAAAGGAATTATAGATTCTACTACTTGGCTTGAAGTTCAAGGTTTACTTGATGCTAATCGTGATAAGAGTCCAAGAATTGCTACTGGTAAAGTTGCTTTATTATCAGGAATTTTAAAATGTTCTAAGTGTGGTTCTAATATGAGAATTACTTATAAAGGCAAACGAACTGATAAAGAATTAAAGTATTATTATGTATGTGGTACTAAAAAGAATCTTGGTGTTGATGCTTGTAATTGTAAAAATCTTAAAGGACCTTTAGTTGAAGCTATTGTTATTGAAAGAATTAAAAATTGTAATGTAGAAGCTATTATAGATGCTTTTCATGAAAATAAGATTAAAGTTGATAATGCATCAAATAGTATTAATAGTGAGATTAATTTATTTAGGAATTTTATTAAGGATAAAGAAAAAATCATCAGTAATTTAGTTATAGAACTTGCTAAAAATACTGGTAGTGTTGCTTCTAATTATATTATCTCTCAGATTGAAAGTTTAAATAGTGAAATTGAAGAATTAAAAGTTAAGGTTAGAAACTTAGAAGATAACAATGCTGATATTAAAAATGCCAGTGTTAATTTAGATATTGTTGTTAGTAATTTAGAAAAGTTTAATAATATGGTTGATGATGCTAATTTGGATAATAAGAAGTTATTGTTGTCTACTATTATTGATTCTATAGTTTGGGATAGTTCTAGCAACACTCTTAGCATTGTTTATATGGGTGCTGACATAGATGACTTAGTTTCGTTGTCTGATAGGTCGCACTTCTGTAGTGATGGCAGATGCACTTTCTATAAAAGTGCAACTTTAGGAATTAATCTATTTTATTTAAATCCATCCATTTAGATTCTAACTCAGATATTTTTCATGATAATACTCATAAATATGAAGTTGTTATAGTCAATCTTAATATGTATGAAATGTAGAATAGTTGAGGGTGCTATTGCTTCTAACGAGCTAGGAATTATAAAAAAGTCCTTTTAATCTTAAAAAGGGGTTTGTGATATACAGTAAGATAGTAAAGCTGTTTTCATAAGGTTTTTATATTGACAGTTTTGCAATAAAGTTATAATATTAATAGGATTGTAGTTTTTTATAGCATATGGAAAATTATGTTCATTTTAAAACTATTAATAAATATAATTTTTTATATTTGGATAATCGTAAAATTAAAATAAAGGATGATAAAAATTGACAGAACAAAATTTAAGCTTGATTGATGAAGTTAAAAGAAGAAGAACCTTTGCAATCATTTCCCATCCCGATGCAGGAAAAACTACATTAACTGAAAAGTTTCTATTATATAGTGGTGCCATTCGTGAAGCCGGATCAGTTAAATCAAGAAGATCTCAAAAACATGCAGTATCTGACTGGATGGAAATTGAAAAACAAAGAGGTATATCTGTTGCATCAAGTGTTCTTCAATTTGAATATAATAACTTTTGTATAAATATTCTTGATACTCCAGGGCATCAAGATTTTAGTGAGGACACTTATAGGACTCTTATGGCAGCAGACTGTGCAGTAATGGTTATTGACTCTGCTAAAGGTGTCGAGGATCAGACAAAGAAATTATTCCAAGTTTGTAAAATGAGAGGAATACCAATTTTCACTTTTATAAATAAAATGGACCGTCAAGGAAAGGATCCCTTTGAACTACTTGAAGATATTGAAAATGTTCTAGGAATTCGCTCTTGTCCAGTAAACTGGCCAATTGGTTCTGGTAAAGAGTTCAAAGGTGTGTTTAACCGTCATAAAAATCAAGTTGAACTATTTGATGATGGTAACCATGGACAATCTATTGCTAAATCTACAACTGGAGATATATCTGATGAAAAATTTAATACTTTATTAGGTGATGCTCTTCATGAAAAACTACTAGAGGATATTGAACTTTTAGATATTGCTGGAGATAATTTTAATTTAGACGGAGTATTAAATGGTGAATTGACGCCTGTGTTCTTCGGAAGTGCCCTTACCAACTTTGGTGTAGAACCATTTTTAGAATCGTTCTTAGAAATAACACCTCCGCCAAATCCTCGTAGCAGTAATTTAGGTGATATTGACCCTAATTCTAATAGCTTCTCAGGATTTATATTTAAAATTCAAGCTAATATGGATAAATCTCATAGAGATAGAATTGCATTTTTAAGAATTTGCTCTGGTAAATTTGAAAAAGGTATGACAGTAACTCATGTACAAAGAAACAAAAAGGTTAAACTTTCACAACCTCAACAGTTTGTAGCCCAAGACCGTGTTATAATAGATTCAGCTTATCCAGGGGACATTATAGGGATACATGATCCAGGAATATTTAATATTGGTGATACATTAAGTGAAAAAAAATCAAATTTACAATACACTGGTATACCACAATTTGCTCCTGAACATTTTGTAAGAGTATCTACAAAGAATGCTCTTAAAAGAAAACAGTTCTTAAAAGGTCTTACACAATTATCAGAAGAAGGTACTATACAGATATACAAACAACCTAATTTTGGTATGGAAGAACTTATTGTAGGAGTCGTTGGAGTTCTTCAATTTGAAGTTTTAGAATATCGTCTAAAACAAGAATATGGTGTTGATATGATAATGAATACACTACCTTATCGTCACATACGTTGGATTGAACCTGATACTTTCAAATCGGATAAGCTTTCAATACCAATGGATACAATACTAGTTGAAGATAAAAATAGCAATCCAGTATTGTTATTTCAAAATGAATGGTCTATTAGACATCTAATTGAAAGAAATGAAAATTTAGTTTTAAGAGAAACTTCTTTATAAAAAATAAATATTAATGCCCCCTACGTCTATTTTTAAACGTAGGGGGGAGATTTCCGATTTTCTTTTTTCTAACCACTCTTCTCTTTTAATGCCATTAGTCTCATAAAATATATGTGAATCCAAATATTTTCTCATTTGTTTTTCCTCTCTTATATCATATGTATACCTTATCAAAATTTTAAGCTTTAGCTTCACTTTTTTCTAAATCTTCTTCTAGTATCTTAAAGGCTTTATCTAAAACTTCCTCAGGATACTTTTTTCTTAATGCATTTACAAACCATATAGCTTTAGCTGATTCTATTTTTTTTAGTTCCAGTGGATTTGTAGGAAAAATCTCCACAACTTTTATATCCATATATAACCCCCCTATGCCTTAATTGAGTTATTATATTAATCTATGAGGTTATAGACTTGTCTTGACACAACTAATTAAGTCTCAAATTTTCTCTATGAAAACGAAATCAATATTTTTTCATATGATGCAATAAAAATGTATTATTAACATTTAATGTATTCTTTACATCATATATTTATATATAAGTAAATAATAAAACACTATTAATACCTATACGTATTGAAAATACTACTATAAGGGGTGAACTGATAAATACATCTACTCTTTTGTGATATGAAATTGAATACCAGAATATTACTTATTCAAGTCAATTTATACCAAAGTTTAAGGGGGTTAAACTTATGAAGGCTGCAATTTATTCAAGAAAATCAAAATTTACGGGCAAAGGTGAATCTATAGAAAATCAAATACAACTATGTATGGACTATGCTAAATCTGTTGGTATAAAAGATTTTTTAATATATGAAGATGAAGGCTTTAGTGGTGGTAATATAGATAGACCTCAGTTTAAAAAAATGATGCAAGATGCAAAAGCAAACAAATTTGATTATCTTGTGTGCTATAGATTGGATAGAATATCAAGAAATGTATCTGACTTCTCTACTCTAATAGAAAAATTAAATAAATTAGATATATCTTTTATATCTATCAAAGAGCAATTTGACACTTCTACTCCAATGGGAAGAGCTATGATGTTTATATCTAGTGTATTTGCACAGCTTGAAAGAGAAACAATAGCTGAACGTATAAAAGATAATATGTATGAACTTGCTCGTACTGGGAGATGGCTAGGTGGTAAAACCCCTCATGGATTTAGCAGTAAAAAAATTAAATACTTAGATGAAAACCTAAAAGAAAGAAGTATGTATCAGTTAGAAGTTAGTGATGATGAGATGGAAGTTGTTAAAATAGTTTATGCTAAGTATCTAGAACTTAGATCTTTATCTCAATTATACAAATATGTTTATCACAATGGAATAAAAGGTCCTCGTGGTGGTAAATTTGACCCTAGTTCATTATCTGGTATACTTAGAAGTCCTGTTTATGTAAAAGCTAATGATGTTGTTGTAGAATATCTTAGAAATAATAATATGGAAGTTATCGGTACTCCTGATAATGAATGTGGAATACTTACTTATGCTAAAAATACATCTACACCTATCGCAGCTATTGCTAAACATAAAGGAATTATAGATTCTACTACTTGGCTTGAAGTTCAAGGTTTACTTGATGCTAATCGTGATAAGAGTCCAAGAATTGCTACTGGTAAAGTTGCTTTATTATCAGGAATTTTAAAATGTTCTAAGTGTGGTTCTAATATGAGAATTACTTATAAAGGCAAACGAACTGATAAAGAATTAAAGTATTATTATGTATGTGGTACTAAAAAGAATCTTGGTGTTGATGCTTGTAATTGTAAAAATCTTAAAGGACCTTTAGTTGAAGCTATTGTTATTGAAAGAATTAAAAATTGTAATGTAGAAGCTATTATAGATGCTTTTCATGAAAATAAGATTAAAGTTGATAATGCATCAAATAGTATTAATAGTGAGATTAATTTATTTAGGAATTTTATTAAGGATAAAGAAAAAATCATCAGTAATTTAGTTATAGAACTTGCTAAAAATACTGGTAGTGTTGCTTCTAATTATATTATCTCTCAGATTGAAAGTTTAAATAGTGAAATTGAAGAATTAAAAGTTAAGGTTAGAAACTTAGAAGATAACAATGCTGATATTAAAAATGCCAGTGTTAATTTAGATATTGTTGTTAGTAATTTAGAAAAGTTTAATAATATGGTTGATGATGCTAATTTGGATAATAAGAAGTTATTGTTGTCTACTATTATTGATTCTATAGTTTGGGATAGTTCTAGCAACACTCTTAGCATTGTTTATATGGGTGCTGACATAGATGACTTAGTTTCGTTGTCTGATAGGTCGCACTTCTGTAGTGATGGCAGAAGCAATAAGCATATCAGATAAAGTTGCAATACTATCTAAAAGACCAGCTACTATAAAAAATATTTATGACATTGAACTTAATATGGATGGAACAAAAACGCCTCTCAAAACACGTAAAGTTCCCGATTTTCAAAAGTATTTCGACATCTTATGGAAGGAGCTAGATACACATGAGGCTTAATAAAAGATCTGAAGGATATATAAACTATATTAAAGGTGTAAAAAGAGAAAAAAGAAATGTATTATTTTATCAACTATTAATTTTAATTGGCTTTATTATAATTTGGGAGATTTTAGCTGATTTAAATGTTATAAATACTTTTCTATTCAGCAAACCAAGTGATATTTACAATTTGTTTATTCAATATGCATCTAGTGGCCAACTATTTAAACACATTGGAGTATCTGTATATGAAACAGTTCTTGGTCTTGTTATAGGAACTGTTTTAGGTATTTTAGTAGCTATTGCTCTTTGGTGGTCAGAAAAATTATCAAAAATATTAGACCCATTTTTGGTAGTTTTAAATGCTCTTCCTAAGACTGCTTTGGCTCCTATAATTATAGTTTGGGTTGGTGCTGGAATAGAAGGAATTGTAGTAACAGCTGTAACTATTTCCGTTGTTGTTACCATACTTTCAGCCTATAATTACTTTATGAATATAGATGAAGAAAAAATTAAGATGTTAAAGAGTTTTGGAGCTAGCAAATCACAAATCCTATTTAAACTTATATTACCCGCAAATACAGGAAATTTAATAAACTTAACTAAGATTAATATTGGCATGGCTTGGGTAGGTGTTATAGTAGGAGAATTTTTAGTATCAAGATATGGAATAGGATACTTGATAGTTTATGGCAGTCAAGTATTTAAGTTAGATTTAGTAATGATGGGTGTATTCGTGTTAGCTGTTTGTGCATGGGCAATGTATGCTATAGTTAACATTATTGAAAAAATATATAATTCTAGATAAATAAAAAATATTATTTAGTAAATTTTAATCATTCTAGTATTTATAGGATAGTTTTCTAGAAATACTAGAATTGTACAATTAAAAAATTATAACTATATAACTTTAATATGTGAAACTGTAGGAATATTTGTGAGAAACATAAAGCAAATTTACCTACAGTTTTTAGTGTATAAAATCAGTAAAATAAGTTAGATATTTACTGATTTTATTACATAAATCCAATAGTACAATTCATCTTTCCATAATATCTGGAGATGTATCATACAATCTTATTTTTTATTGAGTATATTATAATGTAATAGAACAATTAAAATACTGATTACCCTATTTTGCAACTTACACAATTATATATAAAAGATAAAAAATAATTATCATCAAATTCATAATTTTAAGGCTTAATGCATATAATTATATGTCGGTTAAAGGCGCATAAAAATAAAAGGAATTCATAAGTTATATGTTGTATAGATATTGTAGTAGATGTAATATGTAAGAAATTTCAGCACTATTTATATTCTGTACAAAAAGATACTTGAAGGGAGATTGAAAATGGGAATATTAGAAGGAGCTGCAATGATAAGAGAAATTGCAATTAAAATAGCCAAAGAAAAAGGTATTACAGAACAAAAGGCATGGCCTGAAGCTGTAAAAGAGTTTAAAGAAAAATATGAACTTGTGTTATAAATTTTGATTATAAAAAACTGTCTTGATTTTATTAAGACAGTTTTCATATTTTATGATGAAAATTTTATAAAAAGTTTAATGAAATAAGATTTAATTATTAAAAAAACAATTTAAAATTTATTTTATCTTTTATACTTTTAGCTATAAAACAAATTTGTTTTTAATACTGTTTTTGAGGTATAAATCTTATATATTAAAGATAAGATTTGGAGGTATTTAGTTTGGAAAGTAAACTTGAAAATAGATGTTCATGGCAAGAGTATTTTATGAGATTATGTGAGACAGTAGCTGAAAGAGGTACTTGTGACAGAGCTTATGTTGGAGCTATAATTGTTAACTCAGAAAACAGAATCGTATCTACTGGATACAATGGTAGTATATCTGGAGATAATCACTGTAGTGAAGTTGGTCATGAGATGAGAGATGGTCATTGTATTAGAACCATTCATGCCGAACAAAATGCCCTTTACTATTGTGCTAAAGAAGGCATATCAGTTAAAGATTGTTCTATTTATGTAACCCATTTTCCTTGTTTAAATTGTACTAAGGCCATAATTCAATCTGGAATTAAACATATCTACTATAAAACTGGATATAGGATGGATGAATATGCCTTGAGATTATTACAATCAAGCAATGTGTTATATACAAAATTGCAATTTTAATACTTACACATATTATTCTATAATTTTACAAAATATTTTATATTAGATAATTAAAGTATAAAAAGAAACAAAATTTTAAATTGTGCATATATTAAATAGAAGTTAAATTTAATCATAAAGGAGATGTATAATTTGAAAGTAGTAGTAATACCAGGGCACACTTTAACTGGGAAAGGTACAGGAGCTGTAGGATATATAAACGAAAGTAAAGAAACAAGAATAATGAATGACTTAATAGTTAAATGGCTTAAATTAGGAGGGGCTACTGTTTATACAGGAAAAGTTGATGCATCAAATAATCATTTAGCTGACCAATGTGCTATAGCAAATAAACAAGAAGCTGATTTAGCTGTTCAGATTCATTTTAATGCAAATGTTACAACTTCAGCCCCAGAAGGTACAGAAACTATATATAAATCTAATAATGGAAAAGCATATGCAGAAAAGGTAAATGCTAAACTAGCTACAGTATTTAAAAATAGAGGTGCAAAATCTGATGTTAGAGATCTTTATTGGCTTAATCACACTAACGCAACAGCTATACTAATAGAAGTATGCTTTGTAGATAGCAAAGCAGATACAGATTACTATGTTAATAATAAAGATAAAGTTGCTAAGTTAATAGCAGAAGGAATATTAAATAAATCTATATCAAATTCTCAAGGGGGAGATAAAGTGTATGAAAATGTAATAGTTTATAAGGGGGATGCTGATAAAGTTGCTGCTCAAATTTTATACTGGCAATTGAAAGATGCTTTAGTAGTAGAAGCATCTAGCTATAAGCAAGGTTTAGGCAAAAAAGTTTATGTTGTAGGTGGAGAAGCTAATAATCTTGTAAAAGGTGATGTAATAATAAATGGTGCTGATAGATATGAAACTGTAAAATTAGCATTAAGACAAGTAGGTAAGTTATAAAATAGATATTATTTTATAAATATATAATAAAAAGATGTATCTACTTATTATGTTTATTCATCAATAGATACATCTTTATTTATTTGTACTTTATAAAGTATTTTCTGTAAAATTAGTTTAGTAAAGTTTTAAATTCACAGAAATACTAAAGCTTATCGTATTAATATTTTTTATCCGAAAAAATATTTTTAATTATAGTTAATATATCAACTATGACATCCATATTTGATTTAACGCTGTCTTTAGTAACAAGAAAGTCTGCTGTAACTTCAGTAACAGCCTCTGTTACATCTTTCATATTCTCGCCTACTTCTCCAAAACTATCTACAACACTAGGAAGATTATTTAAAGTTGTATTTATATTTTGAGTATTTTCATTTAATACATTTCCAACAGTATTTAAAATCTTATGTAATTTAGCAAGTACAATAATTAAATAAATTAAAGCGATACACCCAAGTATAGCTAATAATACATATATTATACTAATATTAATTGTTATTGTGTTATTCATTGTTATTCCTCAGTGACACTTACTGGTTCAACAATGTCTATTACTTTATCTTCCTCGCTAGAATCTTCAACACGTTTTTTATTATCTATATAATTTCTTATCTTTTGCTTTGATTCAATGAAATTTCCTTTTCTGTCTTCTAATTTCTCAGACATCTTACCTTTTACATCCACTGTTTTCATGTTTATTTTATCCGCAATTTGTTGAGATGCATCTTTTATATCTTCTCTTGTTTCTTTTCCTGATTTAGGTGCTAGTAATACTCCTCCAACTGCACCAGTAACAGCTCCTAATACGACACCAGCCGTTGCAATTTTAGCTTGTTTGGCTTTTTCAGCTCTTTGTTTAGCTTTTCTTTTATCTTCTATTTTTTTTGATAAGCTCATATCCAATCGCTCCTTATTATAATATTTCTAAATATTATAATACATTTTTTTCCATAATGATATAGTTTCTAACTAAATTTTTAAAAACTAATAAAAAGTTCTTTCTAGTATTTATATATATAATAAGAATTCTAAACTACATTCCAAAAATTCTATAATATAAGTATCTGAAAACTCTTTAATATAAGTCTCCTACTCTTTCACTGTATATCAAAAATTTTGATGCAGTTTCTAAATACAATTCTTCATTAGCGTTTAAACATCTTATTTCTTTTGTGCTAAATATCTCCATATTTTTAACCCTTTTAAATAAATTAATTAAAAAAACAATAAGAGAGGAATTAATCCTCTCTTTTAAATTTAATTAGATTTGGCAGGGCGGCGTATCCTGCATCTCTATTAACTACCCTATAAGCAGCGTATTGGGTGCCTTTTCCAACCTCAAATCTAATAAATAAATATTTACATATATATTTATATTATAACTTATTTGATAATATTTTTCAATGCTTTAGGAAAAATTAATAATATTATGTTAACCATCATATTGTAATACTCTTCCACTACTAATTCTACTTTCTAATTTTGCTTCTTTTATGGCGTATAATGAAGAGACATATAGATATCCCTTTTTTGTATCTAGTTCTGTAGCAACTAATATATAATCATCAAGTTTTTTTACAAATTCTACACTTTTACCAGGTTTTTTAGGATGACTTCCTATATACTCAGGAGATTTTAGCACTGTTTTTATAGTTTCTAGTATATCATTAAAAATGTCTTTACTCAATTGACCTCTATGTTTTTTCTTTATATGTTTTATAACACCAGAAGAAGCATAAATTTTACCAGTATATTTAATTCCAGCGAGTTCAGCTAATTCTTCATCTATGATTCCAACAACTTTGTCTGTAGACATATAAAGCACATTCCTTTCTAAGATAATTTATTGCTAAAATTATTAAAATTAAATATCTATATTTAAAGTATAGTTTATTCGAAAAAGAAAAGATAGTATAATATAGTTTTTTCATATCTGACCTTACATAACCTCTTTTTATATGATTTATAAATGGTAACTAAGGCTCTATTTTCAAATTATTTTTGGAAAATTTTTAGTTTTTTAAGCTTATATTATATATATATCATTTTTTACTTGAAAATATATATATTCTGAATTATTATAATAGTAAGAATTGAAATGAAATTAGGCAAGGCTGTTGAAAGATTTTATGATTAGATATGGAGAAAATATAGTAGACTTTTGTTTGTACAGAATAATAATGCATGTTTTATTTTAAAGTGTTCTATGATAATATTATTT
Organism: Clostridioides sp. ES-S-0049-02; assembly: GCF_020658465.1. NCBI lineage: Bacteria > Bacillati > Bacillota > Clostridia > Peptostreptococcales > Peptostreptococcaceae > Clostridioides > Clostridioides sp. ES-S-0049-02. The sequence continues at coordinate 1,010,468 of NZ_JACVWG010000001.1, forward strand.
TTATATATCAAATAAATTACCAACAGGAGGAAATTATGAACGCTCAACAAGAAGTATATAAAAAATTGGATGAACTAAATATATCTTATGAAATTGTAAATCATCCTGCAGTCTATACAATTGATGAAATGGAACAATTAAAAACACTACAAATGGAGTTTGTTGTAAAAAATTTATTCCTTCGTGATTCTAAGGGTAAAGAGCACTTTTTAGTTGTCTTAGGTAAAGATAAAAAAGCAGATTTAAAGGATATACGCCAAAAAATTGATAGTAAACCTCTTAGTTTCGCTTCTGAAGAAAGACTTGAAAAATATCTAAAACTTACTAAGGGAGCTGTAACACCTTTTGGTATACTAAATGATACTGATGCTATTGTAAAAATTGTATTTGATAAAGATTTATTGAAAATGGATAAAATAGGTATACATCCAAATGACAATACTGCCACTGTATTTTTAAAGTTTGAAGATTTAAAAAGGATTATAGAAAAAAATGGAAATGAAATATACTATGTAGAAGTATAGTTTTATTATTTTACATATAATAAATGATAGATAAAGTGGGTACCTCAAAATAAAAATTTGAGTCATCCACTTTTTTATACAAAAAATAGAAAGGGGGGTTCATAAGAACCCCTAGTATAATTCACACTACTTCCATAGGATGAACTCTGTATTTTCAATGTTTAAATCTCCTTTTGGGACAATTGTGAATCATTTGAACTCAATCACGCAGGTATCTCTTTTATTTTCTATTAAGTCATATCATCCCTAAGCGCATCAATAATATTTTCTCTTTTTATTTTACTAATGGCATACAACATTGTAATGAACACTATAAAGAGAACGACAAACACGCTGATTCCGATACTGGTCCATGGAAGTACAAAATCTATATCATCTTTGACCATTCCTTTATGAATTAGCCAGGAAGAAATTACAGCTATAGGAAGTCCAAAGAGCAGCGACCTCATGCCATAAAAGGCACACTCAAAATTCATCATCTTCTGAAAATCACGTTCAGACATTCCCACAGAGCGAAGCATGGCAAGTTCACGACGGCGTAACTTGATATTTGTGGAAATTGTGTTGAATACATTGGCTACTGCAATCAGCGAGATCATAATTATAAAGGTATATGCGAACACATTGGCAATAAAGATGTAATTACGGTTTTCGTCCATCATTCCATACATATTGTACAGGTTGTACTCAGCCGTAATCCCTTCCCTCTCGATGATTTTCTCCATTTCTGCAACTGACTGATTGGGATTCTTTGATTTAAAACTCAGGCTTTTAATTCCTTTAGAAATACTTGGAGTCTCAAACGAATCTTTGACCGAATAAGGTGCCAACACCCTGAAGCAGGCTTTCCTCATCTTTGAGTTTCTGACACCTGGTGGAGAATCAGGTGGCACGACTTTTACAAATGAAATGTTTACATTTTTCCTATCGACTGTGTTCGACTTGCTATCAGCTTCAGGAGTAAGTTCAAGATTTATGGAAGAATTTGTGAAGATATCAATAGTATGGTCATCCTCCACCATCATGGAAACGGCAATCATTTTTGCATTTTGCCCAGTGTACTCTTCTGTTGGCAACCCCAGACTTTTGATAATATTCAGATACGTACTGTCATCAAGAAACTGCATATCTACTGGCATATCAACCGTTTCAGATGGCGAATGTGAACCCTCATAGTTCAAGTAATCATCTGTAAGTTCACTTACTTTAACAACACATGAATAGGTCATAAGTTCTTGATACAAGCCTTCATACACACCATTGGTAGTCTTCAGCTTATCGTATAGCTGTAGCATTTTACTGTCATTCATGTCCTGTGTGGAAAAAATGATGTCCTGGTCAGTAACCTCTGATGCCTGATTTGAAACTTGTTTCAAATCAGCTACCAAAGCACTGGTCGATATGAACAGCACTATACTTAAAACAAGCGATAGCACAATACTACGATAGCGTTTCTTGTTTCTTTTAAAATTCTTCAGCGCCAGAGTTCCCTCCAGACCGTAAATACGCTGTGCAAGCTTTGATATCCTTACTGCTTTGGATTCAATTTTCACCTCGTTCGTCTGGCGAATACACTCCATCACTGGTTTGCTGGCAGCCTTTCTAGCTGGAATATAAGCCGATATCAAGATGGTAACCATGCTGACCACTGCCGCAACAACGATTGCTGGGATGGACAATGTCAAGGTCAAAGGTACATTGGTGTATAGAACATTTGCGAAATTTTTGGAGATAACAGAAATAACAAGTCCAATACTAACTATACCAACCGCAACACCAATCGGTATGCCAACAGCACCAATGCAAAGACCTTCAAATAAAACTGAATTACGTAGCTGCTTTGCTGTAGCTCCAACAGATGAAAGGATTCCAAACTGCTGTGTGCGTTCGTTCAACGACATGTTAAACGAATTATATATCAGAAAAATCGAGCCGAGCATGATTATGGCGACCACAATACCACCAACTGAGTACAAAAGCATATTGAACAAGTTATTGTCGGAAATACCCATGAAACGCAACACATTATCATTTAAAACGTAAGCATGGTCTCCAGTACTGTTTGTATATGAATGAACCTGACGTGGATTTTTCAACGTGACAAACAAGCTAAGGCTGTCAGCTTTGACTTGTGCATCCGCTTTGGTTATCAATGTGTATCCTGGTGCGGAAGATTCCTCAAAGACAGGCCTTTGGCAGGTACCAACAACTGTATAGCTTCTCTCGCCTTGTGGAACAAGAGTTTCATCTCCAACAGTATATTGGTCACTCTGACTAAGCTTCTCATTTCCATTCATACGGTTTCCCACAGGCAAAGAAATAGTGTCGCCCACTGCGAATTTAACACCGCCATCTGTTGCAACTTTACCCGAAACAAGAATCTCTCCACTGTTTTCAGGTAATCTGCCAGAAATCAAAGTTATAGGCAAAGTATCAAAGGCTTTTTCGCTGAATCCAGCTATAAAAAGATACGGTTTGCTTGGATTTTTGTTGCCATCAAGCTTTGCATAGCCAATATTTTCAAATGTTGCGGTATTTGCAACTTTATCATTTCCTATCTGTTTCTGTACGAAAGAGGAATTAACATCCAAAAACTCAACGTGCCAACCACCATATTTCTCAATCGAACCATTTACCATATAGTTTTGCAGGGAAATGGCAAGTGTAGCGACTGCTGTAATCATAGCAGCAGACAGAACAACTCCGATAACTGTTACAATCGTTCGTGTGCGTCTCTTTTTCATGTTTTGCAGTGCAACTTTGTTGAAAATGTTCATGGATATACCTACCTCCTTTCATCTCGCGTCACTTTGCCATCTGATATGCAGATAATGCGGTCTGCTTGCAGGGCTATATTTTCGTCATGCGTTACAATGATAAGGGTTTGACGATATTTTTTATTGCTTAATTTCAATAGATTGATAATTTCATGTCCATTTCGGCTGTCTAAACTACCTGTGGGTTCATCAGCAAGCATTACCGCTGGGGCATTCATTAAAGCACGTCCTATGGAAACACGCTGTTGCTGACCGCCAGAAAGCTGATTTGGTAAATGCGTTTTGCGGTCTTTTAGGCCAAGTAGGTCCATCAAGTCATTTAAGCGTTCCTCATTGACCTTTCGCTTGTCCATCAGTATAGGTAAAGTGATGTTTTCCACAACATTCAGAGTTGGAATAAGGTTATGAAATTGGTAAATCAGTCCGACTTGTCGCCTACGGAAAATGGCCAGCTTTTCATTGCTTTGGGCATATACATCCTGACCGTCCAAATACACCTTTCCGCTTGTTGGTACGTCCACTCCACCGATGATATGAAGTAATGTGGATTTTCCTGAGCCAGATGAACCAATGATTGCAGTAAACTCTCCCTTTTCTATTGTAAGCGAAACATTATCAAGTGCGGTAACTTTGTTCTCGCCCTTGCCGTAGACCTTGCATAGATTTTCAATTTTTAAGAACTCCATTATGTAAGTCTCCTTTCTTATGGTTTAACCATATAATATAACTTTCAACTTACATCTGTGTGACTTTCAGGTGAGAGATTAGTCACTTTGGGAAACGAATTACAAATATCGCGCCACCTTTTTGGTGATTTTTTGCAGTAATCGTCCCTCCCTGTCGTGTTATAATTATTTTACAGAGTGCCAATCCAATCCCATATCCTGTGGCTTCTGCGTTTTTACCACGATAAAATCTATCAAACAAATAAGGTAAATCTTCTTTTTCAAATCCTGTGCCACTGTCATGGATAGTAATCTCAGTAAATAGCGGATTATCTTCACAAACAATCTCAATCTTCCCATTATCGCCTGCACTTTCCATACAATTTTTGAGGATATTCTGAATTGCTTCTGAAAGCCAACCCGAATCACCCTGAATAATCATTCCTTTAGGCACATCTATTTGTAAAGCAATGTTATGCAGTTCAATTGGAATTAGAAATGGTCGAAGTGAGTTGTATATCAAGTTGTTCACATCTATCTGCTCGCTTTGGAAAACTACAATACCTGCGTCTAAGCGAGATAACTTCAATAGGGAAGTAATCAACCAATCCATCTTTACAAATAATTCCTCTGTTTCCCTCACCAATGCCTTTCGTTGATTTTCATCAGAGCTATTTGATAGCAATGACAGAATAATATTCGCGGATGTAAGAGGTGTGCGGAGTTGGTGGGCTATGTCAGCCAACGAATCAGCAAGATGTTCTTTTTCTTTTTTCAGCGCATCGTTTTGTTCCCGAATACATAGTGTCATTTTTGTTATCTCGCTGTGCAGAATGGAAAGTTCGCCCTCGTCCGATTCACCAATATACAGATGGTCAGCATTATGAAGCACAAGATCAATTTGATTAGAAATCTGTGCAATATTTTTATATCGAGCTTTGGTAAAAGAGAAAAACGCTAAACCAAATGCAGTAACAGAAATAATAGAAAGGATTCCCGCCACCATATTTATTGTAAATCCAAGCGTTACAGTGGTGACAGCCATTAAAGAGAACAAAATAGCAAACTGCTTAAACTCTCTATTTCGAAGCATAATCGTCCCCCAATCTATACCCTGTCCCACGAACAGTCAGAATTATTTGTGGGCTTGCTGGGTCGCTCTCTATCTTCTCCCTCAAGCGCTTTATGTACACAGTTAATGTATTATCATTGACAAACTCACCCGCCGCGTCCCATAATTCATCAAGGAGCCTGCTCCTCGTGATAATACTTTTGGGGTTATTAATAAACACCAACAACAAGCGGTACTCTAAAGCTGAAAGAAAAACCTCATTGCTGTTTTTTTTCACAACGCCACTTGCCATATCGACATGAAGCCCACAGATTTCAAAAGCCGCTTCTGAACGTCCGTTTTTTCGTAGGGCAGTTCCAATTCGCGCAATCAATTCACGTGGACGAAAAGGTTTTGTTATATAGTCATCTGCGCCTATATTCAGCCCAGTAACAACACTCGCCTCATCGCCTGAAGCTGTCAGAAAGATAACAGGAACATCTTGCATTTCTTTGATTTCTGTGCAAACTGTAAAACCATTTCCGTCAGGTAAGGAAATATCAATTAACGCCAAGTCAAATTTATTACTGGAAAGCATGGCAATAGCTTCACCTCGTGTAGGAGCGTGAGTGACTTCAAATCCTTCTGAGTGCAGCAAAAGCATAAGATTTTTAGCGATTGCTTTATCGTCCTCAACCAAAAATATTCGTTTCATTTGTTTTCACCATCCTTTACTTTACTATTTCTATATCGTCCATCAGCTGAAACAAATCACATATTCTTCATTTTTTTGTTTACTTAACCCGCTCAGCAGAGTAATTTCATATCACTATTATGTATGCAATTCCCCAATTTTTCAAGGATTCTTTTGTTGTTATATAGCTCACGCGTAACACCTCCATTGCTATATTATATTTCTTTTGATGGAAATACACAAGTTGAGGTCTAGGTAAAGCTGCTTTAACAAGCATCTTTACACTTGAAAATAGTTCTCCATAATGAAATCAATTTTCGAAAGTTCTCATTTTACATTGTTATAGAAAGTAACCATATTCCTGTAAATACAGGTTTGATAAATGCCTTACCTATATTTACAGTGTCAAATGTACATGTTTATAATGTAATAAAGAGGGTGAAAGCAACAAGTGCTTTCACCCTCTTTGAATATATAGCTTGTGTCACCCAATAGAATCCCATAATCACTTGCAACCAAAATTCCACTATTTTTTATTACTTTTTTCTTGCAGAAACAAGTAACATCATAGGTCTACGTAATTCATCTTTCATTTCAGGAATCGTATTTAATAATTTCTCTTCTGGTTGAGGTTCGATTATTTCTAATATCTCAAATCCAGTTTTAACTAAAGTATTTAGATAAGTAGTTAATGTTTTATGATATTTTATAACTTCTTCCCCTAAAAAATTTGATTTTCGAAGTCCCTCTATAAAATAGTTATCTACTGGCCAGTGTAAATTGTTTCCATCTTTATCACAGTACCATTCTTGAGCTCCATATGCAGTGAATATAGGATGTTCAACTGAAAATACAAAATCTCCTCCGCTTGAAAGACAATTGCTTATATTTTTACATATATCTTCAAATGATTGAATATAATGAAAAGCCAAAGAACTAATTACTACATCAAAGCAATCTTTTGGGAAGTCTATATCTTCAATAGGCATACATATGTATTTTATATTATCAAATTTGGTTTTATTTCTTGCTTCTTTTAGCATCTTTTCTGAAATATCAATTCCAATAGCAGACTCTGCACCATTTTCAACTGCATATTGACAGTGCCATCCAAAACCGCACCCTAAATCTAATACTCGTTTCCCCTCAAAATCAGGTAACATTTTTTTTAGAGTATGCCATTCTCCAGCACCTTCAAGACCTTTTTTAGAGCGTTCCATATCACTGTATTTACAAAAAAATTCATCATTATCATATTTATTTTGTTTCATTTAATTTCCTCCATTTTAACTGTACTTGTTTAACTATATTTGCCAAAATATAAAATGCAAATCTTCACTACTTTACACAATAACATTTTTTAAATTTATAAAATTAAATTATTATTTATATGAATTAATTTAATATCTATTATTAATAAATTTTGTGCCTATATAATTTATATAAAAACATTACTGTTTTAATTTTATATCTTAATTTACAAATAATCAATACAATCTATTTAATATAATCGATTACTTGAAAAATTCAAATATAAAAATTATTTTTAAATTATTGTAGAAATAAATTCTATAGGTATATATTTTTGTAACAACTACAACAAATATTTAATATTATATATTATTCGGATGTCTTATGGGAGGTATTTATTATGTTTAAAAAAATAATCGCAATTGCAAGTTCTATTGTTATGAGCACAATATGCTTAACTGGATGTGATTTTAACTCTAATGATGAAAATGATAAGTCTGCTTCATCTAAAGACTTAGATAAAGTAACTATTGCAGAAGTTACTCATTCTGTTTTTTATGCCCCACAATATGCTGCTATTACAAAAGGATTCTTCGAGGATGAAGGAATAAAGGTTGACCTTATAAATACTCAAGGTGCGGATAAAACTATGGCAGCTTTAATTTCAGGTGAAGCAAATGTAGGCTTAATGGGTCCTGAAGCTTCCATATATGTATATAATCAAAACAAAAACGATTATGCTGTAAACTTTGCACAATTAACTAAAAGAGATGGTAGCTTTTTAGTTGCCAGAGAAAAGATGCCTAATTTCTCCTATGATGATTTAAAAGGAAAAGAAATATTAGGTGGTAGAAAAGGTGGCGTTCCACTAATGACTTTTGAATATGTTCTAAAAGACAAAGGGCTTACTATTGGAGAAAATTTAAAAGCAGGCAATGTCAACGTAAGAACTGATGTACAAAAATCAGTCTGTTTATAACTGTGATTTATAGCATCTAAAATACATATAATATAATTATTACTAAATTTAATGTCAAGATAATATAAAAAGACATAGATGAATTACTCTTCATTCATGTCTTTTTTGTATTATTATTTTTTTCATATATTTCTATATTATATATTAATTAACTTGATGTTTTCTAAAGTTATTCTTAACAAAAGGTAAAAAAATAATTGATAATATTAAACCTGTAAAAATAATCATTGTAGGTAAATCTATTATTAAGTTTCCAAATCTGTAGTTTACATACTCAGAAAATGAGAATGAAATAGCATTTGATGGTAAAATTCGAAGAATCTGATTATATAGCCAATTTGTCTCACTATATTTTAAGAATAGTGGTATAAATAGTAACACTATATCTGTAATTAAAACTGGAAAAGGCGATTTCATGCAAGAAGATAATAAAAGTGTAAATCCAATTAATGCTATTAATATCATATAGATAACTAAAATACTCAATAAGGTTGCTTGTAAAAATGTAACTGGGTATGGTGTTGAGCTCACTGTAAGTTGTAATGGTAAATTCCATCCATCTACTCCAAAAGACAATATAAGAATTCCAATAGATATAATTGTATTTATTATAAAAACAATTGTCCCAAATAAAAAGGAACTTATTATTTTAGCTGTTATAACTTTTGTTTTTCCATATTTAGAAGACAATATCACTGAATCAGTACCTGATTGATATTCTCCTGAAAATACAGAAGCTATACTTATACAGATAGCCAATATAGTGAAAATTAGTAAGTCTCTACCCAGTAAAAAATAATTCCAGCCTTCATAATATCCATTTAAATAGGGTTCATTTATTTTCTTATTCTTAGATAACCAAAACTCTTTTTCTTTTTGTGCATAATTTCCATCTGAATATTCACTGTTTAATATTGTATTTACTTTTTCATTTCTAAACTTATAAAAATTAGTTCTATTTTTTAATGATATTGATTGAAGTATCATAGAATTAAAATCATTTGGTGCATTATATGATTCTGTTATAAAGTTATAAAATGTTTTGTTTGGATAAAAGAATCTCCAATAAACGCCTTGCTTAAAACTTGAAAATCCATTTTCATCTTTTACAATATTATTTGGATTATTAAAATTTTTTTGATATTCTCTGATTGAGTTTTCTATTTTTTTATCTGTTATGTATCCCTCGTTTAATTTAGATTGTTGTTTTGAAAGTTCAATAGCTTGTAGCCCTCTATACTCTTTACCATTCTCATCATAGGATTTTTCTTTGAGTGGCATTAAGGCAAAAAGAAATATACTTAAAATCAAGCTTCCTAAAACAACTGCTATTGTAGACTTTCTTTTTATTATCTTTTTTAATTCAAACTTAATTAATGTAGACATATTTATCCCCTCACACATATTTATTGTACTTCATTAAAACAATATAAATATAAATCTTCTAATGTTGGTCTTAGATTACATGCATTATCATGTGGTTTTATATCACTTATAATTCTAAGAGTGGCAACACCTCCAGAGTGATGAATATTTACCAAACAATATTTACTAGCCATATAATCTACTTCATTTTCATTAACCACACATTTCCATACTTTATCTTCTATTTTTGATGTTACTGCTTCCACTGAACCATCCAAAATTAGATTCCCTTTTTTCAGTATTAAAATTTTATCTGCAATATGTTCTACATCAGATACAATATGAGTAGATAAAATTACAATTTTTTCCTTGGAGAATTCTGAAATCAAATTACGAAAACGGACTCTTTCTTTTGGGTCTAAACCAGCTGTTGGCTCATCTAATATTAAAATTTTAGGGTCATTAAGCAATGTCTGAGCAAACCCAAGTCTTTGTTTCATACCACCAGAAAATGTTCTTATTTTTTTATTAACGACACCTGACAATCCAACCAACTCTAATAATTCTTGCGATTTTTCTTTTGCGTAACTAGGAGTTAAACCTTTCAATGAAGCTATATATAACATAAACTCTTTTGCAGTAAAGTCTGGATAATATCCAAATTCTTGAGGAAGATATCCAATCATATCTCTAAAATCTTCTCCCATATCCAAATTATTTTTACCATCTATCTTCACTTCTCCAGAGGTTGGGCTTAATACTCCGCAAATCATTCTTATAAGAGTTGTTTTTCCTGCTCCATTTTCTCCTAAGAATCCATATATACCTTCATTTAGCTTGAATTCTATCCTATCTACTATAATTTTGTTATCATATTGTTTTGTTAGACATTCTAAACTTAGTTCCATACAATTCCTCCTAATACTATATATTGTTATTTATTATTTAGATAATAATGTTTTCAAATGAACAAAGATGTTTCCATGTTTTTTTTATTTCATGTATTAATATTACTGATGTCACTAAAAAAATAATTAACCATTGCTCTATTGATTCAAATTGATATATACTGTTTTTAAAAGTACCAAGCATAAATATTAACAAGACAAGAGATGTACCATAAATCATACAATAGTAATTTGTATACTTACCTCTATTTCTATTTATAATTTCTAAGCATCCAATACACATTAAGTTAAAAGGTACTAATATATAAATTATTATATACAAGGTATTGATATCAATTATTTGTTTTGCTAGTAATAAGATAACGCACATAAATAATAAATCACTTACTCCAAAAACAATCATTCTAGTAGCAATAATTTTATGTAATGTATTTTTTGTTGAAAATTCTATTTCCAATACACTATTGTTATATACTTTTGCTATCTCCTCTATATTAGTCAATATAAAAAGTGGAACTGCTACAGAAACCAAGGATAATATTTCATAAAATGAGTTATTATCTCTTGATGTATTGAATAGTAATGCACATATTGTACATAACACTAGAAATTGTATAATCCAGGTTCTTTTTCGTATAAAACCAATTTGAGAGATAAAAAAATCTATACTATTCATCCTTTTATCAGCGTTACTAAACGTCATTTTATGTATTGTTTTAATAGTCTTTTCAAAAGCTGAAACTTCATATTTAGGAACTGTATACTCCATTAAACTTTTTTTGATTTTTTTCTTATTCATAGTTTGCCTCCTTCCATATATGCCTCTAATTTTTTTAAGGCCATACTCATCCTATACTTTGTAACAGATACACTGGAATCCATAATTTTAGCAATATCCTTAAATTTCAAATCATGATAATACCGCAAAATTACTACTTCAAATTCTGTTTCTGGCAATTTAGTCAAAGCTTCTTTTACAAATATCTTGTTTTCTACATCTACTAATTCTTGTTTAGATTCTTCTTTGTCTAGTGACTCTAAATATAGGGGTTGTTTTTTCTTCCAAAAATCCTTACACCTATTTCTAGCAATAACATATAAATAATTTTCAAATTTACCATAGTGTTTATAATTACTTATATTTTTTATAACTGTTACAAATACATCTTGAGTTAAGTCCTGTGCAGTCATTTGATTATCTACATGGCGATAACAATAACAATAGACGCTATTATAATATTTCTCTATTAAAGTATCAAACAATTCTTTTTTACCTGTTTTTATTTGTGCTATAATCCTAGAATCATTCACTATTATCACCTCCATCACTCTATATAACGATTAAAACAAAGATAATCTTCAAATGACTTTATACCTTTAGATAATGCCCTATTTATTCCTTGTTTTGCTGTTTTGTTTAACACTAAACTCTTATTGATAACTATTTTAAATTTAAGTATAATATATAAAACTAAATATTGATTATAATTTAATTATCCTCTCTTAAAATATCCTGTTTATAAATTTTAATATCCTCTTCAAGAGCTTCTTGTGAGTCACTATTTAATTCCTTATTTATGTATATCTTGTCTATAAAAAGTTTAAGCTTTCCTCTATAAGATAATTTGAATATAATGTATGCAATACAACCACCTAAAGTATTCATTATCAAATCATCTATATCTACAGCTCTTAACTGTGGAACTATAGACATGCAGTTCATAATTAATTGAATAGTTTCTATTGATAATGATATTAAAAAGCTAACTATAATTGTTTTTTTAAAATTTCTTAAACTTGATTTTATTAAACATAGATATAATGTAAATGGTAATAACAACAAAGTGTTGCCAATTAAATTATTTTTTATAAGATTTATATTTGTATACTTATTTTCTATGAAATCTCTAAATGGCAATAGATTTATATTCATTTTTTCATAAATAGTAAATCCTGAGAAATAATTTTCATCTGTATCTATTGGCAAAATGACTAAACTTATTAATATAAATAAATAAAGTATAAATATGTTGACCATTATTTCTTTTAAAAAAATATACTTCTCTTTATTCTTATACTTATTTATAAGTACAATTACCCTAACTATTACCCATATTGGTAATCCACACACAAATAACTTCATTATATCAAATTTCATAATATACCTCCTTAGTATTTGTAATTTGAAAACTTTAAGTAATTTTATCCTTATAAAATTGATTTATCTAGTGTAAATTACTTCTACTATCTTATATAACGATTTACAGTTTCAAAAAGTCAGTATTAAAAAATTATTTTATAAAATATATTCTTTAATATTTATCAATAACAATTTGAAACTTATATACTATCTGAAAATAAAAATAAAAGCTCTCTCCAAATATTTTATATATTTAGAGGTAGCTTTTATTTTTAATAACTATATTTGATTTGGATAATCTAAGGTAGTGTTTATATAAAGTTTATATTTTATTTGAAAGTATAAATGTATCGTACATCAGTAATTTTTTTATCCATAATCTCAATAGTATATACATCATTATTACAATAAAATCCATGTTTCTCATAAAATTTTCTCGCTCTCTGGTTTTCTTCTAATACCCAAAGATAAATATTACTAAATCCTGACAATCTCATATCATCTAGAGCACTTTGAAATATTTCATTTCCAACACCTTTTCCAAAATACTGAGGAAGTAAATACAATGAAACTATCTCGCCCCAATCTTTTAAAGTATCATCCCTTGAGTTGCCATAAGCAATACAACCAATTGGTTTATTATTATCAAAAATCATTTTAGCTGTTATTTTATTGTTTCCAATTAAACCTTTAAAAGTTTCAACCCAAAAATCGTCCTTTAAATCGTCTAAATAACTCTGTGGTATAATTCCCTTATATGCTGTTTTCCAACTTTGAGCATAAATCTTACTTATATTTTCTACATCATCTATTACAGCGTTTCTAATTTCCATCTTCTCCTCCTTAAACATAAAATATTTATGATAGTTATTTTCTATTTTATAATCTTTTATAGTAATAAATTTTAAAAATTATATAACTTACTTTAGTAAGAGTATACCAGTTTTCTTTTATACAATAAATTAAATTTTAAAATAATACTGATATTTCAAATCTTAACAATATTTTATAAGAAATTATCATATGTAATCTAAGTTTTAATGAGTATATTATTAGTTAAAGATTTATTATAAATTAACTAGTGAAGTTTTAATGTTAAGTTTTTAAATATATTTGTCCTATTTTATATCATAAAGAAGTGCTAATTACTAGCAACTTCCTTATTTGAGTTTTGTACTTTTAATTGTCTATCTATCATTATTTTTTCTATTGCTTTATATATTCTATCATCTTTATCCTGTTTTTCTCCTATTGTAAACTTTCTTCCTAGTGTTGTTTCAGGAGATACTACATGGCATACAGTATTTCCATGTAGTACTGTCATGGATATTTTATAACCATTATCGTCTGTTGGAACATCTACATCATCATCAAAGTATGTTATAGTAGTTGTACCATCCAAATCTTTTTCTATCTTTGGCATGCAAATCCCCTCCTCTCTTATATTTTATGTATATTAAAAATTGTCCTATTCTTAATTAATATTTATAAGTATTTAAGTAGTGTAATTTATGAAAAATAGCAATATATATCCAAAATACTCCATACAGTTAAGCACTTAATTAGATACTTTATGTAGTAAATTAAAACCATTATACTCTAATAAAATTAAGTGCTAAACTATGATATACTAAATATAAAAAAATTATATAATTAATAACTTTAATACTTAAGATTTAATATTTAAGTTGATTTTCAATACTAAATCTATACTTTATTATGCTAGTTAATTTGTGCATAAAAAGAGAGGAAGAATTATTTAAAAATAGGTATTATAAAAAGTACAAGGAGCTGATTTTATGGAATGGATTGAAAAACTAAACAAAGCAATTAACTATATTGAAGAAAATATAACAAAAGAAATTGAATATGAACAACTGGCAAAAATAGCTTGTTGTTCTACATATCATTTTCAAAGGATGTTTGCTTATATGGCAGATGTACCTCTTTCTGAGTATATTCGACGCAGACGGATGTCTTTGGCTGCTGTAGAATTACAAAATGATAATAAAAAAATAATTGATGTAGCTTTGAAATATGGATACACTTCTCCAACAGCATTCAATCGTGCCTTTAAAAGTATTCATGGTATTGCACCATCAATTATACAAAAAGGAGAAACAATAAATTTAAAGGCCTTTCCTCCAATTAGCTTTAAAATTACTATAAAAGGAGCTGAAGAAATGAATTATAGAATTGAAAAGAAAGAAGAATTTCGTATTGTTGGTGTATCTCAACGCCTTCACACTGAGTTAGAAAAAAACTTTGAGATTGTTCCAAAAATGTGGCAACAATCTGCATTAGATGGAACTATTCAAAAACTGTTACCTATGATGAATAGCCAACCAAAAGGTGTATTAGGTGTAAGTGTGTGTAATGATTCAGAAGAGTGGAAATACTTTATCTCTGTTGCAAGCACAGAATCCATAGATGATAAATTAGATGAATATACTATTTCACCTTTTACTTGGGCAATATTTTCTGGAGAAGGACAATGCCCACAAGCTATACAAGAACTAGAAAAACGTATTGTAACAGAATGGTTACCTACTTCCGGATATGAGTATGACAATGGTCCTGATATTGAACTTTACTTAAATCCAGACCCACAAAATTCTAAGTTTGAAGTATGGATACCTGTTATAAAAAAATAGCCTATAAATTTAATTTATATAGATATATAGAAATAGAAAGATAGAATTTATGCAAAAGTGAAGTTCTATTTATAATAACAAAGACTTGAATATATATGTGAAAATAAACATGTTAAAAAATAAAATCTATTTTTTACATGTTTATTTTTTATGTTTTAAATATAATCAGTTTACTGCTGAATATAATATATTCAAGGAGTGTGATTTAATGAATGTTTCTATTTATCTGCGAAAAAGCAGAGCTGATGAAGAAGCAGAACACAGAGGTGAGTTTGAAACCTTAGGTAGACATAAAACAACACTACTAAAACTAGCAAAAGAACAAAACTTAAATGTAATTGATGTTAAAGAGGAACTTATTTCTGGAGAAAGTATAGAATATAGGCCTAAGATGTTAGAGCTACTAGATGAAGTTAAAAGTAATAATTATGATGCTGTTTTAGTAATGGATATTGACCGTTTAGGACGTGGAAATATGCAAGACCAAGGATTAATATTAGATACTTTTAAAAAGTCTCAAACAAAAATTATTACTCCTAGGAAAACTTATGATTTGAATGACGAATTTGATGAAGAATATTCTGAATTTGAAGCTTTTATGGCTCGTAAAGAATTAAAACTAATATCTAGGCGTATGCAAAGAGGTAAAATTAAAAGTATTGAAGAAGGTAAGTTTATTGCTCAGTCTCCTCCCTATGGATATGATATTAAATACTTAAACAATAAAGAAAGAATTCTTGTAGTAAATAAAGATAAAGCAAATGTTATTAAAATGATATTTGATATGTATTTAAAAGGAATTGGAGCCTGTAAAATATCCAAGTATCTAAATGAACTTGGTTATAAAACCACAACAGGTAGAACTTGGTATGAAAAAGGTGTAAGAGATATTATAAAAAATAAAGTATATTGTGGCTACATAGTATGGAATAAAGTTGAGAGAAAAAGAAATTCTAGTAGGACTAGAGGCATCGAGGAACAAATGGAAGTAAAAGGAAAACATGAACCAATAATAAGCGAAGAAATATGGAATAAAGCGCAAGATATAAGAAAAAAACGCAGTAACTCACCTACTCCAAACAATAAAATAACCAATCCTTTAGCTGGAATTATAAAATGTGGATATTGTGGTCATACTTTAGTTGCAAAATCTAATACAACATCAAAAGGATATGAAAAATATATAGTCTGCACTAATTGTAAAAACAAATCTACTAAATTATACATATTAGAAAATAAAGTTTTAGAGGTTTTAAGTAAATGGCTAACAGATTATAAGCTATCTTTGAAAGAAGAACTTGTTTTTAAAGATAAATTTGAAGATAATTTAAAATGTACTCTAACATCCTTAAAAAAAGAACTTGAGAACCTAGAGAAACAAAAGGGAGGATTACATGATTTTTTAGAACAAGGAATATATAGTTCAGATGTATTTATAGAACGTTCAAATATACTTACATCACGTATAGAAGATGTTAAAAATTCTATAAATAAAGTAAATATAGATATTAAAATAGCAAAGGAAAAAAGCACTGTTAGAATGCAAATTATTCCTCAACTTGAAAAAGTTTTAAGAGAATACACAGAAGAGAAAGAGCCTTATCTGAAAAATATATTACTTAAAACTATAATTGACCATGTTGTATATAAAAAAGAGCCTAATCAAAAATGCGATGATTTTTCTTTAATACTATACCCCATTATATCAAAAGATTAATTGTATATTTCAATGTTATAAACAGACTGACTACCAAAAATCAGTCTGTTTATAACTGTGATTTATAGCATCTAAAATACATATAATATAATTATTACTAAATTTAATGTCAAGATAATATAAAAAGACATAGATGAATTACTCTTCATTCATGTCTTTTTTGTATTATTATTTTTTTCATATATTTCTATATTATATATTAATTAACTTGATGTTTTCTAAAGTTATTCTTAACAAAAGGTAAAAAAATAATTGATAATATTAAACCTGTAAAAATAATCATTGTAGGTAAATCTATTATTAAGTTTCCAAATCTGTAGTTTACATACTCAGAAAATGAGAATGAAATAGCATTTGATGGTAAAATTCGAAGAATCTGATTATATAGCCAATTTGTCTCACTATATTTTAAGAATAGTGGTATAAATAGTAACACTATATCTGTAATTAAAACTGGAAAAGGCGATTTCATGCAAGAAGATAATAAAAGTGTAAATCCAATTAATGCTATTAATATCATATAGATAACTAAAATACTCAATAAGGTTGCTTGTAAAAATGTAACTGGGTATGGTGTTGAGCTCACTGTAAGTTGTAATGGTAAATTCCATCCATCTACTCCAAAAGACAATATAAGAATTCCAATAGATATAATTGTATTTATTATAAAAACAATTGTCCCAAATAAAAAGGAACTTATTATTTTAGCTGTTATAACTTTTGTTTTTCCATATTTAGAAGACAATATCACTGAATCAGTACCTGATTGATATTCTCCTGAAAATACAGAAGCTATACTTATACAGATAGCCAATATAGTGAAAATTAGTAAGTCTCTACCCAGTAAAAAATAATTCCAGCCTTCATAATATCCATTTAAATAGGGTTCATTTATTTTCTTATTCTTAGATAACCAAAACTCTTTTTCTTTTTGTGCATAATTTCCATCTGAATATTCACTGTTTAATATTGTATTTACTTTTTCATTTCTAAACTTATAAAAATTAGTTCTATTTTTTAATGATATTGATTGAAGTATCATAGAATTAAAATCATTTGGTGCATTATATGATTCTGTTATAAAGTTATAAAATGTTTTGTTTGGATAAAAGAATCTCCAATAAACGCCTTGCTTAAAACTTGAAAATCCATTTTCATCTTTTACAATATTATTTGGATTATTAAAATTTTTTTGATATTCTCTGATTGAGTTTTCTATTTTTTTATCTGTTATGTATCCCTCGTTTAATTTAGATTGTTGTTTTGAAAGTTCAATAGCTTGTAGCCCTCTATACTCTTTACCATTCTCATCATAGGATTTTTCTTTGAGTGGCATTAAGGCAAAAAGAAATATACTTAAAATCAAGCTTCCTAAAACAACTGCTATTGTAGACTTTCTTTTTATTATCTTTTTTAATTCAAACTTAATTAATGTAGACATATTTATCCCCTCACACATATTTATTGTACTTCATTAAAACAATATAAATATAAATCTTCTAATGTTGGTCTTAGATTACATGCATTATCATGTGGTTTTATATCACTTATAATTCTAAGAGTGGCAACACCTCCAGAGTGATGAATATTTACCAAACAATATTTACTAGCCATATAATCTACTTCATTTTCATTAACCACACATTTCCATACTTTATCTTCTATTTTTGATGTTACTGCTTCCACTGAACCATCCAAAATTAGATTCCCTTTTTTCAGTATTAAAATTTTATCTGCAATATGTTCTACATCAGATACAATATGAGTAGATAAAATTACAATTTTTTCCTTGGAGAATTCTGAAATCAAATTACGAAAACGGACTCTTTCTTTTGGGTCTAAACCAGCTGTTGGCTCATCTAATATTAAAATTTTAGGGTCATTAAGCAATGTCTGAGCAAACCCAAGTCTTTGTTTCATACCACCAGAAAATGTTCTTATTTTTTTATTAACGACACCTGACAATCCAACCAACTCTAATAATTCTTGCGATTTTTCTTTTGCGTAACTAGGAGTTAAACCTTTCAATGAAGCTATATATAACATAAACTCTTTTGCAGTAAAGTCTGGATAATATCCAAATTCTTGAGGAAGATATCCAATCATATCTCTAAAATCTTCTCCCATATCCAAATTATTTTTACCATCTATCTTCACTTCTCCAGAGGTTGGGCTTAATACTCCGCAAATCATTCTTATAAGAGTTGTTTTTCCTGCTCCATTTTCTCCTAAGAATCCATATATACCTTCATTTAGCTTGAATTCTATCCTATCTACTATAATTTTGTTATCATATTGTTTTGTTAGACATTCTAAACTTAGTTCCATACAATTCCTCCTAATACTATATATTGTTATTTATTATTTAGATAATAATGTTTTCAAATGAACAAAGATGTTTCCATGTTTTTTTTATTTCATGTATTAATATTACTGATGTCACTAAAAAAATAATTAACCATTGCTCTATTGATTCAAATTGATATATACTGTTTTTAAAAGTACCAAGCATAAATATTAACAAGACAAGAGATGTACCATAAATCATACAATAGTAATTTGTATACTTACCTCTATTTCTATTTATAATTTCTAAGCATCCAATACACATTAAGTTAAAAGGTACTAATATATAAATTATTATATACAAGGTATTGATATCAATTATTTGTTTTGCTAGTAATAAGATAACGCACATAAATAATAAATCACTTACTCCAAAAACAATCATTCTAGTAGCAATAATTTTATGTAATGTATTTTTTGTTGAAAATTCTATTTCCAATACACTATTGTTATATACTTTTGCTATCTCCTCTATATTAGTCAATATAAAAAGTGGAACTGCTACAGAAACCAAGGATAATATTTCATAAAATGAGTTATTATCTCTTGATGTATTGAATAGTAATGCACATATTGTACATAACACTAGAAATTGTATAATCCAGGTTCTTTTTCGTATAAAACCAATTTGAGAGATAAAAAAATCTATACTATTCATCCTTTTATCAGCGTTACTAAACGTCATTTTATGTATTGTTTTAATAGTCTTTTCAAAAGCTGAAACTTCATATTTAGGAACTGTATACTCCATTAAACTTTTTTTGATTTTTTTCTTATTCATAGTTTGCCTCCTTCCATATATGCCTCTAATTTTTTTAAGGCCATACTCATCCTATACTTTGTAACAGATACACTGGAATCCATAATTTTAGCAATATCCTTAAATTTCAAATCATGATAATACCGCAAAATTACTACTTCAAATTCTGTTTCTGGCAATTTAGTCAAAGCTTCTTTTACAAATATCTTGTTTTCTACATCTACTAATTCTTGTTTAGATTCTTCTTTGTCTAGTGACTCTAAATATAGGGGTTGTTTTTTCTTCCAAAAATCCTTACACCTATTTCTAGCAATAACATATAAATAATTTTCAAATTTACCATAGTGTTTATAATTACTTATATTTTTTATAACTGTTACAAATACATCTTGAGTTAAGTCCTGTGCAGTCATTTGATTATCTACATGGCGATAACAATAACAATAGACGCTATTATAATATTTCTCTATTAAAGTATCAAACAATTCTTTTTTACCTGTTTTTATTTGTGCTATAATCCTAGAATCATTCACTATTATCACCTCCATCACTCTATATAACGATTAAAACAAAGATAATCTTCAAATGACTTTATACCTTTAGATAATGCCCTATTTATTCCTTGTTTTGCTGTTTTGTTTAACACTAAACTCTTATTGATAACTATTTTAAATTTAAGTATAATATATAAAACTAAATATTGATTATAATTTAATTATCCTCTCTTAAAATATCCTGTTTATAAATTTTAATATCCTCTTCAAGAGCTTCTTGTGAGTCACTATTTAATTCCTTATTTATGTATATCTTGTCTATAAAAAGTTTAAGCTTTCCTCTATAAGATAATTTGAATATAATGTATGCAATACAACCACCTAAAGTATTCATTATCAAATCATCTATATCTACAGCTCTTAACTGTGGAACTATAGACATGCAGTTCATAATTAATTGAATAGTTTCTATTGATAATGATATTAAAAAGCTAACTATAATTGTTTTTTTAAAATTTCTTAAACTTGATTTTATTAAACATAGATATAATGTAAATGGTAATAACAACAAAGTGTTGCCAATTAAATTATTTTTTATAAGATTTATATTTGTATACTTATTTTCTATGAAATCTCTAAATGGCAATAGATTTATATTCATTTTTTCATAAATAGTAAATCCTGAGAAATAATTTTCATCTGTATCTATTGGCAAAATGACTAAACTTATTAATATAAATAAATAAAGTATAAATATGTTGACCATTATTTCTTTTAAAAAAATATACTTCTCTTTATTCTTATACTTATTTATAAGTACAATTACCCTAACTATTACCCATATTGGTAATCCACACACAAATAACTTCATTATATCAAATTTCATAATATACCTCCTTAGTATTTGTAATTTGAAAACTTTAAGTAATTTTATCCTTATAAAATTGATTTATCTAGTGTAAATTACTTCTACTATCTTATATAACGATTTACAGTTTCAAAAAGTCAGTATTAAAAAATTATTTTATAAAATATATTCTTTAATATTTATCAATAACAATTTGAAACTTATATACTATCTGAAAATAAAAATAAAAGCTCTCTCCAAATATTTTATATATTTAGAGGTAGCTTTTATTTTTAATAACTATATTTGATTTGGATAATCTAAGGTAGTGTTTATATAAAGTTTATATTTTATTTGAAAGTATAAATGTATCGTACATCAGTAATTTTTTTATCCATAATCTCAATAGTATATACATCATTATTACAATAAAATCCATGTTTCTCATAAAATTTTCTCGCTCTCTGGTTTTCTTCTAATACCCAAAGATAAATATTACTAAATCCTGACAATCTCATATCATCTAGAGCACTTTGAAATATTTCATTTCCAACACCTTTTCCAAAATACTGAGGAAGTAAATACAATGAAACTATCTCGCCCCAATCTTTTAAAGTATCATCCCTTGAGTTGCCATAAGCAATACAACCAATTGGTTTATTATTATCAAAAATCATTTTAGCTGTTATTTTATTGTTTCCAATTAAACCTTTAAAAGTTTCAACCCAAAAATCGTCCTTTAAATCGTCTAAATAACTCTGTGGTATAATTCCCTTATATGCTGTTTTCCAACTTTGAGCATAAATCTTACTTATATTTTCTACATCATCTATTACAGCGTTTCTAATTTCCATCTTCTCCTCCTTAAACATAAAATATTTATGATAGTTATTTTCTATTTTATAATCTTTTATAGTAATAAATTTTAAAAATTATATAACTTACTTTAGTAAGAGTATACCAGTTTTCTTTTATACAATAAATTAAATTTTAAAATAATACTGATATTTCAAATCTTAACAATATTTTATAAGAAATTATCATATGTAATCTAAGTTTTAATGAGTATATTATTAGTTAAAGATTTATTATAAATTAACTAGTGAAGTTTTAATGTTAAGTTTTTAAATATATTTGTCCTATTTTATATCATAAAGAAGTGCTAATTACTAGCAACTTCCTTATTTGAGTTTTGTACTTTTAATTGTCTATCTATCATTATTTTTTCTATTGCTTTATATATTCTATCATCTTTATCCTGTTTTTCTCCTATTGTAAACTTTCTTCCTAGTGTTGTTTCAGGAGATACTACATGGCATACAGTATTTCCATGTAGTACTGTCATGGATATTTTATAACCATTATCGTCTGTTGGAACATCTACATCATCATCAAAGTATGTTATAGTAGTTGTACCATCCAAATCTTTTTCTATCTTTGGCATGCAAATCCCCTCCTCTCTTATATTTTATGTATATTAAAAATTGTCCTATTCTTAATTAATATTTATAAGTATTTAAGTAGTGTAATTTATGAAAAATAGCAATATATATCCAAAATACTCCATACAGTTAAGCACTTAATTAGATACTTTATGTAGTAAATTAAAACCATTATACTCTAATAAAATTAAGTGCTAAACTATGATATACTAAATATAAAAAAATTATATAATTAATAACTTTAATACTTAAGATTTAATATTTAAGTTGATTTTCAATACTAAATCTATACTTTATTATGCTAGTTAATTTGTGCATAAAAAGAGAGGAAGAATTATTTAAAAATAGGTATTATAAAAAGTACAAGGAGCTGATTTTATGGAATGGATTGAAAAACTAAACAAAGCAATTAACTATATTGAAGAAAATATAACAAAAGAAATTGAATATGAACAACTGGCAAAAATAGCTTGTTGTTCTACATATCATTTTCAAAGGATGTTTGCTTATATGGCAGATGTACCTCTTTCTGAGTATATTCGACGCAGACGGATGTCTTTGGCTGCTGTAGAATTACAAAATGATAATAAAAAAATAATTGATGTAGCTTTGAAATATGGATACACTTCTCCAACAGCATTCAATCGTGCCTTTAAAAGTATTCATGGTATTGCACCATCAATTATACAAAAAGGAGAAACAATAAATTTAAAGGCCTTTCCTCCAATTAGCTTTAAAATTACTATAAAAGGAGCTGAAGAAATGAATTATAGAATTGAAAAGAAAGAAGAATTTCGTATTGTTGGTGTATCTCAACGCCTTCACACTGAGTTAGAAAAAAACTTTGAGATTGTTCCAAAAATGTGGCAACAATCTGCATTAGATGGAACTATTCAAAAACTGTTACCTATGATGAATAGCCAACCAAAAGGTGTATTAGGTGTAAGTGTGTGTAATGATTCAGAAGAGTGGAAATACTTTATCTCTGTTGCAAGCACAGAATCCATAGATGATAAATTAGATGAATATACTATTTCACCTTTTACTTGGGCAATATTTTCTGGAGAAGGACAATGCCCACAAGCTATACAAGAACTAGAAAAACGTATTGTAACAGAATGGTTACCTACTTCCGGATATGAGTATGACAATGGTCCTGATATTGAACTTTACTTAAATCCAGACCCACAAAATTCTAAGTTTGAAGTATGGATACCTGTTATAAAAAAATAGCCTATAAATTTAATTTATATAGATATATAGAAATAGAAAGATAGAATTTATGCAAAAGTGAAGTTCTATTTATAATAACAAAGACTTGAATATATATGTGAAAATAAACATGTTAAAAAATAAAATCTATTTTTTACATGTTTATTTTTTATGTTTTAAATATAATCAGTTTACTGCTGAATATAATATATTCAAGGAGTGTGATTTAATGAATGTTTCTATTTATCTGCGAAAAAGCAGAGCTGATGAAGAAGCAGAACACAGAGGTGAGTTTGAAACCTTAGGTAGACATAAAACAACACTACTAAAACTAGCAAAAGAACAAAACTTAAATGTAATTGATGTTAAAGAGGAACTTATTTCTGGAGAAAGTATAGAATATAGGCCTAAGATGTTAGAGCTACTAGATGAAGTTAAAAGTAATAATTATGATGCTGTTTTAGTAATGGATATTGACCGTTTAGGACGTGGAAATATGCAAGACCAAGGATTAATATTAGATACTTTTAAAAAGTCTCAAACAAAAATTATTACTCCTAGGAAAACTTATGATTTGAATGACGAATTTGATGAAGAATATTCTGAATTTGAAGCTTTTATGGCTCGTAAAGAATTAAAACTAATATCTAGGCGTATGCAAAGAGGTAAAATTAAAAGTATTGAAGAAGGTAAGTTTATTGCTCAGTCTCCTCCCTATGGATATGATATTAAATACTTAAACAATAAAGAAAGAATTCTTGTAGTAAATAAAGATAAAGCAAATGTTATTAAAATGATATTTGATATGTATTTAAAAGGAATTGGAGCCTGTAAAATATCCAAGTATCTAAATGAACTTGGTTATAAAACCACAACAGGTAGAACTTGGTATGAAAAAGGTGTAAGAGATATTATAAAAAATAAAGTATATTGTGGCTACATAGTATGGAATAAAGTTGAGAGAAAAAGAAATTCTAGTAGGACTAGAGGCATCGAGGAACAAATGGAAGTAAAAGGAAAACATGAACCAATAATAAGCGAAGAAATATGGAATAAAGCGCAAGATATAAGAAAAAAACGCAGTAACTCACCTACTCCAAACAATAAAATAACCAATCCTTTAGCTGGAATTATAAAATGTGGATATTGTGGTCATACTTTAGTTGCAAAATCTAATAC
Organism: Clostridioides sp. ES-S-0049-02; assembly: GCF_020658465.1. NCBI lineage: Bacteria > Bacillati > Bacillota > Clostridia > Peptostreptococcales > Peptostreptococcaceae > Clostridioides > Clostridioides sp. ES-S-0049-02. The sequence goes on from NZ_JACVWG010000001.1 coordinate 1,035,473, forward strand.
AACATCAAAAGGATATGAAAAATATATAGTCTGCACTAATTGTAAAAACAAATCTACTAAATTATACATATTAGAAAATAAAGTTTTAGAGGTTTTAAGTAAATGGCTAACAGATTATAAGCTATCTTTGAAAGAAGAACTTGTTTTTAAAGATAAATTTGAAGATAATTTAAAATGTACTCTAACATCCTTAAAAAAAGAACTTGAGAACCTAGAGAAACAAAAGGGAGGATTACATGATTTTTTAGAACAAGGAATATATAGTTCAGATGTATTTATAGAACGTTCAAATATACTTACATCACGTATAGAAGATGTTAAAAATTCTATAAATAAAGTAAATATAGATATTAAAATAGCAAAGGAAAAAAGCACTGTTAGAATGCAAATTATTCCTCAACTTGAAAAAGTTTTAAGAGAATACACAGAAGAGAAAGAGCCTTATCTGAAAAATATATTACTTAAAACTATAATTGACCATGTTGTATATAAAAAAGAGCCTAATCAAAAATGCGATGATTTTTCTTTAATACTATACCCCATTATATCAAAAGATTAATTGTATATTTCAATGTTATAAACAGACTGACTACCAATTTGGAGTAATGGCTGGGGCTTTTGCAGGTGGTGAAGGTGACTTTACAACAGCATTTGAACCTACAGCAACTGCCATGGAAAAAGAAGGCAGCGGATATATAGTAACATCTATAGGAAAAGATTCTGGAGAAATACCATTTACAGCTTACTCTACTACTAGATCTTACATGAAAAATAATAAAGATTTAATTCAAAGATTTACAAATGCTGTTTATAGAGGTCAATTATGGGTTCAAAAAGCTCCTAGTAAAGAAATCGCCGAAGCTATGCAACCTTTCTTTGAAGATATATCTCTAGAAGATTTAGTAACAGTTGTAGATAGATATAAGTCAATAGATGCATGGTCTCAAAACCCTGTATTAAAAGAGGAAGGTTTAAATAAACTAATGGATGTTATGAAAGAAGCTAAGGAATTAGACAAAGAAGCCCCTTACAAAGACATAGTAAATACTGAATTTGCAAATAATGCAATAAAAAATATAAAATAAATATGCATCAGTTTTAACTAAAAACTTACAAAAATTATAAAAAGAGTCTTTTAAAAGACTCTTTTTATAATTGAGATTAAAGTTTATATTAAAAAATAGAAATTAAAGTATCGTAAAGATACCTATATATCTATCCTCTGTATTCTGCTCCAGCATTGATTTTTGTAATTTGAACAGCAACCATTTCCTCATTGCTTCCATTAGTAATTTCATGCCATTCTCCTGTTGGTACAAAAACAGTATCACCTTGTTTTACATCACACTCATGTTCTCCAAGTTTCATTTTCCCTTCTCCTTTTAAGAACACAAATATTTGTTCACCATTAGGATGTCTATGGGCATTAAGAACTTGATTAGGTTTAAAATAATAAACTTCTGAAGTTATATCATTACCAGCAAATACTGGTATTTTTGGTACTGCTGCATCATTATATTGAGCTAAGCTTCCATCTAATAGATTCTTTTTATTTTCATGCATACTATAAATACCTCTTTTCTATATTATAGATTTACTATTATTATTCCAATATAAAAAAATAGTATTCTCCTTATACATAATAGGAATAAAATTCTTTTACTTGTAACTATGACTCCTTAATATAAATTAAATTTTTTAATGTTTTTATTAAACTTACATCTTAACCTTTTAACACAGAAATTATTTCATTACATATATTTAATGATTATCTTGATTTTCTATTCTAATGTTTTTTTCATAGGTTGGTTTACTTTTGATTCTATTTTCAATATATGTTGAATTTGAAATAGAGTTATTCAAAAAGTTTGTAGAGATAAATTCTAATTTTAAATACATTATTGATGAAAATAAACATAAAAACAATACTACAACAGTGCTTCCTTTATATTTTTCACTAAACATATAATAAACACGTTTTTGAATATCTGATTTTTGATGTAAACCAGCTACAAATTTATTTGAATAATTTAATTTTTTTCTCATCATATTTATGATAATTAAAGCATACTCTTTTTTCTCTTCTATATTACAATTTTTTAAAACTCTTTCATCACAATAAAGTTCACAATCTAAATCTATAATCTTATCCATAATATACATAAAAGGATTAAACCAATAAACACATTTTAAAAATAACACTAAATATTTAATATAAAGGTCTTTATTCTTAAAATGTATAAGTTCATGTCTAAATATCCATTCAAGTTCTTTTAATGTATATTCACATGGTGGCAAAAGAACACATGAATCAAAAAATGCAGGTGTTTCAACTTCATAAGTGTATTTAAGTTTTATATCTTTACTTATTTTTAGTTCCTTTAATAAATTTTCATAAAGCTTGATTATATCTTTATCATCTATCTCATAAGATAAATCATTAATTAAATTTTTGAGTTTTATATATTTCAAAATATTGTAAATTAAATATACTATTGCACCAATAATCCAAATAAATATTAAAATACCACTTTTAGAAATAGAAATATTATTAAAGTTTTCTAAGTTTATCTTTTTAATACTATCTTGATATTTCAATGTATTAAATGTAAAAGTATAATATGTAAATGGTAGCAAGAGTTTAATAACTACAATAAACCAGATATAATAATTAAATCTTTTACTAAATCTTTTAAATACACTTATTCTAAATACTAATAAAAGAATTAGGAATAAATTACTTACTAAAACCGTTCTAAAAATATCACTTAGAATCAAACTCATAGACTCTTCTCTCCTATTATATCTATTCTTCAATATGTTTATTTAACAATTTTTAAAAATCAGTTCAATATTAGTATTTTGTATTTAATTTTATGTATAAAGTAATTATAATTGTCATTAGTAAAATTTACCAGTATTATTTTGTTACTTATACTTACCAATAAACTTATTTAATTCTCTCCTTACCAAATCAGGTTTATCACGAAGCTATTTAGGCTAATTAAAATTTATTATATTAAATATAATTTATACTTAAAACTATATTATTAAAAAAAGGCATAAAATATATTATTTTATGCCCTTTTTTAATAGTATAGTTTTTTCAATGCTTGTATAAATATAAATCGTTTATTTGTCAGTGAAATGTCAGTAATTTTTTTGTTTTTTTTATTATTTTTTCATCTTTTTAGGATTCTCATAAACATTATATTTGTATTTATATTTTTAAAATTTATAGAAATCAAGCATATTAATTTACCACTCTAAATAGTTTTCACATTAAATTATTTAAACTTTATATTTTTTGTTTTAGCTATACCATATTTCTACCACAAAGAATTTATCGAATTTTATTTTCATTCAAATCCTTTTCAAATTAAAGACTCGTTGTATCGCATAAATTTCCATTAAAAATATTTGCGTTTCTATTTTTTATTTTAGCAAACTTTTCTTTTATTTTTTTAATTAAATTCATAAATTTCATTTTTATAAATTTCAGCCAAAATTTATCTCTCCGCATTTTGGATTTTAAATGCACTCTATAAAACCACGCGATGTTTTATACATATTTCATACAAACTTCCTTAAAATCTATTTAAATGTGTAATTTGATGTTTAAGCTACAAGCGAATCTAAAAAGTTAACTATATTTATATTATGTAAACTAAATTGATTTTTGAAAGCTTCATTTATATTTTTAAATAATTAAGATAAACTTGAAATTATTTTCATAGTGATTTATCTTAATATTATGAATATTTACCAATAGTACTTTAAAGAAAAAAGGGAAGCATTACAATCTATTTAGATTAGTGCTTCTCTTTTCACTTCTTTTCTTCTTTGTTGAGTTAATAATACTTTCGCAGTTATAGTTATGAATAGGCATACTATTATTCTCATAAATTAATCCATCCTAAAAGAAAAATAAATCTTCAAACTTTTTATCTAATGCAATGCATAAAATCAATGCAAGTTTAGCAGTAGGATTGAATTGTCCTGTTTCTATTGAACTAATAGTATTACGTGATACTCCAACCATTTTTGCTAATGCTGATTGAGATAATTTTGCTTCTGACCTTGCTTCTTTCAAACTATTTTTTAATATCAATTCTTCTTTTTCCATATCACTTCTACCTATAACGTATAAATGAATTTAAAAATACATAGTGCAAAAATAATTAAAGCCCCTATACTTATCAGCAAATATTTTTTCTCATTTATCTTTCTGTAAACAACAAAATAAGCAACTGATACATAGCCAGTTAATACAGCTAAAATATCATAGAATGGTGTTACTTTTTCAAGACCTCTCATGTCAGATACAACTACTTTGACTGCGAAAACAACACCACAAATAATCGCTAAAGCAATTGAACCAATTGCAGTAGCTTTTTGACTTACTGTGTTTTCAAATTCTTCGTTTTTTTCCAATTTTGCCTTGTTTAAAACAGCTTCTTTATTCATATCAATTCCCCTTTCTTAAAATACTTGTGTAATGTAATAGATAAAACTACTCAATGTTATAATAGAAGAGAGAAGGATAATAAAGCCACTCTTTTTATTTAATGCCTTAAAACTCCCATAATAGTTCCCAGTTAACCAGCCCCATAATATAGTTAATAATAAGGATAAATCAGTTGTTCTTAATTTTATAAGATTTAAGATAATGAGCGGTACTATTATACCTACAAATAATAAAGTTCCATATCGTTGACCTTTATTTAATACGAATAAATATCCCTCATCTGATTTTTCTTGTCTACTTCTTTCTAAAATTTCTTCTTTATTCATCTATATTCTCCTTTTATTGCCAAGTTTACTTGTCAATAACTTTTGCAAAGTTTTATTGTCAAATTAAAAGTATGCAAATCTTATATAGAAATGCACGCTTTTATGATTTACCTTACTATCTTCCAGTTATCGCCTTTCTTCAAGGTCAATTCATACTGTGAAATCTGCATTGGATTTTTACATAAAAAATACTAGATATAAATTTATGATTTATATCTAGTATTTTTATTTGTCACATATCACTTTCACCTATCAAAAACAATTGTTTTCCATATTGCAAAAAATTCTCTTGTATAATATGTTGGAACAAATGAAAGCTTTGACTTACTAGCGTAAAAAGAAATATTTTTATATTCATTTCTAGATGCTAGTATTTTACTCCTAAGAACATGAAAATCAGTTGTTACAATTTTTACTTTTATATTTTTTATTCTTTTTCTACTATGCTCTTCTATCTTTAGCTTTGAATATTTAAAGTTTTCATAAGTATTTGTAGATTTATCTTCTTCTATTATTCTATTGCTATCTATACCATTTCTAACAAGATAATCTTTCATAGCTTTTGCCTCAGTTATATTTTCTCCATTACCCTTACCACCTGATACTACTACATAGCATTCACTATTAACTTTTAAATATTTTAAAGCAGTGTTTAATCTTCCCTTCAATGTAGTACTTGGTGTAGTCTTTTTTACAGAAGCTCCTAAAATCAAAAGATAATCACTTTTTGTCTCAAAACTATTTTTAGGATAAAAGATTATTAAGCTTTCAGTAATCATGAATACTATTAAGAAAACACTAATTAGTATTTTTAGCACTTTATAAAAAACCTTCTTTTCTTTAATTTTCTTTTTTAAGATTCGATAAACAATTAATAGTATTCCTATAACTAAGAAAAATCCACTAAATGAAATACCACCAAAAACTATTTTAAGATAAAAATAGTAAATTATAAATATTAAACCCAATATTAAATTAATCATATTTATATAATCCTTTTTATTTGTTTTTATATAAAGAAATATCTATGCACTCTATAAGACAGTTATATTCTCCATCTATCCAATTAATCCAACTTGCAATTGATACATTTTCTCCAAATATATTTGTCTCTGTTTTAAATTTTGAATCTCTATTTTCTTTTAATCCATTAATCGGGCAGTTATTACAAGGAATATTAGATTTTAATAATGATTTATAACATTTATCTCCTATTTTTATTTCTAAGTCTAAATTTGAGACCTTATTATTAATAAAAATAAGGTCATAAGTATTCGGATTTACTATATATATATAATTATCAATAGAATCAAGAACTTCTTTTAGTGATAGATTAGAATCTTCATATTCAATTTCACCTTTTAGACTTTCTTCTTTCACACTACCATTACTTATATCGGTTTCAAGTTTATTTTCACATATACAATCATTATAAAGTGAATACTTATCTTTTCCTTTATTCTTTGCATAATAAAGTGCCATGTCTGCTTTTTTATAAAGTTCTTCAAATACAGCTCCATGTTCTGGTGCGAATGAAATTCCAACTGTACCAGATATCTTATACGTTTTTTTATTTCCAGTATAAGAATTTCTAAATATATTACATATTTTTTCTGCTTTACTTTTAGCATTTTCAAAAGATTGAATATTCTTTAAGAATACTATAAATTCATCACCACCAATACGCCCCACTATATCATTATTTCTAAATATAGGCTTTAGTTGTTTAGAAACTTCATACAAAACTTTATCTCCAAAAACATGTCCTAAATTATCATTTATTGATTTAAAATTATCTATATCAATAATTAAAAAGGCATGAATTCCTGAATTTGATTCTTCTGAATTTAGAAAATCATTAATAAGATTTTCTGTAGTACCCTTATTATATAATCCTGTTAAAGTATCTCTTTCAGCTTTTAATTTTAATTTAATTTCTTCATTTTTCTGTTCGTCGATATCTTTAATATAAGCAAGTGCTTTTATATCATTCGTAATAGAGTCTTTTATTAAATGCATTGTACAAAGTACCCAAATCATTTTATCATCTTGATTCATTCTTCTATATTCCAACTTTATTTCACTTATATTATTTTTATAGGCTTCTAATAAATGTCTACATAAAAATGTATTTAAAAAGACTTCTTTATCATCTTTATAAATAACAGTCTCTGATATAGATTTTACCATTTCAGAGTAGTCATTGCTTGGTTTAATTCCAAATTGTCGATACCAATTTTCATTACCCCTTATAAAAATATCCTTTGATACATTTATTTCATAGGTTATTATTGCTTCTGATAATATAGCGGAATGATATTTGTATGCTTGATTATATCTTATTTCTGCTTCTTTTTGTTCACTTATATCTTCTTGTATCCCAATAGCTCTTATAGGTTTACCATCTTCATCAAAAATAGTAGTTAATGTAATTTTGTTCCATATGTAGCCTTGATCTGGAACTCTTATTTTAACAACACAACTTGCAGTTTTTTCTCCACTTATTATCTTCTCATACATTTTTATAAAATCTTCACTAAAGTCTTTATAAATAATTCCTGCTTCAACTAAGGAATAAGGAACATTTTCATTTATTTTATCAATATTATAATTTTCCATACTCTTATTAGTATTTACAAGAGATTTTGTATTTATATCATACTCAAATATAATATTTGATGTTTGATTTAATGCAATTCTAAATCTTTCTTCATTAATTCTAAGTTTTTGTTCTGCATTTTTTAAATCAGTTATATCAGTTAAAATCCAAATTCCTTTTTTGCTATCATCACTATCAGTAATAAGCCTTCCTTTTAAAGAAACCCATATCATCTTGCCATCACATTTCTTTATTCTATATTCACCTACAGCGATATTTCCAATAATCAACTGATGTCTTAAATTTTCAAGAATCTTTTTTCTATCATCATAAAAAACAAGATTACATGATTTATATTGGAGTTCATCTTCTAACTGTTTACGTGTATATCCAATCATTGATAGATAACCAGAGTTAGCATATTGTATAGTAAAATCTTCATCAAATTCTGTTATAAGTATTCCGCCTAATATATTTTCTGATACCATTTCAAGTTCTAAATTCTTTTGTTCCATTTCTTTTTCTAATTGTTTTGTTTTGGTAATATCTACTGTAACACAATAAAGATATTTTTTACCATCAGGTTCTACTATAAGTTCCCCCTTATCAGATATCCAGACTATATCACCACTTTTAGTTCTAACTCTGTATTCCAATTCAATAGTTTTATTTTTATAAAGTTGTTCAGAGATTTCTTTTTTTACTCTTTCAACATCATCTTTGTGTATTATTTTATAAAAACTATTATTAAATTGCATTTTTATTTCTTCTCTTGTGTAACCAAACAAATCAACAAATCCATCACTTAAAAATTCAAACTCAAATTTTTCATCAACAGTACATTTTTGAACTCCTCCAGGAATGCTATTTGTAATAGATGATATTTCCTTATTGGCTTTTAGAATATGCTTTTGTGATTTATTATTTTTATAGAAGATATATATTATTAGTGCAATAAATAATAAGAACACCTTACAAATTAAAGAAAATGCTAATTGATTTATTTTATCAATATTTTTTCTTACAGTATATTGTGGTATTACTGAGAGAACATACCAGTCATTTACACCTATTGGTGTGTATGTTGCATAACGTTCTTTACCTTTGTATTTATATGAAATAAATCCACTCTTTTTATGTTTTGTATCTTCATATACTTTTTTATAGCTATAACCAGCATCAAAAGAAGCTTCCTTGAATATATCGTATATATTACTACTTGCTCCAACTATAGCATTTGTATGTGAAGATTTCAAAACAAATTGTCCGCTAGATTCAAATATATCTATATATCCTTCACTGTTGAAACTTGTTATGTCAATGAATTCAGCTAATTTATCATTATAGTATGAACCATATAAAACACCAATCACTTTATTTTCTTTGTATACAGGTGTAGCTATAACAAAAGTATCTTTTCCATCAATAGGAGATTTTACTACTTCAGATATGTTACTGTCTCCACTAATAGCTTTCTTAAAATATTGGTAATTTGATATATCAACAACTTTCCCATCGCTAGTACGACTTATTCCATTAGGAGAAGCAATTGATATTCTTTGAAAATCAGATTCTTTTGATATTTTAGCTAATAACGGGATTATCTCAGGATTATCTATAGTATCAAAATATGAAACCATATTCGCTATACTCTTAACAAATGATAATGAACTGTCTAGCTTTATTTTTATAGCATTAGAACTTTGTAAAGATATTTCTTTTAAACTAACTTTATTGTTTTCTTCTTCTTGAACATTAGTTTTAAATGCAAAATCAGAAAAAGAAATTATTGTGAATAAAAATATTAATATAATACTCATTACGCTTTTCAACGATTTTGCTCTTATCACTTACTTACCACCTCCAAATTAAAATTTATTGACCTATATTTTATAGACTAATTTCTCAAACTCTTTAACTGGTAATGGTTTTGAAAAATAATAACCCTGAATAATGTCACAATTTGCTTCCCTTAACATTTCCACCTGACTTTTTGTTTCAATTCCTTCAGCAACGACTCTTATTCCCAATTGTTTAATAAGCGAAACTATACTTTTTATAACAATTTGACTTTTATCAATATTCTTATCATCAATAAAAAAGCCTCTATCTAATTTGATTACATTTAAAGGTATATTTTTAAGCATATTTACAGAAGAATATCTTGACCCAAAATCATCCATTGAAATTATAAATCCAATATCTTGAAGTCTTCTACTTACATCAAATAGAGTGTCCGTATCACCAAACATACTAGATTCAGTAATTTCAATTTCTATTAAACTATATGGTATTTTATATTTATCACATATATTAACTATTTTTGTGATAAAATCTTTTTTTAAAAAATCAACTCTTGAAAAGTTCACAGATATAGGTAAAGGTAAAATACCTTTGTCAAATAAAGTTCTAATTTCTTTGCAAGCTTGTTCTAGTATGTACATATCAATTTTTGTAATAAAACCATTCTTTTCAAATATAGGAATAAAATCACTTGGATATATAAATTCTTTTTCTGTGTATTGCCATCTAACCAGTGCCTCACTTCCACAAAATTTATCTGATTTAATATTGTATTTTGGTTGTAAATACATTATAAATTGATTATTTTCAAGTGCATATTCCATCTCTTTCTCTATTTTATCTTCAAGTAATAACTTATCCCTTAACTTATCGTTAAAAAAAGCAAAATTTATATCTCTATTGTTTTTTATTGATAATTTCGCAAGTGAAGCTCTATCACTATATGCACTTATAGATAAGTTCTTATCCTTAATTTCATAGATTCCAAAAGACAAATTTACAAAGTCATTACTAATAATGATTTTTTTAATAGTATTTACTATATCTTCTTTTGTATTATATTTTAATAAGATATTAAAATTATCAGAACTAACACGAGCAAAAGTCTCATTATCATGAGTCATATTATTTAATGTATCTGCAATATCTTTTAAAATTGAGTTGCCTTTTTTATGGCCATATATATCATTAATTGCTTTGAATTTATCAATATCAAATGTTACCATTGCATGTTTATCATTTTGTGATGCTTTCTTTAGTAAATTTATAGCATCTGATTCAAATTTTCGCCAATTTGAATAACCAGTTACAAGATCTGTATATGCTATTTTTTCTATAGTCTTTTGACTCTTTGCTTTTGAATATAATATGTACAGTATAACACCTAAAAACAAAAATGAAAGTATAATCCATCCAATAATTGTAATCATCATTAAATTGTTTAGCTTTTTAGATACAACTATCTTTGGAACGATTGATATTATAAACCAGTCATTTATTCCTAAAGAAGTATATGCCATATAAATTTCTTTTCCTGATTCTTTAGCCTCTACTACTCCTTTATCTGATATTTTCATATTTTTAAAAGTAAATGCTTTTTTAAAATTAACTTGTGAAAGATTTGTAATATTTGAATTTGAATTTTTGTGATAAGATGGTATAATTATTTCACCATTACTATCACATATAAGTGAAAAACTTTCACCATTAAAAGTTGAAATAGACAAAAACTCAGATACAAACTCAACATCATAATCAGCTGCAATAACAGCAACAATTTTACCATTATTGTATAATGGGACTGCATATGTTTTCGTCAATTTTCCAGTATCTTTATCTATTAAAGGCTTTGATATATTAGCTGTACCTTTAATGGCCAACTTAAAATAATCCCTATCTGAAAAATCTGTTCCAAAAATACCTTTAGCATAGCCTTTGCCATTAGGTAAAATCATACCAATATTATTATAGTTACTATTTTTATTATATGATTCCAAGATTTTCAAAGTTTTTTCTAAATTAAAATTATCTTCTATTTCTAAAAACTTAGAAATACTTTCTAATTCATTTAAATTACTTTTCAACTTACTATTAATTGCAATCTTACTCTCTTCACTAATTTCTGATAAATAATTCTTTGTCTCATATTCTAATACATTATCCATATTACTTATATAAAAAAACGCAAATACACTAAAAAAGAATAGTACCATAAATGCTATTAATATACTTTTTAATATTTGCCTACTATATTTCAAGTAGCTACACCTCACCCTCTCCACTAGTTATATTTAGTTGATTCACTTTATTTTACTATTAAAAACTCTTTTTTACAATTGAGTTTTATAAATTGTTAATAAAGAACATATTAAATAAGTATTATTTATAGGATAATAAAATTAAGGGTATAAATACAGCAATAGCATATTTAATTACATTAGTAACAATAAGACTAATATGATTAAATATGTTATTGTTTATATTTATACCCACTTACATGTAATTTTAAATTTATATAATTTAAATAAGAGTCTATTTTTCTAAATACTCTCTTCTGACTGAAGATGTTTTAAAATATTCAACAAGTTTATTTTTATCATTATTAAAGATAGCCTCTTTTATTAAATTCACTTCCATCTCAAAATTTTCTATAGATTTTAATAAATTATCTCTATTTCCTAAAAAAAGTTCACTCCATAGGTCTTCATTCATATTTGCAATACGAGTTAAATCCCTATAGCTATCTCCAATAAATTTGCCTGTATCTCTACCTTCTTCATCACTATTTATAAGAGCAACTGCCATTACATGAGGTAATTGAGATGTAAAAGCTATCATTTCATCATGTTTTTGTGCAGTTAATTTTTTTACTCTTTTAAATCCTATCTCTAAAATTAAATTCTCAACAAACTCCAAGTTTTTTATATTATTTCTGCCAGTTGGAGTAATTATATAATTTGCTTCTTTAAATACCTCATCACTCGCAAAATCAATTCCCTTTTTTTCTCTACCTGCCATTGGATGACCAAATATAAAATCTATATCATCTGGAATAATTTTTAAGACATCATTTATAAGAATTTCTTTTATTCCTGTGGTATCAGTAATTATAGTTCCTCTTTTAAAATACTCTTTATTATTTTCTAAAAAAGTTACAATTAATCTAGGATATATAGATAATATAATCAAATCAGCTTGTTTGAAAAATTCCTTCCCTGTAGTACATCCTTTTTTGATGATTTCTAACTCTTCTGCTTTTTTCAGAGTTTCAGAATCTATATCTACTCCAAACACATCTTCATATCCAGCTTTTTTCAATGCCTTAGCAAAAGAACCTCCTATAACTCCTAATCCTACAACAACAATATTCATTATTCTTATTTCCCCCTAGATTATTTTTTCATTAAATTCAAATTTAAAATTTTTATTAATTGCATTTTTGATATTATATACAGCATCATTTAATGATTTATCATTTAAAATTTCTATATCCGCAGAATTTTTATAAAGATTTATTCTTTCATTATAAAGATTGTATAATTTCTCTTTTCCATCTTGTAATAAGGGTCTTGAATTAATATTTATATCTTCTAAAATTTTTTCTATAGGTCTATTAATAAAAAGTATTATTCCTGCTTCTTTGAGTATTTCTATATTAATATCTTTTTTTATTACACCACCACCAGTAGAGACTACTGTTTTATCGCTAGTAGAAAGTTCTCTACATGCTTGAGTTTCATAATTTCTAAAAACCTCTTCTCCTTCTAAAAATAATTCTGCTATACTTTTTTGAGATATTTTGTTTATATAATCATCCATATCACAAAAACTACAATTATATTCCTGTGCTAAAAGTTTTCCAATTGTAGTTTTTCCACTACCTGGCATACCTATTAATATTACTTTTTCTTTGTTTATCATAATCAATCCCCCTATAAAAAGTTTAATTTTATTTCTTCATATATAATATTTAAAACACCATTATCTATTTTAGTATTCTGCCATATTTCTTGAGATTTTATTGCTTGCCCAACCAACATATATAATCCATTACACGTTTTTTTACCTAGATTCTGACCAATTTCTAGAAAAGAAGTTTTTTTAGGATTGTAAATCAAATCTACTAATATATCAAAATTTTGTATAATAGATTTTGAGACAGGTGATAATCCTATATTAGGGTACATTCCTACTGGAGTTGCATTTAATATTATATCTCCTTTTATATTCTTAAGTTCTTCATAATCTATTAATATAGCTGAATTATTTGATAGCTTTTTATTATCTTTTTTTCTACTTGAAACATAAACTTTATCTATTCCAGAATCAAGAAGGTATGTTATGGCTGCTTTAGATGCACCTCCAGTACCTAATATAACAGCTGTCTTTCCTTGAATATCAATATTAGCTATTTTGAACATAATGTCAAGTCCAAAATAATCTGTATTATAGCCATATAATTTATTCTCTTTAAGTAAAATTGTGTTAACTGCCCCTATACGCTTTGCTTCTGGAGATATAAAATCTAAAAACTCCATGACTCTTTCTTTATATGGGACAGTAACATTTACACCTTTGATTCTTAATAATTTTATAGCATCATCCAACATTGGTATATTTTCTTTTGAAATCTCAAAGTTCTTATAAGCACCTTCAATATTCAATACTTCAAATAACCTCTTATGAATTTGAGGTGAAACGCTATGAGATAGCTTTTCACCTATTAGACCAAAAAAATTCATCTTTACACCTCCAATCATTCTGTTTAAAGAAAAAATTACATTTATCTATTCAATTTTATTTCTATATACACCGATAAATTTGAAGTATGCTGTATTACGTTCTATCATGTCTAATAAGCTACATACTTTTGAATCATATATAGAACATTCAAAATCTATATAAAAGAAATATCTCCAAGAAGCATTTTTCATTGGTCTTGATTCTATTTTTGTCATATTTATATTGTTTTCAGCAAAGTATCCAAGTATTTTATAAAGCTTTCCAGCTTCATGCTCAACAGAAAATACAATACTCATCTTATTTGACTCTTCTTCAATGTGTATCTCATTACTAATTACCACAAATCTAGTATAATTATCTGTTATATCATTTATACAAGGACTTATTATTTCTAATCCATAAATCGTTGCGGCTTTTTTACTAGCAATTGCTGCCTTTGTTTTATCTTGAAGCCTTTTAACAAGTTCAGCACTAGTTGCTGTATTATTAAAAGGTATCAATTTCCATTGACTATTTTGTTTTAAAAATTCACTACTCTGACCTATTCCTTGTGGATGTGAATATATTTCTTTAATATCTTCAAGGTTTGTGCCCTTTATTCCAATTAAATTTTGATTTATTTTTATACACTCTTCCCCAACTATATAGAATCCATATTTTCCTAAAAGGTCGTAAGTTTCAGAAATTGCTCCTGTAGAGGAGTTTTCTATAGGTATTATTCCATAATTTATTTCTTTATTTTGAAGTGCTATAAAGACATCTTCAAATTCTTTAAATTGTTTTTTTGTGATTTGAGTATTAAAAAATTTTGTTAGTGCTTCTTCTGTGAATGAACCTGATATACCAGGAAATCCTACTAGGATATTTTTTTTATTAAGTTCACTTTTTAATGACTTATATTTATATAGATTTAACAAATCAAAATTTTCATTTGATGAATTTGAACTGTTTTCATTTTTTTCCTCTACATCATTATCTATTAATCTTTTTTGCAAATTTCTACTAACTTCCATTACTGAATTGAAAAATTGTACAGTCTCTTGTGAATATTTTTTATCTTCTAGATTATCTACTGCTTTACTCAATACTTTTTCTTCTCTATCTTTTTGAAGTATAGTAGTATTATTTTTCATTTTATATCTAGCAATTTCAAGAACTATATTCATCCTTTTTTCAAATAGTTGAACAAGTTCCTTATCTATATCATCAATTTTATTTCTATATCTCGTTAAATCCTCCATTATTATCGTCCTTTCATCAAATCAAAAATTCCAATAGCTGTTACTGCTTCTATTACAGGTACAGCTCTTTGAACTATACAAGGGTCGTGTCTACCTTTAATAGCTAAAACATCATCTTTTTTATCTTTTATATTAACAGTATTTTGTTGTTTACTAATTGATGGAGTTGGCTTAATTGCTACTTTAAAAACTATTGGCATTCCAGTTGTAATACCTCCAACAATCCCACCATTATTATTAGTTTTACTTTTTACTGTATCTCCATCATAGTACATTTCATCATTACTTTGAGAACCATACATGTCTGTAATATCAAATCCTAATCCAAATTCTACACCTTTTATAGATGGAACAGAAAATAGTAAATGTGATAGAGTAGATTCAACAGAATCAAAAAACGGATTTCCAACACCTACATTAACACCTACTACTGCACATTCAATTATACCACCAACTGAATCTCCCTGATTTTTTGCATCTAGAATAGTATTTTTTATAGCTTCTTCTTTTGATAAATCAAGCAAAGGTAATTCTAAATTTTGTAAATTTAATAATTCTTGTCTTGAGATGTCTATATAATTAAAACCCTTATCCTCTATATTCTTGATTTTTTTTATGTGGGCTCCTATCTCTATACCTTCTTGTGATAAAATTTGTTTACATATAGAACCACAAAATACTAATGGAGCAGTTATTCTTCCTGAGAAATGTCCTCCTCCTCTATAGTCATTAAACCCAGAATATTTTATATGACCTGTATAGTCTGCATGACCTGGTCTCATCAAGTTTTTAACTTCTCCATAATCTTTTGAGCGAGTATCACTATTTCTTATAATTGCACATAATGGAGTTCCTGTAGTTTTTCCATCAAAATATCCACTTAAAATTTCTGGTATATCACTTTCATTTCTTGAAGTTGATATAGAATTTTTTCCTGGTGCTCTTCTCTTCATTTCTTTATCAATTTTATCAAAGTCTAACTCAATGCCAGCTGGAAGACCATCTATATTTATACCTATAGCATTTCCATGAGATTCTCCAAAGATGGATATTTTTAAATTATTTCCCCATATTCCACTCATCAATTCTTCCTCCTAACATCTCAAAATCTTTAAAAAAATGTGGATAAGACTTTGATACACACTCAAAATCTTTCAATATGATTGGTTTATCACATCTACAGGAAGCAATTGCAAGTGTCATGGCAATCCTGTGGTCTTTGTGACTCCATACCTCTACGCCTCCATTTAATTTGCTTACTCCCTCAATTATCAAACTATCCTCTTTTTCTTCTATATTTGCCCCAAGCTTACTTAACTCAACATTTATTGCATGAAGTCTATCACACTCCTTAATTCTAAGTCTTCCAGCATTGATTATAGTCGTCTTCCCTATACTTAAAGCTGCTACCACAGATAAAACGGGTATTATATCTGGGCATTGAGATGCATCTATCAAAGTACTATTTAGACAATTTGTTATTCCTTTGATTTTGTTGTCTTCTCTTAAAATTTCCACACCCATCCTTGATAAAATCTCAATAACTTCACTATCTCCTTGAAGAGAATTTTCTTTAAGGTCAAGTATGTTAATATCTTCTCCAATAGCATCTGCTGATAAATAAAATGCACCTTGAGAATAATCTCCTTCAACTTTATAATCTATAGCTTTATAAGTTTGATTTCCTTTTATGATAAATTCTTTATAATTATTGTTTACAATTTCTACCCCAAAATCTTTCATAGTTGAAATAGTTAAATCTAAATACCCTTTAGATTCCAGTTCAGTGGTAATTATTATCTTTGAGTCACTATCTAATGTAGGTAATATAAATAATAATCCTGTTATAAATTGAGAACTTATATTTCCTTTTACTCTAAATTCGTCTGGTTTAAGTTTTCCTGATACGATTAAATCCAGTTTATTTTCTTTGTAGTTGTATTCTATGCCTTGTCTGTCAAATATCTCATAATAAGTAGCAAGTGGTCTTTTTCCAAGGTTACCTCTTCCTATAAATCTTTTTACTCCATCAAAGGCTAAAGAGATAGGTACCAGAAACCTTAAAGTAGAACCTGATTCATTACAATCTATAGTCAATTTAGGCTGATTCAATTGATTCTCTTTATTTAAGATTGCTTCTTTAGAGTAGATTCCTGTAATTTCTAAAATGTCTTCTTTTTTTTCTATGGTTGCTCCTAATGATATCATTGCTCTTATAGTAGCTATAATATCATCAGAAAAATCTATATTAGAAATTCTACTTTTTCCATCACTTAAAGCTGCACAAATAACTGCTCTATGTGCCATACTTTTTGATGGAGGAATTTTCACATCTCCTGATAATTTGCTTGGATATATTTTTAAGCTTCCCATCATTTTACCTCCTGAAAAAATTTAGAAGTAGTATCATATATAATACTTTCTCCAATATCCTTTAAAAGTATTATTTTTAGTGTATCACCTAGATTTTTTTTATCAAGAGATATAGTATCTATTATGGATTTATTATCTCCTAATTCAACATCATAAGGTAAATCATAATTTATTAAAATTGATTTTATAAGCTCTGATGTACCTTGTTTTGTAATCCCTTTTTTTTCACTCTCTAATGTTATCTTATACATGCCTACACCAACAGCTTCTCCATGAGTATAACCTGTAAAGTTATAGTGTTTCTCAATAGCATGACCTAGTGTGTGTCCAAAATTTAAAAGCATCCTATCTCCTAAATCTCTCTCATCAGCTTCAACTACAGTTTTTTTGATAAGGCAACATTTGTGTATAATGTATTCTATATGTTGCATCACTTCTTCCCTATTTTTTAAGTTTGCAAGCTTATTAAAAAAAGTTTTATCTTTTATACATCCATACTTTATAACCTCTGCCATTCCATCTCTATAAAATTTTTCTGGAAGAGATGATAATACATCTGGGTCAATAAATACTGCTTTCGGCTGATAAAAACTCCCTACTAAGTTTTTTCCCCTTTCAAGGTCAACTCCAACTTTTCCACCTACAGAACTGTCCACTTGAGCTAATAGAGATGTTGGAATTTGAATAAAATTTACACCTCTTAAAAAAGTTGCTGCCGTAAATCCTCCTAAATCTCCAATTACCCCACCTCCCAATGTGATAATCAAATCTTTTCTAGTTAACTTAAAGTCAAGTAAACTTTCATATATTTTAGGTAGAGTATTAAATGACTTTGTCTCTTCACCAGCTTCTAATATTATAGCTTTAGTTTCAAATCCAGATTCAATCAAATTATTTTTAACTTCATATAAATATAATTTTGCTACATTTTCATCTGTAACAATAAAAATCTTATTTCCAGAATATATTTTTTTAATTTCTTTACCTATATTTTTTAATATACTTTTTTTTATAAATATATTGTAACTATTCTCTTTTAGATTAACTAATAATTTTTCTTCCACGTTTAACCATCCTTCTATAGATTATATTTCTCTTCCAACTGCTGATGCGATAGTTTTTAGTTCATTTATTAATCCTTCATACTCATCTGGTTTAATTGATTGTTTACCATCACAAAGTGCATGAGCTGGGTCATTATGAACTTCTATTATTAAACCATCTGCTCCAACCGCAATTGCTGCTTTAGATAGAGAGTCAACCATCCATGATTTTCCTGCTGCATGACTTGGGTCAACTATGACTGGTAAATGGCTAAGTTTTTTTACAGCTAAGATTGCACTTAAATCCAATGTATTTCTAGTGTATGTTTCAAAAGTTCTTATACCTCTTTCACAAAGAACCACACTTTCATTTCCTCCAGCCATTATATATTCAGCTGACATTAGCCACTCTTCAATTGTAGCAGATAATCCTCTTTTTAAAAGTATTGTTTTATTTGTTTTTCCTAATTCTTTCAATAAATCGAAGTTTTGCATGTTTCTTGCTCCAACTTGAATTACATCTACATTTTCTTCAAATACATCTATATCTTGTGTTGACATTATTTCTGTAACTATAGGAAGACCTGTTTTTTCTTTTGCTTTTTTTAATAAATCTAATCCATCATATCTTAATCCTTGGAAAGCGTATGGAGATGTTCTTGGCTTGAATGCTCCTCCTCTTAAAAATCCTGCTCCTGATTTTTTTACATCTTCAGCTATAGAAACTATTTGTTCCTCTGTTTCAACAGAACAAGGACCAGCTATCATAGTAAGTTTTTTTGACCCAATTTCCATACCATCTACATTTATAATTGAAGGTTCTGGATGAAATTTTCTATTTGCTTTTTTAAAAGGTTCTACTACATGCATAACTTTTTCAACCACCTTATTTGCTTCTATTCTTTTGGCATCTATTTTGCTAGTATCTCCAACTAACCCCAAAACAGTTAATTCTTTTCCATCTATAGGATTCACTTCTACACCTTCTTTACAAATAGCTTCTATTAATTTCTTAACTTCTCTCTTATCTGCTCCTACTTTTAATACCACTATCATCTTTACTACCCCCTAATGTTATATTTTTATACTTGAGTTTAAAATAAAAAAGAGAACTCATTAATGAGTTCTCTAAAATAATCTATTAAGCATCAAATCTTACATGACCATATAAAATAATCATTTTTATAAAATTGACCTATGCCCAAGGTTATTAAAATCAAGGCCTCACCAGAAAGGAATTACATGTATTTTTGTAAAAGAAATAGCCAGCGCTAAAATAAAAGCCCCAGAACATAAAATAAAAAAAGCTATAAAGTTTTGCCACTAGTTCTTTTAAAATCCCTTTCATAGTATTATCCTCCATTTTTATAATTTATTAATCTTCTTGTTTAATAATTATAGCAAAGAAAATATAATTGTCAATATTTTCTATAAATATTTTCAATTTAAAATATTTTTTTATTTTCTTAATACACTTTTTCTTTTAATATATTTTTCTAAAATCGTTTAAAAAGCATCTTATTTTTACAATAATTTTTTTATTTTAAATATTATAATTCCAACAAAAACTATGCCTAACATCAAAAGTAATGTTGCTGGATATCCATAAAGCCAGTTTAGTTCTGGCATATACCTAAAGTTCATTCCATATATTCCTGTTATAATTGTAAGTGGTGCAGAGATAGCCGTAAGTAGGGTCAATTTTGTAATTAAGTGATTCGTTTTTTCACCTACTCTAGAAGAATAAATATCTAGGAGTTTATCTGCTAACTCACGTGTTGATAGTGCAAAATTATATAATTTATCAATACCAAAATCTATCCCTTGAAAATTTTCAAGATTATATTTTTTTACATTCGAGTATTTTAAATATCGTATATTTTCTTTAACTATTCTATCTCCAATATATAAAAGTGGTCTGGTGTTTTTAACTATAGTTCTAGTCAATCCTCTTACATCACTTATTCTAGAAACATGATTTTTATGAATATTGTCCATCATCTCATCTTCTATTTCAAGAATTAATTCTTCAACTTTTTCTAAAGATTCAAAACCATTTTTTATAACTTCTCTAAAAATTAAATAATTTATCTTAAAAAGGTTTATGACAGGATTTTTTTCAAGTTGAGAGTTTTTTAAAATAAGATTCTTTACAAATTCAAATAGAAAATGCTCTTCATTTACAACAACTAATATAAAATTATCTGATAAATACATATTTACTTCTTCTATAACAGCTTCTCCATTTCTCAATTCAAAAGTATTTAGGCTCAAAAAATCATAATTATCAAATAAATCAAGCTTTGTTATTTCATCAAATTTAAGACAATCATTAAATGTTATTTCATCTATATCCAAAGTTTCCTTGAGTAATTTTAAATTTTTTGGAGCACTTAATATAAGATATGAATTTTCTGGTATATAAAATTTTGTTCTAAAATCTTTTGCAATCTCTCTTGTATTTAAATTCAATATATACATAAATCTACTCCTAAACCTCAATTTACATTTTTAAAATTATATATATTTATTACTGTAATTATTTTTCACTATTTCAGTAATTATTATTTAATATTTATTTATATTAAATTTATTAGAAAATAAATATTAAATCTTTTATTTTTTAACTTAGACTTTTCTTACAAATTATACCATACTTTTATTTTAAAATGTGTTTAATATTATCAATGTTAAAAAAGTACTAAAAAATGAAATGCATATACTTAAATTAATAATAGCATACGCACTTCATTTTAACTTAATCTAAATTATACAATTTTAGCATCCATTTTGCCTATTCATCATTTAGTCTATATCCAACACCAACTTCTGTAATTATATACCTAGGGTCAGCAGGTTGCTTCTCTATTTTTCGTCTTAATGTTGCCATAAAAACCCTTAAAGACTTAGTTTCATTGCCTATAATACTACCCCATATTTCTTTTATTATAAAATTATGAGTAAGTACTTTTCCATGATGCTTTGCAAGTAATGAAAGAATATTATATTCAATTGGTGTCAAATGTACTTCATTATTGTCAACAATAACTTTTCTTTTATCAAAATCAATAAATAATTCACCTACTTCAAACGTAGACCTAATCTCTTCTTTTTGTTGTAATTCTACTTGTGAGTGTCTAAACGCTACTCTGACCCTAGCTAATAACTCTACTATAGAAAATGGTTTTGTTAAGTAATCATCTGCACCTGCATCAAACACTTCTACCTTTTCTCTGTCTTGTTCTCTCGCTGAAACTACAATTATTGGTATATTTGAAAACTGCCTAATAGCTTTTATTACCTCTATTCCATCCATATCTTCTAACCCTAAATCTAATAGAACGACATCTGGAGAATATGATACAGCAATTGATATTCCTTCTTTACCAGTTATAGCCTCTTTAACATCATAATCTTGAGTTGTAAGTGCAGTAGATATAAATTTTCTTATTGTTTTATCATCCTCTACTAACAATATAAGTTTTTTACTCATTTCTTCCTCCAAAACTAAATTTCAAAATTTCATACTATTCATTTTCTTTTGGCAAACTAAATTTAAAAGTTGAACCTTTATCTTTATTGTTTACTACTAAAATTTCACCTTTATGAGCTTGAATTATAGATTTACAAATTGATAATCCAAGTCCAACACCTTTTCTAGAATCCTTAGTACCTTCTTCTCCAGTAAAAAATCGATCAAATATATGCTCTTTCAATTCTTTTGATATTCCAGGACCATTGTCAGACACTTCAAACCAAACATAATCTTCTTTTTCATATACAATTATATTTATCTTACAATCCTCTTTTGAATATTTTAAAGCATTATCTATTAGATTAATTAAAACCTGTTCTATTAATTTGGCATCCATAGGAACAAATAATATTTGCTCTGGTATATTAATATCTATAATTGCATTTTCAATTCTTTTTTTTATATTTTGCAATGACTCTGATATAATTTCCTCAACAAGTTCAGAACGTTTTTTGACTTCTAACTTTCCTTCATCTATCTTAGTCATGCTAAGCAAATTTTCAACAAGTCTTATTAACCACTGAGTATCTTCATATACACCACTAAGTAATTCGTCTATTATATCCTGACCTATAGTATCCTTATTTTTTATAATTGTACTAACTGCTCCAGATATTCCTGCTAATGGTGTTCTGAGGTCATGTGAAACTGCTCTTAAAAGATTGCTTCTAAGCCTCTCTCTTTCTATCTCAAGATTAGTGTTTTCTTTTGCTTCTGATAGAATTTCTCTATCAAGAGCTATTGCCATTTGAGCAGTTATTGTTTCAATTAAACTTATATCTTCTGTATCTAATTTTGAATCAACACATGATATACCAATGACTCCCAAAGTTGAATTCATACCTATAATTGGTATATAATATCCTTTTGAACCAGGAAGTGTATCTGTATCACTACCTGCTACTGTTGAATTAGACAATACCCAACTTGCAACAGCCTTTTCATCTTCTATATCTAAATCATTTTTGTCCTTATTAGCAGTATTTTTTTTATAGAACTTTGATTTCTTATCCTTATCCACATTTAAATAACAAACTATATCTCTACTTAGACTAAGGCATAAAAGTTCTATACCCTTATTTACTATATCATCTTTATTCGACAATCTTAAAAATCCCTTAATGATTTGATATATCATTTTTGTATTTTCTTCTCTTTTAGCAGCTGTATCTGCTTCATGTTGTATCTTAGATGTAAGAGTACTAGTTATTATACCAACTATTGAGAATACAACTAATGTTACTATATAATTTGAATCAGCTATTGACAGTGTATATAAAGGTGCTGTAAAAAAATAATTTAACAGTACTATGTTAAATACAGAACTTATTATACCTGTACTATATCCTTTAGTCCACATAGAAACCAAAACTACACCTAACATATATATTAGTAATATATTTTCTCTTATAAATCCCATACTTTGTACTATATATGCCAAAATGCTTATCACTGAAGTAATAATTATAAGTTTTATAAAATCAGTTTTACTAATTTTAAATTTTGATTTTATTGATGAGTTATCTTTTTTAGGTCTATATTTAACCTCTGAAGCAAATTTATAAGGGATTATATGTATATCTATATAATCAACTTCATCTATTAATTTGTCAACTATATCTTTTTTCAGTTTTTTACTCAATTTTTTAGTATTTGAATGATTTCTGCCTATTACAATTTTTGTTACATTTCTTATCTTGGCAATTCTAAGTATCTGTTCTATTACATTTTCACCATGTAAAACAATTATCTCAGCACCCAACTTCTTAGCTAGTTTTAAATTGTTTTGTAATTGTTTTTGCTCCTCAAAAGGCAATTTTGCTGTATTTGGAGTTTCAACATATAAAGCTATCCACTTAGCAAACGTACTATCTGCTATCCTAGATGCAGTTCTAATAACCTTGGCTGAAGATGGAGATGGGCTTATACATGCAAGAAGTGTATCTGATGTAGGTATTACTGTTACATCACCCTTTGATAATCTAGTCATTTGAACTTCTTTATTTACTCTTTCGGCTGTTTTTCTAAGTGCAATTTCCCTAAGTGCAACTAGATTGTCTTTTATAAAAAAATTATCTTTTGCTCTAATTGCCTGTTCCTTTTTATATATTTTACCTTCATTAAATCTTTCAAGAAGTACGTCAGGTTCAACATCTATAAGCTCTAATTGTGTACTTGTATCTAAAAATTTATCTGGTATAGTTTCTTTGACTGATACATTTGTAATTATCTCCACAATATCATTTAAACTTTCTAGATGTTGTACATTTACAGTAGTATATACATTTATACCTGCTAGTAATAATTCTTCTATATCCTGCCATCTTTTAGTATGCCTTAACCCAGTGACATTAGAGTGAGCAAACTCATCAACTAATATAACTTCTGGCTTTCTTGCTAATGCTGCATCTAAATCAAACTCTTTTAATTTTATAGATTTATATTCTATTTCTTTTACAGGAAGAGTCTCTAATCCGTCAAGTAATGCTAATGTTTCTGGTCTAGTATGTGGTTCAATATATCCAACAACTACATCAACCCCTACTTTTTTTAAATTTTGTGCAGACTCCAACATAGAATAAGTTTTACCTACACCTGCTGCATACCCAAAAAATATTTTTAACTGACCTCTATTTAGTTTTTTTTCTTCATTCTTTATTTTTTTTAATAGAATATCAGGATTTGGTCTGTCCATCAAACAACCTCCTTGTACATTTCATTACTATTATAATATCAATTCTAGTATAAAAATGTAGTTAAGATGTATTTTTAATGATTAAGATTATGTAAAGATACAAGTATGTAGTTTAATTGTAAAATAAAAATGCCTATTATTTAGGCATTTTTATTTTTTACACAGTCATTTTTATCGATTCTCTTGTTTTGATTTATATAGATATTTATTTATATTTTATTGAAAATACATTAACATTTTTAAATATGCAAATATATCTTTAAATAAAACTATTACTACAATCTTTATTTCAACATGGTTACTTTAAATTCAGTATTTCCATGAACTCATCACCTGTAATTGTCTCTTTTTCTAATAAATATTCAGCAAGTTCATGTAGCTTATCAATATTATTCTCTAAAATCTCAATTGCTTTTTTATGGCAAGTCTTTACTATTCTAAATACTTCTTCATCAATTTTAGCTGCAGTATCTGAAGAACAAGCAAGAGAAGAGTCTCCTCCTAGGTACTGATTACTTACTGTTTCAAGAGCAACCATATCAAATTCCTCACTCATACCAAGACGAGTAACCATAGCTCTTGCAATCTTAGTAGCTTGCTCTATATCATTTGATGCACCTGATGTACAAGTATCAAAAATAACTTCTTCAGCAGCACGACCACCTGTAAAAGTAGTTATTTTATCAATGGCTTCCTCTTTGGACATAAGTACACTTTCATCTTCTGCAACTTGCATAGTATAACCCAATGCACCTGAAGTCCTAGGTATTATTGTAATTTTATGGACAGGTGCAGAATGTTTCTGCATTGCAGCAACAAGTGCATGACCTATTTCATGGTAAGCTATGATTTTCTTTTCTTTATCAGAAATCACAGCTCCTTTACGTTGATATCCTGCAATTACAGTCTCAACAGATTCCTCAAAATCTTGTTGCTCTACTACATCTCTGCCAGACTTAACTGCTAAAAGTGCTGCTTCATTTACAATATTTGCAAGTTCTGCTCCAGATGCACCTGATGTAGACCTAGCAATTGCATTATAATCTATATTTGAGTCTACATTTACATTTTTAGCATGTACCTTTAAGATAGCTTCTCGTCCTCCAAGGTCTGGAAGTTCAACTGGTATACGTCTATCAAATCGTCCTGGGCGAAGTAATGCTTTATCAAGACTATCAGGTCTATTCGTTGCAGCTAGTATTACTACACCTATTCCACCATCAAATCCATCCATTTCACTTAATAATTGATTTAAAGTTTGTTCACGTTCATCATTTCCGCCTATTCCACTTCCATTATCACGCTTTTTACCTATAGTATCAATTTCATCTATAAACACTATACATGGAGCTTTTTCTTTAGCTTGTTTAAATAAATCACGTATTCTAGATGCTCCCATACCTACAAACATCTCAACAAATTCAGAACCAGATATTGAGAAAAATGGTACATCTGCTTCACCTGCCACAGCTTTTGCAAGTAGTGTCTTTCCTGTTCCTGGAGGCCCTACTAAAAGTGCACCTTTTGGCATTTGTGCTCCTATTTTTTTGTATTTTTCTGGATTGTGTAAGAAATCTACTATCTCGCTTAGAGCTTCTTTTGCCTCATCTTGACCAGCTACATCATTAAATCTTTTTCCACTTTGAGCAGATACATACATTTTGGCATTACTCTTTCCAAATTGCATACTATTGCCACCCATTCGTTTTTGCATTGATTTCATCATTAAATTACCAAATAGCATAAGAATACCTATAGGTACTATCCATGTAAGTAAAATACTCAAAAGAGGTGAATTTTCTTTAGGAATAATCTTAGTAAATTCTACTTTTGCATCTTTTAATCTATCAACTAGTTCTGGGTCATCCATTCTACCAGTTATGTATATATTTTTATCCTTACTACTAGATGGGCTTATTGCAATTTTATTACTTTCTATTTCAACAGATTTAACCTTTCCTGAATCTAACATTGTAAGAAATTTTCCATAATCAATCTCAACCATTTTTTTATCCATTAGACTTGGAAATATTAAAGCATTTAAAAACATTACTACTATTATTATTATTGTATAATAATAGAGTATTGACCTCTTTTGTGGTTTGTGTTCATCCATAATTTTGTTCTCCTTTAAATTAATTTTATGTTATTTGCAATCAATATGAGTTAAAAGCTTATTTAATTTTTCTAAGCCCTCTATTATATCTTCCATATCTTGCAATTTTTCACTAGTCATATTTTCAAAATAGTCATCAAAAATACTACTTGAAATATTTTCTTGTATATCCAGCGATTTTTCTGTAACTTTAACTTTTACAATTCGTTGGTCTTCTTTATCTCTTATACGATTTAAAAATCCATTTTTTTCGAGTCTTTGACATATTACTGACACATTGCTATTTGTCATATTCAAATTTTTACCTAAATCACTTATTTTTTTCTCTCCATGTTCACATAGTTCTGATAAAATCAAAGCTTGTACTGCTGTAATCCCAAGTGGTTGATAGAACTGACTTAATGAAGTTGTAAATTTGATATTTATATCTCTAGTTAATTCTAGCAGTGCTTTTTTAAAACTTATCTCATCCATATAAATTCTCCCTGTAAAAATACTTTATTTTACTAATATTTTTAACTTTAAATTCAAAAATATTTTATAAATAATCCTTAACACTATAAATATTTAATGTATTAAATATTATAGTATTAAGGATTTATTGTCAATAACAATATTGTAACTTCAGTTATAAATAGTTTATCTTATCTTATTGAAATTTTTGAATAAGATATTTTTAATAAAAAATCGATGTATTTATTTTACACCGATTCCTCTCATTTTAATCTTATTCAAAAATAAAAATCTAAAGTTATTTACTATTACAATAAATTTAATCTTCTGTTAACATATTATATACAAAATCAAAACTTCCTTTATGTGCTCCTAAGGTCGTTTCCATAATACAAACAAATGCCTTTGCTTTTTGCAGTATTTCATCATTATCCCAATCAAACATGCCTTTATCAAATATACACTCAGAAGAAACAAGTAAAAACTCTATTGTCTCTTTTGGATATTTTGTATTGAATACACCTTCTCTTATACCTTGTTCTACTACCTCTGTTAATATAGGTGTAAAATTTAAAATAGTTTTGACTATTGTCTTTTGATGCATCTCAGCATTGTTGGGTTGTTGAAATTGGTTAATCACTTTTTCTTTACTTCCTCCAACTTTAGGTCTTTGAGATATTAATATCTGAAAGAACTTTTCAATAACTGGAATATCTGGATTTGAAGCAATTTCTTTCAACATCTTTATATCATTATCTATAATTCTAGTTATAATTTCATCCATTACCTCTTCTTTAGATTTAAAATAGTAATAAAATGTTCCTTTTGCAATTCCAATCTCATTTAAAATATCATTTACAGTAGTTTTTGTATAACCTTTAGTACAAAAAAGCATTTCAGCTGTATCAAGTATTTCATTTTTACGTTCTTCAGGGTCTTTTATAATTCTCATATACTTTCTCCTTTCAATAGACCAACAGTCGGTTTAGTTTTATTATATAAAACTACTTTTATAATGTCAATTTTATAAAATAAAAATAAGGTATAAAGAAGTATGATAATTACTTTTATACCTTATAGATTCTCATATTTTTTAGTTGCGTTTTATATTATTAGATAGTTTTTTATCCAATTTCTAAACAAAAGTTCTGAATGCTTTTTCCATTTAACAGTTGGTTCTTTTGAAGGATCATCATTTATATAATAATTTTTAGGTATTGAGATTTTATCACCTCTATCTACATCTCTTTTATATTCTTTATCTAAAGTGTATTTATCATACTCACTGTGACCCATTACAAATACATCTCTTGAATTTGTAATTATATAAGGACCAGCTTCTTTAGAATGGCTTACAATGCTCAATTCATCATTATTTTTCAAAGTTTCAATATTTACAGTAGTGTGTCTTGAATGTGGAGCAAAAAACTCTTTTTCAAATCCATCTACTATCTTACTATTTTTATCCACTTCATGCTTAAATACTCCAAAACATTTTTGACTTAATGGAAGTTTTTTTACATTGTAGTATTTGTAAAGACCTGCTTGAGCTGCCCAACATATATATAATGTAGATTTAGCCTTTCTTTTAGAATAATCCATAATATCTTTTAGTTCATCCCAATAATCAACCTCTTCAAACTCCATTTGTTCAACTGGAGCTCCTGTTATTATAAAACCATCAAAAGATTCTTTTTTTGCTTCATCAAATGTTTTATAAAAATTCTTAACATATTCATTACAACTTCTTTTACTCTCTCTTGTTGAGATTTTAATAAATTCTACAGATACATTAAAACCTGTCTTGTCTATTCTTCTAAGTAAATCTAACTCTGTATCTATTTTTATTGGCATTAGATTTAATATAGCTATTTTAGTATCTATATTTTCTTTGTATTCTAAATCTCTATTAAAGTCTTCTTTACAAATTACATCTATTCCTTCATCTAATAATTTATTAATAACAGGTAGTCCCTTTGGTAGTATTAAAGCCATATCTTTTCACTTCTCTTTCTCTTATACTATTAGAAATTTAAAGCTTGATTTAAATCAGCTATTAAATCCTCTACATTTTCTATTCCAACAGATAATCTTATTAGGGAAGGTAATACTCCAGACGCAATTAATTGTTCTTCTGTTAATTGTCTGTGAGTAGTTGAAGCTGGATGTATAACACAAGTTCTTACATCTGATACATGAGTTACTAATGCTGCTATTTGTAGTTTTTCCACAAATTTTTTAGCATTTTCAAGTCCTCCTTTTACTCCAAATGATAAAACTCCACTACATCCTTTTGATAGATATTTCTTGGCATTTCCATAATACTTATTATTTTCAAGCCCTGGATAGTTAATCCAATCTACATTTTTATGTTTTTCTAAAAACTCAGCTATCTTAAGTGCATTTTCACTATGTCTCTCCATTCTAAGATGTAGTGTTTCAATATTTAAATTAGTAAGATATGCGTTAAATGGACTCAGGCAATTTCCATAGTCTCTAAGTAATTGAACTCTTGTTTTAGTAGCATATGCAGCATTGCCAAACTTCTCAGTATAACTTATTCCATGATATGTTGGGTCTGGCTCAACTAATTCTGGAAATTTCCCATTGTCCCAGTTAAAATTTCCACCATCTACTATAATTCCACCAACACTTGAAGCATGGCCATCTAAGTATTTTGTAGTAGAATGAGTGACTATGTTTGCTCCATATTTTAGCGGATTACAAAGTACTGGTGATGCTAATGAGTTATCAACTATAAATGGAACATTAATTCTTTTAGCTACATTTGCTATTTTTTCAAAATCTATAACTTCAAGAGTTGGATTTGCAAGTGTTTCTGCAAATACAACTTTAGTATTTTCATTTGCAAGTTCTACTATTTCATCTTCGCTTGCATCTAAATCAAATGATATTAAATCTATTCCAAATTTTTTAAGACTAGGCCCTAATAAATTAAATGTTCCTCCATATACTTTTGAAGAACAAAGTATACTATCTCCAGATTTACATATATTTAAAACTGCTAACATATTTGCAGATTGACCTGATGATACAGCAACAGATGATACTCCTCCCTCTAACAAACTTATCTTTTCTTCAAAAGCTTGAACTGTAGGATTACTTATTCTGGAATACATATGACCATCAGCTTTTAAATCAAATAAGTCAGCAAGTTGGTCTATACTACTATATTTAAAAGTTGTACTTTGATATAAAGGTAAAACTCTTGGTTCTCCATTTCCTGGCTTATAATTTCCTTGCACACATATTGTTTCTTTGTTATACATTTTTGTATCCCCCTTAGATTTTAATTAAGAAAATTAAACTATTTGTCAGATGAGATTTAAAATAAATAAAGCCTGAGTATATAACTCAGGCTCTGTATAAGCTTAATTATACTCATCTCTCAGCTTTCGCCGCAGGATTTAGCACCAATGTATATAAATATACTGGTTGCCGGGTTTCATAGGGCCAGTCCCTCCACCTCTCTGGATAAGATTTATTTAATTTTTCTATGTTTTATATCTTATATTTTTTTCCTAATTTTGTCAACTATTTTTTATATAATTTTCTTTTAAGAAATTTTCCAACCTCTACTTGAACTACAGACATTATAGCTAAAATAACTGTTACAAGCCACTGTGAACTATTTAAAACAGTTAAATTAAATGCATCTCTAAAATTAGGGACAAATAATATAACTGCCATAAGCAAAGCAGAAGTTAAAAATGAGATTAAAAGAAATGGGTTTTTACCACTATTTCTAGTAAACATAGAATCTGTATTTGAACGCTGGCTAAATGCACGCAACATTTGTGAAAATGCTAATACACAGAATGCCATTGTTTGACCTACAGTATGGTTTCCTATATTAAGACCAATTTTATATGCTAAAATGGTCATTATTGCTACAAATATCCCCTGAGTAATAACTCTTTGTACAAGGTTTTTTTCAAACAAACTTTCTGATTTAACAGGCTGATGCTTCATTATATTTCTACTTGGTGGGTCAACTCCAAGAGCAAGAGCTGGAAGAGTTGCTGTTGCAAGGTTTACCCATAGAATATGCACAGCAAGAAGTGGAGTATCC
Organism: Clostridioides sp. ES-S-0049-02; assembly: GCF_020658465.1. Classification (NCBI taxonomy): domain Bacteria; kingdom Bacillati; phylum Bacillota; class Clostridia; order Peptostreptococcales; family Peptostreptococcaceae; genus Clostridioides; species Clostridioides sp. ES-S-0049-02. Next base: position 1,066,961 of record NZ_JACVWG010000001.1, read on the forward strand.
CAGTTTAACAATATTGCAACAAATAGTGTAAGTATCTCTGCTATATTTCCAACAAGCAAGAATTGTATAACCTTTTGTATATTTCTATATACACGTCTACCTTCTTTTATTGCATATGCAATTGTGGTAAAACTATCATCCATTAAAATCATATCTGAAGAATCTTTTGCCACATCTGTACCACTTATACCCATAGCTATACCAATATCAGCAGACTTTAATGCAGGGGAGTCATTTACCCCATCTCCAGTCATTGCTGGTACTTCTCCAATTCTTTTTAGAGACTGTATAATTCTAAGTTTATCAAATGGTGATACACGAGCAAATACTGTCACATTTTTAACAGCTTTATCAAGTTCATCATCACTTAAATTATCAAGTTCATCACCAGATATAACAGTATTTCCTTCATTCCAAATTCCAAGTTCATGAGCTATTGTTGTGGCAGTGACTTTATGGTCACCTGTTATCATTATGGTTCTTATGCCCGCTTCTTTACAAGTTTTTACTGCATCAGTTACCTCGGTTCTTGGTGGGTCAATCATACCAACCATACCAATAAATGTCAAATCATATTCTATGTTTTCACTATCTTCCTTTGGTATCGATAAAATTTCACGCTTAGCAAAACCAAGTACACGTAATGCATCTTTAGACATAGTAAGACATAATTCGTGTATGTTTTTTTTGTCCATCTCTGTAATGTTTCTTTCACCTTTTGATGTTAATATTTTGGTACATAAATGGAGAAGTTCATCCACTGCACCTTTAGTATATGCTGTGATTTTTCCATCTATATCATGAACAGTTGTCATACATTTTCTGTCAGAATCAAAAGGTTGCTCAAATACACGTGGATATTTCTCTTCAAGAGCTTCTTGATCTATTCCAAATTTATTAGCCATAAAAATCAATGAACCTTCTGTTGGATCACCTAATATTTCATCTTTTTTATCTGGATTTATACATGCATCGTTACAAAGTGCACCAGCATAAACAAGCTCTTTATATACTAGTGGATGTTTCTCAGACGCAGTATCTATTGATGTTACTTTTCCAGATTCAAAATCGCCATTTACAGCAATATGTGTAACAGTCATTTTATTTAAGGTTAATGTACCAGTTTTATCACAACATATTACTGTAGCTCCTCCTAATGTTTCAACTGCTGGCAACTTTCTAATCAAAGCGTTTCTTTTAGCCATACGTTGCACACCTAGAGCCATTACAATGGTTGCTGTTGCAGGTAATCCCTCTGGAATGATTGATATAGCAAGTGAAATTGCAATCATAAACATTGGTAAGAGAGGTCTCTGATAAAATGCACCTATTGCAAATATAATAACGCATACAATAATACCTATAACACTTAATGTTTTTCCAACAGTATTAAGTTTACGTTTTATGGGAGTATCAAAATCATTTTGTGAATCTAAAAGATGTGCTATATTACCTACTTCTGTGTCCATCCCAGTTGCAACTACAACACCTACACCTCTACCATATGTGACAATTGAAGACGTATAGGCCATATTACTACGGTCTCCTAACACACATTCTACAGGTAAAATGCCATCTGAATCTTTTTCTGATGGGACAGACTCTCCTGTTAAAGAAGCTTCTTGAATTTTTAAACTAGATGTATCTATTAAACGAATGTCTGCTGGAATCATCGCTCCATCTTCTAAAAAAACAATATCTCCTATTACAAGATTACTTGCTTGAATAACATTTTCTTCACCATCACGTATAACACGTGCTGTAGGTGAATTCATATTTTTTAGTGCTTCCAATGATGATTCTGCTTTTTTTTCTTGAACAATACCAATAACTGCATTTACTGTTACAATTATTAGAATTACAAAAGCTTCTGTAAATTCTCCAAATGCTAAAGATAATACTGATGCACCTATTAGTATCAATACCATAGCATCTGTAACTTGGGTCCAAAGCATTTGTAAAACTGTTCTAGGTGGTCTTTTTCTCAGTTCATTTAAACCATACTCTTTAATCCTGTTTTCCGCCTCGGTATCGGTGAGCCCCTCCTCTGATGAGTCTAAACTCTCTAATACTTCATGTGTTGCCATCGAATGCCAAGGCATCTGTTTGTGATTTTCCATTTTGGAAGATCACTCCTTTCTTTTTTTGATTTAAGAATAATTATATTTTAAAATCCAATTCAATTCAATACTCAGTAATTATATTTTACCTAAATTTAACAATTCAATTTAAAGTCTATATAAAAATATCTACTCTTTTACAAACACATACTCCTTATTATTAGATAAATCTTCTTGATATTTATACCCTTCTAAGTTAAACTTTTTTAAGTCGTTAATATCTTCTATTTTATTTTTAACAATATATTTTACCATCATTCCTCTAGCTTTCTTTGCTTGTGTAGATTCGACTTTTAACATATTATTTTTATTTATTTTAAAATTACATGTTACATATGTATGATTGTCATCAATAAATTTTTCCACAGTTTTGCTGTATTCACTTGATGCAAGATTGACAATAGCTGTATTTTCTTTGTTTAATTCGTTATATATACTGTCTCCCCAATATTCATATAAATTTTTAAATTCTCTTATCTGTAACTTTGTCTGCATTTCTAATCTGTATTCATATATACTATCATAGGGTTTTACGACCCCATACAATCCACTTATGATTCTAATACAACTATTTGCAAATTCCTCATCTTGCTTTGTAAAATTCTCTGCTTCTATATTTTTATATTGTATTCCAGCATAAGTTAAGATTGCAGGAGTACCTAAACTGTCAAATTTAAAATTATCAAATCTACTCTTGTTTAATATAGCTAATTTTTCGTTGATTTTCATTTTACTTTTGAAATCCTCTACACTAAAGGTTTTTATATTCTTTGATATTTCTTTTGCTTTTTCTATGAAACAGGGCAAGCTTAAATCTCTATCAAATTCTTGTACATTCTTCATATTTTTAGCTGGTGATAACATTATAATCATAAATTTCTACTACTCCTATTTTTCCAAATATTCAAGAATCTCTTGTGCATTTGTATCTGGTTTTGCTTTTTCAAAAACTTTTTCAATAATTCCACTTTCATCTACAATATAAGTTGCACGAACAACTCCTAAAGCAGTTTTCCCATACATTTTTTTCTCTTTCCACACATCAAAAGCCTTAATAGTAGTTAAATCTGGGTCAGAAAGTAAAATAAAAGGAAGCTCATGCTTTTCTGCAAATTTTTGATGTGATTTAATACTATCTTTACTTATCCCAATAACTGGTATATCATTATTTTTAAATCCTTCATATGCGTTCCTAAATGCACATGCCTGACGTGTGCATCCTGGTGTATTATCTTTAGGATAAAAATATATTACCACTTTTTTCCCCTTAAAATCAGACATACTGACTTTATTTCCATCTTTATCTTCTAATGTAAATTCTGGTGCTTTTGTACCTATACTTAACATAAATATCTCTCCTTTTGTTTTTAATCAATAATTTATACTATATTTATATTACTACCCTATATTTCTATATATAAATAAAATATTTTACTTTTTATATAGAAAACTTCATGAATATGTAAATCTTATATACTGAAAATTTCAAGCTTTATTTGATTAGAACATTTAAACTGGAATTTATGTTAAGTAATTAAAATAAGCAGGATTTAATTTATGTATTAAATCCTGCCTATTTATTTTTATTCTTCTAATACTCTAATCTATATAAATTTAAATTCTTCTACATCAAACAGACCTAAATCAGTAAGTCTTATTTTTGGAATAACAGGAAGAGCCATAAATGAGAGTGTAATAAAAGGGTCTACATACTTTGGAACTCCCATTTTTCTTGCTATTTTTAACATATTATCAGTTGTTTCTTGCACTTCATCTGCTGGAAGAGTACTAATTAATCCAGCTACTTTAAGACTTAAGTGAGCAAGTACTTTTCCATTTGATACAATTACATAGCCACCCTGTATATCTCTCAAGTAATTTACTGCAACTATAATATCATCATCATTATCTCCTGCAACTATGATATTATGTGAATCATGAGCTACAGTAGTTGCTATTGCTCCATTTTTTATGCCAAACCCTTTTAATGGTGCAACTGATATGTTTCCAGTCATTCTATGTCTCTCAACAACACAAAGCTTTGAATATTCTTCATTTGGATTGAAATATCCATTTTTGTTTGGTATAGATTCAAATAATTTATTTGTCAGAATTTGATATGGTACAATTTCCATTACATAATTTTTTTCATTTGACTTTAATTGTATTTTTTCTCTATCAACGTCTTTAAATTTGACTGTATTGAGTAAATCTTTATCCTTAATTTCATAATTATAATCAGAAAAAATTCCCTCATCTATCAATTTACCATCTTTATAAACACTACCTACCTCCATGTTTTCTAAATTGTTTAAAACAACAATATCCGCTTTATATCCAGCACCTATTGCTCCAATTCTATTTAGACCATATGCTCTTGCTGAATTGTAAGTTGCAATTTTAATAGCTTTAATTGGCTCCATACCCAAATCGATTGCACACTTTATATTCCATCTTATATGACCTTGTTTTTCTATATCATCCAAATGTTTATCATCTGTACAAAACATAAATTCTTCAATTGGTAAGTTGTGTTTCAATAATCCCTTTATTATGGCTTCTAAGTTTTTTGCTGCACTTCCTTCTCTTATAAAAATTTTTAAACCTGCTCTTAATTTTTCATACACTTCATTAAAAGTTATACATTCATGGTCATTTTTTATTCCTGCACATACATATGCTTGAAGTGACTTCCCACTTATATTTGGTGCATGTCCATCTGCAATTTTATCTTTAAAAGCCTCTAATTTATCTAAAATTTCCTCTTCCGCAGATATGACATCATTAAAACACATTACCTCTCCTAATCCTAAGATTCTAGGATTATTTATGTAAGCATCCATATCTTTTGCACTAAAATTTCCTATTCCATTAGTTTCAAATCTTGTTGCAGGGACAGATGATGGTAGCATAATATATACATTTAAGGGTATTTCTTTTGTTGATTCTAGTAAAAAGTCTATTGCACTTGCTCCTTTTACATTGACTAGTTCATGAGGGTCAGCTATAACAGTTGTTGTACCTGACTTTAGTAATTTTTTTGATAATTCAATTGGCATTACCATTGTAGATTCAATATGCATATGTGCATCAATAAAACCAGGTGATAAGTATTTACCACTACAATCAATCTCTATTTTACCACTATATTCGCCGATTCCAACAATTGTATCATCTACTATTGCTACATCTCCTACTAGTAATTCTTCTGTGAATACATTTATAATTGTTCCATTTTTAAGTACAATATCAGCTTTATCTCTTCCACTTGCAACATCACACTTTTTTTTCAAATTGCTCATTTTTACAACTCCTCTTAAATTTTTTATATCAATATACTTGTTGTATCATATATTATAGTTTGATTTATTAATATATATTATATATGAGTTTCAATAAAAAGTATTGATTGAAATTTATTCCATAGCTTATTAAATTAAACAAAAATAACATAAGAAACAATAATATTATTTCTCATGTTATTTATAAATATTTTAATTATATTAAATTTTATTTTTTATATTTTTAATACTTGTTACTATATCCATAGTATAGATTTATGTATTTTTATCATTTATATTAAAATCTACTTTCAATTAACCTAAAAAAGCATAAACTATAATTCCTACGATTATAGCTGGTATAGTAGTAATAATCATAGCCCATAAGGAAGATTTTTTATCCATTGCTAAAAGCGGAAAAAGTGCATCTCCATCTTGAGATATGGAATTAGCTATTACTGCACCAAGTGGTATAGTTCCTTTCAAGTAAAATGACATAAGTACAATTTGTATACCGCACCCTGGAATAAGCCCAAGACCTGCACCTATAAATACACTAATTACACCTGTTGATAAAACTAAATTAACTAAGTATTCATCTCCACCTAAAACCAATATTATCAAATCGTAAATAAGATATGCAATAAAAATCCATGTAATAACAAATGAAATTTCACCTACAGAATGTATAAGCATTTCTCTTAGGGAAATTTTCTTATTTTCTTCCTCTTTTTGATTAGAATTTTTAAATACCTTTTTAAAACACCACATATAAACTATTGAGAATAGTATTCCTATAACTGCTATTGCTTCTTCTAGTGAATGTAATTTTTCAATAATAGGAAGATTTATTCCAGAATGAGCAAGAGACATAAATATAAAACCTATTAATACAATTCCTATATAAATTTTGTACCCTTTACCATGTGTTATTATAAATGCAAGTCTATTTGTATTTCCATGAGATTTAGCTAAATTATCCAAAATTATATCATCATGATTATGCGATTCTTCATTATCTTTATGGTAATTTTTATCTGTATTATGTTTTTCTGATTTTCCATATTTATTTAATTTCAATTTTTCTTCTAACTTAAAATAATCTACTAGTTGTCCTGTTATTACTCCTGTAATTGTACTAACTATAGTCACAAAAAAATACATTTTAATATTTGATGAAATAAGTATAAATGCAGCATCTCCCATACTTGCTATTAAGCTTGCAATGATTGCTCCAAAGCTTAGTTTTCCACTTATATATAATGGCATTATTGCCAAACTCCCACCACAACCTGGTATAGCTCCTATCAAAGCTCCTATTAAAGGTTGATATTTTCTATTTTTTGATATAATATTAGTAAAATTACCACTAGTTTTATAGTTTATATATCCAAATAGCAAAATAAAAAATCCAATCATAGAACCCACATGTAAAAATGCTTCTTCAGAAGCAGATATTAACATTTCCATTAATTTACCTCCTATATTAATTTCGCAATAATTATATTATATTTCATTTATTATTGATAATCAATATCATTATATCTTTTAAATTTCTAATATTAAAAAGTGCATATCTTATATTGTTAATTTCTTGCATATTAAGATACACACTTTCTGATATTAGGTTATCTAGTTGCCATATGTAATTTTATATTATAATATAAAATTACATATAGATATTACAACAAATTTTATATATTATACCGATATTACACATTTTTTCATCGTTTACTATATTTATAAATTTTCAATAAATGTTATTACTTCCTCTATTATCCAATCTGGTGTAGATGCTCCTGCTGTCACTCCTAAAGTTTTATACTTCTTAAGCATATTTACATCCAATTCGTCTTTAGTTTCTATTGCAAAAGTTGGAACTAAATCTTCACAAACTTTTACTAACTTTTGAGTATTAGAGCTGTGTTTTCCACCTATAACTATCATACAATCAACTTCTCCTGCTAATGCTTTAGCTGCTTCTTGTCTAGTTTTTGTGGCTGAACAGATTGTATCATTAAATACTATATTTTCTAGTTTATCAGCTAATTTATTAACTATATTTGAATATAAATCTGGATTTATTGTTGTCTGTGCAACAACACAATATTGTTTTGAATTATCAAATTCCATATTCTCCATTTGCTCTACAGCTTTTATTATTATTGCTGAGTTTTCGCACCATCCATTTATACCTATCACTTCTGGATGTTTCATATCTCCAATAACTATTATTTCATAACCCTTATTATGATACTCACTCACTACTGTATGTATTTTCTTTACAAATGGACATGTAGTATCTACAATTTTAAGTTTTTTATTTTTAGCTTCTTTGTATACTTTCTCAGGAACTCCATGAGATCTTATTATCATATTTTCATAATCTGGTATTATATCGATTTCATCTACAGTTTTAAGACCTTTTTGTTCATATCTTGCTACTGCTTGCTTGTTATGAATAAGAGGTCCTAAAGCATATATTCCAGAATCATTTTTCTCTACTTCATCCCATGCCATTTTCATTGCTCTCTTTACTCCAAAGCAAAATCCTGCATTTTTTGCTATTTTAACATTCACAAAATCCCCCCCTTATTTTGAATATTTAAAGTAATTCTGTTTTATTATTTCTAAAACTTCTTGCGACATTCTTTCATGGTCATCATTACTTAACTTTTCTTTAAAATGTTCTTCAAATGATATTGGCTCTCCAAAGTACACAATTACTTTACTAAAAGGTTTATACTTAGATATTATCGATACTGGTACAACCTTAGATTTACTCTTTATTGTAAATAGAGAAAGACCTGCCTTAGCTTTGCCAAAGTTGTCTCCTTTAATTCTTGTTCCTTCTGGAAATATTCCTAATATATAACCATCTCTAATTGACCTTAAAATAGTTTTTATAGTGGATACATCTGGCTTTTCTCTATTTATAGGCATAACATGCAATTTTTTTAATATAAAACCTAGTGGCTTCACTTTAAATAATTCTTGTTTTGCAATAGCTGCTATCTCTCTATTCTTTATAGCTGCAGCTAAAAATACAGGGTCAAGATTTGATTTATGATTTGAAGCCACCACTATATTTCCTCTGTCTGGTATATTTTCGGCACCTATAACTTCATATTTAAAAAACACTTTAGAAAAACATCTAAAAATATTTATTGCAAATCTATAAAAATTCACGTTTATCTCCCTTCAATACTACATTATATTTTCATTTTAGATAAATTGAGCTTAAAAACTTATCTTAGATACAACTTCTTGTACAACCTGATCTATAGTCTTTCCTGTTGTATCTATTTCTAGTGCATCCTCAGCTTTTACTAGTGGTGCAAATTCTCTATTTGAATCAATTTCATCTCTCTTTACTATATCCTCAATTACTTCTTTTAAAGTAGTATTATATCCTTTATTGCAAAGTTCTTTATAACGTCTACTTCCTCTTTCTTCTGGTGTAGCTACTAAAAAGAATTTATAATCTGCATTTGGAAAAACATATGAACCTATATCTCTACCATCTAATATTACTGAACTTTTTGTTCCAATTTTTCGTTGAACTTCAACCATCAACTTTCTTACTTCTTTTATCTTAGCTACATTGGAAACATTATTGCTTACTTCTATTGTTCTTATTTCATTATTTATAATTTTTTGGTCTAAGTATATGTTATTATTTTCAAAATCTATATCTGAATTTTTAGCTATTTTAATAACCTCTTTTTCATTATTAACATCAATATTATTTTTTAAACACTTATAAGTAACAGCTCTATACATAGCACCTGTATCTATATAATTTATATTTAGTTTTTCTGATACTATCTTAGCTATTGTACTTTTACCAGCCCCTGCTGGTCCATCCACAGCTATAATCAAATTACTCATACCTACACCTCTATTTTATTTATATTTAATAATCGACTTATCAAAAACTTATACACTAATCCCTGCAAGATATCCAGTTGAAAATGCTATTTGTAAATTATATCCACCAGTTTCTGCATCTACATCTATCACCTCACCTGTAAAAAATAAATCCTTTATTAACTTAGACTCCATTGTAGAAGAATTAATTTCTTTAACTGAAATACCACCAGAAGTAACCATTCCAGTGTTTATCCCTGTAGTTCCATTACAAGTTAGTTTCATATTTTTTATATACTCAATAATTTTAATCTCATCAGCCTTAGATAAATCATTTGCTTTTTTATCACTTAAAGATAATATAGAAAGAATTTCTTTTAAGAAGTTTTGAGGTAATATCTGTTTAAGATTATTTAAGATATTTTTATTTGGAAATTCTCTAATTATATTAGAAATTTCATTGACATCTAAGTTTGGTAAAAAATCTATATTTAATTCTATCTTATCTTTTTCAATAATCTTGTTGATATAAGAAGAGATTATAAGTACACAAGGACCTGTTATCCCAAAATGTGCAAATAACATGTCTCCTGATTTTGATATTTTCTTTTTCTTAATCTTACAAGATATTTCTACATTTCTCATAGATATTCCTTGCAAAGCTTTAATCCATTTTTCTTCTATTGTAAGTGGCGCTAAAGCAGGATATAGTTTATTTAATGTATGTCCATGATTTTGAAGAACCTTATACATTGAACCATCTGAACCTGTTTTTGAATAACTAACTCCTCCAGTTGATATAATGACTTTATCTCCTAATATCTTATCTCCATTATCTAAAATGACACCTTTTATTGAATAATTTGCTTTATTATTGTTATGGTCACCTTGTTCAGTAATTTCTTCAGTTATAATATCCACAACTTTTTTATTATACATTATCTTTACATTATGATTAATTAAGTCCTTATTTAATAATTCTATTACTTCTATAGACTTATCATTCTTAGTATAGACCTTGTGGTCATTTTCTTCTTCAATCTTATATTCTAAATTTTTACTTTCAAAGTACGATATAAGATTTTTATTTGTAAATGTATAAAAGCTACTGTATAGAAATTTTTTATTGTTCACAACCTTATCAAAAAAATCTTCTATCTCTCTATTGTTGGTAAAGTTACATCTACCTCCACCAGTTGCTCTTAACTTTCTCCCTAACTCTCCATTTCTTTCAATCAATATTACTTCATTATTATTTTTCGAAGCTGACAAGGCTGCCATCATGCCAGATGGACCTCCACCAACCACTATAACTTTACTCATAAACTTCTCCTTATAATTTGATACTTACTCAAGTGCAGAATTATTTATTTTTACATGATTTTTTATATGACTTGTATCATTCATCTTTATTACTACTGGACCATAATCTTTAAACTCTACTATATTTAAAGCAGTATTATCTTGCTTAATTCTGTATATATTTTCCATACCTGACTCTAAGAATGATAGTAACATAACCCTCAATGTAATTGAATGTGTAACAAGAACTATATTTTTATCATTGTATTTTTCATTTAATTCCTTTATAAAAGTATCCACTCTTTCTTTTATAATTTTAAGAGTTTCTCCTTCTGGTATATTTACTAAATGTGGCTCATTTCTCCATGTTGAATATATATCTGAATAGTCTTTTTGAATTTCTTTTATTAAAAGACCTTCCCAAACTCCAAATCCCATTTCTCTAAGTGCTTCAGTTTTTTGTACTTCAATATTGAGCTTATCACCTAAAATTTGAGCTGTTTGCATTGCTCTTCCTAAATCACTACTAAAAATATAATCAATCGAATACTTACCAATGTCTTCAGAAAGTTCTCTTGCTTGTTCTATCCCTTGTGGTGTAAGGTCAGAGTTACCATGACCTTGTGTTTTTCCTAATAAGTTCCAGTCTGTTTGTCCATGTCTTACTATATAAAAAGTATTTCCCATATTTCCTCCTAATATATCTGTCTATTTTTTATTAAATATAAATTGTCACTTCTCAAACTTTAATTATACCATATAATAGTTTACTATGTTTCTATTTTATAACTTAATCTAATATATCCTTCTTAGCTCATACTATTTATATTTACCACAATTTATTATATAATAACAGGTTTTTTCTCAACTTATAAAAAATAATCATCATATTTTATTTATAAAATTCTTCAAATCTATATTCTTGAATTGGATTAAAATACCTATCTCTATCTACTTTTGATAAAAACATATCTAATGGCCTTGCAAATATCCCTGTATCATCATATAGAGTTTTATATAAAACCAAATTATTATTATCTTTTTCTTTTTTATGATAAAAACTTCCATTCATGTCTATATATATATAAATATTTTCATCTAGCTCAGTATGCTTAACATCTAGCTTATACCTAATTTTGTTTTTAGTTGAACCTTTTTCATTGTATGTTTCACAGATTTTTTCTATATCATTATTATCAATGGCTTTGCTCAATCCCATTGTAGCATAATATTTTCCTTTAAAATGCTTATAAATACAAGGACATTTTAATTTTCTTTCATCAATGTTTAGACTATTTTTTGGTTTATCCATTTTACTATCCTCTCCTATATGTATTTTTTAAAAAATATGCTTTATCTTATTATTTTTTATTTTAAAATAAATTTACAAACTAAGTTATTTAAACTTTTTCAAAATACAGCAATTTTTAATATTCAAATTATATATTATAATTTGTCTAATATTTTTACACATCATATAATATATTTAGTTGTTTATGAATTTAATTTTTATTTATATAAATATATTCTACTTTTCTTATTATGTAGTTATATAAAATCATGTAGTTATATAAAACTTATCCTATATTTTATTTATTAAAAGCAATACTTGTCTTATATTTTATCATAATTTAAAGTTTATTAATAATACAATAAAATAAATAAAGAGGCTGTATAAAATACAGCCTCTCAAAGTTAATATTTATAATCATATAATTTTTCTAACTTCTTTTCTAATTTCTTTTTTCTATCTAAACCTAAAACTCTTATAAAATTATTTCCTACAAAAATACAATTATTGCTGAGATAAAATTCACACTTATCTAAATTTACAATATAACTGTTACTGCATTTGAAAAAATTTTCTTCTTTCAGTAGTTTTCTTACACTAGAAGAATTTTCTCCAATATAATAAGTTCCATTTTCTGTATAAATTTTTGATTCATACTCTTGCTTTTCTATGTACAAAATTTCTTTAATGTTAATTGAAAAACGTTTATCTTCGTATTCAATATTAATAAAACATTCCTCTTTCATTACCATCCCTCCAAGTATTCTTATTAATTTAATTTTAGTGTTTTTTATCAATATAATCTATCGGAAATATATGTAAGATTAGTCTATTTGAGATATTTATAAAGTTATTTTTGATACTGACCTACAGACTCTTTTTTTAACATTAATTTTTAAAGTTAAAATAGCTTATTATAAATAACATCAGTAATTATAAATACATATTTCTTTAATAAAATAACTTTTCAATAAAATTGTGTAAAATTATACATATAAAAGTAAATATTGACTTTTATATGTATAATTTAAAAAATTAAGATTTAATTATGAATTTGTTAAAATAATTTTATACTTCTTAATTATCAATTAAAATCTCAATAGACATATTATAAATATATATGTATATTTATGTATTTCTTTTTTGATATTCTGTTACTCCCTCAAGTTATATCTAAGCAAATTTAATAATATAATCTTTTTACTATAAAAACTTGATAAAAGTGTTCCCATATATTTTACACATACATTTCATTTTTTCAAAAAAACAATGAAGTTCATATTTGTAAATTTTTTTAATTTCTGTTGAAAGAATTCGAACATTTGCTTGTTCTGAACTAGAAGCAAATGGAAAACGTAAAACACCTTGCAGAGTAACTGGAGTCTGTTCAGAGTGTTTTTCACTTGAGTACATGTGTTGCAATATAGTTGTTACACATATGTCTAGATATAAAAAACGCATAAAAGTGATTTTGGTTGATACATAGCTAGGATGTTAATATTACATTTTTTTATATTTACTAATATCTCTCCTTACAAAATAGGCATTTCTTGAAGTTATTAAAAAATCTATAAGTAATTTTACAAATGTTACATGGTATAGTTATAGACATAAAAAAACAGTCTATATGTTAAAATAAACTGCTCTATAAACTAAAACTTGATAATTTTTTAAATATTATCAGTTCTTCTACCATACAACTTGAGAATACATTTATGTAATCTTACTTATATCACTAATACGCTCATTTTAGAAAGTCTTAGCATAATCAACTTTATCTACTTTACCAGATAATTCAATTTTCAATCTTTTAAGACAAATAAGCTATAATATATCAATTAGAAATATATACTAAGCTATTTTTATATGTATTAATTAATTTATTATATTATCTTTTTTATCTTTAATTTTAAGAATTATACGTATTAATGCAAATATTGAGATATTGGATAATATCAATAGTAAAACTATTACTAGAAAGACAACTCTTCTTTCAGGAGAAATCTTTATAAGATTAATAATATAATCGTAAAGTATAAAAAATGATAATAAATTTGCTATCATTGGAACACATATATACAATTCTTTTTTACTAATTTTAAAATTAGTACAAGAAATTTTATAAATGTATAATAATATAATTAAAATCAATTTTCCAAAAAAGATAGCTTCATACCTGTATAAATTTCCACTAAGTAAAATATTCATATTATCTAAATTGTTCATTGAAACTACTAATAGCATACTCAATGCATTTATACCTATTAACACCATCCAATAAAAAAACAAAACCACTAAACATTTATATATATTGACCTTATAATTAGACTTATAAAAAATAAAAGTTATAAGAATACATATCCATATTCTATCATTAGCTCCTACATTTATATAAAAAGAACAGATAATAAGAAAAATAGAAAATAAGAAAGATATATTTAGCTTCATTAAATTAGTTTTTACTTTACTTGTATAATCAAAAACTTTCTTGCATGCCCATATCTCTATAATAGAAGAAACAATTGTTATAAACGTGTCTAACATAATAACTCCCCAAAAATAATTAATTTATATCTTCACAATAAAATATACCATTAAAAATACATACTAATTATAACATAAAATGGCACTTAAATTTGATATTATCACTTAATGATTTTAATAATAGTATAAAATCAACTAACGAAATATTAACCACTAAATTGTTAACATTACAATTAGAAAATATAAAAATTATTTCCTCATTTTATTTTAATTATGCTCAAAAATATAAGTTGACTCTAAGAACAATTAGAAACAATTAAGGAAGTTTGATATGATTAAATAAAATAACGGCTTGAATTAAGGAAAAGTAATGAATTAAAAAATTATTTTTAAAGCTAAAAGCATGGAGAACTAAAATAGGTGGTATCATTTAACTTGATACCACTTACTTTAATTATTAATAGGTATTTTATTGAATTTACGCCTATTAATCATCAATTTATAAATAGTTGGTAACTTATTAAATAATACCAATATAGATTTTTGTATATATCTATCTATTAAAAACTTAAACATATAAATACATATATTTATTCATCCTTTAAATTTTTAAAATGATTTTCAAATAAATCTAATGCATCTTTGTCAATCACTTCATCTTCATGTAATGCTGAAAGTAAACTTTGTAAAGAATTATCATGTATATTACTTAAAAAATCTTTTGTCTCAACATTCAAATATTCTTTGTGACCAACAACTATCGTATAATGAGTATATCTATCTATTTTTTCTGCATTCAAGAAATGCTTTTTAACAAGTCTTGATAAAAGTGTCAATGTTGTTGTTTGTTTCCATCCATATTTTTGTTCCATAGCTTCAATAGTTTCTTTTGATGTTACTGTATCATTTTTCTCCCAAATAAACTTCATAACTTTTAACTCTGCTTGTGGTATTTTTGAAATTGTCATAGCCTTACGCCCCTCTCAAACTTTTATTAAATTAATACTATCGCAATATAGTTTTTAAGTCAAAGATTTTGTCGATAATAATATTTTCCAATTTTTTCCATAATTTATTTCTTGCTATAATTCTATAACAAATTACATAAGTAATGATTATTCTACATAATAAATTTAAGTACATAAATAAGATATAGATTATCAAAGAAATAAAAATTTAAATTTTCTTATTGATTCATATATTAGAGACCATATATATCATAGACATGTTTATATTTCCTATTTTTGTAGAGAAATGATTTCAAAAAACTAAAAGTGTATTTGTATTTAATTTTTTGGAATATTCTTCTTAAGATTAATTTAGATTTCAATAATATGTCTATTTTTAAGTTAAAGTTTTTTTTAAATCTTTGATTTATTCTATCTTATTTTAGACAATATAAAATAGTAATTTTCATAAACTGTAACTTAATTTATAATAACTATTCTAATTACTTATCCTCTTAAAATCATATCCTATATTTAAATTTAATTTTTCATTATATCAAAATAATTTTCAATTAAATAAAAAAATGAAAAATAAAAAAAATTACTTACACTAAAATTTTTCTTAATGTATAATCCTAATATAAATAAATTAAATTGGGAGGTAAATAAGTATGCCACAAAATAAAAAAGAAAGTTTGATATTCACAGTGCTTATGTGTGCTTTTATGGTATTTTTTATGAGTATCTATAATATCTCTTTACATGAAGGTCTTTCATCAGAAACTGTAAAAAATGCTTGGATGGGGTTTCCGCTAGCCTATGTAGTAGGTATGATTTTTGATTGGTTTATTGTTTCTAAAATTGCTAAAAAAATTGCATTTTGCATTGTAAATCCACAAAGTAAACAAATTGCAAAGGCCATTGTTATATCAAGTTGTATGGTATGTGGGATGGTTATATGTATGTCTTTATTTGGAGCCATTGAATCAGTTGGTTTCTCTAGCACAACCTTATTTGTATGGGCTGTTAATATACTCAACAACTTTATCATTGCATTGCCGTTGCAACTACTAATTGCAGGCCCTTTAGTGAGATTTGTTTTTAGGAGATTATTTCCTGAAGGAACAATTGTAGACTGTTTATAATTCACAAAACTACATAAAACTTTATACTATAAGTATGTTTATCCTAAAGCAAACTACTACACTATACAATAATTTTTAATTAATGGCAAAATAAATTTATTACCAAATTTATTTTGCCAGCAAATTTATTCTTAATCGTATTTTAGATTTATGAAATACTATTCAAATTCATTTAATTTATTTACATCTAATTTTTCATCTTTTCTATTTATTAAAACTGAAATTAAAATCTTAAGTTAAATTTTATGTATGTTCTTTATAAATCTTTTTATTTCAAATTTTTGATATTTCTTTTGCTAACATTTTATAAAATTTACATTTATCTCTTTTTTAACCATCAAAGGATATTTCAACTTTTACTTATCAAAAGTCAGTAAATGTAGAGTATTCCAGTTTTAATATATCATAAAAATTTACTCAATCCATCCATCTTTTCTTCTATAATATTGTTTAGGAAATTCATAGCTTGAAAACATTAATGGAGATAGAGAATATGAGTAACTACCTGCATTATTAATTGAAATCACATCTCCTATAACTGCCTTTTTTAATTTAACATTATTAGCTAACACATCTAATGATGTACAAAGATTTCCAACTATTGTTACATATTCTTCTTCTTCTGAACTACTTAATACTGAAAAATAAAATGCATGATTTGATGTATATAATGGTTCTTGCCCTTCTAATTCTACACCACAAGTTACTTTCTCAATTAAATTAGAAATAATAGGTCTCATAAATCCATTAAGACCATTTCTTACAACAAGATACTTTATCCCTCTTGATACCTTAATATCGACAATTTTAGTATAGTAATTGCCTGATGTGCAAACTACAAAACGACCTGATTCAATAAAGAGTCTAGCCTTTAATGTATTTGCATTAGTAGAAACAATCTTTTCAGTTAATATTGAAAGCTTTTTAAGATTAACTGGACTTTCTTTAAGATTGTCATATACTACTCCAATACCACTACCAAAATTTATAAATTCAATATTTATATGTTCACTTTTATTTAAATTTAGTGCTATGAGAAAACATTTTTCATAATAACATCCTAACTTTTCAAAATCTAACACTTGAGATTTAATATGTATATGAATTCCAACCACAGATATATAGTTACAAAGATTTAGTATTTTAAAAACATTATCTATATCTTCTATATCAATACCAAACTTGCTTGATATAGAGCTATCATCATCCATAGTAAAAGCAGGATTTATTCTTATGCCTATTTTAATTTTTTTATTTTGTTTTTCTGATATTTTATTTATAAGTTCTATTTCTGTTATACTATCTGCAATAATTATACACTTATCTAAAACAGCTTCTAGCTCCTCTTCTAGCTTTCCTGGTGCAGAATAGTAAATATTATCTCTATCCACTCCACATTCTTTTGAAATCAACACTTCTTTCATGGATGCTGCATCTGTTCCAAACCCTTGTTTAGCAATGCTTTTTACAATTTTATTATATGGATTTGTTTTGATGGAATATAAAAAATCAAAACCTAAAATACTATTTTTTAACTCCATACATCTTTCGATTATATTAACCTCATCATATATATAACATGGTGCATGTTCTTTTATAAAACTATATTCTTGATTTAAATACATATTTTATACCTCCAAAGTTATAGATGATTTTATTAATTAAGTTCCTATACTGTTTATAATATATTTTACTATAGATTGGTATAGTTAACTATATACATATGCTTAAAGTATGCATTTCAAGTATTTTATATAGTAAACATTCAATAGTAATATTTATAAGTTTTTATGCCATAAATTCATCTATCTAATAAAAAAATATAACTTAAAATTATTATATTGAATATATTTTATATCCAATCTTAATTGTTTTTGCCTAATTTTTTGAATGATTTATTTCAACTTTATTACAGATTAAAAAAGTGTATTGTTGTTAATGTATTCTCGTAGTATCCTAAATTTATATGAAACTTTAAAATTGTGAGGTTATATATGAAATTTTTAATGGTCTTTTTAGCATATTTTTTAATGTATATTTTACTGGTACGTATTGGAAAAAGAATTAATAAGATATATCCATACAAAAATCATATTTTTACATGGATGATTTTAATTTTATTAGCATTCTACATAGTTACTAATATTGCTAGTTTTCTAAAATCACTTCTTTAGGCTGTTGGTTTTAAACTACTAAATGAAATGAAACTCATTTTATAGAATATATATTTAAAAAGTTTTTATAAAATTTAAATATTACTATATCATTAAACATTATTTTAAAATAATATGGAGGTGTTAATATGAAAGTATGTATTCTTATGGGAAGCCCTAAGAAAAATGGTAATACTGCTTCTATTTTAGAACCATTTATAGAAGAACTAGAAAACTATAATGCAAATCTTGAAATGTTATGGTTGTATGATTATCAAATAGAACCTTGTATTGCCTGTAAAAAATGTCAAGAAAATTTATCTTCTTTTGGATGTTGTCGTCAAGATGATGTTCATAAAATTTTCAAAAAGGTTCTTATGTGTGATTTAATTATTCTTGCAACTCCAATTTATTCTTGGTATTGCACTTCTCCAATGAAAGCATTGCTCGATAGATTGGTATATGGTATGAATAAATACTATGGTGATGAAAAAGGACCAGCACTATGGTCAGGAAAATCAGTAGCACTTATTACAACTTGTGGATATAGACCTGAAAAAGGAGCTGATATCTGGGAAGATGGTATAAAGCGTTATTGCAAACATTCACAGTTAAAATATATAGGAATGCTTGTTGAACGTGATTTAGGTAAGCCTAATTTTATGGATACAGAAAAAGAAGAACATTCTCGTCAATTTGCAAAACAAATTTATGATATTTTAGAGAATTCATTTAAAGCAGATAACTGTTAAGTACATAATGCTACATGGAAAGTATTGGTAATATAAATAGAGCTTATAATAATTTTAAAATTATATAAGCTCTATTTTTATATGTTTTTATTCTCCAATTGATATATTATTTATGCCACTGTTTTTAACTTCGACAATTGGTTGTCCATTTCCTAAGATATAATCTTTAGACCAACCTTCTGGTAATTTATTCAGACCATTTCCAATCAACTTCAAGTGTAAATTTGATGGTTCTTTTTTCAAGTTTAATTTGAATATGCCATCAAAGGTATCTTTGCTGTCCTTTCCAAACAAACTTATATTGCCACTTATATTTGTAGCTGTTACATTTACAATTCCATTGTTTCCTCTAAACTTTATCTCAGATGATATAGTTTCGGCTGTTACACCTGAAATCCCACTATTAGTATTTATATTAAAAGGATATGTTACACTTTTGTCGATAACTTTCGCAATTCCATCATTGACATCAACTGTAGCTCCCCCCTTAATATTATAAAGTTCTACTGAGCCTCGTTCAACATCTACTTTAAAATTAGAATACACTTTATCTGGAATTCCAATCTTTATTACATTTACTCTCTTATCTTTATTTGCATTTATCATATTATCGCCATTCATATCTTGCAAGGGACCATCTTTCTTCTCTATTGTTTTCTTAGCACTTACAACCAACTTTCCATTTTTTCCATTATTAGAAGCAGTCTCTTTATTTACAGAAAAAGTACAATTTTTTTCATTAGTTACACTTACATAATCAAACTCAAATTTATCAGTATTCGTCTTTTCAACAACTACACCTAAATTATCAGTTTCTATATATACTTCAGAAACTTCATTTCCTTCAATTGAAGTTAAGTGTTTTACAATATTTGGAGTTATATTCATATTATTATATTCCACCATATCTAAACATTGTTTATATATATTGGCATCAATTCCTCCAACTTTTGTTATACTTTTAGCTCCTTTTAAAATACTTTTATTACTTCCATCAGCAACTAAAACAATTGGCTTTTCTTTTGCTAGAGGAGATAGTGTTAATGCATCTACTAATTGATATCCTCTTGTTATGTAAAAGTCAGTTGATTCATTATAAAACTTTTCTATTACTTTTTTATTGGTTTCAAATCTATCATTTCCACCAACTCTAGTTGCATTAGTCTCCCTTACCAAATCCTCATTTATTGCAGATTTGCCACCTATAGCATAAATATTTAATCCTTCAATCTTAAATGGAATTGATTTACCATCTGTAAGTATTATAGCTCCTTTGTTTTTTGCAGCTACAGGTGCTATGCTCATAGCATCAGCCTCTCCTACAAACCCATTTGTCAACATGACATCTTTTACCTTACTAACTTCATTTATTTTTTTTGCTACATTGTAACTAGTTTCAATTCTATTATTTCCACTTATCCTTTCTACTTCAATACCTTTTCTTTTTATATCTTTTTCCACGGAACTTTCAATAGTATTATAACCACCAATTATATACACTTTTTTTACAACGTTCAAATTCTTGTTATCTAGTCTATTTGAAGTGGCTTTTGGTATTTCATCCTTTTTAGTCAAAAGTATTGGCGCGTTAATAGCCCCAGCTAGTCCACTTGATGAAAGTCCATCAGATAAATTTTTATCTCCATTAACCAATATTACAGTGTCATAAGTCTGCCTATCTGCTATAAGCCCTGCTGTTTCATATCTATCAGTTCCTATTATAGAATCTTCTTTGATTTGTGCACTTGCAGTTAAACTATTAAAAAGAATTAGAGTCAAAGCCAAAGTTGATATACCTATTTTTTTACTGAATTTTTTGAACTTTTTATTCATAATTCCTAATATTTCCCCCTTATTATAATTAATTATTTTTTTAATTTTTATAAATTTACCTCTTTACTTACAAATTATAGCATAATTTTATAATTAAATATCTATTCACCTAAAATTATTTAATATAAAAAAGCTGTATTTCTATTTATTAATTACTTGACTATTAATTAATAAATAGAAATACAGCTTAAAATGTTCGACTTTTTACCAAGGTTATTTAATCCGATTAATAAACTAAAAATTTGCACTCTACCAAATATAAGGTATAATACGATATTTTGTTTTTTGACAATATTCTTTATACCCATCAAGTTCAGCACTAAGCAACTTTTCTTCATCTAATATACGAAACACAACTATTATGCATAAAGGAATTGCAGCAATCATTCCCCACCATGAATTCAGTGCTAGAGGTGTAAAAAGTATAATTAATATAGCACCTAGATACATAGGGTGTCGCACAACTGAATATGGTCCATCAGTAATTACTTTTTGATTACTCATAACAACTATAACTTTTGATGTAAAAGAATTGTAGCGAAAAACAAAGAATACAATTATAAATCCAATTAAAATAAGTACATCTGATATTATTGTCAAAATAATTGGAATACTAGAACAAGCAAAGCGGTTGTCTAGAGCTGGTACTCCTAGCAATCCAAATAAGAAAAGAAATCCAGCGATACTTTGACCAAGTATTTGTTGTGGACGTGTTTCCTTTGATTTGATGCGACGTTCAAGTAATACTGGGTCATTAATCATCAGGTAAATTGTAATTATACAAGTTGGAATACAAAAGGCAGTCAGAAATATCCATCCTTGCCAAAAATCAATTGTACCAGTTAAACCAAAAATTAAGCATGCTAAAACTAATATAAAAGCAATAACAGATACACTTGCTAAAATGTATAAAGATTTTATTTTTTCTTGCATTTAAAACCTCCAGCACAGCTTTTTTCTATAAAAGCAATAAACTATATGTAAGATAAATTAAGATAAATATAGAAAACAATTATAAGTTAATAAAAAATTAAGTTCCTTAGACTTTTAAATATATTATAAAATTATTTGCTACCATTGTTTGTTATTGTGGCAATTTGGTAGCAAATTTTATTTCTATCCCATTTTTTAGAATATACTTATATTAAAATATTTTTATTGCATAGTTTGATATTTTTCAATATTTATACAGCTTTTATCATCATCTTGCCACCATCAAATGCATACTCAACCATATTATGTTCATATAAATATGTTATATAAGAACGTATTGTACTACCAACTAGAACATATTGATTAGCATCTAATTTAACATTGTACACATCACACATTTTTTCAATGACTTCATCAATCATAATTGGTTCACAGCAAACCTTTTTAATATTAGATATTATTTCTTCCATCTTATCTTTATTTACATCAATTAAATCTTGTATACTTGTAGTCTTGACAGAGTGACTTGGAACAAAAAAATCTGCATCAAGAGTTTTCATTTTTTCTAACGTTTTAAATTGTGAATCTATATCTAACAAAAAGAAGAAATGATATTTACTAATTATATTTTCTGGTGTAAGACTGTCTGCAACAAACAAAACATTATCTGGAGTTCTAACACCAATCATTTCAAAATAATGACCAGGAAGAGAAATCGCTTCAAGTTCTGTATCTAAAATTTTTCCATTTGAGGGTATAATATAATCAACTTCACTCTCTTTTGCTAATAAAAATTTATTTTTTAGTGCTTTACTTGGATACCCTCCATACAAAAATGCCGATTCTAATATTGGATTTTCTGTAAAGTATCCTTCTATTTTAGTTGTAGCAATCTTACATTTTGTTTGATTTTTCAAATATGCATTCCCTCCTATATGGTCTGCATTTGAATGAGTGTTTATTATTAATTTAGGATTTAAATTATGCTCCTCTAATAGTCTAAGAATTTGTCTAGCAGTATCTTTGTTATTTCCACTGTCAATTAAAATTGCATTATTTCCATCTACATATACACCTACTATTGTAGGAAGTGGAATATAATATGTATTTCCTTTTATCTTCTCTAAAGTCAGTTTAGCCATTTTATAACCTCCCTTTAAATTTATTTTTAATTATAGCATTAATTTTCAGAAAATTCCAATCAAATTATTTTTATAATATGTTTTTATTTTTTTTATTAAAAATTGGAAAAACTATATAATATATATTATAATCTATATATAAGGAGTGATGTTATTGAAAAAAGATAGAATAACTTTTTCAGAAATTTTAATATTAATCGTAGGCTGTATATTAATGGCAATTTCTCTTAACATGTTTTTTAATCCACATGCAATTGCTGCTGGTGGTATAACAGGTCTTGGAGTTGTTTTAAATTCATTATTTGGTGTACAACTTTGGATTGTCAATTTACTTTTAAATATACCTCTATTCATATTTGCTTACAGAATACTTTCAAAGAAAGATTGTTTTAAAACAGTCTTAGGAATAATTTTTCTTACTATAGCACTTAAAGTTACTGCAAATATGACTACACTAGATATTACAAATGATATGTATCTTGCAATTATATCTGGTTCTATTTTAATGGGAGTTGGTCAAGGCCTTATTTTTAGAATAAATGGCTCTACAGGTGGAACCGATTTGATGGCACTCCTATTGAATAAATATTTCCCTACACTTAGTATTCCTGTTTTGATGGGTATTGTTGACTGTGTTGTAGTAGTACTATCGGGAATAGTAAATAAGCAAGTTGAGATTGCACTTTATTCAACTGTGGCACTATACATTTTAGTAAAGGTCAGTGACTTACTTATTGAAGGATTTAATTATTCAAAATCATTTACTATTATATCTGACCTGTCAAAAGATATAAGTAAAAGAATAATGGAAGATTTAGATAGAGGCGCAACTATTCTAAAAGGTGAAGGTGCTTATACTGGAGAAAATAAAAATGTGCTTTTAGTTGTAGTTGAAAAAAAAGAAGTTGTCGAACTAAAAAAATTAGTGAAAAGTGTCGACCCTAATGCGTTTATAATAATTACAGATATACATGAAGCTTTAGGAAATGGATTTAAAAAAATAGAATAATCACAAAAACAAACAGCAAGCATAAATTTCAAATATAAAAAACTTATATTTTTATATTTGAAAATTGTGCTTGCTGTTTTTCATACAATAAACAGTCAAAAAATACACTACTTAGATTTATTTTAAGATTTATCTCATTATTCTAAGTTCACATTATTTATTAGTTTAATATCTATAATTACATTATAATTATCTCCCAACTTTGTATAAATTCCTATGCATATAATCTTATCTGCAAACTAGAAGTTTTTATAATTATTATTCTCCATTATATCATTTATTGATTTTTTTAACAATTAAAGCAAATATAAACTTAAACACCTATGTAATTACTAACTATAAAGTGTTTTAAAATTACACAAGACCTATATTTATAGATTATAAGATATTTATATAAAAATGATTCATAAATATAGCCAAATTGCTCTAAATATGTATATAATAAAAATAATATGATGATTATATTTAACACTGTCAATAAAACTAAAAATATTAAAAGGAGAACTTAAAATGAGTGTTAATTTACAAAAAGGACAAAGAGTAAGTTTAGTAAAAGATGCTAATCCTGTAAAAAATTTAATTGTAGGATTAGGATGGGATATGAACAAATTAGGTAAAAAAAACTATGATTTAGATGCATTTGCAATAGCATTAACTAGTGAAGATAAAATGAAATCATCAAAAGATTTAGTTTATTTTGGACACCTTAAACATCCTTCTAAATCTATCATACATACTGGTGATAACTTAACTGGAAGAGGTGAAGGAGACGATGAACAAATAAATGTCAATTTATGTGATATACCTGAATATGTACATAAAATAGTTTTTGGAGTTTCTATATACAGAGCTAAAAAAAGAAATCAAGATTTTGGCCAGATGAATAATTCTTTTATAAGGCTAGTTGATTCAAATTCTAGACAAGAATTATTTAAATATAACCTTCAAGAAGACTTTTCTGGTAAAGTAACAGTTTTGGCAGGCGAAATTTATCGTAGAAATAACGAATGGAAATTTAATGCCCTAGGAATTGGTCAAAATGAAGAGCTTCATGAATTAACTGATATATATCGTTAATACTAACTATAACAAAAAAATTATAAAAGGAGTTGTTTTAAATGGGTATAACTTTAGCAAAAGGACAAAAAGTAAGTTTAACAAAAACTAACCCAGGTCTTAAGAAAGTAATGGTAGGATTAGGATGGGATACTAATAAATATGATGGTGGTTTTGATTTTGATTTAGATGCTTCTGCATTTTTAACTGGAGCTGATGGTAAGGTAACAAATGATGGGGATTTCATATTCTACAATAATTTAAAACATGCTTCTGGAGCAGTTGAATACATGGGAGATAATAGAACAGGAGTTGGAGATGGTGATGATGAGCAAATAAGCGTTGACTTATCTAAAATACCACAAAACATTGCAAAGATATCATTCACTGTTACTATAAATGAAGCTGTTACAAGAAGACAAAACTTTGGACAAGTTGAAAATTCATATATAAGAATTTATAATGAAGAAACTAGTGAAGAGCTTATCAAATATGAGTTAGGTGAAGATTTTAGTATAGAAACAGCAATAGTAGTTGCAGAGTTATATAAACATAATGAAGAATGGAAATTCAATGCCTTAGGTTCTGGTTTTGAAGATGGGCTTGCAGGATTATGTGGAAATTTTGGTGTTAATATAGGTTAATAAGTAGTTTAAAATAAAAAGGTAGCTACTATTTTAAGTGCTACCTTTCAATCTACTCCTCTTATTCTTGCTGACTTTTTATTCATTCTTCTAATGCTTCCATTTTATCGCCCTTAAATTATTCTTTCTCCTATAGTTTTGAAAGGTAATAATAAATATATATCTTATTTCCTGAATATTACATGCTTCTCAATGTAATGCATTGTAGTTAGAAACTCACTGAACCATACTTTAATACAAGCCAACTATCCCTATTGTAATTGTTATAGTGGTCTATTGTATTGGTTTGTTTCCATATTGCCTACCTTTCATATATTGGAAAATATAAATAATCTACTGTGTGCATTGTTCGGCTAAGGCGAACAAATACAACTCAATTTTCTCTCATTCTAATACCACCATAAAATATCTTATGTTTTAGGATGATAATTTTCATTCATTTTATTACAATTTATACTATAGTTTTATGTGCTTTGTTAATATTTGTAATATTTTAGACACTCTTTATACTTATGTTACTGATATACTTTGATTAAGAAAAGTAAATATAATATGAGTTGGTGATTATTTATGAAAGATATTTTAAAGAATTCTTTTCGTACTATACTAGGGTTTTGTATTGGTGCGTTAATATGTATATCTTATGAATTTATTTCTAAAAAAGAAATAAGCTTTTATACAATTAGACTATTTATTTTTTTACTTGCTGGAGTGCTTATAGGTACTCTAATACGTATAATATTTTTATATTTAAGACAAAACAGAAAACATAAATAGAGTATATTATAAAGGAGATAATGCTATATGGATTTTTGGAACAATACACTTTTAAGTATAGGAGTAATATTCTCAATAGGAACTACAATAAGATACTTAATTAAAGGTAAAGCTAATTATTGCAAGAAAAAATATTTAGATAAGTTAGAATTGAAATATGGAAATATAGACAGAGAAAAAGCTATTAAACTAGAACTATTTTTTAACTATTTAATAAGTTTAGAATACATAATAATGGGTTTATTAATAAAAAAATTTGATACTGCAATAATATCAGTGATATTAGTATCTATTATAACACTAGTATCTTATTATTTAGTTAGGAAGAAATATATAACTCTATAAGAACCACTAAGATTAATTAAATTAAAAAAAGAACTCCTGTTATTGAGTTCTTTAATACGCCTTTATTGGTATCCTAAATTCTTTTGTTTCCATGTTATCAGCTGATAATACTACTTCTATATAAGCTTCTTTTTTAAGCATAATACAATTTTTAAAATTAAATTGTTCTATTCTAAAATTTATTCCTTTATGAATTGTAGTATTATCTTTTGGGTGCCATCTAAGTTCTTTATTTATCTGTTCAAAATTGTTATTTTCTCCAATATCTACTTCCATATTAATAAATTTCAAACTTAATATGGGGCTTTTTGCAACAATAGTACTTTTATTTTCTATTACAAAATCAACTAAGTTATTACTATGAATTTCAGCATAAATATTAGCTTTATCATCTAACTTATTTGAATCAAGTCTAATATATCCATTACCATTCTCATAATAATCACCCGCCATATTATTCTCATTATTTCTTCTATATTTTAATATCAATTTGGCTTGTTTATTAGATTCCATAAAAGCCATAATTGATATAATTAAGGCTGCTATTGCTGCAAATGATGCAATTACAGAAATTATATTTACATAATTACCAAGAAATTCATTAAACTGATTGAGCATATCTTTTTCTCCTTAAAAACATTACTTTATCTTATTATAGTTGTATAATATTTTTTACATTTACTTTTAATTTATTACACAAACTTCTTATATAAAAAAAGACCATCTATCAAGATGATTCTCTAGACTAAGTATCTATGTTTTTGTTTATACTCTGTAACAGCATCATTTCATGCCTCTTGCTCTCTTATTCCCTTTTCTCTAGCAATTCTCTGTGCTATCTTTCTAACTAATTCAGCATTTTTTAATATTCCTATACTAACCACTTCCTTATCTCTATTTTATATTATACCATACAATAAGGAATAAAGCTAATTCCTATTAAGTTTTGTTGCTCGTTTCATAAGTTCAAAAACTTAATCCCCCTAACACCTTCTTTTAATTTATTATATAAAAAAGACCATCTATCAAGATGACCTTTTGACTTAATCTATTTTTTACCTTTACACCACTTCTTATTGGTATCATCTTTTATGTAAGTTCTAAATATTTCACAATAACCTAAACATAAATCAGAACATTTCTTTGAAACTTTAGAGAAAAATCTTGGATTATTTGCATACCATATTATTATATCTCTATGTTTTACTAATTTTCTATCTTCTAGTAAATTTAGGTTAAATAATAATTTAGGATTATTTTCTCTTAATTCCTGATTATTTACATCTGAAATATTACCTATTGATAAATCATCTTCAAATGATACAATTTTATTATGTGGTATTAACTTTAACTTCATTGCTTCTTTTAATAAATAACAGCATCCTCACACCCTGCCTAGTCAGTTCAATAAGCTAGAGTAATCTCTTAATTCTAGCCTAGTATATATTTAGTTTTGATAGTAAAATTCTTCATTTCCATAATATTATTATCTTACATAATCATCAATAAAAAATCTCAGGATAGTTTCTAAATTGTCTTATTTTCAAGCTTTTCATGAAAAAATGGGTAATTCAAATTCCTTTATTTTGAGATATAACATATTAATAATCTTACTATTGATAACTGAATTATTTAATAATCTTATTTTTTCTACTTCTATAGTTCATAGCATTTTGATTTCTTTACTTAAATTTTCATCCATAATCCATATCTCCTTTTCCTTTTGAATAATTTATTTCAATTTATTTACAGTTCTGCAAAATTTATTGCTATTATTAACAACTCATATTACTCTAGAGTTATACTAATTTATGAGGTAATTATTTATGGACTATTATCCTATGTTAAAGTATTTAATAACTTTTTTAATTGCGATTTTTGTTTTCATTCTGATAAATTCCATTTGTCAAAAGATAGAAAAAAGTTTCAAATTAAATGGATTTAAAAAGTTTCTTTTTTATTTATTTACATATTTCATTGGTTATTCAATTATTAGGTATTTAGATTATTTTTTTACAATTTATAGTTAATATTAGGAGAATAAATTTATGACTGTCTTTTCTTATTTGCAAGAATCAAACACATTTATCATTCTGTCTATAATTTTAGGAATACTTATGACAATCAATGATAATAAAAAACAACTATTAAAATTTAAAATACTGAATTATTGTTTTTTTATATGTATGAGTATCTCTTATATTTTTTCTTTTTTAGTCTTTTTTAAAGACTTTAGTTCAAACATATTAGAAATTATTGCTCATATTTTGTCTATAATACTATTAATCGCTTGTAATAGAGTTTCGACTAAAAATACTTTAAATACTAGTCTTTACACTTTACTAGCATTTTGGTTTAGCCCTCTTATGAAGTTATTTATTTAGTTGCTGCAAATAAAAAATAGTAAAACAATAAATATGACATAATAACCACTCAACTTCTAAATTCAAAACTTTGTAGTTATGAATATACTTTAGATATGAAAAAGAAGGTAACAACTATACTTAGTTGCTACCTACTAATCTTTTTTCTCATTTCTTTTTTCCCAAACTCTACTGAAATATCAAAAAATGATGCTATATTCTCAGTAAAAAACTTATTTTTATGATATGCAATATCAAATGTCCTGCATAAGTCAATGCCTTCAATATCACAAGACCATAAAAGATTTTTCTTTACGTAATCTTCAACAAGAAGTTCAGATATAACAGCAATACCAAAATTATCTGTAACTGCTCTTAGAATAGCTTCAGAGTTATAACATGACCATCTAATATTCATTGGTATTTTTAATTCTTTCAATTGATTTTCTAATTGCGCTCTTGTTCCACTTCCCAGTTCACGCATAATTAATGGCTGGTTTGAAAGTTCTGAAACTTTTACTGAATCTCGATTGTAAAATTTATGCTTATTGGAACATACAAGTACAAGGTGGTCCTTAATAATGCTTTTTATCACAATATCTGGATGATTAATCTTTCCTTCTACAATTGCAATATCTAATTCACTATTAAGTAATTTTTTTACAATTAGACTTGTATCTTCAACAAACACTTCAGGTTCCACTAAAGGGTTTCTTTTATATAACTCTAATATTATTGGGCTTATCACACAAGTACCAACAGTTACTGTTGCTCCAACTCTTATTCTAATATTTTTAGCACAATGTTTCATACAATCAATCATCTCTTCATTTATAGATAAAAGATGCTTTCCATATCCTAGAAGCTTTTTTCCTGCTTCAGTTAGGTATAGTTTTTTTGAAATTCTATCAAATAATTTAACTCCATACTCTCTTTCTATTTCCGAAATAGCTTGACTAACTGACGACTGTGTAATATACATATTTCTTGCAACTTCACTCATTTTGCCACATTCAGCAACCCTTACAAATATCTCAAGGCTACGAATAGTCATATTATCACGACCTTACCAAATATTAGTAAATACTTATGATTTTATTAACATTTTAGTATTTTACAAATACATTGTCAAGAACTATAATTTTAGCATAGAGTTATAAAAAGGATTGGAGTGTGATATTGTGAAAGTATTAATTATAGGTGGAGTTGCTGCTGGAACAAAAACTGCTGCAAAAATAAAACGTGAAATGGGTGACAATTGTTCTGTTACAATCCTCAATAAAGGCGAACATATTTCTTATGCAGGCTGTGGCTTACCATATTATGTTGGTAAGGTTATTGAAGATAAATCATCTCTAATTGTAAATACACCTGAGAGCTTTTCTAAACTAACAGGAGCAGAAGTTCGATGTGGAGTTGAAGTTACATCTATTGATAGAAAATCAAAACAAGTAGTTTTGAAAAGAATTTCAACAGGAGAAGAAGAAACTATTAGTTATGATAAACTTGTAATTGCCACAGGAGCAGACCCAATAAAACCACCAATACCTGGAATCGATTTATCTGGAGTATTCTTCATGCGTACTCCAAATGATGCAATAGCATTAAGAGATACTGTCGAAAATGGAGTCAAGAGAGCTGTTGTCATTGGTGGAGGCTTTATTGGTCTTGAAATTGCTGAAAATCTTTCTGCTATGGGTATACGTGTAAGTGTTATTGACATGGCCGAACATGTTATGCCTGGATTTGATACCGATTTCGCTGAATATGTTGAAAATCACCTAGCTGATAAAGGTATTATGATTTTCACAGGCGACCAAGTTATAGGAATTGAAGGTGAAAATAAAGTAGAAAAACTTCGTACCAAAAATAGAGTTATTAAAACAGATTTAGTGGTTATGTCAGTTGGAATTCATCCTAATACAGCCTTTTTAAATGATACAGATTTAGAATTTGCTCCAAACAAAACACTTATAGCTGATGAATTTATGCTTACAGCTGATGAAAATATATATGTAGTTGGAGATTGTGCTTGTGTAAAAAATGCTTTGACAAATAAACCTACATGGTCACCTATGGGTTCATCTGCAAATCATGAAGGTAGAATTTGTGCTCAAAATATAGCTGGAAAATCTAAAACTTATAAAGGAGTTCTTGGAACAACTGTAGTCAAATTGCCAGAACTTAATGTAGGAAAAACAGGTTTAAGTAAAGAGTCAGCTAAAAAAGAAGGTTATGATGTTTGTTCTGTTACTATAGCTACTGATGATAAGGCTCACTATTATCCTGATGCATCTAATTTTATAATAAGAATGGTTGCTGAAAAACATACTAGAAAGTTATTAGGTGTTCAAGTTATGGGCCCTGGTGCAACTGATAAGATAGTAGATATAGCTGCCACTGCAATAACTTTGGGAGCAGACCTTTATTCATTAGAAAGTATGGACCTTGCATATGCACCACCTTTCTCAACAGCTATTCATCCTTTTGTAGTGGCAGTAAACGTGTTACAAAATAAACTTGATGGAGAACTCGATAGTGTTTTACTTGATGAAATTGAAGATTTTGATAGCTGGACTAAACTTGATGTTTCAAAAGCCCCTTCTATTCCTAACCTACGTTATTTACCTGTTGGTGAAATTAATGGAGAAATTGAAGGTCTTTCTAAAGATGAAAAGATTCTTCTTCTATGTGCAAAAGGTAAAAACAGCTACATGGCTCAAAATCGTTTAAGACGATTTGGTTATACAAATACAAAAGTCCTTGAAGGTGGAATACTATTTTATCCAAATCTTAAAGCAATGGAGGATTAATTATGAATAAGATTACAACAGAACAAAAAAAGGAATTAAAAGGTAGAGGCTTTTTACCAAGTAGAGATGGAGAACATTTTGCTGCACGTATAATAACTGTAAATGGAGTAATCAATACCTCACAAACGAAAAAGATTGCTGAGGCTGCTGAAAAATTTGGAAATGGTCAAGTAGCATTTACTACTAGATTAACAGTAGAATTACCTGGTGTAAAATTTGAAGATATTGAAGCTTTAAGTGAATTCATTGCCAGTGAAAATTTAATCACAGGTGGAACAGGTTCAAGAGTTCGTCCTGTTGTAGCATGTAAGGGAACTGTTTGTGTTCATGGATTGATTGATACACAAGCACTAGCTGCTGAAATTCATCAAGAGTTTTATAAAGGATGGTACGATGTAAAGTTACCTCATAAATTTAAAATCGGTGTTGGTGGATGCCCTAATAATTGTATTAAACCTGACTTAAATGACCTTGGAATTGTTGGTCAACGTGTACCTGATTATGACCCTGAAATATGTGTTGGATGCAAAAAATGTTCTGTTATGGAAGTCTGTCCTGTCAAAGCCGCTAAATTAACAAATAAAGGAAAGCTTGAAATAGATAATAATTTGTGCAATAACTGTGGTAAATGTATAGAAAGTTGTAATTTTGATAGTATTGAAGAAAAAGAATCTGGCTACAAAATATACATAGGAGGAAAATGGGGCAAATCTGTTCGCCCTGGAACACAAATTGATAAACTATTTTCAAAAGAAGAACTTATGACTTTAATTGAAAAAACTCTTCTTTTATTTAGAGAACAAGGTAAAACAGGTGAACGCTTTGGAATTACGATTGATCGAATTGGTGTTGATAAATTTATAGAAATGCTTTTATCAGATTCTGTATTGGAAAGAAAGCAAGCTATACTTGATGCTCCTTTACATCTTAAAGGTGGAGCTCAGTGTTAATAAGAGTATTTTTAATTTAAATTTTAAGAGTATATTTAGCGTATATAAATAATCTATATAAAAATAATATAGTAATCATATGCCAGATAGATATAGACACAAAGGATTTATAAAGATAAATTTTTAATGCATCTTTATAAATCCTTTCTTTATCAAAACTGTATACTTATTTTATTCTAATTATATATCAACACTCTTTTTAATATTTATTAAGATAATTTTATATATAAACCATGATACAATAAAAAGACCTAGATATTAATCCAAGTCTTTTAGTATTAAATTAATTTTGAATTGTATTAATTGAAAAGTTTACTATACCACTATTTCCATTTTCATTTACAACCAAATACCAAGTTCCTGTATTAGGAACTTTCATTCTACATAGAGTTTTCTTAGCAAATCCACCATAATAATCATAGTTTCTTTGATTTTTAAATTTAACATAATTTATATGATCTAATAATATCACATTAGCTTGTTTCTCCAAGTTTACTTCTACAATATCCCCTTTTTGCAGATGCATCTTACTATAACTATATTCCATTTAATTAACCCTCCACAATTGAATAACTTTTCTTATTTATTACATATTAGTCCTCTATATCTGAAAATTTATTTAAAATATCATAAATACTATATAATTACATGATTAACCAGCTCTAACCTTATCTACTACAACCCAAAGTCTATTTAAAATATTATTAGCAACAACTTTTCCATCCCATGTTACTTTTTCATCCTTATTTTCTAACAAAGCATAATACCCAGAGTCAGAACTTTCATCTTTATAGATTGTAACATAAAATTCTTCATCACTATATTCAGGTCTATCTTTAAAGTCTTCAGATATTTTACATTTTATTATATATCCTTCTAATTCTTCCTCTATAAACAAATTAATTCCTCCAATCTCTATATTTTTACTAATTATACCATATTATGTCATAATCTATGTATTTTATAGGAAATTTCTATTTTTTCTTTATTTTATAAGAGTATTATATAATTTTATACTTTTTTACTTTATATTATATTCATTAACTCTTTTATTTTCTTATATATTTCTTTATAATTAATATATTTTTTTATTAGTTTCTACAATCTTATAGACATAATTATATCTACTCTCTTTATGTTAAATAATTTATTTTTATTTAGCATAGTATATTTTTTCTTGTCAATTAATATTTTCTATATTAAATTATATTGGCTAAAATATAATCAAATTGATTTAAAAATTATATTAAAAGAAAATACTATTTATCTAATAAAAAATAGCACTCCCCTAAATGGGAAATGCTCATTTTTCAAGATTATTTTTGATCTTCTAGTATATCATTTAAGGCATCATATGTGAAATTTATTATTTCACCACAGCTTACTTTATTTTTTTTCAATGAAGCACATATTTCTGTACTGTATTTAGCCCTTACTTTATTCATTAATTCTCTTGAATACTTTCTTGCCATATTTTCATCTAAGTTATTATTTCGTCCATTTAAATATCCTATTATAACAACTGCTGCATTTACAGCTCCACAGACACTCCCTACAGTAATTCCAACTCCCATGCCACTTCCTATTGAAATTGGTATATCTGTTTCATGTTCTTCATTATAAGATTTTATTAATGCTTCTGCACAAGTGTATCCTTGGCTATGATATATTGATGGTCTTGTCATTTTTATACTTCCTTTCAATTTTTATTTTAGTTTACGTGTTCTCATAGTGTCTAAATAAAATATTATTAACCTTTTTATATAATATTTATTATGACTATAAACTTAGAATTGTATTTACTTCAAAAAATTCATAATTTTATTCATTTGATTGTCTAATACTTCAAATATTACAAAACAACGTTTAACAAAAAACTACAATAAGTTACAACTAAACTAAAAACAACATTTATACTCAGTTCAATACTTATGATACTTTTTTATTTGTAGAAACATCTTTGTTATATCTTAATATTATATCCTAAATTTACTTTGATTTCTGTGACTTAGTCACATACTCTATATTTATACCTCATTAAGATTTAATTTAATAAGAAATACGCTTATAAAAACATATAATTTTTATTCTCAGATTTTATGGGAAGGATATATCAAAGTTATTCTTTAAACTAAATACCTATACTTTTGTTTATATACACTAACAGCATCATTCCATGCTTCTTGTTCCTTTATGCCCTTTTCCTTAGCTATTTTTTGTGCTAATTTTCTTATTAATGTAGCACATTCCAGTATTCCAATATTAGATATTTTATCTCTATCAACTCTATATAACATATAAATTTATCTCCTTTAAACTTTTATACAAATTAATTTAATTTTTAATCTTACTTAATGCTTATCTTTGTAGTAATTTTAAACTTTATATATGTAATATATGTGAAGTACATTAGAATAAATTTAGAATTTAAACAAAAGTAATCTTATAAATATTACTTTTTAAACTTAATCCACTGTCCACTTTGACTCTCTTTGTACTTTACCTATCTTTAAAAACAATTTCATAAATAATATATAAACGTTACTATTACTATGTCTTACCTATATGCTATATACTTAATTTTGATATTTATTACATTAAACTCTGAAACATTTATTATAATTTATTAAATTAAGTAATGCATTAAGTAGTTTAATTCTTTGTATTTAAACAAAAGATTTGCTAAAATAAAAATAAGCAATAATACACAAATTAAACTCTAAGGAGGTTAGCAAATTGAAAAAAATACTTATAACAGGTGCATTAGGACAAATAGGCTCAGAATTAACACTCAAGCTAAGAAATGAATATGGAGAACAAAATGTAATTGCTAGCTCAAGAAGAACAAAAGAAGGAAATCCTGTATGTGAATCTGGTATATTTGAAATATTAGACGTCACAGATAAAAATCGATTCTTTGAAATCGCAAAAAAATATGATGTGGATACTATAATTCATCTAGCTTCTCTGCTTTCAGCAGTTGCAGAAAGTAAACCTTTAGAAGCTTGGAATTTAAATATGGATGGATTGATAAATGGTCTTGAAATAGCTAGAGAATTGAATTGTAAGTTTTTTACACCTAGTTCAATAGCTGCATTTGGTGAAAATTCTCCAAAAAACATGACTCCTCAAGATACACTACAAAGACCTAATACTATGTATGGTGTAACTAAAGTATCTGGTGAATTACTATGTGATTATTATCATTCAAAATTTGGAGTGGATACTAGAGGAGTTAGATTTCCTGGTCTTATTTCTTACGTTACTCCTCCTGGTGGTGGAACTACAGACTATGCAGTTGACATATATTATGAAGCATTAAAAAATAAAAAATATAAGTCTTACATAGCAGAAGGTACAAAAATGGATATGATGTACATGCCTGATGCTCTTCAATCTATAGTAGATTTAATAGAAGCTCCAGCTGAAAAACTTATTCATAGAAATGCTTTTAATATCACTGCTATGAGTTTTGCTCCTGAAGAAATAGCTGATTCTATAAAAAAATACATACCCGATTTTACAATAGAGTATGATGTAGACCCTGTAAGACAAAGTATAGCTGATTCTTGGCCTAATTCATTAGATAGTAGCAGTGCTGTAAATGAATGGAGTTTTAAAGCT
Organism: Clostridioides sp. ES-S-0049-02; assembly: GCF_020658465.1. NCBI lineage: Bacteria > Bacillati > Bacillota > Clostridia > Peptostreptococcales > Peptostreptococcaceae > Clostridioides > Clostridioides sp. ES-S-0049-02. The sequence continues at coordinate 1,103,795 of NZ_JACVWG010000001.1, forward strand.
AATTATGATTTAGATAAAATGACTAAGGATATGCTAGAAAAATTATCAGAAAAAGGAATTGGCAAATAACAAATTAAGAATTTAGTACCAAAAAATTCAGAGAATAAAACATCTTATATTTATGATTCTATTTTATAATCTTCACTTTTACATAGCTTTTATTCTCTGAAAGACTAACAGTTTTTATTTTTAACATACAACAAACTATTCTTTATAAGCATATTAGTAGTTTTCTAATATGGATTAATCATATAAAAATAAACAGAAAGGAAAAAGCTACTATTGCAAGTATAATAAAAAAACTTAATCAAATTTTACTATACTTTGCATATTATAATACAAGTAGTAGGTGTTAATGTTGCTAAATTTAAGAGAAATTAGAGAAGAAATAATTAAAGAATATATAGGCAATAATTTAATCTCTGAACTTACAGAAGAATTAAAGAACATTCTTATAACTGATTTAAAATCTAACCCATTTAAAAGTAATATTGAACTCAGTATAATACCCGCGAATATAGAAATATTTAAAAAGATAGAAACTAAATTGTTAGAAGCTAAAGTTAATCTAAAAATAGGTTGGGAAAGAATACTTATAAATTCTATCTTAAAAGATTCCTTTGATTTAAATTACGAAATAAATAAAAGTTGTAATGAGCCTTTGATGTTCAGAATCATTATATCAATTGATTCTTATGACGCTTAATCTCATTAAATAAATATCTATGAGGATGTGCTTTTAATTTATGAAATACAAGTTATTTATAGACTTTGAATTTAATATATTAGATGATAATAAATACAAGCTAGAATATAGTGGAGCTGAATTGATTTCAATAGGTTGTGTTTTGGTAGATAATGACTTTAATATAGTTGATGATTATTATTCTTTAGTTAAACCAAAATACAATGAAATACTTTCATTTAAGTGTAAAAAACTCACTAAATTAAACCAGTTAGAAATTAATAATGCTCCTAATCTTTTATATGTTATGGATGATTTTTTCAAATGGTTTAAAAAATTTAGCGATGTTACAATATATAATTGGGGTGATTTTGATATTGCTGGTCTTCTAAATTCCTTTAGAGTATATAAATATGCGGGTACATGCTTAGAGTTATTCAATATGATGATTGATATTCAACCTTTTATATCTCAGCATATTACATATAAAAATAGAGTCTTATCTAAGCAACTATCTTTACTAAATATGAAAAAGATTTTTTCTGTAGAGGGAGAAATTAAACATAATTCACTTTCAGATGCTCTGGATTTAATGAATGTATGTAAATGCTTTTACCTTAACTATCCTAAAGATACTAATACACTTGAAGAATTATACAATAAACTGCCTCCTATTAAAAATCCTTTATATTATATTCCCTATTTTGAGGATGAAAATTTTGAACTTAAATTTGATAAGACTCCAGAAGATATAATAATGTATCTTAAACAAATATTCAATATATTAAATATAAGTAAAAAAGACATTTATTTTAAAAAAAGAAGTGTATTAGTAAATAATTCTAAAATTATCAACTTCAAAAACTTATCTTCTTCTTTTAAATTAATAAAGCTCAATGAATTTGAAGAATATCCTGATTTTGTATTGAAATTAGGTGATAAAAATAATTTTGTTGAATCTGTAGTTAAGATAAATAAAAGTAATAGAAAATCCATAAAAAATTTAATATTGAGATTATCAAGAGTACCTTAAATGATTGAATTCAATTGTTTAAGGTATTTTTTATAATCTGAATTATTTTTTTTATATAGGATATACTAACTTAGTATAAATATTTTTTAAAGGAGTAATTGATAGATATGACAGTGGTATTAATAAGAAGTATTATATTATACATAACAGTGTTGATTGCACTTAGAGTCATGGGAAAAGGTGAAATCGCTGAAATGAACTGTTTTGATTTGGTCATAACACTTTTAATTGCAGAAGTTGCATCCGTCCCAATGGAAAATAATAATATACCAATTATAAATGGTGTTGCAGCAATAACTGGCCTTGTAATTATGCAGACTCTAATTTCATTTTTATCCTTAAAAAGCAGAAAATTAAGTTCATTTTTATCAGGTAAACCTTCTGTCTTAATTGACAAAGGAAAGATTGTATATAATGAACTTAAAAAAGAAAGAGTTAGTATAGATGAGTTGTTAGAACAATTGAGAATTCAAGGTTACTTCAACATAAAAGATGTACAATATGCTATTTTAGAGACTGATGGTAATTTAAGTGTGGTTCCAGCATCAAGTTATAATAGTACTCCTCCAAGAGCTTTTAACCATTTACCAATTCCACTTATTTTGGATGGTAAAATAATAAATAAAAATCTTGATATGGCTGAAAAAGATACTAACTGGTTAATGGGTATCTTAAAGTCTAACCACATAGAAACTTTTAAAGATGTTCTTATTTGTGTTTTAGATGAAAATGACAAAATATTTATTCAAAATAAGAAGGGTGATTAATATTGAAATCTACAACATTTGTTATACTATGGGCTGTTTTATTTATGCTATTTGGATTTTATGTTAATAATAAACTATATGATTTTACGGAAGATTACAAAAACAATATGTCTATATTAGAGAAATCTATAGAAAATGAAGAATGGGAAAAAGCTCAAAAAGAAGCTGATTCTATATCTACTAGATGGTCTAAAGAAAGAAATCATTGGTATAAAGTTTTAAATCATGAATACTTTGACGAAATAGGTCTAAAATTTAATATTCTTGATAAAGCAATTTATACTGAAAATAAATTAAAATCCTTAGAAGAAGTTGAAAGCATAAAAACATATTTAGGAAATATTGTTGAAAGTGTTAAGTTTGATATAAATTATATATTTTAACAGTCACAAGTAAGGATATAGATAAAGTAATGATTCTATATCCTTATTTGTTTATTTACAATTTACTACTATCAGAATAAATTTTTAGAGCTTCTCCAATGAATTTGGATGCTCCTTTACCATATTTCTTATCAGTCACCTGTATATAGCTAGAATTTTGTAAATAAAGTTCTGACAAATAATCTAAATAATTCTCTCCTTCATCTATCTTGTAAAATTCATTCATTCGGTTAGTTTCATATACTATATCTCCAACAATATCTTGAATCTCTTCTGAAGAAGGATTTTTACTTAAGTCTGCCACAAGCTTTTCATATAATATGTTTATTTTGGGTTGTTTATTACCTAAATAACTCTTCAAAACTTCTCCAATAAATTTACACGCTCCATTACCATACTTTTTATCAACTTCTTTTATCCATATAGGATTTAGTAAATAATTTTGCACCATGCTATACCAATTATCATCTCCATACTCCATATTAAAAAGTTCATAATCTTTCTTAGATGTATCTGTTATCTCTTTAGCAATTTTTTGAAGTTCCTTTGATAAAGGATTTTTATTTAAATCTGCTACAAGTATTTTATATAGTTCACTTAATTTTGGATGATTATCTTCCAAACAGTCTTTTTTAAATTCATCAAATTGTTCTGCTAAAGTCAATATATCACTATTAAAATTTTTCTTTATAGCCTCAGAATATTTCTCAATACTTCCATATATTTTTATAGCCATTTTAGCAATTTCATCTTCTTTAGATTTAAACTTCTCAATATGTTCATTATATTTCTCTACACTACCATAAATTTTAATTACTTTATCTTCATGCTCTATTTTAAATTCCTCTAATACTTTAAAATATTCACTCATATCAAATTCTTTGAAGTTTACTACATTTTCTCCTTTTAACGTTTTGTCTATAATTTCTATTAGACTATCCAATCTTTTACGTTTTATAATAAGTAGCTTTCTTTGACTTTCTAGAGCATGCATTTTATCAAAGTATGGGCTTAACATTATATCTTTAACTTCTTTTAAAGGTATCTCAAGCTCTTTAAAAAATAAAATTTGTTGAAGCGTTTTAATAGCTTCATCATCATAAAACCTGTACCCTGCTTCTGTAATTTCACTTGGTTTTAATAAACCTATCTCGTCATAGTAATGTAATGTGCGCACACTTATTCCTGTCAAATCTGAAACTTGTTTTACTGTTCTCATTGCCTCACCTCAAAATTTTATTTTACAGCTACGAATATTAATAAATATTTATATATCTATCAGTATTTATTAATATTTTCAAACTATGTTTTCATATTACAATATAACGTGGTGTTAGAGTCAACACTTTATAAATATATAATTTGATTTTTTGAACTCATTTCATATTTAAATTTTGATTATCTAGTTAATATACTTTTTCCTAACATTATTAAAAAGAAATCTTGTTCTATATTCATATACCTAACATTAAGTATCCAGATTTCATTTGTTTCAAAATTTCGGAAAATAGTAAAGGAAGTTTTTCAGTTTCATCAACCTTATTCAATAAATAATCTATTATTATATTAGATATTTTTTCAATTATAATTGCGCTTTCTTCAAAAATCTCTGCTACTTCTACCCAACAGTCATTTTTGTATTCAGTTCCAATAGATTTAAGCATCTTGCTCATTTTATCAAAACCACCTTTAAATTCGACACTATCTGGTTCTTCAATTCCTTTGATTGCATTTGGAATAGTTGGTACTGTTCCAAAAAACATAACCATATTAGCTAAAATCCTATCATAGTCATCTTTTTCCAGTTCATGTTTCCATTGTGACAATTCTTTGATAAACTTTTCAAAACCTTTATATCCTAAAAACCCTGTAGGTGGATTTAAAAACATATCACGCTTTATAGCGAGTGCTTCTTGAGCAATCTGATATTTATTCTTTGAACTATTCATTCTAACTGTACAAATTGTATTCGCTTTGCTTAATCCAGGATAACTACAATTCATACATTCACATAGTTCATCATAAGAAATAGAGATTAAATCAGTTATCCCACAATCATATAAATATATTCTTTCTTCTATATCATCATACCCTACCATAAGCACATAATGAAAAGGAATATGCTCTTTATGATATAATTTTTCATAATATGGCAGATAATACATATCTAAGGCTCCTAAAACAACTGGATAACCAGAATCAATTTCTGATTTTGCTTTTTTTAAAGCTTGTTCATACTTTTTAAACTCATAGTGTTTATATTCAAAACCAACAATAGGTGCTAAAAATTCATACATTTTTTTGGTTCTTCCATCCCCCAAAGCAACCATTCTCTTTAATTCTTTTTTATTTGTTTTTAGATAACAAAACGAGCCAAAACCTGATAATAAAAAGAAAAAATCATTTGGCAGAGATTCACCCATTTTATTCATATATATATCTTCTATACCATTCCACATACATTCATAATCATGTAAATGGTGCTTTATTTCAATTATTTTCCTCATTTAATTTACCTCCATTTATAAATAATTTCATTATGGAATTAATAGTGTTTTCATAAATTATATCTTTATAATTTCAAATGATATGGTTATTGCCTTCTACGATTAGTAGCTTTTTCATGTATATTTTTAATTAAACCTAGTATAAACCCTCCTATAATGTGAGAGTCAATGGCAAAATTCAAAAATAAGTATTCATATTGTGTAACTTATAATAAAATTAGACTTTTAATGCTTGTAAATAAGTAGAAAATCTTGAGAAAAATAAGTTTTAAAATTTCTTGTATTGTAATCAAATAAATTATTACAAATAATATAATAATTTTATATAAAAAAGAGTATATAAAAAACTAAAAAACGTTTCTTATATACTCTAATAATTTTAATTTACTATATTCTATTATTTCCCAGCCTTCATAGCTCTAATTTTTAGTGGTAAAGTAAATAAATTAATAAATCCTTCTGCATCTTTATGGTCATAAAGTTCACTATCTCCAAAAGAAGATATTCCTTCATCATAAAGTGCATTTTCAGTAAATATTCCAGCAGGTTTTATATTACCTTTGTAAAGTTTAACTTTTACTGTCCCTGTAACATTATCTTGAGTTTGTTCCATAAATGCATCTATAGATTCTCTTAATTTACAGTACCATAATCCATTATAAATAAGCTCTCCATATTTGTAAGATATCATTTGCTTAAAGTGTAGTGTGTCTTTATCTAAAGTAGCACTTTCTAAAATATTGTGTGCTTCATAAAGAATTGTTCCTCCTGGAGTTTCATATATACCTCTTGATTTCATACCAACAAGTCTATTCTCAACTATATCTATAACTCCAATTCCATGCTTACAACCTAACTCATTTAATTTATGAATTAATGCCACTGGAGATAATTCTTCACCATTTATCTTTTTAGGCTCACCTTTTTCAAAATAAACCTCTACATATTCAGCTACATCACATGCATCCTCAGGGTCTACACATTGTTTATATACATCCTTTTTATGTTCATTTTGTAAATGTTCTATGTCTCCACCTTCTGTTGATACATGCCAAAGGTTAGCATCTACTGAATATATTTTAGCTTTAGTTGCTGTTACTTTTATGTTGTGTTTCTCAGCATAATCTATAGCATCTTCTCTTGATTTTATATCCCATATTCTCCAAGGAGCTATAACTTTTATAGTTGGGTCAAGGGCTGCAATTGTAGCTTCAAATCTAACTTGGTCATTACCTTTTCCTGTACATCCATGGCATATATATTTTGCTCCTTCTTTATGAGCAACTTCAACTAATTTTTTAGCTATTATAGGTCTTGCTAAAGAAGTTCCTAATAAGTATTTTCCTTCATATTTTGCTTCTGCTTTTACAGCTTTAAATATAGTTTCCGTCACAAACTCTTCACTTATATCATCTACATAGGCTTTTGATGCTCCACTTTGTAAAGCTTTTTCATAAACATCTTCCATTTTATCTTCTTGACCTACATTTCCACAAACAGCTATAACTTCTATATCTTCATAATTTTCCTTTAACCAAGGTATTATAATTGATGTATCAAGTCCTCCTGAATATGCTAATACTACTTTTTCCTTCATTGTTAATTCCTCCCAATTTTAAATTATAATTTTATATTTTTTATTTTTTAATACAAACTCTTAATATTTAATGACTTTAAAAATATAGATTCTTATAAAATCATTTTAATACTAAAAAAACCCCTCAGTATTTTTAAATACTAAGAGGCGAAATATCCGCGGTACCACTCTTATTGATAAACTTAGCTAATCAATCAGTAAATGTATAACTACTAAATACATATTAGTAAATAAATATATTAAAAAACGCCTCTTGGAAAAACCAAGAGACGAAATATATCCGCGTTACCACTCTAATTGATAAGATAAACTTATCCACTCTTTCTCTTAAGGCGAGATTACCTACTAACATACTAAATTCAATTAGCATCCTCCAAAGTTCTTTTCACTAATACTTATTTGCTAAGCTTCCACCATCCTCAGCTCTCTATAAAATACATAAAAGTTACTCTCTTTTTCATCGGATTTAAATATCAAATTTTTTAGACATCTCTTATAGAATATATAATAGTTTATTTTTCCATTTATGTCAACTATATAATTTATTTTCTTTTTAAAATATTTTCTCTTTAAGCTTACTCATATTTTACTTTCCAAAGGCATAGTCCTTTAGCTGGTGCGGTGTCTGATGACTTACTTCTGTCTTTCGACTCAAGCATATGCTTAACATCTTGTGGTGCTTTTCTTTTAAGGCCAACATCTATTAATGCTCCTACTATTATTCTTACCATATTATATAAAAATCCATTTCCCTCTATATATATTTCTACAATATCATCATTTTCTTTTATATTTATTGAGTAAATTTCTCTTACATTAGATTTTTTCTTAGACTTAGAAGAAGCAAAGCTAGTAAAATCATGTTCTCCTATTAAATACTCACTTGCTTTTCTCATTCTATCTAAATCTAATTTTTTACTTATGTGTGCAGCATACTTTCTCATAAAAGGACTGTGATATTTATTATTATCAATCTTATATAAATAAGTTTTTGATTTTACATTGTATCTTGAATGAAATCTTTCATCAACTTCCTCAACAGTTTTTACAACTATATCCTCTGGCAAATATTCATATAGATATTTTTGAATTTTATCTACTGAATCCATACAATTTGTTTTAAAGTTTATAACTTGACCTCTTGCATGTGCTCCCATATCAGTTCTCCCAGAACCAATTATCTCAATAGTTTCATTGGCCATTTTACTTAAGACAGACTCAAGCTTTTCTTGTATAGTCATGTCATTATCGCCTAATTTTTGATAACCTTTGTATCTTGAACCATCATATGCTACTATCATTTTTATATTTCTCATCTTAATCCTCTTTCTAAGAATTTATGCCTGTTTAGCAAATTTATTTTTTATATTAAAAGTTATTTTTGTTCCAACATTCTTTTCACTTTCTATTTTCATTACTCCACCATGAAGTTTTACAATTTCATTACTAATTGCAAGACCTAATCCACTGCCAGCCTTGTTGTAATCCTCTTGGAAAAATTTATCTAAAACTTTATTTAAATTTTGCTTTTCTATACCTGAACCATTATCTTCAACTGATATAGTTGTTATATCTTCATCCTGAGAAGCTACAACTTTTATGTAACCACCCTGACTAGTGAATTTAAATGAATTTTGTATTAAATTTATAAGAACTTGTCTTAGTCTATTTTTATCTCCTTGGATATTTTCTATGAATTCATTTTCAAATTCAAATAAAAGTGATATATCTTTTTCAGCTGCTTTAACTTTCAACTGATTTACAACCCCAACAACTAATCCTTCAACATCAACTATATCAATATGAAGCTTTATCCTATCAGAAGAAAGCCTTGAGAAATCCAATAATTCTTCTACCAACTTTATAAGTCTTTCTGTCTCATCTTGTATAATACCTAGACCTAAATCTAACTCTTCTCTAGTTATACTTTCATATCCTAATGTTTCACTCCATCCCTTTATAGATGTAAGAGGGGTTCTCAACTCATGAGATACCGAAGATATAAATTCTTCTTTCAATTTTTCACTCTTATCAATTTCATGTGCCATATGTTCAAATGTCTGTGCTAAATCACCAATTTCATCATCTACAATCTTCATATTTTCCAATTTTATATTGTAGTTTCCTACAGCTAATTCGTTTGCAAACTTCTTTAGCTCTCTCAATGGTTTTATAAGAGTCTCAGCAAATTTGAGACTTATTAATATAGCTATAATAAGTATAAATATTCCCGCCAATATAAGCCATGTAGCTTGCTTTAATATGGCGTTATCAATTCCATCTAATGAAACAGTATATCTAACAACACCTTCTATAATATTATTTACTTTGAGTGGTAAGGAGATGCTCATGACATGCTCTCCTGTATCTGGTATTTTATAAGTATATGGTGTTAAGTTTTTAGTCTTTACATCTCTTAATGCATTATCTACATCTTCATAATTTGCTTTTTCTTTACTTTTAAATCCATATTGGTCCAATATAACATTTTTATTCTTATCTATTATCGAAATCCCAAATTCTGAATTCTTTGTTAATGGCTGTTTATCAAAAATATTTTTAACTTTTTTCTCAAAGCTTGTAGTTTCCATTGTAATAGCATTATATTCATCAGCGTATTTTATTTCAGATTCAAGTAACTGTTTAACAGAATCATAGTAATAGTTTTGTATATAAAACATGAATAGCCCTTCAAACAGAGTTACCATTATAATAATTATTATAAAATAGTTTTTTATTACTTTTTTTCTCAGACCTTCAAAATGTAACACTATTATTCTTCCTTTCTAAAACAGTATCCATAACCCCAAATAGTTTGTATATATTTTGGTTTTGATGGGTCATCTTCTATTTTATTTCTTATCCTTCTTATATTTACATCTACTATTTTAAAATCATACAAATAATTAGTTCCCCATACCTCATCTAATATCTGATCTCTACTTAATGATTGTTTAGCATTTGATATCAAATATTTTACTATTGAAAATTCTGTTGGAGTAAGTTCAATCTCTTTACCATTCTTAAATAATTTTCTTTTATCTATATCAAGTATAAATGGTGGCGAGACTATCTCACTTGACTTAACATTTGAATCATCTTTTGCAACTCTTCTGATAAGAGCAGAAACCCTAACTAAAAGTTCCTTTATACTAAATGGTTTTATGATGTAATCATCTGCTCCTGAAATAAATCCTTCTATTTTATCATCTTCTTGAGCTTTTGCAGTAAGCATTATTATCCCAACTTGATCAAAATTTTCCCTTATAAACTTACAAACCTCTATCCCACTTATATCTGGAAGCATTACATCTAAAAGAGCTATTGTAATATCACTTTCTGTTGTCATTTTTTCTATAGCTTCTCTACCAGTACCTGCTTCAACTATTTCATAGCCTTCTCTTTTTAAGTTTATACTGACAAAACTTCTAATTCCAATTTCATCTTCTAGTATAAGTATTTTTTCCTTCATAAAATAAAACCTCCAATTGAGTGTAATATTAACCATATATTAATGAGAAATACTCTTTTAATGCGTCTATCGTAATATCTAACTTATCCATTTCATTTGCATCATTTATAGTTAGTAAAAAAGTATATTCATCGCTTTCTTGAAGTACAATAGAATTTTGTGTATTTGCACTTTTTCTATCTTCAAGTTTATTTTTACTCTCTACTATTATATTAAATAAATTCTTACGTTCTGAATAATCAAAATAGTAAAATTTAAATACAGCTTTTTCCCCAACAAATTCTTGTTCAACAATTATTTTATCTACTAAATTATTTTGCATAAATAATCTAAAATTGTATTTATAATTATAGTATATCTGGCTTATAAATATTAATTTTGAATTAGAATCTTCTTTCCCATTCCATCTGTACCAACTTATATTAGCAGATGCTTTAGAGGTATAAGTATTTCTATTCCCTCCAGCAACTATAGGTATCTCTATAATTTTATCTTTATCAACATCATCAACAGGTATGTAATAAGGTTTAGTAATAGTTTTATCATAATCACTAAACACTTTTTGAATTTTATCATTTTTCATATATAATATCTGTGTGATATAATTATTTTCTTTTAACATGGGAATATCTAGTACAACACCTTTGATGGATGCAGCTGAATTTCCAACAGATGAAGCAACATTACCTAGAGTTATATATAACTCATTTAGATTTTTTACATTTTCAAATTTGACATAATCCTTAACCTTCATAGTTCCATCAAAATTTGCAACAGTTGCAAACATCTCATTAGTTTTATTATTCAAATGAAGCATTAATATATCTATCTTGTCATCTCCATCTATATAACCAATCTTTACCTTCATATCGTTAAAATCTTCTTTATTTTGAATCCAAGAAGCATCTAAATCGTATACTTTTGTGATTTCATTATCCCTTACTTTGTATATATGCATATTAGTTTTATCTTTGGATTTAACAAGTAAAATAACTTCCTTATATCCATCTGAATCCAAATCATAGAAATTAGCATATTCTATTGATTCTCCATTTTCTAAATAATGGTCTCCTAGTACATATTTTTCACCATTGTAACTTAAAGTTACAAAACCTACTTTATTAACATTATTACTTAAATCTTCTTTTTGCTCAAATACTACTAATTCATCAACTCCATCACTATTTAAATCTACCTTATTTATTTTTCCTACCTCTTTTGTATTAGAAGGCAATATCATAGATGAGTCTGGTTTTAGTAGCTGATCTATACCATCGTACAATACTTTTTTTGTATCATCATAGTTAGGTATCTTTGCCAATTGTTCTGGAGATTCAGTTTTAACATTACATCCAGTAACAAATAACATCATTAAGCCTGATACAATAATAAGCTTTAATAACTTCATTTAACCCCTCCTAATCCTACAATCTTAAATTTTTCTTTTTTCTCGCAAAAATCTCCTCACAATAGTTAGACGTTTCAAATCCTCATAAGGTTTTACTTCTTTTAACAAAACTTTATATTTTGATAAAACTTATGATAAATATAAAATCTAATTATTATTTCTAGGAGGTTTAGGCCCTGGATATTGGAAAAAGTTAGTTTTTAGCATACCATTATATAATTTTCTCTTTTTAGCTGCTTTTTGTCCAAATTCATATTCAAATTCTTCATAGGAAGTTATCAGATAATATGACCAATTTTTTAACTTTCTAAATGTATAACCAAGCTCTTTATATAATTGTTTAACACTATCCTTATCTTCCAATCGTTCTCCATAAGGAGGATTGGTAACTATAAATCCAAATTCTTCTTCACTCTCAAACTCAGTTGCATCTCCTACATTGAATTCTATATATTCATCTACACCTGCTATTTCCGCATTTTCTCGAGCTATATCTATACATTCTGCATCTATATCATATCCATAAATTTTAAATTTAGATTCATTGTCTATTTTATTAAAAGCATCTTTTCTTACATCCCACCAAATCTTTTTATCAAGCGTTCTCCATTTTTCTGATATAAATTCTCTATTTAATCCAGGTGCCATATTTATACCTATCATAGCTGCTTCAATTAATATAGTACCAGAACCACACATAGGGTCTACTAAAGTCCTACCTGCTTTCCAAGGAGTTAAGTAGATAAGTCCAGAAGCTAAAGTTTCTCTTATTGGAGCTTTATTTGCTTTTTCTCTATATCCTCTTTTATGTAAAGCATCTCCTGTTGTGTCTATTGAAAGAGTTACTTTATCTTTGTGTATAAATACAAATATAGGGTATTTTTCTTTATCTTCTTTAAGCAAACCATCCTCTAAATAACTTTTCTTCAAGCTTTCTACAATAGCTTTTTTTACTATAGCTTGTACATCTGGTGTACTGTATAATTTTGATTTTATAGAAGAAACTTTTGAAATAGGAAATTGAGCTCCATAAGGTATATATTTAGACCAATTTATCCTTTTTGTATTTTCAAATAATTCATCAAAGCTTTTTGCTTCAAACTCAGCAATCTTAAGATGTACTCTTTCTGCACATCTTAACCACATGTTTGATTTTGCTATCCCAAATTCATCAGTCTTATATGTTATTCTTCCATCTTCTGTTTTTATTATTTCATATCCCAAATTAGTAATTTCTCTAGCCAACATTTTTTCCATTCCAAAAAAACATGGCGATATTAATGTATAGTTTTTCATAAAACCTCCTGTTTCCTATATTAATTACAACGATTATTTATTTTTTAACCTATTTACATGTTTAAATTCATACTTCCCATTTGATATCCTGACATATCTAGTGTAACATATTTAAAGCCAAATTTTTTTAATTTAGTGTCAACTTTACTAAAATTGTTATTTTCAAAAAATTTACCTAATTCTTCCTGATTAACTTCTATTCTAGCTATATCTCCATGCATTCTTACTCTAAATTGAGAAAAGCCCAAATCAGATAAATATTCTTCACTTTTTTCTATTATCCTAAGCTTTTCATCTGTAATTTCAACACCATAAGGAATTCTGCTTGCCAGACATGCAAATGATGGTTTGTTAAAAGTTTCTAACTTCATATCTCTTGAAAGTAACCTAATTTCATTTTTCTTTAATCCACTTTCTTTCAATGGACTAATTACTTCTAGTTCATTTAGTGCTTTAAGACCTGGTCTATAGTCTCCTAAATCATCTACATTGGTTCCATCTACTATGTACTTTATATTATGTTCCTTTGCGACCTCTTTTATTTTAGTAAATATATATTTTTTACAATAATAACATCTTTCAACACCATTTTCTTTGAATTCCTTTAAATCAAAATCTTCTATTTTTAATATAATATGTTTAACTCCAAAATTTTTAGTATATTGTTTTGCTTCTTCTATTTCTCTATTTGAGTGCATCATTGCATGAATAGTTACAGCTATAACATTATCTCCTAATGTATCTCTTGCTACTTTAAGTAAGAAATTACTGTCAACTCCACCTGAATAAGCAACTGCCACACTTTCTAATCCAATCAATTTTTCTCTTAATTTTTCTAACTTTTCTCTTTCCTTCACTAAATCTACCTCCATATCAATAAAATATGAACTCTAAAACTATTCTTATTTTTTACATACTTAATGATTATAACATATAAAGTATATATTTAAAAAATTAGAATGACTTTTAAATATATTAATTATAATATTAAAGTACTTTTATTTATATCTTTACAATTTAAGTATATTGCTGTATTACACTATATAAAAACAAGACAGTGTAATACAGTAATATACTTAAAAGCCATGAAGCCTAAATAGCCTATCTTCATGGCTAAGTTCACGATTTTATTCTCATATAATTACTCTTCTTATCGATATAATTGTAAATTACAAAAAGATACTATCATTAAAAATGTTTTAAAAACTTAATACTTATAGTTTACAGAGCCCTATATCAATCCCACCAAAAAAGCCATATGGTAGAATCTTGTATTACCTCTTTTAGAGCTCTTAATGTCTCATATCCTTGTACAATAATATCTTCACAGTACAAGATTAACTCTATGCATAGGTTATTGAACATTTTATTGTCACTAGGTATATTTTTTGAAAAATATTGGACTGTGTCACATCCAATTGCTATTGGGTATGCTCCATAGTTTTCGTACCAATATTTTGCAACTGCTATATGCTCTTCATCACTAGGACAATCGTTAAATCCACCAATTGGTATATATGCAAATACTTCATAAGGTTTAGTTGTTGGAACTTTAGCTATGTAAACTTTGTTATTTTCTTGAAATATATCTATATTTGTAATTGGGTTAAAACTTTTATAATCACAAAAAATATCTTCTGACTCTATGAGTTCCTTTACCACCTCTGAAATTTCACTCTTCCTACACTTGAAAAATTCATTTACATCAATTTCATTATATTTTTTCAGACAATGCTCTTTGTAGTTCTCAAGAGAACCATGCTCTTTATTGACAATATCAATGTTTTCTTTTAGCAATCCTACCTTTTCATCGATAATTATAATTGGTGTATATCCTTTTTCTTTTCCATCTTCTATCATTGTCTCCAATAAATTGTCAATATCAATCTCATTGTTCACAGGAACACATTCAAAACCATATAAATCTTCAATACCCATATTTATCTCCTATTCTTTTTAGATTTAATTCTTTTGAAAGTTTTCTTTTTTTGTTGTCAAATTTTTAAATACTATTATTATTTGTAAAACTATAAGTAGAGGTATAATTTATAAAAAACATTCATATTAAATAAATTTTCATTTAATTTTTTGTATAAATATAACGTTTTTATGACAATATCCTCATATAAATATAATATCACAAAACAAATGTTCATGGTTAATAATAAGTAATTTTGTAATAATTCGTTGTAATATTATGTTATTTTAAATAAAATAAATGATATAATTTGTATAAGAAAGGGTATATTTATTCACATTAAATTTATTTGAGACAAGGTCAATGTGAATTTTTTTAATAGTAACAAATATCCCCAAAATAATAAATAATATTAGACTTTATGTATAGTATAAATTCTAATAAATCACATGCATGTTTGCAAGAATTAATAGATTAAAATCAAGATTTAGATTTAATAGTACTTTTATGTGAAAAGATATGTATTTATTTAATATATTAAACTCAGAAAGTACAAGATTCTACTATCTAATAGCTAATAATTCTATTGATGTGCTTTTAATCCCAATACTAAAAACACTTACATAGAGACTAGAAATGTACTTTTCTAACTTGTAATTAACAGTAATTACTATGTATAAATTTTAACTGCATTGAGAAAATAGTAGAATAATATACCTGTAAAATTTATTAGAGTTGTATATTCACGTGTATTTCTTATTATTTATGTATAACAAAAGTAAATTTAATACATAAATTTATAGGTGTACCAATTAAAAATTTTAACTAATACACCCATTGATTTCTATTCTTCCTTTAATAAAATATCTTTCCATACATCTTCTTTAAACCCTAATAGTACATTTTTACCATCAAATAGTAGTGGTCTTTTAATAAGCATACCATCACTTACTAATATTTCTAGCAGTTTATCATCTGACTCAGTCTTTACTACATCTTTAAGACCTAATTCTCTATATTTCATTCCACTTGTATTAAAAAACTTTTTTATATCATATCCACTAATATTATAAATTAATTCTAATTCATTTTTAGTTGGTGGATTTTGAACCATATCTATATCCTCAAATTCCAAATTATTTTCTTTAAGCCATTTTTTTGCTTTTTTAACTGTAGAACATTTTGTATATCCATATAATTTAATCATTATAGTAAAACTTCCTTTCTAATTTTTTATCTCTATATTTACATTTTTATACCCATAATATGTATATTATAATCAAGTTTTATTATAAATACGATAGAACAGTTCAAATTTTCTAGCATCAATAGATACAGTCTTAGTTATATTAAAATCTCCATATTTGCTTTCATTAAATTTATAATTGCTACTGTTGATGATAAATTCTTCCTTCTCATACTTTTTCTTTAGCTACTTTGGTGTGAAGTATGGCATTTCTATAATTTTAATCTTACATTATACATTTTTTGAATTTTTATACATGTAAAAGCCGTGACAGTTTGATATCACGACTTTTTTACTACACGGTTAAATTAAATTTTAACTGCTCTAATATATCAAAATTTATATTTTTCATTGTAAAAGTCAGACAAACAATCCTTATTTTTTTATAAAATTTCAATATAAATTCCGTTTTTAAAAATTTAAACAATTTTTTCTTTTATTTGAATATCCTCAACTATACCATCTTTTATACTTATAATCTTATCAGCAACACTATTTGAAAATACAACATCATGTGTAATTATCAGTATAGTCATGCCTTTATCTTTAAGCCTATTCATTATATTTACTACTTTTTGAATAGTATCAATATCAAGTGCAGAAGTAGGCTCATCAAAACAAAGAACTTTTGGCATTAATGCACAAGACCTAGCTATTGCAACTCTTTGTTGCTGTCCTCCTGACAACTCAAATGGATATGAGTTCAATTTTTCTTCCAAATCAACTAGTCTCAAAAGTTCTTTAGCTCTATTTTCAGCTTCCTCTCTAGGGACTTTAAAAACATTAACTGGAGATTCAATTATATTTTCAAGGACAGTCATATGAGGAAATAGATTAAAGTTTTGAAAAACCATACCTATTTTACCACGTATTTTTGCCATGTCTTTCTTACTTTTTATTATTTCATTATCTATTATAATTTCTCCACTATCAAATTCTTCAAGACCATTTATACATCTTAATATTGTGGTCTTCCCTGCACCAGATTTGCCAAGCAAAACTCCAATCTGACCTTCTTCTAGTTCAAAAGAAATATCTTTAAGCACTTTATTTTTTTTAAATGATTTATTTAAATTCCTGATTTTCAACATATAAAAAACCTCCTCCTATAATTATTGTAGCTTTATCTGTAATAAGAATATTTTTTTTCAAGTAATTCAAATCCCTTAGTAAGTATAGCTACAAATATAAGATATATTGCTCCTGCCTCAAATAGTGGTAACAAACTTGCTTCTCTATTCATTGCTATTTGAGATATTCTTAAAATATCATTTAATCCTAATATATATACTAAAGATGTATCTTTTACTAATGTAATTACTTCATTTGAAATAGGTGCTAGTATTCTTTTAAAAACTTGTGGAAATATTATTCTCTTGTACATCGTAAATTTGTCAAACCCTAGTACTTTTGAAGCTTCATATTGACCTCTATCTATTGATTGTATTCCACCTCTAAATATTTCTGCAAAGTATGCTGCATAATTTAAGAAGAAAGCTACTATTCCAGCTGTGAACCTGTCAAATACAATTCCTATAAGAGGTAAACCATAGAATATGACTATCATTTGTAAAAGTAAAGGTGTTCCTCTCATTATTAATATATAACATTGTGTAATACCACTTATTAATTTATTTTTTGATAATCTTAAAAATGCAACTCCAATCCCCAATGGAATTGATACTATTAATGTTATACAAAACATTGCTATAACTATTTCTAAACCTTGTAACATGCCTTTAGTGCCCCCTTCTTAACAGCTAACTTATCTCTTATTTAAACCACTTATCATAAATTTTGTCAAAAGCTCCATCTTTTTTCATTTCTTTTAATGTTTCATTTATTTTTTTACAAAGTTCTGGATTTTCCTTAGATGTTGCTACAACATAATCTTCTAATCCAAAATCTTCTTTTAATACTTTATATTTATCTTCACCTTTTTGTCCCATATAGTATCTAATTAAAACTTCATCACCAACAACTGCGCTAGTTCTACCTATCTCTAAGTCTCTAAGTGCTTTATCGTAAGTATCATAAAGAACTGGTGCTCCACCCTTTAAGCTATTCATAAAATCTTTATCTTTTTCTACTGCATCAAGAGCTGTTGAACCTTGTTGAGTTCCAACTTCTTTATCTTTTAAATCAGCTTTTGTATTTACTTTTGAATCACTTAAAGTAACTATTATTTGTTTATTTTGTAAATAAGGTTCTGTATATGATACTATTTTCTTTCTCTCATCTGTTATAGAATATCCATTCCATAATACATCTACAGTTTTTGAATCATTTAACTCTGTTTCTTTCATTGACCAATCTATTGGTTGAAATTTAACTTCCATTCCAAGTCTCTTAAATGTCTCTTTTGCTAAATCAACATCAAATCCCACTGTTTCTCCTTTTTCATCTAAAAATCCCATTGGTACAAATGTATTATCAAATCCTACAATTACCTCTTTTTTTGATGCATTTGAAGCATCTTTATCCTTTTCATTATCTGATTTTGAGCAACCTGCCATTCCACTTACTAAACCTAACATAATTGTAAATAATCCTAATTTTTTTAATATATTTTTCATAATATTCTCCCTCGTCTTTTAAATTTTTAAATTTTAAATATTTTGATTATTTCAGAAAAAATGTATCTATTGCAATATAATTCTCTGCGCGCTTAAAAAATTATATTAAAAAACTCCCGTCTCTAGCTATTGCTAGAGGACGGGAGTTAAATCTCGTGGTTCCACCTCTGTTCATTAATGCCTCACGACACTAACCTCTTTAAGTACAATAAAAATTATACTCTAGCACTATAACGGATGCAAGGATACCGGGAAACTCCTAGTAAAGTATTTTTACTCTTTCAGAGTCCTGCTCAAAGATGTGTTCAAAGTAAAATCTATTGCTCCTCTCACCAATCGGAAACTCTCTGTTTAAGATTACCTACTTTTACTATTTCTTTTCATCGCATTTAATGTTGTTTTGAATTCTTATTTATGATATTGATTTTATATCATAAGGCAATATCTGTCAATATATATTTTAAAATAAATATAAAAATCT
The DNA here is from genome assembly GCF_020658465.1 of Clostridioides sp. ES-S-0049-02. Lineage (NCBI taxonomy): Bacteria > Bacillati > Bacillota > Clostridia > Peptostreptococcales > Peptostreptococcaceae > Clostridioides > Clostridioides sp. ES-S-0049-02. The sequence goes on from NZ_JACVWG010000001.1 coordinate 1,123,164, forward strand.
AATTCCAAGGTACAACTTCTACCTCACCATAGCATCGTTCTACCAATCTATTAGAATACTCTCCTTTATATCCCAAAATAAAAAGCAAAACAAGCTCAATATATCTTGTTCCTATTGAAATGATATTCCAAATGTCTTCAACTTCTAATGTAGCTCTATGAGCTTTTCTACTTGGATGAACTATACTATTTCTTAAATAAATAACTAAATCTATTCCATCATCAAACTTCTTTTTTATCATGCTATCAAATATGTCTAACTCATATTTACCATATGGTATCTTACATATATCAAGTAGAAGTCTGATATTTTTAGATGCCAAATTATGGTCAAAAGTTTCATCTGTAAGCACCTTATTTTGCTCTACCAGCACTACATATGACAAAGTTTCAAGTGCAATCTGTACAGATATTATATTATTTTCCATAGTCACACTTCCAAGAGACTCTATATACCAATCAACGACACTCTTTATCGCAGAACCATAATAAAAATCTTCTAATTTTTTGCACATGAGACTTATATATTTTTCTATATTATGATAATTCGACAGCGTATCTGACCATGTTGGTACATATCTAAAAGGTGTTATTTGATTTTCATTCCAAATTCTATAAACTTCATTACCATTTCTATATCCTTTTGCCAAACAAAATCCAACATATCTGCCACACATAAAACTCAAGGCTGTTGCTACTCTATCTAAAAGATTTATTGTATTATTAGTTCTAAAAATTCTACCATCTTTTCTTCTAATCCTACCTATATGAGTTATTATTGCACCAGATTTAGACTTTAAATCTGACTTCAATTCTTTTCTATAATCATACCGTTTATCTATAGTAACAACATAATCATTTATATCAAATTCAATTCTACCTGCATATACCTTATCATTGTATTTTATAAGTTTTCCAGGTATTTTATCTAAGTTTATTATATTAAAATCTACATGTTCAACATAAGAGTTTTTAGATTTTATACAATCATCATTGATATATCCTTCTATCACAAAATCACTTAGAGTGTTTATTGTTATAGAAATAATCTTATAACCATAGACTTCAAGAATAGCATTATCATAGTCCAAAACTAAGTTCTCATCTTCATTTTCTATATCTTCAATGCAACCTATATCTGCTTTAAAACTTATGGATATTGGAGGTGTCATTTTATAATAAATTTTTCCATTACATCTATATTTCTTATCTAAATATATACAAAATCTACCTTCATAGATACTAATATCTTCATTGATACCATAGCTTAAATATTCTGATGTTATAGAATCATCAATTTCTTTCATTTTTATTCCCACCTTTGCTTTTGTATAATAACATGGGGATTTCATTTCTTTTTTATTTAGTAAAACCCAATCTATTATATAATTCAATATATTATTTTTATTAATTATGTATTTTATAATTTCTTATAAAAACAGTATCATTCTAGTATCATCGTTTGTTAGAGACATTATGTATTTTATAATTTTTTATTTATTAATAATACCTAAAATAGATTTTAAGAAATCATTTTATTACCATAGCTTTTATTCATTTAGATATTATCATTCATATATGTACATTGTCAAAGAAAACATTTAATTTATTAAATATTTTCTTTAACAATATATTATTATAATCTTATAAATAATATATTTAATAAACTGAATCTATTTCATTAAATGATTTTTCAAAATAAAAATGGTAGCTTTAATTTGTTATTTCAAAACTACCATTAGATTATGTATATTTTCTTTTAACATATAAAGCTTTTACTCATTACAACGATTTTTACTACGTTTATTTAGTCTATATATTCAAAATATTATGGCACTCATAAAATTGGAACCCAAAATTCAATCAAACTTTTACCATCCTTATCAACTAATTCTCCATATCTCGCAAAATCATATTTAGCATTTTCATTTAACTGGCATGTTGACTGAGGTAACCATTCTTTATAAGCATAATCTACAACAGGTTGTAAGCTATCTTCTCCCTTTGCTTTAAAGGTAAAAACTATATTTTGCACATTCACCTATAACAGAAAAACCTAGTCGTGTATTTCCTTTATAGCCTACTAAAAGAATTTTGTCATTTTCAACCATTTTAACTTCCATTATTCTATCACCTCTCAAAGTTTCTTTTCCATCAACAGTAAACTTTAATTGTACAGGATGAAAATCTCCTTTTTTTCTAAATGATTGTGGGCTACATTTAAACATAGCCTTAAATCCAATTGTAAATGATTGTTGTGTTTCATATCCAGCAAATAGTGAAATTTCCATAATTGACTTATCTGTAAAAATTAGTAACCTTCTAGTATGATTGTACCTAATTCTGTCTTAGCTATTTTCACATTTCTTGCTATTGTCAAAAAAAATTAATCACTAATAATGATGGCAACCCGTAAAATTTGGATAATATATCATTACTCAAGGTTAGATAATGTATTTCTTATGTCCTTTTCTACTAATGACTTCATATTATCATTATAAATATTTATATCTGCATTACTTAATTCCGCTCTTATACGATGAATAAGTTGTTTCTTATACTTTATGATATTAGGTAATGACTGAATAAAATTTCTCGATACAGAAGGCTTTTTATCCACAATGTGACTTAGTATACTATCTATATTCATTTCAATTTTATTATCAGTATCCCACTTAGCATTTGCAACTATTAACAACAATCCTCTTGTACGAATATATGAACTTTCATTATTAATCATTTCTAGAAAATAATCAAAAAAACAGTATGTAATGTTTGATTTTTTACTTTCATTTTCTAGAAATAAAAAAGTTTTATATGCTTCAGTATGATTTTTTGAACATAATTCTTTAATAAGTAAATCAATATTTTCCAATATTTTCATCTCCTTTGTAACAAATATTTATTTAAGCTGAGTATAACATAACAAAAAATAAATAGAAATAATTGCGATACCTATATAAATATTATCTGTTAATCAATCTGATTTACATCAATGCATGTTAATACTCAATTTTCATTTAAATTCTGTTAATAAGTAATATAATTTTTTTCTAAATTATACTAGTAAAAAGACGCTCCTTTCTGAGCGTCTTCATAATATAAAAATCTAATATTCTTTTAAAGTTCATTGCGTTTTATTTGTAATTAATAAGTTATATAATAAATAGACTTAATAAATATATTATATAACTTATATTTATTATAGTTCCTTTTTTAAAGTTTCTTTTAAAGTATCATATGAAAAATCCATTATTTCTCTACAAGCAACTAAATCTTTCTTTAAGTCTATACATAACTCTGAACCATACTCATTTCTTACTGTTGTTGTCAAATCTTTAGCATATGCTTTAGCTTTAGTACTTTCACCCTCATGGTTTCTACCTCTTACATATCCAATTATTATATTTGAGGCATTTACTGCACCACATAAACTAGCAACTCCACAACCTGAACCTAATCCACTACCTAAACAAACTGGTATATCTGTATTAAACTCTTCATTATATGCTTTTATAACTGACTCTGCACAATTAAACCCTTTTTCATGGTATTTTGATGCTATAACTTTATTGCACATTAAAACTCCCCCTTATCAATGTAAATTAAAAATCTCTTCTAACGTAATTATATCAAATATTAACAAAAAAATCACTTTTAACCAATTTAACTATTTTCTTCTAAATCTAATAGTATTTTTTTTAAGTCAGAATGATTCCCCATATATCCACCAATATTATTTTTACCAACAACTCTGTGACAAGGTATTATTATTGGAATTTTGTTGCTTTTACTTGCTTGTCCAATTGCTCTAACAGACTTTGGATTATTTATATTTTTTGCTATTTCTGAGTATGAGAGTGTTTTTCCATAGGGTATTTTTAACATTTCTTCATAGACAGACTTTTGAAATTCAGTACCATCAACACGTATTTTCAAATCAAATGTTTTTCTTTTTCCATTAAAATAATCATCTATCTGATTTATTGCCTCTTTTAAATCTTCTTCACTTCTTTTTATATCTATTCCTTTTTTAATATATTCTTCTTTTAAATTATTAAATTTTTCATCTCCTATATCTAAACTAACTACAAAACCATCTTCACTCAATATGTACAAATTTCCTATTTTAGACTCATAAACATCATATACTAAATTCATATAACGTCCCCCCTTTTATATTAGTATACATATAATTTTTCAAGTAATAAAGAGTTACCCTAAAAAATAGAGTAACTCTTTTTATAATTGTTATACAATAGTAATTTATTTAGATAGCTATAAATTTTCAATATGTGAAACATTAATCTTCTATATTTTTAAAAGCTTTAGAAAGCATAAGTTTTATCCTGTTAAGCTGATTCACCTCGCTTGCAGAAGGGTCATAATCAATAGGAATTATATTTGCATTCTTATATAATCTTTTTAATTCTTTTATAGAACCTTTACCAATTATATGATTAGGTAAACATCCAAAAGGTTGCATACAAATGATATTTTCCACACCTTCATTCAACAATTCAACCATCTCACCTGTTAAAAGCCATCCTTCTCCAGTTTGATTTCCTAATGATACTACTGGTTCTGTATTTTTCGCAACTGTTTTTATATTTCCTGGAGCGTAAAATCTTTTACTTTTATCAAGTGCTTTTTTATATACTCTTTGGTATATACTTGTTATGTATATAAAGGCTTCTCCTATCATTCTACTTTTTCTACTTCCTTCTAAATGAGTGTGTTTATAAATAGTATTAAACGCACAACTTAAAAAGAAATTTGTAAGGTCTGGTACAACTGCTTCAGCACCTTCTCGCTCTAATATATTCACTAGATTATTGTTTGCAATTGGATGAAATTTAACTAATATTTCTCCAACTAAACCTACTTTAGGTTTTTTAATATCTAATATCTCTAGGTTATCAAACTCATTTACTATCTCTTTTATGTTTTTAGTAAATACAGAAATTTTAGCTTTGACTAGAGATTTTTTACATATATCAACCCATTTTTCATATAGAGTATTTGTACTTCCAATAACTTTCTCATATGGTCTCACTCTATAGAGTACTTTCATCAATAAATCTCCATATACAACAGACATAAAAAGTCTATTGATTAATTTTAGAGATACATTATCCATTATCCCACTATCTTCTATTCCATTTACACTAAGTGCAATAACTGGAACATCTTTAAACCCTGCATCATACATAGCTTTTCTTAAAAATCCAATATAATTTGTAGCTCTACAACCGCCACCAGTTTGAGTTATTGCAACAGATGTATTATTTAAATCATATTTTCCAGACTTTAATGCTGTTATTAATTGACCTACTACTATTATAGCTGGATAACAAGCATCATTATTTACATACCTCAAACCTTCCTCAATAACACTACTATCTGTATCTTTTAAAATTTCTATCTTATATCCACTCAGATTTACAGCTTCTTCAAGGAATTGAAAATGTATAGGTGACATTTGTGGTGCTAATATAGTATGTTTGTTCGTTATTTGATTATTCTTTGCATACTGTATTCTATCTACTTTCATATTTTTTACATCTATATTTTTACTTTCTCTCTCAAACATAGCTGCTTTTAAAGACCTCATTCTTATCTTTGCAGCTCCCAAATTATTACCTTCATCAATTTTTATAATAGTATATATTTTAGATTTTTCATTAAGTATTTCTTGAACTTGGTCTGTAGTTACTGCATCCAAACCACACCCAAATGAATTAAGTTGAACCAATTCTAAATAATTTTTATCTCTTACAAAACTAGCTGCTTTGTATAATCTTGAATGATAGACCCATTGGTCTACAACTCTAAGTGGTCTTTGCATATTTGCTAAGTGACATATAGAATCTTCAGTAAGTACTGCCATATCTAAAGAATTTATAAGCTCTGGCATTCCATGATTTATTTCTGGATCTATATGATATGGTCTACCACATAATACAATTCCCTTTAAGTTTCTCTCTTTTATCTCCTTAAGTGCTCTTTCACCTGCTGCTTGCATCTCCATCTTAAATGAATTTTGTTCATCAGTCGCTTTATCAACTGCATGATTAATTTCTTCCTTAGTTATATTTATACCATTAAAACGTCTTGATAATTCCTCATGAAGTCTCTTTTTCAACTTTTCCTTATCATTTAGACTTATAAATGGATTTATGTAATTTATATTTTTGTTTCTTATATTTTCCACATTATTTTTTATTACTTCAGAATAAGATATTACAACAGGACAATTATAATAATTATCTGCACTTAAATCTTCTTTATTTTCATTGGTTACACTAGGATAAAATATATTTTTTATTCCTTTTGAAATTAAATTTTCTATATGACCATGAACTAATTTTCCAGGATAACACACTGTTTCAGAAGCAATACTAGTTATACCAGTTTCATATAATTGTTTTGATGACCTATCTGAAAGTACAACTCTAAATCCCATATCATTGAAAAATGTAAACCAAAATGGATAATCTTCATACATATTTAATACTCTTGGTATTCCTATCTCTCCTTTTTTTGCCTTATCTTTTTCTAATGGTTTGTATTTAAAAATCCTATCATATTTATACTTAAATAGATTTATGGGGTTTTTCTTTTCTAAACCTATCTTTTTATCGCCATAAATGGCTTCTCCCTTCTCACATCTGTTTCCTGAAATAAAAATTTCATTATCAGAAAATTTGTTTATTGTAAGAAGACAATGATTTGAGCATCCTTTACATCTAATTACACTTGATTCTAATTTTATACTATTCAATTCTTCTTTGGATAATAAAGATGTTTGATATCCACTTTCATACTTCTCTCTAGCTATAAGAGCTGAACCAAAAGCACCCATAATTCCAGAAATATTAGGTCTAATTACATTTTTGCCAATTAGCCTTTCAAAACTTCTAAGTACTAAATCATTGTAAAATGTTCCACCTTGTACAACAATATTATTTCCAATCTCATTTAAATCTCTGATTTTTATTACTTTAAATAAAGCATTCTTTATTACAGAATAAGATAAGCCTGCTGATATATCTCCAACACTTGCCCCTTCTTTTTGAGATTGTTTTACTCTCGAATTCATAAACACAGTACATCTTGAACCTAAATCGACAGGGCTTTGAGAATAGATACCTTCATGTGCAAATTCTTCGATTGTCATAGATAAAGAACTTGCAAATGTCTCTAAAAATGAACCACAACCTGATGAACAAGCCTCATTTAATATTATATTATCAATTACGCCCTCTTTTATTTTTAAACACTTCATATCTTGACCACCAATATCAAGTATAAAGTCTACATCTTTATTAAAAAATTTAGCAGCTTTATAATGTGCTATAGTCTCTATTTCTCCATTATCTATTTTTAATGCTTTTTTAATAAGTCCCTCTCCATATCCAGTTACAGTTGAACTTAAGATTTTAACGTCTTTTGGTAATATATCATATATTTCATTTATGACCTTGATTGTTGTTTTTAGTGGATTCCCTTCATTACTATTATAGTAAGAATATACTAGATTCCCATCTTCATCAATAAGCGCAGCCTTAGTAGTAGTAGAACCTGCATCAATTCCTAGATAACAATTTTTCTTAATTGAATTTATATCTACATAATCTATTTTTTCTTTTTCATGTCTTCTTAAAAATTCTTCATACTCGTTTTTATCTTTGAATAAAGGTTCTAATAAATTTACTTCTACATCTTCAATATTTTTTATATTGTCTAGTTTTTCTATTAGAGATTTAAGTTTTATACTATCTTCATCTACTGATAATAATCCTGCTCCAATAGCAATATAAAGCTGTGCATCTTCTGGGAAAATTACATTTTCATCTTTTAAATTTAGTACTCTTTTAAAAGCTTCTCTAAGTTCAGATAAAAAATACAATGGTCCACCTAAAAATGCAACATTGCCTTCTATTTTTCTTCCACAAGAAAGAACACTTACTGTTTGTACGACAACTGCATTAAAAATACTCATTGCTATATCAGTCTGCTTAGCTCCATCATTTATAAGAGGTTGAATATCTGTTTTAGCAAAAACACCACATCTTGAGGCTATTGGGTAAATAACATTGTAGCCTTTAGCTAATTCATTTAAACCACTAGCATCTGTCTTTAAAAGGGAAGCCATTTGGTCTATGAATGCTCCAGTGCCACCTGCACATATACCATTCATTCTTTGATCTATTCCTCCACTTAAATAGGTTATTTTTGCATCTTCTCCTCCAAGTTCTATAACAACATCAGTTTCCGGATGGAAATATTCTATTGATTTTGTACTAGATATAACTTCTTGGACAAATTTTACCCCAAGTTTTTTTGAGATTCCAATTCCTCCTGAACCAGTTATTATAATGGTTGCATTTATATCTCCCAATTTTTCGTATATTCCATTTAGTACTTCTTTAACTGATTTCTTCACATCAGAATAATGTCTTTTATATTCTTTATGAACTATATTGTTATTATTAAGTACCACAACCTTTACTGTTGTAGAACCTACATCAATTCCTATATGAAATAATTCATCCATTGTACCCCTCCATACTTATATGCTTTTTTAATTTTTGTAAGTTCTATGGCTTTATTTTAAGTAAGTTATTTTATAATTTTTATGATTAATATTTTTATTTTATGATTCTTTTATTAACCAAGCTTACTCTACTAGGTAATTTCTAATAATACCTTTAAATTTTAAATAAGAACATATAGTTAGTGTACTAAATTTTGTCATAAATTTCTACAGATTTTTGTTACTTTTTACATAAATATAACTTAACTCTAATACCAATTTAATGTTCATATATTATAAAATATCTTCATTCAAAAAAAATGGTTGTCAGTACACAATTCCTTATTGCATATAGACAACCATTTTTTTGTATATTATTTTTATTTTAATTACTTCTATTTATCATATTTATGATACGAGCATAAATATAAAGTGAGCTGCTGCTCCTGCACATAAACCACCTATTGTATGAGAAAGAATTGCTTTTCCAGCTAATTGTCTAGCATTTAATGCATCCATCATACCAATATGTGTACTTAAATATCCACTCCAACACATACCCATTGCTGTAAATACTGCTATATCATTAGGAGTTATAGCTCCTGATTTTATAAATTCTGGAACTAAAGACATTGCTGCTCCAACAGCTCCTAATGAAGTTATAGGGAATGCTATTGCTTCTGGTGATGTAAATCCAAATAATGGCTCTAATATAAATCCAAGCTTATCCCCAAGAACTGGAAGTAATTTTATTCCTTCATATGCAGCTCCTGTATAAACCTCTTGACCTGTAGCAGGGTCTGTAGATGGTCCAAAAGTTAATAACATAACCAATGTACATACTACTAGGACACCAGGGATTATAGCCATTCCCATATCTACACCCATCTTACCACCTTCAAGAATAGCATCTAGACCTCTTTGGAATACATTTCCTTCTCTTATTTCTCTAAATTCAGCTTTTTTCTCTAATGTTCCTGCTGCTTTATCTTCTTCTGGATTATAGTTATAGAACTTCTTAGTAAATGTCAACATTATTCTAACACTTACAACACTACCTATTACTGCACCTAAGTTACCAATCAATGCTGGCAATACATATTCTGTACCTTGAGATATCATAAACGTTGTTAAGATAAGTCCCATACCAAAAGCTGTTCCTAAATTACATAGTGCTGGAACTTGATATTGTTTAAAATACTGTGTGAATGTTTTATCTTTAGCAAAAGGTATAATAGCTGGATTATCTGATAAATAAGTTGTTATAGCCCCTGCTATACTAGCACCAGGTAATCCGTATAAAGGCTTCATAAATATAGCGAAAATTTTATTAATTAATGCTATTACTCCAAACTCTGAAAGTAGTGCGCTTAATGCGCCTGCAAGAACTGCCATAGCCATAATTAAGAAAACTGTCTCTAATAGTAAAGCATGTGCTGTACTCATTATTACTTTAAACATCATTCCTGCGCCCATAATACTACCAACATATCCAAATCCAACTATTAGTAATATTATGAAAACAAATGTCTCCATGCTTACTGCCTTAACCTGTCTCCTGTCTGTTAACTTCTCCATTTTGAATCATCCCTTCTTTTCTTTTGTTGTAAAGCTTAACAAAACCTTTTCTCTTTTTTAATTATACTTATAAATATTACTCTTTGCAACTTTATTTGTCATTTTTTTATCATAAATAAAATGAAAACCAGTATTCCAATAATAAAAATTTTTCAGATTTCTGCAAGTTTTCGACATATTATCTTTCATATATAAAATGATACAATTTCTTACTAAATAGATATAACCTCCTCTAACGACCTAATATCTAATAACAAGTTGTAACTTATAACTTTTATATTAATCAAAAAAGATTATGAAAAATTTTTTCCTTCAATATTTTTCATAATCTTTTTTTCTATTTTTATAAATTTTTTTCAAAAATTTTTTTTTAGTTATGTATTATTTTAATTTTTCAGCTATATATTTTACTAAATCAACAGTTCTTGAGGAATATCCCCATTCATTGTCATACCATGAAACTACTTTGACCATATTATCCTCTATAACCATTGTGGACAGAGCATCTATGATAGATGATCTTGAATCTCCTCTATAATCTATAGAAACAAGTGGTTTGTCACAGTATCCTAAAACACCCTTTAATTCTCCTTCAGCAGCTTCTTTTAATACAGAATTCACTTGCTCAATTGTAACGTTTTCTTTAAGTTCACATACTAAATCAACAAGTGAAACTGTTGGTGTTGGCACTCTAAGTGAAAAACCATTTAATTTTCCTTCTAATTGTGGTAATACTCTTGACACAGCTTTTGCTGCTCCTGTAGTGGTAGGTATTATAGATTCAGCCGCTGCTCTCGCTCTTCTCAGGTCTTTGTGGCTCTTATCTAATATTCTTTGATCGTTAGTATATGAATGTACAGTAGTCATTAAACCTTTTACTATACCAAATTTTTCGTCCAATACTTTAGCAAATGGCGCTAGGCAATTTGTAGTACAAGATGCATTTGAGATTATATTATGCTTTTCATTATCATATTGTTCTTCATTAACTCCAACAACTATAGTTATATCTTCATTTTTTCCTGGAGCTGTTATTATTACTTTTTTTGCACCTGCTTTAATGTGTTTTTCTGCCTTTTCTCTTTGTGTAAATAATCCTGTTGATTCTATAACTATATCAACCCCTAACTCTTTCCATGGTAATTCTTCCGGGTCATTGTATCTCAGTATTTTTATTTCTTTAGAGTTTACTATTAGTGTATCTTCATCCTTTGCTTCTACCTCACCTCTAAAAGTTCCGTAACATGAATCATATGTAAATAAATGTGCCAAAGACTCTGTTGTTGCTCTTGCATTTATGGCTACAATTTCTATATTATCTCCTAATTCTTCTTGAGCTATTCTCAACACAGCTCTTCCTATTCTTCCAAATCCGTTCATTCCTACCTTAATTTTCATTATGAAATGTCTCCCTCCATTACTATGTTTTTACATGATTATTGTACACTAAATAATTCATTTGTTCAATACTTTTTCTAGATTAAATAATTAAATTCTGTGTTTTTTTATTATCAAAAGACAATTAGTGTATCATTTTTATCTCTTTTAACCCTTATTTAGTATATACTTTTTAATATAAAGAGGCTGGAGGGACGTATTTTGCCCAATGTCCCTTGGGACATATTTCACCACCATTTTTTTGAATTTTTAAACTATATCTATATTTGAAAATACAATATGCATTAAAAGATTATCTCTCAATACAAAAACATCTAAAGATTACCTAAAAATAACCCTTAAATTTTTGTATTGATTAATTTACATCTTAAAAAATAAAACAAAAAAGAGATTATATCATTATATGAATAAAATAAATTTTTATACTTTACTCACTTACATAATACAATCTCTTTTTTGTATAATTATTCAAATAATTTAGTTCCTAAACTTACAAACATTTGTAAAATTAAAAATGCTTTTGTATCTATCTTATGATTACTCTGTAAAATTTCTTTTGCTTCATCTTGTGAAACTAAAATAGCTTCAATATCTTCATCTGGTTCTAAGAATTCATCAGTTATATTACCATCGCATATACAGTAAACAAATGCAATCGATTCATCACTCATACCAGGAGATAGATATACTTTCTCATTACTCTTATTTTTTTGAATTTCTAAAAGAGTAAGCCCAGTTTCTTCTCTAAGTTCTCTTTCAACAGAAATATCTATAGATTCACCCTTATCGATAAGACCTGCTGGCAATTCGTATATATATCCATTAATGGGTACTCTAAATTGTTTTATTAAAATTAATTTTTTACTACTTTTATGAAGACCTACTATTGCAACTGCATCTGCACTATCTTCTTTATTTTCAAGATAAATACTTTTTAGTTGTTCACTGCTTTTTCTTGATGCTACCATCCATATCTTATCTTCATCTAGCTTATTTTTATACTCAATTTCAAAAAGTCCCATAAACTTACTTTCAACCAATGGATTTATATTCTTTATTATAGTTTTTTTCAAATTTACTACGACCTCTCTTTGTTTAAATATCCTTAAGTAATTATAGACATAATACTTTAAAATAAGTATTGGATACAGTTTCTTATATCTCCATTTCTAAGTTATCTTTATCTATGAACCCTACTTTAATTTCACAATCAAATATTTCTTTTAATAATTTTGCTAACTCTTCTCTTGCACTCATTACTTGATCTAAATTTGCATTAGTAAAACCATCTATAGGGAAAAATATATTTTTTGAACTACTTGTAATTTTTCCTTCTTCACCTTGTCTCCATATCCATCTTCTAGTTTTTACCATATCTCCAACAGAATAAATTAATTCTCCTTCTTCCATCAACTCAACTTCAGTTTCTCCAAATGGAATAAATTTATCCCCTTTTTTTGAAAATCTAACAAATACATCATCATCTCTAAAATCCATATCATGTGCACCCATTGGAAGTAGATATTTTAAAGAAATAGAGTTTCCTAAGTCTACAATAGGATTTATATGTGGAAGCTTTTTATTTTTAGCAACTCTTGTTGTCATTGCTTCTATCGAACTCATAAATTTATTTGGATTCATCCCTAAACTTCTAAATGCTTCTCTGTATGGTATAATTTCTTCTGCTTCTTTTACCTTTTTATCTTTAAAGTACTCTTCTACTCTGTCTATGCTTATATCTAAAAGATTATTTATTCTTTCAATTTCTTTAGTATTGTCTATTCCTTTTGCAACTACTACACCAAAACATACATTTTCTAATTTATCAAATACTTCTTTTTCTACTATGAATTTCATTTTGCCTTGTCCTCCTGTTATTTTACATTATTTTCTAAGTAAATTTTATCACTTTATGTCTTATAAATATACCCCCTATTTTAGCAATTGTTTAATTTTTTTAAATTTTCCAATTAATACAATATTAGTTCTTATGAAATATTTTATATATAGTAATTATAGATTAGGCTTTTAAAAAAAATATTCTTGCTTTATAATGTATAATATATTTTTATTATACGTCTTATGGAGGTAATATTGTGAAAAATTTGATTTCTATATATTTTATAATTATTAATATTATTGGTTTATCTTCAATGTATATTGATAAGAAAAAAGCAATAAAAAATAAATGGAGAATAAAAGAAGCTACCCTTCTTGCCATAGCAATAATTGGAGGTAGCATCGGTTCTATCATTGGAATGTATTCTTTTAGACATAAAACTAAGCATATTAAATTTACACTTGGGATACCATTTATAATATTACTACAATTGTTATTATTCTATTTTTATATGCTTTAAAGTGATTTTTAAATATAATAATTCTATTTTTATTAATAATTTAAGGTGTATAAATTTTTTAATTTTATACACCTCTTATCTAGCAATTCATAAAAATCTAACCAATTAAATTAATGACCTTTATGTTTGGCTTTTCTTTTTTCTTGTTTCAAAGTAAAAAGTCTTTCTTTTTCTTCTTCTTTTCTAGACTTAGCTAGTATTTTTTTATCTTGTTTTCTTTCTTCATGTTGAAGCTTAAGAGCATTTTGCGCTTTAGTTCCTATAGTTTCTTTAGACTGTTCTTTTTTTACTTTTCTCTGCATCCTTTTATATCCAATATTGTCTTTAGATACATTTTTATCCAATTTGATACTTCCAAAATTTAATGAAAAGAACTTTTCAAGTATGAATTCATATACTTCTACATCCTTAGGTTCTGCTCCAAAAACTACCCTACACACCTCATATTTTTTACCATCTTGTCTTTCGAATATACCTATCCAAAACGGTTCTTCAAATAAGACTGTTAATTTTCCACTAACATTATCCATTGCTAGTTCCTCCTATTTATTTGCTTTATTTCTAAAGAATGGACAACCAAGGAGGCAGGTTACTGACAGCAATTGCTGCGTCTGGACTACCAACCAGACTGTGTTTTTATCTTCATCAGTTAAATATTAACTTTTTTATTTTAATTTGTCAATGTGGACATAAATTTATCTTCCTTACTATTGCTATTAACAACTTTAAATATTATCCATTATTTCTCCATGCATAAACAAAGCTGCTTCTCCAGAAATTTTTACATCATTATCTTTTAATAATTCACACTGAATAATGCCACCACGATTAGAAAGTTGTGATGCTATCATTTTATCTTTTCCCAACTTTTCAGCCCAATATGGTATAAGACTACAATGAGATGAACCTGTAACAGAATCTTCTGAGTCTAATTCTGGACAAAAATATCGAGATACAAAATCTGTATCAGTTCCTTGTGATGTAATTATAACACCTAGCCAACCTGTTAATTTACGTAAATCTTGATAATTAGGTGTATAGTCTATAACTTCTTGTTCATTACTTAGTAACAATATTAAATCTCTTGAAGAGTAGATAGCCACTGGTGTACAACCCAGTAAACTACGTTGTTGTACTGATAATTCAATTTCAATAGGTTCTCTGTTTGGAAATATCATTTCATATAGATTCCCATTTCGTGTAACTTCAAGAGTTCCACTTTGAGTAAAAAAACAAATTTTCTTAATATCTATATCAATAAAATTGGATATAACATAAGCTGCAGCTAAAGTTGCATGACCACATAAATCAATTTCTTCTTTAGGTGTAAACCATCGTAAGTCATAATTTCCATTATTTTTAACTACAAAAGCTGTTTCTGGAAGATTATTCTCTGTTGCTATTTTCTGCATTAATTCTAGTGATAACCTCTTTTCAAGAACACAAACACCAGCAGGATTTCCTTTAAATAATCTATTTGTAAATGAATCAACTACATAATATTTCATTATTCACACCTTCTTTCTAATTTAAAGTTAGGAATACATTCATATTATATTATCCCATATTTAAATAATCAAAACAAATTACTATTTCTTATGAATTTATATAATTCAATATCTTACTCTCGACAAGTATTTATTGAAATACAAAACTAGAATACTTCTTTATCAATATTTCAATAATATTTTCTTTTCTGATAAAATCTCTTCTATAAATCTCTTCTATACTAATTGTAGTGACTTTTCTTTAAACCACATTATGACAGTAATAATTGTTGCACATACATCTGCTACCAATTGAGTTGCAATAAGACCTTTCATACCCCATAAATTTGTGAAGATCAACAAAAATGGAATGAACAGCAAACCTTGACGACATATACTTAGCATACCACCTTGTTTTGCTTTTCCAATTGCTAAAAAGTAATTTCCTATGACAATTTGAACCCCTAATGTCATAAATGAAATAGCATCAACAATTAAAGCAGTTCTTCCAATTTCCAATACTTTAACTGATTCTTGATTAAATATATAAATAAATTGCTTTGAAAATAAAATGCACAAAGTTCCAAACAATACATTTACAACAGTACTCCAATATATTGCTGTCTTAGTAGCTCTTTCAACTCTATCTATTTTTCCTGCACCATAGTTATATCCAATCAGAGGAGAATAACCTTTTAAAAAACCATATAAAGCATTTGATTCCAAAGACATAAGGCGATTAACAATTCCCATAGCTGCAATAGCAGCTTCTCCAAATGGTTTAGCAACAATATTAGTTAAACTCACTGCCCCACCAGTCAAAAATTGGAAGAAGCAAACTGGTAGACCGATTTTGAAAATCTCTGTGTAAATAGTACGCTTGATTTTAAAATAACTAAAAGAAATTTTCAAAAATGTATGCCCTTTTAAAATATAAAATCCATAAAATGAGGTAGAGACAAGTTGTGAAATTAATGTTGCAATAGCTGCACCAGAAACTCCCATATGACATCCAAATATTAAAACTGGGTCTAATATGAAGTTTGTTAATCCACCAAGCAACATAGCAGTCATACTAAATGAAGAACTCCCTTCTGCAACTATCATATTATTCATCATTATATTTAAAACATTGAATATAAGCCCCAAAATATATATCAAACCATATTCTCTTACATAATAAAGTGTGCTATCTGTTGCCCCTAAAATATTCATAAGAGGATTAAAAAATAATAGCATAATTGTAACCAAAACAGTGATTAAAAATATACCTGAAAAGAAAGCTATACTACTACAAGCCTTTACTTCCTCATATTCTTTTTTACCAAGAAGCCTTGAAATATAAGAACCTGCACCACTTCCAAAAAGCAATCCTATTCCAGTACCAACCATAGTTAATGGATATACTAAGGATACTGCAGCAGTTTGCAGTGTCCCCAAACGACCTACAAAGAAAGCATCAACAATATTATATAATGCTGATACTATCATCCCCATCATAGTAGGCATTCCTAATTTTAACAGTGATTTCCTTACATCTTCTTTTTCTAAAAGATAGATTCTTTTTTGATTTCCATTCATATCAATCATCCTTTCAAATGTTTTGTTTCAATACAGCATAGTTACTAAACATATTTTCAAAAATAATTGCTACCCTCTACGATAGCAATTTTTTCACACACAGCTATTACTTTTCTTCTAATTTTTTATCAATACTTTCTTCAAAAGCAGAAAAATAACTCAACATATACTCATAAAAAGGCTCTGGCATATCATCTAACAGTTTTAGTGATTCATCATTAGTTTGCTTATGATATTCTTGATGAGCTTTATAATTTTTCATTCCATCATCTGTAAGGCTCAAAACTACTTCTGTATCAGAATCAGGAGATACTTTTTTTACTACAGTTCCTTTATCTACTAGTTTATAAATCATCTGAGAAGCTGCTCCTTTTGTAATACCCAAAACATCTGCAAGAGATGTAATGTTTATTCCAGGATTATCACCAACAGCTGATATTGTATGAATTTCTGATTTTGATAATAGAATCTCTGTTCCATAAGTTCGCTTTTTATCTTCCCACTGATTGTATTTGTGAATAATACGTTCCATCAATGTAATTAGTTTAGAATAATCTCTCATACTTTCACCTCTATTTGTTTAGTTTCATTACTGTTTAGTTACTATACATATTATATCTTTACTTATCAATTGTCAAGTTTCTCTTTAAGAAATATCCAAGGATTTATTTTCATAATTGAATGAATCCTTATTTCTGAACCTCCATATAAAAAAGGAGTACTATTTTTTGTACTCCTTTTTTATAAATTTTATTTTTTATATAGATTAAGATTACTATATTATCTTAATCTTCCAAATTGTTAATTTGACTTAAAATTATAAATTGGTTTCAATATATTAATTATGTCAACTGTTTCTCTTATATTTTCTACAATCTCATCAATTGGCTTATACGCTTGAGGTGCTTCATCAATGGTTTTAATATTTACACTCGTTGTAAATACATTTTTCATAGAATCTTCATAATCTTTCATATTTATACTTCTTTTGGCTTCTCCTCTTGAAAGTATACGTCCTGCTCCATGAGGTGCAGAATTAACCCAATCTAAATTTCCTTTTCCTACTCCCAAGATAACACCATCTCTCATATTTATAGGAATCAATAACTTTCTTCCTTCATATGATGCTATAGCTCCTTTTCTTAGTATTCTGTTTTCAATTTCTATATAATTATGTATAGTTTGAAAATGGTCTAAATCATTGAACTTAAGACCTATACATTCTTCAATTATTCTTTTAGCCATTGTATTTCTGTTTAGTTCAGCATATTTTTGTATAATATCCATATCATGAAGATAATCTTCCATCAATTTTCCTTCTAAATAGCATAAATCTTTTGGTATTTTAGGGGTAAAATTATGTTCTTCTTTAAGCGTTATCAATGCATCCTGAATTTCTTCTTCTCTATTTTCCTTTTTGTACTGCTCAACAAGTCTTTTACTGTCTTCATCAAAGCTATTGCTAATTCTGACATAGTAATCATAAGCTTTTTTTTGGTAGTATTTTGCTACCCTATTGCCAAGATTTCTACTACCAGAGTGTATTATTAAATATTTATTTTTTTCACTATCTTCATTTAACTCAATAAAATGATTTCCCCCTCCAAGGCTTCCAATAGCTCGATTATATTCCTCTGTAGCTTTTCCTATACCTTTTATACAATATAATGATTCTATCTCTTTTTTATAGTTTGCTTTACTATATTTATTTATATTAAATCCATGAGGTATTTTTTTTCTTATAAAATCATCTATCTGTTTCAAATTCAAATCAACTTTACCCAGATTTACACATATAACCCCACACCCTATATCTACTCCAACAAGATTTGGGACTATTTTATCTTGTATTGTCATTACAGTACCTATTACACAGCCAGAACCTGCATGACAATCTGGCATTATTCTTATCTTAGATTTTGTTGTAAATTCCTGATTACATAATTCTATTATTTGACTTATTGTTGTACTATCTACATTATCTGTAAATATTTTTGCTTTATTGTATTTTCCTTGAATCTCTAGCACTAATACCACATCCTTCTAAACTATATATTAATTTTAATATCATATTCTGTTAAAAAAATATATTCAAATAAATTTTATATAAAAAATAATAACAAAAATATTGCTTTTATTTTTATATAATCAAATTTATAATGTATTAAAAATAACATAAAAATGTCCATCTTTCAATATATATACTTTTCTTATGTGATATCATTGTAGATTTCAAGTTTTTATTCATTTAAATATATTCATTATTTTTTTACTATTTTTGTAAAACCAATCCCATAGTCATACTATCATCAGAATATGCTTCACCTTTGACATTATTAAAAATTTCAATAGATTTAAAGCCAATATCTTTAATTTCTCTAAAAAAACTCTCTTTTGAAAAGTATTTATTCCAAATATAAAATACATTTTCACTTCCTTCTGTTATAACAAGAGTTTGTTCTAATGTATTGTAATCACTATATTTGCAATTATCTTGTATACACATATATCTTTCACTACTCCAAAATCCTCCATTTTCATTTATTTCCCATGTTTTAACTTCTTTAAAATCATCGTATTTATTTATTGTAAATACATCTAATATCAACTTTCCTCCAGGTTTTAAACTCTTGTAAATATTCTCCATCAATAGACTTCTGTTTTTAGTTGATAAAGCTCCATAATCACAATAAATTAAAGTAGCTATATCAAATTCTTCACTGTAATTCATATTTAAATAACTTTGAAATAAATATGTTATATTTAGATTTTTCTTTTCATTTCTACTTTGTGCATAATTAATAGAACGTTTTGAAAAATCAATTCCAGTTACTTTATAACCTTTCTGTGCAAATCTTTCTGAGTATAATCCTGGACCACATCCTAAATCGATTAAATTTGGATACTTATCTGGAGATGCAACTTTAACTATCCAATCTACAGAATCATTAATAAAGTCTAGACTTCTACTTGCTCCTTCAAAATCAACATCTAAATGTGCTTTTAATAACTGTTTTGAGATATATTCATCATCCCAAAAATTAACTTTACTTTCCTTATAAAGTTCTGGTTTTTCTAAATACATGCATAATTTGTTTAACAAAACATACCACTCCTTAAAATTTATTTATAAAATAAAAAAACCACAGATTTTACTCTGTGGTTTAACTTCAAAAAGATGAGTTTAAATAAGAGTAAAATAGAATCAAATATTTTTAAGCACAACAATAAAACTATCGCTTTATTTTGTTTACTTATTGAATTTGATTTTATTTACTCTTTTCCAGCAATACTTACATCAACGATTTTATGATATCAAGTACCCCGAACAACATCATCCTTTCATATTTTTATTTTATAGATGTATTGTATACTTACTATCTCTATTTGTCAATAAATTTCAGTTTAAATAATTTATAATATTAAATTAAAAAGTACACTATTGTATCTAAAATTAATCAAAAAAAGACAACTGAATAGCGCTTGAATGTTTTAATTTTTCTTTCATTACTTTGTCATAACTACTTGATAAAGAATACTTATTTCTAAGTTGATTGACCATTTTATAAAGTTGGTTTTTATACTCTTTATTAGCTGAACCTGTACTGTACAATATTGATAATTTATCAAATAAATTAGGAAATTCTTTTTTAATGAAGTCAAAAAAAACACCTCTAGTTATACCTCTTAAATACAGAGTTCCAGGTAGCACATAGTGTACATTACTTTCTTTTGCATATCTAAATAATGAATTTATGTTATCAAAATTATCTGTAATATAAGGTATGATTGGCATAATATGAAGACCAACTGAAGCGTTAGTTTTTCTAAATTCTTTTAACATTTCAAATCTTCTCATTGAATCTACTCCATTTGGCTCAATGAGCTTTTGTGTCTTTTCATCTACAGTCGTAATTGTAGATGCTATGTTAATATATGTAATTCTAGATAATTTATCAACCAAATCATAATCTCTTAAAATTAAATCCGATTTTGTAGAAATAATTGCTGGGGTTTTATATTTGATTAATAGATTCAATATTTCTGGCATAATTTTATACTCAGCTTCTATAGGTTGATAACTATCTGTCACTCCACCTATATTAATTACTTCTCGCTTCCACTTATTGCTACTCAATTGTTTCTCAAGCATTTCTACTATATTTGTTTTTACATAGATATCTTCAAAATAATTATTAGAATTAATATACTTATGTGAATAGATAGCATAACAATATTTACATGCATGTTCACATCCACGATAAATATTTAAATCCCATTTATATGGAATACTTCTTTTTAGTTTATTGCAAGCAGTTTCACAATTTATTGGAATATATTTTACTTTATTATACAAACAATCACCTCTTTACATCTAATAATACCATAATATTAAATTATAGTAATTAAAGTAAGTTATTACCATGCCATAATTCATAGTCATCACCGTATTTACAAAGTAATATATCCCATTCATTCATGGATATTCCTCCACACACTGCTTTTTCTTCTAAATTATATAGACATTGCTTTAAATATATTTCATTATGCCAATCTCTATATAAATTTTCTAAATTTAGATTATATACTACAGATACATCCATTGAGAAATTGTTATTGTTCCATTTTAGCATTTCTATAAACTTAGTTTCATTAGGTCTATAAGCCCTTTTTACCATTTCATCATGTACAACTTTAGCATAAAACTTAAATTCATCAATACTATAATTTAATACTTTATTTACTAATAGATGATTTGGAGTACCTTTTTTCTCTATAGAACCTTTTATAGCGAATAGTTCTCTCCATTGACTTACTAATTGATTTTTTGGTAATACATCAATCAAATCTTTATGCCATAATCTCATAATCTAACTCCTCACTATAAAATATTATCTAAATTTAGTACTTAAATTACCTTATAGTTTTACACGTTCAATAATTTTATCTGTAAAAACTATGCCATCCAAATGGTCTATCTCATGACAAAGACATTTTGCCATAAGTCCTGAACCTTTAATTATTATTTTCTCACCATTCTCATTTAAAGCTTGAACTGTAACTTTTTTAGGTCTTTTTAATTTTCCCCATACATCAGGAAAACTTAAACAACCTTCAACAACAATTTGCTCTCCTTCTTCTTTAATAATTTCAGGATTGACAAGTTTAATAAGTCCCTCTCCTAAATCTATAACAACTAAACGTTTTAATATTCCCACTTGGCATCCAGCTAAACCCCCACCATTTGGTGTATTGTACATGGTTTCTGCCATATCATTTAATAGGTCTCTTATCTTATTATCTACTTTTTCTACATTCTTACTCTTTTTTCTTAAAATTTCATCGTCAAAAGTTCTAATCTCTCTTAGAGCCATAATATTCCCCCCTACTTATCTGAGCTCTTGATTTTCTCTCACTTTGTTCAAATAAAAATATACTTTCTATTGGTTCATTAAAAACTCTTGAAATATCATATGCTAACCATATTGAAGGTTCATTTTTTCCAGTCTCTATAGCATTTATAGCCTGCCTAGATGTTCCAACTAATTCTCCTAGTTGTTCTTGTGTTAACCCCAATTTTTCTCTTAATACCTTGATTTTATTTTTCATATATACTCCATTCATGTAATGTTAACCTTACATTTAAACTGTAACATTTTCTAATTTTTATGTCAAGTCAACCTTACATTTATTTTGATAATCTATTTAACTAGATATTTTTTTATTGAATTTTTTAAGTAATAAAACAATCCAAATTAATGATACAATAAATGAGATAAAAATATATATGTAGTTACTATCTTTAAATGCCTTTGCTAACCAAAATGATGGTAAGAAAAGTAAAATATATTGTATTTTATTTAAAATAAAAAATGGTGCTGTAATACCTAACATAAAAAGTCCTGATAACTTTGTAAGTGCCATACCTTCTAATTTATTTGATGATAAAGAAATTATTAATATTGATATAATAATTCCCTGAGTCAAAGATACTAAAGAAATTGCCAAATTTAATAAAAAAGAAATTTTAGTTATCGAAAAAGTTAATAATAAAATTACTGTAATGGCAAAGGCTAATATAGCTGGTATTCCAAGTCTTGAAATAAGATAACCACTTTTTCCAATAGGAGTGATTATCAAATACTTTGAAATATTATCATCAATTTCTCCTAACATAACCATAGTAGAAGCAAAAAAGAACATAAAAGGTGTTATAAAAGCTAAAAGCAAGTCAAATACTAAAAAATATGGTTCTAAAGTTAATTTATAATAAGAACTATCAATTAATATATTTTGAATTAATGGTATTCCAAATTTTATAAGTCCTCCACATAATATTGGAGAAATACATACTACAAAAAGCATAGCATCACCTTTTATTTGCTCAAATTCTTGTCTAAAAGCATTAATAATTTTTATCATAACTTTATACCACCTACCTTTTTCCAAATACTACAAACAAAATAATATGTTATAAAGTAAACTATTATAGTCATCAATATTAAAATTAATATATTAGTTACTAAAGAATTTTTATCTCCACTAATAAGAGAAATACATATATTAAAAGGATACAAGTTGGTGAATACACTTAAATCCATCAATACATTAATTATTGGTGGCACAAAGCAGACAATCTCAATAGGAATAGTTAAAACAATAAATTGATTTAAACTTGATGCTCTACTTGCAAGTATAAGCCCAAGTAATGAAAATATTATGGATGCAAAGAAAGTTCCCATAATTACTATCAAAATATTATTTAAATTTGCTGTAATTGCAATTACCATAGATACAATACTAGATATTATTGACAATGAAATCACCTTTGATAAAATATATTCTGATATTTTTATGGGAGATACAGCTAGGGAATTTAAAACTCTTTGACTCTTCTCAAGAAGTACAATTGCTCCCATAAAAAATAGTCCCATTGCCGCTTGGTCAGAATAAATCATAATTATAGCTACCTTTTCTCTCAATAATGGTGGAAAGGCATTAAGCAAACAAATATATACAATACTTAAAGTAACATATAAAAAATAAAATCCATATTTAAATTGAAACTTTACATCTCCTAAGATAAGATTTTTTAATCTCATTGTAAATTCCTCCCTGTTATCTCAATAAAAATATCATTTAATGTCGGTTCACTGCTATGTATTGATAAGAGCTTATTTTCCTTAATAAGCATATTTAATTTTTTGTCATTACTAGTATCATTTAAAAAACATTCAGAAGTTTTTTCTTCATTATCAAAATCTTCATTATCAAAATATGTATATCTAATTTTAACAGCACCTTTTGACATAATAAGATTATGTGGTGTATCTAATGCAGATATTTTCCCATTTACAATGAATGCTACCCTATCACAAAGTTCTGTTGCATCCAACATATTATGAGTTGTTAAAATAATAGTTTTACCTTTAGATTTTTCTGACAAAATCATATTTTTCATAATCTTACTATTTGATGGGTCAAGTCCACTTGTTGGTTCATCTAAAAACAATATATCTGGATTATGTAATAAAGCTTTTATAAAATTTAGTCTTGATTTCATACCCTTTGAATATTCTGATATTTTTTTATTTGCTTCACTTTCTAATCCTACTGATTTTAGTAGTTCATCAATTGGTAATAATTTTTTAGAATATAAAGATCCAAAGTATTTTAAATTTTCTATTGCAGTTAATTTTTCATATAAACTAGGAAATTCAAAATCAACGCCTATATTCTCATAAAATTTATTTGAATGTTTTTTGCTTTCTATTCCATTTACAAATACACTTCCTTCATAATTGGTTATCATACCAATTAGAATTTTTTGTAACGTTGATTTACCTGCTCCAGATGGTCCTAAAAATCCTAGTATTTCTCCTTTCCCTACTTCAAAATTAATATTTTGTAAAAATTTTTTATTTGTATAACTAAATGATAAATTATCAACTTTAATCATTTTTATCCCACCTTTTTATATATTTGACTATTTTAACTATATAGTCAATAAAAATCAATTTTTTTGTTTGTTAATACTTTTTAGTAAAAATATTAGCAAACAAGTTTAAGAATTTATTCCATAAGTTGTATAACTAGACCTCTTATCATCAATCTTAAAGCATCATCAAAGCAATTCTCACCAACTTCATGTTTGTATAACATAGTAAGAAATACTGCTCTAAACGCACCACTAAAGTTTTCTACACTTTTATTTTTTGCATTTGGAATATAAGATATCATCTTACTAATTTCAAAATCATCATGTTTAAAATGTTCTTCAATTATAGAATCTGGTAATTTTCGCATTAGTATTTCAAATTCTCCATTAATTAACAGATTTAAAATTGAAGTATCATCAACTAACTTATAAAATTTCATAAATATATCTGTCAACTGCTCATATGTAACACTGTCATCAAGTTTTTCTAATTCATATAACATTTGATTTTGTATTGAATCATGTATATCTCTCAATACTTCAAAAAAAAGTAATTCTTTAGATTGAAAAAACAGATAAAAAGTTCCTTTTGGAATATTTGCTCGTCTTACAAGCTCATCAACAGTAGTTTTTCTAATACCATATTGCTCAATGCACAAACTAGCTTCTTCTTTAAGTCTTTTAACTATGTATTCTCTTTCTTTATCAGAATATGATTTAGGCATCCTTTCACCTCCTATTTGACTAAATTAATCTTTACAGTCAATATAATTCATTTCCACTTTAATGTCAATAAATTTCTTAATTCCATTAAAAATCTTCGAAAATTCTGAATTTTATATAGCTTTTTTTATGCTATAATGTTATAATTAAAGTATAAATAATATATTATTCTATTTTCATATCTATTTGCTTATTTTTTAACTTAGTTTCTAATAGCAGTAATCATATTTATCTTTTTAAAAGTTCCATTTTTAATAAAAAATGAAGGAGTTGATTTTATGACTACTACTACAAAAAATCGTTTTTATGATTTTGTTCAAGAAAACTTAAATAAATATGTTGAAGTAAATTCTTATTTTAGCAGTTGCCCTTTATATGGGGAAATTATAGAAGCAGACAGCTTATCAATTACACTTTGTTCAAGATATATAGACGAATCTAATCCATCTTTAAACGAGACTTACACACTATATTTACCACTTAGCTCTATAATAGCTATTAGAACTATATAAAAAGGTTAATTAAATACAGGTTATTTTTATATAGGATGTAAGACTTTCTATATAAAAATAACCCTTTTCTATTTATACACTTAAAATATTAATACATATATTTAAAGCTGTAAATAGAATCTTATAATTATTGATTGTTTCAGTTATCAATAATTAAAATAACTATTTACAGCTTACATTTGACACTCTCTACTAGAAATATATTAATCTACTAGTATCTATCTTATTTAGCACTTTTTAATTTTACTAACTCCTTAAAGGCGTTTTGATTTGCACCTCCACCAACTTGAGTTGCTTTTTCTAAAGTTTTATTTTTAAGAACATCTTTTTGACTATCAGCTAATTTATCACCAACCAAAATTACTGGTGACGCATTTTTTGCTCCTAAAGGGCCAACTGCTAATCCATCTATTAAATCATTTTGACTCTTGATTCCATTTTTAACTACATATGCATTTTTCAAAGTATCTTTTTTATAAAAATTATCTATTATCTTTGAATTTGTTTCATCTCTGCTACTACCAGATAATCTAGTGGGATTTTTAAGTTTACTTTCCAAACTAGTTGATAAAGATACTGTACCGCCAATAATATAAGACTTCTCTATATTTAGTGAGTTTAAAAATTCATCTGCTCCTTGTAATTCGCTTTTTTCATTTGCAAGTATAATTGGAATATTATTTTCTGCTGCGGCTGCACCTACACTAATTGCATCAGCCAAACCTTTTACACCATTTACAACAGCTATTTGAGAAACATTTTTTATACTATTTAGTTTTTGAGCTAATAGCAAGCTTGTCTTATATCTGTCACTTCCTGATATTCTTTCAGTTGATATATTTAAGTTTTTTAATTGTTGTTCAGTTTCTTTACTTATGGAATTTTCTCCACCTATTAAGTACACTTTTTTTGCACCTAATCTCTGTATTTCAGCTTTAGTTTTTGAATTCAAAGCTTCCTTTTGTGTTAATAGTATTGGTGAATTGATAGCAGATGTAAAAGGAGTTGCTGCCAATGCATCCACTATTGAACTTCCATTTACTAAAACTACATTTTCTGAAGAACTAAAGCCATTTTGACTAACTTTAATGGCAGTTTCATATCTATCACTACCAATTAAAGATTCATTTGGAATACTTTCCCCAGAAGATTTTTCTGTAACAGCTTTTATAGTAAAGTTACATGGATAAAACTTGCTATCTCTATTTATATCATAGAATTTTCCAGTACTATCTATAATGTAACTTTCTCCTAAGTTTGCTTTTGCTTTAAACGTATCGTAACCTGGAACATTTGATTCTGAACCTATAGTTGATTCTCCACTTTTATCTTCTATGCTAACTACTATAGCACCTTTTCCTTCTGGTATATCAAAAGAATCGATTGGAACTGTTATGTATCCCGAATATTGTGTAGTGCCCTCTTTTAATTTTTTCATGTTATTTTCTTGAGGTATGCTATTTACTACTGGAGCATAATATATTTCATACTTAGCTCCTATACTCTCAGTTAAAAACATTACAGACTTTAGAGTCTCATCTCCCCTATTAAAGTCAAATACATTTGCAGCTGTTATCTTGTTTGAAATTAAAGGAACAATACTTGCATAGTCATGTTGATACATTTTTTCATCATCATTTGGTTTTTGACCTCCTCTGATTGAGAAATTATCTATATCAGACATAAGAGTCTTATCTTCATAAGATATCCAGAAGTATCCACGTTCAGAATTATAATCTCCCCAACTATTTTTTATTAGCCATGCACCATTTTTTGATGGTCTATTGCTTGAATTAAAGTTATCCTTAGAATAATTGTCATCCCAACCTACAACTGAAATAGCATGGTTAGTGTTAAAACTTTTTGTTGGACAATAATATGAATTTTGGTCTTCACTTTGATACCTAATATCTTCATAATAACCTGATGTTACTGCTCCATACTGTAATATAGCATTTTTTGTAGAGTTCATATCATTACTTACACATACAGCATCTGTTACATTAAAGACAGTTGGTGATGTATTCATATTAGCTGGTTTTGTTGCTCCTTGTGCTTTAGATATTTTACCATTATATGGAATATCTTTTTCCAATTTAGGACCTGACCAAGATGTTAAGTATCCCATAGCTTCATAATTTAAAGCACCATCCATATCATTTACAGTCCATCCATATTCACCTTCTGAAGCCCACCATCTTAAATGTTCTTCTGATAAATCATAGTCTCCATAATTCTTCAATTTCAGGAAACTTTCTAAAGTTGCCATAGCTGCAAAGTCCCAGCATATTCCAAGATTTTCTTGATTTTTTATTGATGTCATTAATCCTAACTTTCTTGGGTCATAAGATGCTGGAGCTGTTCTTCCTTTGCTTTGAACTTTAGTACCTTCCAATTGATATGGATTTGGTATAATACCATTATATTTTTCTGTACGTCCATTTTTAGCATCTTCTAGATATTGTTTATAGGTCTCACTGTATTCAGCTTTTTTTATCTGATTCAATGTATTTCCATTTTCAGCTGACACAGGAATCGTTGACATTACTAAAATAGAAATTAAAAATAATGCAATAAACCTTGATGCTTTTCTTGAAGCAAACTTTTTCATACTTTCTCCCCCTAACTTCGAGCTAATTTTTAAAGATTTAATACTATATATGACTAAATATTGATTATTTCTAAATATATAATCATTTAAATCAATTATACCAAAGTTTTCCTTTAAAAATAAATAGAATAAAATAAAAAGCTGAAATTATCTTGGATAACTTCAACTTTTTATTTTATTATTTAAGATATTTTTATTTAAATCCAATTACTGCAGCTCCTAGAGCCCCCATTATCTGAGTATCTTCTGCAATAAATATTTTTTTATCTAATATTTCTTCTATCATTTTTACTAACACTTTACTCTTTGCAAGGCCTCCAGTAAATGCAATTTCATCTACTATTTCTCCTCTTGCTAGCATTGATGTTGACTTATTTGCAATAGATTTAAGTATTCCTGCTGCTACATCTCCAGTAGAAATATTTTGAGCTAAGAGACTTACTATTTCTGACTCTGCAAAAACTGTACACATACTAGATATATTAACTGGTTCATTTCCTTGAGCTAGTGTATCAATACTTTCTATATCACTCCCCAAAAGATTAGAAGTAATTTCTAAAAACCTACCAGTACCAGCAGCACACTTATCATTCATTATAAAATTAAATACATTTCCATCTCTATCTAAATTTATAACTTTACTATCTTGGCCACCTACATCTAAAATAGTCCTTACATTCTCATTTAAAAAGTACACTCCTCTAGTGTGACACGTTATTTCTGTTACTTTCTTATCAGCAAAGTCCATTACTCCTCTGCCATAACCTGTGCCTACTACTTTTTTTATATCTTTTTTATCAATTCCATCGCTTAACAACTCATAAACTTGTTTAGATGTACTTTTAGGGCTCCATCCAGTTGGTATAATTATTTTTTTGACAATTTTTTGACCATCAAATAACACACCTTTTGTTGCTACTGACCCTGAGTCCACTCCTATACTAAACATAAACCCTCCTATTATTTACTCCTATAACATCTCCACAAACGCTTCAAATCTAGTTCTTAATTGTTCAGTGTCTGATTTTGAATAATCAGTTTCAAGAGACATAAATGGCTTATTTTTTTCTTTTGTA
The DNA here is from genome assembly GCF_020658465.1 of Clostridioides sp. ES-S-0049-02. Classification (NCBI taxonomy): domain Bacteria; kingdom Bacillati; phylum Bacillota; class Clostridia; order Peptostreptococcales; family Peptostreptococcaceae; genus Clostridioides; species Clostridioides sp. ES-S-0049-02. Next base: position 1,152,967 of record NZ_JACVWG010000001.1, read on the forward strand.
ACAAATTCTCTTACTCTGTAACTTTCTATATTAAATGTATGACAGGCTTGTAAAACTACATCTATTACACCATCTACATTATATTCATCTATTATTCTATCTAATAGTTCAATTCTATGGTCATTGTTCATCATACAAGAGCAACCTATATTTATGTATTTTTGTGTTAAAGCATCATACACATCTTCATTTTCTTCATCAACTAATAAATCATTTGATCTTATAGCTCCACAAAGTTCATATGCAACAACTGATGCTCCAGCATCTTCTAAAGTTTTAACTATTTTTTCACTTATTCCACCAATTGGAGAACCTGTTATAAGAATTCTTGGTTTATCTTTTGTAATTGGACATTCTCCTTTTTCATATCTTTCTTTCATATCATCTATAACTTTTCTTAAAGATTGTTTAAGTTCAGCACGGTCAAATTTAAAACCTGCTTGATATAGAACATTATGAAGTTCAAGACCTGTAAGTGCAGATGGCTGTAATTTACCAAGTGCATAAAACTCTTTTAGAAGTTCTCTTTCTTCATTCTTATCTTTTATAGCAGCTCTTATATCATCTTCTGTTATAGTCACTCCTAAAGACTTTTCAACTTCATCTTTTAATTTTATCATTTCATCTTTCCAAAGCTTATAAGCAAACTCACCTTTTGCAGTATTTGGTAAATGCATTACATATGTTGGTTTAACCTTTGCAAGTTCTTCATACATTTTTTTCTTGCCATCACAGGTAGTTTCTCCTATTAATAAATCAGAAAAATAGAAATATGGACATGTATCTGTTATTGCATGTCCATAACTTGATTTTATTAAAGGACAAAGATTTCTTGGTAACACTTTTTCTGCATCTGGAATTGGTTCTTCACTAACTCCACAAACACCTACTACTGTTGCTCCTGCTGCCATTGGAATTTCAACTGGAGTAAATGTACAGAACACTCCAACCATTTTTTTCCCACTTTCTTTAAGTTCCTTTGCATTTATAAATCCTTTTTGTCTAGCTTCATTAAAACTATCAAATTGTTTTGGTAAATTTGCCATGAAAACATTCCTCCCAATTACTTCTCTTTATAATTCATTTTGTATTTTAAACAGTAAAACTTAAATATTTCCATTAAAATACAAACCTCTACATTAGATTTTATCATGCTTTACCTTTCACTCATCATTGTTTTTATCAATGCAAATCAATATATATATAGATATATTTTATAGTCACTTTTAAAATTTTAACACTTATTAATTAAACTCTCTAATCCTCAATCTATAAGCAAATACTGCTGTTTCATGTAATTTATCAATTAATTTTCCATTCACATAAAATCCTACAAATGCTCCTATTCCAGGCATTAGTTGCAAAAATTTGGCTAAATCTAAATAGTCCCTGTATTCTTGCTGAAATGTTCTCCAATCAAAATCATTGATATCATTTGGTAAATTTTTTATATACTCATCCCAATTATCCATCAATTTAAATGTTGTATTTATATGAGATTGGCTAGAAAAGGCCAACTGCAATATATTTAGTATATAAATTCTTTCTCTATAGTCTTTGACATCATATCCATATATTGAAGCAACATCGTATAAAAATTTTATCTTAATACCTAAAAGTAGAGGAAAATCAGAAAGCCCTAAAAAAATCCCTCCAGCTCCTGTACCTGCTCCTTCAATCATTGCTGTAGTTTTATAATTTTTAGCCTTTTCATCAACTAGCTTTTCCCTTTCCTCTAAAGATATATTTCTAATTGGTGTCTTTGTCGCATATTTATATCCAAACAATACAGTTTTTGTCATTCCTTTTATTGAAGAAGTCATTATTTCATGGTATTTATCTGGCAAGACTCCATTGAATTTATTTTGTATACCTTTTGACGCCTTATCAAATATAGACGGTTTTTTTAATATATCTTTCTTCCATTGTTCTAATTCTTTTTTTGCTAATTCATTATAAGAAATCTCTTTATAATTTTTCAAATTTATCTCCTACTCTAAAATACAAATTTAATTAACTTACTTAATTGATTTAAAGTTATAGTTCATTTAACCTACTAAATTAGACTGTATAAATATTTTTTAGTCTCCTTATCTGCAAAACTTGCTTCTACTGTGTTTTTATAAATTATTTTATAGTCTTCTAAATTTAGATTAAATATATCAAATATTAGATTTAGTTCTGAATTTAAACTTATATCTGACACAGTTCTATTATCAGTATTTATGCTTACATTCAAATTATCTTTATAAAAATCGTAAAATGGATGACTTTTATAAGAATCTACTGTCTTAGTTTGTACATTACTGGTTGGACATATTTCCAGTAATACTTTTTTATTTTTAACTAAATCATATGCATCTTTTTCTCCATTAATTTTTATACCATGGCCAATTCTATCTGCCTTTAAAATATTTATAGCATCTAGTACATTTTTTCCACTTGCAGCTTCTCCTGCATGTACTGTAACTTTATATCCATAATCTCTTGCCAATTTAAAAGCTTCTTCATATTCACTGCAAAATCCGTCCTTCTCTGGACCACATAAATCTACTGCTACAACACCTCTATTTATAAAAGATTTACCTGCTTCAATTACCAACAATGCCTCTTCTGAGGTCATTGTTCTCATACAACCTAATATTAAATTCCCTTTTACATCATAAATACTTTCAGCATCTCTAATTCCTTCAACCACACTTTCAATTATACTTTTAGCACTCAACCCATTTTGAGTATGAAGTAATGGAGCAAATCTAATTTCTATATATTTAATATTTTCTTTACTTACATCCTCCAAAAGTTCAAAAGTAATTCTTTTTAAACTTTCTTTAGATTGCATAACTTTTAGAGGTAAATCAAATTTTTTTAAATATTCATCAAGTGAAGTACAATCATGTGGAACTTTTGATAATTTTTTTATTTCATCAATATTATCTGATGGTAAGTCTATTTTCTCTTTAAGTGCTATATCAAATATAGTTTCTACTCTAACACTTCCATCTAAATGGCAATGTAATTCTATCTTAGGTAAATTTTCAAACATTTTATCCTCCTTTTATACTTATAAATAATATATTCTATTGATAAGTTTTTAAGTCTTATTTCTATTATAACAATATACTAAAATTTTTCATGTTAAAAGCTGTGTATTAGTAAAATATTCTCATTTAATTTATAATTATCTAATTATATCCATTGATTTTTTTTAATATACATTTATTAATATACATTTGATAGTAAAAATTCCATTACATAATAATTTAAATTATATAAAGGCAATTTTAAATTTTTAAATTACAAAGGAGGACTTATTTTGATTACTTTAACTTTTAATACTATACAAACTTTAACCTTATCTATGCTATTCTTTTTAATTGGTAATCTGTTAAAGAATAAGATTAAATTTTTAAATAACTTCTGTATACCTGCACCAGTAATAGGAGGTCTATTATTTTGTTTTTTAAATTTATTTCTTAAATACTTTCATATAGCAGATATCTCTGTGAGTGGAAACTTAATGCCAAATTTCATAACTTTCTTTTTTACAACTATTGGACTTGAAATAAGCATAAACCTTATAAAAAAAGGTGGTAGTGTATTATTTAGATATTGGATTTTATGTGGAATATTAGCATTTTGTCAAAATATCATAGCCATATCAATATCAAAAATTATAAAACTTGAACCACTTTTAGGACTTATGTGCGGTAATGTATCTATGGAAGGTGGTCATGGTTACTCGGCTGCATTTGGGCTTACAATAGAAAGTCTTGGTATAAATGGTGCAGTTGGAGTTGGCTTATCGGCTGCAACAATAGGTCTTATTATAGGCGGGATATTGGGATGCCCTGTTGCTAGATTTCTAATAGAAAAGTATAAATTGCAACCTTCAACAAAAGCAGATTTATCAAGCCTTAAATATAAAAAAGATTCAATGAGAGTAATGAATAAATTTTTTAGAAACAGGAATAAAATAATCCAAAATAACTCGTCCCAAAAGATAACTCCTACTATATTTTTGGAGCAAGTTCTTCTTATATTTATTTGTATAAATACAGGAGAAATTATAAGCAGAATATTTTATATGACATGTAACATTCTTTTACCTTCTGTTGTGACTTGTATGTTTTCAGCAGTTATTTTTAGAAATTTAAATGACAAAATAAATATACTGGAGTTAAATTTTAAACTTATAGAGTTTCTAAAAGAACTTTCATTAGGAATTTTTCTAACATTATCACTTATGAATATAGATTTATTTGAATTATCAACATTATTGCCTCCAATTCTTCTAATAGTAACTTTTCAAGTAATCTTTATAATTTTATTTTCAATCTTTATTTGTTTTAAGATACTTGGAAAAGATTTTGATTCTGCCATCATAATAAGTGGCTTAATTGGACATGGAATAGGTGCTACTCCAAATGCTTTAGCCAATATGAGCTCTTTAACACAAAAATACGGAGATTCTCCAAAAGCGTTTTTGGTTGTTCCCTTAGTAAGTGGTTTTTTACTAGATGCCATTAGTATCCCTTGTATACTATTTTTTATAAACATACTGAGCTAGTATGTTTATTTTTTGTTATATATTGACAATTTAGCTTTTTTATTATATATTATAAGTATAGAACTTGATAATGATTTTCATTAGGAGGTGTTAATAATGACTGTTTACAACTTAAAACTTGGACAAAAGGGAATTATAGATAATATAGCTGGGAATGAAAAACTTATGAAGAGACTTCTTGCTTTAGGATTAATAGATGGCACTGAAGTTGAAGTAAAAAAAATAGCCCCTCTTAATGATCCTATAGTGATTAGATTTAGAGGATTTGATTTAGCTATTAGAAAATCTGATGCAAAAAATATAAATTTAAAAAATAATTAATATAAAATAAAAATAAGAAAAGAGATTTTAAAATCTCTTTTTTTATTTGCATTAAAAACATTTGTATTAGAACCATAAGTAATCTTAAGAAGATAGCCACTGACATTTATATTTGTTATAAAATTTAAAATAGAAATTCATAAATAGTAGTTATAAAGCTATATTTAAATTTGTATAAATATAGTATATTTATTTACATTTAATATATTTATATAATTATTACTTAAGAGTATAAAATACTAATTAATATTTCAACAAGTTGATTTTCTAGATACACTATATAGGTCTATTAAATTTTACTTTTAAATTTTTATCGTCTTGAACAAGACTATAAGTATTGTCCCATTGTTCTTCTTCATTGCTTTTTTCAAAAATATCATATGGTGTTTTTGCATTTTTATTATTAGAATTTTCTTCTTTTCTATCTAATGTACTATTCTTCACTTCAGAAACAGTATTTTGTCCTCCCTCTGACTCTTGTGCTTTCTTTTCTTTTAATTCTTGAATTTTACTTTCGATTTCTTTTATTTCTTTTTTTAAATTTTCTATTTTTGACTTAGCCATTTCATTATCAATACTTTTATCGTTTTTAACTTTCTCCAATTCTTCTTGCAATACTTTTTTTTGCTGTTCTAAACTTTGTATTTCACTTTGGTTATTACCTGAACTGTCTATATTAGACATCCTTGGTGTCTGACCACTTATACTTTCAATTTTCATTTTAGTAACCTCCTATTTCTATATGTTAAATTTTTCATTTATATATACTTTTATTTACATATATAATATTGGTTACAAATTCTATTTTCAAGTTAATTGTTCTGAAATGTCAGTATAGTGTAATGAAATAATTAGTAATATATTTATTTGAAAATAATCTGATGTATTCTCTATACTTATAGCTCCCTGGTATTTCTTAGCAACCTCTCTTATATTTGAAATTCCGATACCTGAACCACTTGTGTAATTATTTGCTGCATTATAACTATTCCTTATTTCTATCATAAAAAATCCACCATCTAGTTTAGTTGATAGTTTTAAATATCTATTTCGTTTATCTACAAATTTACAAGCTTTAATTGCATTGTCAATAGCATTGGCAAATACTATACAGAGGTCAACATCATTTATACTAGTATTACTTGGTATAATTACGTCACAATCCACCTGTATTCCTAATTGTTTTGCTATGCTTAATTTATTGTTGAAAAGGGCATCAATTACAACATTTCCTGTATTACAAGAAAATGATAGGTCACTGGTTATTTTTTCGAGTTTATTTAGGTACTCTTGTGCTTTTAAAATTTCGCCTTTTTTTAGCAATCCATTTACAATAGCTAAATGATTATTAAAATCATGCCTAAAAGACATCGTTTGTGACAATCGAGATTTTGCTTCTTCAATGTAATTTTTTTGAGAATGAATTTGTTGGTTTAAAATCGCCTTATTTTTCTCTTCTTTTAAATATTGCATCAATTTCTTAAACTCAAATAAAGAGAAAAAAACACATATAATTCCAATTGAAGAAAAAAGGAAAGCTTGAATTTCTTTAGTAAGAGATGTATTCATTAATAATTTTACAGTTTGAAGTTTTGTATCGATATTTATCGTTGAACTCGAATAACCAGTATGCTCAAATGATTGCCAAAATAATATTATGAGTAACAATGGCATTATCAAAATTATTGAATATCTATCAAATTTTACAGTTTTAATATTAAATTTTTTAGCACTATACCAATATATAAATCCAACTATTATAATCGTAATAAAAAATGAAATCTCTGTATTTATAACAAATTTATAAATATTTATATCTGTATTATTTATAAATAGTAAGTAATTAAATGGAGCTATAAATCCATATGCTAACTGCTCAATTATATATACTAATAGAGATAATACTATAGATAAAACTGTAGATTTTTTTATTACATACTTTACAAACAAAAAAGTCAGTAGAAAAAATATAAACCATGAATAAAATAAATTATATAAATTAAAATATGTATTTATACTAATTGACAAAACTGATACTAACAAGTATAAACTACAGTCGCCAAATTTCGACTTAGTATTTGTAAAACTAATTAGAAAGTAATATTGCAATACTGCCATTAGACTTCTATCTACTGCAAAAACGAACAAAATACTATATTCTAATAATACATTAGAAGAAGATAAATTAGCCATGCTATCTCCTCCTATTTTTCATATTTTCAAGCATAGCTTCAGAAAATTCTTGTTGACGTAACCTAGAAACAGGTATCATATCTCCATTTTCCATAACTACATTACCATTTTCATAGCTATATACAGCTTGTAAATTAATTATATAACTACGATGACATCTAAAAAAATTTATTGGTAAACTTCTTTCTAGACTATCAATAGTTTCATAATAATCAATAATTTCTTTTTTTAAATGGATATAAATCTTTCTTTTTATAACTTCACAATATAAAATAGCTGCTATTTTTAACCTCCAATATGAGTGCCCTTTTTGTATTGTTATATAATTTTTTTCATTACTATCCAGCTTTATAATTATTCTATTCATTGTCTTAGATAGTTTTTCATTAGATAATGGTTTGAGCAAATAATTTATAGCATCTACTTCAAAAGCATCATATACAAATTCCTTTAAAACTGTCACAAAAATTATAAAACAATCATTATCATATGACCTTAGTTTTTTAGCTGCTTGCATTCCATTAATACCTTCCATCTGTATATCTAAAAAGATAATATCAAATAATTCATGATTATATAATAGAGTCTCAGCTTTATCAAAAAGCTCTATATTATATAATAAATTATTTCTATTCATATATAGCTCTATATTTTCTTTTAAATCATTTAGCATATATGATTCATCATCACAAATAGCAATTGAAATCAATATGTAACACCTTCTTTCTCATATTATTTTATTATATAAAGTTAACTTCTTTCTTTCAATTAATCTGTTCTAGTATGCTTAATATATGTTCCAAAGTGAATAACTTTACGTTTCATAGTATATCTAATTTAAATTTATGTATCAATACTCTAAATTTAATTTTCCATTCTAGTAAATTTAAAAACACACAAATATATTTAATATTTTTAAATTACTTAATAAAAAAAGATATCATAAAATAATTTTTAAAAACTATTTTATGACATCTATTTTAATTTAAGTGTTGTGCTATATTTTTATTATTCAAATACTGTTTGGCCTTCTACATCTTCTTTTAATGAATTTAAGGCTTTTAAAACTATGTTCTTTCTAATTTTTTTACTTTCTTCTTCTCCTAGCTTTGGATTCCCAAGTGGGTATGGTATACCTACTGCTGGAACAATTCTATTTGCTCCTATTGTAAGTGATATTGGTACTACAGTACAAACATGGACAACTGCTATACCTGCTCTTTCAATCTCTTTTACCATCGTTGCTCCACAACGAGTACAAGTGCCTCATGTAGATGTTAAAATTACAGCCTCTACTTTATCTTCTACCAATTTTTTAGAAAATTCTTCTCCAAATCTCTTAGAATTACCCACACTTGTTCCAGTACCTGTAGTGGTTATAAAGTAATTTGCCAACTCTCCAATCACACCATCTTTTTCAAATTCTCTAACCACATCTAATGGCACAACTAAGTTTGGATTTTCAAGTACATATGCTCTATCATAACCTCCATGTATAGTTGTAAAATCTTTATTTGACATAGAATTCATACCTGTTAAATCATAAATACCATACTTAGTAGCACTTGAAGATTCGATTTTATCTGGATTATCAGTTGGAACTATCCCCCCAGAAGTTACTAATGCAAGTTTTATTTTAGATAAGTCTTTGATAGCCTCTACAGGTGTAACTCTATCGAATTCTGGCATTGGATATTCAGTTTCAAATTGTTCTCCATTCATTTTCTTAACCAGCATTTCAATTGCTCTTTCAGAACCTCTAAATTCATGGAAGAAATTTTTTCTTATTCCCCTCATTATATATCCTTCTACTTCGGGAGGTCCTACTTCTTCGCCCTTAACTAATTTAATCCCTAGTCTTGACATTATTGGAACTACCTTTCTAAGACTAGCTGCTGAATTTCCTGTGGCTATTATGTGTAAATCTAGTTTAAACATATCTACACCTGGATTTTCTTTATACATTCCTGTAACTACAGGAATATTTAATTCTTCTTCAACAGCTTTACAAATAGTTCCACAGGCTACTCCATATCTCCCTGCATTAAATGCTGGCCCTGCAATAAATAAATCAGGTTTTTCTTCTTTTATCATTTTTAAAAGTTCTCTAGTAGCATTTTCAATATTTTCTCCAAAATATGTGTCTCCACAAATTACAGTTGAAACTATCTCTGCTTCATCTTTGAATTGACTTTGAAATGCCATTCCAGGTCCTACTACTCCCTTTCTTTTTTCTGGTTGAATATCTGCTTTTTCTTCTCCTCCTATACCAGCAAAGAAATTATTTATATAGTGAACAACTCTGATTTTACTCATATCTTAATCCTCCAAATCACTTTATAGTTATTACATCAATTAAGTTAATAATGGTATTAACAATAACCTATACTCAAATATTTATTTAATAATATCTTGCTGTCAAATGATTGTAACCATTTGCTATAGTTGATGCTATTATAATCTGTAATTCTGCATCCATACTTCCATCATCATTTAAGCATCCTTTATATCCACCAATCATCATTTCAACATAATCCAAAGTTCCTATAACTTTTTTCATAGCAGGAAAATGGACTACTAAGTTTCCCTGACCACAAGAAACAAGTGCATCTGCCTCTTTAGTAGCATCTGCTATAGATTGACTCTTTCCATCTTTTCCAGGAAACTCATCAGTTATTAAAACTACACTTGCTCCAACTTCACTACATTTTCTACAATTCATCATAAGGTCAGTGTCTGGATTTCCGTATCCTTCTTCTGTTATTAATACTCCATCAACCCCTAAAAATTCTACTAACTTTGCAACCATATCAGAACTTCTTTCTTTGTCAACTAAAAATACATTTTCATTAGTTAAAATTACACCTATAAAATTTAAGTCTTTTCCATGTCTTTTATATAAGTCATGTATAACTGGATTATTTAAATGGTGGAAAGTAGTCACTTTATCACATGGTGCAACACAATTACCAGATATTATGGCTCCATCCATTATTTCAGTTGGATACATAAATGTTGGAACTATTTGTTTAGCATCAACTCCATAATAATAAGTATCATGTAAAAGTCCCTGTGATTGCAACATATGAACATATGCTACTGTTGGTAGGTCTGGATATTCTTTCACTTGTTTTAATAGTGGTTTTGTTTCATATACTATTATTTCATCTGGTTCAATTTCCTTGCCTGCTTCTCCTATATAGGCGCCTATCTTTAACCCAACTATTCTAGCTGCTTCTTCATAATCATGAGTTTCTATTCCCTCTTTTGCTTTTATAACAATACATACATTATTTGTTTTTGAAAAAGGTGTATATTTAGCAGTAGGACCACTCATATCAATTACACCTTCCTGAAACCCAACTATATTTCCACAAGTTATAACACAAGCTCCTGAAAGGATATGAGTTCTTCCACTTCCTACAGTCTTTACTTTGTTAATAATTCCAGGAAATATTTTGCTTTCATCTCCAATTTTAACTCTAGGTTCTATAACATCTTTAACTGGTGCTATTCTTATTGATTCACCAGGTCTTGCAAGTTCAACATTTACACTTACAATTCTTTCATCTTCTAAAGCTATCTGTTCTATTTCTTTACCATTCACGTATAATATGCCATCTTTTACTTCTGTTTTCTCGCCAAATTCAACGTTTTTTATAAATATATTCCCTAGCTCTAACTTCATATGAAAATCCCCCTTAATACATTTAATCGCAATTAAAAATATCTATTATTACGTTTATTTATATACAAAGCATTTTATATGCCAATTATTTAAAATATAGCTTTTTTATGTTAATGCTATAGATATTTTCATTTTTTACTTATATAAACATTGAATTTACCTATAATTATTGTAAGTCTTAAATTTAAAAATTATAATAAAAAAAATAAGTAGAATTTTTCTACTTATCTTTTAATAATTGTGAGAAATTTTTTGCTCAGTATATGAGAAGTTTTTTTCTCACTTAATATTGTACTCTGATATTTTATTAGTTAATTGTCTTCTGCTAATCTCCAATTTTTTTGCTGTATTTGAAATATTATTTCCACATAGAGATAGAACCTTTTCAATATATTCACACTCAAATTCTTTTCTTATTTCTCTTAGAGGTCTAATACTTATTTTATCATCTATGTTTATATTATTTGATATTAAGTTTAAATTATCTTTTGATAACTTACTTCCTTCACTTAAAACTACTAATCTATTGATTATATTTTTTAATTCTCTTATATTACCTGGATAATCATAATTTATTAAAAAATCAACTACTTCTTTATCAATTGAGGATATTTTTTTATCATGTTCAATCTGGTATTTATTTAAGAAAAAGTCTATAAGTGTATTTAAATCTTCTCTTCTATTTCTTAAAGGTGGTATAGTTATTGTTATTGTACTTATTCTATAAAAAAAATCTTCTCTTATATTACCATTTAGTATTTCTATTTTAGGTTCTTTATTCATTGCACAAATTAATCTAAAATCAACTTTAATAGACTTGTTGCTTCCTATTCTCTCTATAGATTTATCTTCAAGTGTCCTTAACAATTTTACTTGTACATTTAGAGGTATATCTCCTATTTCATCTAAAAATAAAGTGCCCTTATTTGAAAGTTCAAATCTGCCTTTTCTATTATCTACTGCTCCAGTAAAAGAACCTTTTTCATGTCCAAATAACTCAGATTCTAATAAGTTTTCAGAAAAAGAACAACAGTTTACAGGTACAAATATTTCATCTCTTCTTGGACTTAGACTATGTATATATCTAGCTAAAACATCTTTTCCTACCCCAGATTCTCCAAGAATTAGTATATTTACATCTTTACAAGCAGCCTTTTTTGCGATTTTTATTATATTATTAAAATCCTTATTTTTAGATTCTAAAGTAAAGTCCAAATTATTTTTTTGTGTACAAACTACTTCTTTTTCTATTTTTACTTTCTCAATTTCTTCTAATAAAGTTTCAATAGGATTGCTTTTTATAAAATAAGATAAAGCTCCTCTTTTCATGGCTTCAACTGCATTTTCAATACTTCCATATCCAGTAACTAATATAACTTCTATATTTTTATTAATAGATTTAATTTTATCTAAAAGTTGTACTCCATCCATGTTTTTCATCATAACATCAGACAAAATCAAATCATAATTTTTATTTTTTTTGATAATACTCACAGCTTCTTCTCCACTTAGTGCTATATCTACCACATATCCATTCTTTTGCAAAATTTTTTTCATTATTGTTCCATACTCTAATTCATCATCAACTACTAGTATCTTCATCATATAGTCACCTCTTTATTTAGTGGAATTTTTATATAAAAACAAGTACCAACTCCCAATTGACTTTTGACACTTATATCTCCGTTATTCTTTTTAATCTCATTATATGTAATATACAATCCTAATCCAGTTCCTTCACCAATCGGCTTTGTAGTATAAAAAGGATTAAATATATCCTTTAAAACGTTTTCTTTTATACCATCACCATTGTCTTTAAAATCTATAAATAAACAGCGCTCTTTCACATAGCAATTTATAATAATTTTACCGCCTTTATGTACTGCATCCACTGAATTAGATATTAAGTTTATAAATACATGTTTTAAAGACTCTCCATTTATGTAACACACTAAATCCTTATTGCAGTTTATATTTATTTCAACATCTTTTAACTGTAAAACTTTATACTGAAGCTTGACTATATTTTCAATAAAATTTCTCATATTTATATTTTCTAAACTATCATCTGATATTCTTGCAAAATTTAATAAGTTCGTTATTATATTACTTGCTCTATCTACATTACTTTCTATTGATTTTACACAATCATTTACCTCTTCTATAGTAACATTATCTTTTAAAAGATAACAATTATTTCTTATTATTCCTAGAGGGTTTCTTATCTCATGTGCTACTCCAGAAGCTAGTTGCCCTATAGATATCATTTTATTATCTCTCAACAACTTTGCTTCTATTATTTTATCATTAGTTATGTCTTTAATTAAAGCTACTATATATTCAACATTATTTTTTTTATATTCTACAGGGAAAGTACTTATTTTCAAAATTTTATTACTCAATTCTATTTCACTTGTTTCATGTGTATTTTCAGAAAATGTATTCTCAATAATATTTTTTATTATATCAATTAATTCTTCTTTTTTATATTGTGTCTCATTGATAAAATCATAGAATACTTTATTTGATTCAACTATATTGTAATTGTCATCTATAAGCATTATTATGTCTGTGATACTATTAAATGTAGCCTCTAAAGCCTTCTTATTTTCTATTACTTCTTCTGTTTTCCTTCTTATTTCTATTTTTAATAAATATGTATAACTATAAAAAATATAAATAGATATCAAAATTATGCCTATAAAAATATAAATGATTGGTATGACTCCTCTATCATATAATACATCATCAACTTCATTATATATAGAATACCATTTTTTATTTAAATCTTTATATACACCATTTTTCTGAAGTTTAAAAATTCCCTTATTTAAAATACCAACTAATTCTTCATATTGTTTAGGAACAGCGAGAACTGCCTTTTTGGTATAAATAGGAGTATTTAAAATACTATATTTATCTGAAAGTTCATAGTTTATTACATAGTATTGTAGTACTGGTTCATCACCAACAACTACATCTACTTTACCTGACATTAAATAATTGACTCCAGTCTTTATATCTGGAGTCAACACAATATCTATATTATCAACTCTTTGTTTCAAAAAGTTTATAGAATAGTCACCCTCTGGTATTGCTATTGTTTTTCCTTTTAAATCTCTATAACTATTTATATTCTGTGATTTTTTATCTTTCAATATGTTTGCGCTTAACGTATAAATTGGGTCAGTAAATACAAACTTATTTGCTCTTTCTTTTGATGGAATTAAGTCAAAAAATCTTATACTATCATCCACTGGATTTACAAAGGATTCTTTCCACCATGTATTTGGTTTAAAATAGAAATCTCTACCTATTTGGATTGATAGGGAATTAATTAAATCAACAACAATTCCTTTGTATTGACCATCTTCTTGACCTTTATATCTAAGGGGAGGAGAGCTCTGGTCAGAACTATAAACTAAATTTTCATGTTTTTTTAGCCATTGTTTTTCCTCTTCTGTAAATGGAAGTGATTTCTTAACATATTCAAATATATTCAAATTATACTCCATACCTACATACATATTTGCGAGTGAAACTACAACTAAAAATGAATAAATAATCCCTATAATTACTATCTTTTTTTTATTCACCTTAAAACTCCAATCTTTCTTTTTTATATAAATTCAATATTTAATAACAAAATCCTACTTTTTTCATTAAATATTTATATTTATTATAAGATTAATTGTATAGATGTTGAAACTATAGTCATTACTATTCCTATTAGTGCTTCATACGGAATCAATTTAAATCTTTCACCTATATCCATATTTATACTACCTGCACTAGTATGAAATAATGAACCATGTGGTAATTGTTCAAATACACTAGAACCTGCATTAACAATTGATGCACCTGAAATTGGCGATAATCCACCACTTAATATAGCATCAGAAAAAGTTGATGATGCTATAGTAGCTCCAGCTGTTGATGATGCTGTTGCCAGTGACATAAGTATACCTGAAATTGGTGCTAATAAAAATTGTGGCATATTTAAATATTGTAGTATACCTATTGTACTCTGTTGTAATTCAGACATTTGTATAATACCTGCAATAGTCCCTGTTCCGAGTAATAATATGCATACACCTTGCATCTTAGATAATCCAAAAGATAAATACTCTCTTGTATTCTTCAAATTTCCTGTAGCTATTAAGGTCGCTACTCCTCCTATAGGAAGTGCAACCATAGGGTCTATTACTATAGGTGATATATTTCCTAAAAACAATAAAAATATAGCTACAATTGGACCACATAATGACTTAAACAAACTTGGTAAGCCCTCTCTTTGCTCCAAGAGTTCATATGATTCCACCTTGTTTCCTTTATTTATTAATAAACTTGCCAAAACAACTGTAATCACAATACCAACAATTGCTGGAATTACGTTTGCTATCATAACACTAGATAGATTTACAGAAAAATTTCCTGCTACCGCAATGGTATTTGGATTTGGTGATATTATATTACCTGCTTTACCTCCACCTAACATAGCTAAAAGTATTGCTAATTTAGAGTAGTTTAATTTTCTTCCTATGTATAAGCCTATTGGTGCTACAGTTATTACAGATACATCTAAATTTACACCTACTCCTGCAAGTACCATTGTTGAAGCAGCTATAGAAAGTAAGGCTCTCTTTTCTCCTAATATCTTTACGATTTGTTCTGATATTTTATCAACTGCTCCTGTTTTTATTAGACTTCCAGCCAATACACCTGATGCTAAAGCTCTAAGAATTGATGGTGAGATATTCATAGCTCCAGTTGCCATAAAATCTACAGTTTCTGTTATACTCGCTCCTCCAATTATTCCCCCAACAAATGCCCCTAACATTAAACTATATACAGCTTGAAATTTCTTTATAATTAAAATAATTGCTACTAATAAGCCAAATATAGCTCCAAAAGTTGTTATTTGCACACTATTCCCTCCTATCTTAAAGTAAGTTAATTATTTTTTACTTAATTTAATTTTATTTAAATATATTTTAAGTATTCTGTATCCACTTGTCAATTATATTTTAATTTATTCAATTAGATTTAACATTATTTATTCAAAATTATATCTTATATGTTATAATGATTTCATACTATATAATCTTTTTATTTAGGTTATTTTAAAGTAATATTTTTAAAACGAAAAAGAGAGGATATTTATATGAATGATTTAAATTTAGGAGAAAAAATAGCTGAAGTTCGAAAAAAACAAAATCTAAGTATTCGAGATTTAGCAAAACTAGCAGATGTTACACCATCATTATTGAGTCAAATAGAACGAGGTCTTGCTAATCCATCTGTAAACTCATTAAAATCTATAGCCTCTTCTCTAAATGTTCCTCTATTTACATTTTTTGTATCTGAAGTAGATAAAAAAAGTTTAATAGTGAGACGCGATAGTAGAAAGAAAGTTATTTTACCTGGAAGTAATGATGTTGTATATGAAGTTTTAATTCCAGATTCTAGTGGTAACTTAGAATTTGCTATTATGGATTTGGCTCCAAATACATCTTCTTGTGTTGATAGAATTACTCATAATGGAGATGAAATTGCATACATTTTAGAAGGAGAAGTCAAACTATTTATGGATGATGATGAATTTACTCTATTCAAAGGTGATAGTGTTAAGATTCCTCTAGGAACAAAGCACAAATGGCAAAATGATTCTAATAGTGAAAGCAAAGTAGTTTTTGCAGTTATACTATAAAGGGTATACCTTATGAAGAGATATAAATTTATATTTTTTGATGCAGATGATACTTTATTTGATTTTAAAAAGAGTGAATCTTATGCTTTCAAGAAACTTTTATCTAAATTTGGATTGGATTTTAACTTTGACAAATGTATAAAAATATATAGAAATATAAGTGATAAGCTTTGGCTTGACCTTGAAAAACACACTATAACTTTAGATGAGCTTAAGCTACTTAGATTTGAACTTTTTGCAAAGGAAATGAAATTAAATGTTGACCCTATAATTCTTAGTAAAATGTACTTAAATCTTTTGTCAGAATGTACTTTTTTAATGCCAGGTACACTTGATGTATTGCCATACCTTAAAAGTAAATATAAAATTATCATAATAACAAACGGAATTTCTAAAGTCCAAAATAATAGGCTTAAAAACTCAGAAATAAAAAAATATATTGATGGAATGATTGTATCAGAAGAAGTAAAAGTATCAAAACCGAATCCAGAAATATTTAAATATGCATTTAAAAAGTTTAAGTGTTATGATAAAACTTCGGCTTTGATGATTGGTGATAGTTTAACTTCAGATATATTAGGAGGAATAAATTCAGGAATAGATACTTGTTGGTTAAACTCCAATAACAGTATAAATTATACTAGTTCTATACCAACTTATGAAATAAACACTCTCATTGAATTAAAAAATTTATTATAATTTATAAGTAGAATCTTATTATTTTGCAATAATTTTTTTAGCTAGCGTATCTTTAAGCTAAAAAAATTATTGCAACTTGCCAATATCAACTTTAATCTTGTAAAAATTTCTAAAAACACTTTCTAATACATTTACTGCATCTTGATTCAGTATTTTCCTTATCACCCATTAATATGAGCATCGCGACACTTTTTATAGGAGCCAATTGATGATAATCATTGATTTTTATTTCCAAATTATTGTATTTATTTTTTATATATTCATAAATGTCTTTTTGATTTTCAACTTTAAAATCTTTATCTCCTGGATATATCTCGTATGATATATTGAGATTACTATAGGTTTCCTTTAAATACATTTTTATTTTTTCATTAATGTAATCTAAACATACTACACCTATTTTGTCTAGTGCTAGACCTGCCATCATATTACAATTTTTCATGTAGTCGTTCATCTTAATATCAATTTTATCTCCTATAGTATATAAAATAGCAAATGCCTTTTTACACTCTTTAGGCATTTTATCAGTATCAATTTCACTTATATAAACTTTAATATTCAATATGCTTTTTATACTTTTTATTTCTTCTTCAACTATTTCATTAATCATTTCTGGAACTTTTCTATTAGAATATCCCAAAAACTTTAGCACTGTATCTTTATTTATATAAATATTTTCTAAATCTATAAATTCTAAATAAGGCATATTTTTACTGTTATTCCAACTCATTCATATCAATCCTATCTAATTCTTTATAACTAATTCTGCCTGCTTTTATGGCTGCTTGTAAATTTTCTACTGGTGTTGTATTTAAACAGTTACAACCAAAATCGCATAGGAAATTATCATACTTTCTCATCTTTTTTAACAACTTTAGTGTTTCCTTTGTGATTTTATCAGGTGTAGAACGTCCAAGAAGTTTTATTGGGTCTAAATTTCCAATTAAAACTATATCTTTTGGAATTCTTGGTGCAATCTCTTCATAGTCTAGAATTTGGTCTAAACTTACTGCATCTACATTGCAACTCAACATATCATCTAACAACTCTCTTGTGTCTCCACATATATGCATACCTTTCCAACAATCAAGTTCATCATATATCTCATTTAAATTTTTTACTATATATTCATTAAATCTAGCTTTGTTTAAAGTTACTGATGTTGGCTCTGCTATTGAAATATATTTTGCACCTGCTTTATTTGCAGCCACAGCATATCGCCTTACTAACTCAGTAGTGAATTCTAATAACTCCTCCACAAATTTTTTATCAGTTATTATACACCTTAAAAGTTGTGTAGCCCCAGCTAATTGACCTGCAAGAGTAAATGGACCTTGTATTGATTCATATAATGGTTTTTTTATAGTTTTTGATATTAGTGACAAGCTTTCTAGATTGAGTGGCATACGTCCACTTGTATAAGGGTCTGGTACATCTAATTTTCTTAACTTTTCACTATCTGTTATTGTATGTGTCAATACACTTGGAAAATCGTAATCTGGTCTTAGTGTCTCTAAGCCCAGAGTCTCACAAAATGTAATTCCATCACAAAATGAATATATAAAATCTGATTCAAAATATTTGTCCATAGTTCTTGCTAATTCCAATTGTAAATCTACACTATCATATACTTCATATGCTTTTTTATTTATTAAAAATAAACCATTTGTACCCATATCAGGCAGGAAAAATCCTCTATCTTCACTATTTATATATTGCAATAAAGTCATATCTGAAAACATTCTAAATTTCTCCTCCTATAAGTTTGTCTATTAATTTAACTGCTTTTGGAGCATTTGGACTATATCCATCTGCACCTATCTCTTCTGCAAAATCCATACTTACAGGACCTCCACCAATTATTACCTTTGGCCTTTTACTTAAATTAAGTCTATTAAGCTTATTTATTACTGATTTCATGTTTTCCATTGTCGTTGTCATCATTGAAGATAAACCTATTATATCTACATTGTTTTTTATAGCTTCTTCTATTATATCTTCGCTTTTTCTATTTACACCTAAATCAATTACTTTATATCCAGTAGCTTCAACCATTACTTTTACAATATTTTTTCCAATCTCGTGGGTGTCACCTTCTACTACAGACATTAAAATTACTCCCTTTGATTTTTTCTTTATCTTTCCAGTGCCCTTTAAGATGCTAATACCTTTGTTTAATGCATCTGTACATACTATCACTTCTGAAAGATAGTATTCTTTATTCTCAAACTTATCTAAAGCACCTATCATACCCTTGTTTAACCCATATTCATATATATCCTCTACATTAATATTTTCCTCTATAGCGTCTTTTACCAACTCTTTTATATTATTTACACCCATATTTAATATACATTCTGCTATTTTTTCAAGTATGTCCATATAATACTCATCCTTTCAAATTCCTTCATAAAAGTACTTTTCCAACACTCATTGAACTAATCTTCCATACCAAATAACTTTATACTCAAGTTACTTGATGTAGGTAATCTCTTCTTTGATTAGCTAATTGAATCAACTTCTTTAAGCCATCTCTAAGAACATTTCTTTTAAATCTTAGGCAAAAAGTATAATAATTATTGGTAGTTTAAATTTGCAGTCCATGGAAAATCTATAGGAAATACTTTTGTAGTAAATTCATATATTTTTTTTAAATGTTTAAATTCATTGTATTGTTCTTCATTTCTTTCGAAAAATAGCTTGTTAAGTTTATCTAAACTTTCTATCATAAGCTCCTCTTCCTTATATTTGATGATATATTTATTTTCAACTTGTTTAAACTCAATATGCTCTAATAGTTCAGAATCTACATATTGATTAAAATAACCTTTTAAATTATCACATAATTTACTGTAATTTATTATTTTAATTGTTCCTTGTTGATAATCTAAAGACTTTAGTTCATTACATCCTAATTGGTCCTTTAGATTTCTTACATGTACCTTATAGTCTAAATACTCTAAACCAAATTTATTCGTAACATATTTTAATATATTTTCAACATTTATATTATTCACTCCTATTTCAACTACTTCTCCTATAATAGAACCTTCTTTTTTTATTGTTCTTATTATTAAATATCCTATTATGTTACTATTTTCTTTTATAAATACTTTCTTATAATCAATTGGCCCCCAAGCAATAGTAGCTGCATGTAATAATTTTTTAAATTCATCTCTCGTTCTTATAAATCTAGTACTATTTTGATTATATAATTCAATCATTTTATCTAAATCAGCATCTTTTTCAAAATTAGTTTCATCAAATTCAACTATTTCATATGGTATTTCAATATTTTCTGGCTTTATTGTATATTTATAGAAACTCTTCACTACACTACAGTTTCTTCTACTATATAAACTTCTTGTCCCTGAAATAATTAAAACATCTACACCATCAGAAAACATTTTTTCTTCTGCTTTATCTAGTATTTTAGATGAATATCCCTTCTTCTCATAATCTGGATGTGTGCATACTCCACCTATAGCTGCAACCTTTAGTTTATTTCCTTGAATAGATACATCTTGTACCAAATAGTTTACATCTGAAACTACTTTTTCATTTTCTGATATTATAATCATATTTTCTATGTTATCTTTATTCAATAAAAGTGGAAACTCTTCCACCATAGTTGGCTTATAGTTTCTTGATATTCTAAACACATAGTTTATTAATCCTGTTACTTTATCAAACTCTTCTACTTTTGCACTTCTTGGTTTTATTTCCATCTATATTCCTCCTGATGTTATTTAAAATATTTCAATGCTATAATTTTTAGTAAAATATTTATTACCACATTTTTAAATTTATCACTACATTTCTAATTATATCTTTTTTCTTCATGATTTTTAATTGTTTTTCAACAAACTTCTATAAAAAATATATATAATTCCCAGTTATACTTATAAAATGACCATTTATGTATAATATATTGAAATATTTCCTATATGTTTATATGATTAAACTCTATAGGTCAATTGAAACAACCATTTTATTGAGAAGGTTATATTTTTTTATTACCTTCTTTTTTTTATAATAAATTACTATTTGATTAATAGAAAATATTCTAAGTTCCTTTTAAATAATGACTTTATTGTTTAATTGTACTAAAATAGTATATGTAGGTTACAAATAATCTAATAAATACTAAACATTGGAGGTAATAGATATGGCAGATTGTAATTCATGTCTATCAAAGGGAAATTGTAATAGTCAATCAAATTGTTCTATTGAAAATAACCCTAACAATAAATTCGGAAAAATAATTGGTGTTATGAGTGGGAAAGGTGGAGTTGGTAAATCGACTGTAACTGCTTTACTTGCTAATAAGCTAAATAAAATGGGATATAAAGTTGGTATATTAGACTCTGATATAACAGGACCAAGTATTCCTAGACTTATGGGTCTAAAAAATGTAAAAGCTTATTCTGATGGTTCTTATATTTATCCTGTAGAAAATTCAAATAACATAAAAGTAATGTCTATAAATCTTATGATAGATGATGAAAATGAACCTGTTGTTTGGAGAGGACCTCTAGTTGGAGGAGTTGTAAAACAATTTTATACTGATGTACTTTGGGAAGAACTAGACTATTTACTTATAGACATGCCCCCAGGCACTGGAGATGTTGCATTAACAGTTATGCAATCTATACCTATAAGTGGAATAGTTATGGTTTCAATTCCTCAAGATTTGGTATCTATGATTGTATCAAAAGCTGTTAATATGGCTAAAAAAATGAACATAAATGTTCTTGGAGTTATTGAGAATATGAGTTATATTCAATGTCCTGATTGTTCTAAAAAAATCAAACTATTTGATGGTGACTCTACTGAAAAGTTTTTAAATGATTTAGATTTAAAACTTCTAGGTGAACTTCCTATGACTAAAGAAATCATAGATATTACTCATAATGGTGTTACAGACATTAGTAATGATTTAGACTCAATATTAACTGATATTGTTGAAAATATCAAATAGATATAAATTAAAATTTTATAGTTTTACACTTTAATACTAAAAGAGGTGTGTATTTATTTTGTAATATTACAAATAAAATACACACCTCTTTTACATCTATCTATGTTTTAAATACACAAAATATTCTTCTATTATATCTCCATTTTTCACTTTTACTAAGTATTCATTATAGTGAGCATTGTATGGCTGTGTCATTTTACACTCTACTACATTTTCTATATCTTCCAATTCTAAGAGTTCTACATCTTTTAAAAATTTTCTTTCTAAAAGCTCCATTAGTCTTTCCATAACCTATTCCCCCACTTCTCCAGCATAATTAAAATAAAGCAAGTAAATTATCTATTTATAAAATTTACTTATTTATATTATATCCCATATCTTACAAATCCTAACAGAATTCATAAATTATTGTGAGAAAATATGTATTAACCTTTTAATAAATCTATCTTATAGTGATATATTAAGTATTCTTTCAATTATGTAAAGCACTCCTCTTAGTCCAATAAATGGTGTATATGGATATATATTTACACTTTTTAGGTTTGGATTACTTATCTGTATATCTAACTTTGAATTGTGACTCATATCAATACTAGTACCATCTCCAAATAAAACCAATAACTCATTTTCTTTTAAATATTTATTTCTTTCTAACTCATTATTTCCAATATATACAGATTCGTCATTACAATCTGTATTATGCAATATATTAACTCTATCAACTTCAAGACCTAATTCATTCAATAAATCTTTAAATCCTAAAGCAGTGTCATAATCTCCAAATACAGCACATTTTTTGCTTTCCTTATAAAAATAAAACTTCCTTTTTATATTAAATACTTGTCTTTTTATGTTAGATACTTCAGCTTCATAAGCACTTTTATCCAAATCCCACATAGTTACTTTTTGTATGTCTTTAATAAATTCTTCAGTATTTTTTATTCCATAAGGCTTTTTATACACATAAGGTATATTGTACTTATCCTTCATAAAAGTGGCTGCTTTAATACCTTCTTTCCTAAGTACTATATTTAAACTAGATTTAGATGCATTTTCTATTTCATCTATTGATGTGTATGATGTAAAGGTTACATTTACTTCTTTTTTGAAAAAAGTCTTTATCATCCTTTTAATTTCTTCACAATCTGATAAAAAGTTATATTGGTCTATATTACATCCAATTATATTAAAACTATCAATTTTTTCATTGCTCTCTTTTACTACATCCTTTGCTAATATATAAAGAAAATCTTCAACTCCTTGATTATAATCTTCTCTTAATCCACCTGTTGTAATTGGGATTAACTTACAGTTTACAGAATCACTTATGATATTGCAGATTCCTACTATATCCACACCTATAATAGAAGATACAGATGAAGCCATTACAAATATATATTTTGGGTTAATATTATTATCTATTTCAATTATAGCCTTTTCTAATCTATCATAATTTCCAAACGTAACATCACTTTCACTCATATGAGTTGAATAAATCTTTGCTTTGTCTTCTCCATTTAAACTTCCAATTGCTTCTATCGCATAGTGAGTTGTTCCTGATGGGCCAAATTCTATGACACAGGCTTCACTTATTGATGATACTGTAAATATTATTCCCATTCTATCAGAAGGATTTGGAAAATATTTATATACTTCCATATTAAATCACTTCCTTTCTTGTAACTTTCTCCACATCAAACAATTTAATTAAAGTTTCCATTATGCCTATTGGAAGCTCAAACCCTATTTTTTGTGCATGTTCGTCTAACGTTATTTGCATAAGTCCTTTTTCTTTTAATAACATTGGATTTTCATGGCCTATATAAATATCTGCATTTATAGTATCATACAAACTTCTAAGTGGAGCTATATTCGCAATTCTGCTTATATATGGATTGTGTCCTTTTTTTATTATGTTGTCTTTAAATAAACCATCTTGTTCATAAAGTTCACGCACTTGTATAAATTCTGGCACTAACCCTAATTCTGTTAAGAAATCCACTGTTTCAAACACCATCATTGGTGTATTCCCATAAATTAGCTTTTTACCTTCCATTAGAAGTCTACATTTATTCAATAACAAATTATATTTTTGTCTTTGTTCTAATAATTCATCTTGTACATCTATATCTAAAATGTTACAAAGTTTATTATAGTTTTCCATTATAATTGACTCTTTCATGTTTTTATCAAAATATATGTATTCTATTCCAAATTTATTTTTCATATCTTCTGCTAAATCCAATGCTATCATGTCTGTTACTATATTTAATTTAGCACTAGATGCACTTTTTATATCTCTTATAGTACATTTAGATGGTATTACACAATTTATTTTTACGCCTTCTTTAAAAAGTAACTTTACAAGCTCTGTATCTTCTACATTCTCTTGTCTATGCCCTAAAATATTAACACCTTTTTTATTTGTATGATTCTCCATAACTGATGATAAACTCTTTAAAGCTCTAGTCATTCCAATTATATGAGAATTACAAGTATAATGTTCGGTATTAACTGCTAAAACAGGGATACCTATCAGTTCTTCCAATTCCTCAGATAAAGCATTATAATCCTCACCTATTAACTCTGGTACACATGTAGTTACTATCATTATTGCATCAAACTTTTCAACTTCTGAAATATACTTTACAGCTTCTATTACTTTTTTTTCTGCACCAAAAACTATATCTTTATCTTTTAGAACTACTGAATAAACACTATCTTGACCAGACTGTCTATGATATACAAAGTTTTTACTATAATAAGTACATTCATTTGTTCCTACTATCACAAGAGCCATGTTTTTTATATATGATGCAGTTAATACAACTCCAAACAATGGACAATGAGTCCCTGGAAACACAGCATATGATAAAGATTTTATATCTTTATCATATGCTATATCTTTTAATCTATTTAATACATTTAAAGTATACATATTTTTTCCTTTCCAATCCTATTACTTATACAACTTTATAAATTTAAAGTTACACTTATATTACTTTTTATATTTTTAAACTGTGCTCATTTCAAATGTTAAAACTTTATATACTACTAGTTCTTCTACATAACATTATTGGATGAATCCTAGGCTTTTTGCTAATTGGGTCTATATCTATATCACATTTTACCTTATAAACATCTTTTATTATTTCTTCACTTATTACGTTATTAGGATGGCCATCCGCTACTATAGCACCATTATTCATAATAATAAGTCTGTCACTGTATTTGCTCGCTTGATTTATATCATGTAGAACCATAATTATAGTCATTCCAAATTTTTTATTTATATCTTTTACAAGTTCCATTAGTTCTAATTGATGAGATATATCTAAATATGTTGTAGGTTCATCTAATAAAAGTATATCTGGCTTTTGACAAAGTGCCATCGCTAACCATACTCTTTGTCTTTCTCCTCCAGATAAATTGCTTACCAATTTATCTTTATATGCTTCAAGACCTGTATTTCTCATTGCCCAATTTACTATCTCTTCATCATTTTTATTTTTACTTTCAAAAAAACCTTTATGTGGTATTCTTCCATAATATATTAAATCCTTTACTTTTATATCCTTTAAGGAGGCATTATGTTGAGCTAATAATGCCACTTTCCTCGAAATTTCTTTATTACTCATGACTTTCATATTTTTCTTACCAATATATATGTCACCCTGTTTAATTTTCAAAATTCTAGATAAGGATTTAAGTAGCGTAGATTTTCCTGAACCATTTGGACCTAATATAGAAACTACTTCTTTTTCCTTAATGCTCACACTCAGATTGTCTATGATAATCTTATCTTCATAACCTATTTTGACATTTTTTACATTGAACATTAATAACCGCCTCTCTTTCTTAATAAATATAAGAAGAATGGACCCCCTATTATAGACATAATAACGCCTACTGGAATCTCTATAGAGCCTCCTATTGTTCTTGCTAATGTATCTGCAATTAATAATACTATACTCCCTAGTACTATACTAAATGGTATCGTATATTTATGGTCACTACCAAGCAACATACGAGTTATATGTGGTACTATAAGACCCACAAAGCTGATGACACCAACTATAGAGGTAGAAACACCTGCTAAAAATATAGCTACTAATGAGATTAGAAACCTACTTTTATTTACATTGAAGCCAAGATTTGTAGCTGCGTCATCTCCTAGTTGTAGTACATTTGCGCTTCTGATAAGTAAAATTGATCCTATCAATCCTATAACAGAATACCATATTAGCATATTTACATCTAACCAAGTCTTTGTGGCTAAACTTCCGTTTAACCACAACATTGCACTTTGAATTCTTTCACTATACATAGTTGATAAATACGATATAACACCACCTAATATAGTGTTTACAGCGACTCCAGCTAGTATAATTCGCTCTGGTCTAAGCCCATTTTTATACGCCATCAAATATACTACTCCACAAGATATGAGTCCTCCTATAAAAGCAACTATTGGTAACATACTTGTATATTGTGGAAATAAAAGCAATATTATAATAGCAGCTACACTTGCTCCTGTAGATATACCTGTTATACCAGGGTCTGCTAATGGATTTTTCATAACAGCTTGTAACAATAATCCTGAAACTGCTAGATTTGCACCAACTAACGCTGCTAAAATATTTCTAGGCAACCTCATTTTATAAACTATTGTAGTAACCATTGTATTATTTTCATTTATCAATGCATCAAATATTTCCCCAATACTTAAATTTACACTCCCTACAGTAGAAAAAACAATTAATAAAATAATTACAGTTATCAACCCTGTAAATATCAATAAGACTTTTTTATTATCCATATTATTCACCTAAAATCTATTTATCTCCATATAAGATATCTCCCAGTTTATTTATTGAATCTTTGACATGTATATTTGCTGATACATTAAATATACTTGAGTCTAAATCTATAACTTTTCCATTTTTCACTGCATTCAATGTAGCCCATGCAGGATTTTTATCAAAAGAATCATCAAATGCTTTTTTAGTCTCTTCTATATTCCCATGTGCAAATCTAAGTATGTAATCTGGATTTTCTTTTATAATTTGTTCTAAGCTAAATTGTATATAATCTGAATCCACACTATCTGTTAAGTTATCAGCTATATTTTCAGCACCTACTGTTTTAACCAAATCACCAAGATATGAGCTCTTTGTAGCTAGCATAAAACTATTTCCACCACCAAATAAAATAGCTACTCTTGGTTTTTTATCCTGTTTTTTTGATTTTTCTACGACCAATTCTTCTACTCCTTTTAGCTCTTTTATAAGTTTTTCTGCTTCATCTTGTTTATTTATTTTATTACCTAAATTTTCTATACTTTTAAGAAACTTTGTGTATGTTCCAGTTTCAAAATAGAATGTATCTAGGTTATATTCTTTCATACTCTTCTCAACATTTTCTTTAAACATACTATCAACTATAAATACATCTGGCTCAAGAGATGCTACAATTTCTAAGTCAGGATTCATAGCTTGTCCTACTTCTGGTAGATTTTTATATTTTTCTGGCAATTCAGATTTAGTCGTTGGAATACCTACTAAAGTAGCATCTAATTTATCTAGTACTTGTGTTGCTGCTACTGTGGCTGAAACAACTTTTACGTTGTTATTTGACTCCTTATTTGCAGACTCATCATTTGATGGTTTTGAGCATCCTGTTAATATTAATGCGCTAAGTAAAAATACTGAACATATCTTTTTAAATTTCATAAAAATTTCCTCCATAATAAACTTTATTTTAAATCTGTATTTTCTATTTTAATCTTATATTTATCTAGTTACTTTGCATAATCTTATTTGCAAGTTCTATATATACTTGTGACATTTCATCATCTTTATCTTCTTCTATAACGGTTCTTCCATTATTCTCAGACTGTTGCATGATTTTATTTCTTGGGATATAGTGAAAAACTTTACTTTTTATTTCATCAGCCAATTTTTCAACTAATTCTATTTCATTCTCAACATTTTTAGCGTTTAATATGAGTCCTTTTAAAGAAGCATATCCTCTATTTTTAAATTGCTCTACAGCTAAAGATATATTACTAGCAGCATACATTGACATCATTTCTCCAGAAGTTACTATATACACTTCATTTGCAAATCCATTTCTTATTGGCATTGAAAATCCTCCACAAACAACGTCTCCAAGTACATCGTAAATTACTACATCTGGATTATATATTTCAAACGCCTTTAATTCTTCTAATTTTTCAAAGGCCGCTATTATGCCTCTTCCAGCGCAACCTACTCCTGGAGTTGGGCCTCCTGCTTCAATACATAATACTCCACCATATCCTTCAAATACTATGTCTTCAAGTTTTAAATCATCTTTCTTCTCTTTCATTACATTTAGAACTGTTGGTATAAATTTTCCTTTCATTAAATTTTTAGTAGAATCTGATTTAGGGTCACATCCTATTTGCATAACCTTATATCCTAAATGAGAAAGTGATGCAGATAAATTGGAAGTTGTTGTTGATTTTCCAATTCCTCCCTTCCCATAAATAGCTATTTTTTTCATTGACTTTTTACCTCTCTTACATCATAATATTATTTAACGAAATTAATTATCATTCGCAATAACTATTTTACGCGATATGTTTTTTAAATTCTTAACTATATTTGTTTTTTTATAAAAATATTTGTATAAATTTAGATGAGGTGATTTTTTGAAATGTTTTAAAGATGATATAGAACTTATCATTAATGATTTTTTTGACTGTTGTAATATCCCAACAAAAGTGATTAATAAGGATTTAAAAGAACTTTGTAGTGTTGGCTACAGTGATAAACTAGAAATATACTTTTCAAGTTTAAACATATTCAATAATATAAAAAGCACAGATTTTATATCTAATAAAAACTTATCCTATATAATGTTAAGTTTTTGCAATGACATACAATTTTTAATTATGCCAATACATAAATTTGATATTTCTAGTGGCTATTTTGTTATAGGGCCTTTTAAATCATGCATTAATAATGATATTGAGTTTTCTGATATACCATTTAAGCCTCTATCATGTGTAGATTATATATCAAATCTTTTATCAGAAATATGTAATGATAAAATGAAACACAAACCAGCTCTTAGTTTTTATGTAAAAAAAACTATCGATTATATTCATAAAAACTACTCAGAGGATATAACAGTAAGTGATATATGTAATGATTTACAACTTAATAAAAGTTATTTTTGCTCCCTATTTAAAAAAGAAAGTGGATATACATTTACTAACTTTCTCAATAAGGTTCGAGTCGAAAAAAGTAAAAAATATTTGCTTCGAGAAGACATGTCTATTTTAGATGTTGCTGTATTTGTTGGGTTCAATAGCCAAAATTATTATAGTATGGTTTTTAAAAAGTTCAACAACCTTACACCAATTGAATATAAAAATATTTATAATTAAAAAATATCATTCTGCAAAGGATGATATTTTTTAATTATAAATATTTTGACGAAAACAGTTAATTCTTTGTTAAGTTGACTTTATCCAAAATATGCTAAATATCACCTTAAGTATTTAAATTACTACATGATATAAGTTTTCTCAAATTAACAACAACTTAAAGATTTAACATTCTCTTAACCTATACTTAACAAAACGTTAATATTTAAATTGACAAAATTTGTTATTCTATATTATGGAAACGATAAATTTTAGTTAATAAAGTTTATAATTCATATAAAAAATTTATTAATTTCTTAAGGGAGGAAATATCGTGAATATAGCAGTTAGTCTTATCGGTGGACTTGGACTTTTTCTTTATGGAATGAGTTTAATGGGAGAAGGTTTACAAAAATCGGCAGGAGACAAATTAAAGAAAATCATCGAACTCTTAACAAGTAATGTTGTTATGGGTGTATTGGTGGGTACAGTTGTTACAGGTATCATACAAAGTTCAAGTGCTACTACTGTAATGGTTGTAGGTTTTGTAAATGCAGGAATAATGAATCTAAGTCAAGCCATTGGTGTAATAATGGGTGCAAATATAGGTACTACTGTTACTGCCCAATTAGTTTCATTTAATCTTGAAGGAATAGCCCCAATTGCATTAGGTATAGGTATAGTATTTTATTTATTTACATCAAATCAAAAAACAAAACACTTAGCTGAAATACTTATTGGTTTTGGTATATTATTTACAGGTATGGAATTTATGAAAGATGCAGTAGCTCCACTTGCTGAGTATAAGGGATTTACTGATACACTCTTATATTTTAGTAAAAATCCTATCCTTGGTATATTAGCAGGATTTGCAATCACTGGTATCATACAAAGTTCAAGTGCTTCTATGGGTATGCTAATAGCTTTAGCTTCTCAAGGAATACTTCCTCTATCAGCTGCTTTACCTATACTTTATGGAGATAATATTGGTACTTGTGTTACTTCACTTTTATCAAGTGTTGGTGCAAATAGAAATGCTAGACGTGCAGCTGTAATGCATTTAAGCTTTAATGTCATTGGTACAATAATATTTATGCTTGTTTTAAATAAACCTATATCAGCAATAGTTACTCGTTTTGACCCAACTGACACAGCTAGACAAATAGCAAATGCACATACTTTATTTAATCTTACAAATGTTATAATATTATTGCCATTTTCTAAATACATAGTTAAATTAGCAAATAAACTTATACCTATTAAGGAAACTGAGTCAGAAATTGTAAACAATACTAAGTACTTAGATGAAAGAATGTTTAGTACTCCATCTATAGCACTTGGTAATACTGTACAAGAAGTTGTTAGAATGGGCCATAAGGCTACAAACTCTTTAGAACATTCAATTGCAGGTTTTTTAAAT
Source organism: Clostridioides sp. ES-S-0049-02 (assembly GCF_020658465.1). NCBI lineage: Bacteria > Bacillati > Bacillota > Clostridia > Peptostreptococcales > Peptostreptococcaceae > Clostridioides > Clostridioides sp. ES-S-0049-02. The sequence continues at coordinate 1,183,963 of NZ_JACVWG010000001.1, forward strand.
AAAAGTAGTGAGGATATTAAGAAAACTTTTGAGTCTGAAAAAGTTGTTAATAAATTGCAAAAAGATATATTAAATTACTTGTTAAAACTTTCTAAAGAACCACTCAGAGATGATGAACGATTTAGAACAGATTTACTTTTCAATACAGTAAATGATATCGAAAGAGTATCTGACCATGCTGAAAATATAGCTGAATTGGCTATGACTGTTAAAGAAATGAATGTTAACTTTTCTGATAGTGCAATAAAAGAAATCTATGAAATATACAATAAAACTATGACTAACTTTAAGGATGCTTTAGTAGTTTTAGATGTAAAAGATTTTGAATTAGCAAACAAAGTTTTAGAAGTTGAAAATGAAGTAAATTACTTAGAAAAAACTTTTAGAAATTCTCATATGATTAGATTAAATAATGGTAGTTGTACAATTGATGCTGGTGTACTTTACCTTGACTTACTTACTAACTTAGAAAGAATTTCTGACCATTCAACAAATATAGTAAAACAAGTTTTAAAACTTAAACAGAAAATATAATGACTACAATTTGTATTTAATTTTAATTAACTACTTAATATAATAAAAAGCTATAAATAATAATTCTATTATTTATAGCTTTTTCAATTTAGTTAATATAAATTTAGAATAGGTATTTTTCTTTTTCTCTTATATAATAAACGAGTACCTTAAACATTTGATTTGATTTTAAGCACAGGATTTTTTAATAATTGCTCAAAATCATCTTGTGGCATTGGCTTTGCATAAAAATATCCTTGTGCCAAATAACATCCAATTTTTTTTAGTATTCTCACTTGTTCTATACTTTCTACCCCTTCACATATAACTTTCATATTTAATTCTTTTGCCATATTTACCACTCCACGCACGACAGCTTGTTCACGACTACCATGCATTCCTTTTTGTATAAATGTACGGTCCAACTTAATTATATCAACAGAAAATTGTTGTAATAAGCCAAGAGAGGAATATCCAGAACCAAAATCATCTATAGAAATAGGAAATTCTGATTCTCTTAGTTGATTAAAATGACTCAAAATCTGATTGAGATTTTCAACAAAAATACTTTCTGTGACTTCTATTTCAAGGTATTTGTGAGGTATTTTATAGGAATCCGCTATTTCTATCAATTTTTCTGAGAAGCTTTCATTATTAAAATGAATTCTGGAAAAATTGCAGGATACTGGACTAATATTTAATCCCAAATCCATCCATCTCTTTAACATTTTGCAGACTTCTTCATAGATATAAAAGTCAATTTCTACCACAAATCCGTTTTTTTCAAAATAAGGAATGAATTTTGCAGGACTTATTATACCTTTATGTGGATAATTCCATCTTACCAATGCTTCACTTCCTACCAATTTATTTGTATTCATATCTACCTTTGGTTGAAAGTATGGAACAAACTCTCCTTGTTCTAAGGCTATTTGCATTCTATCTGTTAAGTTTCTTTGATGTAGCCCTTCCTCTCTCATAGTCATATCATAAAGTACAACACAACTTTTGTGAGTTATTTCTGTATTTCTTCTTGCATAATTTGCTAGGTCAAGCATGAGAGATATATCATGTTTTTCAACTTCATCTACTATATATACACCAAATACAAGAATAAGTTGGTAAGTTTTTCTCATTTTTTCTACCCAACCATTTAATTGATTATCAATCTTGAAGAGACGTTCTTCTAAGCACTCCCAACTATCGTATTTTAATAACATAACAAATTGGTCTGCAGAAACGCGAGCACAAGATTCTTCAAAAGATACAGAATCTTGTAAAGCTTTAGCTAGTGCACAAAGTATTTCATCTCCTTCTGAAAAACCTAAAGTGTCATTAATCATTCGAAATTGTTTTATATCTAAATAAACAATCACATATGAACCACTTTCTGCACTTCTTAAACTCTTAATAGCTTCTTTACAAAATTTATTTAAATTCCAAATTCCTGTAAGACTATCTCGGTATAACAAACTCTCAATACGTTTATTATTTTTTGACTTTAATAAAAGTAGAAAACTCAAAAGTATAATAATAATAGCTGATACTATAATAACGCCTCCAATAATTGCCATTGGATGCTGGTGGATAATATCTTGCCAAGTTATATCATATTGAATTATCGTATTTTTTAAAATTATTCTGTCCATTTGTTCTGTTGACATATATTGAATACATTTATCTAGTATAGAAAATAACCTCGAATCTGCAGAATCAGAAATACCAATACTTATTTCTTCTGCATAGTTTGTCAAGGTCGAAACAGAAAATTTTTCATAACGAGGATTGGACAATAGATAATCTGCAATATATGTATTTACATAAACAGCATCCACTTTATCCTTTAATACAGCCTCAAAACATTCTTTTGGAGAATTATAATACTCTATAGTTCTATCTAGTTTCCCATCTTCAGTAATATTTTGTCCAATTAAAGAACCATTTACAGCTGCCACTTTTTTAATTTCATTTTCTTTTTCTCCACTAACTAAAACTACTGGAGCACGTAAATAATACTGCGTTGTTCTTATATTGTTTTTTTGGTTGTTAATATAATCGTTTTCCATACCACAAACTATAGATATTCTAGAATCTTTTGATACTTGAAGAGCTTCACTATAACTTTTTGCAGAAACAAATCTAAATTTTAAGCCAGTGTTATTTGTAATTTCCTTAAATAAATCAGCAACCACACCAGAAAACTCACCTGTTTTTGAATCACCATATTCTAGTGGTATCTTTGTAGAATCATAAACAGCTGAAATTTCACCAGATTGTTGTATATATTCTTGCTCATCTTTTGTAAATACTGGCTTCTGAGCAGTACTTATAGAAAAATATTTATTATATAATTTTGTTTCATAACTTGAATTCCTAAGTGTCAATGTATTCAAAGCAGAATTCAGTTGAGATAATAAATCCAGTTTCTTATTTGAAACCACAGTATAGAGTGGCTCTGGAGAAAATTGTGCTACACTTTTAAATGTACTAGTCCGACCAAGATGTGTTATAGCAACACCATCAAGATTTCCATTTTTTAAATCTCTTAATAAATCATCTGTTTCTTTATAAGATATAATTTTAACTTCAAAATCATTTGTTTTACAATATTCTTTAAAGTTTTCAGCATCCTTACTATTACTAATAACACCTACTTTCATATCCTGAAATGAATCAAAATCCTCATAATCATAACGAGTATCATCCACTTTTACATTTAAAGTTGTATAGATATTACACATTGGTAGTGTTGGAAAAAGCATTTCTTTTGTACGTTCTTTTGTATAATAGACACTAGGAAGAACATCTATCTCACCTGATTTTAACATTTCAAGAGCATTTTCCCAACTTTTACAATCTACTATTTCATATTTCCAGTTAGTGTACTTAGTAATTTCTTGTAAGTATTCAAAATTAAATCCTATATACTCTCCATTTTCATTTCGACTCATATAATCGCCATCATCATAATACCCGACTTTAACTGGAACCCTATCTGAAGCAGAGTTAATTTTTATTGGAAAAGAAAGAAAAATCATACAAACAATCAGAATCAATTGATAGGTTTTTAACTTCAAAATTTTGTCCTCCTCCCTCTTAGTAGCTATATTATATCATTTTCAATAGAAAAATAGAATATACTGCCAATTGTTTAACTTTCAAAATACGTCTAAAATATATATTACAAGTGAGAATACAGAAAACTTAACTTATATAAATATACTATTATTTTATATCTATCACACATAATAAGAATACTTAAAAAGCTATATGAATTTGCAAAATAACAAATTTATATAGCTTTTAACATGGTAAAATAATTCATTTTTTATATAATCTTTTTATAATTACATCAAATTGAAATTCCTATAAATTAATTTTATTGCACAATTGATACTTTAATAATATCCCCATTTTTTCTTTCTAGATGAACCACTTCTCCAGTTAAATCATAGTCAAATGCCTTAACTAGTATTTCAGTAACTTTTTTACCATCAACTACATCATCTTTTCCATTAAATAAATCTAAAGCATTGTTTTCAATCATTCTCTTTGCAAAATTTACAGGTAATTTTATATGTATTTTGTCGCCTGTATGTGATAGAACTCTTATTCTTAAAAACTTTTCTAAATTATTTCTTGGTATTTGTTTTGATGCCATTCTATTAAATCACTCTCCCTTATTTTTTATTTAATAATAAATTTTATTCTTAAAAATATCTTTATATGTATCTATTATAAAAGTAACACCATTATTTTCTGTGTTTAGTTTATACCTAACTCTATCTAATATGCCAGTTTCATGAATGCATATATTTTTTTTAATAATTGTACATTTTTAGACTTTATTTTATAATTATTCTATATACTTTATACTCTCAATGAAACTTTTTTATCAGAATGTTTTATTACATAAAATACTAAAATTAAACTAATCTATTTATCACTAAATAGTATCAGGGGGATATACTTATGATAGAAAAAATTAAAAACATGCTAAAAAATCACAATCATGATATATATATTTCACCACATAAATTATTAAGACCATATATAGCTCACTATACAATAACTTTTCCAGATAAAAATTCTATAGAAAACTTGACATTGATACCTGATGCCAGTGGATGCATCGTATTTGAATTTAGTAAAAAAGATATAACTAGCAAATTTTGGGGTGCTACAACAAAAACTATTATTGTAAAAAATGATATAGAAAATGTACTATTTAGAGTATTTGTTGAATTTCTTCCATGTGGAGTATACTATTTAACAGGTTTTCCTCAGATAGAATCAGCCGATTTAATAATCCCTGTTAAAGACTTTAACACTCAACTTGATTTCGAAACTAATTCTATCTTTGAAAAGTCCAATACTCTTAAAGAACTCATTGAACAATTCGATAGGTTATTTTTATCGTACTTATTTAAATCTAATATAAAAGATTTAACAATACCAATTCTTATAGATGCTAGGAAACAAAACTCTATTATGTCTGTTAAAAATATTGCTCAAATTAGTTGTTATAGTGAACGCCATTTAAATAGGATTTTTAATAATTCTCTTGGTATGAGTGTTAAGACATACCTTAGATTACTACGTATAAATACAGTACTACAAGAAATACAAAGTAATAATATATCATTTACAACTTTAGCTCAAAATATAGGTTATTATGACCAATCTCACTTTATAAATGATTTTAAATCTATTTGTGGTGTTAATCCAACAACCTATATAAAAAATTTGTCTGATTTTTACAATGAGAAATATAAATTTTAACATATGATTATATTAAAGTTTATATTTGAGGAGGATTTAAAATGATAGAATCAAGATGTGGAATTTTGTGTTGTGAATGTAAGTATAAGGAAGATGTAAATTGCGCTGGATGTACAAATATTGATAAACCTTTTTGGTCTGAAGAATGTCCTGTAAAATCATGTTGTGAGAATAAAAATCTTACACATTGTGGCCTATGTGATACATTTCCATGTGAAATATTAACTCAATTTGCATATGATAAAGAACAAGGTGATGATGGAAAAAGAATTTCTCAATGTGAAAAATGGGCTTCTCTAGCTTTATAATAGTATCATATTTATATATTTTATATTGTATATAAATTAAAATATTAATACCTTAATACATAATTGTATATTCTCTAAGATAGATAGCTATTATTCAATATAAAATAATAGCTATCTATTTTTTTCACAAATAAACATTGATTTTTAAATCTCTTAATTTTATATTTTAATATTTATGTCAATTAAATGTTAGTAAAGTATTTTATCTGCATTTACACCAATATATAGTAACACAAAGCTTTTCAATTTTTTATGGTTAAGCATAATCAAAAAATGTTAACTAAAAATTACAATTAAGTAGACATTTGTATTAATCTATGATACAATAGTATTTGTGGTAATACACAATTAAATCAAGTATATCTTGATATAGGTTAATAGGAGTATTTTTAATGAATAATGGAATAGTGAAATGGTTTAACAACGAAAAAGGATTTGGTTTTATAACAGTAGAAGGTGGAGATGATGTATTTGCTCATTTCTCAGCTATACAAACTTCAGGATTTAAATCATTAGAAGAAGGTCAAAAAGTAAGCTTTGATATAGTTAAAGGTGCTAGAGGTCAGCAAGCAGAAAACATAACTATATTATAATTATATAGATTTTTTCGGAAAAGACTCTTTTAAGAGTCTTTTTTTATTGGTAATATACAATATAATTATTAATTAAGTAAATAATATTATTTGGACAAATAAAAAAATCCCTCTCCTAAATATAAAATACTCTTCATAAATAAGGGTTAATTCAGTAAAGATATATAGTATATTATATATAAAAAATCCAATAGATTAGCTCTATTAGATTTTTATTTCATATATAAATATTTTTCATTAATGTTTTCAAAAGTTTAATAACGTTTTTGAAATTTTATCAAATTTTTCACTAAATATATCAAATTTTTGCTTAAATTTTTCATCGTTCATTCTTTCAACAATTACTTTATCTGGAGATAATTCATAAATAATACTTTTTATCTTATTAATAGATTCCTCATTATCATTATATTCCTTTATAATTGTTACTTCTAAAATAAATTTTCCTTTATACTGTTTATTAAATAAAATCATATTTGAAATATATTCTTCTAGAGTATATCCTATAATTGGTCTCTGAATTTTTTGAAAATCTTTTTCCGATATTGTTTTTATCTCTCCAATGACTTCATCACACATATTGGCTATTTCTATATATTCGTCTTTACCTAATAAATATCCATTAGAAAGTAATCGTACAGGCACTCTTTTGCGCTTTACTAACTCGATTACATCACAAATTTTATCATTCAATAGTGATTCTCCTTTTGAATTAATGAAAACTAGTTCTGCCTTATGCTTTTCTATTATACTTTCTAATTCTCTAAGTGAGTCATCCATCTTGTCAAATGATTGAAGTGTATCCACTTTATTATATGACCTTCCAATAGGACAGAATATACAATCAAAGTTACAATACTTTTCAGGAAGTATATTTACTTCTAATACTCTTTTTCCATCCTCAATATAAATATCTTTATAACTAAAACCACTCATTACTCTATCCTCTCAAAATTAATTTATTGATACTTCTTTATTATTAATATCTAAAATTGAAATTTTACATGTTCCACCTAAATTTTCTTGAACTGTTTTCGCCAAATAATTCAAGGCATTCTCAAATTCTTCAAATCTACTTTCATCTACTAATTCAATACATAAAAATGCATTATTTGTATTTTCAGTAAGCATTGCCCTCACTGCTTCACGCCAATTCCAACATCTACAAATTGCACCTTCATTATCTTTATAGACTATCTCACCTTCATATGGAGATGAGTTTTCTTCTGTTCCTAATGGTATAAATTCTTCATTTCCAACTGCTCTAGTCAACCTAATATCTCCCATAAATTTGTCTATGTCTTCTCCACCACAAGGCAATGCATATTTTAGCGAAATAGAATTGTAAATATCCACTAAGGGGTTAATAGTTGCTATATGATTTCCATTATGAACTCTTTTTAGCAATGCCTCAATAGATGACCTTGCTCCTTTTTTCGTTTTAAATTTTTTGAATGCTTCTCTCCATACTTTAATTACTTGGTTATTGCTAAATTCTAAATCCTTCAAGTGTTTTAATGCCTCTTTTTCTCCCTGCAAAATCATTTCCTTGTATTCTTCTTTATCCTTTATAGAGTTGTCTATGTCCTTACAAATAACAACTCCTATCTTTGAACTAGGAAATAGGTTCCAAAACTCATCCTCAACAACAAATTTTTTCATTAGAATACCTCCTCAACTTTAAAATATATAAAAATAAAAAAGCCTACAGAAATATTATTAAATATCTCCCAGGCTTTTATCCTTCCGTGTACACAATAACTGTGCGTTTTCTCTTGGACCTACCCATTATAAAATGCGGAACCCTAGAAAACTAAACTATATATTTTTGTAATTTATAAAATACAAATAAATTTTAGCATAATATAAGATTTAAAACAATACTATATTGGATTCTTATATTTGTACAAAATAATATTTAAAGGTTATTTAGCTAATCTAATAGAATACTACATTATTGATATAATTTTATTAATAAAATTATAAGTATAAAAATTTCAGAATAAGTCTATTTTAAATGTAAGTTATAAATCCCAATTAAAATAGACTTAAATTTCATTTTATGTTAAAATCTTTACAGTAATAAACAATTTTATTTTAAGGAGATAATTTTATGAATAATTACTTAAAATTTGCTACATATCAGCTCATAGGCTTTACATCTTCTATACCTAAACTTATAAAAATCAAAAAAAATCCAGATAAATTTAGCTTAAAAGAAAAATTTGAATTTATGCAAAAACAAGCTAAAAAATCTTTAGATATAGTAAATATAGACCTTAATATACTTGGCAAAGAAACATTACCAAAAGAACCAATCTTATTTGTTGTAAATCATTCAAGTATGCTTGATAGTTTTATCCTAGCAGCAAGTGTAGAAAGACCAATTGGATGTGTAATTGCAGATGAGCCAGTTTGGAGAAATATACCTATATTTAAAGAATGGGCGAAGTTGTTACGATGTGTATATGTAAACAGAAAAAATAATAGAGAAGGGATTAAAAGTATTGCTGAAGCCTCACAAAATATACTTACAGGTCAGAGTATGGCAGTGTTTCCAGAAGGAGATTTAACCTGGATTAAAGAACCAAATTCTCTAGTATCAGATTTTAGAAGTGGAGCCTTAAAAATAGCATATAAAGCAAAGTGTCCTATTGTTCCATTAGTCATAAAAAATTCAAAAGATACTTATGAAGGATATCAACCTATTGGTAAAATTAACTCTGTTCCTGTTGAAGTTGAATTCCTAGAACCAATTTATGACCATATTAAAAATCCTAGACTAAAATCTTCTGTATTAGGAGAAAATATTAAAAAAAATATGATAAACAAAATAGAAAGTTTTAGAAAAACAAATAAAAACTTTTAAAGAATTTTAACATTAAAATTTATTGACTAGAAAAAATTTTAATGTTAAAATTTTTTTAAGAGGTGATTAAGATGGCAAAAAATACAAAACAAACAACAGTTCACATTGATGAAACATTACTTAAAGAAGTTAAAAGAATAGGAATTAATGAAAATAAAAGTATATCTCAAATAATAAATGAATCAATAATAGATTATGTATTAGTTTACAGAGAAAACGAAGACAAAGAAAAAAATGAACACGATAAAAATTTAAATGATACAATAAATGCTTTTAAAAGAGAGGAAGAAAAAAGAGTTGAGGCAAAAAGTGCTGCTAGAGCTATAGCAGAAGCAAAAAAACGAGTTCTCTACTAATAAATATAAAAAATCGGTACAAACTATGCACCGATTTTTTTATATCTAAAACATATTCAAAAAGACTTAAATTTTCTTTAAATTATATCAAATCTCCAACAACTTTCACTTTTATAAGGAGTGCATTACCTGGAAGATATGCAAGTGGAACATCTTCTATATTTAATACTTCTATAGTATCCTTTTTAGCACCTGCTTTTAAAGCTTTGTTTATGGCTTCTTGTTTTGCGTCTTCTATAGCATCTTCTCTAGACATTTTATCTAAGCTGTACACTTTTTCTACATCCCCACTTATTTGCCCTAAAGCTGCACCAATAGCATTTGCTGCAGTATAATGAGGAGGTCTTATAACATCACTTATACCTTTTAGTTTTTCTGGAACAATTATACTTCCTCCACCAGTTAAAACTAATTCAACATCATTTTGGCTAGTCTTCATTTGGTCTACAGCATCTTCTAGTTTTAAAATTACTTTTTTATATACCTCATCACAATAATCTTTATCTAAATTTTCAACATTATTTTTTCTATCCTCAAATGCCATGCCTAACTTTGTAACAACATCTGATAAAGTTAAAGTATCACCACCAAATATTATTGCATCTTCAGTTATTCTATACCCTACACTCTCAGGACCTATTTTTATATTGTCTTTTTCGCCTTTTACACAAGTTCCTCCAGCAAGTCCAATAGTTAAAACATCAGGCATTCTAAAGTTCGTATGTACTCCTCCAATTGTAACAGGAATTGAAGATTCTCTAGGAAATCCATTGTATAATACACCTAAATCACTCGTAGTTCCTCCAACATCTAGTACTATTGCATTTTTTACTTTTGATAAGAAAGACGCTCCCCTTATAGAATTTGTTATTCCACATCCAATTGTGAAAATAGGATACTTCATTGTGTACTCCAAATTCATTAATGTTCCATCATTTTGACTAAAATATATTTCTGCATCTATTCCTAAATCTTTCAATGCTTTTTCAAATCCTAAAGAAACAGCCTTACCTACTCTAGACAATGCAGAGTTTAAAATTGCTCCGTTTTCTCTTTCCAGTATACCTATATTACCTATTTCATTTGATAAGGATATTGGAATATCACCAAGAATCTCTCTAACCCATTTTGCAACTTCTTCTTCTTGTTGTTTATTTACAGGAGCAAATACTCCACTTATTGCAACACTTTCTACCTTGCCTTTTATCTTATTGCAAAAATCTACAACTTCATCTTTACAAAGTTCATTTATCTTTCTTCCATCAAACTCATAACCACCAGATATCAATATTGAATCTAATTCTATTTTTTCTCTTAAATCTTCTGGCCAATCTATAAATGGTAAAATAGCAGTGGTTGCTGGTTTTCCAATTCTTATCATTGCTACATTATTAAGTCTTTTTCTTTCTACTATTGCATTTGTACAGTGAGTTGTACCAAGCATAGCATATTTTATTAATGAATTGTCAATTTTACTTTCATCTATAACTTTTTTTAAGGCATTATAAACACCAGTTTCAACATCTTTTGTAGTTGCTACTTTAACTGAATGGATTACTTTTAATTCCTTATCCAGTATACAAGCATCTGTATTTGTTCCTCCAACGTCAATTCCTACACGATACATCAAAATTTCCCCCTAAATTTTTATTTTCCTTGTAATTCTTCTACTGTTTTATACTCTACATCATATCCAAAGTATTCAGGTCCAACTGTCTCAATTCCTTTTTTAGTTCTCCATTTTTCATTACAAGGAAAAGCTACTACCATCACACGAGAACCATATTTTATTCTTTCTGTAGTTATTGGGAATCCAGTTTCTAAATCTAATATTGCTATTAAATCTGGCGTAATACAAAGTGGTGTACTACCTTTTTTTGCAATTAGATTTTCATTTTGAAATAGTACAGAGTATTCTCCATCATATCCATTAATTCCAGCGAAGAATGCATGCCCTCTAGTAAAACCACCTTTTAACTCTCTTTTAATATCAACTACTTTTCCTTCAAATAATTTATACCCTTTTAATTCTTTCAATATATTTTCAATAGCACCTTTTGAGTCTGACTTATTCTCAAGTAAAAATCCTCCTATAGTTTCAGCTATAGTCAAGGTATTTCCTATCGCAGCTTTTTTAACTTGAGCTCCACTTAAATTATAGTCACTAATAGAAGAACTTCCTCCCATTTCTACTGTTAAAGTTCTAGCCAATCTTTCTGACCAAATTCCATCAACAGGATAAAGGATGGCTGAATTACCCTTTTCATCAGCCATTACAGCAGGTGATGCTTCATATCCTTCAAGATAAAAAGTTACCATTTGAGCTTCCGGAAACGCTCTACCCATAGAATCTGCATCCAAAATAGGAAGCCCTTTTTTTGCAGCAACTGCTATTGGCATAAGTGAATTTATTCCTCCTATTTCTATAGGAATTATAACATCAACTTTTCTATTCAATAATTTTTCCATTATCTCTAAAGGAGTAGTTAATTCCACTTCAGAAAGTAATTTTTCTATTGTAATTACAGGGGAACCCATACCAGATACTGGTACTACTAAAGCATCATCCTCTAGCTCATCTAAACTAATCACTTTTACAGGCCCATACTTTTTAATTGCTTGTTTTGCAACTAATTTACCTATGTATGGGTCTCCTCCTCCTCCTGTTCCAAGCACTGCTGCGCCAACTGCTATTTTATCCACGCTTTCTTCTGTTAAAAATCTCATGTTACTTTCTCCTCATATTCCAAATTTATTTTATACTTTACAAGCATATTTCATTAAACTGCTTTTTCTGCTTCTTGTTTGTTTTTTGATGAACAAATCACTTTTCCAATAATTGATTGTATTATAAATCCTGCTATAAATCCATCTAAAGGTGCTATAGTAGTAAGAGTTATAAATCCATATGTAGAAAGGTATGTTATTAATATACCAATTATCCAAGATATTATTGAATGTTTAACTATTGGTTTGTATGCTATCCCCTTATCAAATCCTTTAAGTTCTTGTTTTACTATATAATATTCTGCTGTATACACACCACCAACAGGTGCAATAACAATTCCAAGTAAATTTAAAAATCCTATAAATCCTTCATATATTCCAAATACAGCTAATAAAGTTGCTACAACACCAAGAACTATAGTTAATACTTTTTCAGGAGCTTTTTTTAGTACAAGAGCTATACTTAGTGATGCAGAATATACATTGCTTGTATTTGTAGTCCATTGAGCTAATGTAAGTACAATTATACCTGGTATAGCAATTCCTAATGTAATAAAAATTCTCATAATATCTGAAGTACCCATACATTTTACTAATATTATTGATACTACTATCATAAAAGCATTTCCAAATTGTATCCCTAGAAAACTTGAAAGTGCACAATCTCTTCTACTTTTAGCCCAGCGACTTATGTCAGGTGATACTATTGCTCCAACTATTATTATACTCATTGATAGAGAAACTCCACCTGCAAATGTCATAGTCGATTTCATATTATCATCAACTGGAATTCCATTTACTTTAAAAGCTAAGAATATAGTTAACATCATAAGAATTAATAAGAATGGTACTGAATACACACTTAATTTTTCCATTGCTTTATATCCATAAATAGCTGTACTCATCATCAAAAGACCACCTATGAGGCTTAAAATTTGCATGCTCACATCTAGATTAAATATATCTTTTATTATTATTTGAGCATTTTGAGCAAAAAAGCCTACTTGAACTCCAAACCATCCTAATAAAGAAACTCCTATAACTAGAGAAAATATTTTTGCTCCAGCTTCTCCAAACACATATTTTGTTATCATAGATGTAGATAAGCTTGTAGATGAACCAACTAAAGAGCATATAGTATACAAAATAGCAGAAAAAAATGAACCTACAATTACTGATAATATTGCTTGTTTCATTGGCATACTTTGAGCTAACTCAGCTCCTAAAATAACAGATGATAAATCCACACCTATTGCTACTAGCACTGAAAACATAGCTACCCAACCACGTTTTTGATTCTCTGGAACCTGTTCCAGGGCATAATTAATTTTTTCTTCTTCCATTTTCATCCCTCCATTAAAATTGTAAAACCATTTAATTTGTTTGTTTTACAATTTTCTAATTTATAAATTTATTAACAACTATATATTTATAATTTTCATTTAATATATAGTTTTAAATTTTCTGAAATAATTTTATAATAAAAAACGCCTCTTGGAAAAAATCCAAGAGACGAATACCAATCCGTGTTACCACTCTTATTAGTAAAAATTTATTTTACTCACTCATTTTCTTAAGGCGAATTAAACCACTACTACAATAGAACTGTAATAGTATTCTCCAAAGCTCTTTTCACACAAATTTCAATATTAGTTCTCAGCCAAATCTAACTCTCTGTAAAATTCCTTTATGCTACTTTCTTCTTCTGCGAATCTACGTTATTTATTTATTTATGATTTATATCATAATATATATGCAATATTTTGTCAACTTAAAAAGTAAATTACTTGTATTTTTTAGTTTTATATGTAATTTTTTATATTATTACTGTATTTATATTTTGTATTTTTTAAATTTAATAAAAATTTATATTATTTTTATATACAATTGAATATAATTTTACAAATTATTTTCATTTTTTTGTAAAGTTCTACAACCATATTTTACAATTCAGTTAGTATATTCATTTACACTATACCAATCCTTCGCAAGCTTTACAACTAAATCTGGGTGTGTTTTAGAAATGTCATTTAAATTATTAGCAACACTCTTTCGCACATACAGTGATGAGTCGGTTTTTAATTGTTCCAATATAGGTAGAATAGGTGTAGGGTCTTTTTTAAATTTAGTTAGTGCTTAACCCCAAGGCAACTATGGACGACAACATGAACGTACAGCAAATAATCATATCTCACATTATACAACAGTATGTTATATTGTTAAATCTATCTATTTAAAATACTTCACACTGCACATTCTGAAATATTGTAAAGTATCTACTGACAGTAAAAATGTCCGAACAGCCTATAAAACAAGGCTATACGAACATTTAATAAAATTTTAAAATATAATCAGAAATTTATTTTAAGTTCAATCAAATTTTTATTGAATTATATCTATTGAATCTCCAATACTTATAATTCCTTCCTTTAAAACCTTAACAAAAATTCCTTCACGTGGCATTACACAGTCCCCTGTTAATTTTTTAATTTCACATCCATTATGACACTTTTTACCTATTTGAGTTACTTCAACTTCACATTTGCCTATCTTTAATTTTGTACCAACAGGTAATGAAAACACTTCTATTCCTTCTGTAGTTATATTCTCAGCAAAGTCTCCAAATTTTAATTGGTCAAAACCTCTCATCTTCATTTTATCTATACTTTCTTTTCCAAGTAAACTTATTTGACGATGCCAGTTTCCCGCATGTGCATCTCCAACTATTCCATAATTTATTTTTAGTTCTGCACATTGCACAGGAACCTTAATTACACCCTTTTTGTCACTTATATTTATTGACACTACTTTAGCCATATTTCCTCCAAATTTTCACCCATATATTCTTAAATTATTCAAACTTAAAATCACCTGATTTTCCACCAGTTTTCTCCACAAGATGTATATTGCTTATAACCATCTTTTTATCAACTGCTTTACACATATCATAAATTGTAAGTGCTGCTAAAGAACAAGCATTTAATGCTTCCATTTCTACACCAGTTTTACCAAGTGATTTACAGGTTGCATATATTCTAATAGCAGATATAGAATCATCTATCTCAAATTCCAAATCACATCCAACCAATTTAATTTGATGGCACATTGGTATATTTGAAGATGTATTTTTAGCTCCCATTATCCCTGCAACTTGAGCTACAGATAATACATCTCCCTTTTTTATTTGTCCATTTTTTACCTTTTCTAAAGCTTCTTTACCAAGAGTAATCGTAGCTGTTGCTATAGCAGTTCTCTTTGTATCATCTTTTTCACTTATATCTACCATTTTAGCATACCCTTTTTCATTTATGTGCGTTAACATTACCTATCCTCCAATTTCATACATACGTCTATTTGTATCACTACATTTATTTTCTATTAAATGATGTTTTTCTGGCTTTTCTTTTATTATATCTTTCATAGTTTCTCTAAATAACAATGGTTTATGTAAAAGTGGTTTTATATCTATTTCCTCTTTTGAATGTAGACACAGTTTTATTGCACCACTAGAGGTAAGTCTAATACGATTACAAGTGTTGCAAAATGAACAACTTAATGGAGTTATAATTCCTATTCTTCCTTTTGCTCCTTTAAACTTATAATATTCTGCTGTACTTTTTTCATCATTTTTAACTTTATATAAACCATATATTTTTTCAACCATTTCTTTTACATTAAAATATCCTTTTTTGTAGACTCTATTAGCTTCACCTAATGGCATAAGTTCAATAAATCTTACATCAATTGGTGATTTAACTGTTAAAAACATAAAGTCTTTAAGCTCATCATCATTAAATCCATTTATGGCAACACAATTTACCTTTACTTTTATACCTAAATTTAAACATGACTCAATCGATTTTAATACTTCTTTTAAATTGCCACCTCTTGTCACAGATTTATATTTATATTCCTTTAAAGAATCTAAGCTTATATTTACTTTATTCAGACCACATTCTTTAAGCTCAAAGATTCTATCAGAAAGTCCAAGAGCATTAGTTGTCATTCCTATATTTTCTATTCCACATTCTTCTCTTGTAAACCTTATAAGTTCATTTAAATTGGGATATAAAAGAGGTTCTCCTCCAGTAAATCTAACCTTTTTTATACCTTGTTCTGACATAGCCTTTATAATGAATTTATAGTCTTCAAAACTTAGATTATCGTTTATATAATTTTTTTCAAATTTAACATCTGGTGGCATACAATAAACACACCTTAAATTACACTTATCTGTAAGTGAAATACGAAGGTAGTCTATTTTTCTTCCATACTTATCAATCATACTCTATCTACCTCTTTGTCTATTTTTTATCTATCTGAATTATATACTATTTTTTGTTATTAGTGGCACATTCTGTGGCTTCTCCTCTTAAAATTTCTATGCCATGGTCTAAGACATCAATAATGAAACTTAGATTTTCAACTGCACCTTTAGGACTTCCAGGTAAATTTATTATTATAGAATTATTCCTTATTCCACTTACACCCCTACTTAGTATAGCTTTTTTAGTAATTTCTGTAGATTTCATTCTCATGTATTCACTGAGACCTGGTATCTCTCTTTCTAAAACATCTTTAGTAGCCTCTGGAGTTATATCTCTCTTTGAAAATCCAGTACCTCCATTAGTAAGAATTAAATCTACTTTATTACTGTTACAAATTTTTATAATATTTTCCTTTAACATTTCCTTATCATCTTTTATCAACACGTATTCAGTAACTTTATAATTCCCTGTATTTTCAACAAATTCAGTTAATTTTTTTCCTGTTATGTCTTCTCTTTTCCCTTCATAGCCCTTATCACTAAGCGTTATAATTGCTACATTAAACATATGGTTTCACCCCTTTATATATTAATTAAACTTTTATAAATAAAAAATCTATTTAATAGAACCTATTCTGGTAATATTCCTTCTGATAATAATGCTTCTAAAACTGCTCCTGCTATACAACGTCCTTTATCTGATATCGTAAATGAATTTTTTACTTCTTCCATTCGAGGGTCTATATCCAATATCTTTAATCCTTTTTCTATTTGTGAACCATTTCTCAATAAGCCTCTCAAAACACCATCTATAGAAGCTTTCACTTCTATTTTATTTCCATTTTTTTCAGTGATATAACATATTATATCTCCTTTTTTAACTACATCCCCTATATTACATACATTTTCTATTATTCCAACGTTCTCAGAATAAAAAACTCGTTCTTTGGTTATACCCAATATAGCACCTGGTATTCCTGTATTTTTTAAAGCATATCCTTTTCTTATCACTTTTCCTAAATTATGTCCTCTCATAGTTTCAATAACTATGTCTACATCTTTACCTGCACAAAATCCTGGACCTAAAGCTATTGTAAGTGCTGCCATCGCTTTATTTGTTCCAATATTTTTTTTTGCAAGTATACAATCTATAACCGCTACAGGACGTATTTCACCTATATATTTACCTTTTGGGTCTATTATTAGTGCCACGTTTCTTTTATTTAAAGCTTTTTTTATTTCTGCTTTATCTTTGCAATACACACAATAAACACCTTCCACAGAAACTTTCTTTTCATAGATAGCCTCACTAAAAGAAACTTTCCTTCTTATTGCAAGAGGAGTCTCAACTTCTAAAGCAATTATTTTAAAACCACAGTTATGTAACTTATGTATAACTGCTGTTGCTAAATCTCCAGCTCCTCTAACTATTATAACATTGTTCATATTTTCTCCTACTAATAAAAATTTTAAAGTCTATACTTTATATTATATAATATAATTTTACTTATTTATATAATATCATCTTATTTTATTATTATAATGGTTAAAAATTACTTTTACCTGATATTTTTCAAACAAAAAGAGACATCCATAAAATTTATAAAAGATGTCTCTTTCTAATTCCTTATATTTTATTTTTCAGATATATCATTGTTATCTTCTAAAATAACTGCTGTTCCATAAGCAAGCATTTCTGCCGCTCCTTGCATAACTGAAGCTGAAGACAATCTAAATGCTATTATTGCATTTGCACCTTTAGATTCTGCATCTTCAACCATTCTACCAATTGCAATTTGTCTTGCTTCTGTAAGCATTTCATTATATCCTGTAAGTTCTCCTCCAACAAGATTCTTAAAGCTTGCTCCTATATCTTTTCCAACATGTTTTGCTCTTATCGTACTTCCTCTAACTAGCCCTAAAACTTCTGCTATTTTTTTTCCTTCTACTTTTTCTGTAGTTACTATTAACATAATATATCAACTCCTTTATATTCCTGTTTAATATATTATATCATGTAAATAGCAATCTTCTTAATAAATCTTGTAGTTTAATACTTTATCTAGGAAATCTATACTATAAAATAAGATATTTCGTTAACCAATTATGTTCCTAATCAATTTTCTATATATAAATTTACTTAGTTAACTCATCATATAAACTTAAATTGTATTCTACATTCAATTTTAAATCCTTAATTTTTTTAATAATCATTTCACTAAAGCTTCCTTTTTCAAACCAGATATTTTGTATGTCTAAAAGTTCTATCTCTTCTAAAATGGCCTCCATCTTAGACTGCTTATCTATAATAGCTACAACATCAATATTGTGTGGTACGTCTTTTAGACACTCATATACATCTATACCTTCAATATTCTTTTTCTCTTCATCTATAGCAACAACTTTGTACATATTCTTTTTAAGTTCATCTAATATTTTATATGCTTTGCTTTCTTCGTCACTATTATTTAATATCACTGCCCAAGAATCACATTTAAGTAAATTCATAAATTCTCCTCCATATAAATCCTACTCTATTTTACAACCGTAGCTAATTAAACTTCAGTCAATTTTTTATACTCATCAATAGTATTTACATTTAAAAATAAATCTTCGTTATCAAAGTATATATAGCTTTTATCTATTTTTTCTATAAGAGTTCTAAGCTTCAAATCATTTTTCCCTATACATAAAGATACTTTATTTATTATACTCTTTTTGTATCCAGAACACAATGGTTGTAACTTTCCATTTGTTACTGAAATTACACTTTTATCATCCATTTCATCAGCTATTTTTTCGACTACTTCATTATTTAGATATGGCATATCACATGCAACTGTAACTATATCATACTTTGCATGTTTAAGAGCAGTATATATTCCTCCTATTGGACCAACATTTTTTATTATATCATTATAAACTTTAATGTTATATTTTGAGTATAATTCTTCATTGTTAGATACTATTATTACCTCATCAAAATTTTTAAATACTTCTATTGCAATTTCAATAAAAGGCTTTTCATGTAATTCTAGAAAAGCTTTATCTTTACCCATTCTAGAACTTTTCCCTCCTGCTAAAATTACACCTGTTTTTTCTATACAAATCGCCTCCTTTAAAATACTTTTATTTATATTTGAAAAATGGCGCTATTGCGCCATTTCAACATTGATTGACTACTCAAAAATCTGAATAATTTTTTCTTTAAATGCATTCATAAGTTTTTCTTTTTCTTCTAAATATTCACTATAACACTCATATTCTCTACATATACAATTTATAATTTCACTTGATGTAAAATTGATTTTTTCAAGATTATAGTTATATAAAATTTCAACACTATCAACCTCACTTATGCTATTAAAAATACAATCATATATATCTTCAATTATAAAATTACTATCTTCTTCAAATTGACCTAAAAGTTGTTCTCTATTTTCTTCAAGCAATACATTTTCCTTTATAAACTCTACAAAGTTTTCAAAATCTTCAGTGTTATTACATGGTTCTATTTCAAATAGTATCCTAAAAAATAAATTCCATGGAAACTCTGTATTTAGTCTACTTCTAAAATGATTTCCTAAATCATTACAGAACTTATCATCAAATGTAGGTTCTCTTTCAAACTCTATTTGGTCATTAAAATCTATATCTTTATTTACAATTTCATTTAATCTTGCAAACTCATCAAGCATAAAATTGCCTAAAACTTCATCACTTATATCTTGTTTATTAAAAGAATAACTTAATATAGTTTCACATGGCTTTTTAAAATCCACAACAAAACCTATACTTTTATTCATCTTTTCTGAAAAAGCATCATACACTAATTTTGCAAAGAGTTTTTCAATTTCTTTTTTACTTACTTTCATGTTAAAAGACTTTCCTGAATGAAAGTTTTTATAAATACTCAAAAGCTGATTATCTATCATAGTAAGATTATTCTTTATAGAGTCCATCATATCCTTTATAAATTTATCAGCAAGTAAATATGTGTTATTTTTATAAATTATTTTATGTTCAATCTCACTCCAAAACACATTTACAAGAGATTTAATTTGAAGTTCAAATTTTACTTCTCTATCTAAATATGCAAAAACTCCATCTATCTTATATATTTCAAATCCATTTTTTTGCTTATTAGGTTGTCTTTCAGACAATTTTAATTTAATATTTTTATTTTCTTTATTATAATAGTTTATTTTATCATCTGTTTTATTAAAATATCTTCTTAAAAGCCTATATATCTTATTTTCATCCTCAATAAATCTACACTCAATTCTTAATCCTATTAAATCAGATACATTATGAATAAGATTACTTGCCTCCCCATATTTTTTTAAATATCTATTTCTAATTATCTTTTCCCTCAAACTTGATTCTGATTTTATTCTAGAGGTTACATTTATATACTCTTGATTTTTTTCGTCCAAGATATTTTCAAAGTACTCTTCTATTTCATCTGATATAGTTTCTAAAGTTGGAGACATTACCCTCAACATTTCTATAGACTCTTCAATAAAATCAAATTCTTTTAATCCCATAAATTTTTACACTCCTATGTTTAATAACTGTTAGCTATTTCAGTTCTTTATATTTAACTACATTCTTATTTTAACATTTTTTCCTATTATAAGTAAGTATTCTCCAAAAACCTTCATATATATTTCAAATTAGAATTAAAATATCAGATAAAATTAAAAGATTTTGTGATAATAAAGTTATAAAAATAGTGGATTTTTTTTCCTAATACGAGTATACTATAGATATAAATATTTAACTAATTAGTTAAATATTTATATCTATAGTAGGGAGGATATTATGGTAAAAGTATTTAAAGCATTAAGTGATGAAACTAGAAGAGAAATTTTAAAATTGCTTAATGAAAGAGATATGAATGCAGGAGAAATAGCAGGTCATTTTAATATGTCTAAACCAGCAATATCTAAACATTTAGATATTTTAAAAGATGCAGAACTTATTAGTTCAGAAAAAATGGGGCAATTTTTGATTTATTCTATTAATTTATCGGTCCTTCAAGAAGTACTTGGAAACTTCTTGGATATTTTTAAAAAGATATAGGAGGCTATTATGGAAAATATAGGTTTAATATTACTTATAGCATTATTAATTATAAACTATGTAAATGCACCAGAAATTTTAGGTTTTTCAAAAGATAACCCTAAAGTTAAAACTGCAAGAAGGTTACAAATGTTATTTTTAATAGTCGCAATTGGAAGGTTTATCATTCCTTTACTAGGTATAGATGAGATATTTTCTTATGAAATTAACGACAAAGTATCAGTTATAATAAATGCCATTATAATTATGTATTTTGGTAATTTATTACCTAAGCTACAAATTTATAAGAACATAGATACTAAATGTGCTTGGGCCATTGGAGATGAAAAAATATGGAAAAAGGCAAGTAAGATTTTTGCGTATTTATCATTTGTTATATCTATTGGAATGATTATATTGAGTTTTTATTTTGATTCAGATACAGTCACAACAGCATGCCAGTTCATATGGTTTGCAATACCATTATTATATTTATTACTTCATTATAGAAACAAATTTAGAGCTCCTAGTCCTAAATAAATAGTTGTAAATAAAATAAAGCCACCTCTTCTTAAAAAAAGCTATACTTTATTTTAATATTGAAATGAAGTGTTTATAAAATAAATTGCCACCAAGGCATTTATGGTGGCAATTTATTAATAATCATATTTTTAGTATTTTATATAATTTCTAAATATATTAAATTAAATTTTCTTCAATTAAAAACCTATATATATACCTATTGTTAAAAAAACTAAAGATACAGCTGTTAAAATCAGTAATATAGGCATTATAAATTTTACCCATTTTGAAAAAGGAATATGAGCTACTGCAAGTGCTCCCATTAGTACTCCAGATGTTGGAGTTATAAAGTTTGTAAGACCTACCCCAAATTGATAAGCAGTTACTATAACTTGAGCTGATATATTAACTAAATCACCAAGAGGAGCAAGGACAGGCACTGTAAGTGAAGCAAGTCCTGAAGATGATGGAATCAAAAATGCCAACGCAGCTTCCAAGAAAAATGATAGATATACAAATATAACCTTTGGAAGTCCACCTAAAAAGCTTGCTGCAGAATTTAATATAGTATCTATTATAAATCCATTTTGAGCAATTATTACAATTCCACGAGCTAAAGCTATTGCAAGGGCAGCTGATGCTAAATCTTTTGCTCCATCTATGAAACTATCGGAAATTTCACTTTGTGACAATCTACCAACTAATCCAGAAAGTACACCTATCGCAGCAAAACACATTGATATCTCTGGAATATACCATCCTTGACTTAAAACACCCCAAATCATTATTGCCATTCCTATTCCAAATATAGCAAGAACAGATACTTCTTTAAAAGTAAACTCTTTTATTTCAGTTGAAGTATGATTAAGTATTGATTTATTATTTTTATCTATCTCATACACTATTGAGCTTTCAGGGTTTTCTTTAACTTTTTTAGCATAATACATAACAAATGCTATACTGATTAATATATATGCTATAAAAATCACTACTCTATATGCTACTCCTGAACCAGGAGCAAGTTGAGCTAGTGCTTGTGCAATACCAACTGAGAATGGATTTATTGTCGATGCAGCCGCTCCTGCCGCTGCTCCTATAAATACAATCGCAATGGCGGTTAGAGAATCATATCCTAAGGATGTCATAAGTGGAACAAATATCATATAAAATGGTAATGTTTCTTCTGCCATCCCAAATGTAGTACCTCCAAGACCAAATAAAATCATTGATATTGGAATTATAAGTAGTTCTTTTCCTTTAAACTTCGATATAACTGATGCTATTCCTGCTTCTATAGCTCCAGTTCTATTTACAATACCAAAAGCACCTCCAACTATTAAAACAAATCCTACAACTTCTGCTGAATCAATAAAACCTTCTATGGGTGCTTTAAAAACATCCGTAAATCCTTGAGGATTACTTTCTACACTTTGATAAGTCCCTGGTACAACAACCATCCTACCTTCTACATCTTCTCTACTAAATTCACCACTTGGTACTATCCAAGTTAATATTGCCATTAATACTATTAGCAAGAATATAATTGTAAAAGTGTGTGGTATAATAAATCGTTTCTTCTTACTGTCAATCATTATAATGTCCTCCATACTTTACTAAATTTTGAATCTATATAGGATACTTTTTAATCTCTCTGACTAAAGTTTTCCCTTTTTACAATTTTTTATTAGCAAAGATACAAAATAAAAAAGCTCTCTTTTAGATTTTAAAAGATAGCTTTTTTTATTTTTATTCAATTTAAATACTTTACTTTCTATTTTACTAATTGAATTTTTTCATTATAATTTGATATTGTTTCTTCAATATTTTTAGATTTCATTATAGTTGACATTACAGCAAAATCATCACAGTATTTTAATGTTTCTTTGACATTAGATGGTAGGATTCCTCCAAGTGCAACGGTCTTAATATCAGTAATTTTCTTAGCTTCCTTCAAAAGTTCAATTCCTTTTGGCAATAAATTTTCTTTACACTTAGTTTCATATATATGTGATAATGTTATGTAATCTATTTTTATATTTAGTTTTCTTATTATTTCTTCTAGACACTTTACTTCTTCTACTTTATGTAATGACAATCCCAGTATCTTATTTTTATTGAAATTATATCTATTTCCCAGTAAATTCAAAAACAATTTAAATGGAAGATGAATACCTTGACAATCTGTCTTTTCAAAAAATTCTATATTGCTATTTATTATAAAGTTTACTTTAAATCCATCATTATTCTCTTTCTTTTTTATACTATTCTTCAAGCTTTCATCCAATATTTTTTCCTGAAAATTAATATACTTAATTTTATTTTTTATCTTTATATATAAATCTTTTAATGCTTCATATTCTAAATCTTTTTCTCTTATTATAATATTTTCTACACCACTCAATATAGATTCTTTAATAACCTCTAAGTATCGTTCCTCGCTACATAAATTTCTATTTGTTATCAAATACATCTAAAATCTTTCCCAATCTTTAAATACATGTTGATAACCAATTGAATTTAGCATTTTTTCTATATCTTCAACAGTACTTTCATCATTTATTTTGAATTGAGCAGTATCATGTTCATCTTGAGAATGCCCTCCTACATCTGTAGATACACCTGCACTTAATTTAGTTACTCCTAAAGGTACTATATGACTTCTCATTTCCAAATTTTCTCTAGTAGATATATTTAAAGCTGCATGAGGGTCAAACAGCCTCATACAAACCATCGCTTGAACTAAATCAGTGTCGCTTATATCTACTAATTCTTCAAAACAACCTTTGAATGGTCTCATTCTTGGTGTTGAATATGAAAGCTCAATATGAGGATATTTTGTTTTTAGATATTTCCCATGCAATATTGTAAAGAAGGTCTCTTTTCTAAAATCATTTAATCCTAAAAGTGCTCCTATTGATAGAGTTCTCATACCTGCCTTTGCTCCTCTTTCAGGAGCATCTAATCTAAATTTATAATTTGATTTTGGCCCTTTTAAATGAACTCTTTTATATATTTTCTCATCATAAGTTTCTTGGTATACAGTTAGACCTTCAACTCCTTTGTCTACAATATACTTATATTCATCTATTTCCATTGGATATACTTCAATTCCTATAGATGGAAATTTATCTCTTAATATTTCTATAGCCTCACCTATATATTCTACACTTGAATGAAAACTACTTTCACCAGTTAAAACAAGTAGATGTTTGAAACCTTCTTTTGAAATTTCATTTCCTTCCTCTCTGATTTCATCCATAGTTAGTTTTTTTCTTTTTATTCCACTTTTTATATTGTAACTACAATAAACACATTGATTTACACAATAATTTGCTATGTACATTGGTGTATATAGGCAGACTGTCTTTCCAAAATATTGAACACTTAATTTATGTGCTTTTTGTGCCATAGCTTCTAAATGTTTTACAGCAGTTTTAGAAAGTAAATTTAATATATCAAAATCCTCAAGTTTGTCTTTTGATAAACTTCTTAAAACATCATTGTCTGTAACATTATTTAAATATCCATCAAAATCAAAATCCCTATATTTTTCTATTACCTCATAAAAACTCATCATCAATCACCACTTTCTATAAATTGCCTAAAAAACCTGTTAAAGGAGAAGATGCATTTGCAAATTCTGATACACTTCCTGCTTTTGCTATATAAGCTTCTCGTCCACCTTCTACAGCTAACTTAAATGCTCTAGCCATTTGCACAGGGTCACCTGCTGAAGCTATAGCAGTATTAACAAGCACTGCATCAGCTCCCATTTCCATAGCTTCCATAGCTTGAGATGGTTTACCAATACCTGCATCAACTATTATTGGTATATCTAATTCATCTATCATTATTTTTATCATTTCTTTCATTTGAAGACCTCTATTTGAACCAATTGGAGCACCAAGAGGCATAACTGCTGCTGCTTTAGCTTCTATAAGTCTTCTTCCAGCATAAAGGTCTGGTGTCATATATGGAAGTACTATAAATCCTTCATCAGCAAGTATTTTTGTAGCTTTTATAGTTTCTTCATTATCAGGAAGTAAGTATCTAGTATCTGATATTACTTCTATTTTTATAAAGTCTCCACAACCCATTTTTCTAGATATTCTAGCTATTCTTACAGCTTCTTCTGCATTAGTAGCTCCTGACGTGTTTGGAAGTATAGTCATTTCTTTTGGAATATATGTTAAGATATTTTCTTGTTTATTATCTAAATCTACTCTTCTAAGTGCCATTGTTATTATTTCGCTTCCACTTTCTTTGATTACTTTAGGCAATATATCATTTGACCCATATTTACCTGTTCCAACCAATAATCTGCTATTGAATTCATGTCCCCCAAGTACTAATTTATCCATTTTCTTTCCTCCCCATCTTATTTTTTTCAATTTTCAATCTTTTTATTTTCTGATTCACGTATTTATATATCTATAAGTATTTTTGTTGCCAAATTTGCCATATGATTTGCACAAATAGCAACTCTTGGAGCCATAAGTCCCTCTCCAATTTTAGCTTCATTTACAAAATCTCCACATATATAAAATCTATCTCTTATTTTCTTAGTAGTTATTATATTTGAATCATAGTAACCTGCCATACCTGATGATGCTATCAAATATTTATCTTTCAAATTTATTAAGATATAATTACAAACTTGTGCTTTACATGAAGCATCATCAAAAGCTTCAATTATCAAATCTGCCTCTTTAAGTATATGCATATTATATTTATTTAAAAAAATATTTTGCTTTTTTAATTTTATAAATGGATTAATCTTTGTTATATTTTCAACCATAGCATCTGTTTTTAGTTTTCCTATATCATCTATAAAGTATTGCTGTCTATTTAAGTTAGATGGCTCCACAACATCATAATCTATAAGTAGAAGTTCTCCAACTCCAATTCGAGCTAAAGAGATAGCTATATTGGACCCAAGTCCACCTAGTCCCAATATAGCAACTCTTCCTTTTTTTAATTTATTATGCACATTTGGAGTATGTCTAGCTATCAACAAGCTTTCTAACTCATCAAAAGAAGGTTTAACCCCTTTTTGTATAAGTGTTAATTTATCATTTTCAGAAAGGGGAATGTCAGCTTTAATTGGATATCCATTCAACACCAATACATCACATTTATGATTATATTTATCTCTAACTTTATAGGCAGTTGTATTTTTTTCAACATCTGTTAATACTTCATTTACAAATATTTTTATTTTAACCACCTCCAATAAAGCTAATAAGTTCTACAACATCTTCATCCTTTAATATATATGTATTGTAATTGGATTCTTCAATTATTTCTAGATTTATCTCAACTACAACTCTATCGCTCTTCAAATTATATTTATTCAACAAATCTATAACAGTTAAGTTTTCTTTGAATTCAACATTCTTTCCATTAACCTTCACTAAATCACCTCCTCATTTTGACTTTATTCAACTAATGCTCTGCACAAATTATATTAAATTAAGTTCCTCATTGTTTAATATTTTTTTAACTGTTCTCATTGAACACATTTTTCCACACATAGTACAACTATCTTCATGAGTCGGAGTTGACTCATCTCTATATCTTTTAGCTTTTTCAGGGTCTATTGCAAGTCTAAACATTTCACACCAATCTAAATCTGCTCTAGCTTTACTCATTTTGTTATCCCATTCACGAGCTCCTTTAACATTCTTAGCTATATCTCCTGCATGAGCAGCTATTTTAGCAGCTATTATCCCTTCTTTCATATCATCTAAATTAGGTAATCTTAAATGTTCTGCTGGAGTTACATAGCATAAGAAGTCTACTCCTTTAGCACATGCTAATGCTCCTCCTATTGCACTAGTTATATGGTCATAACCTGGGGCTATATCTGTAACCAATGGACCAAGAACATAAAAAGGTGCTCCATGACATAGTCTTTTTTCTAACACTACATTTGCTTCTATTTCATCAATAGCCATATGACCAGGTCCTTCTATCATGACTTGTACATTTCTTTCCCATGCTCTTTTAGTAAGTTCTCCTAATACTACAAGTTCTTGAATCTGAACTCCATCTGTAGAATCTTTTATACAACCAGGTCTACATGCATCCCCCAAACTTAATGTAACATCATACTCTTCACATATATCTAAAATCTTATCAAAATTAGTATAAATAGGATTTTCTTTATTATTTAACTCCATCCAAGCAAATAATAGTGAACCTCCACGAGATACTATATGAGTTAATCTTTCATGATTTTTTATCTTTTGACAAACACTTCTAGTAAGACCAGCATGTATAGTAATAAAATCAACTCCGTCAATAGCATGTTGTCTTATTACATTTAAAAATTCTTCTTCTGTTATATCCTTTAGTTCTTTTTCTAAATACCCTACTGCATCATACATAGGAACCGAACCTATCATTGCGGGTGACATTTCAACAACTTTTTCTCTAAATTCTCTAGTTTTTCCATAGTTACTCAAATCCATTATTGCTTCAGCTTTCATGTCTATTGCCACTTTAACTTTTTCAAGTTCATTTTCTATATTCTTACAATCTCTTGAAATTCCTAAGTTTACATTTATCTTTGTTCTTAAATTTTTACCTACACCTTCTGCACTTAAGGATTTATGATTTTTGTTAGCAGGTATAACAACTTGTCCCTTTGCTATTAATTCTCTTAATTCATTTACTTCTACTTGTTCCTTTTGAGAAACGATTTCCATTTCTTTAGTTATTATGCCTTTTCTAGCAGCATCCATTTGCGTTGTATAATTCATATTACATTCCTCCAAGATTAAAGTTATAGTTTTTAACAATAAAAAAAGTGCTTTTCCTTGTTTTGGAAAGCACTCTTATAATCATATATACACTTAGACAAATTTCTCACTATGCAGAATAATTTATCTATTTATATAACAAAATTATATTACAAAGCTTCCCTTCGCAAGCATTATCTTGATCAGGTTATTAGGGTTTGTAAGTTACGGCTTTATCTCTCAGCTAGCCAATTCTAGCGCCCCTAGCTCTAAATTTTTATCATTTTTACAAATTCAGTATAACACAGCAAAAATATTAGTTCAACATAATAATACAAATTTTATATTTTAATCCAGCTAACTTTACTCCAATGATGCACCTTTTTTCGAATTTTCAAGATAAGATTTAAGTATAACAGCCCTTATATTTTCATACTTTATTGAATCTGGAAGTTTTCTTTTTATGTTATTTAAATTTTCATAACCTACTTCTTCACATACTTCTAAAATCATCTTCCTTTCATCTTCACTATAAAAATTTTCTAAATCTAATGTAAATGATATACTTTGCCCATCTTTTAAATAATCATATACATATCCAATAACTGTAGATAGGGAGACTTCTATTTCTTGACTTACACTTTGTATATCCTTACCTTGATTTAACAAATCTAGTGCTATTTCATTGTTTTTTCTGCTTTCTCCATCTAGTATCAATTTTCTTTTTTTCTTTTTCTCCCAAGTAACATCAATACTATTTTCTTTTACATAATGTTTAACTTCATCTAAAATACTAGCCCCATACTTTTCAATTTTTACTTCACCTATACCAGAAATATCCTTTAATTGTTCTTTATCAATAGGATATCTTCCACTTATTTCTTTCAAAGCCTTATTAGTTAAAATCATGTATGGAAGTAATTTTTCTTTTTTAGCATATTCTTCTCTAATATTTATTAGCCTTTCATATAAAGCTTTATCTGTATTAACTTCAAGAAATTCACTATTGACATTTATTAAATCGACATTTTTTTCTTTGTCTTTTTTATCTATATTGTTTTTTTCGACATATTCTTTGATTAGTGTTTCAAAATCTTCACCATATTTTTGATATTTAATTTCTCCTACTCCAGATATATTTAGCATTTCTTCTTTATTGACTGGATAACTACTAGACATAGCTCTAAGTGTTCCATCTCCAAAAACCATATATGGAGCTATTCTTTCTTCACTTGCAATTAAGTGTCTTAATTCTCTTAAAGCACTATATAATTCATCTTCTATTTCTAGAGATTTTGTCATTACAATTTCCTTAAATTCTACCTTTACCTCGCCCTTCAAAACTTTCATAGACATATCATTTAATCTTATAGTTGGGTAACTTCCTCTGTTTCCGCTACCTAAAGTTTCGACTAAATCTAAAAAACCATGAGAAACTAATGTATTTATAAAATTCTTCAAGTCTTCACTTGAATAATCTCTCATAATATTATATGTAGACAAAGTATCTAAACCAAGTTGTAAAATTTTTTTGTTTTTAGACCCTCTAAGTACATCTACAATAGTAGTAACACCATAACTTCTTTTCATTCTAGCTACACATGAAATAACTTTTTGAGCATCTATAGTTTTATCCACTATTTCTCCTTCAACTAAACAATTACTACAGTTATTACAGTTTTCTATATAATTTTCTCCAAAGTAATTTAATATTGTCCTCCTATAGCATGAATTACTATAAACTAAATCAATCATATGCTGAAGTTTTTTATGTTGAAATAATTTTCTTTCAGGATTTTCAACACCAATATCTATTAAATATTTTTGTATATGTACATCTCCTGGAGAAAATAAAAGTATACATTCACTTTTTTCTCCATCCCTACCAGCTCTCCCTATTTCTTGGTAGTAATTTTCTACACTTTGAGGCATATTGTAGTGTATAACCCATCTTATATTGGGCTTATCAATACCCATCCCAAATGCATTTGTTGCTATCATTATATCTATATTATCATTTATAAAATCTTCTTGATTCTTATTTCTTTCATTTTTAGATAAACCTGCATGGTATTTTGATACAGATATATTTCTCTTTGCCAAACCATTATAAATATTTTCAACTTCTTTTCTAGTAGCTGTATATATAATTCCAGACTCATTTTTATGATTTTGAATATAGTCTAAAATATATTTATTTTTACTAGATGATTTCACTATATTTATTGCTAGATTTTCTCTATCAAACCCTGTTATGTAACAATCTGGACTCTCTAAACACAATAAATTTATTATATCAGCTCTTACCTCTTCTGATGCAGTAGCTGTAAAGGCTGTGACTATAGGTCTTTTAGACAAACTATTGATAAACGTAGAAATCCTTCTATAACTCAGTCTAAAATCATGTCCCCATTGAGATACACAATGTGCTTCATCTATTGCAATTTGACTTATGTCATTATTATTTATTAGTTCAAGAAATTCTTGGGTATCTAATCTTTCTGGAGCAATATAAAGTATTTTATAAGTATTTTTTCTAATATTACTTAATATTTCATTAAATTCTTTGTTTCCCAATGAACTATTTATAAAAGCAGCATTGATTCCCATGGCTTTTAAAGCATCTACTTGGTCTTTCATAAGAGATATAAGTGGTGAAATCACTACTGTCATCCCATCTAATATCAATGCTGGAAGTTGATAACATATAGATTTTCCTCCTCCAGTTGGCATTATAGCTAATACATCTTTTTTATTCAAAATAGAATTTATTATGGACTCTTGGCCTTTTCTAAAACTTGTATATCCATAGTATTTTGATAATATTTCTAAAGGTTTTTTATTCATATATTTCTCTCCCAATTCAAATTAATTAAACTTCTTTTCTGATTATGTTCAAATTTTTATTTTTATATTCACAATCGCATTATTCCAAAGTTTCTAGCTGTTATATATTATATATTAACATATATTTTTAAAAAAATAGTTTGCAAAGTAAAATAATTTATGATACATTCTAAATATAAATTTAATACTTAATCTTCGGGGTAGGGTGAAATTCCCAATCGGCGGTATAGCCCGCGAGCTGAGTTAAAACTTGGTTGATTTGGTTAAATTCCAAAGCCGACAGTAAAGTCTGGATGGAAGAAGATATATACTAAATAAGTGTTTTTGTAGAGCCGTTTTGCTATACATTTATACAATATTTATTGTAGATTATTCTAAACCCCGAGTTAATTCTCGGGGTTTTTTGTTTGAAAATTATCTAAGTTTAAATAGGAGGTGTAAATATTGTGAAATTTATAAGTCAAAAAGAGAAAGATATTTATTATATGAAAAAAGCTATTGAATTAGCCAAAAATGGAGAAGGTTTTGTAAATCCAAATCCATTAGTGGGATGTGTAATCGTTAAAGATGATGACATAATAGGTAAAGGATATCATGAGAGATTTGGCTCTAATCACGCTGAAATAAATGCTATAAATAGTGCTAATCAAAGTTTAAAAGACACTACCCTTTATGTAAATTTAGAACCCTGTTCTCATTATGGCAAAACACCTCCTTGTGTAGATAAAATTATTCAAAATAAGATTAAGAGAGTCGTAATATCTACATTAGACCCAAATCCAATCGTTTGTGGTAATGGAGTAAAAAAACTAAGAGACAATAACATTGATGTTACTGTAGGTATATTAGAAAAAGAAGCAAAACAATTAAATGAAATATTTTTTTACTATATAAAAACAAAAAAACCTCTTTGTATTGTAAAATCAGCAGTAAGTTTAGATGGCAAGATTGCCACAAAATCGCTAGAATCAAAATGGATATCTAATGAATCATCAAGATATCTAACTCATAAGTATAGAAATAAATATCAAGGTATAATGGTTGGGATAAACACAGTTTTAAATGATAATCCATTGCTAACTTGCAGACTTAACCAAGAAAATGTATCTCACCCTGTAAGAATAATAATAGACACAAACTTAAAATTGCCAGTTGATAGCAAATTAGTTAAAGATAAAAACAATAAAACTATAGTTTTTACGTGTTGTGAAGATAGTGAAAAATCATTAGTTCTAAGAAAAAATAATATTGAAGTAGTACTTTCTCCTAAAAAAAATAATATGGTAGATTTAGAATTTGTAATGTATAAATTAGGAGAATTAAAAATTGATTCTGTTTTAGTTGAAGGTGGTGCTACACTTAATGACAGTCTATTTAGAAACAATTTAGTTGACAAAGTCAAATTGTTTTTATCACCTAAAATTATAGGTGGAAAAGATGCTCCTACTTTCGTTTCTGGAGATGGAATAGATTACTTATCAGATGCTATACAATTAGAAATTAAGAATGTAACTTTAATAGATGGCGATATTTTGGTAGAGTCTGATGTTTTAAATTAAATTTATAAATATATACGTCTAGGAGGTTAAAATGTTTACTGGCATAGTAGAAGAAGTTGGAATACTTAGAAAAATTACTGCTAATGGCAAAAGTGGAAAAGTCACCATACAATCAAATAAAATACTAGATGGTACAAATCTTGGAGATAGTATTGCTGTAAATGGAGTTTGCTTAACTGTTTCAAGTTTAGGTAAAAATGAATTTACTGCTGATGTCATGATGGAAACAGTCCGTTCCACAAATTTAAGTTCATTAAATCCAAGTGATGAAGTAAATCTTGAAAGAGCTATGAGCCTTTCTTCTAGATTTGGTGGACACCTAGTAACAGGTCATGTTGATAGTAAAGGTACTATTTGTAAATTTGAAAAAGATGAAAATGCAGTTTTAATAAGCATACAACCGTCCAAAGAACTTTTATCAACAATGATACACAAAGGTTCTGTTGCTATTGATGGTGTAAGTCTAACTATAGCTTATTTAGATGATGAGATATTTAAGGTTTCGGTTATACCTCATACTAAATTTAACACTACTCTCTTGACAAAGAATATTGGAGACTTTGTCAATTTAGAAAGTGATGTAATTGGAAAGTATATTAATAATTTTCTTGTAAAAAACTACAAGGAATTAAATTCTAATAGTAGTAACTATAAATCAAATATAGATAAAGAATTTTTATTTAAAAATGGTTTTTAAAAATAATAAAAGGAGTGAATTACATGTTTAACACTATTAAAGAAGCTATTAATGATATCAAAAATGGAAAAATGGTAATCGTAGTTGATGATGAAAGCAGAGAAAATGAAGGAGATTTATTGATGGCAGCTGAAATGGCTACACCTGAGACAATAAACTTTATGGCTACATATGGTAGGGGCCTTATTTGTCTTCCTGCTACTGAAGAAAAATTTAAAAGTCTAAATATACCTCTTATGGTTAAAGAAAATACAGACACATTTCAAACTGCATTTACTGTCACTATAGATGGAATAGATACTTTAACAGGTATATCTGCATATGAGAGAGCTGAAACTGTCAAATTATTCTGTAATGAAAGTTCCACAAGTAAAGATTTTAAAACACCTGGACATGTATTTCCATTAATAGCAAAAACTGGAGGTGTCCTAGTTAGAGATGGTCACACAGAAGCTTCTGTAGACCTTGCTAGACTTGCAGGATTTAAAGAAATTGGTCTTATCTGCGAAATAATGAAAGATGATGGTACAATGGCAAGAGTTGATGATTTAATGATATTTAAAGAAAAACATAATTTAAAAATAATTACTATAAAAGACTTGATAGAATATCGAAAAAGAAATGAAACCACTATAGAAAAAATTTCTAGTGCTTTTCTTCCAACAAAATATGGAAATTTTGAAATAATAGGATATAAAGATATTTACTCAAATGAAGAACACATTGCCCTTACTTATGGAAATGTAAATGAAGAAAATACACTAGTCAGACTTCATTCTGAATGTTTAACAGGTGATGTATTTCATTCTTTAAAATGTGATTGTGGGCTACAGTTAGAAACTTCTATGAAAAAAATTGTAGAAAATGGAAGTGGTGTTTTAATTTATATGAAACAGGAAGGCAGAGGTATTGGGCTTTTAAATAAAATTAAAGCTTATAAACTTCAAGAAGAAGGTTATGATACTGTTGAAGCGAATTTAATGCTTGGATTTGAAGAAGATATGAGAGATTTTTATATCGCTGCTCAGATATTAAAAAATTTACATATAAAAAGTATAAACCTTTTAAGTAATAATCCTGACAAAATAAATCAATTAGAAAAATATGGAATAAAAATTGAACATAGAGTTCCTATTAATGAAGAAATTAATGATTTTAATAAATTATATCTGAAAACTAAGAAGGATAAAATGGGACATCTATTAGATATTATATAGCTAATGGTATTTAATTTTTATTCTACTAAGTAATTTTTATTACAATAATATGCATATATACTAAAAATATAGATTTATAACCTAAATAAAATTGGAGGAAATAAAAATGATATATGAAGGAAAACTTATTGGAAAAGATTTAAAAATAGGTATAATAAACTCTCGTTTTAATGAATTTATAACATCAAAACTTTTATCTGGTGCTCAAGATTGCCTTTTAAGACACGATGTTACTCAGGAAAATATAGAAGTGGTTTGGGTACCTGGAGCTTTTGAGATTCCTCTCGTTGCTCAAAAAATGTCTAAGAGTGGTAAGTATGATGCTATAATATGTTTAGGATGTGTTATAAGAGGTGCTACTTCTCATTATGATTATGTATGTAGCGAAGTATCTAAAGGCATTGCAAAAGTATCTTTGGATAATGAATTACCTGTTATATTTGGAATAGTAACAACAGAAAATATTGAACAAGCTATTGAAAGAGCTGGCACAAAAGCTGGAAATAAAGGATATGATTGTGCTATGAATGCACTAGAAATGGCAAACCTATTTAAGGTTCTAGATTAAATACCTTTATTGATTAAATAGTGGAAATTAAAATAGAGGCTATAAAATACTATTAAGTACCAATATGGCAAAGCATACTTGTCTTTTGGTACTTAATAATTTTAAAGATAATTATCTATTTGAACAACCTTACCCATATCTTCATATTCATTAGAAATGCCAACTCTATTCACGTATATTTTGAAATTAAAATATATACAATCATTATGTAAATTTTTAAGGACACAAGATAGATTTTTAGTGTTAAATTCCCTGTAATCTAGGAAATATAAGTTAATAATAAAAAATACTTTTAAAAGCTTAAAATAACTACAAATATAAATCTAAATATAAAATACCATAAATTTGTACATATTACTATCAAAGCTATCGTTTTTATTTATAGCATATATTAATGTTATATTAATTATCTATTTTATTATTTTCTCGATTAATTATACAATATAATTAAGTAAGCAATAATAAACTATAAATGAACACCATAATTTAATGGTTGTTTATTGAATATTTATGGGGGACTGAATTATGAAAACAAGTTCAATACAAGATTTAACACTAGAAAAACGTAACCTTATAAAAAAATATTCTCTTACTTTGAATGAAGATTTAATCTGGGAATTTAAACACGATAAATACCACACTGTAAAATACTTCACACACAAGTTTGCAGTTAAAGAATCTATATTTGCTCTTTTATTCAATATACACAGATTATGTTATGCTAAAATAAAATACTTTGAATCAAATTTTTCAAAATATGAACCTTATAAATACAACTATCAAGAAGGATTTGTTAAATGTGAAATATATGATATGAGTTTTATGTTGCATAAATATAGCAACATGATGATAGACTTAAGAAATTTACAAGAAATCAAAAATATAGAAGAGTTTAGATTATTTTGTGATTACTTAGAAAGCTTTGAAGATAACTTACAAGATTTAATTGTGTAGTATTTAAAAAGAGAGGTTTTAATATATTATTTATGATAACTAAATTATATTAAAATACTAAAAACTCTTAATAAAATATAATATACTTGATATAAAAAAATATTACTGGAATTAAAAATTCCAGTAATATAAGTTAGCTAAAATACTATATTCACATAAATTAAATACATTCTAATCTATCAAAATTACTCTATAATTTTTATACTACTTTTTATCCTAAACGTTCATCAGATAATTCAGTGTGCCACTCTGATACATTTTCTAGTCCTTCTATTTCATCTGCAATAAATACAGGGTCTTTTATTCCAGATTTTTTTTGGCTTGTATAGTCTTTTAAAGCAATAAATGCGTACTTACCTAAAAGAGTTATTGCTATTAAGTTTATTATAGCCATCAGTGCCATAAATAAATCTGCTAAATTCCAGACTACTTCTACTTGAGTAAGAGAACCAAATAAAACCATACCTACAACGAAAACCCTAAATACATTAAGTTTAATTTTACTTCCACTCATAAACTCCATATTTGATTCTCCATAGTAATAATTTCCTACTATAGAACTAAATGCAAATAAGAATATACAAACTGCTATAAAAATATTTCCTATTGGACCTATATGGTGAGTTAAAGCTTCTTGAGCTAATTCAATTCCTGTTGCTCCACTACTAGCATAATCTGAATATAATAATACCATGAATGCTGTACAACTACATATAATTATAGTATCTGTAAAAACACCTAGAGATTGGATTAAACCTTGTTTTACAGGGTGAGTTACATGTGCTGTTGCAGCAGCATTAGGTGCACTACCCATTCCTGCTTCATTAGAAAATAAACCTCTTTTTACTCCAGTCATTACAACTCCCATAAATGTACCAATTGCCATTCCTCTAAAATCAAATGCGCTTTCTACTATTAATGATATAACTCCTGGTATTTCTGTTATATTCATTACAACTATAGCTAAAGCAACTAATATGTATAATCCTGCAAATACAGGAACTATTATTTCTGAAACTTTTGCTATTCTATGAACACCACCAAAAATAACTATTGCTGTTAAAATTCCAAGACCTATTCCCATAGCCATTTTACTTATACCAAATGCATTATTAAACGCCAATGAAACAGTATTTGCTTGAACTGCATTGAATACAAATCCATAACAGATAGTTATAAGTATTGAAAATAAAACACCCATCCATCTTTTATTTAAACCTTGTTCCATATAATAAGCTGGTCCACCCCTAAAAGCTGGTCCATTCTTAACTTTATAAATTTGAGCCAATGTACTCTCCACAAAACTTGAAGCAGAACCAATTAAAGCTATAAGCCACATCCAAAATACAGCACCAGGACCTCCTGCTACTACTGCAATTGCTATCCCTGCTATATTTCCAGTACCAACTCTTGAAGATGTACTTATACAAAAGGCTTGAAATGAAGATATTTTTCCTTCTTTTTTTGCATTTTTATTTGCTGCACCATCACCTAAAAGCCTAAACATTTCTATAAAATATCTGAATTGTACAAAATTTGTTTTAATAGTAAAGTAAATACCAATTACAACTAACATTATAATTAGAATATAAGACCATAAGTAATTGTTTACAAATACTACTGCATTGTTAATGCCTGTTAAAATACCATTTAAAAAATCCATTTTATTAATTACCCCCTGTTAATATTGTTTTCTCAATAAATCTTAAAATCAAAAAAATGCATAATTCCTTGTGAAAAATTCATTAATTTAATTATAATATTTATAAAATTAAATTACAAGGTTTAAAATGAATAATTTCTTTAATAAATTGCAGTTTTATCTTTAAATTCAACTTTATTTTATTAATTTTATAACTTAGATGTAATTAATACTTTATATTGCTTATCAAATACAATAAATTATACTTTTGAAGTATATTTTTTCGTTTGTCGTTTAATATTATAAGTAATGATATGATTTTAAAATTTATTTAAATAACAAAAATTTTCTCTAAATTCTGTTAATTTTTTAAAAACTTTGTTAAATAATATACTTTTATACATCCATTGAAAAAACTAGAA
This sequence comes from Clostridioides sp. ES-S-0049-02, assembly GCF_020658465.1. NCBI lineage: Bacteria > Bacillati > Bacillota > Clostridia > Peptostreptococcales > Peptostreptococcaceae > Clostridioides > Clostridioides sp. ES-S-0049-02. Next base: position 1,222,613 of record NZ_JACVWG010000001.1, read on the forward strand.
AAAAGTAATACTATATATAGTACTAGCATTAGACACAAAAGAATACAAATGGAGGTACTTATATTATGGAATTTCAACAAATAATAGCTATATGTATATTTTTAATAGTTATGGCAGCTATTATTACAGAAAAGGTAAACAGATCTGTAGCAGCGGTTGGTGGTGCACTATTAATGATAATATTCAATATACTTACACTTGATGAAGGATTAAGCCATATAGACTTCAATACTATTGGAGTATTGGTTGGTATGATGCTATTTGTTGCTGTTGTTAAAAACTCAGGACTATTTGAATATATAGCTATTTGGACTGCAAAAAAAGCTAAAGGTGATCCATGGAGAATAATGATTTGTTTTGCTATTATAACAGCTATTTTATCTGCTGTATTAGATAATGTTACTACTGTTTTACTTATAGGTCCAATGACTATAGTTATTACACAAATTCTAGGACTTAATCCAGTTCCATTTTTAATAACACAAATTTTAGCTTCAAATATCGGAGGTACATCTACTCTTATAGGTGACCCTCCAAATATTATGATTGGTAGTGCTGCCAATCTTAGTTTCATGGATTTTGTAATAAATTTAGGACCTGCTGTTATAGTAATACTTATTATAACAATAATATGTTTTAAATTTATTTATGGAAAAGAACTTGTTGTAGATGATAAAGCCAAAGAAGTAATATTAAAGCTTGATGAAAAAAAATCTATTAAAGATAAACCCTTACTTATAAAAAGTCTTCTTTTAATAGCATTTATACTCTTTGGTTTTATGTTTCATAGCACAATCCATATAGATTCTTCTGTTGTAGCATTAACTGGTGCATCTATAATGCTTCTTATAGGAAAACAAGATGTAGATGAAATTATGGCAGGTATTGAATGGTCTACAATCTTATTCTTTATGGGATTATTTGTAGTAGTTGGTGGATTAGTAGAAGTGGGTATAATAAATAAATTAGCTCAAGCATTGATTGGACTTACAGAGGGCCATATTGTATTTACAATGTTATTAATATTATGGTTATCAGCAATAGTTTCTTCATTCTTAGATAATATTCCGTTTGTTGCAACATTAATTCCACTTATTTTGACTATGCAAGCTGAAGGAATTGATGTAATGCCACTATGGTGGGCAACATCCCTTGGAGCTTGTCTTGGAGGTAATGGGACACTTATTGGAGCCTCTGCCAATGTTGTACTAGCAGGTATAGGCAATAAGCATGGTCATCCTATATCTTTTAAAGAGTATTTTAAGATAGGTTTTCCACTTATGATTATATCTATTATTATATCTACTGTTTATTTAATTATAAAATTTTAGAAAATATAGTATAATAGTATTAAAGGGGATGTGTATATATGAATATTAATACTGTTCAAGGAGATTCAATTGAAGTTCTTTTAAGACAACTTGGAGCTACAAAAATATCAAAAGTAAGTAGTACATTATATTTTATTAAGTTTGATTTAGGAGACAACTGGGAAATATCTTATACTTATAATATTAATGCTAAAGATCAATATTTTTTACAAAGAATTGAACCATATCCTATTGGTAGAGGTCTTTTTAATGATGAATATGAAATAATATCATTTATATCAAAGGATTTAAACAAATTTCTAAATGCTAAAAATAGTAGTAACTTTAAAACTTTTGTTGAAGTTACTAGAAAAGTCAATTCTATTATTGATAATGTAGAAGAGTTATTTTTAAACTATAATGTAGATGGAGATGATTTAAAAACACTCAATAAAGAACTTAACGATATATTAAATGATATTAACTATATAGAAAAGCATACAAAGAAAATCTAAAGTAAGATACTTATAAATTTAAGGTTATATAAAAAAACTTTGTACAACCTCAAAATTTAATACTAAATATAAAGAATCTTATTTGTTAAAATGATAAAATAGCTGATGAAGCATATGCTTCATCAGCTATCTTGTTTTTAATGATGCCCACATCCATCATGTGAACAAGTATGATTTGATGGAAATTCTACTAATTTTCCATCTTTAAGTAAGTCCAAATTACCACTGATAGTATCAGCTTCAGCTCTATAAACTTTTATTCCCATACTATTTAATTTAACTATGGCACCTTGCCCTATTCCTCCAACTACTACTGCATCTACAACTGTACCTGATAATGCTTTTATTGGTTGGCATTTCCCATGTTCATGACCTAAATCTCCATTGTCTAAAGATTTAACTTCTCCACTTTCTAAGTCACACACAACAAAGATTGGTGCAGAACCAAAATGACCATATGGTTTACTATCTAATCCTTTATTTTCTTCTACTGGTATACATACTTTCATTATTATTTCTCCCTTCTCTTGCAACATTTTTTCATAGATTTACATTCTTTACTGCATCCTAGATGTATTGTATTTATATCAAATACATCTATAAAGCTTTCACTAGAATTACTTAACATAGAATTTATAAAATCCATACATATGTTAAACACTTCTTTGTTAATATGATATAAAACATAGTATCCTTCTTTATATCCTGTTATTATGCCAACTTCTTTTAATATTTTTATATGTTGTGAAACAGCAGAATCTGAAATTCCTAAATATTTAGAAATTCCTTTTTGGCAGATATTTCTTTTAGATACTAATATAAGTATGTTAAGTCTAGTTTCATCACTCAATGCTTTAAATATTTTAACCAAATTTTCCATAAAGACCTCTTTTTGATTAAGTAATTACTTAATTAAATTATAGTACTCTTAATTAGATTTTTCAACTATTATTTTGAAATTTTGGAACTTATTATAAATAATTCTAATTGTTTCTATATATATTTCAATTGTCAATTTAAATCTATCAAAATAAACATACCTAGAGATACATCTCTAATGTATCTTGAAGTAAAATAATAATATACAAATAAAAAACTGTCTAAAATAATTATATTATTTTAAGACAGTTTTTTATTTGTATATTTAAAAATTTACTTACTAATTATACTAAGCTCTTTTTAATTTATCTAGATAATAAACAGCATTTAATGCTGCTATTTGTCCTTGCCCAGCTGCTTTGATATAAGAATAGGGTTTACCTACACAGTCTCCTGCGGCAAAACATCCTTCTATATTAGTTTTCATATTATTGTCAACCTTAATATGGATACCATCAATTTCTATTCCAGGAATCAATGTACTTGGAGCTGTACTATCTTTTATAACGAATACTCCATCAACTTCAATATGATTTTCTTTAAAAGATATCTTATTTACAAGTTTATCTCCATCTATTTGCACTGGTCTATCATGTATAATCTCAATAGAATCATCTAAATTATCTGAACTTCTCATAAGGTTTTCTTTTTTATACATAGGTATAAAATAAGTTTTTGAAGTAAGTTCACTTAAGAAATTTGCCTCTTCTTTAGATTCTTCATTATATCCTATAACTGCTACTTTTTTATTTCTATAAAGTGGTGCATCGCATGTAGCACAATATCCTACTCCTCTTCCTAGAAATTCTTCTTCACCTTTTATTGGTCTAGTATATTCTACACCAGTTGCAAGGATTACAGTAGTAGCTTCATACATATCATTTCCAGACATTATTGCAAAGTATTCTCCCATAGCATAAATATTATTTATTCTTTTATTTTCAATTGAAATATCCATGTTATCTATATGGGATTTAAATTTGTCTTTTAATTCATCTCCACTTATATCATAAAAACCTAAATAATTATCTATTGAAGGAGCTTTAACAAGCTTATTGCTTAAATTATCATTGCCAAACATAATCATTGTTTTATTTCTTATTTTTGCATTTATAGCAGCAGATAATCCTGCTGGACCACTACCTATTATAGCTATGTCATATCTCATAATATTCACCCATTTTTATAAATATGATTTTACTTTCATCTCAATTTTGTTCTTAGGCATAAATCCAATTAGAGTTTCAACTGGCTCTCCATCTTTAAATATAATCATAGTTGGTACTGTAGATACACTAAATTGTTGAGCTATTTCTAAGCTTTCATCTATATCAACTTTTACAAATCTAGCTTCGTCTTTCATCTCTTCGCCTAATTCTGCAAATACAGGTCCTAACATATTACAAGGTCCACACCAAGTTGCAAAGAAATCTACTACAACTACTCCTTTACTACCTTCAACACTACTTCTAAATTCAGATGTATTTATAATTTTTGCCATTTTTTTAATCCTCCTAAAAATTTATTATCCTTATAATTATACTATGAAATTTATAAATATAATTTTACTTTTATAAATTCTTTTATATTTTATTTTATACTATTAGTATACCCATTCTTTATTTGTAAAAACAGATTTTTATATTTTTATTATTTTAATTTTTTTGGTATTGATATTTCAAATGTAGTTCCAATACCTATATCAGAAGTTACATCTATTTCGATAGATAAATTCAAGCTAATCATATGTGCTATTGAAAGACCTATTCCAGAACCTTCTAAATCTTTATTTCTCACATTTTCACTTCTAAAAAATCTGTCAAATATAAAAGGCATTTCTTCTTTTTTTATACCTATACCAGTATCTCTTATAAGTAATGTTACTTCATCTTCCACATCTTCTTTTAATTCTAATACTATCTCATCACCTAGTTTAGTATATTTAAAAGCATTATCAATAAAAATTAATATAAGTTGTCTCAATTTATTTTTATCTGTTATTATAATTTTATTCTTTAATTCAGAGTTAAATGTAAATTTTTTTTCTTGAAACTCAGCAATATCCACATAATCTTCTGATATTTCTTCTAGTAATTTTTCTAAATCAATTTCCTCCAAGTTAACTTTAACAATAGAATCTTCCTTAGTAAGAGATAGTAAATCCGTTATCATCTTTTTAAGTCTTCTAGTTTCTTTCATTGCAGTAGCTATTGTTTCAACTTCATCATTTACTGTATTTTCTGGAGATTTTAACATACTTTCTAATTTTGATGAAACTATTGTTATTGGAGTCCTTAACTCATGTGAAGCATCTTGTATAAATTTAGCTTGGTTCCTCCAAGCAGTCTCTATTGGAATTAATGCTTTTCGAGTAAGATATACAGCTACAAAGTATGTTATTATAACAGAAATTAGTATTCCAATTATAAGTACAGATGTCAACTGTTTTAAAGAATTCATCTCTGAGTCAATGTTTCTGATTATTTGTATCTGATATCTGCCCACATCCACATTTAATTCTCTAAATGTATAACCATTTTCTGTATATTTAAAAAATGTATTTTTCTTATCTAGTCTTCTGTCTGGAAGTAATTCATCAAAATATTCATTTTGAGTATAGTAACTTATTCTGTCATTCTCATAAACATATACCATATCTTTAGGGTCTTTAAGTCTTATTGGGTTTAAAAATGAGGTTCTCTTAAATTGAGAAACTATATACTCCAGTTCATCATTGATTTCACTATCAATTCCACTATATGTAAGACCTCTAAAATATGAATATATAAATATAGAAAATATTATTAAAAAACTACCCACTACAACAATGTACATTTTTATCAAATGGTTTTTAGTGCTGGTAAATACATTCTTATTTATCATCGAATATGTATCCTACCTTACGCTTAGTTTTAATATATTTATCATATCCATATTTACTTAGTTTTTTTCTCAGATTACTTACATATACCTCTACTATTTCAATAGTTGCATCTGAATCAATTCCCCATATTCTATCATAAATCTGTTCTTTTAATAAAATTGAACCTTTATTTAAAACAAAATATTCCAATAAGTTAAACTGTTTATTTTGAAGTTTTATTTCTTCTTCTTCAATATACACTCTTTTTTCTAATGTATCTAGATATAAAGATTTAAATTCTAATCCATTTCTTTCTTTTATTTTTCCATTAGTCCTCAATATGGCATATACTCTTGCTACTAGTTCCTCCATATAAAAAGGTTTTGTTAAATAATCATTAGCTCCTATAGTAAATGCTTCTACTTTATCATCTAATGCTTCTTTAGCAGTCAATATAAGTACAGGTGTATCTATATTATTGATTCTCATTTTCTTCAAAATATCAATTCCATTTATATTAGGAAGCATTAAATCTAAAATAACTAAATCATATATATTTTGATTTATTAAATATAATGCTTCTTCTCCATCTTCACATTTTTCAGTTTCAAAATGATTACTAAGTTCTTCTACTACACTTTCTAAAAGCACCCTATTATCTTCAACTATCAAAACCTTCATAAATATCCCCTACCTTTACTTGTCTATCTTGACTTTATGAGATTTCAAATCAATATCTACATTTGCTTTTTCTTTTATATCATCATAAGTATATCCTACTATTTCAACATTCTTTGCTTTTGTTGAACATGTTATATCTATATCTGTTTCTTCTGAAGCCTTCAAAACTTTGTATGATGGTACACGACTTACTGTCAAGTATTCCCCATTATCATTAACTTCTGCCGTCTTAAGGATAATATTTCCTAAGTCTTTTGATGATGAATTCTTTACTTTTATTTGATATGTGATTCCCTCTTTTGACTCATTTACTTTTTTAAGTTCTGAAGTAGATAATACTTCATACTGACTACTATTTTCTAGCTTAATTTTATTGTTTCTTATATCAATAGTATTTTCTTTTAAATTAACATATACAATTTTACCCTCTGCTTCATATTCATATGCATAGACTTCTACACTTTTAGCAAAAGTTTTATGTCCACATTCTACATAAGCAACTTTCCCAGGCATTAAAGTCATATCTAGCAGAGATTTACTATCAGATGAAGTAATTTTTTTATTATCATCGTATTCATTATATATTAGTTCAACATTCGATATATTAAATGTTGAATTATTTTCTATCTTTGTGGATGTATCTATTTTTCCACCTTCATCTACAGTTATAATCTCTGTTGCTCCTATATTCAATACTTTTGCATTGTCCTTATCTATTGTCACTTCATTATTGTCTTCTGCTTGAATCTCAACTGAATCAGATTGCTCTTCTTCCCTTTTACATGCAGTCAGTGTAAAAATAAATATTGTTAATATAATCATTAAAAAAATTAATTTTTTTACTATTTTATTCATATTAAGCACCTCATATAGTAGTATTTTATAGTAGATTTTTATACTTTTTCATAAATTCCTTCAATGCTTGTGTAAGTATTTGGTGTTTTTCAAAATTTGAGTTGCTACATAATCTTTCAAAGTCACTCCAAGTTTCTTTATCTATACGTACTCTTGTTGTTTTTAATTCACTTAAAGATTCATTATCTATATGTACATCTTTTTTATTAGATATTTTTTTAGGTTTTATATTATAATCCTTCACTTCTAAATACCAATCATACACTTCACAAAGCTTATCTAAATCTTCTTGAGTTATATTTATTTTTCTGTCTTTTTTAGGTTTAATATTTTTTCTTGATTTTATATTTTTTAAATCTGTGTCGTTAAACTCAATTTGTTCAATACTCTTATTTAAAACCTTTTCATTAGATTTCTTCTTTTTGGTGCTTACCTTTTTTACATTATTAGTGTTATCTTCCTTAGTTTTTTCTTTATCCAAATCTTCTTTATTCTTTAATTCGTCTTTTAATATGTATTTACCTTTTTCTGACTTATATCCTTTTTTATTTAAAAAAGTTCTTAAAGTACTTTGACTAATTTTTAGATTTTGAGCTATCTCTGTAAATTTGATTCCTTTACTTTGAAATTCTAAAAATTTATCAATTCTTTCCTCATTATTCATTAATACTCCTCCGTCAATATCTTCTTGTCTTTCTTTTCATACTTCTTATTATATTCTTCTTTTCTAAATCTACTCTGTTTGATTCAACTATTTTTTGTAACATTTTATTATAAGTAAAATCATCTAAATTATTATTTTTTATATAAAGAAGTGTTTCTTCTTCATACTTAACAAAACAAATTGACAATAGCCATGCCATACCCATTTTAACATAATATTCTTCACTTTGTATATTGTTACAGTATTCAAAAATATCTTTAATATGTTCATCATCAACATAATATATTAAAAACATAACTAATGCAAATCTAATCTCCCACGGATTTTCTGAACAAACATATTTTTTTAATATATCATACATGTATTCTTTATAATTATTTGTACATTTTAGTCCAGAACAAAATCCATCACAAATTGCCCAATTACTAATTTTAGGTACAAATTTTTTTATGTAATATAAAATCTCTTCAAAATTACTATTTATATTGCCAATCACCATACCCTGTAACATAACTTCTTCATAATAAGTATCTTCTGCTACTTCTAAAAATTCTTTCCAGTTGCCTTTACTTATTTCTTTTGACAACTTTCTTAAATTAGGAATTCTAATACCTATTATATTTTCTGTTCCTGGTATAAGTTTCTTATTAAAATCTCTATACTTAACATCTTGCATAGATTTCATATACTCTAAAAATTCGATATATTCCAATTTATCCCATTTTTCCCTACTAAGCATCATTTATTTACTCCTTAGTTCCTTTTTTCTTATTGTAACATAAAATTATATAAAAAAAAGCTTCTACATATCAGAAGCTTTTTCAAAAATGTACTAAATTTTTCAATTTAAAATTTAAATTAAATTAATCTTTACTACAGCATAATATCTCTTTAGAAAATCTTACTAATCTCCCACACCGAAGTCTGTATTATTGTATAAAACTTCTATATTTGGATTTTCATTTAAAAATTCATACTTATTAATAAACCATTTAACCAACTCTTCATCTCTTTTTATTTTAGAAGAATTGTTTATAAAAACATTCACAGTTGCTTTTTCAAAAGTATTTAGAATAATATCCATGTCATTATCTATCATTTCTTTAGTCTGTCCTTTTATTCCAACCATAATACAAGGCGAATCAAAATATTCTTTTACATCTTCTGGAGTTTTAAATCTTGCATTCTTATTTAAAAAATTATTTCTAAAATCATAATCAAATGTTTCAACCCCAATTTTAAATATTATAGGAATTTCAAAATAATCTCTCATTTCCTTTAGTCTATTTTTGTAGGACCAATGACTTTCTAAGAATAGTTTTTTTATATTTTTTTCTTTTATAATCTTCTTTATTCTCTCTAAAGTATCTTTAGGTATTTCAAAACAGCTACCAGAATTTATGACTTCAAGAACTCCATATTTTCCAGTTATATTTTTTAAAACTTCAAAGTTTACTTTGTTCATTTCTTCTTCCAAATTAGAATTATCATCTATATAATCACAAAAAGAACATCTTCCCCATATACATGGAAAGCTTTTAAGTAAAACTATTTCTCTTTGATTTTTATTTATTATCTCACTATATCTATCCATATTCTCTCCTATCTTTCTCCAGTTAATGATACTTTTAAAGTCTTTGGAACTGCATTTAATCCCAAATTTACCAAAACAACAGCAATTAATTTATCTGTATAATCTGTGAACACTTGAGTTATAAACACACTAAATACATCTCCAAGCCCTAGTACTTTTAAAATTTGAACTATATAAGAAGAACCCGATGATGTCACCCCGCCAAACAAAAAAGCTGAAATTACTGAGCTTACTATAGATGTTGGTATGGCAAACAACAATACTCCTAATGGAGTTTTTAAACCAGTTAAGAATTTCTTTTTAAAAGCAATACCAGCAAGTAATCCTGTTGATATCTGAACTGGTGCAAAATAAAGAGAATATACATCAAATGTAACTCCACTTATTAAACTTCCAAACACACCTGTAATAACAGCATATTTAGGCCCCAAAAGTGAAGCTATCATTATAGTTCCTATTGAATCTAAATATATAGGTAGCCTCAGCCCCATAGCTATAAACGCACCTACTATATTTATAGAAATCCCAAAGGCTATAAGTGTAATAGTTTTGACACATATTTTTCTTTTCACACTATATCACTCCTTCCACAGAGTCTATAATGTTTTCATATCCTTTAAAAAGTCTTTTTAAAAACATATACATAAATTTCTTTTCATCAACCTCATTTAAAATAATCGCATTAGCATGTTTTTTGTAGAAATTAAATGAGTCTACTATGGATTGCCCCATAGCTATTCCATCTTCCACAATTTCTACATATGATTCAAATCCTTTACATATACTTCTGTCTATAAAATATGCCACTGCTAGAGGGTCATTTATTACACAACCTATTATTCCTTCTTGCTCCCAATGAAAATCAATATAAAATCTAGTGATTTCAGTTATATATTTTGCCATTTTTTCATCAAGTCTATTTATAAACTCAATAATATTAGGAGTAAGTACAATTTTTCTAGTTACATCTAAACCTACCATGTGAATTTTTTTAGATAAATTCTTGTAAACATAATCTGCTCCATGTGGGTCTACCCAATAGTTAAATTCTGCTACTGGAGAACAATTTCCATGAATTTTAAAAGCTCCTCCCATAGATACAAATTCATCAAGATTTTCAAAGGCTTTTTTATCTTTCATAAGTGCTTTAGCTATGTTTGTAAGTGGTGCAAGTGCTATTATAGATACTTTTTCACGATTATGTAAAGTATTTATTATAAAATCTACTGCTCCATTTTTTGCTTTAACTTCTGTCACTTTTTGATAAAAATTTTCTCCTATACCATCTTCTCCATGTGTATCTTGAGCTGTTACAAGTGTTCTTTTTAGTGGTGCTTCTTCTCCTATATATACTGGAATATTTAGTGAAGAACACATTTGAAGTGTTTTTAGTGCATTTTCTGCACCTACATTTGCTGGTACGTTACCACAACATGTGGTAATTCCAATTACTTCTAGCTCTGGTGAGTTTAAAGCCAAAAGGATTGCCAAAGAATCATCAATTCCTGGGTCACAATCAATTATTACTTTTCTTTTTTCCATATTACTATCCTCCTTGATTTGTGGTCGAGGAGAACTACACATCTTTTTTCCACTTTCAAAAAGGTGTGTCTAAGGGTATTAATTATATACTGCCACTATATAATTCCTTAGTTTTTTATACTTGGAGTTCTCGAACAAGTACAGATGTTAAGTTTAGTTATGATTTTAAGTCATTTATTATAACCTGTCAATCAACTAAAACCTTTCAAACACCTGATTTACTAACTACAAAAACACTGTTTGTAGTTTAAAAGAATTTATTATATTTTTATGTGTCTCATTAAAGCATGCTTAAATAATAAACAAACTTTAATAAAATGTGGCACGTTTAAACCGATTATTATTATACAACAATATTATAAATATTACAATTAATACCTTTAATTAAATTTACATATAAAATTTATACTAAATTTAATTTTTATGTTGCAAATAAGCATCAAATGTTATATATTTTTAACAAGAAGTTAAAAATATATAACATTTACTAAAGGAGTTGTTAATAATGAAAAGTTTTAGGGAATTAAATAAACTAGGATTTTTAGGTTTCTTAGGTTTTTTAGGACTAGCTGGAATATATGCTGGTGAAATACGAACTATTAGTTTTTGTGCATTCTTTGTTTTTTTTAGATACTTTAATATTATGCCAGATGAATTATTTAGAGAAAACCTGAGAAAAGCAGCTGTGCCAGCATTTTTCTTTACACTTTCATCGCTATCAGTAGCTATGGTTTTATCCATCATCTCAGATAATATTTCTACTATTGAAAATGGTCTAGGAATAAGTTTTTCTATATCAATGATTAGCTTTGTTGCAGTTTTTGCATACTTACAGTATAAAGAAGGAAAAGGACTAGAGTAATGATGATTCGTTCAAGAACTAAAGAATATAGAGCAAAATATAATATGAAACAAGATGAACTGGCATCATTAGTAGGAGTAAGAAGAGAAACTATAGGAAATCTTGAAAATGGAAAATATAACCCTTCATTAAAATTAGCATTTGACATTGCTAACGTATTCAATGTAAGTATAGAAGAAGTTTTTGAATATATAAAGGATTAGTAACTATTCTCTTCTTAAAATTTTTGCTATACTTTTCTTAAATAGATTAAAACTAATACAATTTGGTGATTATATGAAAAGAAAACTTTCAACACGCTTTTTTGGATATATTTGGTTTGTTCATATTCTTTTTAGTGGCTTTTATATTAAAAAATTAGTACTAGATACTATGATAGGAATAATAATTCAACCAGTTTTACAGTTGTAATATCCAGTTTTGCATATACACTTGTAAAATATATTAAAGCGAAGTATTATACATATATATTTTCAAATAAAATAATTTATTTTATTTACTGAATATTTTTATTTTTTAGGGGGATGTATTGTGTTTAAAGACAAAATTGATGAATGTGTTCATATAATGACTGCATACATTGTTAGTTTAAAAGAATACTATTCATTTATAGAAACTCAGATTGATGATTTTATTAAAAGATATGGAGAAGATATTGTAGAGTCTTGTCTTCATAGAATTATGATTTTATTATGTGAATGTGGTTTGGCATAAAATTTAATTCATCAAAAAGAATAAGAAGAATTTTATATAAATTCTTCTTATCTAAATATTTAATTTAATAAAGATTTTAAATTACGCTTTTTCTTTTATAAATGCTCTTACTTTATCCATTGTTGACCACACATCACTATCATATATTTGTGTAAATTTTTCTCCTGTGCTCTTACTCATTTCTTCCATCTTGCTACAAGCACCTCCGCCAATAACATACAAATTTTCTGTTTTATATGGCTTATAATCTTTTATATCTGTTACTAAACAGCTTTCATCTTTTCTTTTATAATATAACCCTATTATTTCTGCTGAAACTCTATCATCTCCACTATAAACTATTGTATGTTTAATCTGCTTGATATCTCCACCATTTATATTATTATTTAATACGCCTTCTACGATTAACTTAGCCACACCCTCATATCCAAGTTTTTCTGCTTTCTCATAATCCTCTTTATTGTCACAAAAAAAACTTTCTATTAATATAGCAGTAGGTTTTGAACTATTTAGAATATACAATCCTTTATCTAATTTGGCTCCTCTATTTTTAAATACCATACCTAATTTATTACATATTCTAGTTGCATATTCTAAACCTTTATTACTATAATATAACACTTCTGAGCCTTTTCCTTGACCATCACTTGCATTTAAATGTAACTCTATAAGTAAATCATATTCTCCATTATTAACTTTAGGTATTTTATAAGACTTTTCCTCATTTTTAGAACTAAACTGTTTTTCAGGGCATATTATTACGCTTACTGTATGCCCTTTTTTCCTAAATATATCTGCTAATATTGGTGCCAATAATTTGTTATACTGATATTCATTAACTAATCCATCAGCAGAAGTACATGCACCATTTTTTAGAATACTGTGTCCTACTGTAATACATATTTTCATAACATTTTACTCCTTTAATTAAATTTTATCCATGTATATGTCCCATAATAATGAAAATCTAAATTTATATAAATCATTCATCTTCATAAAAAAAATAATTATCATTTTATTTTTTATAAAAATATCACAAATATTCTTAATATTCAATATATAATACATAAGTGGTAATCTAAAACGCATAACTAGACAAAAACATTTTTATTTTCATTTATTTTCATCTGATTTGATAAACTTTTATGTGATTCTACTATATAATCTCTATTGTCTATTTTTATTTAAAAATTCGTAAAATTATTAATTGATAATACTTTTTTTAACTATAACACTTTTTTATCATTTATATATTTTATAAATACTCTGTTTTAATTTTTTTATGTTAATATCTAATGATTACATTTTTTAGTATAACTTTAGTTATATCAAAAATATTTTAAAAATCTTAAATATATTCACACATTCTCATAAATTATGTTATAATGAGAATATTGCGATGACAGTTTTAGATTTTTGACAACTGGAGTGTAAAATCACTCCCTTTTCTTTTTACTAATTATGATAAATATTTAGTTAATACTAATATGCTATTATATAAAGTAAATATAAAAAATAAACTTTGTTATATGTACATTTTGCATTAATGCAAAAATGAATTTCATATATATTTCTCACAATAGGAGTGCTATGGCACTCTTTTTTGTTTTTTATAATTATGTGAAATATTCAGATACCATGTAATAAACCTTCATTTTTCAATTTTATATAAGAATCAATCATTAGATAAATACTATCTTTTTTATCTTAATATTATCCAAATCAGCACATAATAAATCCAATGTATCTTCTTAATATCACATAAGAAGATTCTAATCAATTTTAGTATCCTAAATTATTTTGCAAAACCAAATTAATTTGATTTAATAGTAATTTAATTAAAATGTGTAAGTACTGTACCAATATAGAAAGTATAGAAATCTAGATTGTTGACAAACTTAAAAATAAAACATACAATAACATTGTAAATTAAATTAACACTGTTAAGTTAAAGAGGTGATTATATGAGTGTCAAAGAAAGACGTAAAAAGGAAAAAATAGAAATGAAGAAAAAAATTATAGATGCTGCCATTGAAATTATCAATCAAGAAGGATATGAAAATTTATCAATTAGAAAAATTGCTACAAAAATAGAATATTCTCCAACTACTATTTATCTTTACTACAAAGATAAGGCACAGATTATTAATGATATGGCTAATGAACTTTATAATAAAATAGAAAATGATTCTATTACTGTTATGGATAAGTACTCCTCATTTTCAGTAGATAAACAAATCAGAGAAATTATGCTTACTTTTATCAAAATTCTTTCTAGCAATCCAGAAATGACAAAAGCCATAATGTATAGTGGAATGAATATTATATTTGCATCTCAAAATACTGCTAGTACTCCTGCTAATAATGGTATAGAGATGTTTGATAAACTTCTTGCTATTGGAATTAAGCAAAAAATATTTAAACCAAACATAGATAATGCTTCTTGGATGCTTATAAGTGCATTATTAGGCTTTGTTTTATGTGCTGTTGAAAATCACTTGTATTCTTTACATAACTTCCCACAATTTATAGACAATTTCGTGGATATTTTACTTGGAGGAATTTACAATGAGCATTCACATCAAAAATCTTAATAAGAAAAATAAATTTTTAAGAATTCTAAAAGTATTAATAGTTTTATTTTTTATATTTATATGTATTATTATTGTAGCTGTAGTTAATTTGAAACCAGAAAAATTAGTAGTACAAAATATAAATCCTACTAAAATAAAAAATGGTACTTATCTTGGAAATGCTGATAATGGTCTAGTAAAAGCTACTGTATCTGTCAAAGTTAACAATGGAGTAATAAAAGATATTCATATATTGAAACATGACACTCTTTTAGGTAAACCAGCTGAAAAGATTGTAAATAATATTATTAAGCAACAATCTTTAGAAGTGGATGCTATAACTTCTGCAACTTACAGCAGTGATACTATACGAAAAGCTATAGAAAATGCTTTACAAAAAGGAGAGTAAAATATGGATACTATTATTGTATATTCAAGTAAATATGGTTGTACAACAGACTGTGCAAATATATTAAAAAGTAAACTATCAAATAATGTGACTATTGTTGATATTAAGGATAAAAACAGTAAAATTGAATTATCAAAATTTGATACAGTTATTATTGGAAGTTCAATATATGTGGGTTCAGTTTCAAAAGAAATTCGTACATTCTGTAATGATAATATAGAGTCATTAAACCAAAAGAAAGTTGGAATTTTTCTTTGTTGCGCATTCTCTGAACAGACGGATAAATATCTATCAAGTAATTTCCCATCATCATTATTAAAGAGTGCAAAATCAATAAGTGTATTTGGTGGTGAAGCTAGATTAGAGAAAATGAAATTTTTTGATAAATTGATTATGAAGTCAGTTACAAAAAATGATTACAATGGTTTGAAAATATCACAGGATAATATAGATAATTTTTTAAGAAATTTTAATGACTAAAATAAGCTATACTCTTCGTTAACAACCCCATCTACCCCTACTTTATGGCAAAGAGCTCAAAAGTCATGGAATGTTTTACCATATATTTTTATATCAAAAGTTACATAACTTTCCCTTATATAACTTTTGATATAAAATATAATAAAGTATACAATATGTTTTCACATTTAAACTTGAACATTATAAAACAAAAACTATTATATTTACTACATTGGAGATGATACTTATGGGAAAAGTTAAAATCAGACTAGCAAAGGAAACAGATGCTGAAGAAATATTAAAAATATATACACCATATATCACTAATACAGCAATTACTTTTGAATATGATATACCAAATATTAGTGATTTTAAAAATAGAATAAAAACAATTTGTTCAAAATATCCATATCTAGTATGTTTAATTGATGAAAAAATTGTTGGATATACTTATGCTCATGAACATAATGAAAGAACTGCTTATCAATGGAATGCTGGATTATCAATTTATATTGATGAAAGGTTTGTAAGTTGTAAAATAGGCATAGCTCTTTATAATTCAATAATAGATATATTAAAATTACAAAATATTCAAAACTTATATGTTAGCATTGCATCGCCTAATATTAAAAGCGAAAGACTTCACCAACACTTTGGTTTCAAACTATGTGGAATTTATCATAATACAGGATATAAGTTTGGTAGTTGGCATGATGTTATGTTATTTGAAAAATACATAGGTACTCATCCTATAAAACCAGACTACATAAAAACAATCAAACAAATTGATACGAAAGAAATCGACACTATTTTAAAAAAAAGCAGTCTTCTTGTCAAATTACTTTAAAATAAAAACTTTAAATAAACCAAAATAAAAATAAGAAAGTAACTTTAAAATAAGTATTTTAAAGTTACTTTCTTATTTTTTATTAAATTTTATAATAATAGTCATATTAACGTAAATACTATAAAAAGAGTTTAAATTTATTTATTTAGTAAAATTAAATCAAAATAGAAAAAATGGAAGGAGAATAATTGATGATAAAACTGATTGGTATATTAATAGTTGTGATTGGATTTATACTTAAAATTGATACATTATTTACTGTATTATTAGCAGGAATAGCAACAGGACTTGTAGCAGGATTAGATTTTAACCAAATCTTTACAACTCTAGGAGATTCTTTTGTCTCAAATAGAGGTGTGTCATTGTTTATACTAACATTACCTGTAATTGGTGTTTTAGAAAGATATGGATTAAAACAAAGAGCAGTTTCTCTAATAGAAAAATTACAAAGACTCACAACAGGAAAAGTACTGAGTATATATATGTTTGCTAGACAAATAGCTGGAGCCTTATCAATAAGAATGAGTGGACATCCTCAATTTGTAAGACCACTTGTTAACCCCATGGCACAAGCTGCTGGATTAAGCAATAGTGATGAATTAAAAGAATCAGACGAAGAAGCTATAAAAGCATTATCTGCTGCATCAGAAAACTATGGTAACTTCTATGGTCAAAACTTATTTGCAGGTAGCAGTGGAGTTTTACTTATAGCATCTACTCTTACTCAATTTGGATATAATGTAACTGGAATTGAGATTGTAAAAGCTAATATCATTATGGCCGTAATAGCATTTATAGCTGCCACAATCCAATTTACTCTATATGATAAAAAATTAAATAAAAGTCATAAGAGATAGATTTATTTAGGAGGTATAAAAGTGCAAAATTTTATAAACATATCATTAGAAATTTTTTATGCATTAATGGGGCTTTTAATGATTGTCATAGCATACAGGTCTTTTACTACAATAGACAATAATAAAAAATACGGTACATCATTATTTTGGATACTAATATCACTACCATTTATATTTGGAAGATTAATTCCAGCTAATATAATAGGAATCATACTAATATTATCTAGTTTATTAACACTTACTAAACAAGTCATATTTGCAAAATACGAAGAGCCAAATGAAAATTTTGGGAAAGAACAGGCAGACAAACTTAAAAATAAAATATTCATACCATCATTAATATTAGCTTTTGCAGCAGTAATTGTAGCTATGAGTCTTTCTAATTTCGATAATTCTTCACAGTTTGCAATAGGTGTAGGTTCAATAATTGCACTAATATCTGCTCTTATAATAACCAAATCAAAATCATCTACCTCAGTTCATGATGGTTCAAGATTATTGCAACAAATGGGACCAGCTAGCATGCTACCACAACTTTTGGTTGCATTAGGTGCTTTGTTTACTCAAGCTGGAGTTGGCGAAGTTATCTCAGGTATGATATCAGGAGTAGTTCCTACTGACAATAGATTATTTGGCGTTATAGCTTATGTATTGGGTATGGTTATATTTACTATGATAATGGGAAATGCATTTGCTGCATTTTCAGTCATAACGGCAGGAATTGGAATTCCTTTTGTATTGTCTCAAGGTGGAAATCCTGCTATAATTGGAGCATTAGCATTAACAGCAGGATATTGTGGAACTCTACTTACTCCAATGGCAGCTAATTTTAATATAGTTCCAGCAGCTTTACTTGAATGTAAAAATGATTATGTTGTTATAAAGTATCAAGCACCAGTTGCTTTAATATTAATTGTAGCACACATATTAGTAATGTATTTTTTAGGATTTTGATATAAATAGGAGGTAAAATAATGAAAGTTTTATTAACAGGGTTTGACCCATTTGGTGGAGAACCAATTAATCCCGCTCAAGAAGCTGTCGAAAGGGTCAAAGATAATATAAATGGCTCAGAAATTATAAAAATAACTATACCAACAGTTATGACAAAATCTGTTGAAGCAATAGATAAAGCTATTCAAAAACACAACCCTGATATAGTAATATCAGTCGGACAAGCAGGAGGTAGATTTGATATTACACCTGAGAGAGTTGCTATAAATGTAGATGATTTTAGAATAAAAGATAATGAAGGAAATCAGGTTATAGACACGGTTATAAAAGAAGATGGTCAACCTGCATATTTTTCAAAATTACCTGTAAAAGCTATGGTAAAACATATGAATGAAAATAAAATTCCAGCTAGTGTTTCAAATACTGCAGGTACATTTGTTTGCAATCATGTAATGTATGGAATTCTTTACATGATAGATAAAAAATATCCTAATATAAAAGGAGGCTTCATACACATACCATACATGACTTCTCAAATAATAGATAAAAAGAATACACCATTTATGTCTTTAGAAGAAATAGTTAAAGGTTTGGAATTAGCCATAGAAGCTTGTGTAATCTACAAAGATGATATAAAAGAAATTGGTGGTGAAATTTCATAAAAAATATCTAAAATAAATTTTTTAAATTATAAATGAAAATAGACATTTTTTTAAATATAGACTGTAAGTATATTTGTTTAAATTCAAATTTACCTACAGTCTTTTACAATATGTACAATCTTCAAATGTAAAATTAAATTCTATTCTGTTCTCCCCACTCACACATTGCATCTAAAATCTTAATCAAAGACTTCCCTCTCTTTGATAAACTGTATTCTACTTTAGGTGGTATTTGAGGATATTCAGTACGAATAATCAAATCATCTGCTTCTAATTCCTTTAAAGATAAACTCAGAGTCTTATAAGAAATAGTCTTTATATAACGTTTTAGTTCATTATATCTAACAACTTTAAATTCAGCAAGGCAATAGAGAATTACCATCTTGTATTTTCCATTAATCAGTGAAAGTGTATAACTAAACCCTGTTTCACTTAAATCTGCTTGTGAGATACAATCCATATCCATGTGCTACACTCTCCTTTAGGTTAGTATTGAACAAAAATGTGCGTACTTGTCTTTTAGCTAATTTATAATAAAATTATAGTGTAAGAACAATTAAAAGTCAATTTGCTATAATACATATAAATTCTACTTAATGCTAGTACTTTAGCATATTGTCAAATTTTAATTTATTTACTCTTTAATTCAAGTTATAAAAAACTTCTAACATAATGTAGTTTCATATCACTGATAAATTTAGTAATAGGAGGTGTTTTAAATGTAAATCTAAGAACAAATGGAATATACCTGTACTTATAGATTCATAGAAAACCTATTTTAGAAAAAGCAAAGACCCTTGAATATCGATTAAATAAATTTTACTGGAGGAATTTCTAATGAAAGTTTTATTAATAAATGGTAGCCCAAACCAATACGGGTGTACTTATACAGCATTAAATGAAGTTGCTAAAACATTAAATAAGCATGACATTGAAACCGAAATATTATATTTAGGTAAAAAACCAATACCAGGTTGTATTGCTTGCTCATCATGCTTTCAAACTGGCAAATGTACTTGGAATGATAAGGTCAATGAGTTAGCGAAAGAACTAGATAATATTGATGGTATTATTGTTGGCTCACCTGTATATTATTCTGGTGCAAGTGGACAACTAACTTCATTTCTTGACCGCTTATTTTTTTCAGCTGGAAGTAAAATGGCAAAGAAACTTGGTGCATCAGTTGTATCATGTCGACGTGGTGGAGCAACTGCAACATTTGACCAACTAAATAAATATTTCTCAATCAGTAATATGCCTATTGTATCATCACAGTACTGGAATCAGGTTCATGGTTTTACCCCAGAGGATGTTATGAAAGATAAAGAGGGATTACAAACTATGAGAACTTTAGGTGAAAACATGGCATGGCTTCTTAAGTGTATTTCAGCTGGGCAAAAAACAGGAGTCAAAGACCCTCAATATGAAGAAAAAATTATGACTAATTTTATACAATAAATAATTTGGTTTTATTAATTGTTAATTTAAAATTAAAGTGATACTTAATAAATGGAATAGCGCATAGAAAGCAGTATAATACCTAAATAGTGGTTTTGATTCTATTTATATCGAAACCACTATTTTATTATTTAATCTGTTTAAAACGATTAATTTCTGACATGCTCAGTTATACCCTTCCATTTTCTTTTATAAAAATAGATTAACCCAATAATAGCTGGGAGTATTGGTGATAAAGATTGAGCAAAATAAACGCCTATAAATCCATATTCTAAAATAGTTCCTAGTGTATAACTAAGGGATAGTCTAATAACTACAGAATCTAATAATGCATTAAACATAGCTAGACTAGTAAAACCTATACCAGTTACAAATGAATCATAAATATGCATTACTGCATAAATCAAACTGTTAATTAAACAATAAATTCTAAGATACACAATTCCCTCTCTAATAACTTCTTGATTTTTAGACCCCCAAAATACAACTATTGATTCTGCAAATATTTGTACAAAAACAATGGAAATAAATGTTACAACCAAGCTTAATAATGACAGCTTGACCAACTGCCCAACATAGCATCCCTGCAAAAGTATTTATCTTCAATCCAATTCCAGATACTGCTGAGACAGCAACTCCATAATTATTTAACATGCCAGTCATTAATAAGTAGAATATATTGACCATAGACATTTGTATGAAATATAGAAAGTTATTAATAACCATACTTATCAATGTCTTCTATATTCTTAGATTTTTATCAAATACACTCCTAAAATATACAATATATATATATGTATTGGATAGTATAAATAAAACAAATATTTCATACTCTTACCTTTTTCTCCATTATAAAGCAACATAAAAGGAAGTGACGCAATCATCATCCATTGGTAATTTTCTAGAAGAGATTTTTTCAAGCTATAATCTCCTCCTGCTATGGCTACAAATATAAATATACACATCAAAAAATAACAAATACTTAAACTAAACTTCTTTCCTCTACATAAATAAAAAATAATCCCCAGTGCAATCAAAATTGGTCCCCCTTCTACCAAAAATGGTACTGGTACAAAAATCATAATAAACATAAGTACTTTATCCGCTGAGCTAAAAAGTAAAGTTAATATAACGATTCCTAAAATTATAGGAACACTTATCATCAAAAGCCCTCTCACAAGATACTTTTTTCTTTTTCTGTTCTAAATTTCTTTATAAATTCTATAGCCTGTAAATAAATTACTACCAAAAATAATGTTGCAAAAATATTATTCATAATAATTGAACCTTCTGGATTTTGGAAAGCAGTATTAATTATTTGATTCCCTATTGCCATAATGATAGCCCCTACATATAATCTAGCAATATACTTTTTTTTGTTGCTTGTATGACAAAACCCTTCTACTACCATAAACGTAAACAATGGTGCTGATATTCTACCTAACCAATGAAACCAAACTGGTATATGCATTGTTTGTGGCATAAAAGCTGCTATATGGTCAAATGTCATAAATACCAGTGCTAATATTTTAATAGTAAATCCATTGAAACCTTTTTTAAGAAAATCCATATCATATCTCCTACTTCTGATTTATTTTTATGACGACTTCTGTTCCTATTCCTATTTCACTATTCACATAAATACTACCTTTATGAATCTCTATTATCTCTTTAGAAATAGCCATTCCAAGACCAGAGCCTTTATGTAATTCACCTGTATTAGTACCTCTATAATATTTTTCAAAAATATGCTTTAAATCATTTTTACTTATTCCTACTCCACTATCTTTTATTATAATTTCTATAGTATCTTTTTTTACTATTTCTATTTTTATCAGAGTTTCTTCTTTATTATGCACTATTGAATTAAATATAAGATTTGTTATAGCTCTTCTAAATAAAATTGAATCTACATATACTTCAATTAAATCTTCATAACTTACAAACTCAATATTTCTATTTTTATATCTATTGTCATTTAGAATATCTATTATTATATTTCTAACCAAACTAACTAAATTTATTTTCTTCTTGTTCAAAACTAAGCTATTATTTTTTAATCGAGTTGATAAATTTAAATCATCAACCAAATTTTTTATATACTTGGACTTATTGTATATAATCTCTGTATATTCTCGTAATTCCTCTTCCACAAATTCATAATCTTTATCATTGATTATCTCTGCATATCCTTGTATAGAAGCCAGTGGTGTATTTATATCATGTGTTATATTAGCTAACCATTCCTCTCGCATCTCTTCATTTTCTTTTCTCTCTGCTTCGTTTACCCTCAATGTATCAGCCAACATATTGATATTTTCAAAAACTTCTTCATATATTCCCCTGTTTTTAAGATATAAACTATAATTTCCGTTAGCCATAGTTTCAATACTCCATATTACATTGGATATTGGCTTTGTAAGTTTTCTACTAAATAAGTATCCTATGCTTAAAGCTACCATCCCATCAATTATCAATGTCAAAGTGATAATCTTATTTAAAATTGCTTTAGCATTATCTTGAGAATAAGTTAAAATTATTCTCGATACATCTCTACTAGGCATACCTATTATTATATTTAGATGTTTGTTGCCTAAATATTTTTCTAAAACAAAATTAGTATACTCTGTTTCTATATATTTGTAGTTATTAACCATTTGAAAAGGAGTATATTTTTTTGGAGTATTCGTTGGCACATTTACTCCATACAATTCTTCTCCTGAGTCATTTAAAACTTGTACCCAAGAATGTGATTTTTTTAATTTTTCAATGCCAGCTTTTGATAACTTGAACTCTCCATTTTTTTCATATAGCTCTTTTTCAAAAGAACGAGCAAACTCTTCAGGACTGTTTTTAGAACCTACAACATTAAAAAAATTATTAGTCGAAATCACATATAAAATAGACGCAATATTTATAATAACCACTGATATAACTACAAATACGATTGTAAACATAAAGTTTCTAGTAATCTTCCACTTCATATTCTAATCTTCCTTTACTGCTAATTTATATCCAAGTCCTTTTATCGTAAGGATATATTCTGGCTTTGAAGGATTATCTTCTAATTTTTCTCTAATCTTTCTAATATGAACCATTATAGTATTATCAAATCCAATATAATCTTCACCCCATACTTTATCCCATAACTTTTCTTTACTTATAATTTGATTTTGATTGTGTGCAAATAAAGACAATATTTTTAATTCTTTTGCAGATAATGCAATAGACTTACCATCTTTTATGAGTTCTGCTCTACTTTCATTTAATTTATATGGACCAAATGATATAATCTTTTCTTTATTATCTGAGTTTATGCTTTCATTTTGTTCTTCATTAAAATAATTTAGTCTTCTTAGATGAGCTTTTGCCCTAAAAGCGACCTCTTTAGGACTAAAAGGCTTTGTAACATAGTCATCGCCTCCAATTGCTAGTCCAAGTAATTTATCTAACTCTTCCGTCTTAGCTGATAAAAATATGATTGGTACATTAGAGTTTTTTCTTATTTCTTTACAAATATCGTACCCTTCACCATCTGGCAACATAATATCCAGAATGATTAAGTTAGGATTATATTTTTTAAATACTTCCAATCCTTCCTTTCTTGTTTTTGCAGTATACACATTGTTAAGACCTTCTTTCTTAAATACAGTTTCTAAGAGTTTTAAAATTTCTACCTCATCATCTATTACTAAAATGCTATTTTCCATAAATAACCTCCTATGATAATTTATCTATATATTAACATATATCTTCTCTAAGCTTCATTTATATTATTTTAAATCAAGTCAATATATAAACAAAATCATTGTTCTTTTTTATTCTTAATTAAAACCTTTTACTTGATGTAAAATTTTTATATGTTATTTTAGTTAATATTATTATCAATATGATTGAGATTAATATAGATAAACCTATTAAAGTATTTGGTACATTATACTTAACAATTTGTTGACTCATCATAATCCAGTTTGGAGTAATAGAAACAAATTTTATAGCATTATCTGGTATAAAGCCTGTAATAAAGTATGGAACAGCCATAATTAAGCCTCCTAATATGAAAGGCATTACAGCTGATTTAAATATTGAAGAAAGTGCTAGTCCTATTTGTGCAAATATGAAAGAACCAAAAATGACTGATACTATAACAATCAAGTACATTTGTATTACTGTAAGATTTAAATTACTATTACTAAAATACCATAAGTTCTTAATTGGTTCATTCAAATTTTTAAATTCAAAAAAACTAAATCCTCTAATCCCAACCAATAATACAAAAGAAATGTTAATCATGGACAAAGTCAATCCATTAGCTATTATTTTTGATACTACTACTGACTTTTTCCCATTTTTAGTTGTATTTATTAGACTTGTCATATTAGAATCATATTCTTTTGTATAGTTTCCAGAAGTTATTATAAACATTATCAACCCTATTAAAGGTATAGAACCCTCTATTTTATAAAATATATCTGAATATGTGTCAAAAACATTAAATTTTCTAATCAATACAAACCCAAATAATAGTAAAAATATCCAAAGCATCCAAACACTTTTTAATTTTAAGGCTTTTATTATTTCTGCTTTAACTAAATTTATCATATCTGTTATATCTCCTTTGCATCTTCTAAATCAAAGTAAAGCATATATACATCCTCAAATTTTGCTTGAACTAGTTGTACATTAGCTTCAGTTGGAGTATTTTCTGACACAACTCTAATTACTATTGAATTAACATCACTTTGAATACTTATAACTTTATATTTAGATTGAATCTCATCAATATCACACTCATCTTCAACTTGAATATTATAAACTTTATCTTGCATATGATTTAATATTTCTTTATGTGTTCCTTTCATAAGAAGTTTACCATTTTTAATCATTATTGTTTCTTTTGCAACTGATTCTATATCTGAAATTATGTGAGTAGAAAGAATTATTATCTTATCCCTTGATATTTTTGCTATTAGATTTCTAAACCTCGCTCTTTCTTGTGGGTCAAGTCCTGCTGTTGGTTCATCAAGTACTATTATTTTAGGATTGTTTAATAAAACTTGTGCTATGCCAACTCTTCTTTTCATACCTCCAGAGAATTTTCCTATAGCCTTATTTCTGACATCATAAAGACCTACTAACTCTAACAATTCATCTATCCTACAATTTAAATTTCTGCCTTTTAGACCTTTCAACGCTCCTATATATTGTAAAAATTGTCTAGCTGTAAAGTTTTTATATACTCCAAATTCTTGTGGTAAATATCCTAAAATATTTCTATAATCATCATCCATATTAAATATATCCTTACCATTGTAAAGTATTTGCCCACTCTCAGGTTTTATTAGTGTGGTTATTTGTTTCATTAGAGTGGATTTTCCTGCTCCATTTGGTCCTAAAAGACCATAAACTCCATTTTCTAATGTAACTGTAATTTTATCATTTACTACTTTTTTTCCATATATCTTTGAAATATTTTTAACTTCTAATTTATTCATTTTAATTCCCCTTTTATCTATTTATATACTTTGACTTTATTACTGAGAAACACAAAGTCATTATACCTAAAAATATTACTACTAAAAGTCCTATTGATAGATTGACAATATCTATATTCATTTTAAATATTCTAATATCACCTAAATAATTTCCTATTATTTTATTAAATCCAAATATTAAATCATAGTAATTTACTGTTGAAATAATCGAAAGCAATCCTTTAGGTAATATGTGAACTACTGACATCACTTTAGCTACAGCTATACTTAAAATAAGAAAACCTACTGATGATATTGAAGATTTGCTAATAAAAGAACCTAACATAGCTATCATTGCCCATCCTTCAAACATTAAAATATCTATAGCTATATTTGATATTACATAATTGGCTATATTTGAATTTGCTTTTAATGTAGCTATATTGTCTACTATCCTAAACGATTCTAAGTCACCATTAATTGGTAATCCTTGTTGTATGCAGGTCATAATAAATATCCAGATTAAATAAACAAAATAAATTACTAATGGTATAAATATAGCAATAACTATTTTAGATTTTAATGCCTTTTCCTTCTCTTTTGATGATAGTATAATATCTTTTACTGAAGAAATTACTTCATCTGTATAAAGATTTGATACAGTTATGATTATGACAATCAACATCCCTATATTTATAAGTGAATTTGTGGCTCTATAATTAAATACCTTCCAAAAGTCAACATTTTTATATTCATCAACATTTAGATTATCAAGTTTTTCTTTTGACATGGATTTAATCTTTTTAGAAAATTTATCACTATATGTTTGATTTGAAAGTTGTTTTAAAATATCAAGTTTTTTTTGAAATTTATCATTAGCTATATCTGTTCTATTACTTGTATATTCTATATGACCTTTTTTCTCATCAATATAATAATCTTCTGTTTCTAAAACAGGTTTAACAAATATACTGATTAATAATATGAATATTAATATCCCTAAAGATATCAACATGCTCTTAGATTTAATCAATTTCTTTATTTCCCAACTTATCAATATACATTTCCTCCTAAGTCTTTTTAATTGCTTTTTATTTATATACATAATAAAACTTAAATCTTATATCAATATAATTCTAACCTTAAATAAAACTTAAATTATGTGTTTAGTTTTATTCGCTACTTATTTTTATTGTAATTTTTTAGTTTACATTTTTTATAATAAACTTGCTATACTTTTATTAATAGGATTAAATCTAAGATAAGTTGGTGATTGTATGAAAAGTATAGATATTTATACAAAATTAAAAATAATCTTCTTAATATCTATGGCTATGTTTATTATTGGAGCAGCATTTATCTTTTTTATAGAAAATTATATAGTATCAATTATTTTTGTACTTGTTGGTATTTTTATTGATTGGAAATTTTATCGTTGCCCAAATTGTAATCATTATTTAGATTCAAGAATGGAACTTGTAAAGAATAGTACTTATTGCCCATATTGCGGAAAAATTATCAAATAGTGACTTAAATTGCATTTTATATTTAAAAGGAATTTTTTAATATAAAAACTTTATTATTAATAATCAAGATATTACATATAAATAATATAGTTTAACCAAATTTAATTGCATTGTTTTATTTATTTTTATAAAAGAACATATATATGTGTTATAGATATGCTCTTATCTTTTTTGTTGTCTCTTAAAATTTTTTATCATAACAAAAAAGATATAAAGAGTTATCTACAAGCTCTTTATATCTTTTAAATATCTATAAGTAAATCAATTAGTTTTTATATCCGTTTTAAAATATCTATCTTAAAATTCTTACTAACAATAAATTTTATTTTTTATATTATTGTTAATTTTAATATTCTAGCATTTCACTTTATTTATTCTTACATTCATTTTAATAATATATCCTGAATACTTTTTTAGTTTATCCTCTACTTTGAATCTAATTAATTCAAATATATAAACCTTTAATTCAATCTATTCATGTAAACCTTATCAGTTTATTGTCAGAGTTTATTCTTCAAAAAATAAATATAATTTTATAATATTTTTTAATCTAAAACAAGCATGTTGAATAATAAATCATATTCTAGTATTATTAACTTGTAGAATAAAAGCTAAATTGGTAAAACTAGAAAAATTTAGTAATAAAGTTATAGTGATAAGTACTAAAAAATGCTTTGTAAGTTATGTTAGCAAATTAGCACATATATAATTTTTTTATTTTTACTAAAGTTTTTAGGGGGATGGATAATATGTTTATTGGAGAAATAGACAGATGTACACATATATTGACTGCTTATATAAGTAGTTCATATGATTATTGTAATTTTATAGATACACAATTAGATGATTTTATATCAGAATATGGAGAAACTGTAGTTGAATCTTGTTTATATCAAGTTTTATTGTTAGTAAGTAGATATAATTAAAATTAAGTTTCATTTTCTAGAAAAACCTTTTTAGATTTTCTACCTTAAATAACTATATAATTTTTTATACTTTTCAAGTAACTATAACTTATTTTAAAGTAAAGATGTATTGGGAGTACATCTTTACTTTTTCACTATATAATTTAAAAGTATATACTATAAAATAAAACAACTATACAAATTACATCCTTTATATTCTCTTGAAACACAAGAATCATTCTATACACATATTCTACAATTTCATCAAATATGAATCTAAGTTTTTACTACTCCAAATTTTATCTATCTATAACGCAAATTATATTTATAAAATATCCCCCTATTGTACTTAAATCATATATAAAGTAACATCAATATTTAGAATATTCAATATCAATTGCGTAACTGGTCAATAAAAATGTATAACTAGACAAATTTCCATATTTATATAAAAAATTCAAGAAAAATAATCATTTTATTTAGATATATTTTTTATTTTTTTATTTAATTTATATTAAAAAATATCACTAATAAAGATTTTAATTAGTGATTTTCAAAGTATTAATCACAGAAAATTATATACCTGTAAATTAACTTTAGCATTTCTAATTTATAAAATAAAAGCCCAGCAAAATCTTTACTGGGCTTTTATTTTATAAATTGAGTTTATTATTTTCACCCCATTTACACATTTCTTCTAAAATAGGCATTAATGACAATCCCCTTTTGGAAAGTGAATATTCAACTTTAGGAGGAATTTGAGGATATTCTTTGCGTATGATAATACCATCTCGTTCCAATTCTTTTAACTGATTATTGAGAATCTTATCAGTTATTGAACCAATACATCTTTTAAGTTCTCCATAACGTAATACATCATACTCGACTAACCAAAACATTATAATCATCTTCCATTTTCCTCCAATAATTGAAAGAGTATATCCAAATGGTGTAGAAGTTATATTAGTTAAATCAGATGTATTATAGTTTTTCATACTCATTTAATCACCATCCTATAATAAAGATACTATCCTAAATGTTAGTACCTTACTTAAAAGTAAATACTTGTTTAAATATAAGATAGCACATATACTTATATAAATAAAAGTTACAAATTACGAGGAGATGACTTTCATGAAAAAATGTAAAATAGAAGTAATAAAAACAACATTCCATAAAGATTTAGCAGATGAGTATGGATGTAAAGGTATTGGAAAATGCCCTATGCATAAAGTAGGAGAAGTATTTTTTGGAGATTTTGCTAAACCTGAAAAATTATGTGACGAAGCATGGAAAGCAATGTATCAATATGTATTTGCTTTATCTCATGGTAGTGAAAAATTTTACTATGGAGATTGGATAGATAAAGAAGGAGTGGCTATATGCTCCTGTAATGATGGAATTCGTCCTGTCATTTTTAAAATTGAGAGAACTGATGAAGAATCTAAAATGGAATATAAACCCATAAGATAGATAATCGTCTTAAACTAATTTTACTAATCATATTTTAAATGCATTATTCCAATTTATTCCTTAAAATTTAATGCTTATAGTGAAATATAGTACCAAAATTAAATTAATGAAATACAATAAAAGGAAATTGTATATTGTACAATTTATGTCATAAAAAAGATTCATTTAAATCGATTTTAAAAACTGTTAAGTAATGTACCTAATATTTTTTTAATCCACTTATAAAGAGAATACTCCTACCAATAGATGTCTCTAACATGATTATAATATATGATAAATCTTGTTCATTTTGTCATATATTATAATCTTATTAATTCCTAATATATTTTTTGTAATACAAAATTTCCTAATGTAAGAATCCTTTGAAATTTCACTTTTATATAATTTTATTATTTTATTCTCTCCATAATCATAAATTTTAGATGTATTTCCTTTACCAATACATTCGTATTGTTTCATTATTTTCATCCTCTCAAATTCAATAATATTTATTATTATTTAATAGTATTTATAACTCAGATTTGATATAATACATAGGGTAAAATTTTAATTAATAAACCCTATATATTTACTTATATATTAAAGTTAACAAATTTAAAACTAAGGAGAGCTATATGTTAAAAGCAATAAAAGGAAATATAATTTTTACAAAGACTTCAGATACTTTCACAGTATTTGAAAATAGCTACATTATACTGAACAAAGGCAAAGTAAAAGGTGTCTTTAAAGATATACCTAAAGAATATAAAAACTCAGAAATCATAGACTATACTGATAAACTTATAATACCTGGTATGAACGACCTTCATTGCCATGCACCTCAGTTTAGAAATTTAGGCATGGCTATGGACAAGGAACTTATACCATGGCTTGAAACTTATACATTCCCAGAAGAATCAAAGTATATAGATATAGAATATGCTACAAAGATGTATAAAAAATTTGTAAAAGAAGTATGGAAATCAGGTACTACTAGAATAGCTGTATTTGCAACAGTACATAAAGAAGCATCTATGAAACTTATGGATATTTTTAAAGAAGCTGGTCTTGGAGCATATGTTGGTAAAGTAAATATGAACATGAATTGTCCTGACACTCTACTAGAAAATACTGAGGATTCTATCAACGATACAGAAGAAATAATAAACAAATACAGTGACATAAATTCTATTGTAAAACCAATTATAACTCCTAGATTTATACCTAGTTGTACAAGTAATCTCTTAAGGGAATTAGGAGATTTATGTTTAAAGTATAATGTTCCTATACAATCACATTTATCTGAAAACCATGATGAAATTGAATGGGTTAAAAGTTTAGAACCTGAATCTAAATTTTACGGAGATGCCTACAATAGATACAATTTATTTGGTCAAACACCTACATTAATGGCTCATTGTATTCACTGCTCTCAAGAAGAAATAGATTTAATGAAAGAAAATGAGGTTATGGCTGTTCATTGTCCTGCTTCTAATTTTAATGTTGGTAGTGGAGCCATGCCTATTAGAAAATTACTTGATAATAATATAAAACTAGCTCTTGGTTCAGATATAAGTGGTGGTCATACATTGTCAATATTTAAAGCAATAGTATCTGCAATCCAGCTATCTAAATTATACTGGGTAAATTCTAATAAGAAATGTAATTTCCTATCGTTATCTGAGGCTTTTTATATTGCAACTAAAAGTGGAGGAAGTTTTTTTGGAAAAGTTGGTAGCTTTGAAGAAAATTATGATTTTGATGCATTAATTATTGATGATTCAGATTTAAATCATGACAACTACTCTATACTTGAAAGACTTGAAAGATTTATCTATGTTGGTGATGACAGAAATATTATTCATAGATATGTATGTGGAAAATTAATTGAGGAACCTTCTGTAGAATTATAATAAAAAATTTTATTGTACATACCTTACTTAATTCATATACTCAATATTCATATACTCAATAAAAAGAGTATGTACTAAAATCCATGAAATCATAGATTAAAACATACTCTTTTAGATTATCTTTGATTTATTTCTAGTTGTATTTAATTTTAATAATTATATTGTGTTTTTTCATAGTCAGTTTTCTTTCTAAACTTTAATTTGTACACATTACTCTTAGTCCTTAAATAAGAATGCTACAATTTTTATGAAGTTTAACTAAATTACTCTTTGTAATACCCTTCTAAGCTTTAATTTTAGTTTTATTGTATGCTTTGCATACAATAACTATTAAGCCTATACCTATAATCACCAAAGCTATTCTACTTATTACAAATCTCTGTGGAATATCAAATGCAAGATTACCCATCGTGTCTGCAACTTTACTCTCTAGTATAGAGTTCACTAGATTTTTACCAGATATAATAGATAGTGTACCAGAATTTGTTATAAGAAATATTATTGGAATAAAAATATATAGAAAGTTTCCATTTATATTACCAATAAACATGCCCATACCTGATATAAATAACACAGATGGTATTAAAATTAGAATTATAGGTTTTATAAATTGACTAAAATCATTAAATTGAAATAATCTATTGTAAAAAATGAAACTTATTGCAATTACAACTGCAACTGTTAGAAGATACGCAACTGCTATTGTAACACTTTTTAAGCAAAAATATGTTGTAGGTTTTATCTTAGTGGTCATAGTAATTGTCCTTACAGCTTCTTCTCTCTTTGAAAAGATGTACGTGCAAAACACAAGAACTATAACTAGTAAAAATGGATTTACATCAAGTAAAAAACCAAAATAGCTCCACTCTGAAAATGGTGCTGTGTCGTTTAAACCATAGATTGTCTTTGTCTTAAGGACATTGTAGGAGAACCATCCTGTTATTAATATTAAAACCAAATATACCTTAGAGAATAACAATCTCTTCATTTCATATTTTATTATTTTTAAATTATTCAAAATTCAATTCCTCCCCTGTAAGATTACAAGCCTTTAAGAAATCATCATATTTTAATATATTGTACTTATATTTGTTATATAAGTCTTTAAGAATAGCTTCAAACTTATCTTGTCCTAAAATCTCTTCTGCCTTCAAAATTTGTAATGGCATTTTGTTATATAGAAGTCTCATAGAATTAGGTGATAAAATATTGAATACATAATTTTCAGGCAATTTTTCCAAATACTGCGGATTATTCATATAGAAATTTCTCTTAAGCTTATCATTTTCTTCTTTCCAATTATCTATAGTTTTTTTACTATACTCTTTTCCATACTCGTATTCCATGAACTTATTAGTTGCATAATTTGTTATTCCTTCTGGTGACCAAGGAGGTGTCATTTGGTCAACTTGTACTATAATCCCCCACCACTGGTGGCATATTTCATGAGCCAAAACTTCAGATCCATTTTCTCCCTCTCCTATGTGAGTATCAAATACATCTGGGTTGAAAATACTTTCATCCATATAACTTATATTCTCATGTGCTTTTCCTCCAGTTACCTGTCCTGATGAGGCTCCTCCTTCTACTAGCTTAAGCGGAATAACTTTATAACGTTCTAGTTCTCCATATTGTTTTGTATAGAAATTGATAGAATCTTTTATAATTTTCTCTGCATTCATTTTATTTATTTTATCTCCATGCTTTCTATTATAGTAAAATTGCACATCAATCCCACCTGCTTTTATATCTTTTTTTACATAGTCTGCAGCTATTATAGTCAACATTATTCCTCTTGTGCTAAATTTCCATGTACATTCATTATCCTTTTTATCACCTTTTACCTTTTCTGTACTGATTCCACTTACTACAGGTGTTATTCCAGTAGGTAGAGTTATATTACCATGAATCATCGATTCCATTGTATTCATAGCATCAACTTTAGGTTTTGGAAATATTGAACCTTTACTACGTAACTCAACCTTATCTTTACTTATTGTATCTCCTGCAAGAATAGTTTCAAATAGTTGATTGTTTATTAATTTCCCTCCATACTCAATTTCAATTTTAAGATTTTTTTCTTTAGGTATATTCAAACTAAGTCTTCCTTCTGCTTGTTTCTTCTTAGAAATATCATATTTAGCTTTCTTACCATTTATCTTAATATCTTTAATATCGTATCCAGGATTTAAATCAAATTCCAAGTTTTGATTTTCTCCACTAGTATTTTCCATAGTGTAGTGTATTTTGCCATCTAATCTTGCCTTTTTAGGATTTATTTTTATATCAAGATCTGAATCAAGTAATTTTATATTCTTATTTAGCTTTTCATCAGCACCAGTAGACATAACAGCACCTAAGCCAGACTTCTTATCTGATACCTTTTCCATTTTAGGTGGAGGAGTATCATCATAATATGGTTCAAATGCATATACACTATAAGAACCTGCAATTAATACTATAGTTAAAATTGATAGTAATACCTTTTTCATATTAATTAGTATAGATGAAAAAACATTTTTTTCATATTTTCTTGTGCATATCACACCTAATAAATACGTTGATATTGATATAAAACTCCAAAGTAGTCTATTCCAACATAAAGCTTTTAATTGCAAAGTATTCCCAAAGCTATCAGAATAAATAGTAACTTTTGTCTGTACCCAATCAATAAGATAACTATCTTTTATATTTATAGATAAAAATACTAGAACAAGGAGTATAATCATACTTAAATCAATACGTCTTGTTATAGAATAAAATCCTGCTGAAAGTAAAATACCAAATAATAAGGCTGGTAACATTAAAACTAAATAGTTTATAAGATAAGTACTTAAACTAAAATTATCACCCATCTTAATGATAGAATATGGAAAACATGTAATCATCGAAATTATTACAGATACTATAGTTGATACAAGAATAGAAATCACTCTAGCTAAATTTAAACTTTTAGCATCCATAATAGTTTCTATGATACCATTGGTTTTGTTTCTATAAATACTATCCATCTCATATATTGTAAACATTGAGAATAAAACTGTACCTATTAAAGCCCCTAACTTTGCTGGATTAAGTAAAACAGGTATACTCAAACTAAGTGATTGTCCTGAACTACCTTGGGGCAATAATCCAGGATTTTCATACATTATTATTGATAGACCTGGTATCAGTGCTATTACTACTATGAAAGTCCATGTAATCTTTGAGCTAAAAATCCTCTTTATCTCATCTTTGATAAATTTAATTGATTGCATTACTTTATCTCCTCCTCAGATATTAAAAACATATACGCATCCTCTAATGATGGTTCTACAGGTATCGCAAATTCTGGAAGCTTATGACTTACAATACGATATGAAGTCCCTGTTGTAGTAAGAATACTTGATGTAACTTTAAATTTGCTTGTTTTATTGCTATGTATTTTTCCATTTTTATCTTCATAAACTCCAACATGTCCCTCCGCTTTTTTAATTAACTCTTCAGAACTTCCATCAAATAGCACATTTCCTTTATTTATTACTATCAATCTATTACATACAGACTGAACATCTTCTATAATATGTGTGGACAATATTACAATCTTATCTCTTGAGTTTTTTGAAAATAAATTACGGAAGTTTATTCTCTCCTCAGGGTCTAGTCCGACTGTAGGTTCATCTAGTATTAATAACTCTGGATTTCCCATTATTGCTTGAGCTATTCCAACTCTCTGTTTTTGACCACCTGATAGGGTCTTAATCTTTGAATTTATCTTTTCTAATAGATTAGTTTGACTAATAACTTCTTCTATTATCTTTTTTGTGTTCTTATTAATACCTTTTAAAACTGACATGTACTCAAGAAATTGATACACTGTCAACTCATCATACAAACCAAATTCTTGTGGTAAATATCCTAATTTACTTTTTAAATTTGTTTCATTCTGTTTAAGGGGTTTACCATTTACTAAAATCTGACCTGAAGTTTGAAGTATTCTTGAAGTCAAAAGTTTCATTAAAGTACTCTTACCTGCTCCATTAGGACCAAGTAAGCCTATCAAATTTGGACTTTCAAGACTTATATTTATATCTTTTAGTGCTTCCTTCCCTGCTCTATAAATCATATTTAAATTTTTAACATCAATTTTCATGTTTCACTCACCTTTCACGTTTTTTAGTTTCTTATTACATTTTTTATTATATAAATGAAGTATGTAGTTAATATGTTCTTATCTTGTTTTTTATATGGTAGCTAAATACTTTTTAAATACATTCTTATACTCAAAATAACCCTATACTAAAATTTAAATTTAACCTTAAAATTTTAGTATAGGGTTATTTTATTTATAAAATATTTACTGCAATGTATTTTTTAATGCGATAGGAAATATAGCTGTAAATTTTACACCTACTGATGTATTTTCAATTTTATATTTGACCTTGTGCATATCAAATATAACTTTAATAATATACAATCCTAGACCACTTCCACCAGATTGTCTACTTCGTGACTTATCTACACGATAAAAAGGATTAAAAATATTTTCTATCTCAGATTCTTCTATAAATGTATTTGAATTCTCAACTTCAAAAACTCCACATTCATTATTCTTATACAATTTTATACTTACCAAAACACCATTTTTTGAGTGCTTAATTGAATTGTTAATAATATTAGAAATAGCTTTTTTCATCAATTTTATATCTACAAAAGAGTATAAATTTTTTTCTATATCAGTAATAACATCTATATTCTTATTTTCTGCTAATATCAAGTAATTTTGTATTGATTTCTGTACTAATGAACTCATATTGA
The DNA here is from genome assembly GCF_020658465.1 of Clostridioides sp. ES-S-0049-02. Classification (NCBI taxonomy): domain Bacteria; kingdom Bacillati; phylum Bacillota; class Clostridia; order Peptostreptococcales; family Peptostreptococcaceae; genus Clostridioides; species Clostridioides sp. ES-S-0049-02. The sequence continues at coordinate 1,259,378 of NZ_JACVWG010000001.1, forward strand.
TTTCTACTGTATTTAATTTAAATCCAGATGACTCCATACGAGAAATATCGAGAATTTCACGTACCATTTCTTCCATACTTTCTATTACCTTAAGTGAATGTCTTAAATAAGTATCTCTATCTTTATACATGCCAACATTGTATATCATGCCTTCAAGTTGACCTTTTATAATCGTAATTGGTGTTTTTAACTCATGAGATACTGCTGCAAAAAAGCTCTTCTACTTATTTCATTCTTTCTTTCCTTTTCAATGTCTTCTTGAAGCTTTAAATTTGCATGCTCAAGATTATTAAGTGTGCTTGATAAATTATGTGCAAGCTCATTTAAACTTAAAGCAAGAGAGCCTATTTCATCATCACTTTCTACATCACATCTAACATCTAAATTCATCTGTGCAATTTTTTTTGAAGTATTACTTATCTTGACAACAGGTTTTGTAATTACTCTAGAATAAATAAATGAAGTAACTAGTGATATTATCAAAATCATTATTGCAACTACTGGTATCAATTTTAATAAAACCATAGAAGCTTCATCAACTACCATCAATTTTGGCATAACAGAGAGAATATATTTATCTGAACTATTTTTAAATGTAATATCAGTGGATATGGCACTTACATAACTACTTCCCGAAATTTGATTATTATTTAGGTAATTATATAAAAAATTATCTTCATTGAATATGGCTCTTTGCTTCTTATTTGATATAATATTTTCATCACCTAATTTCCCATACTTTATATTAGATGGTATTTCTACTGATTTTCCATTTTTCATTAAATTAATAGACACATTATTTTCAATTATAAAATCATAAAATTTAGGTGTAGAATCCTCATATTTAGTCTTCTCAATAACTTTAACAAATTCATTCAGATTTTTTTTGATATCATCTGTTAAGTATGATTTATATGTTTTGGGCATTGATATCATGATAAATATGTAAATTAGTGTACAGGATAAAATAAGTATCAAAGTTGTACTTAAAAAAACTTTTCTATTTAGACTTTTCTTAATCCAATACATCAATCCTATATCCTACCCCTCTTATTGTTTCTATGTAATTCACATCAAGCTTTTTTCTAAGATTTTTTATATGTGTGTCTACAACCCTTTCATCTCCTAAAAAATCATATTTCCACAGGCTATTTATTAAATTTTCTCTAGTAAGTACACGACCCTTGTGTTCTATTAGTTCCTTTAGAACTTCAAATTCTCTAGCAGTCAATTCAATCTGTTTACAATTAACAAAAACTTTATATCCTTCAACATCAACATTGATATCTCTATATGATAAAAATTCTCTATCTTCATGATTTTCTTCCTTATCCCCAGTTCTTCTTAATACTGCCTCTACTCTTTTTAGAAGAACAATTGTAGAAAATGGTTTTGTAATATAATCATCCACTTTTAATTCAAATCCTTTTACTTGGTCTGTTTCTTCATCCAATGCTGTAAGTATAATAATTGGAATATTAGATTCATTTCTTATTATTTCACAAACTACAAAGCCATCTATTTTTGGCATCAGTATGTCTAATAAAATCAAATCAAATTGTTGCTTTTTAAACTTTTCAATTCCATCAAGACCATTATTTGCTGTTATGATAGTATAATCTACATTTTCTAAAAATGTTTTTATTATATTTTGGATATCTATATCGTCTTCTATGACCAATATTCTCTTTGACAAGCTTATCCCCTCTTTCTATAATTATAAACTTTAGATTGTATAACATATTTAGATTATACACTATCTTTATGTTTTTGATGTGTAGCATATGGTACTTCTCCTAAGTACTTTTCATATTATATTTATAAAATTGCGAAGTCAATATAATAACAATATGAATTTTTTCCATTCATTTTTTAAATTTTTTCTTATTTTATCTTTATTAATTTTTTTTATAAATACTAAATTTTATTTGTAAATATATAGCAATTTTTATATTATTTCTATATAATATATATGAGTAAATAATTTTGGAGGATTTGTCTAATGAGTGAATTTAAAGATGTTACTGCAGTAAAAAAAGCAAACGTTTATTTTGATGGTAAAGTAAGTAGTAGAGTAATAATATTTCCTAATGGAGAAAGAAAAACTTTAGGATTGATGTTACCTGGAGAGTATACTTTTTCTACTAGAGAAGAAGAAATAATGGAAATGCTTGCTGGAAGCATGGATGTAAAACTACCTGGAAGCAATGAATTTGTGACATATAAAGAAGGTCAAAAATTTAATGTTCCTTCTGATTCAAGTTTTGATTTAAAAGTTAATGAAGTTGTTGACTATTGCTGTTCATACATAGCTGATTAATAAATATATATGATATTCTTATATAAAATTTAATGTAAATAAAAAAAGAACAACTATATTTAATATTAAGTTGCTCTTTTTTTTATATTGCTCAAATTAGTTTAAATCTGGAACTATTGTGTCTAGTATCTCATCTAATACAAATAACATAACTTTTATCATAATCGGCATTAACACTGCTAATACCATAGTTATAAGGATTAGCTCTTTACTTAGAGCTACAAATGAGAATAATCCACCTAAAAATAGAATCCCAATAACAAATGCTATGGTCATGCTTACAATTAAAAATAATCTTTCTTTATTAAATGGCAAGCATTGCTGTCTTAGTATTAAAAGACCACATATACCAGTTAATATAGCACACATTGTGGAAAATACACTTGAACTATAACCTAAATATTCGACTATATTGTAAACAATAATTACATTTAATGTTACACATAATGCTCCTGGTAAAGCATTTTTTAATATATTAAGTAAAAAATTTCCTGAAATTCTACTTCTATTTGCCTCAAGAGCTAAAAAGAATGATGGTATACCTACTGTTACAGCTCCAATCAATGATAATTGAATTGGCACAAATGGATACTGTCTACTAAAGAAAAATAATGTTAATAGTGATAAGAAGAATGAAAAGATTGTTTTTACTAAAAACAAAGAAGATGCTCTTTGAATATTATTGATTACCTTTCTCCCCTCCATAACAACCTTTGGCATGGATGCAAAATTTGAATCTAATAAAACTAAATTAGAAACATTTTTGGTAGCATCACTTCCAGATGCCATTGCAATACTACAGTCAGCTTCTTTAAGTGCTAACACATCATTTACACCATCTCCTGTCATTGCTACTGTACGATTTTGTTGTTTTAATGCTACAATCATTTGTTTCTTTTGTTGTGGGCTTACTCTTCCAAAAACACTATATTTATCAACAGCATCGTATATGTCTTTATCATTTTTAAGTGTTGTTGCATCAATAAATCTATTAGCTGTTTTAAGACCTGCTTTTCTTGCTACTTCACTTACTGTTATTGGATTATCTCCAGATATAATTTTTATATCTACACCTTCATTATAAAAAAATTCTAAAGTTTCCTTAGCCTCATTCCTAATTTTATCTAATATCAATATAAAAGCAAGCGGTTTTATATCTTCAGGTATCTTATTATCTTCCATGTAAGAGTTACTATGAGCTAAAGCTATTACTCTATTTCCTGCTTTAGAATATTTTTCAATTTCTATTTTTAAGTCTTTATATCTATCTTTAAAAATAAACTCAAAGGCTCCTATTAAGTATGTACCTTCATTTTCAAAAACAACACCACTGTATTTTCTTGCTGATGAGAATGGAATCAAATTTTTAACTTTATACGTATCTGAAATATCATATTTATCTCTTATAGCATTTAATGTCGCATTATCATCTTTAAGAGAATTACACAAATTTCCCATAATCTCATTTACATCAACTTTTTCAAGCATTACTACATCATCAACTTGCATTTTACCTTCTGTAATTGTACCTGTTTTATCAAGACATAATGTGTCAACTCTAGCAAGAGTCTCTACACAATATAATTCTTGAACTAAAGTCTTGTGGCTTGCAAGTTTTATTGTCCCAACAGCTAAGGCAATACTTGTAAGCAGAGTTAATCCTTCTGGTATCATTCCATTTACAGCTGCCACAGTACCTACTACAGATGTTACTATAGAATCTCCATTTCCAAAATGTTGTTTTACAAACAATATAATTCCTAAAGGAATAATTATTACACCAACAACTTTTAATATTGCATTTAATGAATTTCTGAGTTGAGAATTGTGTTTCTTGGAAATTTTAGCGTCACTAGCTATCTTATTTGCATAGTTATCTTTTCCTATATTTTCAACTTTTACAAATGCATCTCCAGAAACTACAAAACTACCAGAATATAAAAAATCACCTTTGCTTTTTACAATAATATCAGATTCTCCTGTGATTAGAGATTCATTTACCTCTAACTTTCCTTCTAAAACTTTTGAATCAGCACAAATTTGATTTCCTGTTTTTAAAATCATAATATCGTCTAGCACTAATTCTTGAACATCAATCTTTATTTTCTCTTTTTCTCTTATAACAGATACTTTGCTTGATACTATAACAGATAGATTGTCCAACAATCTTTTTGCTCTTATTTCTTGAATCACACCAATAATAGTATTAATTACAGCAATAAATATAAATAAGGTATTTTTAAAAGAGCCAACTGAAACTAGCAAACAAACTAAAACAATATTTATAAGATTAAAAAGTGTAAATATATTATCTTTAAAAATTTGCTTGTATGTTTTAGTTTTTCCATTGTCAAATACATTAATTAAATTGTCTTCTCTTCTACTTTTAAGTTGTTCACTGTTTAATCCAACATTTATATCACAATTATATCTTTTTAAGTTAACTTTATCCATATTATACTCCTTTCAACTTAACTTTTTCTTTAATAGTAATATCTATAAATATATTGTAAAATTCTAATTTAGTTTAATGTATCTTATTGTAGTTTATATAATAAAACATAAATCTAAAGATTTTAATATCATAATTCTTAAGATTTCCTAAATTTTTTATGAATTTCGATATATTCTTATTAAGTTTAAATTAAGTTAAAAGAATAAATAGGTTTATTCCCTATAAAATAAAACTAGTTTATATATTCAATTTCCAAATCTTCATGTTTTCCTTTACCATATATAATCATTCCTATAACTGAAATTATTATAAGCATACTTCCTACAATACTATAAAAATTGAACTTTTCATTCAGTAAAAATACTCCTGCAAATATAGATACTACCGTAGCGATATTTGATAATATTGATGTAAATGATATTGTTCCAATTAGTTGCATTGCTGCTGTTATTTCAATTGGTGTAAATTCACTTTTAGATAATTTTCTTACATATACACCATATGCACCTGCACAAATTACTGCCGCAAGTATCATTATTCTTCCAAGTATACTACTTGTTTGATTACCTGTATTTTGTAAATTTATTATTATAACTCCAAATGTCTCAAGCATAAAATATAGAAATGGTTGAAACATACATAAAATCAAGAGGGATTTAAATCCTTACATTTTCTAGTAATATATAAAAAACTTTAACAGTACATACCATGTATGTCAACATATATACAAAAAAGCTATCTAATTTAAAATAGTTTAGATAGCTTTTTAATACAAATACAAAGTTTTTGTATATTTAAATTATTTATTATTTTAATTACTTATCTTTGTGACCATGTTAATATAGGCTTTTTCACTGCTCTTGCATCATCAACTCTTTTAACTAAAGTATTATGTGGAGCAGTTTTTAGTAATTCTGGCTCTTCCTTAGCTTCTTTGGCGACATTCTTCATAGCTTCAATAAAACTATCTAATGTTTCTATACTCTCACTTTCTGTAGGCTCTATCATAAGTGCTTCATTTATAATAAGAGGGAAATACATTGTTGGAGGATGATATCCATAATCCAACAATCTCTTTGCTATATCAATAGTTTTTATATTTGCTTCTCCTCTTGGTAATCCACCTAATACAAACTCATGTTTACATAAAGTGTCTATTGGTAAAATATAATCATCTTTTATACTTTCTTTTATATAATTAGCATTTAGAACTGCCATTTCACTAGCTTCTTTAAGTCCATCTCTTCCCATTGTCAATATATATGTGTAAGCTCTTACAAGGACTCCAAAGTTTCCATAGAAATTTTTAATTTTTCCAATAGACTTTGGTCTATCATAGTTTAATACATATTTATCTTCTTGTTTTTCGATTATTGGAATTGGTAAAAAAGACACTAACTCTTTTTTTGCTCCAACAGGTCCAGCCCCTGGACCACCGCCACCATGAGGAGTTGAAAATGTCTTATGAAGATTAAGATGGACTACATCAAATCCCATATCTCCTGGTCTTGTTATTCCCATAATAGCATTCATGTTTGCACCATCATAATACAAAAGGCCACCTGCTTCATGTACAAGGTCAGCTATTTCTTTTATATTTTTTTCAAATAGCCCAAGAGTACTCGGATTAGTAAGCATAAGGGCTGCTACTTCACCATTTAAAACTTCTTTTAATGCATCTATATCTACAGCACCATTTTTATCAGACGTTATTTGAATTACATCAAAATTCGCCATAGCTGCACTTGCTGGATTTGTTCCATGTGCAGAATCTGGAATTATTACTTTAGTTCTTTTATAGTCTCCTCTATTTTCATGATACGCTTTTATAAGCATAAGACCTGTAAATTCACCATGTGAACCTGCTGAAGGTTGAAGTGTCACTTCATCCATACCTGTAATTTCTGCAAGTTTATTTGATAAATCATACATAAGAGCAAGAGACCCTTGTGCTGTATCTGAAGATTGATATGGATGCATTCCAGTAAAGTTTGGAAGTGCTGCCATATCTTCATTAATTTTAGGGTTATATTTCATTGTACAAGAACCTAAAGGATAAAAACCAGTATCAACACCAAAATTCTTATTTGACAATAAAGTATAATGTCTAACTAATTCTAATTCACCAACTTCTGGTAAGTTTAATTCATTTTGTCTAGCCATAGTTGGGTCAATCATATCTTCTATTTTTATATCATCTATATCTAATTCTGGAAGTGAGTATGCTTTTCTACCTTTTTTAGATATATCTATCAACAAACTATTATATTCTTTCATTATAACCCCTCCATTATTCCAACTAACTTATCTATTTCATTTTTACTTCTTTTTTCAGTTACACAAAGTAAAGTTGAATTTTTTAATTCTGGATAATTGTGTTCTAAATTATAACCACCTAATATATTTTCTTCTAAAAGTTTATCGTTTATAGTGTCTATATTATAATTTCCTTGTACTGCAAATTCTTTAAAAAATCTGCCTTTAAATATAGGTCTGTATTTTCCTGTTTGCACAAGTTTATTATAAGCATAGTGTGCTTTTTTCATTGATTGCATACCAACTTCTTTAAATCCTTCTTTACCCATAGTAGCCATGTATATTGATGCTACAAGAGCATTTAGAGCTTGATTTGAACATATATTAGAAGTTGCTTTTTCTCTTCTTACATGTTGCTCTCTAGTTTGTAAAGTTAATACATATGCAATTTTCCCTTCTGTATCTAAACTTTGCCCAACTATTCTTCCAGGCATTTTTCTTGTATATTTAGATTTACTAGCCAAAAATCCTACATAAGGACCTCCAAAATTAAGAGGATTTCCTAGTGATTGAGCTTCTCCAACAACAATATCTGCTCCTATTTCACCTGGTGTTTTTAAAACACCTAATGATATTGGGTCAACACTCATAATTAACATGGCTTTATTTTCATGAGTTATTTTTTCTATTTCTTCCATCTCTTCAATAATCCCAAAGAAGTTAGGAGTTTGTATAAGGACACATGCTGTATCTTTATCTACAGAAGTTCTTAATTTTTCTATATCTGTAGTTCCATATTCATTACAAAAATCAATTTCTACTATTTCACAATCTTTATATTGTAAATAAGTTTTTAGTACTGATAAAGTTTCTGGATGTGTAGTTTTTGATACTACTATTTTACTTTTTCTAGTTTGATTCATTGCCATTATACATGCTTCTATTGCAGCAGTCGCTCCATCATACATTGATGCATTTGCAATTTCCATACCAGTAATTTCTGCAATCATAGATTGGAACTCAAACACTACTTGCAAAGTTCCTTGACTTATTTCTGCTTGATATGGAGTATATGCTGTATAAAATTCGGACCTTGAAGTTATATGCTTTATAATTGATGGTATATAATGGTCGTATGCACCAGCTCCAAGAAAACAAGTTAAATCTTCTAGACTTAAATTTTCCTCTGACAATCTTTTTACTATTTTACTAACTTCCAATTCAGATTTTCCACTATCTAGATTTAAATCTCTTTTTAATTTTAGTTCATCTGGTATATCTGAAAATAATTCATCAACTGAGTTTAATCCAACTACTTTTAACATTTTTTCCTTATCTTCATTTGTGGCAGGTATATATGAAAATTTATTTTCTTTATTTACTACAACATTATCTTTTTTATATTGTTTTTTATAAAAAGGCTTCTTAACTGTTATAGCAGGAACAACTTTTTTTCTAATTGCTATACCTATTTCATTTCCTGCTTTTGCATATTCAGCATCTATAATTCCCATTCCTAAGATTTTTCCTGTTGTTGGAGATGCACACCCAGTAGTTACAAAACCAACTGTTTTATCTCCAACTTTTATATCATATCCATTTCTAGGCATCCCTTTACCTTGCATTTCAAATCCTACTAATTTTCTTTTAATCCCATTTTCTTTTTCTTCTGCTAAGATTGATTTGCCAATAAATGATTCCTTATTTACTTTTACAAAAATAGATAATCCTCCTTCAAGTGGAGATATGTGTTCATTTATCTCATGTCCATATAGAGGTAGAGCTGCTTCAAATCTTAAAGTATCTCTACAACCTAGACCAGCTGGACATATATCTTCTCCTCCAACTTTCAGGACTTCATCCCAAATTGCTTTTATATGTTCATTTTTGCAATATATTTCAAAACCATCTTCTCCAGTATATCCTGTTCTTGAAACTAAACAAGAGTATCCAGATACTTTTATTTTTGGCATTGACTTATAAAATTTTATTGATTCTAAATTTATGTCCGTGATTTTTTGAAGAATTTTTTCTGCTTTAGGTCCTTGAACTGCTAATTGACAAACTTCATTAGATATATTTTTTATATTTACTTTATACCCTTCACTTTGCTTCATTATCCATGCAACATCTTTGTCTATATTTCCTGCATTTATTACTAACAAATAATCTTCTTCCCCAAACTTATATATTAATAAATCATCAACTACTCCACCATTTTCATAGCACATAGGTGTATATATGATGTCATTGACTTTTAATACACTTATATCATTCGTAACTAGATTTTGTATAAATTTTTCTGATTCTACTCCTTTTACTTCTATCTCTCCCATGTGAGATACATCAAATATACCTGCACTTTTTCTAACCATTTCATGCTCTTTGTTTATTCCTTCATATTCTAAAGGCATTTCCCAACCAGCAAATTCAACAAGCTTTGCACCAAGCTCTTTGTGTGTATTATACAAAGGTACTCTTTTTAATTCATTCATATATAACCCTCCCTATAAAACTAAACTTATTCTATTTAAGCAACTTCGCCATTATGTCCTGTATTTTCCCATAAAAAAAAATATATAAGCATAGGAAATAATCCTAGCCTATATATCCCTGTTTGTATACCTGAAAGATTTAATAATTTAATATTATTCTGCTTCTTCGGTGACTTATAGTATTTAACTTAAGTCTCTCCAGAGTCCCATCAATTAGCGATATCTTTGCCTGAAAGCTTCTCTAAGAATTGGCATTTCTTAAATTTCTTCTTCGGCGCCTTTTTGTATAAAGGTCTCTCTCGCTAATCTCACTTGGAAATATTTATTTTCAATTTTATTTTATGAATATTTAAATCAAATGTCAACACATTATATTTATTTTTTTTTATGTATTAATTTTTTTGTTAAGTTTTTATTATCAATTATTTCTCTTTTATATTATTCACTCTTCTGCAAACATATTATATATTAATGCAAAATAACATTTTCACTTAATTTATTATTAAAATAACACACAAAGAACCAAATGTAAATTTGTATCGAGATTTACTATAACATGTTAAAAGTATATTCATACACTTGATGAAATCGTTTACAATTTTAAACTTGTGAAAAATAAGATTTTTAAAATAGAATATTTTTAATAGAATTACAACTATTGAATGGTTATGTGATTTGAATATTTCTTAAAATTTTAATCATTTTATACTTTTAAAATACATTGCTATAAAATTTTATACCTTTATTTACATACATTTTAAATGTTGTATATGTAATTTTATTTTTGTATAACAAAAAGAACTTATTGAGCTTTTTTACAAGTTTTCTAAAAATAACAATATAGCAAATTCCTATCATTAGGTATCCCTATTAATTTAATATAGTTATTTATCAAAAAATAAAAACGGGATAGCCCACTCCGAAAGCCAGCAACCCCAGTTTTTTTTCAGCACAACTAAGTACTGTAAAGTGCGGATGAAGGGAGTCGAACCCCCACGCCAATGGCGCTAGATCCTAAGTCTAGTGCGTCTGCCAATTCCGCCACATCCGCTTATATTACTCTTTTATTTTACTATATTTCGCTATTATTTTCAATAACTTTTTTAAATTATCTAAAAATAAACAAAATAATGATAATAAAAGGTAAAATTCATTTACAGCCTTATTCTGCAAGTTCTATTTCTGCTTCATCTACTCTCTTACCTATAATTTGAAGACCTATAAATACAGCTGCTATAGCAACTGGCAATACTATATATATTGGCAATCCAAATCCAGCTGGTATATATCCAAATACAATAGTAATTACTGCTGTAAATATAGCATATGGCATTTGAGTATTAACATGGTCTATATGATTACATCCAGCTCCCATTGAAGAAAGTATTGTTGTATCTGAAATTGGAGAACAATGGTCTCCAAATATTGCACCTGTTAAAACTGCACTTGTGCTTACTATTACATAAGACATGTCAGGATTTAGTGAATATGCAAGTGGTATCGCAAGTGGCATAAGTATACCCATTGTTCCATAAGCAGTTCCAGTAGCAAAAGATATTATTGCTCCTAATCCAAATATTAAACTTGGTAGTAAGAATGGAGGCAGTGAACCTGATAATAAATGTATCAAGAATTTAGCTGTACCTAACTCTTTTATTACTGAACTTAATGACCAAGCAAGTATTAATATTACACCAGTGATTACTAAACTTTTCATACCATCTATCCAAACATCAATTGCTTCTGATACTGTAAAAATCTTCTTAACTACAGCCATTATAATAGCAACTAAACTTGCAACTAATGCAGATTGGAATAATGCTCTAGATGCATCAGATGCACTAAACGCTTCTTTGATTGCTTCAAAAGAATATGGCGAATTTGTAAATAATTGTATTAAAGTCTTATCTTCTCCTCCCATTATAGATGTATATCCACTATAATAGAATGATGCTAGTGCAACTACTATTAATGTACCTATTGGAATTATAGCATTCCATACACTTAATTTCACTCCATCTTTTGGAGCTAAATCATCCAACTCTTCAACACCTTCATCAAGGTCTGTACCAATTTTTCTACTTCTAGATTTTATTTCAGCTTTTCTCATTGGTCCAAATTCTTTTAATAATAACGCTGAAATTACAATAAATGCTAATATTAATATGTTATAAAATCTAAATGGTATTGTATTTAAAAATATGCCAAATGCATCAACATCTACACTGATACTTTCAAAAGCATCATGTATCAAACCAACTTCAAGACCTATCCATGTAGATATTATAGCAAGCCCAGCAACTGGTGCTGCTGTAGCATCTATTATAAATGCTAATTTTTCTCTTGATATTTTCATTTTATCTGCAACTGGTCTCATCATAGGTCCTACAATTAATGAATTAGCATAATCATCAAAGAAAACTAAAAGACCTAAAAACCAAGTTATAATCTGTGTACCTTTAGCTGATTTTGCTCTCTTTGCAAGTGCTTCAGCTATAGCCTTAGCACCACCCATCTTGGCAACAAGATTTATTACTCCCCCAATTGCTAAGACTTGTAGTATTATCCCTGCATTCCACGGGTCTGATAGAGATACTAAAGCTCTATCTACTAAGTCTAAAAACGCTTGTATAAATGCAGCAAATACATTAACTCCACTGACTTGAATTATAAAACTTCCAGAAAGAATTCCTAGCAATAAAGAAATTATTACATTTTTAGTTATAAATGCAAGTATTATAGCAACTAATGGTGGTATTAAAGTTAAAATTCCAAATTTTTCTGCGTTAGCCAGTGCAATGGTATCTATATCTTCCTCTGCAAATACCATTACAGTTGACATTATAAACATAATTGTCGTCAGAAAAATAATGTTAAATTTTTTATTTCTCATATAAATCTCCCTCTCTTTTTAATTTTGTGAATTATATAGGGTATTATGGGTTATGATAAAATAAAAAAGCCTTGAGTGGTAAACACTCAAGGCTTAAACATTACAATACATTGATAATACTAAAAACAAATATAATATAATTCCTTAAATGATAGCTCACCACAAATAAACCTGTGACAGTTGTACATATATTTTATGTACCCCCAGCAATATAATCTTAAAGCATCGATTATAAAACTTCGGCAATATCCCCTTTCCCAATAATTCTTTGTGCTTAACTCCTTATTGGTACTGATAGATTATTGCGCCTCTACCCTTTTATTCACTTTTATTAAATATATTTTGAGTATATATTATTTATTTAAAATTTGCAAGGAAGTTTTAAAAATTTTACTTTAAAGGATTTTTTATATTATTGTCGAATTATAAAAATAATTGTACTAAAATCAGCTAAAAAAATTTTATCAATTATATGGAGGAATTACTTTAATGTTATTAATTTACAATGAAAAAACAAACCCTTATTTTAATTTAGCAATGGAAGAATATCTACTTAAAAACTTTGACGAAGATTTATTTATTTTATGGAGGAACGAACCTTCTATAATCGTTGGAAAAAATCAAAATACACTTTCTGAAATAAACTTAGAATATATAAAAGAACATTCAATACCAGTTGTTAGAAGACAATCTGGCGGAGGAGCTGTATTTCATGATTTAGGAAATATAAACTTTACATTTATAGCTTGTAATAATAATAGCTTTAGTGATTTCAGAAGATTCACTCAACCAATAATAGACTTGCTTAAAACCTTAGATGTCAATGCTGAGTTTTCTGGAAGAAATGACCTTCTTATAGAAGGTAAAAAATTCTCTGGAAATGCTCAACATAACTATAAAAATAAAGTGATGCATCATGGGACACTTTTATTTTCATCTGAAATAAATGACCTTTCAAATGCACTAAAAGTAAAACCCATAAAGTTTGAAGGTAAAGGCATAAAATCTGTAAAGTCTCGTGTAACCAATATAAGCGAACATTTACAGTCTGATATGGATATACTTGAGTTTAAAGATGCTATAATGAATTATCTTTCTTCAACAAATACTGGTAATACAAATTACTCTCTAAGTAAATATGACATAGAAGAAATAGAAAAACTTACTAAATCAAAATATGAAACTTGGGATTGGAATTTTGGTAATTCACCAAAATACTCTCTTTCAAATGAATTAAAATATGCTGGTGGAAATGTAGAATTTAATTTAAATGTTGATAAAGGTATAATAACTAGTATAAAGTTTTTTGGAGATTTCTTTGGGAAGTGTGATGTATCTTTTGTAGAAGATAAACTTATTGGTACAAAGCATGAGGAGAATTCATTGAGAGCTATTTTAGATGCTATTGAAATAAATGACTATTTCTTGGGTGCTGATACTAATATTTTAGTTTCTGGAATTTTGGGTGTTAAATAGAAATAACAAAAACTTTAAAATATTTATAAAATTATGTTTACAGATACAAAAAATCATGCTAATATGTATAACATAATTAAAAATTAATACTTCTTATCCAGAGTGGTGAAGGGACTGGCCCTGTGAAACCCAGCAACCAGTATATTTTTTAATATACATTGGTGCTAAATCCTGCAGTATTGTACTGAAAGATGAGTTTAAATTAGCTTTTAAAGCCTGAGTTTACACTCAGGCTTATTTTATTTTCACGATGTGATAAAAAGAGGGTATTTTATTTTTAACTAATCAATTATATTCAGGAGGGAATTTTTATGAAATTCAAAAAATTATTAAGCTTGTTATTATGTCTAGTATTTACTTTATCTGTAGTTGGATGTTCAAAATCTAAAGACGATAAAAAAATTGTTGTTGGTGCTACTTTAGTTCCAGGTGGAGAGTTGTTAGAGGAACTAAAACCACTGATTGAAGAAAAAGGTTATACTTTAGAAGTTAAGAACTTTGACGATTACATACTTCCAAATGAAGCTTTAAATAATGGCGAAATTGATGCAAATCTATTTCAACATGAACCTTATCTAAAAGAAGCTGTTAAAGCTAAAGGTTATAAAATAATGGCAGGAACTAAACTATATGTATGCCCAGCGATACTTTACTCTTACAAAATAAAATCTGTTGATGAATTTAAAAAGGGAGATACAATTGCAATAAGCAACAATCCATCTTCTTGTTCTAAAGACCTTAGATATCTTGAAAGTATAGGACTTTTAACTTTACCTAAAGAAAATAATTTAGTTAGTCCTAAAGATATAATTGAAAATCCAAAGGGCATACAATTCAAAGAATTAGATATTGCTCAAATACCATCTTCTCTTCCAGATGTAACTGCTGCATTTATAGACACTACTTACGCAGTACCTGCTGGTCTTGATGCTAAGAAAAATGGAATCTACACAGCACCAGTAAATGATGAATATGCTAATCTTTTAGCATTTAGAAGTGAAGATAAAGATAGTGAAAAAATTAAAGTTCTACAAGAAGTTCTTACATCAGATAAAGCAAGAAACTTAATTGAAGAAAAATACAAAGGAATTGTAATTCCTGTTTTTTAGTAGAATTAGTATAATTTTAATATTATTATTGTAATCTTGTTGAATATTGACTTGTTAAGTGCTACCATTTAAGTAAATCTATGTTTGTGGAGGAAGATTACTATGGCTATAGAATTGAAAAAAGGACAAAAAATAAATCTTACAAAAAAAGAAAATACCGATTTAGGTGAGATTTTAGTTAATCTAAATTGGAATCAAAAAGTACAAAAAAAGGGCTTTTTTGGAGCTCTAAGAAATAGTAATATAGATTTAGATTTAGGTTGCTTGTTTGAAATGAAAAATGGTGTAAAAGGTGCTGTTCAAGCGTTAGGCAATTCCTTTGGCAATTTAGAACATCCTCCTTTTGCTCAACTAGATGGAGATGACCGAACAGGAAGCAATACACAAGGCGAAAATATAAGAATCAATGGTAACAAGATAAAAGAAATAAAAAGAATATTGATTTATGCTTTTATTTATGAAGGTGTGGCTAATTGGTCAGAAGCTGACGGAGTTGTAACTATTAAACAAAAACAAGATTCTGATTTAGTGGTTAAGCTTGATGAGCATAAAAATGGCTATAATATGTGTTCAATAGCATTAATAGAAAATGTAAATGATGAAACATTTAGTGTTGAAAAGGTAGTTAAATACTTTAAAGGACATAGAGAAATGGATAATGAATTTAACTGGGGCTTAAAATGGGTTGCAGGGAAAAAATAACAATGTTTAAGAGACTATAAGTAAATCTACTTATAGTCTTTATTTATGTATTCGCCATCAACACTATCAATAAGTTCATCTTCTCTAAAACATAACTCTATATTATTTACACCTCACATAAAACCTTATAAGAATTTATAGTTTTCATGTAATTATTTAAATAAAGTTGTATATTATGTATTGATGTTATTCTCAATATTTGTATCACTGTACATTTTAAATAGTTAACAAAATTAATAAAGCACTTATATTATAAGCACTTTATTAGATTAGTATATATTAAAATATACTTTAACTATTATAAACTATAAACAGTTTCTTCATCTAATATTTTTTCAAAGTCTAATATTGGCATTGGTTTATAAAAGACAAATCCTTGAACCAAATCACACCCAATCTCTTTAAGAAACTCAACCTGTTCTTTATATTCAATACCTTCAGCAACAGTTATAATATTTAACTCTTTTATCATATGTATAATATTTTTTATTACTATCTTCTCTTTTTCTTTATTTAAACTTTCTTTAAAAAACATTGAGTCAAGCTTTAAAACATCAAATGGTAAATCCTTCAAAACACTTAGAGACGAGTATCCTTTTCCAAAATCATCCAAAGAACAAGTAAAGCCACTTTCATGTAGGTCATGTACAATTTCTAAAAGATGCTCTTGATTTTCAAAAGCAACACTTTCTGTAAATTCAATTTCTATAGTATTTTTAGGTATATTATATTTATTTTGTATACGCGAATAAGTTTCTACAAACTTAGTATTATAAAATTGAATCTTAGAAACATTAACTGAGATGGGAACAACTTGTTCATTTTCATCTAATCTCTTTCTAATCCATCTGCATACCTCTTCAAATACATATTGGTCTACTAAGCTAATAAAAAATTCCTTTTCTAATATTGGAATAAATATCGCTGGAGATATCACACATTTGTCTGGTGTCATCCAACGTACTAAAGCTTCTGCACAATCTATTTTTTGATTATGTAAATTAACTTTAGGTTGAAAATAAACAACAAATTCTCTTCTATTGAGTGCTTCATGTATTCTACTCTTAATGGTATTTTCTTCAATCATTTTTTTGCGAATATTTTCATTATAAAAAGCATACTTAGTACCAGGTTTATTCTTGACAGTCTTTTGTGCAAAATTTGCACGATTTATCAAATCATCTATATTTAATTTTTCATTCACATCTTCAATACAACAAATTCCACTGACAATAGTAATACTATATTTATTTTTAATTTCATCTGTAATGTTAATCAACTTATCATCTACAATTTGTTGTCTTCTTAGTAAAGCTTCCTTATCTACATAACATCTTAATGCAACAAATCTATCTGCAATCTCTCTTGCAAATGTTTCATATTTTCCAATATCATCCATCATGAAATTAGAATAGCGTTTTAATATCATGTCCCCATAATCGTATCCAAATATATCATTGATATACTTAAAATTTTCAAAATCGATATAAAATATAGCAAATTTCTTGTCTTTATGTTTATAAATATACTGTTCTGCATCCAACTTAAACTTGTCTATAGTATTTGCTCCTGTAAGTTCATCTTTATATGCAATATTTTTTAAATCTACATTTAATTTTTCAAGTCTAATTAATCTTCTATTGTACTGCATAATCAATATAATCCATGCTACTATACCTACAATTGATATTATAATTATTAAAGTCATTAAGTAATCGCTTTTTTCTTTCGAATAATGTTCTATCTCAAATACTGTGTCATTTGCAATCTTAAAAAATTCTTCACTTGTTTGTAGTAACTGACTACTATCTTCTTCCATCCTTACTTTTTTAATTTCAATATTTAAATCTTCCCATTTTCTTTCTAATAAAGATAAATACTCGTTATATTTTTTACAATCAGTGACTACTAGACCATATTTTCCATGTCCTGTATTTAATTCATGTAAAATTTCATCGATATATTCTACTAGTTCATCATTTGGTTGAAAATTCATTTCTAATTTAGTTAGACGTTGACTCGCTCCACGAACAATACCAACATAATTAATCAACTTTCCATAATCTCCAATGTTGTGAATTAATTGAACAGAAATGTAACTTATAGAAATTAATAAAACAAATAAAACTAAGATAGTTATCTTTAAAAATCTCTTCATAAAATACCTCTATCCCCTATGTTTTCACGTTTATCAGATATTCTACAATTATGCTAACTAGGTTTTATATGTTATAAATAATTAATATGATTTCTTCAATAAATTTTCTAAACATTTTTAATAACCAACTTAGTAAAATATTGTATAATCATTTTCTCAAATAACGTGTATTAAACCTTAATAAAACTCTCTTATTACTTAAAATATAGAAGATTTTATTCTACATAGTTTATTTTTGACATTGCATATTTTTGTAAATCATCATTTTTTCAAATTTTCCAATAGGTCTAGGTTTAGTTTCTGTTAACAAACTTTAGAACCTATATAAATACTATAATCATAATAGCTATTGCAAGTTTAATGTTTGTTTATTTTTATTCAAAATCTGCAATCTAAAATCTATCGTGACCTTTTTCCTTTTTTTCATTGTTATTAATCTAGGTTGTTCATTATCCTTTGTAGGTGGTATTGAAAATATCAATGTGTTTTTTATAATCATACTTAATAAAATAATCACTCATAAGTCCATACACTTGTAAATGTTTTTCAAGTTTTGTTGTGCAAAGTATTTTTTATGTAAACTAGTTGAGAAATAAGGGTCTGTTTAATCAATTTCTACATTCTTTCTTTAGTGCATATGCTGGAGGTTTTATACGGATAAAATCAATAATTAGTAACAAAAATAGAAAAACGTTTTTTTAGAAGATTTTATTCTAATATTTAAACCACTCTTGAGAGATTATATAATAAATATATATCCATTGAATTATTAATATAATAACATAACCTTGTTCATGTATGTATTAGATTAATTGTATCAAAATAACTAATAAACCGCAAGTTCTAGCTAGTTTTCTTAAACCTTAAACATAGAATGATAAAATAAGATTCATCAAATAAGTTGTATAATAATAGGAAGTGTAAATACTTTGAAACACGAATATGGCTTGTATTATTTAATTTATGAATACTATGTATAGAGTATATTATTTGGACATTATAAAAAAGGGCAAACTCTACCATCTATTGAAACAATTTGCAAGCAATTTAGAGTTGCACCACAAACAGCTCGTACTGCTCTATCACGAATGCAAGGTGCTGGCTATATTTCAATTAGAGTTAAACTAACTTCTATTATCATCTCTGAACAAGATGAAGAAATTCAAAAAAGTATTCAATTAATTACTTTTCAGCAATAAAGGAAACTGTTATAGATTTATACAAGTCTACAAAACTCGTCCACAGAAGTATTTAAATCAAAAAAAATCAGCCACTTTAAGGTGGCTGATTACATAATCATTATATAAAACACATTTGCCATAAAAAATAGACTTACTTATTAACTGCTTTTGAAGCATCATCTATCATCTTATTTAAAGATGTAAGACCACCATCATTTACATACCATGTTGGTGCATCTAAGTATATTATATTATCATTTTTATAAGCATCCATAGACTTTATTACGTCATTGTTTAAAACAGATTTAGCTGTTAAACCAGCTTTCACATCACTACCAGTAGCTATACCTCTATCTATAACAAACATAATATCTGGATTTTGTTTAGCTACATATTCAAAAGTAATATTTTGACCATGACTTGATTCCTTTATATTTTTATCTTTATTCTTAAATCCAAAACTATTATATAATATGCTAAATCTAGACTCTTCACCAAATACACTTAAATTCCCCTCATTTACCATAAGAGTTAAAGCATTTAAGTCTTTTTCTGTTACTTTTTTATTTAAAACTTCTATTTTCTTTTCAATTTTAGCAAATTCTTGATTAGCCTTCTCTTCTACTCCAAATATTTTAGCTATTTTATTTATATTATTTTTGACAGATTCTAAATACTTCTTATCATCTTTACTTGTACTTATTGTTGGTGCAATCTTAGATAATTGCTCATAAAAATCTTCTTGTCTTCCATTTATTATGATTAAATCTTGATTTGTTGATTTTATACTTTCTAAATCTGGTTCTTTTAATCCACCTAAATCTGCATATTTTTCATCTTTATACTTTTCTAAAGATACTGGTAAGCTTGATTTTGGAAGTCCTGCTAAACTCTCACTTACACCTAGTGCATCCATTGTATCTAGTGCTGAATAATCAAATACTACTACTTTTTTAGGCTTCAACTTTACATCTGTTTCTCCTAAGCTATGAGTTATTTTTATAGTAGCATTTGAAGCATCTAATGTTTTCTTATCACTTTTTTTACTCCCACCTAATGCAAATACTGCTACTAATCCTACTATAGCCACGGTTGCTATTATTGCTGCTTTTTTATTCATCTTAATGTCTCCCTCATTTTTTATTAATACTTGTCTTAGTTTAAATTTTGATTAGAAAATTCATAGATTTTTATCTATAGTGTTTTAAAAATAAACACATATTCTATTTCCATTTATATGCTTAATGTCAAAGTTCATTTCGTAAATATCTCCTAAAACTTTTTCATTAACTATTTCATCTGTACGACCTACCTTTTCAATTTTTCCATTTTTAAGTGCAACTATATTATCTGAATAGCATGAAGCAAAATTTATATCATGCATGACCAACACTATAGTCTTACCTAACTCATCACAAAGACTTCTAAGTACCTTCATCATTTGTACTGAATGATTCATATCCAAATTGTTAAGTGGTTCATCAAGTAATATGTACTCCGTATTTTGGGCTATTACCATTGCTATATAAGCTCTTTGTCTTTGACCTCCACTTAATTCATCCAAATATTTGTCTTGTATATCAGTTAATTTCATATACTCTATTGCTTCATTAATATATTTTTCATCCTCTTGAGTTAAATTTCCTTCACTGTATGGAAATCTTCCAAAGCCAACTAATTCTCTTATTGTGAGTTTTAAAGTTATATTATTAGATTGTTTAAGTATAGCTATTTTTTTTGCAAGTTCTTTATTGTTGTAAGAACTCAAGCTTTTTCCTTCTATCAATACTTCTCCACTATCACCTCCTATAAGTCTTGTTACTATTGATAACACAGTGCTTTTACCAGCCCCATTTGGACCTATAAAAGATGTTATTTTTCCTTTTTCTATATTAAAAGAAACATTATCTACAACATTTTTATTTTTATATTTTTTAAATATATTTTTTATTTCTATCATCTATTTGCCCCCTTTAATAATAATTGGATAAAGTAAATTCCTCCTATAAAATTTATTACTACACTTAATGTTGTATCAAATTTGAATATATGTTGTATAAAAAATTGACCTATTATTAACGTAATCATTCCTAGCAATATAGAACCTAAAATTAAATAGGTATGTTTATATGTTTTAAAAACTTCTCTAGCTATGTTGGCTAGTAAAAGACCTAAAAATGTCATAGGTCCAATAAGTGCCGTTGATACTGAAACTAAAATTGCTATTAGGATTATCATTTTTTTTACTACTTTATCAAAATCTACACCTAAATTAATTGCTTGCTCTCTACCTAATGATAGTACATCTAAATATTTTATATCATCATATATAAAAGGTATTGTTGCAATAACTATTATAAATGCAATTAACAATACATTTGTATTTATATTATTTAGACTAGCCATTATGCTAGTTTGTAGTGCTAGAAATTCATTAGGGTCTATCATTACTTGAATAAATGTTGTTGCACTTTTAAATAGAGTTCCAAATACCATTCCTACTAGGATTAAAAAGAAAATATTATTTTCTTTTCTTTCAAATAATGCCCTATACAATAACATTGAAGCTACAATCATTATAGTCACATTAATGATAAAATTATAATTTTCATTTGTAATGAGATTACTGCTTGCTCCAAATATAAATACTATTATAGTTTGAATCATTACATATAAGGAATCTAATCCTAGCACACTTGGTGTTAATATCTGATTGTTAGTAATTGTTTGAAATACTACTGTAGTAAATGCTATACATCCTCCTCCAAGTATCATTGCAAGTATTTTTGGTATTCTTTGTGATAATGCATAATCTAGATTATTCATATCTATTCCATAGGTTAAAAAAAGTGCCATTGATATCAAGAGTAATGCAGTCACTAAGTAAATTTTTTTATTAAGACTAAGCTTCATTTATATTCCTCCTTAGTATTAAGTAAAGGAATAGTATACTTCCTATAACACCAACTGTAAGCCCTATAGATATTTCATATGGATAAATGATAAGCCTTCCAAAAATATCACATATAAGTACAAATAGTGCCCCAAATAATCCCGTATGCCATATACTATCTCTTATATTGTCACCCATATACAAAGATACAATATTAGGAACTATTAGACCTATAAAAGGTATATTACCAGCAGTAACAACTACACATACTGTAACAAGAGCTACTATTATTAAACCTACATTAACGACTTTTTTATAACTTAGACCTAGGTTAGTTGCAAAATCCATCCCCATCCCAACAACAGTAAATCTATTTGCATAAATATATGCTACTATTATGAGAGGTATTGTTATGTATAATATTTCATAATTTCCTTTAAGTATCATAGAAAAGTCACCTTGCATCCAAGAACTTACATTTTGACTCAAATCATATTTATATGAAATAAAATCAGTCATAGAACCTATTATATTTCCAAACATTATACCTACTAATGGCACGAATATTATACTTTTAAACTGTAACTTCCTTATTATTTTCATGAACATAAATGTTCCTATAAGAGAAAATATAAATGCTATTATGGTCTTCGTGAAAATCGATGCACTTGGTATTAAAAGCATACAAATTACTATACCAAATTGAGCCGCATCTATTGTTGCTCCTGTAGTAGGCGATACAAATTTATTTTTACTTATCTGTTGCATTATAAGGCCTGCTATACTCATTCCTATACCTGCAATTAATATACTTATTAATCTTGGTATTCTACTCATGACAAATATCATAAGTTTATGCTGATTTTTTGCAAATATATGCATTATGTTTATATCTTCTGCTCCTATAAATAAGGAAAAATAAGATAAAATTATTATTCCTATAATTAAATATCTCTTTTTCATTCTCCCTCCTTAATTTTTTTACTAAAAATGATAATTATTATCATTTCTTTTTACATTTTATCAATAATAATTATCATTGTCAATATGTATATATATTTGTTTTTTTATATAAAAAATGTTACTAGAATTAAAAATTCTAGTAACATTTAAATTTAATCTAAACCATATCTCATATATAAATCTATATATATGAATGCTTCTTATTAAATATAGTATTTTCTACACCTAATTTAATTACTATCTTACTTTAGTATCTCTTTAAACACTCTATAAAAGTTTCCACTCGATATTAGATTTATATCACTTTTTTTATATCCTCTTTTTTCAAGCTCTACTATTATATTTTTAGCTTCATATGTACTTTTAAGCCCATCTACACTTGGATTTTTGGAATTTTCTTCAGTAAAAGAACCTATAGTCTCTTCTCCTAGATAATCGCTAAAATCAAAACCAAAAGATACATGCTCTATACCTATAAGATTCACCATATAATCTATATGGTCAACTAAATGTATTAAATCTTGCTTCTTAGGATTAATATTGGTAAATGCTCTAAAGCTATTTATTCCCACTAATCCACCTGTTTTTGAAATTTCTTTTAATTGATTATCTGTAAGATTTCTTTTTACATCACATAGATTCTTAACATTAGAATGAGATGCTATAACTGGTTTACTTACAACAGACATCAAATCCCAAAATGATTTTTCATTTAGATGTGATACATCTATTAGCATACCTAATTGTTCTAACTTATCTACTGCTTTTTTTCCTATTGCAGTTAAGCCTCTGTTTTCATCTCCTAAACACCCTGTAGCAAGTTCATTCTGCTCATTCCAAGTTAATGATGCATGTCTAGCTCCAACTTCTTTATAATAATATTCGATTAAGTCTAAATTTTTTCCAACATGGCTTAAACCTTCAAGACCAATTAAAATATTTATTTTATTCTCATTTAGACCTTTATTTATATCAGAATATTTTTTTACTATGTTTACAATATCCTTCATATCTTCAATTTCTTCTTTTACACATTCTATTATCTGCTTAACTCTCTTTTCAGGCTTTTTATCATATGGTGGGTCTATCCATATTACAAAAATAGCCCCTTCAATATTTGCTTTTTTAAAATTTTCAAGATGGATTCTTCTAAATACATCTTTCTCTCCATTAATTCTTCTTATCGTTACATCTGACCAAGTATCTGAATGTCCATCAAAAATCATGACAACCTCCAATTAAATAAAATCTTTTTCAAACGTTTGTTTTTCACTCTTTACAAAACTTATATTAAAATATTTCCTACCAAAAGACCAAAATAATTACCAACTATATAACCAAATGTTCCAACTATAAGTATTGGCCCTACTAACTTAGACCACCCTTTTGATATTGCCATAGCTGCTGCTGTTGTAGGTCCACCAATATTTGCATTAGATGCAAGAATAGCTTCTTCCAAGCTAAACTTAAATATTTTGGCAACTGTAAATGTAACTAGCATGTTTATAAGTACCATTATTCCACAATATAAAAGTAATAATGGTGATTTTTGAATTATTAATGGGATTGAAGCAGGAACACCTACTACGACAAAGAAAATGTAGATTAAAAATGTACCCAGCTCTTGCGCTCCTTTTATATCACTAAAGAAATTAGGCATAAAGGTAGCAAACATCATAGTTAAAGTAGTTATTATTAGATATTGATTGCCAAATAAAGTATTTAACATTGCTAAAAATGGATTTGATGTTGGTATTATAGCTTTAAACCAACCTGACAATTCTACTGATACTGCAACTATTATAAAAGCACTACCAATGGCTATTGCTATATCTTTTAAAGATATTTCTTTTCTTCCCCAATAATTTGCTGCTATTGTTTCGCCTTCATTTACACCTATGCTTTCCATCTCATCTACATGTGGATGTTTAAAATGTTTTCTAAAAAATCCAATAGATGGGATAGCTATTAAAACAAAGAAATATAATGCCATTAAAAGATTATCTGCTACAACAGTTGCTGATACCAATTCTCCAGGTGCATCAAATGCTCCTGACATAGCTGCAAAGTTTACATTTCCACCTATATAAGAACCTGTCATCATAGCTGCAACAATATTTAAATCTGGTACTGCATTTTTTAATGCCAAGAATCCAATCATAGCTCCAAGTACAGTTCCTATAGAACCTACAAGAAATATTACAAGTAATCTTCCACTTTCTTTCCATATCTTTTTGATATTACATTGATATAACAACAAAGCTATGGCTAAAGGGACAACATAACCCCAGACTTGGTCATATACAACAGACTCTACTGGTATAATATTTAGATTTGATAATAACATTGCTCCTACAAGAGCTATTATTGCTCCTGATATTTTTGATGCCCAACTATACTTTTGCTCTAAATAAATACTAAATGCTGCCCATCCAGTTACAATTGCCCACAATACCCAAATATTATCAGGACTTACAAAACTCCTCATCTCAACCGCCTCCATTTCATTAAATTAAAATATCAGTATTAATATTCAATATATTGAATATTAATACTATTATAATTCATCTTTTCAGAAAATTCAATATAACGATGTAAATACATGCATTATATAACTTTTATTTTATTTTATTAATTTTGAAAACTATATATGTTATAATCATGTTTGAGGGGGTTTTTATCTAATGGACATAGATGTTGGAAGCAAAATTAGAGCTCTTAGAAAATCTAAAAATATAAGTATAGCTACCTTAGCAAAAGAGTCTGGTTTAAGTACAGGTTTAATAAGTCAAATTGAACGTAATATGGTTGTTCCATCAATTATAGCAATGTGGAAAATATCAAAAACGCTTGATGTAAACATAGGTTATTTTTTTGATGATATTGGGAAGGATAATTCTAATATAGTAGTAAAGAAAAACAATCGAAAGAAAATAGTAACTAACGATTCTACAAAATTTTACGAGCTTCTTGTTCCTAATTTAATTGGAAAAAAAATAGAATTTATACTTGTTACATTAAATGGACATACAAAAAAAAGTAATGAATTTGTGACACATGAAGGAGAGGAATGCGGATACATAATAAAAGGAAAAATGAAAATAACACTTGGTAATAAAGAGTATATATTAGAGGAGGGTGACAGTTTTTATTTTAACAGCACTATACCACATATATATGAAAACTGTGATGATGATGAATGTATTTCCGTCTGGGCAATGACTCCTCCTTCATTTTAATATATGCAGCTCTTGTTTAAATATAAATTAATAAAAATCTGAAATAAATTAGTATGATAAATTTTATCCTAATTTATTTCAGACTTTTCTAGTTTATTGGTTATATATTGAGTAGACAACTTTCATCTAAAATTTCAGATAATATTTCCTCAGTTCCACTCATTCCATCAAATTTACTTGATATAAATGTGTTTTTTATTTCATTTTTATTTATATCACCATGCTTCAATACATAAGCTTTATTTGAAATATCGAGCATCCCATAATCCATAATAGAATCCCCAATTGCATAAAAATTTTCTATTCCTAATTCTTTGGTTAAATATTCTATGGCATTTTCTTTTGAGATTTTTTTTGGTATAAAATAAATTTTTCTACCACTCACATACAATCTCCAATTTTTTGATTCTAATATATTTATATACTCCCTAATTGAATCTAAATTAAATTTTTTAAAATCTACAACTATATAAAAAAATGTATCCTCTGCAACTTTAAAATTAGTTATTCCTTCTACATTCAAATAAATTTTAAATTTATCTACCATGCTTTCAATAGGCTCATAGTCAGATTTTAATTTGTCTATCTTTTCACTCCATGATTTCAATATTTCATTATCTTTAAGTATAACTCCTCCATTTGAAGTTATACTCCATGGAAAGTAAATACCATATTTATTAAATTCTATACGCTTAAACTGCTCTATTGTTCTAGTAGTAGTTGGTACAAACATACCATAGTACTGTATTTGTTTTATTAAATTTATAGTATTTAAAGATATATAAGAGATTTCTTTCTCTTTATAGATTTCTATATTGGTATATCTCTTATTAGTATTTAAAAATTTATCAGAGTAAATAATACTCCTGTCTAAGTCTGAAAAAACAATCATTCAGCATTCTCCTGTCAAATATATTTTCTAAACATCTTTCATATTCTTTATTATGCCACAACACTTGTAAGCTTTTAAATCTATTTTCTCAACT
This sequence comes from Clostridioides sp. ES-S-0049-02, assembly GCF_020658465.1. Taxonomy (NCBI): domain Bacteria; kingdom Bacillati; phylum Bacillota; class Clostridia; order Peptostreptococcales; family Peptostreptococcaceae; genus Clostridioides; species Clostridioides sp. ES-S-0049-02. The sequence continues at coordinate 1,286,504 of NZ_JACVWG010000001.1, forward strand.
TCAACATTTTTTTCTTTTGCCAAAATAAATATATGCTCTAAAGATTTATCATTTAAGTCTTTAACAAGTATCTTATATGGAACTCTCCTAAGTAAAACTCTTGTTGTTTCTCCTACCCCTGGCTTGATAAAGTTGATATCTTTTATATCGTACTTTTCCTTTATATTTAAAACATCAAAATAACCATCTTTAGTTATAATATCACTTTTCCATTTTTCAACTTCATCAGATATATTTTCAAATTGGTTTTTGAAACATGCTTCTATAGTTTCTATATAATTTATAGACTCATCTTTATCCTTTAAATGGCTATAAAACTTAGCACCATGAAAATCATCCTTACCAATCAAATCTTCTCTTAGCACAGTTCTACTCACTAATCCAGAAACAGTTGAGTTTAAACATGCACTTGGTATTAAAAAGTCTTCTCTAATTCCATAAAGTCCAGAATATCCAGCAGGGTCAGCTAATACAGCAAGTGTTGAATCAAAATTCTTTTTAAATTTAATTTTAAGCTCATCACATGCTTTTTCTAGCTCCCTTGATATTGTTCCCTTGCCAGTCCATCCATCTAAAAATTGTATGTTTGAATTTGGATGACTACTTATTATATATTCAACTGCATTCATATCTATTCCTTTATCTCTTATTATAGATATTGTATAGTGAGGTAAATTTAAACTATACTTATTTTTTAGATATCTTTTTGCCAAAATACCAATTGGTGTTCCTGCTCTAGCAAGTGAAACTAGTACAACATCATTTCCATTTTTTTTAATTATCTTTTCACACATAACACCTATAGAAAATGCAAGTTTATTCTTATTTTCTTCTAGTTTATCATGATATAATTTCAGATAATCTTCGCTAACCTCATACTCTATTGGTATCATTTCCGAATAATGTCTGCCATTTTGTATTTTTAACTCTCTCTCTTTGTTTCCTTCTTCTTCAATTAAATTTGATATATCTTTTAATAAAAAGATAACATCATCTTTAGAATATGTGCTAAATTCTCTCATATGACTCAACTCCTATCTTAAAACTGTGATATATTTTATCGCAATAAAACATTTTAGCTACAACATACTATAGTCAATTTTTTTATACTTGTATTTTTAATTATATCAATAAATTCCAGATAAGAATTCTCACTTTTATCTAACTCAACAAATAAATAACACTCAGAAAAATTATGTCTGTCTATGTTGTAAATGTAATTTTGAACATCTAAATTATAAAAACTCTTTAATTTAAACTTACTTCTAATAGGATAATTATTTTTATCAATATTAATTATTGGACTTCTAGTTGTTGAATGATAGTATATATCACATTGATTTTCTTTTTCTTTTGCAAATAACATAGGTATATACATAAATTCTTCAGTGCCTAAAAATAGAACCTTTTCTGCTTTCTTTTTTAAAGATTCTTTACTTTCTATAACTATTTTTTTACTTTCTCTTTTTATAATTTCTTTTAATTTAATTTGTTCTCTTTTGTTAATTCCAAACCTACCTGTATATCTTATATATTTTTTATTTCCAATATAATCTTCTAAATCAACATTGATATGATTTACTATTAAATTTATTTTATCATCCTTCATAATACTCAATTTACTAATATTGTAATTATCATTGTAATTTGCAACAATATCTTCATTTATATCAAAATTAAAATCTCCTTTAAATAAATACACAAATTCTATTTTACATCCAAGTTCTATTTCTAGACTACTAATTCTTCTTAAATTTTCATCACTTACCCAATTAAGTATAGAACATATAGTATATATTTTTTTAGGATAGATACTTTGAATCTTTTTGATTATATTCATACATGTATTAGCTGTAGTAATTTCATCATCTACCAAAATTACTTCATCGCCAAATTTAAAGTTGTCTAGCATTTCAAAATATAAATTTTGGTCTGTTGCATGAGAATGTTCTTCTAAAAAATCTAAATTTTCTAGCTCATCAAATTGCTCTCTAGTGGTATGAATAAATTCATAATTTCCAGATAAGTAATCAAAAAAGCTATGCCCAACGGCTGTCCCAGTTTCTGCAAAAGCTATTACAGTTCCATTTGATGCCACCTTATTTTTTTTATTATAAATCGTAGCCATTAGTTTTCCTAAATTATCCATTTCACTTGGCTTACAAGCTAAATGTTTTCCAAGTTTTTTTGATATAAATAAAAAACGTCTTTTGCTGTTATTTCTTATTCCTATATCTAAAAAATCATTTAAATCTAAGTTCAATGGATTATCAACAATGTCAATCTCACAATTAAAATTTAAGCAATTCTTCATAGTCTACTCCTTTATTTAATACACCATATATTTTAGATAAAATCAATGTTTTTTTAGCCCATAAAAAATGAGGATTAGTTTCATTCATTCTCTCACCTAATATGCCTTTACTCACACCATATTTACTATTTGTACTATCAAGTATCTCCAAAGCATCAGTAAAATCTTCATATGATACTGCAGACAAAGCTTGTACAATTTGAATTTGCATTGGATGAATTACTGTCTTTCCAACTAATCCATGAAATTTATCCAATAGTATTTCTTCTATATACTTATTTCTTATCTCTTCATTTGTCATATCAAAAAATTCCGATACACCTCCACTTATTGGTATATCTATCTCTGGTCTTTGAAGATATGTAATTATATCTAATATAAAAGAAGAACAAATTAAATTATTATATATAGAAAAATTTTTATTTCTTCTTATACCATACATACCTAATATGTCAGTTAGACCTATTCTAATACTGAGTATTCTTGATTTATATCTTAAAATAGTATTATATAAACTACTGAAGCTTAATTCTTTGTTTTCTTTATATATGAATTCTCTTGTTTCTATTATTGGAATAACATACATATTTTGAAGACCTATAGAATTCAAAACTTCTATACAGTTTTCAATTAACTCAGAATTTGCTTTAGGAATCAATATTCCTGTTATTGTATTATTGTTTTTAATTATAATATCTTTAATTCTTAGCAATTGCTCTACATCTTTTATTCTCACAAAAATTAATGGTATACCATCTTTATTAGTTATATTTTCATTGCTAATATTTTTCAAAATCAATTTAAGATTTTCTATAGCCTCAGATTCTCCATTTGCCCCAACAGCATCTTCTAAACAAATAGCTAATGGTCTAACTCCCTTAACATCACCTATAATACTTTTATAAATCATGTTATATTGAGTCGCTGGAACGTATAAAAAAGCACCTAGTGCATATTTCAGTACATCTTTTTCAGTATTGGCATTAAAGTCTTCTGGCACTTTCAAAAAAATTTTCTCTAAATCCTCTTTGCAGATATAATCGAAATATTTCAATGTGTGGCCTCCTCATATACATAGAAAGGGCCAACTTTATCAAAATTAGCCCTTAATATACTACTTATTATAAATTATAGCTGTATTTAATTCTTCTAATCTCTTTGTATTATCCTTAATTGTAACTCTATTATTTTCTTCTATTCTCATAGTTTCATCTATACCAGATTTAATTGTATTGTACATTTTTTCTAATGTCTCTATTTGCACAGAGCTTGTTCCAGCCATTCTAGCTATTTGTGCACTTTGAGAACTTACATTTTGTGCATTTCTAAGCAGTAATTCATTAGTTTTATCATCAAGAGCTTTTAAAGACTTTGCTTGTAATTCTTGCTTTTTAAGTAATATAGCTTGAGATAAACATTGTTTAAATACTGGTAGAGTTACAACAAAGGCACTATTGATTTTTCTAATTAAACCATAGTTATTATGTTGCATACCTCTAAGCATAGGTATAGTCTGAATAGCTATATTTTCTGCTATCCTTAAATCATAGACTCTTTGATTTAACATATCATAGACTTTTAATAGTTCTTGATAGTTGACAATATCCATTTGGTCTCCACTAGTCTCTGATTTTTGTTTGAAATATGGTAGTATTTCATTATCCATTTCTTCTACTGCCATTTCTCCAGCAACAATATATTTTTGAAGTTCATTATAAAAGTCAAAATTTTCATTTAGCATAGCACCAATTTGCTTGTTAGAAAGAGCTATATCTCTTTCATATTGTTCAAGTTCAATTTGAATCTTTTCAACTTCTCCTCCCAGTGTTTCATACTTTTGAAACATCATTTCAATAGCATTATTAGCTTTTTTGAAAAGTTTTTGAACAAAATTTGGTTCCTTAGTTTCTTGAAAATCATCTAAATCAAACTTATCCATTATTTTAGTTAAGTGAACAAGCATCTTAGAATTTTCTTCATTTCTATTTAATTTTATTGTGTTTAATAGGCTATCAGAAACTCTAGCTACTCCTTCAGATGCTTTTCTACCAAATTGTAAAATTGTATCTGGATTTTCTACTTCTATAAGAGAAGTTAAAGCCTCCACCTCTTTAGACTTTCTAAGTTCATTTTTTTTATTATTTGTATATTCCATTATATCAAAATTTTCTTCTTGTATAGTCGTAGGTAAATTTTCAACAGTCTCTACAGAATTATTATCTTTTGAAAAATTATTTATATTTATCCCCATTTAAAATCGTCTCCTCTTGCCAAAAATTTTTTTAAGTAAAGGTATTCCATCTTCAAGTAAGTTCAATTTAAGGTCATATACCATTTTATCCAATCTGTGTATATCAATCAATTGGTTATTTATAACATTTTCTATATTATTTTCTCCGCCTGGAGATAATATAATAATATCAAATCCAATTTTACTAAGTAAAAGCATTAGGAATACAACTTCTTTATCAAACACAATGCTCTTATACATATATATAACCAACTTTGGATTTATGAGAGAGTAATCGAAATTATTCATCATATGAACAAGCTTTTTATCCATATGAAGTACTGTGAATAAGCCTTTTATTTTATCCTCTCCACTTAGTCCATTTAAAAACATGTTGCCTTCTATAAGTTCTTCCACTTTTTCTAAAATCATAATTTGTTGATTTAATGCTAATGTTGAAATAGAATATTCTTTATTATTTAAAACAGAATTTTTATCTATAATACCTTTTGAATTTAATACAAATGATAGGCTAAAAGCTTCTCTTGTAAATTCTTTTGAAAATCTATCTATCTCTCCATTAAATTCAATAAATGTTGAACTTTCTGAATCTCTTAATAAATCTAAAAACTTAATGTATTCATTTTTATCATTATATATTCCATTGATTTTAGAAAAGAAAACTGGAGTTTCTACTATAGTATCATTAAACTTAAATCCTGGTCTCAATTTTAATGGCTGATTCCAATATATTGATATTTCATCAATAGTTGAACTTAAAAGCAAGCTTTTTATTTTTCTATCTTGAAGTTGCCAGGGTTTTATAAATCCAGCATCATTTAACAATTCTTCACTTATTCTTTTTGATGCTTCTGCTCCAACAGTAAAAGCTTTTTTTACAGAACCTTTATCTATCTTTTCACCTGAAACAACTCTATCTTCAAAAGAAACATTTTCTTCTATTATATTAGCCTCTTCTAATTCTATCTTATATTTCTCTAAATTTAAGATACTTATATTACTCTTTGAGTTTGGATTAAGGTATAATATATCAAATCCTGCTAAGTACAATATTAAAAGTAGATAGACTTCATGCTTTTTTATGTCTCCATAAAATATTATTTTTGGAGCATCATTTTTATTTATATCTAAGGCACCAATATAAGTCTTTATCCATGCCATTATTTTCACTATAAAATTTTGTTTAACTCTATCATTAGTAAAATCTTTTTCTTCCTCTTTTAATACTTTATCTATTGCTTGCTTTATTTTATAATCTATTTCTTCAAACCCTAAAATACTTATGTCTACATCTTCTGTACTGTTTTTATAATTTTTAAGCCCATTTTTAAAATAATTAATAATGTCAAAATCACTAGGATTTGCTATAGCATCAGTAAATAAGGCAATATCTTTTCTACTATCAATATTTTGCTTCGCCTTAAATATTTCAAGATTATACAAAATCTCATCTTCTAAACCAATATATGAAATAAAATAACTTAGATATCCCTTTGAAGGAGTGTAATTTCCTCTATCTGATTGGCTGGAGAATATTTTTTCAAATACCTTTGAGTCACCCATAATTATCCTCCCAATTTAATTGTTTATTGATAACTGACTCAAAATATATATTTTGAGCCAGTTTGTTTTTTTATAAAATTTGTTTTAAGCTGTTTTCTTTGGTTTTACTAATCTTATTACACACTTTACAACTTCATTGACTACAACTACACTTGCTGCAACACATAAAACTTTTACCCATGTCATAACATCCATAGCTACAGAATTAAAGAAATCTTGGAATAACTGAGTAAATATTACTTGTGCAATACCTGTTAAAACTATTATTTGTAATGCTAGTTTATTATGTGTAAAGTTTGGAAAAATACTATCTGCACTAAATTCTCTACAGTTAAATGCATTAAATAATGCACTAAAAGCAAATAACGCAAACATTACAGTTCCCTTATGAGCTTCATCAACACCTAAGAAGTTAAATGTAGATTGTAACATTAGTATTGCTGTTATATAGAATGCATTTAATACTATTGTATATACCATTGACTTAGAAATTATATTTGCTTTTCTATCAACAGGTTTTCTATTTAATACGTGGTCTCTAACAGGCTCTAAACCTAATGCTAGTGCTGGTGGCCCATCCATAATTATATTTACCCACAACAATTGTATTGTTGTAAATGGCATTTCTTGTCCCATAACCTGAGATATTATAGCCACTAAAAATGCAATTACATTTACTGTTAATTGGAATTGAACAAATCTTTGGAAGTTATCATAAATTCCTCTACCCCATTTAATACCTTTTACAATAGTGCTAAAACTATCATCAGTTAAAATTATATCTGCTGCACTTTTTGATACTTCTGTACCAGATATACCCATTGCTATACCAACATCTGCCTTTGAAAGCGCTGGGGCATCATTTATCCCATCACCTGTTACAGCAACAACATCTCCACTCTTTTGAAGAGCTGAAACTATTCTCATTTTACTATCTGGCTTACTTCTTGCAACAATCGAAATAGTTTGTATTTCTTGTTTTAATTCTTCATCATCTAAAGTATCTATATATGAAGCTTCAACTGCTCTCATATTTCCTTTTAATAGACCTAACTCTTCACCTATAGCTCTTGCTGTATTTATATTGTCTCCTGTAAGCATTTTTACAGAAACACCAGCTTTATTTGCTGTATTCACTGATTCTATAACATCTTTTCTAAGTGGGTCTCTTATACCAACAAATCCACTAAATACTAAATTACTTTCCATTGCACTTACATTCATAGAATCACTTTCAGCAGTTACTGCTGCTTCTTCTTCAGCTTGGGAAATTTCTTTATATGCAAAACCTAAGGTTCTCATTGATTTTACTTGTAATTTTTTTATTTCTTCTAAAATCTCATGTTTTATACCTTCAGTTATTGGAACTATGTCTTTACCTCTTTGAATGTGTGAACATAGCTCAAGCAATACTTCTGGTGCTCCTTTTGATAACAACACATGATTATTATCTTGACCTATGACAGATGTCATTCTCTTTGAATCAGAAGTAAAAGGATTTTGAGCTACTATATTAGATTCTTTTCTAACTTGTCTGTAATCTACATTTTTATAATATAGAAGTAATGCACATTCTGTAGCACTTCCTAGGTACTTAACATCATTATCATTATGCTCTACATCAGCTGTAGAGTTTATCATACAGTTTTCTTCAAAATAACTATTTATTTCTTCTTCTGAGCTCTCAATATATCTTCCATCAATATATGCAACTTCTACTGTCATTCTATTTTCTGTTAATGTACCAGTTTTATCTGAACATATTACAGAAACAGAACCTATAGTTTCACAAGCTTCTTTTTTGGTAACTAAGGCATTTATTTTAGCCATTTTTTGCATTGTTATTGCAAGTGTCATATTTATCATAGTTGGCAGACCTTCTGGAACTGCTGCAACTATCAATGCAACACATACTGTAAAGGCTGTTTTAACGGGGTCTATTGATTCTAAAAATGGTAAAATTCCAGACATATCAACATTTAATACATTCTTACTTACCATTTGGAAAACCATGAATATAAATAATAGTCCTGCTACTGCACTGGAAACTTTAGCTATCAATCCACCTAAATTTCCAAGCTTTATCTGAAGTGGAGTTTGCTCATCTGCATCTGATAAGTTTTGAGCAATTTTACCCATTTCACTGCTATCTCCAATTGAAGTTACAACTAATATTCCTCTACCATAAGCAACAAGTGTACCACCAAATACCATATTTATTTGTTTTGCAGGAATTGGTTCTTGTACCACTAGTGCTCCTTTAGATTCTATTTCTTCCATTGGAACTACTACATCACATTTTTTAGATACATCATCTGATTCTCCTGTTAACATATCTTCTCTAATTTTAAGATTTATAGTTTCTATAAGTCTACCATCAGCAGGTACCATATCACCAGTTTCAATATATACTATATCTCCTGGTACTAGTTCATTCTTAGAAATTTGATGTATTTCTCCATCTCTTAGTACTTTAACTTCAATATTTTCAGTCATCTTAGAAAGAGCATCTGCTGCTTTCTTAGAACGACCTTCTGTAATCATACCTATTGCTATACCTATTGCTATAGCTCCTACAATCCCTATTGCATCATGAGTTTCTCCAATTACTGCACTTACTACTGCTGCAATAATTAAAATAACTATCATTGGTTCACTTAAACTGTCTTTTAAATCATCCCAAAAGCTTCCTTCCTCTTTTGGTGTAAATTCATTTAAACCATACTTTTCTCTTCTAGTCTTGACTTCTGATTCTGATAGACCTCTATCAGGGTTAACAGATAAGTCTTTAGTTACGTCTTCTTTGTCAACATTATAATATTTGATATCGTTATTAAATTCCATATACACACTCAATCCTGTCTAAATTTTGCATTACTTCTTTAAGACCCGCATCTTTTGTTCCTTCACCTATTGCTTTAAACTGCCAACTTCCATCTTTTCTATATATAACCCCTACTATAAGAGTAGTTTTTTCTGAATAATTATCAGATAAATTATACTTTGCTATTTCCTTTTTATTGCTTTGGTCCTCAACTCTTATATAGGCATTTTTTATCATCCCAAAGTGTTGTTTTCTGTCTATACAATTGTATATATTTACTACAAATAATAATCTGTGAATATTTGATGGAACTTTATCTAAATTAACTAGAATTTGTTCATCATCACCCACACCTTCACCAGTTAAGTTATCTCCTGTATGTAAAACTGACTTACAGGCACTCTTTAAATTTCCAAAATAAATTAAGTCTTTTATACCACTTAATTTTCCTTCCTGATTTAGCATAAATACAGATGCATCGCAATCTATATCAGCTTGTCCTCCACCAAATAAAGACTTAAGGAATCCTCCACCTGCCTGTTGCACAGGGTCCCATCCTAGGCCCACAAGTATATTACTCAATCCTGGGTTGGATTTTTTTAAATCTATTTTATCACCCTTTGATAAATTAATTGACATACTAAACCTCCATAAAATTTTATATAATATAACCTATACATTATTTGTATAGGCTACTTATATTTAATATACTGTGTTACTCATACTAAACACTTAATCCATAGTTTCTGCAAAGTGCTTCTAAGCCACCTTCAAATCCTGCTCCAACTGCACTAAACTTCCATTCTCCATTATATTTATATATCTCGCATACTGTAATTGCAGTCTCTATACTAAATTCTTCACCTAAGTCATATCTTAATATTTCTTGGTCATTTTCAGAGTTTAAAACTCTTATATATGAGTTGCTTACTTGTCCAAAGTTTTGTTTTCTTTCAGCAGCTTCATATATTGTAACTGTTACAGCTATTTTTTGTATATGCTTTGGCATTGTATCTAAGTTTACTAATATTTCTTCGTCATCTCCATCACCTTCACCAGTTCTATTATCACCTAAATGCTCAACTGCTCCAGATGGATGTTTTAAATTATTATAGAATATAAAATCTTCATCTCTTTCAACTCTTTGAGATTCTCCTACCATAAAAACACTGACATCTAAATCGTAATCATATCCACTATCAAATGAATTTGTATCCCATCCTAGTCCAAGTCTAATATTTTTAAGTCCTGGATTTCCCTTAGTTAAATCAATTTTTTGTCCTTTTTTTAATACTATAGCCATGGAAAATACCCCCTCTAGTTTATTGTATTTAAAATTATAAGTTTATTCCAAAGTTTCCACATAACGCAGCAAGTCCACCTTCAAAACCAGAACCTAGTGCGTTAAATTTCCATTCTCCATTGTGTTTATATATTTCAGCTACTACTATAGCTGTCTCTATACTAAAATCTTCACCTAATTCATACTTTATTAGTTCTTCATTTGTATCTTTATCTACTATTCTTATATAAGAATTACTTACTTGCCCAAAATTTTGTGTTCTTTCTGTAGCATCATGAATTGTAACTGTAAAAGAAATTTTGCTTATTTCTCCAGGAATCTTAGATAAATCAACAACTATTTGCTCATCATCTCCATCACCTTCACCAGTTCTATTATCACCTAAATGTTCAACTGCTCCAGAAGTATGCTTTAAATTGTTGTAAAATACAAAATCTCCATCATTAGTAACACTTCCACTTGCTCCTGTTAAAAATGCTGCTGTATCTAAGTCAAAGTCAAATCCACCATCATACTTGTTAGTGTCCCATCCTAACCCTACTAAAATATTTTTAAGCCCTGGGTTTCCCTTAGTTAAATCAACCTTTTGGCCTTTTGATAATGTTATACCCATAATTTATCGCTCCCTTGTTAATTTTAGCTAAACAAATCTTGCTAATTATTTATCTTTTTCTTTAATCATATTATAACATTTTTTATTCATTTGTGAATAAAACTTACTTGATATTTTTAAAATATAATTAAAAAAATGTTTATATTTCTTACTTTTTACATAGATTTTACATATTTTTTTAAATAGATAAAATCTATGTTTAATATGTAATTATATATCATTTATATATACAAGTATACATTTTATTTTGAAACTACAAAATTCTTTGTACTATATTGTTTTAAGATGTTTTATAATAGATTATATCATCTTATTAGAGGAGAAAAAATATGATTTGTACTATTAAACCATTAAAAGTTGTAATAAAGAACTCAAAAGAGCCTTTAAATGAATTTATGTCTAGTAAGTCTTATACAAATAAGAGTTCTTCTTATATTAAAGAAGTCTACTTTACACGATATATAGGTATTGATAATTCGATTGATAAATACATAAAAAACATCAAAAATATAGATGCTCATTTTTTTAACAATATAACAGTTCCCTATATTAGGCTAAACAACTTAAATATAAATTTTGATAAATCACAAACAGATAAGATGCTCAATACTTTCAATACTTATAATGATGCTAAATTTAACAGTTGGAATTTATACAATATTGAATTTCCTTGTAAGATAGAAAATGATACATTAGATTGGACAAAAAAAATTGCATTTAAAAATACATTAGATTTGTTTTCTAAAAACACACCACATTCAACACCTTCTATTGTTAAAAATTTTGCTGTTAAACTTTTATGTTGGATAGATTATTTTCTACCTAAATTATTTTATAATAAAATTAAAATTACTGTTTCACCCAAGGTAGTGTATTTTGGAAATATTAAGAGACAGGAACTTTTTTTCTTATATTTTTTATCACAGCTTGGATGTGATATTTTATATATAAATCCTCATAAGGATATCCTTGATTTGTATCCTGAATGTTCTAGATTTTCTACTTTAGTTGAATTTTCTAAAAAAAGTCCAACTATGCTAGATATACCTTTGGAAAAATTAAATACAGATATAAATAAGAACATCAATAATAACAAAACTTATACTCCTATAAATAAACCTCAATCTGAACAAACTTCTGTTGACACAAACTTTACATCTACAAAAAATAAAAAAGATAAAGAAATAGAACTTACATATGAAGAACTCGCAAAATTATCAACTTCCGTTGTTATGATTGTTGTGTGTGATAATGAAAACAAACCATTCAAGAGCGGTTCTGGAGTAGTCATAAATAGTGAAGGTTACATACTTACAAATCTCCATGTAGTTAATGAAGGCTATTCATTTTTAGTTAGATTTGAAAATGATGATAAAGTTTATACATCACATCAAATCATAAAATACCACTCAGATTATGATTTGGCTGTAATAAAAGTTGATAGAGAATGTAAATCAATACCAGTCAAGGTTAGTAAAAAACCTGTAAGAGGCCAAAAAATAGTTGCAATTGGAAGCCCTTTAGGTCTTTTCAATACAGTTTCAGATGGAATTATCTCTGCTTTTCGTGACTTTGAAACAGTTCAAATGATACAATTTACAGCTCCAATCTCTAGTGGTAGTTCTGGAGGGGCTCTTTTAGATATGTTTGGCAATTTACTGGGATTAATTTCTGCTGGATATGATGATGGACAAAACTTAAATCTAGCAGTGGAAAGTCATCTTGTCAAAATATTTGCCAATAATTTTATCGAAATAATAAACTAATTTACTCTTTCTTCATACCAATAGAGAGGGTGAGAACATTATATATGTTCGCCCTCTCCATATCATGAAAAAATTAATACTTGATGTTTTTATGCTCTATAAACAATTGATGCCATAGACAAAATGTAAATATAGTCCATATTTTCCTTGAATTATCTTTGTGACCTTTTAGATGTTCATCTAAAAGTTTTATTATATATTTTTTATCAATAAACTCGTCTACATTTGCATTGGAAATAGTTTCTCTTACAACAACTCCTAAATCATCTTTTAACCAAACTCTTATTGGCGTTGGAAATCCTAATTTTTTTCTCTGAATAACATGCTCTGGTACTATATCTTTAAAAGATTCTCTAAGTAGCACTTTTGTGTTATTTTTTGTTATTTTTTGTTCAACTCTTAAATTTTTTGCTACATCAAATACATCTTTATCTAAAAAAGGTACTCTAAGTTCTAGATGCTCAGCTACAGAAAATTTATCAACTTTTTGAAGTATATCACCTTGAAGCCATGTATTTACATCTATATGTTGCATTTTACTTATATAATCGTAATTATTTTTCTGCGCTTCTCTGTACAAATTTGATAATAAATACTCATGTATATTCTTTTCCTTATATTTAAAAAAGAATCTTTTTACTTCATTATTTTCAAAAATCTTCGCATTTCCTATATATCTCTTTTCTAAAGGTGTTGTAGCTCTGTAAAGATAATTTTTGCCTTTTATATTAGGCATAAGCTCTGAAACTCTATTTAATACGCCTCTAATATACACTGGTGAATTTATAACTGATTTCACATTATTATATTCCTTATATACATTATATCCCCCGAATAATTCATCAGCACCTTCTCCAGACAAAGCTATTTTAACATATTTACTAGCTTCTTTAATTAAAAAATAAAGACCTACTCCTGATGGGTCTGCCACAGGGTCATCCAAAAAATAAATTACACTCGGTAATGCTTTTATATAGTCATCTTGTGTTATGTTAAGTGGAATGTTTTCTATGCCCAATTTATCAGCTGTTTTTTTAGCTATTTCCAATTCACTATACCCTTTAACATTAAAACCTAGCGAAAAAGACTTTATATTTGGATTAATTTGTGAAGCTATAGAGGTTATAATTGATGAATCTATACCACCAGACAAAAATGTCCCAATTTGTTTATTTTCTGCTACCTGTCTTCTTACCGAATCTATTACTACATTTCTTATTTCTTCTTCGCCTATATCTCTATTCCCTAAATGATTCTTACTGTAAAAAAATTTTGTACTACTCCTAAATTCAAGTTTATTGTATCTCTTTAAAGATAGTATTCCGTTTTCCACTCTAAAAAAATGTCCTGCTGGTATCAATCTTATTCCTTGTATCATAGTATCTTCAGGAAGAACATATTGAAACGAAAAATAACTCTGTAAACTTCGTTCATTTATGTTTAGTTTTTTAACATACTCGAGTATAAATTTATATTCTGATGCAAAGATTATCACTTTTTCTTTATTTATATAGTAAAGTGGTTTTATTCCAAATAAATCTCTTGCCCCAAATATGCTTTCATTTTCTTTATCATATATTATAAAGCTAAACATACCTTTTATCTTATGTACACAATTTTTTCCAAATGCTATATAAGATGTTAATAAGATTTCAATATCACTATCTGTAGCAAAGCTGTACCCTTTTTTAATCAATTCTTCTTTTATCTCGCAACTATTATATATTTCACCATTTAAAACTATAACCTTTCCATCTTTTTCAAATGGTTTAACTCCATGTATAACATCTATTACATCAAATCTATTAAAATCAAACTCTTTTTCCTCACCTTTTAAGTATCCTCTACTATCAAGACTTATATGATTTATATTATTTACAGATTCTTTTATTTTAAATTTAATATCTTCTTTTTTAGATATATCTCCTTTATAATAAATTGAAATATTGCCACACATATTATCAAATTTCCTTCCTAATTTTTAGTGTTATCCTTATTTCATAGTTTTGTCTTTGCCTTCAAAACTTATTCAATTTTAAAAAAATTACTATCAAATTTTTATAAATTATCTGCTAATCTTTCATAATTTTTTAATTTCTAGAAATACTATATTAGGAGGTGATTTTTATGAAGAAAAAAATGTTAATACCAGTTATTATGTCTTTATTTATACTTTCACAGTGTATAACTTTATTTGCTTTTACACCCGAAAATAACAAGTTTAAGGTTAAACCATTACCTTATGCTTATGATGCACTTGAGCCACATATAGATAAAGAAACTATGATTTTACATCATGATAAACATTATCAGGCTTATGTTGATAAGTTAAATGCAGCTCTTGAAAAATATCCTGAGCTTTATAATTATTCTTTATGTGAATTATTACAAAACTTAGATTCTTTGCCTAAAGACATTGCTACAACAGTAAGAAATAATGCAGGTGGTGCTTACAATCATAAATTCTTTTTTGATATAATGACTCCTGAGAAAACTATACCTTCTGAATCTTTAAAAGCAGCTATTGACAGAGATTTTGGTTCTTTTGAAAAATTCAAAGAAGAATTCCAAAAAGCAGCTTTAGATGTTTTTGGTTCTGGTTGGGCTTGGCTGGTAGCCACTAAAGATGGTAAATTGTCCATTATAACTACTCCAAACCAAGATAGCCCTGTAAGTAAAAACTTGACTCCTATCATAGGTCTTGATGTTTGGGAACATGCTTACTATTTAAAATATCAAAACAGAAGAAATGAATATATTAACAACTGGTTTAATGTAGTTAATTGGAATGGAGCTTTAGAAAATTACAAAAATTTAAAATCTCAAGAGTAATTAAATATTAAAATCCTTTTGAAAAAAACTTATGTTTGCTATATAATATAATAAAAGATAGTCTAAATTTACCAATATTGTGTTTATAGTGACGATTCAGGAGGATTTTTATATGATAAAAGAAACACATGAAAGGGGAGGATATATATTAGCGCTTTTGATACTCCCCTTTATAAATAATATATATTTAGTCAAATACGATACTACATATAAAATAGTATTAATTATAATCTATATCTATTTTGCATATTTAGGTTCATTGTTTCCAGATATAGATATGAGAGGTTCTTACATAAGTAAAAAATTCATATTAATTTACAAATTATTTGGAAGTAGGTTTAGACACAGAGGGTTTACCCATAGTCTTCTTGCATTATTACTCATTAGTAGTTTTTTTAAGTCTCTAACAATCTTTACTAACAACAATATAGTTTTTTCATGTCTGTCTAGTGGATTTATAATAGGATATTTTTCTCACATGTGTCTTGACCTTATTACCAAAGAAGGTATCGAATTGTTTTTTCCCATTACTATAAACATTTCCTTACTCCCTATAAAAACTAGTTCAAAAACAGAAAAATTCATATCTAAACTTTTAAATTTCATAGTTATTTTTTTAATCGGATATCAATTTTACATTTTATTTTAATGTATTTTTATAGCTACATATTTATAAATTAATTAAATAAATTAAAAAAATTGTCTTAAAAGAATACTTTTAAATTTAATTTTTATTTAAGTCTAATTCTTTTAAGACAATTTTAATTTTTTGACAAGTTAAATTCTTTTGTTATCTCTATCATTATCGTGTTTTTTATGATGAAATTCATAGTTATGATTTTCAAGGTTTTTATTAACTTTACTTCCAATCTTCCATGATAAAAATACTAATAGTATAAATGATGCTATCTTTAGTGGACTTGTTATAAATCCTTCTATATCACTTGCCACATAACTTATTACTATAAACATTACAAATTTTCCTGCCAACATTGCTGGAACAAAATCTTTTATATCTTTTTTACAAAAAGCTGATGCAACAGTAACTAAACACCCAGGCATAAATGGACAAGCATATGCTATAAATAGCAGTTTAAATCCCTGTTTGTCCATCCAACTTATTGCTCTTTCAGTTTTACTATTTCTCAACTTATTAAAAAGTCTACTATCAGTAAATCTACTTATTAATAAAAATAATGAGGTTGTCCCAAGCCCTGAGCCAATCCATGATAGCAAACACCCAAGTAATAACCCTTGTATAGCAGCATTTGCTGTAACTATCGCCACAAGTGGTAAGGCTGGTATAAAGCTTTCTATAAATGCACTTAATAAACCAATTATTGTGGCTAACACCCAATAGTTTTGAGTTAAATCAAGTAATTCTTGTATATACTGCATATTGCTTTTCCCCTTTTTTAACTTTAACTATTATTATATACTCTATATTGCTATTACATACCAATTTCAAAAAGGAATCTAATATTCAAAAGTAAATAATTTATGTAAATTTACAGTTAAGGTATCTTTATTTTATTATATATTATAACAAAAAAGTCTTAAAATATGAATCTATCATATTTCAAGACTTTTTCTTTTTATCTAGATATATTTAAACTATAGTATATCTGACTTCATAACATCTTCAAAATCCCCTTTTTCAGATATTAATCTTATCAATTTAACAGTGCAACTTAAATCATTTATAAGTATAGCTCCTACTAATGAACCATCTTTCATAAATAATTTTTTATATACTCTTTTACCTTCATCTTTTGATGAAATTTCTTTATCAAAATCTTGTATATTACCAATACTAAATACTTTAACATTCATAGCATCTAATGAAACTGGATATACATCACTTTCAAATTTCAAACTATCTCCACTTGCATTTGCTCCTGCTATTTTTCCCATTTCTACTGAAGATGGCCATATTGCTAGACTAGTGTTTCCTACTTGTGCAACATCTCCACAAGCGTATATATCTTTAACATTTGTCTGTAATGTATTATCTACAACAATACCTCTATCAATTTTTACAGATGTATCTTGAACCATCTGAGTATTTGCTCTCACTCCAATTGAAAAGACTACCATATCACAGTCAACACTATTGCCATCTTTAAATACAACTTTTTGGGCCCTTCCATTGCCATCAATACCATCAACTGCCACACCTAATCTTACATCTATGCCTGTATCTCTTACACATTGCTCTAGTATTTTACTGCCTTCTTTATCAAGTTGTTTTGATAATATACCATCCATTGCTTCAACCACTACTACTTCTAAGCCTTTTAATTTAAATTCCCATGCTGCTTCAAGACCTAATAGTCCTCCACCAATTACTACAACTTTCTTAGACTTTTCTAATGCTTCTTTTACATTATATAAGTCTTTTATATTTCTAAGTGTAAATACATTTTCTAAATCATGACCTTTAATTGGTGGTATGAAGTTTCTACTTCCTGTGGCTATTACAAGCTTATCAAATTTAATAGCTCCATCATTTACTACAATAGTTTTATTTGCTTCATCTAATTTATCTACATTTGTTCCTAATATTACTACTATGTTGTTTTCGTCATACCAAGCTTTATCTTCCATATAGAAATCAGAATTAAGTTCTTCATTTATACCATCAGAAAGTGCAGGTCTATAGTAAGTTAACTCTTCCTCATTAGAAATCATAGTTATCTTACAAGTCTTATTTCTTTTTCTTATAGCATCTGCTGCATAGAAACCAGCTGCACCATTTCCTACTATAACAAAATATTCGTCAGTATCTTTTCTAAAAGTAACCTCATCTTCTTCAACTTCTATAAATTGGTCCTCTTTGGCTCCACATACAGGGCATATACTAGGAGCACTATCTCCTTCAAATACTTCATTACAAATTACACATTTAAACTTTTTAGTCTTCTTTTTACTTCCAAAAGTAGAGTTTAACTTATCTAAGAATTTTCCTGTATAAGCATATAATTTGTCAACTTCTTCCCCTGATGGTTTAAAATTAACAGCAAATGGTTTCACTGTTGTCATTCTAAGCTGATTGATTCTCTCCATAGCATTTTCTATACCTTCTCCACTCCATCCATATGAACCAAATACTGATGCAACTTTTCCACCATGAAGAACTGGATTTAAAGATACTAATATATCCCATATAGGTTTTAATGCATCCCCTAATATTGTTGGTGTTCCAAATAATACACCTTGCGATACTGCTATTTTATCTAGAATTTCTTCTTGCTTATGCTCTATTACATCAAATAAATTTACTTTATAATTGCTATTTTTTTCAATATATGATTTTATAGCCTCTGCCATGATTTTTGTATATCCATGTGCAGAAACATAACAAATTGTAACTTCTTTTTCTAATTTTACTTGTTCATTTACACTCCATTTATAATAAAGGTCTATAATTTTTCTAGGATTTTCAGTCAATACTGGTCCATGACCTGGGCACACTGTGTCTATATCTAAATCTTTTATCTTTTCTATAGCAGTTACCATAGATGGTTTAAATGGCCCCATTATACAATCATAATAATATCTTAAGGCATCTAAGTAATCCTTTTCTTCATCTTCATTAAGAGTGTTTACTATCTTGTCATTACTATAATGACTTCCAAATGAATCACATGTTACAAGAGTTTTATCTTCTTTTATATATGTGTATATAGTATCTGGCCAATGAAGCATAGGTACAGAGAAGAATTCTAAAGTCTTATCGCCTATTGATAGCACATCTCCATCTGCAACTGCAATATATTCAAAGTCTTTGTTTACGATTTCCTTTAGATACTTAATAGCAGTTTCTGAAGCTACTACTTTTGCATTTTTTGCTAAATCTAATAGCTTTTCAACGCTTCCTGCATGGTCTGGTTCAGTATGACTTACCACAATATAGTCAATTTTTTCAAAGTCTATATTTAAATCATTTAATCTTTCAATATATTTCTCAAAATGTTTATCTTTAACTGTTTCAAATAAAACTGTTTTTTCTGTGCCTTTTAAGACATATGAATTATAAGTTGTTCCATAAGGTGTATACATAATTATGTCAAATACTCTTAAATCAGGGTCAAGTGAACCTACCCAATATAAATTTTCTTTTATTTTCAATGATTTTAATGACATACCGTACTCCTCCTAAAATAGTTATTTAACCTTTTTATACCCTATTTGTTATATTTTAAACAAATTTTATTCAAAAAAGAATTTATTTTAAAAGCAACTTGAAACTCTTAATCTTCTTTTTCTACCTCCAGTATAGTTCCTTTTTTAGAATCTACCTTTATGTCATATTCATTTTTATCTTTATCTATTCTTATTTTATAAAAAGTAACATCTAAATCTTTATCTAAACTCCATTCTTTTACTATTCCATCTTGTTCTTTCAATGCAATTTCCATAGCTTTTTGAGGTGTTATTATATCATTTAAATCTAATTTTTCTTTTCTAGCTTTACCATTTAAATCTTCTGAATCCAATTTTTCAGTTTTATCTTGCAATACATCCTTTGTATTAGCATCTATTTTCATCTTATACTCATTATTATCATCTACACCTTCAACAGTATAAACATATTTATTTAAATCGCTTTCAAGACTTAAATCTACTATATCAGCATCCTTATATTTGTCTTTAAACATATTTATTGCATCTGTATAAGGTACTTTGAAGTCTTGTTCCATTAAACTTTCATCAATTTTGCCATCTTTTAAATCACTATTTGAAGCATTTGCTTCTTTTTTTGTATTGCTATTTTGAGGTGCTTGTCCTGAATTTGAATTTCCACTACATGCAGTTAATAAACCTGCAATAAGTATACTTGCTACTAATAAATATAATTTTTTACACATAAAAATCCTCCTTAAATAATAATTAATTTATTCTATATTATGCCCTTTAAACCCTTCATTTACCCTTTTATATTGCATATTTTCCTTACTTTATTTTAATTATTTTCAAAGCTTTATAATCAAAAGCTAAAAATCTATTTTAATATTACTTATATGAAAATTAACCTAAATAATAAGATATGAGTACAAATTTTTAAATTTCTAATATAATACCTGTTTATAAATCATAATTATTCTTAAAAATAGAAATGTTGAGATAAACTGAGATGAAATTGGATGATACACAAATATCCAAAGTTATACAACTTCTTATTATTTTAAAATACTGAGATAAGATGATTTTCTGTCTATCATAAAATAATATTTAACTATACGTGTATCGCTCAAAGATGAAATATTTTTAAAATCTATATAATATAATTTATTATACCAGAATTTTAAAATTTAAATCTATAAAATAGTAAAAATTATCATTAATTAAATATGAAAATAAAAAATCTACATAAAATAAAAACAACTAAAAGAGATGCTTTAAATAGCATCCCCTTTATATAATTAAAAACTTAAATTTTATTTAGTTCCCTAACTGTTAAATCCATTTTAGGATAAGGTATTGTAATTCCTTCTTCATCAAATCTAATTTTAACATCTTCTAATAAATCAAGGTAAATTGTCCAATAGTCTTCTGTCTTACACCAAGCCCTAATTGCAAATTTAATGGCATTATCTCCATGTTCTACTACTCCTATAAATGGTTCTGGTTCATTTATTATTAATTTATGTCTATTTACAATTTCTTTTAAGACTCTTCTAACATGTAATATATCATCTTCATATCCTACACTAAAAACTAAATCAACCCTTCTAGTATTTTTTGCAGAATAATTTATCAGACTATCATTTGATACAGAGCCATTTGGTATAAGTATCTGCTTATTATCTGGAGTAGCTAATTGAGTATAAAAAAGTCCTATTTGCTCAACTGTTCCTCCATGACCTGCTGCTTCTATGTAATCTCCTACTTTAAAAGGTCTAATCAAAAGTATAATAAATCCTCCAGCAAAATTTGATAAACTACCTTGCAGCGCTAAACCTATCGCTACCCCTGCTGAAGCTATTACAGCAGCAAAACTAGATAAACTCATCCCCCAGTATTCAAGAACAACTATTATAACAGCAACTTTAAGTACACTTAAAAGAAGAGATTTCAAAAACCTTCTTAAAGTTAAATCGACATCTCTTTTGCCAAGAACTGTCATGACATGGTTTACAATTTTTTTTATTATTTTAAATCCAATTGAAAGTATGAGTAAACCTATTATAAGTTTTACTCCACTTGTAGTTGCCCATTCCAAAAGGCTTTCCATCAAACCACCCATGTCCATTTTATTAATATCTAGATTATTTAAATCTAACTTACTTATATCATCTATTTTTGTTGTATCCATAGAAAAAACTCCTTACTTTATATTTTAGAACCAATATTATAGTTTAAAGTTCTTATTTTTCTATTTAATATGATACAATATCATTTAATCATAGTAAACAAGATTTATATTCCAGTTAGCTCTTTTTTCTAAATCCAAACCTTCTATTATTTGTAGAACTTTATGCTAAGCCACTATGAAAATGCTATTGAGTTTTAAAATCATCATTTTTTACACCAATATGAGATGCTATTATAGTTATAATACTTAATACTATAAATACAATAAATCCTCTTTTATATCCATCAACTGTATTATAGAAATTTATTTGTAAAGATATAGCTATGATTAAATTAATAATACCACTTCCTATAAATTCAAAGGTATTAATAACACTAGTTGCCAATCCAGAATAAATCTCTTTATTTTTATATTTAGCATCATTAAATACTTGTAAATGTGACATGACTATACACCCCATTATAAAAAATGCTACTGGTAAAAACATTATTGGTGGTTTTACTTTAAAAACAATTACAATTATTATCCATATAAATAAGTCTATCATTGCACCATATTTTATTATGTTAAACTTGCTAGACTTTATTTTTGCAAACACAAAATCCATGATTATTGAACCAAATATAAATCCATATGTAAAAAATGATACTATAAACGCAGAAAAACTCTTACTAACTCCATAAACATCCATTATGTATCTTACTCCCCAAAGACTTGTAAATGCACTTGTTAAACCTACAAAAGAAAACATTATTATTGAATTATACCATGTTGACTTATTAATTATAACGGACTTAATCCCTTCAATAATACTAATTTTTTCTGATTCTTCATAAATATCAACATTTACATTAAATCCATATTCTCTTGGTGTATCTCTAACAATAATATACATACAACATCCAATTAAAATACCTATTATACCTATTAATAAAAATGAATTTCTCCAACCAATAAATTCGGACAAAAATACTAGCGGAAAAGTAGCAAGAACTCCTCCCACATTTCCAACAAATGAGAACTTAGCTGTTGCAGAAGCAAACTCCGATTTATCAAACCATCTACCTTGAATTTTTAAGATACAGAGTAGTATTACTGATGTTCCTGCTCCTACAACTATACGAGAAAGATATGCTAATTCTATATTTTGTATTAATCCAAATAGTATCGAACCTATACTAGCTGTTATTATTCCAATACTACTAATCTTTCTTGCTCCATATTTATCAATTAATATACCTGCTGGTATTTGCATAAGTGCATATGAGTAAAGGCAAAATGATGCTATATTTGATATTTGTATAGAATTAAACCCTAACTCTTTTGCTAAATTATCTGAGACAACAGCAGTTGACATCCTTAAAAATAAGACTAAAATAAATGAAAATGTAATTATGCCCCAAACACTCCATTTAGTCTTTGTATAACTTTTCATATTTTCTCCCTCAAATCTATGTAATTTTAACTTTTATTACTCTGTTTGTAGACTTTCTATTTACAGTATGTGTTTATAAGAATTTTGTAATTATTTATCAAAATTTTTAATATGCATTTCTATTATACAATACACATACACATTTAACCATATATAAGAATTTATTCCTGTTTATATAATACTTAATTAATTCTTAAAGTAAACAAGAGCCATCTTTTAAAGTAACTCTAAAAGATGGCTCTTTATAAAAATATCTATTCTAAATTTAAATTTCTATCTAGTATATATTTTGTAGCAATAAATAATATTACTAAAATTATAATACTACCAAGTATAGCAAACATAAAATGAGAACTTTGATATAAATGATAAATCATGTTAGTATTTTCTCCTGGTAAAAATCTTTCAATTGTACTACCAACAGTTGATATTATCATATTTATAATTATAAAAGAAACAAATGCAGATACATTTCTATGTTTATTAAACTTTGGTAATTGCCCCATTGAAATTGCTGTATATAGCAATAAAATAAATGAAGTATATGAAATAAGCATTGTTAATAATAGCAAGAACATATCTAAAAAATTTTCAAACCCCAATCTGAAAACATTATTAAAAAAATCTAAAATCTCAGCAAATGCAATTCCAGAAGCACTAAAAAACATTAGTACTGCAAATGTACCTACTGCAACTATAAAACTAAGTACCGCATATATAAGTGCTGTTATACATTTGGATAATATAAGTGAACTAGTACTAACAGGAAGAGTAAACATTAAATAGCCTTCATCTCCCAAAAGATTTTTTCTAAATCTTTGAATTGTAACTACAATAGTTAAAACACCCAGTGCCATAAAAAGACTTGTAAGTACAAGTATTCCTATTCCTTGTATTTGGAATATATCAATCTTCATAAATATTCCATTTAATATAGCCACTACTATTATAGCTATATATAATGGTATAAACGTTCTTCCACTTGCCTTTAACTCATATTTTAATAGTTTTCCTAACATTTGAATTCCTCCCTAAATAATGCATCTATAGATTTACCTTTTTCCTCTCTTATTGATTCAACATCTCCTTGTAGTACTATCTCACCTTTAGATATAAATATTACTTCATCACATATATTTTCTATCTCACTTATTAAATGAGTTGCAATCAGCAAAGTACTATCCTCATAATAGTTTTTTAGTATAGTCTTAAGTATATATGACCTTGCAGCTGGGTCAACACCTCCAATAGGCTCATCTAAAATATATATATTTGCTTTTCTTGACATAACTAGAATAAGTTGTACTTTTTCTTTAGTTCCTTTAGACATTGTTTTTAATTTTTCATCTACATCAATATCTAAACTCTTAATCATTTCATTTGCCCTTCTAACATCAAAATCACTATAAAAATCATAGAAAAATTTAAGTAAATCTGATACTTTCATCCAGTCGTTTAAATAAGTTCTTTCTGGTAGGTATGATACTATTTTCTTTGTTTCTATAGATGGCTTCATTCCATTTATCATAATTTCACCATCATCAGGTTGTAATAATCCATTCATCAATTTAATCATTGTACTTTTACCACTTCCATTAGGACCTAACAAGCCAACTATTTTTCCTTTTGGTATATTCAACTCAACATTCTTTAAAACCTTTTTAGTTCCATAGCTTTTATTTACACCTTTAAATTCAACTATGTCATTTTGAGAAACATCATTTATATTTTTATCCATTTTATAATTCTCCTTTCAAATTTTCTGTTATAAGTTTTAACATTTCATCTTCGTCATATCCAAGTTTTACTAAAGTCTCTTTTAATGTATTTATTTCAACATTGGCTATTTCCTCTTTCATAGCTTTTATTTTTTCCTTATCATCTGTTACAAATCTTCCTTTTGTTCTTTGGCTATAAACCAATCCTTGTCTTTCCAGTTCTGTTAAAGCTTTTTGCATCGTATTTGGATTAACTTCAGCATCCTCAGCAAGTGCTCTTACTGTTTCTAATTTAGAACCTATTTTTATTTCCCCTGAAACTATTTTTAACTTTAGATGTTCTACTAATTGTATATATATAGGTTTGTTATTATCAAGTTCCCATTCCATATTCATGCCTCCTCATTGTGTTATTATATTATTGTATTAATAACCTAATACAATAATATAATAATACAGCTCATATGTCAACTATTTTTAAATAAAATTATGAATATCTACAAGCTTTTTCATTTAAAGATAGTTTTTATAAAAAATAGCATTTTAAAACCTACTATTAAACCTCAAAATCTTCAAGTCTAAATAGGTATAATACAAGAAATTTCCTTAATCACTATGTTTTTTGATATTTCATTTGGTATTTATTTTTCTCTTGTCTGACTTAGAGATTTACATTCAAGGCTACCAAATTTTATATGAATCTATAAGAATATATGAAGTGAAAAAATAGAATTGTATTTTCAGGTTTCAGTAGCCTTTATTATAATTATGTTCACATGCTATTACTTTTTTATCCTTTTAGCAAATTTTTCCTTAGCAAAATCGTATGACTCTTGTATCATTACTTTTAATTCTTTAAATGTTTTTTCTGAAGGATTTAAGACACACACCCATCCCATCCATGCATAAACAGGATGAGGCATAATTGTATCCAGTTTTGTAAAATCAAAGTCCATTTTCACAATTTGCCCAGCATCTGGTCGTTTTGGGATATTATCAAACCTTTTAATAAATGTTTCCTTTTTCAAGCATACATTTACACGATAAACATTACTTCGGTTTAGTGATGAACTTTTGTCATTTTCACCATCTTTTTCTTTGATAGTAAGAACATATACTCCTTTCTTTAAAATACCATTAGGATTATAAAATATCCCTCTTTCCCCCCAATTTTCTGTTAAAACAACATCATCTAAATTTGATACACAGTAATTGAATATATCGTCAGCTTTCATATTAAATATCCATCCTTTCTATAATATTTATATTGCTTTCAACACGATAATATCCTATCATATAATAGTGACAATAATTGTCACTATTGTAAAAAAAGGAGTAGAAAAATGTCAAAGGCTGAGCGCTTAATTGAATTGATGATAACTATAAATGCAAAAAGAAATTTTACTCTAAGAGAATTGGCTGAAGAATTTTGTGTATCAAAACGAACAATACTTAGAGATTTACAAGCTTTAGAAAGCATGGGATTCCCTCTATATTCAAAAACAGGAGCAACAGGTGGTTATCATATGTTAAAAGAACGTATACTACCACCAATTACCTTTTCAGAAAGTGAAGCAAAAGCAATATTTTTTGCCTATCAATCGTTAGCTTTTTATCGTGATTTGCCATTTGAACAAGAGAGAGTCTCTGTATTAAAAAAGTTTTTAAATTGTCTACCAGCAGATGTACAACATAATATTACTCAAATACAAAATAAAATTGTATTCTGGACACCAGATAGACATTGCTCTTCTCCCTTGCTAAAAGAACTATTTAACATAATTACAAATAATTCTGCTCTTACAGTTCAATATTCATCAAATAAAAACCAAAGTATCAGAACTATTATACCTGTTGGTTTATATGCAATGAATGGTCTTTGGTACTGTCCAGCGTATTGCTTAAAGTCAAAATCTATCCGTGAATTTCGTGTAGACAGAATTGAAAAGATTGTAAGTATAGAAAATATAACAAGTTCAAAATACAGTATTCCAAATTCAATACATGAATATCTTGAAAATTTAGAAGTTGCTAAAGATTATCATATTAAAATTCAACTAACAGATATAGGAGTAAAACGCTGTGAGGCAGAATTTCTATTAGCAAAAGGATTGACTGTTTTTCCTAATGGCGGTTACATAGATATGTATATCTCAAAAACAACACTAAACTGGGTAGCTGAATATTTCTTGTCATTTGGAAAAGAGGCCACAGTACTAGAACCAATTGAGCTTAAAACATTGATAAAATCAAAAGTTCAGGAATTATACAATCATTACTGCAAAATAAACACTGGAGTGTAATGTCAATGGATGCTATCAATATATACTACATTCTAGTGTTTTGTCTAATCTATATGAGATAAGACTATATTTATATTTGTTAATGTTTACATATTTTATATAAAAATCCACATAAAAAAATGAACACTAGCTTAGAGTTCATTTTTAATATAACTTATTCATTTTTTATAAAGTAAACTGATTATTCTTTTGCTGAAGTGTATGCAATCAATTTTTCAAATTCTTCAATTGGCATTGGTTTTCCAAATAGATATCCTTGTGCCATATCACATTTGACTTCCTTCAATAGTTTAAACTGTGCTTCTGTCTCTACACCTTCAGATATTACTTTCATCCCCAATTCCTTTGCCATCTCTACAACTTTAGTAACAATTATTTTACTTCTCTTACTATTATATGTTTCCATGATAAATTTTTGGTCAAGTTTTAAAATATCCATAGGAATTTCTTTTAACATATTTAATGATGAATACCCTGAACCAAAATCATCCATAGATATTAAAAAACCTATCTCTTTTAAACTATTCATTATATCAATTAAAATATCAAAATTATCAAATATAATACTCTCAGTTAATTCAAGTTCTATATATTTTGCAGGTATATTGTACTTGTCAATTATATTTTTATAGGTTTCTATAAAATTATTACAATATAAATGTATTCTTGATACATTAACTGAAATAGTTAATGGGTTTATACCTGTGTCAATCCATTTTCTAAGTTGTATACAAACTTCTTCTAGTACATATAAATCTAAATTTATTATAAAACCATTTTTCTCAAAAAATGGTATAAACTCATTTGGAGGAATTAATCCCTTATCACGACTTTTCCATCGTACAAGTGCTTCCGAACCTTGTATTTCTCCTGTATTTAGTTCTATTTTAGGTTGCAAGTATACTATGAACTCTTTATTTTCTAAGCTTGAGAACATTGTATTTTCCATCTCTTTTTCTTTTATTTCTTGATCATGAATCTTGTTGTCATAAAATGCATATGAACTTTTATGTCCTCCCTTTGCCATTTTATGAGGTATATTAGCTCTATCTATTATTGGGTTGATATCTTTATCTTCTGGAAGTATAAAGTATATTCCACAACTTAAAACTAATTTATATTTTTCTTCCTGATTATTATTAAATAAATCCAATTCTTTAAATATAGATTCTAATCTATTTATTATATCTTCTTCTTCTCTATATTTCATGATTATTGTGAAATTATCAGCAGATATCCTTGCAAATATTTCTTCTTCAAATATATTATGTTTAATAATATTTGTTAAACTACATAAAATTTTATTTCCCACTTCATATCCAAACAAATCATTTATATACTTAAATTTATCAATATCTATATATAATAACGCATATTTCTCTTGAGTGTTTTTGCTTAATATTTTTTTAGCATCAATTACAAATTTATCCATAGTACTTGCTCCTGTAAGACCATCTGTATATACTATCTTTTGCAATTTAACTCTTAAACTTAATTTATCATATATTATATAAAAAATAAGTACTAGACATATTATCGTCATAATAAATATTATCTGCAATGCATAGTAGCTAATAAATTGTTTATTAAATAATCTGAATTCAAGGTTATTTATGGAGTTATTTTTATAAAGCTTATGTAAAGAATAGACTGGTGTTGTATATTTAACTTGTAAAATTATACAAATAAATAAAAAAACCATTAATTTTTTTTGTAATTTCCTCATAAAAATTTCCTCCCATTAAAGCACCTCTATTTGATTATAAATCACTAGCAAACAAACACATTCCAAAAGTTTCCATTTCTTGTAAAATGGATAGTTTATATTTATTTTAAAATTTGTAAAATTTTGCTATACTATATATATAGAATATGTTATAGTAGTTGTCTTTCCTATTGATTTATACATTTCATATCGGTATAATAGAAAATAAATTGGATTATTTTGGCATATAATTATTGATGAAAAGCCTATATCTTTCTATGAATTTTCTGAAAAATTTTATTTTTATATTATAATTATATTAATTTTTAATAAAAACTATCCATTTTACAAGAAATGACTACTTTTTATTAAAACACAGTATTTCCAATACATTCACCTTTAAAATTTCATTATGTTTTTCTTCTTCTATTCATTTCGACAAATCAACACTTAATTTTTATAATTAACTAAATTGAATAATATTTAATATAAATTTTTTAATATGCCTTTTTTACCTAATTTTTTAAAGTCATTTTTTAGATATAAACTCTTTATAAATTCATTTATATAATTAAAATATTATATAAATGAATTTATAAAGAGTTTATATAATGAATAAATAAATAAAATAACACTAAAGTATATATAAATAAAGCAATACTTATATATTTTAGTGTTATTTATTATCTCAATATATTTAAGAAATTTATATTTAATTTTTTAAATCTTTTCTGTATAAAAGTCTCATTCCTAATATAACTAATATAAAGCTTATTACAAGAACTAAAGCAAATTTAAATATATTTAAATTTGAAAAATCAACCTCAATAAACTTATATAAGTTAGCTATATTTCCTGTTGCATAATGGCTTACTATAACCGCTACACTATTATTTAAGAAATGTAATAACATTGATACAAATATAGAGCCAGACTTATATACACTGTATGCAAATATGATTCCTAATATTGATGTTGGAATTATTCTTATAAAATCCATATGCATAATACCAAACAATACTCCACTACATATTATTGCTAACTTTACAGACTTAACTCCATTTTTGGATTTACTAAATGCAGAAAATATAAAACCTCTAAAAAATATTTCTTCACATATAGCTGGCAATAATCCTATTATCAATAAATTCAATAAAAATTTATCCTTCATAAAAAAAGATTTATTTAAACTCTCAGCCACTTCCATATTTTGAGGAAATAAAAATAAAATTAACTGAGTTATAATCATAATAATTATGTATCCTCCAACCCAAAGAACAACGCCTCCTAAGAGATGTTTTAATGTTGGAATCTTTATACTAAATACTTCTCTAAAATCAGCTTTGATATAATATGCAAATATTAGTGGTAAAGCAATTATCATAACTTGCGTCATTACAATACCTGCTGTTCCAAATTTAATTTGAACCAAAGAACCAACATAAATTAAAAGAACTAATCCTACTGCATACAAAATAATACCATCACTCACAGTTGGTATAGACCCTTTTTTTATATTGCATCTTTTCTCCAAAAAAGAAAAACTCTTACTATTTCCAAAAAGTATTTCTTCAGAATTAAACATTTTAGACAGAAGTATAATTGCCAATATTACAAAAGCTATATTTGATGTTAAAACTAGTGCTATCAGATTTAAATCACTTTTAAAAGACAATACACTTTTTATAAGTAATGATATGTTTACCACAGGTATTACAGCTGTTACTCTATCCAATACTATATTGGGTATCATAGAAACATAAGATGGTATCATAATAACCAACATAAGAGGAGTTATATAGTTTTGAGCATCTTTAAAACTTTTTGCTAGTGAACATACACACATACTTATTGCTGCAACTACCATTGAAAACAGACATACACATATTAAAGTAGTAATAACTGGTAAAACTAAATCTCCATAATTAAAATTTCCAAAACCAAACTGGCTACTAAGACCACCACTAACTAAAATAAATGCCATCGTTAATCCTATAGATAAAATATTTAAAATTGCTGTTACTATTGCACTAAGGGAAACCGCCATATATTTTCCCATTACTAATTCTAAATTCGATATTGGGAGTGTAAATAAAGTTTCTAGTGTACCTCTTTCCTTTTCTCCAGCCATAACATCTATTGCTGGATATATTGAACCAAGCAAAACTCCTATTATTAATATAAATGGTAATATCTGACCTAAAAAGTAACCTGCTACTTCTTCTGTTTTTGCAATATCTATAGTATTGTATGTTATAGGTTCCAATGTACTCTGTACATCTAATCCTTTTTCAGCTAAAGTATTTTCTACAGTAAGTCTCTTGTATTTATCTAAAACAGTTTCAATTCTTTTTACAGAGTTAGAAGAATTTTCCTGAGATGAATTCATATATATTTTATAACTTGTAGCTGATTGCTTTTCTTCTATTTTTATGTAGGCATCAATTTTATTTTCTTCTAAAGACTTCTTATAATTATCAACACTTAATATTTTTATCTTGCCTTTATCATTTGTAGTATCTTTATTGTTCCCAGTGTCTTCCTCTAAATTATTCTCCTTTTCAATCATTGATACAAGCACTTTATTGGGTGTACTATCAAAAGCTATATTAATATCTTTACTATTCATACTATTTGCGGACATATTCATTACCTGAATCATCAACAACATAAGCAAAGGATATAAAAGAAGTGGTATAACAATCATCATAAATAAAGTCTTTTTGTCTCTTAGTATGTCTAACATTTCTTTTTTGAATATGTATTTTACAATTTTACTTCTCATCTAAACCTCCTCCATTCTAGCAAGATTTATAAACACATCTCTCAAGTTATTTACTCCTGATTCTTCTTTTAAACTTTCTGGAGTCCCTGATGCAATTATTTTTCCATTATGAATCATTAAAATCTTATCACATAAAATTTCTGCTTCTTCCATATAATGAGTTGAATAAAGTACAGTTTTTCCTATTAACTTTTCATTTTTCATAAAGTCTATTATAGATGCACTACTCAAAACATCAAGACCTAATGTCGGCTCATCAAAAATATATACTTTTGGGGAATGTATTAAGCAACGAGCTATAGATGTTCGCTGTGTCTGACCAGTTGATAGATTTTCAATTCTGTTGTCTATAAACTCATTCATATCCATTACTTTTACAACATTTTTAATTGATTCTTCTATTTCTTCTTTTGTCATTTCATATAAACTTCCAAAAGTTGTTAAAAGTTCTCTAGGAGAAAGTCTCCCATACAGCTTTGTATTTCCAGATAGATATCCTATTTCTTTTTTTGCTGAATTTCTATCTATTGAATAATCATATCCAGAAACACTTATATTTCCTGATGTTGGTGTTAATATTCCTCCTAACATTCTAAGTAATGTTGTTTTTCCAGCACCATTTGGTCCTAATATTCCAACTATCTCACCTTCTTCAACACTAAAAGAAACATTATTTACAGCAAGAAAGTCTTCTTTTTTAGTTTTAATCTTCTTTAATTTTTTTATCGAACTTTTACTTTTATCATCTTTTACAACCCTTGTAAAAGATTTACATAACTTATCTACCTCTATCATTTACCAACTTGCTCCTTTCTTATTTATAGATATATTTATATAAATATAACATATAAACCTTTTTTATATACTGTTTTTTATTTTAAAATATATTATTTATAAAAACACATATATTTACATGACAAATTATTACTTTTTATTCTTTTATAATATATATATTAACTAATGGATATAAAATAACATATGAATTTTTAAAGTATTAATAAATATTATCAATAAAAAAAAGTGTCTCTAATCTTTTAAACATTCTTTCAGACACTTTTTTCTAATTTCTCTTTTATTTTATTATCTAACTTTTTTGCCAAGTTTAAATACTGATAAAACATCTGACATTACATCTATATTATCTATAGGATTTCCATTTACCACTATCACATCTGCTTTCTTTCCTTTTTCTAGAGTTCCATAATTTTTATCAATTCTTAAAAGTTCAGATGCAGTTTTTGTAGCTGCTACTATTACATCCATGTTATCCATACCATAATCTGACATTAATTTCATTTCATAATACGTCTTTCCATGTTCATTATAAGAAGTTCCTGCGTCAGAACCAACTGCAATTTTAATTCCTTTTTTATACGCTTTTAAGAATGATTCCTTATGAGGAATAGCAACAATTTCGCACTTTCTAAGAGTAGCCTCAGTTATTCCACTTTCTTTTCCTGCATTTAAAATAAAATATGGTGCAGCAACTGTTGGAACTAGATATGTTCCTTTTTCAAGCATCAAATCAATTATTTCATCATCTAAATAAACACCATGCTCTATAGAAGTAATACCTGCAAGAACTGCATTTTTTATACCAGTTCTTCCTTGTGCATGTGTAGCAGTTATTTTACCTGCTTTTATAGCTTCATCTACAGCAGCCTTCATTTCCTCTAAAGTCAACTGTGGTGAACCTGGCTCAACACCATCAGTTGTTACACCTCCAGTAGCCATTATCTTTACACAATCTACTCCATTTTTTAAAACTGTTCTAGCTGATTTTCTACATTCATCTACTCCATCACTTTCAATACCAAAATAGTATCCATGTCCTCCTGTCATACATATAACTGGACCTGAAGTAACTATACCAGGACCATCTATAGATCCTTTGTCTATAAGATTTTTAAGTTGTACATCCACATATTTCGGACAACCTAGACTTCTAATATATGTTACTCCTGAATCTAAATATGCATCAAGTTGTTTTATTGTATTTACTACAAGCTCTACATCAGATACATTCTCATAATAAACTTTTGGATTTCCTACTGGTTCCATTGTCAAATGCACATGACAATTCATAATTCCTGGCATAACAGTTTTATCTAGGTAATCATACACCTCATATCCACTTAAATCTTCTCTTATATCTTCAATTTCAAGTATAGTATCTCCATCAATAATTATACCTTTATTCTCCATAATACTATTTCCTGTTCCATCAATTAAATTTCCTGCTTTTATATACTTTTTACTCATTTTTAAATTATCCCCCTCTTCAAGTATAATGTATTATTTATTTATTATTTTTAATATTCTAATAATTAATTCTACCACTATATTACTATCATTTCAAATTTAAGTGAATTAAATATCGGATTAAACTAGAATATATTATAATATTAGAATATTTATAATATGTAAAAGATATTAATCAAATTGCTTTTATATCAATGCTAAAATAAGACAAGATAATCAAAATGTATATAATTATCTTGTTTTATTTTTATCTATTCATTTTTATATTTTACATGAAAAAATATCTAAATTTAAAGTTATTTGATTAATACTATTATTTAATTTGCTACAAAGAATAACTTATCTTGTAAACTTACATCTCCATTTATCAATTCAGCTTCATATACTGTTTTTTTAAGATTCATATCAAATACTTGAAATTTTATTGGCTTGGTTCCAACTATATCAGAAGTAACTCCACTTCCTTTTTTCTCTCCTGAAATAGTTTCCTTTACACTTGAAATAGAGTATATTTTATCGTCTAATAACTTAACTTTCCTAACACCAGATAGTGCTTCATCATAATCTACTTTTAAATTAAGCTTTTCATAATCTTCTAGTTTAATTTCATTAGAATCAACACTATAAACAAGATTAATTATAAAACGACTCTTATCTGTAACTATAATATTTAGTTTGTTATCTTTAACGATATAGTCTAACTTTGTTTTACTCAATAAGCCCATTTCCCCTTGGTCAGCATTTTTTTCTTTATTTAAATTATCCATAAACTTGTTACTTTTATCGAAAGAATTCTCTTCTATATCATACACAATGAAATCTGAATAATTATCATGCCCTTCAATGTCACCATTTATCTCTTTGTTGTTTAACCTCTCTAAATAAAGTTTACTTCCAATAGAAAATTTAATCTCATTAATATTTTGTTGGTATTTACTTTGTGAGTCTAAATTAAATCTATTTAATAATTTATAGGATTTATTTTTTATATCTACCTTTAATATACAAATATTATTGACTGTAACACCTGAAACATTTGTTTCACTAATCACCATATATAAATTTCCTCTATATATTTTGTTAAAAATAGTTTGCCAACTATTTTCTTTAAAATCAGATTTTTTTAAATCAATATCAAAATTTTCTTCTAAGCCACTTTTCAAATTTTTATTTGAAACTTTTATATAATCATTTAAATTGTTTCTTTCCTGTACTGAATTAGACTTAGTAGAAGTATATGCTACCCCTATATTCAAATCATCTTTATATATAAATTCGATTCCTTTACCATCAATAAAATCGCTGTATTTCTTATCAATATGCAAATAATCATTTCCAATTTTAGTTTTAGGATTTATATCATTTCTTGTCCCATTTTTACTTATGGTTACTTCTTCATAAGTATATCTACTTATATTTGGTGTATATACTAAACTAACTCTTCCTATATCCTTTAGATTACCATTTAAAGTTCTTATAGATAATTTATTTTTACTAAGACAACTCAATATCAAAGTCATAATAATCATTGATAAACATACTGTTATAAAACATATTGTATATTTTCCTAATTTCTTTTCTCTCATATATACACCTCCTAAAAGTCAATTTTATTATTTAAAAGTTTATTAGACATAAAACTACATACAAATATGCTCACACTTGAATATACTACAGTAAATACATTACTATATTCATAAGGTATAATAAACTCTACAAGAATTATAAATATTAGAATTTCTATAACTAAAAATAGAAAACTCATTAAAGCTCTCATCTTATACACAGATTTATTTATAAGAATTGATGTGAATACTACACATATAACTCCTATTAGTAAAAATACATATTCTACTAATAAGTTCTCAAAGCTGTATGGAAGTAAAATATTTAATTTATATATTGTTTCTTGTACAAAATTATAGTTTGCAATACTACCAAGCATATAATTAGGTAGTATTTTACTTGCAATAAATAAAGTTATTGTAAATAATATAGTGTAGCTATACACTAGAAACAATACATTTAATAATTTAGATATATAAATATTAATTTTATTCTTAGGAAGCATCACAAGTGTATATATGGATTTGCTTTTCATGTCAAAATCTCTATACCAAATAAAAAAAGCATAACAAATACACACAAATATCCCAAATAAAAAACATGATTGTATAGAACCCATTATGTTTCCAAAACTTGAAAATCCCATGACACTTGCTGTTTCTATTGTCTTTCCTACTTTTGATAACTGCTCAGTTTTTACTGCATTTTCTATTATATAGTTATAATCATTTAAATTTTTCACTAGATTTAAAAATACAATAGAACAAAAACAACTTATTATAAATATATAATTTTTTATGTTTCTTTTTAAATCAAACTCAAATAACTTCATTAAATCCCTCATCAATTCACCTACTTTATTTCAAATTCTAAACTGCTATTTGAACTATTAAACTGTAATTCTCCCTTATACACTATTTCTTTCGAATTTTTATTTATTATATATAGAATAGTCTTATTGTCCCAGGGTAGTACGGAATTTGTTTTTGATGTACATACAATGATTTTATTTGAATCAATTTCAATGTTTCTGATGCTTCTTTCTTCTTTTTCATCCAAAACATATTTATCTTCAACTAAACTGCCATCTAGTATGTTATAAGTTATTAAATTTACCTCTTTACTTTTATTGGAATTATCTCTTTCTGACATTATCATATATAATTTACTATCTTTTAGCTTTGCTTTTTCCAAAGACATTCTATTATAACTTTTTAATTCTATTATTTTCTCTTTATTCTCTTTAACATTATACTCAAGTAAATTGAGCTTAGAATCAACATCATCCCATGTATTTGCATTTATCGCTTCTATCAAAATATACATTTTATCTCCATCTTTACTAGAATAACTTACATCAATACTCTGTATGTTGTTGTATTTTTCAAAAATATACTTGCTTATATTTATACTTTTTATCGTCTCTATTTTTTTACTTTTAGTATTAATCTTTATTATATCTATAGTATTCAAATCTTCTTCATTTTTTTCTGATGACTCATTTGGAGCATAAAGCACAGACACATATAAATCTTTTTTGTATCTTTTTGATGATAGCACTTTTACATGATACTCATCGATATCTTTATCTACTTTATATTTAGTTCTTATAAAATTATCCATATCTAGTTTTTCATATTCAACTTTTCTATCACTTCCTTCTGAAATAAATACACCTTTTTCTAGGTCTTCTTTTTTCTCATCTATAACAAAATTTATCCCTTTTGAACTAGATTTAGAATCATCACTTATTTCAAAACCAACATGAGCTATTGAATCCAAACCACTAGAGACATCGATTAGGTTATTCGTGTTCTCACTCTCTTTTATTGATTTTAATAATTCTGTTTTTTTAGTTTTATTGCTTCCATTTATTATATATCTTGAATTTATATATCCATTAAAATCATATCCAAAATATATGTTTATATAACCCAATTCATCTTGGTCACCTTTTATCGTTTTTATACTTAAATTGTTTTCATTGTTCAATAGGTCTATACTAAAATATATTGCCACTGCTAAAAATATAATAAGTATAGATATTTTAGATTTTAATTTCATGTCACACCTCCTAAATAGACAATTTCTTATTTATTAAGAAATAAGAGATTCCATTTAAAATAAACATTATAACTATAAAACTTAATACATAGTTACCTAAGGAATTAAGTTGTGTTCCAACAAATCCATAATACTTTCTAAACAAACTAATTATATTTATATATACTGTTGAAAAATATAACCCTGCCAAAATTATCAAGGTAATTAAAATCACATAAAATTTACCTCTGTAAGAAAATGTGAATAATATACAACTATTCAAAAAAGAAATAGCTACAAACAGTAAAAATACATAAATTGTTATGAAATAAATAAAATCGATTGGAATACTTTTTAAATTTAAATAATATAAATCCTGAGTAAAGGACATATTAACTATTGGAACATTTCTAAAAACAAAATTAAATATGTGTTTACATATAAATAATGTTGCTATCTGACTTATCAAAAAACCATATACCATTGTTATCAAAGTGATTGACTTAGATATACAAAGTTTAAATTTATTCTGAGGTAACATCATTAAAGTATAAATACTTTGATTTTTAGAAAAGAAATCTCTTTTCCACATAAAAATATAGTATGTAAACATTCCCAATATTCCATACAGCAAAATTGTTTGGATACATCTAAGATTGCCAATGATACCTATTCCATAAAATACACCTCCAAAATCCTCTATTGCTAAGTTTATAATAAATTTAGAGTTCTTAAATTTAATAATTTCAAATAAATT
The DNA here is from genome assembly GCF_020658465.1 of Clostridioides sp. ES-S-0049-02. Classification (NCBI taxonomy): domain Bacteria; kingdom Bacillati; phylum Bacillota; class Clostridia; order Peptostreptococcales; family Peptostreptococcaceae; genus Clostridioides; species Clostridioides sp. ES-S-0049-02. The sequence continues at coordinate 1,324,863 of NZ_JACVWG010000001.1, forward strand.
TAAGCCCAATGTAATTAAAGATAAAAAAGATATATAGGCTATATAAAACCTCTTATTTCTCCTTAAATCTACATTTATTAGACATAGAAGCTTATTCATTCTTATATACCTCCCTCATTTTATCTAATATAGACTTACCTTCTCTTTCTCTCAAATCTTCTGCATTAAATGATGTTATTACTTTACCTTCATCAAGAATTATAACTTCATCAACTAGACTTTCTATTTCTACTATCTCATGAGTGGTTATAATAATAGCTTGATTTTCTTTCATATACTGTGCTATTACTCCTATAAATTCTTCTCTTTTAAACAAGTCAATCCCTGTGAATGGTTCATCAAGTAATATATAGTCTGGGTCTTGACAAAATCCAAGAATTAATTTTACTCTTGCAATATTTCCTTTAGATAAATTGTCAATTAATTCATTTTCATTCAGTTTAAATATATCCATCATTTCTTTTGATTTTTCTTTATTCCATCTTGGATAAAAAATTTCCATAAATTCAAATGACTCTTTTATTGTTGTATTACTAAAGTGAGATTCTACATCTGGAACAAATGCAAGTTTATTATATATGTTTTTATTCATTTTTTCTCCATCTATTAAAATCTCTCCACTATCAATTTTTATAAGCCCTGCTATTGCTTTTAAAATTGTTGACTTACCAACACCATTTATCCCAAGTAAAGCTGTTATTTTTCCTTTTTCAATACTAAAGCTTACATTCTTTAAAGCATCTATTTTCTTTACTTTTAGTCCTTGCATTCTTTTATATGTTTTGCTTACATTTTTAATTTCTATCATATTAGTATCCTCCATATTTAATATGCTTGTACAATTAACCTTATAAGTTAAGTGTTTATATTTGTTAAAAAACTAATATCTATCTTCTATTATCTTTAAAACTTCTTCTTTAGTAACATTTATTGCCTTCATATCTTCTATAAATACAACTAAAGATTCATTTATTAACTCTAGTTTTAAATTTTTTAATATATTTTCATCAACTGTCACGCTACTCTGATAGTTTTTAAAAGTATTTATTATATTCATATCACCCATCTCCTTATATGCTCTTTGAACAGTATTTAAATTTACTTTTAAATTAAGTGCCATTTCTCTTCTTGATGGTATTGTTTCTCCTGGTTTTAATTCTCCTGTTACTATTTGTCTCTTTATATGCTTTATTATTTGCAAATAAATTGGAGATGTATTATCTAATTCAAAATTCATACTTCCTCCTATTCTAGTGTATTAATACGATAATACACTTTTTCTAAAAAAATACACTTCTACTTTAAATTTTATTTTATATTTCGTTAAGTGTATTATACGATTAATACACTTAATTTGTAAATACTTTTTAATAAATTATTTGATTTTAATTTATTAAATCATTAAATTCAAAATTCAAATAATAAGTTTACAAAATTGAGCATCAAATGAGAGGATATATATTTTATGTTATGTTAGACTTGAAAACAAACAAGGTAAGGTTATATCATCAATGAATCAAAAATCTTATATTGTACTAATACTTAATGGGTTAATTAAACCATTATAAACATACCTAAGGAGGAAAACAAATGAATTATAAAATTGAAATTAAAAACATCGAATCAGTCACAGCAGCTACTATGAGTTACAATGGACCCATGACTGAAGCAACAAAATATTTTCCAAATGTATTTAAATCCATAAAAGGAAAATCAAATGGTGCACCATTCTTTTGTTACCATAATGTTGACCAAGAAACTGGCATAGGAAAAATGGAGTTATGTGTACCAACTTCTGAAACTCCAAATCGTATGGGTGTAACAATAAAAGAGTTTCCTAAAACAAAAGCTTTGTTTTTTACCCACATTGGTTCATATAACAATTTGCCGAAAACATATGAAATGATATTTAAATATATTCATGAAAATAATCTAACAATAAAAACTCCTTGGAGAGAAGTATTTATTAAAGGACCAGGTATGCTAATAAAAGGTAATCCAGATAAATATATTACAGAAATCATATTTCCACTTAAAGAGGAGGAATAATACATGTTGGCAATCGAAATCAACAATTTAGTAAAACAATATAAAAATGGTGTAAGAGCTTTAAATGCTCTAAGTTTTAGTGTAAAGACTGGAGAAATATTTTCTTTACTTGGTCCAAATGGTGCTGGTAAATCTTCGCTTATCAATATTTTGACCACTTTTTACAAGCCTACAGCGGGTAATGTAACGATGCTTGGAAAAGACTTAATAAATAATCCATCTTGGATACGCACTCAAATTGCTTGTGTAGCACAACAAGTATCTATTGATGAACACCTGTCTCTCATGGAAAACATGATATTCCAAAGCAAAATGTATAAAGTGGAACCACAAGTTGCAAAAGAAAGAATAAACTCTTTAATTGAAAAATTTGAGTTAACTAGTTACTTAAAGTATCCTACTTCATCTTATTCTGGTGGAGTAAAACGTAGATTAGATATAGCTATGAATATGGTGTCGTCTCCTAAGATTCTGTTTTTAGATGAACCTACTGTTGGTATGGATGTAGATTCAAGAAAAGCTATGTGGGATATGCTACTAAAAATTAGAGATGAATATGATACAACTATTTTTCTAACCACTCATTATCTTGAAGAAGCTGAACAGCTAAGTGATAATATCTGTATTATGAAAAATGGAAAAGATTTGGCACAAGGAACACCATCTAGTTTACGTAATTATATTAAGCAAAATATACTTCGTATCGCATTTCATGATATTGAAGATATAAAAAAATATAAGAATGATATTAAAAATGCTTGCTTAGTTAAATTTATGAATATACATGAAAATTCTCTTTTCATAAGTGTAGAAGAAAGTAGAACTTCACTTACTTTAATAAATAAATTTCTTTTAGAGCATAATATAAAGTTTGATGCAATAGAAATTGTAGAGCCAAGTCTTGAAGATGTTTTTTTAGCATTAACAAGTTCTAAGAAAGATTTAAAGGAGGAATGGAAATGTTAAATATCTTATGGCGTAATATGAAATGGCGTTTTAAAAATCCAATTTCATTTGTAGTTACTATATTACAACCTCTTCTTTGGCTTGTACTTTATAGCTCTGTCGCAAACCAAACTATGAGTGATATGAACATCGATAATTATACAGCTTTTATACTTCCAGGTATAATTGTATTGGTTATCTTTTCATCATGTAGTAGTGGTGGTATCATCAATTTTATAATGAAAAATAGCGGGAGTTTTTATAGAGTTTTAATTGCACCTATTAGTCGATATTCCATTGTCTTTGGTCAGTTACTAGAAGCTATCCTAGTGTCTTTTATTGAAGTAGCAATTTTATGCATAGTAAGCATATTCTTTTCAGTAAAAATAGCATCTGGTATTGGTGGAATTGCTATAATGATAGTATTGATATTTATGACAGCCTTTTTTTTATCAAGCCTAGCTTATGCTATAAGTCTATTATTACCAAATGAAATAATTTATGAAACAATTATGACTGCCATTGTACTTCCTATTTTCTTTTTAAGCTCTGCTCTCTTCCCTGTTGAAGATTTATCTGGAGGATTAAAAATAGCAGTTATGCTCAATCCATTTACCCATGTTATTAATACTTTACGTAGTCTAATATTTGGTGAAACCATTCTAGTTGGAGATATACTACCTGTTATAGTGTTATTTTTAATATTATGTTGTGGAAGTTTCGCACTTGCTATGTGGAGACTGAAAAAAGAAATGGTAAGTTGATTTTTGAAGATAATGTGTGTAGATTTGTAAAAAACTAATCTATTATATATACACTAAAAAGTGGTGTTCCAAAATTATTAATTAAAATCATTTTGAAACACCACCTTTATAATTCATGCTACTTAAGTGTATATTTATAAATTTATACAAGAAACTATAAACTAAAGTACTTATATGTATAATTACTTATTAAACTTCTTACTACCTAACTTCATGTGGAACTTAGTATCTTTTGGAATACTTGGGTTTATACCTCTTAATGTAGGTATTTCTCCACATATCAATTGTATAGGTACTATGAAGTTAAACGTTTGATAGTAAGGATTATCTATAATATCTGCCTTTAAATTTTTATCTTCTTCTGCAACATCTCTACCTATGACAAATACATTGTCTGTCCATCCAGAAAGTACTTCAACCATCTTAGTTACTCTAGGTTCTCTTCCTGTATCTAGTATAAATATAGTAGAATCACTATTTATAGCATTGTATACACCATGTATGAACTCTTCAAACTCATATCCAGTTACAGGAATTCTCATTGTCTCTAATAATTTTAATGCTGACTCTAATGTATCTCCATATATATCAGAGTGACCTACTACTCTTATTTCTTTAGCGTTAACTAACTTTTCTTTGTTTCTTTCAATCCATTGCTCAGATGATTTATATACTGATTCAAATCTATCTATTGCATCCAATATCTTATTTATCTCTTCATTGTACTTTTCACTAGATATTATTCCCTTTTCTCTAGCTATTTGAAGACCTAATAACATTAAATTTAACTTTGTACAATAAAAGCCTTTTGTTTTAGCACCAGATTTTTCTTCACCACAATTCACTGTTAATATATAGTCAGAAATCTCATCTATTAGAGCATTTTTACAGCCTGCCATAGATGCTATTTTACAACCCTTGTCTTCAGCTAACTTCATAGCATTATATGCAGAATAACTACTTCCACCTTGAGATATTCCCACCACTAAAGTATTTTTATTATCAAATTTAAATGTATCTTCAGTTATCATAAATGGATACTTTTCTACAACATCTATGTCTAATAAATTTTGCAAATATGGTTGTACTTGCAATCCTGAGTGATAACTAGTACCTGAACCTGTTATTATAATCTTTTTTATATCTTCTTTCTTAATTTCATTAAATAAATTATCTGCATTAGATATCATTTCTCTCATTTTTGCTGGTGTTTCTAACATATAATCTTGTATTCTCATTTTGTATGCCTTCCTTATTCATATATTTAATAAATTATAATTTTTTTTCTATAATAACCCTATTGCATGTAAAGCAATTCCTCCCACTATAATGCCTAGAGTTAACTTTGTTACACTTACCTTTCGCTTTAGCATGTAATATATTACAAATGCAAAAGCTAAAGGTAACATGTTAGGTATTATTTTATCTAATATATCTTGTAAAACCACTTCTGCACCATTTAAATTAAATTTTAGTGGAGTAGTTATACTCAACATTGTTGCAACCATTCCTCCTACAACGAATAAACCAACAGTTGTAGCCATAGACATTATTTTCTCCATAAGCCCTTCTCTTTGTATTCTTTCAAGTGAATTTACTCCGACTTTATATCCATATTTAAGTCCAAGTATTCTTAGAGCAAATGCTGGGATATTATACAACAGTAAGAATAATAGCGGGCCAAATATATTTCCTTCTTTTGCAAGTGATACTCCTATTCCAGCAGCTATAATTCTAAATGTTCCCCAAAATAGTGAATCCCCAATTCCTGCAAGAGGTCCCATAAGAGCTGTTTTAACAGCACTGATTGAGTTTTCATTAAATTCTGAATTATTAGCATTCTCCTCTTCCATAGCTGCTGTTATACCTAATATAGCAGGAACTACTACTGTGGTTGTATTAAAAATTTCTAAGTGTCTTTCTATCGCTTTTGCTTGATTTTCTTTTTTATTATATAACTTCTTTATTGCAGGTAACATTGCATAACAATAACCTAAGTTTTGCATTCTTTCATAATTGAACGCACCTTGAAGAGCAAATGAACGCCAAAACATACTTCTTAATTCTTTTTTTGTTAGTTTATTCAAAGTCAATCTCTCCTTCCGTTAAAATATTAGTTGCTACTTGAGGATTTTGACTATTTTCTTTGCTGTTAATATAAAAGTTTAATATAACTGCTACACAGACTCCAAACAACGCTATTGCAGTTATATCTAGTCCAACATAAGATGCTAAGAGGAATCCTATAAAGAAAAATACAGACATCTTTTTTGAAAGTAGCATATCCATAAGTAGTGCAAATCCTACTGCTGGTAACAATGTTCCTGCAACACCTAATCCATCTAATATAACTTTAGGTATTGCATTTATTAATGTTGTAACTTTATCAGCACCAATCATAATTGCTAAAAATGTTGGAACTGATGTACTTAAAAAGAATAATACTACTGGAATCCACATCATTATAGTAACCTTTTTAAAGTCAGCTTGTTTAGCATAAAAAACTGCCTTTTGAGAAAAATATGAGTTTACTATTCTAACCAATACTCCAAGAGATTGTGCTAAAACTGCTACTGGCACTGCTACAGCTAGAGCAACTTCTGCACCATTTCCTGATAATATAGCAAACGCTGTACCTAATACACCACCTGTTACTACATCTGGAGGAGTAGCTGCACCTATTCCTGCAATTCCCATCCAAATTAATTCAAGTTGTGCACCAATCATAATTCCTGACTTTATATCTCCTAAAACTAATCCTACTAATGCCCCTGTAACTATTGGTCTATCAAACATAGACTGACCAAATATACGTCCATCTAATATACCAAAGCCTGCTATAATAGCTAACATAATAGCTTGTACTAACATAGTGAACCTCCCTCTTAATTTACATTAATTACATCACACTTTTGATTTCATTTTTATTTTCTAATAGTTCATTTACATGAACTATTCCATTTCTCGCTTCCTCTAAACCTGATTTAGCTAATAGCTTTGCATCCTCTTCTGTTGATAAAAGAATAGCCAAAAGCATCGGTAAATTTACTCCTGTCAATAACTCAAATTTAAACCCTTGTAAAAGTAAATTAGTACATATGTTTGCTACACTTCCACCAAATATATCTGTTAGTATGATAAGCTCTCCATTATTTTTGTTATTTGATAATATACTTATCATTTCTTTCTCAGCATCGTCTGCTGATTTATCTTTTGTCATACAAAAGTACTCAACATTACTTAATGAACCAATTATTAATTTACTTGTCTCAACAAGCTCCTTAGATAATTCTCCATGTGTTGCAACTAAAAAATTTTTCATTTTCTTTCTCCCAAATTATTTTATTAAGTCTGATAATTTTTTCTTTTTGTCTCTAGGTAACATTCTAAATTCTATATCAATTCCTAAATCAGTTATTTCTTTAAAATTGTTTATATCATTATCATCAACAGCAACTAAGTCTGTCAGCTTCTTCTTTCCTTCCTCGTATCTTAATCCACCTACATTTATTTCTTTTAAAACTCCTCCTGAGTTTTTAGCTACATCTAAAGCATCTTTTGTATTTTTTACTAATACTAATACATTACTTTTCTTTGAAGAAGCAAATTTTTCTACTATTTCTCCAGATTCCTCTACCCCCCTTATATATAAAGTTACATTGCTAGGCTTAGCTAAATTTAATGACATGGCTTTCATTTGATCGTTTTTTGCTTCATCATTTGCAACTAATATTACATTTATACCTAATGATGTTGTCCATCCATATGCTACCTGACCATGTATTAGTCTGTCATCAATCCTCATTAAAGATATCATTTTCCTCAAATCCTCCATTATATATTAAAATTTTTATTTTTTATCCTCTTGTTTATTTATAAAAGCAAAAAGCATGCCAACTAGTGGCATACTTTTTTTCAATTTTATTTATTTATTTTTTAATACTGTATTTTACTGAAGTGGACCATAAATAATATTATAGATATATCCGATTTCTGAAATAGATATTTGCACACTATAACTCTTTTCTAGCACACTAAATGCATTTTTTATTAGTTTAACTTCACTGTGATGGTTTTTAATTAATAAATTCATATCAGTATATTCTTCAATCTCAGCTTGTCTAACCAATCTTTCAATCATACAACTTAAGTGAACATATAAAGCAATTTTTTTATCATTAGGAAGTTTTTTCTTTTGATTATTTTCTATAGCATTGATTCCTTCTTCTATTCTCTCTATTATTTTTTTTGAGTCTAAAATAGTCAGACTATCTATTACTCTAATCAAAGAAAAATTCTTTATGATAGAATCATTTATGTTTTTGATTTTTTCACTTTCTACTACTTTACTAAATATTCTAAAGACATCATCTTCTCCTTTTCCTGATATTATATCCTCTAGTAGTATGAAGTCTACTCCATTTACATTTGGATTAGCAGTTCCTACTATGGCCAATACATCATACATTTTAAAAAGTGGATCTTTATCTCCCATAGAAACAAGACTCTCATAATCGTGCGGTATTATCTTAACATCAACTATCCCCATTAAGCTTTCTGAAAGTAGATGTTGGATTTTTATAGCAGTACCTATCCCAGTAAAACAAGAAGATACTATAGCATACTCTTTATTTTTTTGAGGATAATACAATTGTATGTTGGGTTTAATTTCTTCATCCATAATTTCTGCTATATCTTCAATGTTTTTACCTTGCATTAATAAATTACCTACCTCTAGTGCAAAAATAGTGGATATTTGGTCTATAAACAACATTGGACTACTTATTTTACTTTTTAAATCTTCATATATCAGATTAAGAGAGCCCATATCAAATAACACAACTAGTCCATTTTTTATCCTATCTCCTTCCAAGTATCTAGACATTTGATTTGATACATCAGCAATTGTCGCATCTATAGGCATATCTATAGCTGTAAATACATTTTTACCCAACATACGATTACATACATTTGCCATACTACTAGCAGTAGCATACCCATGTGCTATAATCATTGCATTAACTTTATTAGACTTCATTCTTATAACTGTCGACTTAATAAATATAATCATTATAATTATATCTACATTATTAAGATACATATCCAATCTATTTGCTATTAATGTCGATACTTTATTTACTATAGAGTATTCTTTGTAATTTTCTTTCTTTAAATATGTTAGTAATTTACTTTGTAAGATTTTACATTCATCAGACAATTGATAAGACTCATCCTTCAAATAAAGATACGAAGAAAATGCTAATACATTATTTCCATCATATTTTATATTGTTGTTAACTTCTAAATTTCTAAATATATCCTGTATTATAGATATTATAAGCTCCATAAGTACATTTTTATTTTCATCATTATTTGAAAAAACTAGGTTATCCATTAACCTAATCATTAAGTTTGAGCTCTTTTCACTAAATATCTCTTTTGTTATTTCTTTTTTTTCTAGTCTATCAAAATAATCTAAACACTTTGTAAGACTTTGATATATTATATTTCTTTTATTTCCTTCATCTGATGTCTCAATATTAAATTGTTTAGGAGAAAACACAATACTTTTGCTTTTAGCACTTTGGAACTGAAATATATCTACATTTTCTATATAAATATTTCTAGGAAGGTCTTGAAGTGTAACAAAAATATTTCCATTTCTTTTTTGGTTTTTTGCATATGCCCTTCCACATGCATATTTTATTACATTTTTACATTCACCTATATTACCTTTGAATTTTATCTTTAAAATCGTATTTAATGTAATTTGAGTTATCTCTATAGGTAAACCAAGCACCTTACTTTCCTCATATATAAAATGTTCTATAATCTTCCTTTTTTCAATAGTTCCTCTTTCATCTATATTAGGAACATAAATATTTATAGGTATTCTTCTTAAAAAAGTCTGCAAAAACTCAGATAAGCTTTCTGTTGTAGCAAATACTAGCCTTACCTTAGCACTTCTATTTACTCCATTCTCTCCAATTCTAGAAAATGTACCTGTATCCATAAATGTAAATAACTTTTCCTGACCTTCACTGTTTAATCTATGTACCTCATCTAAAAATAATATACCACCATCAGATTTCTCTATTAACCCAGCTCTAGATTCATTTGCTCCAGTATAAGCCCCCTTGACATGTCCAAATAGTATACTTGATAATAACTCTGGATTATTATAGTACTGTGCACAGTTTAGTACATTATATGGAGCATTTTTTTCTAATATATTACTACTTACACTATACTTATATATTACCTTCGCTAAAAAAGTTTTACCTACACCACTTTCACCTGTTAGCATTATTGTAAGTCCATCATTTGGATAAAGTACAGCGGTTTTTATTTGCTCTATTGCCTCTTTTAGGCTACTTTCATGACCTATAATACTGTTAAATACAATCTCCTGCTTTAATAATTTACACTCATTACTAAGTTCATCAACACTTTCATAAATACTTTTTTTCGTAGGACCTATTGCATCATTTATCTTATTTTTTGGTAGAAAGATAACAGGTCTACTATTTATTTTTATAAGATTATCAGACTTTACCAAATCATTTAATAATCTGCTTGATTGAGTTCTACTTAAATTAAACTTTTTTACTATATCTTCTGTTACTATACCACTTTGTTTTTTAAGTTCATCAAAATTGTCAAATAATACCTTTTCATTTATAAAACGTAAAATTTCATTCTTCATAATCAACCTCCAATATAAATGTCAATGATACCAGTATATCCTTTATATATTAGTGAAAAAATAAATTATATTCTTTTATTCTAATAAATAGTACTGCACTAATTTCATACAATCAAATCCAATTATTACCATATAAATTGATAAACGAGTAAATAGAAGTGTATTTTGAATAGATTAAAATCTAAATGGATAAGTATATAATCAGTGCAAATTTAGGAATAATTTACATATAGAAACAACTCTACCTTATATTCTCCTTTATTAATTTTTTTCTAGAAATAATTTTTTTCTAAGTTAATTATATATTAAGAGTCTATGAAGATGAACAATTTAAATCAGCCTTGTTGAAAATAAAAAAATTTGAAAAAAAACTATAAAATATAAAAAGTGAACTCTATATCATAGAGTTCACTATCAGTGATTAATTTAATTTAGTATTTCTAGTACTGCATTTAATACAGCATGACCATTACAAGTACCATAGTTTACCATATCTATTATAGCTACTGGAGCTTTATCTCCAACTATAGATTTTACATCATCAAACATAAATCTAAGCTGTGGCCCAAGAAGTAAAATATCAAAATTACCAAGTTCTGATTTTATATTTCCCTCTCCAACTGCCCATATTTTACAGTCTATATCTCTTTTCTTTGCATCTTTCTCCATTTTATTTACCAATAAAGTAGAAGACATACCACCAACGCACACTAATAATATCCTAATCATTAATATCTCCTTTTAATCAAATCTACATATATTTTGATTAAAAAGTATATGTAGAAAAGTTTACATTTATAACTTCCTATATTTTACTTTTAAATTATATCAAATTTTTCCAATTTTTTCACTACCATAACTCATTTTATATTTTTAATGTCCACTTTTCTACTTCTTCAGAAATATTTTCAGATTTTAATACAGCAGATATTATAGCATATCCATCACTATTTAAGCACTTAAGTTTATCTACATTATCTAGTTTTATCCCACCAATCAATACAAATGGTATATCTATCTTTTCTTTAATTTCTTTGACAGTTTCAAATGATGCGGATTTAGCATCCAGTTTAGTAGATGTTGTAAATATAGACCCTATACCTAAATAGTCTGCACCATCATTTTTTGCACAGATAGCTTCTTCTAAAGTTCTTGCTGATACACCTAGTATTTTATCTTTCCCTATAAGCTTTCTAACTTCTTTTGCATCAATGTCACTCTGTCCTACATGCACTCCATCTGCATCACAAATAATTGCTATATCTACTCTATCATTTATTATAAACTTAACACCATGTTTTCTAGTTATTTCCCTTAGCTTCATAGCCTTTTTTAAAAATTCTTTTCCAGAAGCATTTTTTTCTCTGAGTTGCACCGTTGTTATTCCAGAAACAATTGCATCTTCAATACATTTATAAAAATCTCTACCTTCTAGCATTTCAGAATCAGTCACTAAATATAACTTTAAGTCTTTTTTTAAACATTCTTTATCTATCATTTACAGCCTCCTGTTGACCATTTATTCATTTAAAAATTCAATATTAGAGTTTTTACTTATAATCTCTTCATCCATTTGATAAATAGAATTCATTAGATTTTCTTTAAATGTACCTATTGGTGGATTATTTAAATTAGCCAGCTCCCCACTTAACGACATTGTAAGTACACCCATTGTAGCTGCTTCTAATTTATTTTTAGTCACAGCCATAAAACTTGCAATCAAGCTAGCAGTCATACACCCTGTGCCTGTAATACCTTTTAATTTATCAGTTCCATTATTTATTTTATATGTATTCTTACTATCAGTTATTATATCTATTTTTCCAGTTGCTGCAACTATACATTCAAGCTTTTCAGAAACTTTTTTTATTATATCAGTAGAATCTTCTTCATCATCAAAGGAATCTACACCTTTACCCATTACATCAAAGCCACCTATAAATTTTATTTCTGCTATATTCCCTTTAACCACATCAAATTTAACTTCATTTAAAAGCTTATTTGTAAGTTCTGCTCTGGCTTTACTTGCAAAGACTCCCACTGGGTCTAAGATAACAGGTTTATTGTATTTATTTGCAGCCTTTCCAGCCAATAAAAACAAATCTAATATATTTGAATTCATAGTTCCTATATTTATAACTACAGCATTTGCTATACTTACCATTTCTTCTACTTCCTCATATGAAAAACTCATAAGAGGGCTTGCACCTATAGCTAAAGTTACATTAGCACAATCATTTATTGTTACATTATTAGTATAGTGAATTACTAATGGGTTTATTTTCTTTACTTCTTCAATTAAATTATACATATTCTACCTCCATAAAATTTTATTATTCAAACTTATAAAAATGATGTACTGGTCCTACTCCATGACCTATATCAAAACTATTTTTTATTGCTTCTGTTATATAAATTTTACTTAATTTTATTGCTTCTTTTATTTCATAACCTAATGCAAGGTAAGATGTTATTGCAGAAGATAATGTACATCCTGTTCCATGTGTATTTTTTTTATCAATTCTTTCACTTTTATACACTTCAAATATATTTTTACCAACTAAAATATCCACTGCTTCTCCATCTAAATGTCCACCTTTCATAAGAACAAATTTAGGTCCAAGCTCTAATATTTTCTTTCCTACTCTATTCATATCATCTACATTATGTATTTTTATTCCTGTAATTTCTTCAGCTTCTGGAATATTTGGTGTAATTATATATGCAAGTGGTATTAAATACTTAATTAGATTTTCCTTTGCTTCTGGTTTTAATAAATAATATCCACTTTTAGATATCATTACAGGGTCTACTATTAAATATTCTGGATTATATTTTTTTAAATTTTCAACTATTTCAAGTATAATTTCTGGGCTTGAAACCATTCCTATTTTTACTGCTCTTGGAGGTATGTCATCAAATACTGCCTCTATTTGTTTTTTTATTATACTTTGGCTTAAATCTTCTACAGCAAAAACTCCTTGAGTGTTTTGTGCCGTTATAGCTGTTATTACGCTCATTCCATATGTGCCAATTGCACTAAAAGTTTTCAAATCAGCTTGGATTCCAGCTCCTCCAGATGAATCTGAACCAGCTATTGTAAGTGTTGGTATTTTGTAGTTACTCATTTATACCCTCCTAAAAATTTAATTTAAATAGATTAACTAAAAAAGCTATACCTACAATAGGTATAGCTTAGAAATTCGCATATATCACAAATAATACATACTTAAGTTTTATACTAAGCTTTCCTACGCTGGCATTATCCAGTTCAGGTGTAAGGGTCGGTATTCCTCTCAGCTCTTGGCTCCCCTAGCTATTTTAATTTATTATATTTATAACTTCATTATATTACAATAGTATTTATTGTCAAGTTTTTACACTGTATACACTTATTTACAATATAATTAAAGACACTTACTTCAGTTCTTTTATCTCTTCTCCAATAATATAATTTTCTTTATTGTCAATTGAATCTATAAGTATATTGGGATTTTTTATTATAGATAATTTTTTATCCCTAGTTAACTTTTTTATATAGTATTCTAATTTCATTGCATTACTTTTTGTATTTGTTACAAAATAAACCTCTAACTTTTTAAATCCCCTTGCTCTTGTATACTTTGAATTAATTCCTGACTTATGCTCATTCATTCTTCTTTCTATATTGCTAGTATATCCAGTATATAGAGAATCATCTTTGCACCTTATAATATATGTAAAATACATCTTAATTCACATCCTTAAATTAAATATATAAACATTATATTATAAAATAAAAAAAACTGCTGTAAATTTTATATATTGGTCAGCTATAACAATAACTCAAATGTAAATTCGTAAAGTAGATTCTAAAAGTATTTGATGCTAAATTTTGACATATTAATAACATATTTATTCTTCTAACAAAAAATTCACAAATATAAAAAATAAAATTTTCAAAAAAATTATAATTTTCAAAAAAATAAATTGACATATATAAAAAAATTATGATAACCTAATAAAAAGGGGGCAATGATTATGGAAAACAATTTAATTATAGCTAAAAGCAATAATATTGAATTATCACAAAAGAACTTATTTAAAGTCAATTTACAGATAGGTGTAGACTTTACACTTTTGTCAAAATCACTTAAAGCCTTTTATAAAAAAGAAGAAGATTTTTATTGCATTGCTCTTGCACCATGCAATGTATCTGATGAAAAAGCAAGCAAGAAGATAAATATTCCTGAGATGATAAAAGAAATTAATACTTTAATTGAAAGTGTGACTGATAAAAGTGAACTTTTAAGTGAAGAAATATTTTCAAACAATTTATCAGAATTTTTCGACGAATTTTTAGATAACATTTATATAGAGTTAAGACAAGCATATCTATATCTTAATAAGAATACAAACAATCTTGATATAGAAAACTCCATTGAATATGTATTCGATGTCAGTATAAGTAATAAAACAAAAATGAAAGAAAATCCACTAATTAACTTTAATTCACTTTCTTTAGTGGTATGGAGTGGTGAAACAAAAAATATTTTACATCAAATGAACATTTTAGATTTAGAAAATATTCACTCCTCTTTTTCAGAAAACGATGCAAATATGACTTTTTATCGAGATGATAGCCTCAAATATGAAGTTAACAAAAACAGTAAAAATATAAGAGAAAGTAATATAGATATAATTGAACAAATGATTATACTTCCAGATAATTCAGACTATGATAAAGATGAAGTTGAAAACATGAAAAACAGACTTTCAAACATAAATGGAAAATATCTACAAACACTTAAAGAAAAAGATATAATTATAAAATTAATAAATTCAAATTTAACTGATGAACCAGAATTTAGTGATTTAAAACACCAATTACCTCCATGCTGGGTAAGATCAGGTAAAACTTGGAAAGATGTACCTGGGATATATAGAAACAACTCTATTGTGGCTAAAATAGGTTATAGTAACCCTAGTTATGCAAATGTTCATTCAGCTAAAAATTTGGAATTACATGAAACTGCACATGCTATAGATAAAAATGTATTAGACAAAAAATCAAATTCAGAAGAATTTATGGAAGTGTTTATTCAAGAAAGGTATAAACTTTATGACCCTAAACAAGTTGCACATGCATATATTAGTAAATTCCCAGAAGAATTTTTTGCGGAATCATTTGTGCATTATTATCTTGATGAAGACTCAAAAAATATATTGAAAGAAAATTGTCCTTTAACATATAATTTTCTTGAAGAATTAGAACTAAGCTATGAAACACATTAATACTTAATAATATATTTCTATTTAATAAAGTACTCTTTATAAAAGACTTTTTGATATTTATGTTATAATATTTCTAATGGTTATATTTTAAAATAGTTTATGTAGCCCATAATTTAAATAAATAATAAAAAGGATGAAGAGTTATGAAATTAAACAGAAACGATGCTTGTTGGTGTGGAAGTACTAAAAAATATAAAAAATGTCATATGGATATAGATAATAAAATAAATTCATTCGCTCAGCTAGGTCATATTGTACCTACTCACGACATCATAAAAAATGCAACACAAATTGAAGAAATTAAAAAAAGTGCTGTAATAAACACAAAGATTTTAGATTATATTTCGGATAAAATTAAAGTTGGAATGTCTACAGAAGATATAAATGAATTAGTCCATAATTTTACATTAGAAAATGGAGCTATTCCTGCACCACTAGATTATAATGGTTTTCCTAAAAGTGTATGTACATCAATAAACAATGAAGTTTGTCATGGTATCCCAAGTAAAGACATCCTATTAAAGGATGGAGATATTATAAATGTAGATGTGTCTACTATTTTTAATGGATATTACTCAGATGCTTCAAGAATGTTTATGATAGGAAATGTTAAAGAAAATGCAAAAAAATTGGTTCAAGTTACTAAAGAATGCATTCAAAAAGGCCTTGAAGCTGCTAAACCATGGGGATTCTTGGGTGATATAGGTAATGCTATTAATTCTTATGCAAAAGAAAATGGATATTCTGTTGTTAGAGAAATTGGTGGGCATGGAGTTGGACTAAGTTTTCATGAAGACCCATTTGTAAGTTATGTTTCTAAAAAAGGAACTGAAATGTTATTGGTTCCTGGAATGATATTTACTATAGAACCTATGGTAAATGAAGGAACTCATGAGATTTTTGTTGATGAAGAAAATGATTGGACTATCTACACAAAAGATGGTAAATTATCTGCTCAATGGGAGTGCATGGTTTTAGTTACAGAAACAGGAATTGAAATTTTAACTCAATAAAATATAAAAGCCTATAAAGATTGAGCTTTCAATCTTCATAGGCTTTTCTTTTGTTAATGCACATCTATTGCATCAACTGGACAGCTTTCTCTAGCCTCTTTTGCTGATTCTTCAGCATCACTTGGTATTTCATCAACTATAACATGTGATTTTCCATCATCAGCCATGTCAAATACTTCTGGGCATATTGATGGACATAATCCACAACCTATACAAGTATCTTGATTAACATTTGCTTTCATAATAAAATCCTCCTATATGTTACAAATTTAAAATTTTTGTTTACCAACGATTGGCGAACTAAAACTTTGACCTTCAGTTCTTTTTTATTATGTCCTCAAATTTGAAAATAATACCTTTTCAAAATAAATTTTATAAAATTTATTTTATAGTTATATTATGATTATTTTTCTTTATAATCTGATAAAACCTCGTCCATTGTATGAAACTTAATCTTTTATTTCTATTATTTCTATATTTTCTAATGCCCTATAAAACATATTAGTATCATATACTTTTTAAGATAAATATTGCTACTCAATATCTTTTTTAATCTCAACAATATCTTCTATGTTACAATCTAATGCCAAACATATTTTTTCCATTGTAGCCATAGAGACAACTTTATCCTCGTTCAATTTACTAATACTTGAACTTCCTAGTCCTGTCATTTCTTTAAATTCCATTTTTTTAATTTTTTTATCAATTAATAATTTCCATAAGCGATTGTATGAAATCATTTTATCACCTCTTTTAATTTATTTTATCATAATTAACCCATTAAGGGCAGTATTTCTCTTTTATAGTTAATTTTTCTTGACTTTATTATGAAATAGTAATATTATCAAATTAACCTTAAAAGATTAATATTAACTATTTAAGGATTGGCAAGCATAGTATGGCACCTTGTTTTAATGCCGAAGGCTTAGTTATAGAAGATAAAGAAAATGTATCTACTGCAGAAAAATATTTCGTAATAAGCAGATACTATGATGATGGTAAAACTATTGCTTTTATAGAAATAAATAACACTAAATATAAGACTGAATATGTTAGAAACTTTGACCAGTATGTAGACGAATTTTTTACTTTGGAAGAAGCAGAAAAGCGCTTACAAGAATGCCTTAGTGCTTAAGGGGTGATATAGATGTGTTTTAATACTTACATACTAAAAAGAGTTTTAAACAACAAGCAACTAGAATTAACTCGTAGTTTTGACCTAGATAATCTTATTGATACTGCAACAGAGATTTTGAAAGATAATAAGATTAATTTGATAATTATTGATGAAGTAAACAAGGTTGTTTGGAAAAATGAAAAAAGCACTCCCGCTCATGAGAATGCTTAGTTATAGCTATAGAAGTGTACTACCAATACACTTCTATTTTTTTATTATATCATATAATTTTGTGTATGAAAAAGACTCATTTAAATCAATTTTAAGATGTGTTAAGTAACGCTCTTGATAGTTTATACATCAATAAATATACAATATAATTATAACATGTCTTATGTTTTAGTATAATAATTTTCGTTCGTTTTATTATTACAACTTCTACTATAGTTTTATATAACCTGTTAATATTTGTAATATTTTAGATACTCTTTATACTTACATTGCTGCTATACTTTTATTAAGAAAATTAATACAATATGAATTTGTTATTATAGAAAAGAAAGTAATATGTTAAAGGAGGTTTTTGTATTGAAATTACAAGAAAAATGGATTGATTTATTAAATCCAAGATATATTGAAAATGAAGAAAAAAGAAAGAAAATACAGATTATAATATTTTTTTCTATAACTTTTGGCTTAACTTATTTATTAGGTTTTCTATTATATTTCAATAAGTTTATTGACCCAGGAAATTTTGCATCATTCATAATGATATTGCCTTTATCTTCTGTCGCTATTGCAAAATTTTACTCAGAAGGAAAAACTAATAATGAGTATAAGTTTTATTCATTAGTAATATTACTTTTTCTTAGTTATTTTTTATTATTTATTGCTAAATCATTTAACTTAATAAACCTCAATCAATCTCAATTAGTGAATTCTATATTAATTTTAATAAGCAGTTTATATCTTATTATTTATTCTTTTAAATCAAAAGAACTGTATATTCTAAAAAATGTAAGAACAGGTGCTTTATTAATTATCTACTTTATATTTTCTCAAGTTATCCTTGGATTAATAATAAGTAGAAATAATCTTAATTATAATGGTATTTTATTTTATCTGAACCTTACTATAATATCATTAATATATATTTATCCTTTTTTGTCTGAAGAATATGGCTGGAGATGTTTTTTACAAAGTATTTTCTTTGATAAATTTGACAAAAAAATAGGTGTTATAATTGTAGGTGTTTGTTGGAGTTTATGGCATTTACCTCTACAATTTACATTCTATAGTCCAGATGCTCCAATACTGGGAATTGTAATTCATTTAATTTATGGAATCGGACTTTCTATATTTTTAGGTTATGTTTATTTGAAAACTAAAAATATATGGATTTGTTCTATAATTCATGCTTTAGTTAATAGTTTAGATGTTATTTGTAATAGTTCTGAAATGCCACTTAGCTATTATGTTATTTTAGAGAGACTTATATTTGTATCACTATTTTATCTTCCTTTCCTCTTTACAAAAGAATATAAACAACATACATAAAAAAATTATTATGCTAAAGGAGGTATATACTATGAACTTTGGAAATATCAATCTTATACTTATTGGAGTAGGAATTATAATATTAACTACAATAATATCTTTAATTAAACCTAAAACTAGTTTTTGCAGTGAAAAATATTTTAATAAATTAGAATCAACGTATGGAAATATAGATAGGAAAAGAACTGTTAAACTAGAAATACTTTCTCGCTATGTAATGGGTCTTGAATATATAGCAATAGGCTTATTCACAAGAAAATTAGACATTACAATAATAGCAATGATAATAGCAGCCATTATAACAACAGCATTATATTATCTAGTTAGAAAGAAATATATAGCTATATAAAATCTAATAGGATTAATAGCAAAAGAAGGTAACAACTAACTAGTTGCTACCTTCTAAAATATACCTAATTTTATTGGGGGGTCTTTAAATTAAAGTATCTATATAATTTTTTTGCCCATTAATATTTTGATTTTTCTTGTATTTTTCAGCATCTTTATCTAACTTTTCTATTCTTGACTCAATTTTCTTTATTTCCTCTTGAGTCATACTCATAAAATCTTTAAGCATATTTTCAAGTTCTTCGCGAGTTTTACCTTCTAAAAATAAATTTTCAAGTTCTTTATCTTCTTTATCAATATGTTTTTGTTCTAGTTCTTCTGACTCTTTTTCATTATCGACGCCTTTTTGATCTAATTCTTCTACCTTTTCTTCATTTTTATCATTAAGTCCATCTGTATTTAATGATTCCTCTTTTTCTCCTGTATTTAGAGAAATTGGATATTCTTCCAAAATAGTATTTTTATTTTCTTCTTCTACATTACTATTTTTATTTTCTTCTTCTGATTTAAATAAATTTCTGATTGCTTCATTTATTTTTTTAGCATAAAGTTCTTGTTTATCTTTTAAATCTTTAATTCTATTATCAAGTTCTTGTTTTTGTTTCATGATATTAGATAAATAATTATTTTTTTCTATAGTTTCATTTTTCTTAATAATATTTGTATTTTTTTTTGTATTTTTTATGTTACTTTCATTATTTAATAAATATTGGCTTCTATATTGACTAGAAATTTTCATTATATTTACCTCTCCAAAATAAATTTATTCTTATATTAAAAAAGTAATTATATGTTAGTTTTAAAACCATTCATATAATTACTTTAAAACATACATTAATTACATATGTTGAGATATAAAAACACCAGAATACTTGCTTAATACATCTGCAAAATCATAATTTCTTCCATCTATAAACCATTTACCCTTCCATGTACTTGTATTCCCAGAAATGCTTATTGTATCTCCATTCTCAAGTCTAATATTTTTCTCGTTTTTTAAATTTATGTCCTTTTCCATTGCGTTTGAAATAACCAGATTAGAAAACGATAATGCTAAAATACTAATTGTTGCTAATGACATAGATGTTATTTTCTTAAAATTTATACAATTATACCCCTTCAATTATCTTATATTTAATCATATCCTAGCACTATAGAGGTAGATTTACAAGAAATCTGCATAACTAGTCAATAAACACGCAAAATCGGCTAATATTTTTAAAAAATTATTTTTTTTCATAAAATAGTAATAATTTATACAAATACCTTATATATTTTAAAATATTATCTATTTATGAAATCTAATGCTTTGTAAAGCGTATCATTCCCCTTTATCATAGTGAACTTTTCTTTAGTCATAGAACCTATCTTTTCACATGCTCCACCACCAACAACAGCACCTACTCCTCCAAATAAAACTCCTTCTGCTAAAGCTCTTCCTATCCCACCTTTAGTCACAGTTTCACCATTTTCCAAAAGTTCATATTCTATAACATCACTATGACTATATATAATATACATTGTCTAACTCTTCGTATTCGTAGGATACTTCTCTTTTATTCTTTTTTACAGGTTCTAGATTTCTTATTTTCACTATTTTTGCTGGTATACCAACAACTGTGGCTCCATTAGGTACATCTTTAACAACAACTGAATTTGCACCTATTTTTGAATTAGAACCGATATTTAAAGGTCCTAGTATTTTTGTTCCAGCTCCAATTAATACATCATCGCCAACAGTTGGATGTCTCTTGCCAGTATCCTTTCCTGTAGCACCCAAAGTAGCTCCTTGATATATTGTTACTCTATTTCCCACTTCAGCTGTTTCGCCAATTACAACACCCATTCCATGGTCTATCAAAATACCTTCTCCCATTTTAGCTCCAGGATGTATTTCTATACCAGTCATAAATCTGGATATCTGGGATATTAATCTAGCTGAAAAAAGCATCTTCTTCTTATAAAGAAAATGAGCTATTCTATGCATTATCATTGCATGCACTGATGGATATAGTAAAAAAACTTCTATCTTAGATCTAGCTGCTGGATCATTCTTCATTATATATTCAATATCTTTATTTATTTTTTTAAACAAAGTATTCACTCCCTCAAATAAAATTATTAAAATATTCCCATGGACATATATTTATCTACTCCATCTGGAGCTACTGTTACTATTTTTTTATTTGGATATTTTTTCGCCATTTCCATAGCTCCAAATATATTTGCTCCAGAAGATATACCTACCAAAATCCCTTCCTTTGATGCAAGTAATTTAACTGTATCAAAAGCATCTTCATCATCAACTAATATTACTTCATCAACTACACTAGAATCATAATTTTCAGGAACAAAGTTAGCTCCTATTCCTTGTATTTTATGAGGTCCAGTTTTATTTTCTGATATAGCTGGAGATTTTTTTGGCTCAAGTGCAACTACTTTTATATTTGGATTTTGCTCTTTTAAATATCTTGCAGTCCCTATTAAAGTACCACCTGTTCCAACTCCACATACAAATATATCTAAATCTCTAACATCATTCATAATTTCAACTGCTGTTGTTTTATAATGTGCATTTGGATTGTCTTTATTTTCAAATTGTTTCAAACTTTTATAGTTTGGATTTTCTCTCAATAGTTCATTTGCTTTTTCTATAGAGCCTGACATTCCAGCTTTTCCATCTGTAAGTACTAAATTTGCTCCATAAGCCTTCATTAAATCTCGTCTCTCGATACTCATAGTCTCTGGCATTACTATTACTACTTCATATCCTTTTAATCTTCCTATCATGGATAATGCAATACCAGTGTTGCCACTAGTTGCTTCTACTAGTACATCACCCTTTTTTAATTCTCCTCTTTTTTCTAATCCTTCTAGCATTTCATAAACTGCTCTATCTTTTATACTTCCTGCTGGATTTACTTTTTCTAATTTTACATATATGTTAGAACACCCGTTAGTACATCCTAAATTATTTAACCTTACTACAGGTGTGTTTCCTATCAACTCTAATGCGTTATTATATAACATACTACTTCCTCCTATATGTCCAATTCTATTATCAAATTGATAACGATAAATATATTATAGTATTATCATTTTGATAATGCAACCTTTTTTTGGATTTTATCCTTTCAATTGTTTTATTTCTAATATTAGTAATATTCAAACAAAAAAAGTGAAAATCATTATCGATTTTCACTCTTCAAACTTCAAGCTTTATGCTAAGTCATACACAATACTTCACTACAAAAATTCTACGAAATACTATATAAGACCTAATATTTTTGCAACCTCTACATTAACCTTTAACACATTAACTCTATCTTCACCTAAAACTCCGAAAAGTTTTTTTGAAGTATTATCATCTACAATTTTTTGTAATTTACTCTCTGATATTCCTGATACTTTTGCTATAGCAGGTATCTGAACCTTTGCAGAAGCGGGACTTATATTAGGGTCAAGTCCTGAACCTGATGCTGTAAGCAAATCTGTTGGTATATCTTCTTTTTTTACACCTGGATTATCCTTCAAAAACTGTTCAATGTCTTTTTGAACTCTATCATGAAGCTCTGGATTAGTTGCCCCATAATTAAAAGAACCCGATGAAACACCGCCATAAACTGTATTTCCATCCTTATCTGGTATTAAATCTTCTTTTGTATAAGTATTATAGTTTACTGATGAAACTCTTCCCTTAAAAAATCTTGCATCTGTAAAACTTTGACCAATAAGCTCTGAACCAACCTTTACGCCATTTACTTCTATCATACTTCCATTAGCTTTATCTTTAAATGCAACTTGACTTACGCCTGTTAAAACAAGTGGATATACAAGTCCGCAAACAAATAACAATACAAGACTTACAAGCAATGCTGGTTTTAATGTTTTCATTTTTATATCCTCCATTTATTAACCTAAATTAAGAACCATTACTAAAGGTGTAATTAATAAATCAATTACTTTTATTCCTAAAAATGGTACTATAACCCCACCAAGACCAAAAATAAGCATATTTCTCATTAGCATAGCTTGCGATTTCATAGGTCTATATTTTACCCCTTTCATAGCAAGAGGTATTAAACATGGGATAATTATAGCATTAAATATTAAAGCTGATAATATCGCACTAAATGATGTAGAAAGCTTCATTATATTTAATATCTCCATTTGAGGTATTGCAAGGGTAAATATAGCTGGTATAATTGCAAAGTATTTTGCAATATCATTTGCTATACTGAATGTTGTTAAAGCACCACGTGTTATTAAAAGCTGTTTTCCTATTTCAACCACTTCTAATATTTTAGTTGGGTCTGAATCTAAATCTACCATGTTTGCTGCTTCCTTTGCAGATGTTGTACCACTATTCATAGCAAGACCCACATCTGCTTGAGCAAGTGCAGGAGCATCATTTGTTCCATCCCCTGTCATAGCAACTATTTTACCTTCAGATTGTTCTTTTTTTATTGCCTCTATCTTATCTTCTGGTTTACATTCTGCAATAAATCCATCTACTCCAGCCTCTCTTGCAATTGTGGCTGCTGTTAAAGGATTATCTCCTGTACACATGATTGTCTTTATTCCTATCTCACGAAGTCTAGCAAATCTTTCTACAAGACCTGATTTTACTGTATCCTTTAAGTAGATAATACCGTATATCTCATTATCGACACACACTACTAGAGGTGTACCACCTAATTTTGCTACTCTATTCACACTTTCTTCTAAATCGTCTGGTACTAATCCACCAGAAGATTTTACTCGATTTATTATACTGTCATAAGCCCCTTTTCTAATAGCTGTTCCATCAGATAAATTTATACCACTCATTCTAGTTTGTGCAGAGAATTCTACAAACTCAGCTTCTTCGGCCTCTTTTGTTTTTCCTGTTGAACCTAGTTTTATCCCTAAATCAACTATAGACTTTCCTTCTGGTGTGTCATCTTTTAATGAGCACATAACAGCATAGTTTATTAAATTTTTTGAATCTGCATTTCCAACTGCTATAAATTCTGATGCAAGTCTATTTCCATAAGTAATAGTACCTGTCTTATCCAAAATCATAGTATCAACATCACCACAAGCTTCCACTGCCTTTCCTGACATTGCAATAACATTGAATCTAGTTACTCTATCCATACCTGCAATACCAATAGCTGACAATAATCCACCTATCGTAGTTGGTATTAAGCACACCAAAAGTGCTATCATAGTAGAAATTGGAATCTTTACACCTGCATAATTTGCCATTGGATAAAGAGAGATTAAAACAACCATAAATATAAGTGTTAATCCCACCAATAAAGTATTTAAAGCAATTTCATTTGGTGTTTTTTGTCTTGAAGCTCCTTCTACAAGAGCTATCATTTTATCTAAGAAGGATTCTCCTGGTTTTGTTGTTATTTTTATTTTTAGCCAGTCACTTACAACTGTAGTTCCTCCTGTAACAGAAGCGAAATCTCCTCCAGATTCTCTCATAACAGGTGCAGATTCTCCAGTTATTGCTGACTCATCCACAGAAGCTATACCTTCTATTACTTCTCCATCATTTGGAATAACTTCTCCTGCATTGACTAAAACAATATCTCCCTGTTTTAGCTCGCTTGCACTTATCATTTTTTCATTTCCTAATTTATCTAAAACTCTTGCAACTGTATCTTTTCTAGTTTTCTTTAATGTATCTGCTTGTGCTTTTCCTCTACCTTCAGCTACAGCTTCAGCAAAATTTGCAAAAAGAACAGTTATAAATAGTATTATTGTTACAATCCCATTATAAGCTCTTAAGTTATTACCTTCATCTCCAAACAAACTAGGTACTATTGTAAGTATCAAAGTTACTATAAATCCAATCTCTACAACAAACATAACTGGATTTTTCATCATATATTTAGGATTTAATTTTTTAAAAGCTTCTATAATGGAAGTTTTGAAAATATCTTTTGTAATAAACTTTGTTTTTTTAGTTTCCATAAAATTTTACTCCCTCCCAATTTTTTAGTGCCATAATACTAGATGCTCTGAAATAGGTCCAAGCGCTAAGGCTGGGAAAAATGTTAAAGCACCAACAATTAAAACAACCAATACTAAAATTATTGTAAATGTGAAATTATCAGTTCTAAGTGTTCCTATGCTTTCATTTACAGAGTTCTTAGATGCTAATAAACTTGATATTGCAAGTAATATTATAATAGACACATATCTTCCAAAAAACATAACTATACCTGTTGTTATATTCCAGAACATAGTATTATCTCCTAAACCTTCAAATCCTGAGCCATTATTAGCTGCTGAAGATGCAAACTCATATAAAACCTGTGATAATCCATGGAATCCAGGATTTGAAATTCCCTCAAGACCTGCTGGTAATGCTACTGCAAGTCCAGAGAACATAAGTATCAAAAGTGGATGTAATATAATAAGTAAAGCTATAAGCTTCATTTCTTTTCCTTCAATTTTCTTAGTTAAGAATTCTGGTGTTCTTCCTACCATTAATCCACATAAAAATACTGCTATTATAGCGTACATTAGCATATTCATAAGACCTACACCTTTACCACCAAATACGACATTTAACATCATATTTAAAAGTGGTACTAATCCTCCTAGAGGAGTTAAAGTATCATGCATGTTGTTAACTGTACCAGTTGTAAAGGAAGTCGTCACTGTCGTAAACAATGCTGATTGAGCTATACCAAATCTAACTTCTTTACCTTCCATACTTCCCATGCTTTGATTAAGTCCTAATTGTGATAAGATAGGATTTCCTGCACTTTCTGCTCTAAAACAAACCACTAAACCTATTAAAAATATGATTGACATTGCACCAAATACAACCCAGCCTTGTTTTTTATTCTTTATCATATGTCCAAATGCAACAACACAAGCTCCTGGTAATATCATCATAGATAACATCTCTACTATATTTGATATTATTGTTGGATTTTCAAATGGATGTGATGAATTTGAACCAAAAAATCCTCCTCCATTTGTTCCTAAGTGTTTTATTGATTCAAGTGCTGCCACAGGACCTTTAGCTATATCTTGAAGTTTTCCTTCTATAGTAGTTACTGTTTCTGTACCAGCAAAAGTTTGTGGTACTCCTTGTGTAACTAATATAATACCAACAATTAAAGCCCCTGGTAAAAGTACTCTTGTTGTTATTCTAATTAAATCTACATAAAAGTTGCCTAATGTTTTCTTTTTGCCTACTAACCCTCTTACAAATGCCATGGCCGCTGCATATCCTGTTGCTGCTGATGTAAACATCATGTATATTATCACTGTCATTTGACTAAGATATGAAAGCCCTGTTTCACCTGAGTAATGTTGAAGATTCGTGTTTGTCATAAAACTTATTATTGTATTAAATGATAAACTTTGTTCCATACCTTTAATTCCATTAGGATTAAAAATATGCATGCTCTGAGTTCTAAGTATTACATATCCTATAAACACCATGACTGCATTTGTAACTAATAAAGCTAAAGCATATTGCTTCCAATTCATTTCTTTTTTCTTATCTATGCTACATACCTTATATATTCCATTGTCTATTTTATCAAACACTTTATCTCCAAATGTTTTTTGATTAGTGGATATATGATATAAATATTTACCCATAGGTATTACTAAAACCATAAATATCGCCAATACTATTACTATCTGTACCATAAAAATTTTCCCCCCAATTCAACTTGCTTATTACCTCTATACTATTTAGAATTTTTCAGGATTAATAAGCGCATACACCAAATATACTATCAACATTACAATTACAACTGCCAGAAACCACATAGGTAATACCTCCATACATTACATTATTTTTTTTCAGTTTGTTTCCCACACCAGCCAGCAAGCAACTTCATGGAAATAAATCCTATAGCCAGTGACACTATCATCACTATATCTAACATTTCGACTCCTCCATTTACTTTAGTTTCTTTGATACGTTTTGGTTTCATATTGCTACTTCATTTATCTTATCATTTTAGGTATAAAGATAGGGTTAAGATACATCTATTATTGATTAGTATTGCATAAATATAAAATTAGCTCTTCTCTACTTAATTTAGACATAAAAAAAGGAGGCAAGTTTGCCACCTTTCAAAAATACTGTTATTTAGTTTATATTAACATTCTGGAACTATTTCATTACTCATATCCATATCTAAATTTTTACCATGATAGTAAATAAAATCAATTACTTTACCACTAATCGTAACAGCAATTAAAGAATAAAAAATATCAAATGCGGATAGGTAAACTAATGATAACAACAATACAATAACATCTGTTGCTAGATAAACTTGCCCTATGTTCAAAGATGTAGTCTTAGAAATTACTAATGCTAAAGCATCGTCTCCTCCCGATGCACAACCTGCTTTTACTATTATCCCTACTCCTACTCCTACAGTTATACCTGCCAAAATAGTTGATAAAAGCATATTTTGTGATTGTAGTACAAGAGGTCCTATAGCTTCAAATAAATCATATAATACTGAAAAACTTATAGAAGCTACTATTGAATATATTAGGAATTTTTTACCGAAAAATTTATATCCTACTAAAAGTAGTAAACCATCAATTACAATATTTGCTATTGCTGGTTGTATGTTGAATAAATTTTTTAACAGTAGTAAAATACCTAACACTCCACCTTCTGTTATGTTGTTTAGATAGTAAAAATTATAAACTCCAAATGCTAATATTGCTGAACCTAATAATATAAGTCCAATTCTTTCTAAAAATAACCGCCTGGCCATACATATCCCTTCCTTTTTCTTAATTTATATATATTATATACAAAAGAATTGGCTTTGTATACCACACTTTTTAAAACTTTAATTATACAAAATTTTTTTATTTTTTTCAATAGTTTTTTTATGTTTTTTTATGTTTTTTTAATAATTCTTTTGAACCTTAGTATTTTCAATACTTTAAATGTTTTCTCATTTTACATAAGTTTATATTAATTTGACTTATAATTTAGTATAAATAAGTCTTTGTTTATATTAATTTTTTATTTGTTTAGAAATACTATCCAATAACTTATTACTAGGTTGGATTTAAAGAGAGAGTTACTTTAGAAACTATATAAAGTAACTCTCTCAATTTTAATGTATGTAATATCTTACCATTCACCCTTAAATTCTGAAATATTATCCTTGTTGACTTCAACTTGTTTAATTTGTGTAACAGGTTCAACTTTTTCGCCTTTAAGGAAATTAGATGCCTTTTCTATAACTAATGCACCTTCTTCAACAGCAGACATATAAGTTGTACCATCTATTAACCCATCAGTTACAGCTTTTAATCCGTCTTTACTTCCACCTAAACCTATAACTTTAACTTTATCTTTAAGACCAGCATCTTTTAAAGCTTGTCCTGCTCCTGTAGCAGAGTTATCATCTTGACATATTATAACATTAAAATCAGTTTTCTTTTGAATTAAATCTTCTGTTACCTTTAAGGCTTGCTCTTTCTCCCAATTTGAAGTTTGGTTATAAACTATTTGTATGTTACTATCTTTTAACTCTTTTTCAAGACCTTTTTTTCTTAATACTTGTGGAGTAGTTCCTGGAACACCTTCTATTAATACAGCTTTTCCACCAGCTTCTCCTAATAAGTTTTTAGCAATTTTACCTGTTAATGCTCCTGTTTCTTCCTCATTTTGCCCTATATAGGTAACTAAGCCTTTAAATTCTCCAGTTGAGTTACTTCCTATAGAATTTGTAAATGCTATTATAGGAACTTCTGAATCATTAGCAGCCTTAACTATTCTCTCGCTTACAGCAGAATCAACTCCACATAATGCAATCATATCTACTCCTTTAGCCATAAAATCTTCAGCTTGTGATAATTGTTTACTAGCATCCCATTGAGCATCTGCATATTCTACATTTACACCTAATTCTTTAGATTTTGCATCTATACCTTGTTTAGTTGCTACAAAATAACCTGTTGAACCTGGCAACAATACGGCTATCTTTTTTTCTCCATCTTTTCCTTTTCCACTATCATTTGAGCATCCAACTAAACTGAATATCATAGCAAGTGATAGTAATAATGCTAAATGTTTCATTAATTTTCTCATAAAAAATTTCCCCCTCTTATTTTTTATCTTGAAGCAAGCTTTTTCTTGCTATAAGAATCAAATCCAACTGCTGCTAAAATTATTAAACCTTTAAATATGTATTGGAAATATACATCTATTCCAAGAAGATTAAAACTGTTGTTTATAACACTCATAAGTAACACACCTATAACAGTTTTAAGTACAGAGCCAGAGCCTCCTGCTACTGATGTCCCTCCGATTACAACAGATGCAATAGCATCCATATCATAGCCTTCACCTGCAATCGCAGTTGCCGTTCCAAGTCTTCCAGTTAGTACAATCCCAGCTATTCCTGCAAGTACAGCATTAATAATAAATACTTTTATTTTATGGGAATCCACATTTATACCATTGAGTTTACTTGCTTCTTGATTACCTCCTACAGAATAAACATATCTACCAAACTTAGTTTTATTTAGTACAATAAATGCAACTAGTACTACTATAAAGAAAATTACTACTGGTATTGGTATATTAAATAAATATCCATTTCCAATATAATCGAGTATTGGTATATTTTCAGTAATTGGATATCCTCCTGTAAGCATCAAAAGCAATCCTCTTACAATAGTAACCATAGCCATAGTAGCTATTAGCGATGGTACATTTATCTTTGCAACTACTATCCCATTTATTAGTCCTATTACTGCACAAATTGCTATACCTAAAAGCATAGATACAAATAAATTGGTTCCACCAGTCGCAAATTTCATCGTTATAGCACCTGCAAGAGCTGCTACTGCCCCAACTGATATATCAAAGTTTCCAGATATTATAACAAAAGTCATACCTGCCGAAATTATTCCAATTATAGAAGATTGTCGCAAAAGATTAAGTATATTTTGTTTACCTAAAAATGATGGAGTTGCAACACTTATCGCTATACATAAAGCCAAAAAACCTAGTAATACTCCATAATCTCTTAAATTCAATTTCTCAAAAGCTTTTTTCATCTCAGTCCTCCATTTTCATTTCTTTTATACATTAAATATACTGTTCATTATATCTTGAACTTTTATATTCTCATTTTTTAAATCATCCACAATAGAACCTTCTCTTGTCACTAAAATTCTATCACTTACTCTTATTACTTCTTCCAAATCAGAAGATATAAAGATTACTCCTATCCCTTTACTTGAAAATTCTTTTATTGTATTAAAAATATCTTCTTTTGCAGCAATATCTATTCCCTTTGTTGGTTCGTCATATATTATTAAATCTAAGTCTTTGTCTAACCATTTAGAGACTACTACTTTTTGTTGATTTCCACCACTAAGTTCTTTTACTTCTTGTTTTACATCACTAACTTTTATTCCTAGTTCATTGACACCCTTTTTAGAAAACTCAATTTCTCTATTTTTATCTATAAACAAGAATTTCTTAAATTTATCAATTTGTACTGATGCCGAATTAGTATATATAGCTTGTTCCAAAATTAGCCCAAGATTTTTTCTATCTTCAGGGATTAACCCTATTTTATTTTTTATAGCAACTTTAGGAGAAGTTATATCTACATTTTTACCATTAATAAATATATCTCCACTATCTTTATTATCTATCCCAAATATTAAATTTATAATTTCAGTTCTTCTTGAACCCACAAGACCTGCAAGACCTACAACTTCACCTCTATAAACTTTAAATGAAACATTTTTTATTTTATTAGACCAACTTACATTCTTAACATCTAATACAGGAGCTTCTTCATATTTTGCGAATGTATAATCCTTCTTCTCAATAAGTTTGTGATTATCATTTCCTGTCATAAGTTGAGTTATTTTTAATTTAGTTAAATCTTTTACATCATAAGTTCCAATCATAGTTCCATTTTTCATTATACTTGCACTATCACATATTTTAAAAACTTCCTCTAGTATATGAGAAATGTAAACTATAGTCTTACCTTTAGATTTCAATCTGTTTATTATTTTAAATAATCCTTCTTTTTCATTATTAGTAAGTGATGTTGTAGGTTCATCCATTATGATGATTTCAGAATTACATGAAACTGCTTTCATTATCTCAACCATTTGTTGATTTGCTACACTCAAATTAGACACTACTACATGTGGGTCTATATTAAAGTCAAAATCTTCACAAATTTTCATGTATTCTTCTAGCATATCTTTCTTATTTAAAAACACAATTCCTTTTAAAGTCTCTCTACCTAAAAAAATATTTTCAATAACTGTAAGAGTTGGTATTAAACTTAATTCTTGATAAATTATACTAATACCATTTTCTTTAGAATGATGTGGGTTTTTAAACATTATTTCATTGCCAGCTAAAATCACTTTACCTTTAGTTTGAGAATGGACTCCTCCTAGAATCTTAATAAGTGTAGATTTTCCTGCTCCATTAGCTCCTAAAAGGGCTCTTACTTCTCCTTTTTCTAGTTCAAAATCTATACCATTTAAAACGTCTACCTTTCCAAAACTTTTATATATTTGTTGCATTTTTAGTATCTTACTCACTATATCACCTCACTAATTCCTAAACCAATTTATAACTTCATCAATATTTTCTTTTGGTGCTGATAACAAATCCCAAGATAGTACATACCCTTTTACTGTTGTCTTATTTATGTTTGAAATATTTTCACTTATATATTTAGGTGTAACAGGAGCTATAATTTCTTTTTTATTTATTTCAATACCTACATATATATCTTTGACAAGATTTTTTGTTATAAAATCGATTTCCTCTAGCACAAATTTTATAGGATATATATCTCCTTCATACTCTCTAATTCCTAAAATATCTAATAAATTTCTTTTTGCAATCTCTTTATTTTCATGTACTGATTCATCAATTAATCTTTCAAATTCAAATGGCAAACCTGCTGGAGCTTTAGTAATTCTATACATCATTGGTTTTATAAAATCTGCTACTTCTTGTAATTTTTCTAAATCTTGACCTACAAAGTAAGAGATAAAAGGGGAAAAAGTGTCTATCCCTATTTTCAATCCTTTACTTTTAAAATAACTACTTATATCCACTAGTGCGTTATATATATTTTGACTTTTCATTTCAAAAAAATCTTCCCATATTTTATTTTTAAATTTGTATTTTCCATTAATGTATTCTGTTATACCAAATGGAGTATCTTCACTAACTATAACTTCATTAGATACATTATCCATTTCTATCATTAATGACCTTTTATCAATATTATTTTTTTCATATATATCTAAACAATCTTTACAAAAACAATTAAAAACACCATTTAATTTATTAGAAAAAGAGCCATACCTTATCTTATCTAAAAAAATTCCATCAAACTCAATTTCACTAAAATAAGTACTATATATTTTCTTTATGTTTTCTATATTTCCCTTACTATTTGGACAATAAAATTCAAAGTTTTCATCTTCTTGTAATGCATATCCTTTAACTTCTTTTCCAGTATAATCAACTAATAGATTACTTTTTTCAAGTAATCCTACTTCCGAAAAACATGGGAACCAAAGATATAATTCAACATTATATTTTTTTAAAAGTTTTTTAGTTTTTACATATAGTTCTTTGTCTACACTCCAACCCATAATGACTTTTTCTACATCAATACATTCCATTAATTCTAATAGCTTACATTTTATATCATTAAATTTTATTTCTTTATTTTTGAATCCACCTGTAAAGATTTGTACAACTATTTTTTTCCTATCCATGTTTGATCCTCCTATTAGCTAACGCCATAGCAAGTCTT
Source organism: Clostridioides sp. ES-S-0049-02 (assembly GCF_020658465.1). Lineage (NCBI taxonomy): Bacteria > Bacillati > Bacillota > Clostridia > Peptostreptococcales > Peptostreptococcaceae > Clostridioides > Clostridioides sp. ES-S-0049-02. The sequence continues at coordinate 1,358,459 of NZ_JACVWG010000001.1, forward strand.
ATACCTCCATATACTGGCTGATTTTCTTGAAGTATAAATTTTAACTTTTTATCTGTATTTTCTTCCCTTAAGTTGTCCATTAACATTTGAGCATATATAGTTTTGTTTAATGTACCACCAGATAAAACTATATCTATTTCACTTTTATTATTTTTCATTGAATTAGATATTTTACTTAATATTACTTGAGCTAATTTGGACAGTTCAATTGATGACTCTCTCAGTATTTCAATAGCTAATTTATCATCTCGTTCAGCACAATCAATCACTAATGAAGCTAAGTTTGCTATTTCAACATTGTTATTTATTTCAGTAATCATATATGTAAGTTTCTTAAAGCTATCTGCATTAAAGAAATCTAAAACACAATCGAATAAATCACTATATTCATGGCACTCATCACAATAAAGTAAAACTTTCTTTAGTACTTTTCTTCCTATATCATATCCAGAACCCAAATCGCTAAAATTATATCCCCATCCACCGACTCTATATATGTCTCCATCTTCCCTAATTCCTAATACAATTGAACCTGTACCAGCTACAATTACTAAGCCAGGAGCATCAGTTTGCGCATAAAAGGCTAAAACTGCATCATTTACTAAATATATTTTTTCTTTGTTAAACCCAACTTTTAATATTTCATCCATTATAATATTATAATCATTTGGAGAATCACATCCAGATATACCAAATACAGTGTACTCAATATCGTTATAGTCAATATGTAAATCTTTTAATATTTTCTCAAATCCATTATTAATATTTTCATATGTTTTTTGAACTCCAACTGACTTATAATTAGTTGAACCAGTAGTATGTTCTTTAAGTATATTTCCATCTAAATCACTTACACAAAATTTTGTTTTTGTTCCCCCTCCATCTATTGAAATCAAATATTTCACATTAATATCCTCCTTTTTTATTAGATAGGGAATATTGGTAGTCAGTTTCTTTTAAACACATACTAATTACCCCATTTATACTTCCCTCTCTCAATGACTCCACTTTTATTAGTCTAGGGAAATTTTCTCCTCCAACACTTTTATTTACATCTTCTTCTATAAATTCCATGTCACTTTTAGTTAATATATTGCATTGTATAATCATAGCTTCTGGATTTAAAACACAAACAAGAGTCCTTACAAAATTTGATATTATAGATAAAATTTCTTTCTTAAATTTATTATCTTTGCTCTTTAAATATCTTTTTCTTAAACTCATAATGTAATCTTCAATATTTAAGTTATCATAGTTATACTTGCTAAACTCTATATTTAGATAGCTTAGTTCACCAGCAAAATTTGTAGAACCTAGATATAATTCACCATTTATAACTATACCTGAGCCAATACCATCATCTAAATACATAAGTGCCATATTTTTATATTCGTCTTTGTACTGTTTTTGATAAATTCCAATAGTGGTAATATTTGTATCATTTTCTATAAATACTTTAGTGTTATATTTACTCTTTATTAAATTTTCTAAATCTATACCTTCCCAACTTTTTATTGTTGGAATGTTTTTGACTACACCTTTTTTTACAACTCCTGGAACACCAATTCCAATCGCTCTTATATTGTTTCCCCTTACTTTTTCAATCAAAGTATCTATAACAAAAAAAGTATCGTGGTTAACGTTTTCATATGTATCCATTCTTATATTGAACTCTTCTTGATAAGTTATTTCACCTAATAAATTTGCAACTACTCCTATACAGCTGTTTCTATAATAATACAAGGCTATTATATGTTCTAAGTCTGCATTTATTTCAAATAGTTGAGCTCTTCTTCCTCCAGTAGATTCATTTAATCCACTTACTTTAACTTCATTTTTCAAAGCTAATTGTTCTACAATTTTATTAACTGTTGCTAAACTCAATTCAGTAATGCTTGAAATTTCTGGCTTTGTTATAGGTCCATCATTTTTTATAATATTTTTTATTAAGTCTTCATTTACTTTTTTTATCGTTTGTGGCTTTCCAACTATATTTTTCATAAACAACACCTTACTTTATAAACTTTATTTATTAAGTTTAGTATAATAGTTACAGGTTAAATTTGTCAATATTATTCCAATAAAAAAGAAATAAATTTAAAATAGGTTATTTCTAAATTTATTTCTTTTAAATTCTCAACTATAATATAAATAATTGTTTCTAAAATTTTATTTTTTACTGCAGTATATATTTTTATAACAATTAAAACTCTCTTTATCTACTTCTTAAATCTAACTTCTGCTGCCTTTGCATGTGCATATAATCCCTCTTCTTTTGCTAGCTTCTCTGCAACAGGAGCTAATACTTCTATAGCTTTTTCATTTAATATTTGCTTTGTACAAGTTTTTATAAAAGTACCAACCCAAACACCACCAGTATATCTTGATGCTTTTAATGTTGGTAGTGTATGATTTGTACCTGAAACATAATCACCAAATACCTCAGCAGATAAGTTTCCAATAAACAATGAGCCATAGTTAGTTAGTTTATCACAAATTTCTTCATATTTATTTACTGCTATTTCTAAGTGTTCTGGTGCATAAAAATTACTTATTTTTACTGCTTCATCTATATCATCAACCAGTATTATTTCACCATTATTTTTCCATGAATTATATGCAATATCTTTTGTTGGTAAATTTTCTAACATGATTTTCATATTTTTTTCAACCTCTTGTGCTATTTCTAAACTATCAGTTAATAATATACCTCTTGCATTTAAATCATGCTCACATTGTGCCAACAAGTCAGCTGCAATATAGACTGGATTTGAAGTTTCATCAGCTATTATAAGAACTTCACTTGGACCAGCTACAAAATCAATTCCGACTTGCCCATAGCATTGTCTTTTAGCTTCTGTTACAAACTTATTTCCTGGTCCTACAATTATATCAACAGGTTTAACCTTTTCTGTACCATATGTAAATGCTGCTATAGCTTGAACTCCTCCAGTTGCATATATTTCATCAGCTCCTGCTATATCCATAGCTACTAATGTTTTAGGATTTATATTTTTAGTGTTTTTCATAGTTGGTGAACATGCCACTATTCTTTTTACTCCTGCAATTTTTGCAGGTATTATAAGCATAAGAGCTGTTGAAAATAAAGGATATTGTCCACCTGGAACATATGCAAGGCATGACTCTATAGGAATATTAGTTTGACCTAAAATAACGCCTGGATAGATTTCCTTTTCAAAAGAATTTTCGAAACTAGCCTTTTGGGCTTTTGCAAATTCGCTTATATTTTTAGCAGCAATTTTCAAATTGTTTATAAACTCCTCATCTACATGTTTGTAGGCTTCTTTTATTTCTTCTTCAGTAACTCTGAATTCATCTCTTGTGTTTTTATCAAACATTTCATTATATTTTTTCAACGCAGTCTCTTTATTATTTCTTATATCTTCTATTATAGAACTTACTTCTTCTCTTAGTATTTTTTCATCTACCTTTTCTTTTATATTTGATTTTTTTATAATCTTCATCTTTTCCCTCCTAGTTTTATAATGTTATCATTCTAGCAATAAATAAAAACTCCCACCCTCTATCAATAACTAGAGGATAGGAGTTTAATCATATTGTACTCACCTCACTGACTGAGCACTATTTGTCTAATAACTATACTTATATTTCAGTTAATCTTTCTGAATTTTCTCTTTATTATACATAATATGATATATTTTAACTATTAATTTGTCAATGAAATTTTTTATCTTCTACAGCAATTGCAATTACATCTATCACATTTGCATTTGTTGCATTTGTCACATTTGCATCTGTCACAATTACACTTATGACATCTACATCTATCACAATCATGGTTATTATGGTTGTTTCCATTTCTTCTAGCTTCACATTCCATACCTTCGTCAAAGAATCTTCTAGACTCTTCTAGAGATTCTATACCTTGATAATTATAAGCTGAGTGTTCATTCCAAGATTTTTCTGCTTTTTCCCACATTTTTCTAGCTTCATTTTCAAATTTTCTTGCTTCTCTTCCTCTTTCTTCAGCTTCACAGAATGCTTCTCTTGCTTCTCTTTCTCTTTTTTCTGCTTCTCTTCTAAATCTATCACAATTTCTATCTCTATCTCTGTCTCTGTCTCTGTCACTATCTCTATCTCTGTCTCTGTCACAATCTCTATCTCTGTCTCTGTCACTATCTCTATCTCTGTCTCTATCTCTATCCCATGAATTATTATCATCTTGGAACCATCTTGATGTAGAATAACTTCTTCTATACCAATCTCCTGAACATTTATTATTTCCCATATAGCATATCTCCTTTTAATTTTAATTTTTTATGAGATGTTTTGTTTCATCTCATACTATATAGTATTAAAATTTCCAAAATATGTTACATAGAAACCTATATTCTTTTCTTTTTAGCTTATTTTCAACATTTTATTCATTTTTTCACAATATCCTTTGTCTTTTATTAGACATAAACTGTTATTTATTTCATACTCAGAGTCAGCATAAACCATAATAGCAAGCTCATCATCATCATTTAAAATATCATAGTTTACTAAGCAATTTCCAACTATATTCAATATTTCATCTTTATTACATTTTTTAAATCTAAGAAGTGCTCCACATTTTTCTCTAACTATTTTATTTACTTGTATTCTATCTTTAGTAAAAGAATCTATACTAGAAACTCTGTTATCTATTATATCAATAACATCTGAGTAAACTGCACTTCCTGTTGCTAGACTTCCAGCTCCCTTACCTACAAAAGAAACTTCTCCTACTGAATCTCCATTTACTATGACAGCATTAAACTCATTGTCTATTCTAGCAAGTATGTTATCTTTTTCCACTAAAACAGGTCTAACAAATGCACTTACTTTATCATTTTCATATTTACTTTGCCCAATTAATTTTATTTTACAATTTAGTTTTTTAGCATATTCTATGTCTTTTTCATCTATATCTGTAATTCCTTCTAGATATACATCTTTCCAGTATACTCTATTATCATAAGCTAGAGTTGACAATATTGATAGCTTTCTAGCAGCATCATATCCTAATACATCTGACTCTGGGTTTGCTTCAGCAAAACCTAATTCTTGAGCTTGTTTTAATGCCATGTCATAAGACAAATCCTCATCATACATTTTAGATAATATAAAGTTAGTAGTTCCATTTAAAATAGCATTTATGCTGTCTATATTATTTCCTTCTAATGATTCTATTATTGGCTTTAATACTGGTATACCTCCAGCAACTGAAGCTTCAAATTTAATACTTACTTTATTTTCACTAGCTAATTTTGCAAGTTCATCTCCACATTCAGCTAGTAAATCTTTATTTGCTGTAACAACATGAATTTTATTATTTAATGCTTTTTTTATATAAGATAGTGTTGGTTCTAAACCACCCATAACTTCAACTAATATATCTATATCTTTCTCAAATATGTCATCTATATTATTAGTTATTATATTAGAGTATTTTTTTTCTTTATGCTTTTCTAAATTATTAACTAATATTCCAACTATTTCTATATTTCTTTTCTCTTTATTATTATCTATTATATCTATAAGTCCACTTCCTACAGTTCCATATCCTAGTACTCCAATTTTCACTTTATTTTGCATTTTATTTTCCTCCTAAATTTATAATTTTCCGATTTTTTTTAATTTTCAATCTTTTATTGTAATAAAAATAGACCCATCCCTATATAAAGGGACGAGTCTATACTCGCGGTTCCACCCAATTTGATTTTTGTCAATTATTGACAAAATCCACTTTGTACTTTAACGCAGTTAACGGTTAATCTTACTAAAACTCTTTTTAGAGTAACTTCAGATAACAGCTCCTAGGTAGTTTTCAATCCCTCTAATTTAAAAAGTCTTTCAGCCAATGGACTTTTCTCTCTGATAATCGAATTAGATTTACTCTTCCTATTCATCGCTTTTATAATTTTTTATAATTCCTTTTTATACTTTCAAATAATATTTTAAATAACAAAAAACTCCCATCCTTATAACATAAGGACGAGAGTATAATTCCCGCGGTTCCACCTAATTTAGTTTTCATTTTTTATGAAAACCCACTTTAAACTTTAACGTAGTTAACGACTATTCTTACTAAAATCTATTAATATAGATAACTTCAGAAAGTAGCTCCTAGGTAGTTTTCAATCTCTCTAATTTAAAAAGTCTTTCAGCCAATGGACTTTTCTCTCTGATAATCGAATTAGATTTACTCTTCCTATTCATCGCTTTTTTATTTATTATATTGTAATTTATTTTAAACCCTTACAAATAAATTGTCAATAGTTTTTTTAATTTTATTTTTTATACTTAATCTATAAATCCGAAAATTCTATTTCTAATTTTTTACTTAGCTCACTACTGAGCTCTCTTTTATAATTGCATTTTTCACTATTATTGCTTCTAACTGGCAACGAGACAATAAATTCACTTCCAACACCAAGTTGACTTTTTAAAGATATACTACCATCATGCAATTCAACTAAAGATTTCACTAATGAAAGCCCAATTCCACTGCCTTTAACTCTATAAGAAAGTTCATTGTCAATTTGTTCAAACCTATTAAATATTTTATCTATTTTTTCTTTTGGTATACCTATACCACTATCAGATATTTTCATTTCAAACATATTATCTTTCACATATAAAAATATATTTATTTTCCCATTTTCTTTGTTGTACTTAATTCCATTAGAAAGTAAATTCAATATTATTCTTTCCAATTTTTCTGAATCAAATAACATTGAAAATTCCTCTATTTCTGTATCAAATGTAAGTTGTATATTATTTTGACTTGCAAAATCAGCTACAGACATACATATATCTTCCACAAATGATATTATATCAGACTCTTTTGGCTTAAAATCCAAATATCCCGACTGCATTTTTGTAAAATCTATAACATTATTTACTAATCTCAATATTCTATTTCCATTTTGTTTTACTATACCTAGATTTCTTTTTAGAGTATCATTTGATTCTATTAAGTCTGCCTCTTTCTTTTCTATTACTTGTAATGAAGATGATATTAAATTTATAGGAGTTCTAAGTTCATGAGATAGATTTGCAAAAAACTCCATTCTATTTTTATCCATCTCTTCTTCTAGTTTTTTTCTTCTACTTATATCTCTTGCTGTACCAATTATTCCAATGACACTACCATAACTATCAAAATATGGTCTTTTTGTAATCTCAATACATTTATTTTCGTTATGTATAGTCATATTTGATTCAAATGTAACAATCTTTTTATTTTCAACTACATCCTTATCACTTTTACATATCTTGTCTATAAGAGATTCTTCTGTTGATAATTTATGACTATTCTTACCTAGTAATTCTTCTTTATTCATACATGCTAGATTCAAAAATCCTGAATTAAATCCAATATAATTTCCATATACATCTTTATAAAACATATTCTCTGGTATTGAATGTTCAATCATCTTCATTAAGTTTTTTGAATCATAGTTTTTATTATTATATCCACTGTATATTATATTATCTATTATTCCTATAGTACCTAAAAGTTCACTTTCATCATATAAGAAATATTTTTCAACCATAAAAAATGTTTCTTCGTATTCAAATAGTTTTTGTAAAAATCTTTTTTTACTAGATATTCCTTCTAAATAGTCATCTCTAAATAATTTTCCAGTTCGTTCTCCCCATACTTCTATATCGTTTTTTCCAAATATATCTTTTGTAGTTTTAATTTTGTTATTTAATATTGATATTAAATTTTCACTACAATCTATATATATTCCTTCTTCATCTTTAACATAAGCTAATTTTTCTTTTTTATCAAATGAATCGATTATCTGTCTATAATCGAATACTATTTTACTAAAATACAAAACTACGTACGAATCTCCAACTATTTGTTTTCTTATGTTTATCCAATTTTTAAGTGCTGGAATATATCTTTTTATACAATCTATATTATCTGAGAACAACTCTTTAGAATATTTTTTTGCTCTAAATATAGGTAATACATCTAATATATCTTTATCACAAATTCCCTCTTCTAGTTTCAATACTTGACTCATACCTTTACTTATATATTCCACTCTATATTCTATATCTTCATGTTCTCTTATAATCTTACAGTATAAAAAAGGCACAGGTATATTTTTTATAAAATTCACATATTTATTATGGATATCCATATCCTAACCACGACCTCTCAATGTTATTTATAATAATACTTCTTAAGTAATTATATGACATTTTTCTATTAATTATAACATATTTCATAACAAATATTTTCAAATAAATTTAATTTTATGTAATTTATTATTTGTTTATAATTATTTGTGTCGCTTTTTTTTCATCGGTAATGACATGTGTTATGTATCCAGTCTTCAGTGCACCTGTTATTGAATCTATACTAGAATCTGAACATATAGCTATTACTTTTTTTGCCTTTTTTAATTTTTCAAGAGGTATTTGTATGACATAATCACTATCACTTTTAATTATTTCTCCATCTTTATTAAAATAATAAGATAAAAAGGAACCTATTGCTTTTTCTTTTGTAAGCTTCTTTCCAAATCTAATCGCAGTAGCTTGGTCTGGAACCTGAGGATAATTATCAACAGATAAAATTATTGTATCTATATTATCCCATTTTTTCTCCATACTCTGATAATTTTCAGTTTTCAAATAGATATTTCGCTCTTCACTACTAGTTGGAAATGCAGGCGCATATAAAAATACAGGACTAAATCCTGTACTATTTGAAAATACAGATATTAATTCATTAGGGTGATATCCTTTATTTGGTATGTTAGCCATTCCAACCAATGGATATACTTCTCCTTTAAAAGTAAAAGTATCCTCACTCTTTTGTATTTCTTCTATTATATTACCTATAGTATATCCCCATCCTATACCGACATTACTAACCTTAGGTAATTCTTCTTTTATATATTTTATTCCATGACTTAGTATAGTTTGTTGAGTTATATATTCGGTTTTAGCTTCTGGTACTATTAGTCCACCTCTAATGTTAAATATCTCTTTCATCTGATTCATCAGCAAATCATTACTAGAAAATAGTTCCCTAATCTCTATCTTTACTATTCCAATTTCTTTTGCTTTATTTAACATTTTACTTATCAATGGTCTTGATACTCCTAAAATTTTTGCAATCTCTGCTTGAGTTTTATTATCTTCATAATACATTTTTGATACTTCTACTAATTTCAACATTTCGTTTTCAATAGTCATATTTTCATCCTTTCAAAGCTAATTCTAAGATAAAATTATCTCATTAGATAAAATTTGTCAAGTTGTATAAAAAATTTAAAAAGCCCAGAAAAATTCTGGGCTTTTTAGCTTAATTATTAACATTCTTGCATTAATTCAATTATAAAACCACCATTAATTATAAATGCACATTTTAAGTTATCTCCTACTTTAAAAGGTTCTACAATTACTTCATTCTCACTCAGATATTTGTCCATATTTTTTACTTTATATGCAACATGAGGATTTTTTTGCATTATTTCTGGAAGTGGACTTCCTTCAACAAATCTTAAATATTCATATTTGAAATCTGTGTATTTTGGGTCTGTTATATACACCTTCAATTCTTCATTAAACTCTTCATGCTCTTGTGGCTTATCTGTTATAACACCTATATGTACAAATTCCATAAATTCCCCTCCAATTATATTAAAACCTATATATTAAACTTATACTACTTATACTCTTCTTTTAATTCTTCAAATAACTTGTATGCTTGTTCTGGAGTATTGTTTTCATGAACTACAGCCTTTATTGCCTTTATCATAGCTTTTGGATTTTCTGATTGGAATACATTTCTTCCCATATCAACTCCTGCTGCTCCTTCATTTATAGCTCTATAAGCCATTTCTAACGCTTCTTTTTCTGGAACTTTTTTCCCTCCTGCTATAACTATTGGAACTGGACAAGCAGATGTTATTTTCTCAAAATCCTCACAATAATAAGTCTTTACTATACTTGCTCCAAATTCAGCTAACATCCTAGTGGCTAATAGAAAATATTTTGCAGTTCTTTCCATCTCTTTACCTACTGCAACGACACCCAAAACTGGTATTGAATATCTATTTCCCATATCTATTGTTTTGACTAAATTTTCTATAGCCTTACACTCACCTTCAGCCCCCATAAATGTCTGTATAGCTAGGCATGATGCATTCATTCTTATAGCATCTTCTATATCAACTCCTATAACCTCTCTACTCATATCCTCTCTGAGTACGGAACTACCAGCCGAACATCTAAGTGCTATAGCTTTATCTTGAGTGGGATTTATACACGTTCTTAAAGCTCCCCTTGTAGCCATAAGACAATCTGCATCTTCTATAAGTTCAGGTATTGAAAGGTCTAATCTTTCTAATCCTTGAGTAGGACCCATTATATATCCATGGTCAAAAGCTAACATCAATGATTTTCCTGTTTTAGGATTAAATATCTTTGATAATCTATTTTTCATTCCCCAATCTACATTGTCCATTCCTTTTAAATAAAAACTTTGTTGAGGTGGTTTTATCCCTATTCCATAATCTTTTGGTAATATTATTCCATCTTTATCTGCCATTTTTTATCTCCCTTTAATTTAGTCTAATTCTTTTTAAAGTAAGGCGTATTACATGGTGAATTGAAGTATCTCAATAATTCATCATCCATTCTAGCTATAAATAGTTGGAATCCAGCTGTTTCTTGAGTAGTCAAAAGTTCTCCAACACAATTTGAAACTATTTCTATATTTTTTTCTTGTAATATTCTATGGCACTTTCTATAAACTATTAACATTTCCATTAAAGTAGTAGCTCCTGAACCATTAACTACTAACATTACTTTTTCACCATCTTCGATATCCAAATCCTTTATTAAAGCTTGTGTCATTATTCCAGCAGTTTCATCAGCAGACTTCATTTCCATACGTCCACCTCCACCTTCTCCATGTTGCCCCATTCCTATTTCCATCTCATTTTCTCCAAGTTCAGAAATTACCATACCTGTAGATGGATGAGTTGCTCCTTTACATGCAACAGCTATAGTTGCCATATTATCAGCAAATTTTTGTGCTATTTCTGCAACTTCATCTAAAGATTTTCCTTCTTTAGCAGCCCCTGCAGCTATTTTATATAAAGGTATACATCCAACCAATCCTCTTCTATCATCACTATTTTCTCTCGGTGCATTTGCTATATCTTCTTGAGTAACAACTTTTCTAACATTTAATCCTTCTTTTTTAACTTGTTTCATAACAAGGTTTCCTGTCAACATATCTCCTGCATGATTAAGAACTACAAATAATACACCTTTCCCTTTGTCTGCCATCTTTATAGCCTCTAAACAAGAATTTGGTCCTGGAGCGGCAAATACATCTCCGACTACAGCTATATCAACCATTCCATCTCCAACAAATCCACTCAAAGCTGGTTCATGACCTGCTCCTCCTAAAGTAACTATTGTTACTCTGTCTTCTTCTTCCAACTTTTTGTTTATCACTAAATTTGAATCTGTAACTCTTAGTAACTCCGAATTTGAAAGTTCTAAACCTTCTAAAACTTCTCTAGTTAAATCTTCTGGTTGGTTAATAAATTTTTTCATTGACATGATAAATTCCCCCTATTAAATTTGTTATATTGATTAATTGCTGTGTTAATCTCTTTTATAATGCGTCATATAAACCTTTAAACATTAATGATATAGAAACAGCGCCTGGGTCCATATGCCCTAAACTTCTTTCCCCTATACTTTTTGCTCGTCCAAATTTTGCTATGTAAGTTTTAGTGCTTTCTGCGCCTTCTACTGCTTTCTCATAACCCACTTTAAAAACATCTTTTATGTTGTCACTTTCAATAGTATGCATAGCATCTATTGCTGGGTATAATGCATCTACTAGTGTTTTTTGACCTACTTTAGCAGTAGAAATAAGAGATAAATTTTCTCTTGCTTCAATAAACATATCTTTTACTTCTTCTATTTTAAGTTCTTTTTTATCTTCTATTCCTTCAGCCATTCCCTCAAATATAGTTCCCCATAAAGGTCCTGCTGACCCTCCATTTACATTCATACATAAAGTACTCAAATCTTCATTAATTGATTTTATACTATCATCATCATGCTCTTCTAGAGCCCTTTTTCTCATACAATCAGCTATTCTGTCTATAGTAACTCCATGGTCACCATCTCCAACTATACCATCTAATTCACATAAATATATCTTATTTTCTTTTAATATTTCTGCTGCACTTATTAGCATTTTTCTCCATGTAACTGTCGACAACATTGAATCATCTCCTTACCAATATCTTAACTCAATATTATCATATGTAATAACAAATGTAAATTATTTTTAGAAAACGTTTTTACAAAATTTACATTTGCAATATCAAATACCAATTTTTATTTTAATATTTTACTTTAACATTTCATTTCTTATCTTTCTAAAATACAATCTTGAATTTAATTCATAACCTACAACAATAACCCAACTACTAAAATATATCCATGTCATAAGTACAATTATTTCAGCTATGCTTCCATAGATTACTTCATAGTTAGCATAATAGTTTGTATAATAAGAATAGAAAAATGATACTACAAACCAAGCAAACGTAGCAAAAATAGCACCTGGAGCAGATTCTTTCATAGTCAAACTCTTATTAGGTGTATACTTATACAAAAATGTAAATATTACTATTATTGTTGCAATACCTACAGTGTATCTTAGAATATCCCATATTTTTATGAATATCTCATCTAATCCTATAAAGTTAAAAATAAAATAACCTATCTTCTCTCCATAAACCAAAAATATCATAGATAAAAAAATCAATACCAAAAGCATAATCGTAAATAAAAATGATATAGATAAGATTTTAAAAAAAGACCTAGTTTCTTTAACTTTATAAGCTCTATTCATTCCTTTAATAAGTGCTTTTACTGCCCTTGAAGATGTCCACATCGTAAGTACAAAACTGACAGCTAAAAAATTTAAACTTCTATTGTCTATTGCAGAAACTATAATTGAAGATAATACATCAAAAGCACTCTCTGGCATCATGTTTCTAAATAAGGCTATATATTTATTTAAATGAAGAACTGGTATATATGCTATAGAACTTATTGTAAATATTAAAAAAGGAAATATAGACAACATTAAGAAAAAAGATACTTCTGCTGATTTTGAACTTAACTCACTATAATTAGATTTTGCTACTATATATTCAATTAATTTCTTATCTATCCCAAACATAAATATCCCCTTTTCTCTAATATTAATTTCATTATACAATATTAATTATACTCAGATTCATACCATAATATAATTATTTAAACAAAAATAAAGTAAATAAAAGCTGAAAATAATAATTCTACTAATATTTTAATTTTTTAATCACTGAAAATAAAAAGTATAATCTTGAATTAAATATATATTATTGGACTATAATTATGATTATATACAAGCTTCTAGTGGTATTAATTTAAAAAGATAAAATTCGAGATGTATTTTCTAATTGAATTGACAACACAAAAAGGTTTTTTAAAGTAACAACAAATAAAAATATTAAACAAACTAGTATTAGCAGGATAACTTTTAAATTTATTATATTTTCTTCTTAAACAATTATTGATTATATCAAATCAATATTAATCTTATGCTTATAATTTAAGAAATATGTAATAAAAGTTAAGTATTTATGGTTATAATGTTTATCTTTTGAATAAAATACATTATAATTAAAAGTAAAGTTGCAAATTTGCTATAATTTTAACAAGTTAATTTTCAGAATTATACAAATTTTACATTAATTGTTAATGCAAATTCTATTTAAATAATATTTTTATATTCAAAAATAAATAAAACGGAGGTCTTAAAATATGAGTAACTTTATAATATGTAATTATTGCGGAGACAAGATAGACAAATCTAAAAATAAGTATATAACTTACTCTGAAAAAGATAGTTGTAATGAAGTAAATATTTGTACTAATTGTGCTTTAGACTTATTAGAAAAAACTAATGAAAAATCAAAGATTAAATCTGCAAAAGCTTTAATAAAACAAATAGGATAAAGACACAATATAAATTGTATAAATAAGAAAAGCACCTTTTAATTATAGGTGCTTTTTCTATATATAGATAACTTCATAAGGTATTAAGGTAGATTAATACAAATATATATTATAATCTATTCTATTTATTTAGCTCTTTATATTTCCTTATTTTTAAATATTAAACTCAGATTCATAGCAGTAGCACATATACTGTATTTTACTTCTGTTGGCACATAATCTACTCCATTTATAAAATCTACCAAATATTGTTCTTCAACATGTGCAACTTTAGCTATAAATTCAATATTAATTTCATATATCTCAATTAGTAAACTTAAAATACCTCTAAGCCTAGAATCTGAATCAACATCTATAGTATATTCGAGTTGCAAAACAAAATTTATCCATCTTGCCCATACGTCTAAATCTGCTGTAAATTCTTTTTCATATTTTTTATAATTTCTTAGTTTTTCTGATTCTATTTTAATCAAATTTGATAAAATATCTTCATTTATGTGATATTCATCAATTAATTTATTAAGTAAAGGTTCTATGTAATCACTATCAATCTTTTTTACTTCCATATAAGTTAAACTCCTCTAAGTAAAATTAGTAAGTATCTTTTTATTATATCACACTTAAATAGTCTCAATTATAATAAAGAAATTTTAAAAACTTGAAATATAAACTTTTTTGTTTCTTTATTTCTTATTGTAATATTTTAGTAACTCTTTATTCTTATTCTCTTGTTATACTTTGATTAAGAAAATCAAATATAAGTTACTGATTATTTTATGAAAAACATTTTAAAATATTAATATTTACAAGGAGGAAATACAATGAATAAAAGAGCAAAACAAGCATTCTTTCAAACAATCCCAAACTTAATAATTGTATTATTAGCACTCATATTTGCATTTTATACTAATACTTTTGACCTTGATTTAAAAGTATTACTCTTATTACCTATAGTATATATTGTTTTATTTTTATATTATTATACAAGACTGAGATAGATTAGTAGTAAGTATGAAAAATAAATCTATTTTCAAAACAAATGTCTTTAAAGTTTACATACTAAGAAAATATACTGTTGTATAAAATTTAATAAATCATTTATTACAAATATAACAAAAGCTGTCAAAACAAATAATTAAAATAATAATTTTCGTAAAATACTTTTTAATTAAAAAACTGGCTAACTTTCAGTTAAATGTCAACCAGTTTTTTATAATGCTTTTATTTAAATACAAATAAAATTGCATCTTTAATACTTATTTACTATTCTTTTATGTAGCAATTTAGTCTATTTTATTTTAATTTTGATACCATAATATCTATATATTCTTTTAAACCTCTAAGCTTTTCATCTGCTTCAGCATCACTAGTTCCTTTTACAGCTATATAAAATTTCAGCTTTGGCTCTGTCCCAGATGGTCTTATAGCTACCCAAGACTCATCTTCCAAGAAATATTTTAAAACATCAGATTTAGGGAGATTATCTACACCATTTTTGTAGTCTTTTTTATCAATTACCTTTATATTATTTATACAATCAATTTGATTTTCTCTAAAATAAGATATTATCTCTTTTATTTTTTCCACACCTTCTATACCTTTTAAAGTTAAAGATATAGTCTGTTCTTTAAAGAATCCATATTTCTTATATAGTTCTATTAAGCCTCCATATAAGCTCATGCCTTTTGAATAGTAAAATGCTGCCATTTCAGATATTAATAATGATGAAACAACACCGTCTTTATCTCTTGCATGAGTTCCAACTAAATAACCATAACTTTCTTCATATCCAAATACATAATTTCTATCTTTATTTTCTTCAAATAATTTTATTTTTTCACCAATAAATTTAAAACCTGTAAGAACATTTAGTACATCAACATTATTTTCTTTTGCTATATCCGCTCCAAATTCTGATGTAACTATAGTTTTTATCATTGTAAGATTTTCTTTTAATTGATTATTTTCTTTTAAGCCTTCTATTATATAGTGTGTCAACATTCCACCAATTTGATTCCCTGTAAGTAATACATATTCCCCTGTAGTGGTTCTTACAGCTACACCTACTCTATCACAATCTGGGTCAGTTGCTATTACAAGGTCTGCTCCTTTTTCTTTTGCAAGCAATATTCCTCTGTTTAAAGCTTTTTTCTCTTCTGGATTTGGGTAGTCAAGCCCTGCAAAATTTGGGTCTGGATTTTCTTCTTCTGGAACCACTAATATGTTTTCAAATCCTACTTCTTTTAATGCTCTTCTTATTGGAATATTGCCAGTTCCACAAAGAGGTGTATAAACTATTTTAAAATTTTTACCTACGCTTTTTACTAAATCTTTTCTTATAACTTGACTTTTTACAGCTTCTATAAATTCAGTATCCTGTGTTTCGTCCAATAAGACTACTAAATTTTTATTAGCTTCATTTAAAGTTGGTATTATACTATAATCATGTATGCTATTTACTTTTTCTGTTATTGCATTTGCAATATCTGGCATAACTTGTGCCCCATCTTCCCAGTATACTTTGTATCCATTGTATTCAGGTGGATTATGGCTAGCTGTTATAACTATCCCTGCTATTGCATTTAGATTTCTAACAGCAAAGGACAATTCTGGAGTAGTTCTTAAACTATCAAATATATATGCCTTTATACCACACGCTGCTAATGTATTTGCAGATTCTATACAAAATTCTCTAGATTTATGTCTATTATCATGAGCTATTACTACGCCCCTATTTTTTTCTTCCTCTGTAGTATTTTCTAGTATATAGTTTGCCAATCCAAAAGTAGCTCTTCTAACTGTATATTTGTTAATTCTATTAGTTCCTGCTTCAATTACACCTCTAAGACCAGCCGTTCCAAATTCTAAATCTTTATAAAATCTATCTTCTATCTCTTTTTCATTATCTTTTATTTTATCTAATTCTAGTTTTGTATCTTCATCAAAATATGAACTCTTTACCCATTCTTCATAAGTTTTAGTATAATCCATAATAAAATCCTCCCTATTTTATCCATTTATTATAATTGCATAGATAAACCTTTTTTATATAATTATGACTCTTCTATATACTTATTAATTGACTTAATAAAAATATTTGCAATTATTCTATGACCTTCCTTAGTTGGATGTAATCCATCAAAATATAATTTTTTATATCCTTCTTTTTCCATACTCTTATTATATTCAGAATAAAAATCTACAAAATCAGTATTAAATGTCACACTAAATTTTTTTATCCAATAATTATATGACTCTAACTTTTTTGATACTGTATTAAAATCCGTAAAGCTACTCCAATCTTCCCTAACATTTGGAATATCTGGTCTCAGTGGTATACCTATTATTGGTATAATATTTTTTGCATATGCTTGATGTACCATAGCCATTATATTAGAATTAATAACTTCATTTCCTGCTCCAGCAATAAAATCATTAGTACCACCCATTATAAAAACCATATCGGGAGAATTCTGTAAAACATCTTCATTAAATCTAACTAACATACCACTTGTTGTATCACCATTTATACCCTTATTTATTATTTCTAAACCAGTCTCCTGACTCACAATGTTTGTCCATGAATTACTTCGTGATACTCCAAATCCATATGTTAAACTGTCTCCTAAGCAGACTATTTTCATCTTATCCCCCCTTAGCTATGTTTTTTCTGTTTTAAGAATAATCTAACAGTTTAATTAATTCATATTTTATACTTTTTTTCCTTCTAAGTAAAGTTATTATATTCACTAAATTAATACACATATACATCTAGACTCTGTCTCCCCCAATTAGATGCTTTTCCTTCACTATTCATAAATATATCTATTCTGTTCCCTTTAATTGCACCTCCACAGTCTTCTGCAACAAATGTCATACCTAATCTAGGTATATATACTTTTGTTCCATATGGTATTATATTTGGGTCAACTGCAATTACCCCCCATCTTGGTGTTGTACCAGTAGATGTTATAGTATCTCCTGCATATGCAGTAGCAACTACTCTCATATGTTTTCCTCCTCTTGTATTTGCTCCTCTTGATGCAATTAATACTTTTTCTTTAGTTCCATTTTTTATAATTTTTGTAGTTGGTTCTTTAGAAATCACTTCTTTTGATAAGACTTTTTTGACTAGCTTTCCATCATGGTAAGTTAAATTATAGACTAGTTTTTTCTCTCCCTCTATTCCCTCCTGATAGACTTTAGATTTTCCTTTTACTAAATTGCTATCATTCACATGTTTTGTGTCAAATGGTATTTTTTCAAATTCTTCTTTTTGATTTTTAGTTACTTTAACAACCTTGATTTTCATGTTATCCTTTAATTCTGTATTCAAACTTGGATTAATTTTATCTTCAGAATTGTATTTCACTCCCTGTTCATCCAAAAGTTCTTCAACTGTCTTTTTAAATGAAGACACTTTTTGTTCTTGGCCTTTAACAGTTAGACTTATCTCTTCTTTATTTAATATAGAATATATACTTACTAAACTCATTAAAATTGATACACTTAATAAAGATGATATTATTATTTTCTTTTCTCTTTTCTCCATAATATTTCCCCTTTCATGTTCAAATTTTAAATTAACTTATTTATTACAGTTTTAATCTTATATTATATATGTATATTATAACTTTCTAAATTTATGTAACTTTTTTGTAACTTCTAAATTTGTTTTATTCATAATTTTTTTATATTCTACGGTTAATGACTTATTTCATACAAATTAAATCTCTATGTTTGATAACTTATTTCATGCAAATAAAAAGCTAGAAACAAGATATTTACTTTATTAAGTATCCTGATTTCCAGCTTTTTATTTACTAATTTCAGTTCGTCACACTAAACATTTATTTATCTTTTAACATTTTCTCCAATTCTGAAACCTTTTTAATTATAGATTCAAAAATTGGTTCTTCTCTTAATTCATTAAAACTATTATCATTAAACATGATAAGTAGATTAGTATATACATTAAAAGTATATGAATTTCTAGATTTTACTTTATCAAAAAACATCATTTGACTTGTATCTGAACTTTCATGTAGATGATATTTTTCTAATATTTCATTTAAACCATATAAAGCTTCTTTAGCTTCTTCTTTCATATTAAAAAATAAGAAATTTAAAGACAACTCTATGTAGTCCATGTATATTCCAAAAAAAGCACCTCTATTTTCACTAAATTTCTTCTTTATTTCTAAAGATATATTTGCATATCCTAATGATTTATTTTTTATATATTCCATTTCTTTTTCTGTTGTTTTTTTGTTATAGCTTCCATCATCTAATTCTTTCTTTAATTCTTTATATTTATTTTTACATACATTAATTAATCCTTTACAATCCAGAGTTGCATTAAATACATCGCTAAATAATTTATTTTGAAGTAATGTTTCTGCTTCATCTAATCTATTCTGACTTAAATATATCATAGCTAAATTAACACTTGTGTCTCCTATTGCTTTATGTATCATATTTAAATATAATTCTGCCTTTTCGTAATCGTCTAACATATAATATGCATTTGATAAAATAAGAAGCGCTGTTTCTTTAATCTGAATATCATCTGTATTTCTAACTATATCTTCAAGAATATTTGTTGTTTCTTTAATTTTACTATTGAATTTATCTTTACCAAATTTATATGAATACATTTGGTATAGCGAACTTATTTTTAACTTTAGCAGATAACTTTGAGGATATTTCTCCATATACATATTAGCAAGTCTTTCTACAGATTCTAAATCTTCTTTAAATTCTTCTAATGGTTCCTCTATTAATAAATCAATTTCTACTTTAGCAAGAGTTGCTTCTAGTTCTTTATAGACTTTCATTACTTCTTCTTCACTTAAATCTACTTTATAGTTTAAAAGTTTATCAACAGATACATTAAAAAAATCTGCTAATACTGGCAATAGTTCTATATCTGGATAGGAATTTCCACTTTCCCATTTAGATACTGCTGGTGTTGACACTCCTATAAACTTTGCTAATTGTTCTTGTGTTAAACTTTTTTCTTTTCTCAATGTTTGTATGACTTCACCTATTTTAATTCGCATATATACCTCCTTAATGTATATCTCTTAATTTAAGTATATTAAAAAAGCATTTATTAGTAAATTGAGGTAAAGTTAACAAAAAACCTATAATTTAACTATTGGTTAAATTATAAGTTAAAAGCTTATTTCATTGACTACAAAATTCCCATTTTTCATTTAACCAACAAATAACATCCTCAAAAACTTCCTCTTTATTTATCTCATTCAATAATTCATGTCTTCCATCTTTATAGAGTTTACATGTTACATCTTTTACTCCTAATTTTATATATCTATCCCTTAGCCTTAAGACACCCTTACCATTTTTACCTATAGGGTCTTTATCTCCAGATATTATATAAATAGGAATATCAAGTGGTATCTTTTTTAAGTTTTCTTTATCCTCTATTTCTTTTAATCCTTGCACTAAATCATAAAAAAAGCCACAAGTACATACCACCCCACAAAATGGGTCATTTATATATTTTTCAACTTGTTCTTTATCTCTACTTAACCAATCAAATTTAGTATTTTTATTTCTTCTTATGCTTTCTCCACCAAATATTAAATCATTTATTTTATTGCTTCGAGAATTTCTTCCATACTTTTTAATCTCATGATTAATTATTAGATGAGCAAAATTTAGAATAATACCTTGTTTTCCATTTGAACCACATAATATAAGACCAGATAAATTATCACTGTAATCCATTATGTATCTTTGACTCGCAAATGACCCCATACTATGCCCAAATAAATAAATTGGCAAATCTTTATTTTCCTTTTTTATAATACTTGTTAAAGTATTCATATCTTCTACAAGGCATCTAAAACCTTCTTTTTCAGCTAGATGCCCAACATTCTCTACTGTCTTTGCGGTTTTTCCATGTCCTCTATGGTCATTTATATATACTATATATCCATTTTTAGTAAGCTCTTTAGCAAAAACTTCATACCGTTGTGCAGTTTCTGCCATTCCATGGGCAATTTGTACAATTGCCTTTGGGTTTTCTATACTTTCATCTTCCCATTTATATGTATATATATCTAAATCTTCTTTTCCCTTGAAAGTAAAATTTGTACACTTCATAATTACTCCTCCAGCCTGAATTTATTCAACATATTAACTTATATACTATATTACTACAATTTTCAAGTCAAAACGTTCTATATAAGTTTCTTACTTATTAATTATTAGCATAAATTGCTATACAAGTGTTGCTCTAAATAACTATATAATAATTTAGTTATTGAATATTAATTATTTAGAGAGAACATTTAACTATACTTGGACATCATATTGACATTATATTCAATTCGTGATATTCTGTTTTCGTCAAAATAGTATCTAAATACAAAGGAGATATTTTATGGATTATTCAAATGAATTGAAAGAATTGTTTCTAATGAATCAAACATATGCAACTCTTTTTACTCTTACAAACAAAATACAAATAGAAGGCGATAAGTATTTTGATGTACTTACTTCAAGACAATATATGACTATTTTATCTATTCTTCACTTACCAGAAGAAGAAACAACATTAAATAATATTGCACGAAAAATGGGTACAAGTAAACAAAATATAAATAGAATAGTTGCTAACCTTGAAAAAAATGAATATGTTCAGGTAGTTCCAAGCCCAAATGATAAAAGAGCAATTAATGTAAAGGTTACCGATTTAGGAAAACAAGTCATGATTAAATGTAGTAGAGTTGGAATAAATTTTATGGCAGATGTATTTCATGAGTTTACTCAAGACGAATTAGAAACCTTGTGGAGTTTACTAAAAAAAATGTATCGTTTTAATGGCGAAGAACAAGATGGATTTGAAGACGATGCTAATTTTATGGAGGATGAAGAACTTGATAAAATTAAAGCTGAAGCACTTAAAGAATTCTCAAGAAGAAGAAATAAAGTAAATAAAAAAGATTAATATTATAATGAAAAAGCTATCTATAATATCACAATATTTTTAAATGCTCATGAGATTAAAGATGGAGGTTTGAAATATAGATATTTGTATAATATAAATCAAAACATGAAAACGGCGACTTTAATTTTTTCAAAATCGCCGTTAAATCTGAGACTGTAAATTAATTTGTGCTTTTAAAGATAATTTCTACTTTATAGCAACAATTATTTATTTACTATTAATATTTCCCAATATATGAATTTTATTCTAATAAATTGTAAAAAATATATACTGGGATATTTCTAAATATTTTTGTAAACCATATATATTATGGCAAATTTTTGAAATATGATTTTTAAAAATTATATTCTATTATCAAAGAATATAGATAACTGATTATATATACTATCCCAGTTTCTATATCTCATAGTCCATTTTTTCAT